>OZ241366.1:2622578-3933867 GCA_965199905.1 Ilyomonas sp. | reverse complement strand
CCCACGCCTTCTTTCAGGAAGTTGGTGATCTGGTAAGAAGCGTCAAGCGAAATATTGCCAAACCCAATGCGCCCGGTGGCAGCAAAACGGGTTGAGTTAATAAACCGCTTGTTATTTTCCTTTACAATATACTTACTGCCATACAAGCTGCTACCAGATGCACCCTCAGCATCTTTTCCTTTTGTGTGCTGATTTAAAAGCGTACCTACCTTTACACCCAAAGCTGCTTTAAAGCCTTTATCCGGCGTTACAGGATTGCCGGCATAACGCAGCTCCACCGGCAGTTCTGCAAACACGGTAGTCAGCTTAAACTTTTTAAAATGGTTAACCGCGCTTGCGCTTACATCTGTAAAGGGCAGCATAGCCGTTGGCGATTTCAGGTTAATGTATTTATTATCAAAGAACATATTGCTGCTGCCAAGCCCGATCCCAAAACCGATACTCATGTGCCGGCTGTTTTTGAAAGGCTTGTCTATCATAATGTACACATTGAAATGGCGCGAAAAACCATCTGGCTTTACGCTGTCGGGAACATTGCCCCAGGTATCGTAACCATACTGCAGCATAAAATGATCGTTGGGACGATTGCTGAGATCAATTTTATTTAAAAACTTCCTGGATGCCCGCGTAGCGGCTGTATCAGCCATAATGGTAGAATCTTTTTGGGCAAAAGAGGCCGAAGCAAGGAAAGCCAGTAAAATAATTGGGATTACTTTTAAAATGCAGTTATTCATGTATTGCTCGCTCTATGTGATAGCTGACAAAAATAAATGAAATGGTACAGCGCGGGGTTAAAGATAAGCCAAAAGCAAAGCGGCTA
Source organism: Ilyomonas sp. (assembly GCA_965199905.1). GTDB lineage: Bacteria > Bacteroidota > Bacteroidia > Chitinophagales > Chitinophagaceae > Ilyomonas. Next base: position 3,933,047 of record OZ241366.1, on the reverse strand, counting down.
TTTATTCGCAATAACCGCTTTGCTTTTAATTGAATCAAGGAAATATTTTGAAACGATTTGCTTTTCTGTTTTAGTTCACCGTCGCTCTTACGGTTTTTACATCAGCCGCCGTTATTGCGCTTGCTTTATTACCGAAGCTGCTGCGGATATAGGTAAGCACTTTCGCCATATCATCATCATTCAAAAAATTTTGTGGCGGCATATTGTTGTTGTAATAGTTGCCGTCAATCGCAACTTTCTCTTCGCCGCTGCCTTTTAGCACCCATGTTATCAGAGTTTTTTTATCACCGGTTACATAGGAAGTATTGATCAGCGGCGGGTTAAGTTTGGGAACACCTTTTCCATCCTGCTGGTGGCAGGCAAGACAATATTTTGTATAAATGTCCTTACCTGCCGGTGCGGCTGTTTTTGCCTGCGAAAAACCACGATTACAAATAAAGAAAATGCAGGTAATGAGGAAGTAATATTTCATGAAAAAAAATAGCTGTTGTGTAATACAAGAAAGAAGTAAAAAATAAAATCGATTTGCTTTCTTCACTGAAAGACGATTTTATTTTTAATTCATGAACGCTTGAATCTATTTACTATACATAATCCGGTACACATTGCCACCTGCATCATCCGTTACATAAAGCGAACCATCAGGACCTTGCGCCAGCCCGCAGGGACGGTGCTTAGCGCTGCCCGGTTGCATAAATTCAGCGCCACCGGCAAAGTTGTCGGCAAAAATTTCCCAGTCGCCGCTTGGCTTACCATCTTTAAATGGCTGAAACACCACGAAGTAGCCTTTCTGCGGTTCCGGTGCACGGTTCCATGAACCATGAAAAGCAATGAAAGCACCGTTCTTGTATTTTTCAGGAAACATATTGCCTGTATAAAACAGCAAGCCATCGGGCGCCATGTGGCCGGGGTATGCGGCTGCCGGCGTAATGTATTTGCTGTCCGCTTCTTTTTTTCCATCGCCGCCATATTCAGGACATACAATTTTCTTTTTCTGGTTTTGATCGTAATACATATATGGCCAGCCTGCATTATCGCCGTTGTGCAATTCATACATACATTCCGCAGGCAGTTCAGCGCTTTGCTGCGTTGTGTACAAGCTGGGAAACGTGCTGCTGAGTGCATCCCGGCCGTGCTGCATTACAAAAAGCGTATTGGTCGTATTGTTCCAGTCAAGACCAACCACATTGCGTAAGCCTGTTGTATAACACACGCCATCTGCATAGGTTTGATTGGGCTTGTCAGCTTTAAACATCCAGATGCCACCGGTAGAATCGAGAAGCGGGCATGGCATGCGCCCTTCCTTATCATTGCCACGCTGCGCGCAAATATTGGAAGGTGCGCCGATATTGACATACAGGTTGCCACTATTATCGATAGCTAATGATTTGGAAGAATGCTGGTGTTTATTGATCAAACCCGTTACAATTGTTTCGGGCAATGCACCATTGGCAACTTTATTATTTGCACCGAGCTTGTAACGATATACATCATTATCAGATGAAGCGTAGAGATAACCATTTTTAATCAGGATGCCCGTGCCGCCATAATCACCAAACCCGGTGATGGTTTCTGCTCTTCCATCTTTATTGTCATCATGAAGATAAAGGATGCCTTTACCGTTTACGTTTCCATCCAGCTTCACATACAAATCACCTTCCGGTGTTGTGGTAATATGACGAGCCGTGCCCAGTTTAGAAGCTACTAACAATGCGCTGAAACCCGCAGGCAGCTTCAATCCTGCATTGTCTTTATCTGGTTGAATGGCAGCGTCTTTTTCCTTTGCTGAATCTTTTTTACCGAAAGCAAAAAGAGAAGAAAAGAACAAGGAGGCCAACAATAACAAGGAGATGTTTTTGAAAAATCTGTTCATAATAATGATCGTTATCAGTTGTGTTTTATGAATGCGTTGTCAAGGCATCGCTGTATTCCAGCAAAGCGTCTACCAGTTTTGTATTTTCTTCTTCGGTACCAATGGTAATACGCAAGCAATCCTCGCAGAGTTGTACGCTGCTGCGGTCTCTCACCACAATGCTTTTCGACAACAGGTATTGATAAGCTTTTTTGGCTTCGCCAATTTTTACCAATAAAAAATTAGCATCCGAAGGATAGACTTTTTCCACACCGGGAAGCCCTTCCAGCACTTCTTTCAGCGCCTGCCGCATATCCACCAGTTCATTGATCATATCATTCACCTGACCTACATTTTGCAAGGCTTGCAAAGCCAGTTCCTGCGTGGCTTCGCTAATGTTGTAAGGCGGCTTTACTTTATTCATTATCTCAATAATTTCCTCAGAAGCGAAGGCGAGACCGAGACGCAAACCTGCCAAACCCCACGCCTTGCTGAAGGTTTGCAACACAATTAGGTTTGGGTAATCAGCCAGTTCCCGGATAAATGATTTATGTCTTGAAAAATTGATATATGCTTCATCAATTATCACCAGTCCATTGAAATTATTCAGCACCATTTCAATGTCTTCCCGGCGCATGGAATTGCCGGTGGGATTGTTGGGCGAGCAAACCCAGATGAGCTTTGTATGTTCATCAATCAGCGTTTCGATGTGCACTAAATCAAGCTGAAAACCGGGCAGCAGCGGCGCTTTGCGGATAGCGATATCATTGATGTTGGCACTTACTTCATACATGCCATAAGTGGGTGGACAAATGATAATGTTATCCTGCCCGGGAACGCAAAAGCAACGGTATAAAAGGTCAATGCATTCGTCGCTGCCATTACCTAAAAAAATATGTTGCGAAGCCACATTTTTTATGCTGCTAACTGCTTCTTTCAGTTTATGCTGATGCGGATCGGGATACCGGTTGTACCACTTTAAAAGAGGCGAGCCAAGACTATTTTCGTTGGCATCAAGAGATACCTGCGCCGTTCCGGCAAATTCATCGCGCGCAGATGAATACGGTGTTAACTGTTTGATGTTGTTGCGCACCAGTTTTCCTAAATCAAAATTCATAAAGTGAAGATAAGTGCTGATGATGTAAGTGCCTGTTAACCGGGCATCAATTCCGGTAATCAAACAGGTTAAATAGGCAACAAGTAAAGATGATTACCAGATATATCTTTCAATGAGATAAAGGAAATTGCTGCCGCTGTACCCAAAAAATCAATTTCTGATTAAGAAATGCTTAAGAGAAGTTATTGCGTAGCAATTGTTTTACTTTTATCATCGCCTTTATACAATGGATTCAATATGCAGAAGAAGATGACATTCTGTTAGAAATAAAAGACAATGACATCGGCATTCCGGGCACTTATCGCAGCCACATTTATGATGTATTTATAGAAGCCGAACGGGCTGGAGCTGACGGCGAAAAACATTCAGGCTTGGCTTATCATCAGTAAACATATTATTGAAAAACACCGGTGCAACATCTGGTTTGAAAGCGAAGAAGGCGAAGGCACTACATTCTTTATCCGCCTGCCGCGTTTTCGCGAAGCGTAAATGACACACAGCATACATACATCACAAACAAGCAAAAGACGTTAAGCCGCCGTTATCATTTTCCCTGCGTATGTTCTAACAAATCTTTTGTTCGTTTGCTTCCGGTAAATGAAGATTTTTGTTGCATGAAACGGATACATTGCTTTTTCTTATTGATGGTTCTCTTTTATTCGCCATCGGTTTTCAGCCAATATTATTACAATGATATTGTTGCCCTGCAACAGTCGGCAAAGCAATATACTTCCTTAACCGCTGCGAGAATAAAGCATGTGTCCGCCACTTCTTTTGAAGGCAACCGCCCTGTTGATGGATTCACTGTGGAACAACGCATTTCGCCCGATGCAAAAACCATTACCATTAATACAAGCGATCCCTCTTCCGGCAATGCAATTACTATCAACACGTACAGTAATGGCAGGCTGGTGCAAACGATAGACAGCAGTACAAATGTGCTGAGCAAAACGCAATACACTTACGATGCATCGGGCAATATCAGCCGCATCAGCACTACGTCAGACGATGCATTTATGAACAGTCATTCTAATGAAGTGCATCAATGGAGTTACGATAATAATCTGCCTAAGCAAATGATACGCATCAAGGATAAATCAGACACGACGTTTGTAACATTTACCTACGATAACAACAACGTAGCGCAGGAAACCTGGATGCGAAAAAAACAAAAGGCAGAAACCTATTATTACTACTACAATGCCCGTAACCAGCTTACCGATATTGTACGCTTCAATGACCGGCTTCGAAAAATGCTTCCCGATTTTTTATATGAATATGATGAAGCTGGCAACGTATCGCAGATGATGCAGGTGCCAGCCGGAAGCGGCAATTATATTGTCTGGAAATACACCTACAATGCCAATGGTTTAAAGCAGGCGGAAATGGCTTATAACAAGCAGCAACAACCCGTTGGAAGGATTGAGTACACGTATGAATGATTCGATGTGTGATGTACGATGTGCTTAAGTGTAGCGTGATGAATTAATGGTAGCAACGATTACTTTTAAGAGTTCTTCACCTTCTTTAAGCAATGCTATAATTCTATCCCTTTTCTTTTGAGTTAAACTCAAATAACAATTCAAGGAAGAATAGACTTTCGTCTGATTCTTCTTCTACAATTTTTAGTTTGTTTATAAAATCAGCTTTTGATTTGGCTCTTCCTGAAGCACGATAGTTAGCTCCAACAGAACTGCCAGCCCTGATAATCTGATTAGAATTATTTCTGTTTATATCATTTTTCTCTAATAGCAATGTCAGCCTGCCGACATCAACAGCAAATTGCTTCGTTCTTTTCTTTATCTCTTCTGCATCCATTCAATAAATATAAGCATGTTACACCCAAGCACATCGTACATCACACATCATACATCAAGCTATCTTTGCTGAAATAAAAAACATGGAAGGAATACGTGTATCGGAAAGCTTTATCGTGATGAACGAGATTGTGCTGCCCAACGATACCAATACTTATGGCAACCTGATGGGCGGACGGCTAATGTACTGGATGGATATTGCGGCCGCCATCTCTGCCGGCAAGCATTGTAAAGGTCCCGGCATGACGGCAAGCGTTGATAATATCTCTTTCAAAACACCTATCAAGCTGGGCGATCTTGTACATATAGAGGCCAGGCTAACAAGGGCTTTCAATACGTCTATGGAAATCTACATCCGTGTATGGGGCGAAGACTATACGCATCAGTATGAAAGCAATGAAGCCTATTTTACATTCGTAGCCCTGGATGCCAACGGTAAACCGCGCGCTGTGCCACCTGTGATTCCCGAAACAAAAGAAGAAGAAGTGCTGTACGTAAGCGCCTTGCGCAGGCGGCAGGTGCGTTTGATTTTAGGTGGTAAAATGAAGCCTTCAGAAGCGGAAGAGTTAAAGGCTTTGTTCATGTCGCAAGCACCGTTATAGCGCACTTTACATTCATATCACATCACACATCGTACATCTGATATCGTACATCGAATGACATCCGATCAATCATACCATCCTGTAACTATTCTCGCCATCGAGTCGTCCTGCGATGAAACCAGTGCTTCGGTTTGTGTTGATGGCACTATTTTATCGAACCATATTGCCACGCAAAAAATACACGAGCAATACGGCGGCGTGGTGCCCGAGCTGGCGAGCCGCGCGCACATTCAGAACATTGTGCCGGTGGTAGATGTGGCTTTGCACACTGCCAACACTTCTATATCATCTGTTGATGCAATTGCCTTTACACAAGCACCGGGACTGATTGGCAGTTTGCTCGTAGGTGCGCAGTTTGCCAAATCGTTATCCCTGGTTTTAGGCAAACCTTTGATTGCCGTGCATCACATGCAGGCGCATGTACTGGCAAATTTGATTGAAGATCCAAAGCCTTCATTTCCATTTCTGTGTCTTACCGTTAGTGGTGGTCATACACAGATTGTTTTGACAAAATCACCTACCGATTTATCTATCCTTGGCGAAACAATTGACGATGCGGCAGGCGAAGCGTTTGATAAATCGGCCAAGCTGTTAGGCTTGCCTTATCCCGGCGGTCCTTTGATAGATAAATATGCGAAAGAAGGCAATCCATTGCGGTTCAAATTTGCCGAGCCGCAGATACAGGAACTAAACTTTAGTTTCAGCGGATTGAAAACATCGGTACTATATTTTTTACAAAAACAAACAGCCGCAAACCCCAATTTTATTACTGAAAACCTGCCCGACCTGTGCGCTTCTGTCCAGTGTACTATTATTAATATCCTGGTAAAGAAACTGAAGAAAGCCGTACAGCAAACTGGCATCACGCAAGTGTGTATTGCAGGTGGCGTAAGCGCCAACAGCGGGCTAAGAAATGCACTGCAGGAAGCTGGTGTAAAGCACGGCTGGAAAACTTTTATTCCGCAGTTTCAGTACTGCACCGATAATGCGGCTATGATTGCCATTACCGCTTATTATAAATATCTTCAGCAAGACTTTTCTCCTCTCGACATCTCTCCTACCGCCCGAGCCAAATGGTGATTCTATGTACGATGTTAGACGTGTGATGTATTCATGCATAATATCCTTAGCTTGTTACAATCACACTTTTATTAAAGGAAGCAAGGAACTTTTGAAAATTATGACTGCGAGTGTCGACTCATCTCCGCCACACCTAAACACCTCGTACATCACACATCTAACATCGTACATGGTATCACACATCTAACCTCACACATAGTTTGGCATTTCCCTTGTCTTATTTGCAAAAAATTTTTGTTTATGAAACAATGGATATCAATCATAGGTGTGGCGATTGTTTGTTTTGCTACTTCCTGCGTTCGTCATAAAATAGAAGGTACCAATTTAAATGGGCGGTGGATAGTGAATAATGTGAGATTGGAAGGCGGTGGCAATCCGTCAAGCTACAAGATCACCTTGTTTGATGATGTTAGCAGCGCATGCCTGCAGGGCAGCGAATGGTTTCTTACCGAGAGCGGCAATGCTACGTACACCATTACGCAAAGCAATGATTGTACAGGCGGTGCACGTGCCATTCATTGGAGCACATCGAAAAATGGCGACATACAATATTTTCAGTTTAAGAACATAGCCAACGATGCCAAAGCGCGTAAAGTTACAGATGGTTATCGCTTAGAGCTTAGCAATGTATCTAAAGAAGGCTTTACCCTGCGCGATCCGGTGCAGGTAGGAAGCAGCAGTGCATACGTGGTGCTGGATTTTGTGAAAAAGTAAAGCAGAAAATATAACTATACAAAAAGGCTTTCCGAAGTTTCGGGAGGCCTTTTTTATTAATCACTGTCTTTATTCTACCAATACCAACGGAAGATAAAAAAAGCCACCGGAATGATACCCGGCGGCTTGTAAAAAAAGGTTCAATTGTCAGACTTACAATACCACAAAGCTAACCAGCTATAGTAAGCTACGCTTCGCGCTGCCAAATTCTAATGTTATTTTAAGCCGCCTTTCTTACCAGTTCATCAATAATTGCTGCAGGATAATCTTCCCTTTTGCAATACCCTTTTCATTCATTGGTTGCTGAAATGCTTTCAGGCTAATACAGCGTCATGCGGGTGTACGAAGCTGAACGCGGGAAGACGATATAAAAATATGGCGGAATAGCAAACAATTAATGGTTGTTGCCCAGGCGACCATCATTGCCGGAAAATTTATCAAAACCATCATTGCCGTACACGTTGCTTTCTTTCTAACAAAATCATTCAACTATCTGCATAAAGAAAAAGGCACAAAGAAAAAATCTTTGTGCCTTCATGCCTCCGTGCAAAAAAGCCGGATTATTTCGGATCCAGCGCTCTCTTTATTCTTTCAGCCACGTCCTGCAAATGATACTTACTCATCTTATCCGTTGTGCCTGGAATGGCAGCCAATATCTTGCTTCTTAATTCCACCAAATGCGCACGCGCAATCGACATCACGTCAGTAGATTTCACATTTGTAGTACCCAACGCGCCCAAAGCATTGAACGAAAAAGTGATGCCGCCAGTCGGCGGATTTAAAATATTTATCAGTGCTTCAGCATACGCTTTCTGCACGTTGCGGCGATACATATCGATTGGCTTTTTTGTATGCAGCTCGCTCCAGATGCCACTTTCCGCATCGGTCAGCATTTCATCAGCCGTATATGGGTTGTTCTCGCTAAAGCGATAACTGCTGTATACCAAACGCGCCAACCGCGAAGGAGACACTAAACTATTAATTGTATTCGTCTGGATGTTTCCCACGGCTTCCGCCGATGCCGGGTTGCTGAATTTGTTCAGAATGCTTTTATTCAGCAACCAGCCTGGTGTTTCAAATAATTGCTTGTTTAAAAACGCAATGGCTTCCTTCTGCGTTGCTTTTGGTGTAGGCGAATACACATCGCCGCTTTGCTCCACACTTTTGGGCACTTCATAAATACCACCTACGTTTTTCAATACATGAAACACATAGCGGTTGAACTGGATAGTAAGCTGCGAATACATGTCTTCCAGGTTCTCATACACATCCGCATCTTCTTTTGTCCATGTAGGCAATTGTGGTAAAATGCGCTGCAGATTCTTAATGCCATAAGCACTTGCCTTCATGCTGTTATCGCCCAGGTCTTCCGTTTGCGAATGCGGATCGTACGGATTGCTTTCGGTGCCAAACCACAGGCGGGGATTGGCTTTCAGGCTATCGATAACCCATTTGTTGACAATCTTTTTATCTTGTTCCTCAGTTTTTCCGCCACTATAGGAATAGCCCCATTGAATTGCCCATTTATCATACTCACCAATGCGCGGAAATAAGCCGGCTTCAGTGATGCCATCTTCGGGCTGCGCCACATAATTAAAGCGGGCATAATCCATAATGGAAGGTGTATGACCGTGCGCTTCTACCCACGCTTTATTGCGCAGCATATCAACAGGAACTGTACTGCTGCTGCCCATGTTGTGGCGCAAGCCAAGTGTATGACCAATCTCATGCGAAGAGACAAAGCGAACCAGTTCGCCCATCAGCGAGTCGTTCAGCTTCATCGTTCTTGCTTGTGGGTCAACGGCAGCGGTTTGGATAAAATACCAGTCGTGCAATAGCTTCATCACGTTGTGATACCAGCCGATATGGCTTTCTAAAATCTCACCTGTACGCGGGTCGTGAACATTTGGACCATACGCATTTTCAATATCAGAAGCGAAGTAGCGAAGTACTGAATAACGCGCATCTTCAAGACTCATGCCGCTATCATTTACCGGCCATTCTTTAGCCATGATGGCATTTTTGAAACCCGCTTTCTCAAAGGCTTTCTGCCAATCGTTGATGCCCATAATTAAATACGGACGCCATTGTTTTGGCGTAGCCGGATCTATATAATAAACAATTGGCTTGGCAGGCTCAACCAGTTCGCCGCGCTTCCATTTGTCCATATCTTCAGGCTTTGGCTCTAAGCGCCAGCGAACGGTAAACACATTATCTTTTACCTTTTGCTGATCATCTCCATATACGATATAATCATCCGCAAAATAACCAACGCGCGGGTCGAAATCCCGCTTTGCCATTGGCTTTGAAGGCAGCAGGATAAACGAATTATTGATCTCTAATGTAACCGCGCCGGCAGCCGCAGCAGCCGGAAGTGTAGTGGAAGGAAACGGACCTGCCGGGAAGCCACCAAAGCCGCCACTCGACGCGAACGTTTTTACCGTTTTTACTTCTGTATTTAACGGGTAACTATTGATATTATCTATGTAAGAACGATCGCTGATTAAACCACTCAAATTATAAGCGCGCTTATTCCACGGACTCACGCTTACAATCTGGTTATCGCCTCTAAAGAAATCCGTTACATCTATCACTACGCTTACAGAATCCTTTTTGTTAATAGTATCTCTGCCAAAGGCTTTGATATCAAATACTGCCGCAATCGGGTTCTCATTTGAGTTAGTAACGGCTTTATAAATCTGGTTGGTTGAATCGGCAACACTGATAATGGTAATAACGCGAAGAAAAATGTTGTTATTCGGACCTTTTTCAAACGAAAGCGTTTGCTGGTTGGTCAGTTCGCCGCCATAAGCATTGCTGCCTGCAGGCGTTTTGGTGTACCGCGTGGTGGCCAAAATTTCTTTGTTCAACAAACTATCGGGTATTTCGAAATACCATTTTTCGTCTACTTTATGAACGGTAAATAAGCCACGTTTGGTGATGGCTTTGCCGGTGATTACATCGCTATATGCTTTCGGGACTCCTATCTTTTGCGGAGGCAATCTCCGCGTGGTATCCCCGGTGGGCGTTGCCCGTGTAACACGCGGAACAGATTTCGGTTTTTTTCTCGTTGCACATCCTGATAAAAAGCCGGCAACCGCCAGCAGCACCCATAGTTTCCTCATGCGTTTCGTTTCTTTTAAAAATGCAGGTGAAGGTAACGGCGAAGGCTGAATAGAGAAGGAAATCTGAAAGGCCGGCAACTGTATTTTCCTGTTAAAATAAGAACATAAAAATACCAGGCCGGTATATCGTCAGCCTGGTATTCACCATCAAGGTAAAGTTGTTTGCGTAATGACTATTCGTTTGCTTACGTGTGTGAAAATAATTTACAAAGACAACCGCAAACCGCCTCCGTCAGAGTGTGAAAAATCCTGACGAATTTTTCTTTCGTGATTGGTTTTGATTGCATAGCGAAGCGCAAAAAATAAAATGGCTGCAACATTGGCAAATGCCATAATGAGAAATAAAGTCTGCATAATGTATTGGATTTAACTACTCAAAAATAAGAAGGGCAGATAACGGGTTCCAAATTCTTGCGATTAGAAAAAGATTAAAATTTTTGCTCTTCATTTGTATTAAGAAGTAATGAAGCAGGCTGACGTATGAGTTCGCGAATTACCGTTTGAAGAACTTATAACGTTATGATTAACCGGCGAACAGCGATTGAAGAAATAAAAAGGATTAGAAATTAAGATTCGCTATAGTAAAAGCTCAATCATTGCCCGGAACGTTGATGGGAGCGTCGCAACTGCCGATGAGATTAGCGGCGGACGATGGTTACCAAAAACTGTATTTTGTATTTCTTTTCTTACTGACCATTATTGAGGTTAAAATGCGGGTTTGCCATTTTTTTTATGGCAGAATGTTGTTAGTCAGCAACCAACAAAGTTTGAATTTTTAAACAGCACACCAGCTTTTAAGTTATAAGAATTCATGTGCTGACACGATTTATCTTTTTATATACGCACCCTCTATGCTGCCAATGCGTGAAACCTTTATATTCGTCCTTCATTTGTATTTTAAACAGACGTAATGATTGCAGCCTTTTTTAAAGGTTTGGCATTAGGATTATTGCTTAGTATTTCAGTAGGTCCTATTGTGTTTTCCATCATCCGGCAAAGCCTGAACAATGGTCATAAAGGCGGCTTTGCTTTTGTGGCCGGCGTATCGGCAAGTGACGTGCTGCTGGTGGCGGTATGCAATTTTTTTTCGCAGCTCTTTAAGCACCTGATGAGTCATGAAAAATTTATCGGGATTGCAGGTAGCGTATTCCTAATACTCCTTGGTGTATTTAATTTCTTTTTTAAGAAAGTGCCGCGTCCAGATGAGGTGAAAGTGATCACCGTATTCAGAAAACGCGATATGATAGCAGGCTTTTTTTCTGGCTTTTTTATGAACTTATTAAATCCCGCTGTGTCCTTATTTTGGTTTGCAGCTTCGGCAACCATTTTGGAAGATTCGGAAACCACAAATGCACCTGAGCAATATCGATATATCGTATTTGCCACCTGCCTTTTATTTGTATTGGCGGCTGATATAAGTAAAGTAATATTGGCGGGAAAACTTCGCACCAAGCTCACGCCGCATAATATTCATATCATAGACCGCGTTTCGGGAATCATCCTCGTGGTTTTTGGTCTTGTGCTGATGTATGGTATTTTTACCGGGCACATGACAGGCAAGCAAATCAGCTAATCTTTGCGGGTAATAAGTGATGAATAGCGAGAAGGAACATTTATGTCTCACTCACAGTGTAAGTTTGTTTATCTGAATCATTCGTAATCTCGCATCATGGCCTTTAAAATCAACCGTAAACGTATCTGGCGACGCTTTAAGCGCATCGTTTTATTCCTTTTTTTATCATCTTTTTTTTACCTGCTGCTTTGCAAATGGGTAATGCCGCCCATTACGCTTACGCAATTTGGCGCGTGGATAAGTGGTGACGGATTGAAGCGCGATTATGTAAGCGGCGATGCCATTTCACCCAATTTAAAATTAGCTGCCATCGCCAGCGAAGACCAGTTGTTTCCCTTGCATAGCGGCTTCGACTGGAAATCGTTGGATAGAAGTTTATCCTCCAACCTAAAAAAGAAAAACCGCGTGCGCGGCGGCGGTGCCAGCACCATCAGTCAGCAGGTAGCAAAGAATGTATTTTTATGGCAGGGCGAAGGCATCAGTAAATACATTCGTAAAGTGCCCGAGTTTTATTTTACCAAAATGATTGAGTGGATTTGGGGCAAGCAGCGCATATTAGAAGTGTACCTGAATGTGATTGAGATGGGTAAAGGCATTTATGGCGTCGAAGCCGCATCCAGAGCGTATTTCAGAAAAAGCGCAGCTGCTCTTTCACAGAAAGAAGCGGCTATGATTATTGCCTGTTTGCCTAACCCGAAAAAATATACAGTTAAGCCAGCCAGCCGTTTTGTAAACTGGAAAAGCAACTGGATACTGCGGCAGATGGGCGCGCTTCGTGGAGATGAAGATATTAAGGTATTAATGAAGTAGAATGGGTCAAAAACTGAGGCAATCAAATCAATTTAGCATAAGAGAATATTCTTTCTGCATTCTCTGTTTCTCTATGCGAAGAATAATATTCGCATAGAGAAACAGAGTTGTTTTATTTGCTCGAAGCTTATAGCTGACACCCTACAGCTTCTCACAAACTCATCATCTCTTTAAACTTCACGGTTTGCCGGCGGCTTACTTCAATTTTTTCACCACCTTTCAATTCTACCAATAAGCCACCATTAAAGTAAGGCTCTATCTTTTCTATCCAGCGCAGGTTGATGATATGCTTGCGGTTGGCGCGAAAGAAAGTGCGTGGATCCAAACGTTCTTCCAGTGCATTCAGAGATTTTAAAATGAGGGGTTTATTGGTAGAGAAAAAAACTTTCGCATAGTTTCCTACACTTTCAAAGAGGCGTATTTCGCCAAGCTTTACAAACCAGCAGCGCTCACCGTCTTTTACAAATACCTGGTCGGCATCGGTAAGCGGGCCGCGTGTGAATGCTGCATTCACATCATTTGCTTCCTTGGTCATTTCATACTGCACTTTCTGTATGGCATCTGTAAGGCGCTTTGGCTCGATAGGCTTTAACAAATAATCCAGCGCATTTACTTCAAAAGCTTTCAGCGCATACTCATCATAAGCCGTTGTGAACACAACATGCGGAGCGCGCTCTAATTCTTCCAACAACTGAAAACCGGTTTTGCCGGGCATCTGGATATCTAAAAAAATAAGATCAGGATTCTGCAGTTCAATCTTTTCAACGCCCTCATCTACGTTGGTAGCTTCATCTATCACTTCTACTTCAGAGTGGTCGTGAAGCAGCTTTTTCAATTCGTTGCGGGCGAGGCGTTCATCATCGATAATAATTGCTTTGATAGCCATGGTTGTGTATGTTATTTTATGTGCGATGTCAGATGCGTAGTGTAAGATGTGTATGTTACTGATAATAGCTTTTAAGTGCTATACTTTTATTTTTTCATTTTGCATAACAGGCATTACCACCTTTGCTTCCACCAGGTTGTCGTCAGTATCATATATGTTGAAAAATGCTTTTGAACCAAACAAAAGTTGCAACCGGTCGATGGTGCCGCTGATACCAAAGCCATCGTTCCCCTGATTGCCATTCAGCACGCCTGTGTTTTGCACCATCAGTTCATGATGATTATCTATGTAGCCAGATTTTACTTTAATAATCCCACCCTCTTTCTGTTTGCTGATGCCATGTTTGATAGCATTTTCAACAAGCGTTTGCAGCATCATTGGCGGCACTGGAAGGTCTAATGTATCCTCATCAATTTCGTATTCAATTTGCAAACGATCTTCAAAGCGAATATGCTCGAGCGCAAGATAATCTTTAACAATGCTCAACTCTTTTTTCAACGGTGTGGTTTCCATCTTTTCAGCATATATACTGCTTCGTAAAATGTTGCTCAGCTCAGTGATGGCAGTGCGTGCACGCTGCGGATCTTCATCTACCAAAGCGCGGATGCTGTTAAGCGCATTGAAAATAAAATGCGGGTTGATATGTGCTTTAATGGTTTTGAGTTCCAGCTCTTTTACAAGACTTTCCAAACGTATTTTATCAAGCTCATCGCGGCGGCTTTTAATAATGTAATGATAGCTGAAATAAATCAGGTTCCAGATGCAGAGAAACATGAATGGTGTCAGCACAATACGCATCACGCGGCGCAGGAAAGGATAGTCTTTTACAACCGGGTCATCTATCCTGAAAAAAACCACCAGCAAACTGTCTATAATGGCATACAAAAATGAGAACAGTATAGTGATTGTAAGCATACTTACAATCTGCTTGGTAAGCGGTTGCTGCAGCAGGTGATAATTCCTGATAACGGTACGCATCAGATGACTGATGACAAGTCCTTCAAGCAGGAAAAGAAAAAGAACAGAAAAGAAATAAGGTGTCGGCTCAGTATTAAAAGTAATGTAGAGGAATGCATAAACCAGCCCAAAAGCGCCCCAGCCAGCCTGGCAAATCCAATACGGCGATAGTTTTTCTTTCATGCAATGGTAAAAGTAGCAACAAAATAAAACCTGCGCGCGCCTATAATTGACCAAAGGCAATAGCAAAGGCTGTATGGCAACACCACAACCTGCAAAAGGGCAGAGATTCATTTTGGAAACAATACAGAATACAGTTTTAGTAACCATCGTCCGCCGCTTTTGTCATCGACAGTTGTTGCCATTCCTGCTGCTTCGACACGCAGGAATGCTCCCATCAGCGTTCCGGGCAATGATGTGACTTTTACTAAAGCGAATATGGAACAGCCATTTAAAAATATTACCCAAAAAGAGGCTGACTCAAAAGTAAAATGAAGGCTTTAAGAATCGCTTAAACGAGAACTTTCTCCATCAGGTATCCGAATAAAAAAGAGGCTGTTTCGACTTTTAAGACAGCCTTTTCTAAAATAATATTGTTATAAGCCATTAAATATGATTGATTACTTCCGGGCATGTGTTTTAAGCAGATTACATAGAGAGTAGCGAAAATTAAATTTCGCTTAAAATCTTCATTACTGCAAGCCATCTTTTGGTACAATAATTCATATGCATTAATAAATGAAAAATAAAAATGCGGTTATCATTCCTTTAATGCTGGGCACGTTCATGGCGGCGCTGGATAATAGCATCGTCAATATCTCATTGCCAGTAATGCAAAAGCAGTTTAAAGTAGAGGTAGATGATATTCAGTGGGTAATTACCGCATATATGCTTGCATTCTGCGTGTTTATGCCGCTTACTAACTGGCTTAAGGATAAAATAGGTTTATACAAAATGTACCTCATCAGCATTTGTGTATTCATATGCGGTTCAGTGTTATGCGGGTTGGCGCCCAGCCTCTCTTTACTCTTGCCGGCCCGCATTCTGCAGGCATTGGGCGGCGGCGCTCTAACACCTGTTGCATTAGCCATGTTGTCGTCTGTATTTACCGAAGAAGAACGAGGCAAAGTGATGGGCTGGTGGGGCTTGGGCGTAGTGGTTGGCCCGGCATTAGGGCCTACGCTTGGTGGTGCGCTTACCCAATATTTTGGTTGGCCTTCTATCTTCTTCGTCAATGTTCCTTTTGGTGTATTAGCCTTTTGGCTATCGGTAAAATACTTGAAAGAAATTGGAAAGAAAAGTGGCGATGCACCTCGTTTTGATATGACCGGCTTTATCTTTTTTACACTATTTATTGTTCTGTTTCAATACAGCATAGCAAGGATAGAAAAAGCCGGTTTTGCTTCCGCAGAATTGTACCTGACGTTTGTTATTTCTCTCCTCAGTTTATTCATTTTTATAGAAACGGAACGAAGGAAAGATGCGCCATTGTTAGATTTATCATTGTTTACAAACGGCAGCTTCGTATCCGGCATTCTGGTAACGATGGTACGCTCAGTAGCCTTATTCGGTGGCTTGTTTTTATTACCTTTTTTGTTACAAGGATTAATGGGTTATTCCGAGCTGGAAACAGGCTTGTTACTGCTGCCTGCCTCGGCAGCTATTGCAGCACTTATGCCTGTGTCGGGCAAATGGTCAGACAAGCACGGAGCACGTGCTATATCTATAGCCGGGCTTATATTGATTGCGGTTTCTACAATGGGGCTGGGCTTATTAAATAAAGGAAGTTCTATAGCAGCCATCGTTATTCCAATGGTGATAAGAGGCATTGGTTTAGCCTTTTTATTTTCGCCTATATCAGCAGCTATTATTAATTCAGTGCCGAATGAAAAATCGGCAACGGCTTCTTCGTTTTACAGTTTGTTTATGCAGGTTGGCGGCTCTATTGGCATCAGCATTATTGCCGTACTGCATCAATATTTATTACACCATTATCAGCAGCAAGGCAAAGGAGCTGAGGCAGAACATATTGCTCTGCAGGGCGGATTCTTTTTATCAACGGCAATCATTTTACTGGCTGTTTGGCCGGCACTCAAACTTCCGAAAACATCGGGAGAGAAAAGCAAAGCAACATCGAATACATCACGAACAGCTACAGCAAAGCCAACTTAGCTCCGCACATAACATTCGCAGGTATATTTAATTGTCTGCTTCTTTTACTACAGGTCTTGTATCACCCGGATTTCTATGTTCATACTGAATTTTAAAGTCTTTTAAATCCGGTTTTATTTTTCGTTTGCGTTGCAAATCGTATTTGTAAATGGTTTGCCCAAGCTGGTAAAGAAAAGTGTAACCAACACTTGTATATTCATAAGCATCATCATTCAAAACCTCATCCTTATTTACATACATTGTAGCTGTAAGCATGTATTCAATATTATGGGTAAAATCAACCACATACGATACATCGGTAAGGAAGCCATAGCTCCAGCCAACTTTATTAAACACACGCACACCGGGCGGCATAGCGTGATGAAAACCATCGTTAAAAAAGAACTTGACATAACTGTCATAATACTGCGCTGTATCATACTTTGGATAAGACGTTTCGGATGGATACTGCGATAAGTATTGTTTGAGAAAACGATAATCTTCTGTTGTCAAATTGAAGCGTTGCTTTACCTGCACAGAAAGCGGAAACAAAACTGATTGCAGCATCTGCTGAAGGTCTCGCAAGGGAATGGTATTTTGCCTTGCAAAATCCATCGGTTCCTGAATCAAACTGTCGTTGCGATCGTAATACGCTTTGCCAACATACACATGCGCCGGATATTGGATTGAGTCCTTATTATAAGCCATCGGTTGCTGATAGATTGTGCTATTATTGCTATCCATAAAACGAAGCGGATTGGTATGCCGGTTTTCATCTTCCGTAAAGCCCATAAACTCTCTTACAATGCGCATGTTCGTATAGCCTTTATCCTGTAATTTTCTATTAATGGTTTGCTGACCCACAAACTGATACATGCGGTTATAAGCATCGTTATCACTAATCAAAAAGGCTTTACGGATAAACTGCGCGATAGATGGCTGGTAATTTTCCGCGGTGCTATCATTCCATTCTTTTGTTTGGCGTGGGTAGGCACTGTCAAATTGTATCGGAGTAAATTTATTAACCCCTTTCTTATTTATTTCATTCAACTTTTCTAATGACAAAGCTGCCAGGGGAAGTTTAACAACAGAGGCCGGGTAATAATACTGACCAGGATCATTGCCAAAATAATAATTGGTAAAGGAAGGCTTGTTATGAACATCCCGGTTGATTTGCGTGTAGATGATTTGTAAGTGATATTGTTGGGGATGATTGATGATGTTTTGATACTGAATATCAGGATTTGATAATAATAATTTTTGCAGAAACGGATCAGTTCTCGGTTGTGCTGATGCTTTACAAAAAAATAAAAGAACAACTACAGAAAAAGAATACCGCATCTGCTAAAGAACAGCTTTTTTGCGGCAATAGTGCAGCCAACAAAAAAGCATCCGCCGCGGCGGATGCTTTTTTTATTACCAGATAAAGAAAAAATCTTTACACAGCTTCCGTTTTCATACTTTTCTGAGTGCGCTTTCTTTCTTCTTCGTTCAACAACACTTTGCGCAGCCGAACGTTTTTAGGCGTCACTTCTATACACTCATCTTCCTGAATATATTCCATACATTCTTCCAGCGTCATCAGTGTTTTAGGAGCAATGCGCGAAGCGTCATCGCTACCGCTGGCGCGGTGGTTTGTCAGCTTTTTAGGTTCTGTTGCATTTACAATTAAATCACCTGGTTTAATGTGTTCGGCAATAATCTGACCTGTATATACTTCTTCTCCCGGATCGATAAAGAAAGTTCCGCGATCCTGCAATTTATCTATCGAATAACCGGTTGTTCTTTCCTGGTTTTTCGAAAGTAATACTCCATTGTTACGGCCCGGAATCGGACCTTTCCAGGGTTTGTATTCTAAAAAGCGATGCGCCATAACTGCTTCACCGGCTGTATTGGTAAGCATATTACTACGCAACCCGATCAAACCGCGTGATGGAATTTCAAACTCAAGATGCTGCATTTCGCCCTTGGTTTCCATTATCTGAAGCTCGCCTTTACGCTGCGTAACCAGGTCAATTACCTTTCCGCTAAAATCAGCAGGAACATCTACCACCAGGTTTTCATAAGGCTCGCTCTTTTTACCGTCAATATATTTTACCAGTACCTGCGGCTGACCAACCGTTAATTCGTACCCTTCGCGACGCATGGTTTCTACCAATATACCAAGGTGAAGGATGCCGCGTCCGTATACTAAAAAGCTATCAGCACTGTCGGTATCTTCTACACGCAGGGCTAAGTTTTTTTCTGTTTCTTTCATCAGGCGGTCGCGCAGGTGGCGGCTGGTAACAAATTTACCATCGCGTCCAAAGAAAGGTGAGTTGTTAATGCTGAATAACATGCTCATTGTTGGCTCATCCACGCTGATGATTGGCAATGCTTCCGGGTTTTCCTGGTCAGCAATGGTATCGCCAATGTTGAAATCTTCCAACCCAACAACTGCGCATAAATCGCCGGCAACTACTTCTGTTACTTTGCGCTTGCCCATACCTTCAAATACGTATAATTCTTTAATACGCATTTTCTTTATCACGCCTTCAGCCTGCATTAAGGCAATCGGCTGATTTTCTTTTATCACGCCACGAGCTACTTTGCCAATGGCAATGCGACCTAAAAAAGAAGAATAATCCAATGATGTAATCTGCATTTGCAGCGGACCTTCATTTACTTTAGGTTCGGGAACATATTTTAAAATACCGTCCATTAACGGCGTAATGTCTTCAGTTGGCGTCAGGCTATCATTGAACCAGCCATTTTTACCCGAACCATAAAAAGTTGGAAAATCAAGCTGCTCTTCGGTTGCATCCAGATTAAAGAAGAGTTCAAACACTGCATCATGCACTTCATCGGGGCGGCAGTTTGGCTTATCAACTTTGTTGATGATAACCATGGGTTTCAGGTTTAGTTGCAGGGCTTTCTGCAGCACAAAACGTGTTTGCGGCATGGGTCCTTCAAAAGCATCAACCAATAGCAAAACGCCATCAGCCATTTTTAATACACGTTCTACTTCACCTCCAAAGTCACTGTGGCCAGGTGTATCAATCACATTGATTTTTACGCCTTTATAGGTAACGGCTGCATTTTTACTGAAGATTGTAATACCACGTTCGCGCTCCAGGTCGTTGCTGTCCATAATCAGCTCACCGGTTTCCTGGTTATCACGAAATACCTTAGTGGTATGTAAGATGCGGTCAACCAAGGTTGTCTTGCCGTGGTCAACGTGTGCAATGATTGCAATGTTGCGAATTTCCATAAGGCCGCGAAGGTAAGCCATTACAGCCTCTATTGCAAGCCTGTAAAGGGTGTTGATTATTTTTTAACTTGTTTACAATTGCTTTCACTATCCCAGTTGCTTCTTAGTGCATATTATTAAAATAAAGCATCTGCAATTCAGCCATTTATATTTCGTCATGTTGAAAAAGGGCGGTTATCTTCGGTTAAATTTTCCATATAATATCCTATGTCCTTGACAAGTCAAAAAAGTCATCAGAATAATTTTCTTCTCCACATGCACCCGTTGCAGCGCATCCTGCTTAGCGTGGCGCTTTCTGTAGCAGCTTTCCTGATTATTCCGAAAGACGAGAACCCGTTGGTCGAAACCATGATCATCTGGATTGTGTTTGCATCTGTTTATCTCATTACCGGGTGGATTATTTTATATACCCGCCCTATCCAGGAGATAAAAAAGACAGCCCGCAAAGATGACGGCAGCAAGCTTTTCGTGTACCTTATGGTTTTGCTGTCGTCGCTCGCCAGCTTTGTTATTGTACTGCTGCTTATGATTTCCGGCTCTGATGACGACAGCGGTCGTGGCATGTTCATTTTCGTTTCTATCACGGGCATTTTGCTTGCCTGGTTTATGGTGCATACACTTTATACTTTTCATTATGCACACATGTATTACGACGACGCCCCCGACGATAATACCAAAGATGCCGAAGGGCTTAACTTTCCCGGCGACGAAGACCCGGATTATATTGATTTTGCTTATTTCTCCTTTACCATCGGCTGTACTTTCCAGGTATCGGATATCGAGATCAGTTCAAGATTAATACGGCGCTCTGTGTTATGGCATGGCTTACTTTCTTTTGCCCTAAACACATTTGCCGTAGCGCTCACTATTAACCTGATTGCAGGTTTAATGAAGTAGCCGATTTTCAGTTAGCAATTCAGGCGATAGCGGATTAAGCAAAAAACCCAATGATTGTTAATAGTCGCATTCAATCAAGAAACACATGTTTAATTTTGACTGCACTGAAAGAGAAAATACAAACACTTTACATATGGAATTTGGGAAAGTAAGCCATCCCGGCAATATTGATTTTACCCTGCCAAAAGATAGCCCGCATACAAAAGAAGTTCTTGCAAAAGCAAAGGGCGGCAAAGGGATGGAAGCTTCCGTTGGCTGCGCCAAATGGAACCGCACCGATTTAAAAGGCTTTTATCCGCGCGGCACAAAGGATGAGCTGGCTTACTATTCAACCCAGTTTAACTCGATTGAGCTGAACGCCACTTTTTATAATCTGCCCGACTGGAAACAGGTAGCTGCGTGGAAAGAAAAAACACCCGCCGGTTTTCATTTTTTTCCCAAGCTCACCAATAGCATCAGCCATTACAAAAGGCTTATCGATGTAAAGCAGCCGGTGGAAGATTTCTGCAATGCGGTCAGCAATTTTGAAGATAAGCTGGGTATGGTTTTTCTCCAGGTGAAAGATGACTTCAAACCAAAAGATTTTGACCGGCTCGAAACGTTTGTTAAGCAGTTTCCCAAAGGCATCCCGCTTGGCATAGAAGTGCGAAATGAGCAATGGTTTTCCGATGAAAAAATGCTCAATCAATACTGCGGGTTACTGCAGGCAAATGGAGTTGCCAACATTATTGTTGATACCGCCGGGCGCCGCGATATGCTGCACATGCGCCTTACCAGCCCGGTTGCTTTTGTGCGCTATGTGGGAGCCAATCATAAAACGGATACCGAACGCCTCGACGATTGGATAACGCGAATAAAAAAGTGGCAGAAAGAAGGCTTACAGAAACTTTATTTTTTCGTTCATCAGAATATCGAGTTATCCTCACCTCTGCTGGCAGCGCACTTTATTACTGAACTCAATAACGCATGCAATCTCTCTTTACACATACCTAACAAAGCAGAAGGAACTAAAGGATTATTTGATTAAAATAATCGCAACTATCCGTAAAAGATATTCGTTCATTAAAGGCTTTATTCAGGTTGAAAAACCCAATAATTTTTACGAAGTGATTCCTCTTAAACAAAATACAGTTTTGGTAACCATCAACTGTCGCTTTTGTGATCGGCTGTTGTAATTCTTGCTGCTTCGACATGCAAGAATCCTTCCCTAAAGGTTCGGGACAATGTTTAGGCTTTCGCAAAGCGAATAACAGCTACCGTTTATACACTTTCGAACGAAACTATTACCGGCTCAATAGTTAAAAATGCTTATGCCTACATAAAAGAAAAATAATCATTCCACGCCCTTAACCATTGTGCGAATGACATACACAGATTTTGAAGCAGTGATAAACAAAACATCTTTTTTCTTACCGCCGAAACAGATATTGCCTGTCCATTTTTCCGGCACATTAATATGCGCAATCTTCTTTCCACTGCTGTTATAAATACTTACCCCATTATTGGTAAAATAAACATTGCCTTTACTGTCTATCGTCATGCCGTCAGATGCTTCATTGGCAAAGAGTTTCTTATTGTGTAAAGAACCATTTTTGTTAATAGAATACCGGTATGTTTTCCAATCACCCATATCCGCAACGTACAGGTATTTTCCATCCGGTGTTCCTACAATGCCATTGGGTTTCTTCACGCTGCTGTCTGCTAATATCAAATTATGTGTGCCTTGTGGCAGGTAATATAAATATTCACCGCGCAAAGCGCTGTCAGCATGTGTGCGTATCCAGTAATCTCTTTGAAAATAAGGATCGGTAATAAAAATGCCACCCGTTCTGCGATTGATCCATACATCATTAGGACCATTCAATACATGTTCCTGGTAACCTTTTGTAAGTACACTTACTTTTTTATACGGAGAGATTGAAATCAGCTCGCCGCTTTCATCTGCACAGGCTACTAAATTTCCCTTTTTATCGAAGTACATACCATTAGCCCGATTTGTACCATGCATGTATAAAGAGAGAGTTCCGCTTGTATCATACTTCCAGATATTATCGTTTGGCTGATCGGTGAAGAATATGTTTCCCCACTTGTCGGTTGCAGGTCCTTCGGCAAAGGCAAAATTGCTATCTACCAATGTCAATGTTGCGCCCGGCGCTATGATTTGCGCGTGGCTTTTTTTACCATAAAATAATAAAAGAAAAAACAGGAGAACCGGCAGGCGCATAGAGATAAGAATAAGAAGCAAAATTATAACATTGTAACCGGCAGATGCGATTTGCAAAGCAACATAGGATAATCTCACTGCAAACGTTTATTCAAACAACAATAATCAAGTATGCTCCGCTTCTTTATGTTTCGCAATTAAAAACTTCAATCCATAAAGCAATATCTGAATATCGCCAAATAATTATACATTCGATGCCTCTATCATTTACAAACTAACTACTATGAAGCGCAGAAAATTTACCTTTTCGCCGGCTTATGCAAATTCTAAAAAAGCTGGTCTTAAAATCAGTCGCCTGTTTACACAACGTCAGTACCGCCGCCGTAAGCTTAAAGAAGTCCGGCAGTTTATTCAAAAGTCTTTACAAGGATCGTCGCTTGCCAAAGGCAGTGCGGCTGCCTGTCTCTTCCTGGCGCTTGGTCTGCCTGCTATTTCCCAAACTTCGTGTAAGACTTTTCAAAACGCTGACGCTGCCAATCCCATCACGAAACTGCTGAAAGGCAGCGAAGAAATTTACGGTCTCGACTTCGTTGATATTGATGCTGATGGCGACCTCGATTGCTATGCAAAAATCTATAGCGATCAAACGTACATTCCCGCTATTCCTGTTCTGTTTCGCAATGTTGGCACCAACAATTTACCGGTGTATGTGCGTGATGCCAATACCGGCTTTGCTACCACTGATGATGGCTTTTATACTTTCTCCGACATCCAGTTTGCTGACATGGATGGCGATGGTGATTTCGACTGTTTCATCGGCGAGTCGTATTCCTTTGGTGGCACTACCATTCACTATTATCAAAACCAGGGAACGCCCGCGCAGCCTAAGTTTGTGGCTAACGAAGCGGCTAATCCTGTACGCTTTGCGTATGCATTTTATGGTATTACATTTACCATTGCTGATATCGATAATGATGGCGATCTCGACCTTAGCTATACCACAGATGCCGGCTTCTATGGAAGCGAGATCTATTTTAATATTGGAACCCAAACACAGCCCGATTTCCAGCAGCACAAGGTAAGTCCGCAATCATTTTTTACAAGAGTGTATTACGACTTCAATAAAGATGGATTGCCTGATTATGTAGACAACGAATACACAACACAGAATCAATACTTAAACATTGGTCCGAAAGAAAATCCCAGGTATAAATTGAACCCTCCCAATGCTCCGCAATTCAACAATGGAATACCGTATCGCTTTGCTGACATTAACGGAGATGGCTTCGCAGAAGTGTTCAACTTTAACGGAGGTTATGCAACCACGGCGCCCATTGCAGTGATCAATGCAAAGCCGGAACAAACCGGCAACTTCTCATACACCTTACTGAGCAGCGCCAATCAATCGAAGTTTTACACGTATCAATGGAAGCTGAATGGCGTAGACATTCCGGGTGCAACAAGTTCTTCTTATCGCGCCACGCGCAAAGGAAAATATACGCTTACAGTTACCGGTTCATGTGGCACTGGCATTTCGCTGCCTTATGCTTTAAAAACAAGTGAGGGCGTTGAAAATAATGAGGCTTTCATTGCGAATACCACTGCTGCTATTCATTCACCTGTATTGATGCAGGCATCACCAAATCCGTTTACCAGCGCGGTTACATTGCGCATAGCGCAAACACCCAATGGCTCGCTTATTAAAGTGTGTGACTTGCAGGGACGAGTATTGCTGACAAAGCAAACTTCTGGAGCTACGATAACCATAGGCGAAAAATTATCGCGTGGTATTTACGTAGTGCAGGTATGGCAGAAAGATGGTTTGGTATTTTCGAAAAAGATCATCAAAGAGTAAGAAAATTTTCCGTTTATAATTACATTAAAAAGAACGTGCAGTTTCGGCTCACGTTCTTTTTTGTTTCACTAAATACAAAGTGTATCAATAGCGGCGGCTGTTATTGGCTGAGCAGGTGTATCAGGTATCAAAAGCCGAGGAAAACCCAATGCAAAAAGCTACTGAATTTCTTTCCTTTAAAATCAAAAAACACCGGCCGAACAAGGACGGTCTTTCTGCTTGATACCACTCTTTTTCCCATGAGGCAACGCTTTTTACTTTCTTCCCGTATACATACTACAGAAAACAAATTTTACCGCACCGGGCGGTGAGCCATCACAGCAATGCCGGCAGCTGTGATCCATTTTTTAAAACAATATTTTCTGCGCATCAAAGGCAGTACCGCAAATCACATCATTTGCAGGCAGCTAATGTATTGCATCAACAAACAGGAAAGGTTGCACATTCCGGTGCTACACCAGTTAAATACTATCAACATGAAAACAAAAACAAGTCTTTTTATTCTTTGCGGGCTGGCACTCTTTGCATCATGTTCTAAAAACGATGACAACCCAAACCCGCCACCAGGAACGCCTGTCGATAATGTACAACTTGCCTCCACAGGCGGCCTTGGAAATATATTAACCGATAGCGCCGGGCGCTCGCTGTATTTTTTTGCAATTGATGCAAATGGCAGCTCCGGATGCACGGGCGATTGTGCAGTGCATTGGCCCGCCTTTTATACCGATAGTCTGCGTCTTGCAGATGGATTAACCGACACTGATTTTGCAGTTATTACGCGTGCTGATGGCAACAGGCAAAATACCTACAAAGGCTGGCCGCTTTATTACTATTCCGGCGACTCCCAAGCAGGTGATATAAACGGTGATAACCTTGGTAGTGTATGGTTTGTGGCAAAGCCCGATTATACAGTTATGCTTGCGCAAACACAACTTGTAGGTAATGATGGCAAAAGCTACGATAGCACAGCTAATGAAGGCGCTGGCAACACGCTTTACATTACTGATGATTGGGGAAGAACTGTATATGCTTTTTCGCCGGACAGTTTTAACGTGAATAAGTTTACGCAGCCCGACTTCAGCAATAATGCGATTTGGCCTATCTACGAAGGCAGCAGCGTGAGCCGCGTTCCGTCTGCGCTATCTGCGTCTGACTTTGCCACCACTAATGTGTTTGGTAAAACACAATTCACTTACCGCGGTTGGCCCATATATCACTTTGGTGCTGATGCCATGACGCGTGGAAAAACGTTGGGTGTAAGCGTACCACATCCGGGTGTGTGGCCGGTAATGTTGCGAAGCTCGCCTGAGGCGCCGAAATTATAGTTGTAAATGGTATTCTCTTAAAGCCTCACAGAAATGTGGGGCTTTTTATAAAGGCTTTGCGTGTTTATTATTTATAAAAAGAAGAGCATTGTATTATCTGCTATTTCTTTGAAGATGGCAGTGATGATATATGAAAATCGTCTGTGTTATTTACGGATAAGTTATTTCCCGAATCAAAAAGAATAGTCCGCTATTTTCGGATAAAGTGATAAAGGGCTGAGAAGATAAGGGAGATGATAAACGGCTTATCGCTTCGCAGATAATATGGGTTTTTTTGTGAAAATTCATTTGAGAAGTGCACTGTATTACACCAAATAAAAAGTGCAGGCAATTAATTATTACCTGCACTTTTTATTTTCTATCGCGTGTTTATTTGTCTTCTTCCTCGCCTGCCGCATCATAGTTCACACCGTTCTTGGCGATGTTGCTCAATAATACATCGGTTTGTTTTTCTTCTTCCAGCGTTTGCTTCAGCAGGTCGGCTACTTCAGCTAAACCTAACGTTACTGCCAATTGATGAAGACCACCATAAGTTGAGATTTCATAATGCTCTACTTTCTGGGCGGCTAATATCAACCCTACATCACGTGTGGCTGTACCTTTCTCTGTTTCCTCAATAATACCTTTGCCTTCTTCAATAATACCATCCATGGCATCGCACTTTTTTGCCTGCGCTTTTTTGCCCAGCAGGCTAAACACCTGCTCCAGCCTTTCCACATGTTTTTGCGATTGCTCGGTATGATTGGCAAAAGCTTCCTGCAACTCTGTACTGGTAGCTGCTTTCTTAAACTTAGGCAGCGTTTTCACAACGTTCTTTTCTGCCCAGTAAATATCTTTTATTTCATCTTGAAAAAACTCTTTCAGCATGGAATCTTTTGCTGCAATGCCGGCTTTATACTTTGCCATTTGCGCTGCCGGAACTTGTTTTGACTTGGCCATAGTTATTGTTTATAAAAGGCATGTTGAAGAATCGTGCCAGCGTGCAAAAGGAGTCGTTTTGTGCAAAGGTTGTGAAAAACCTAACCTTATAAACCAGAGATCAAACAACAAAGTTTTTAAACAGTTCATCTTATTTCTTCTTTCATCAAAACATGTGAATTTGTTTGCGTTATTGGCATCACACATCTTTAAATCTTTCAGTCAACGGTTTCAATAAAGTGAGTAAGAAAGAAAAAATTAAAGCGCTTCACCAGGAAAGTATAACCGACTATCATTTTATCAACCCTTTATTTTCGGTAGTGCATAACCGCACAAAAGAGGCTGATTCAAAAGTCGAGACGGCCTCATTTTTATTCGGCTGCCTGAAGCGCAAGCTGGTAAAGGCTTACAAGATTGGTATGTCGTTGAAAATAAATAGCGTGCAGCAGTTGCTGTTACTGATATGAAAAGAGTTTTTAAAGCTTGTGTTTATTGCGTTTTTCATTGCCGTGCCGCTTTCCTGGTGGTTTATGAGTAATTGGCTGCAGAACTATAAGTATCGCATCAAAATAAATAATAAACATCTGGCTTTTTTTTACCGCAGGCATTGTTATGCCGGTGCTTACACTTGTTGTTGTCAGCCTTAATACGTTGAAAGCCGCCACAGGCAATCCTGTAAAAAGTTTGCGAACGGAGTAAAGGAAAAAATTACCAATGATTCAATTTAAGAGGCGGCATGTATTGCTGCCTCTTAATTCTTTCAAACAGCTATACATCAATACATAGAAAGCATTCCTACCTATATTTTTGATCGATAATAATCATCCTTACCCGTCAGCACTTTCTTCCATTGACGCTGGTGACTTTCCTGCCACTTTGCTCCCGGCTGAACCGCCCAGTTTACTTTGGTTAACTGCGCTGTTACAAAAGCCCTTTGCTCGGCATGTACAAACATAGGATGCTGGTAAAACCATTGCGGGTCTTGCGTCAGCATTTGCCAGAACTGGGCGAATGAAGCATAAAAGGTTTCGAACACTTTGATTTCGTCCCGGTCGTCATCGTAAGTGCTGTGATGATATTGAAAACTCTCGTTGCCCTTTTCATCTTTTACCCGGTACAGGCTGCCGCCGCTTCCTTCTTTGCTGATATCGAAATACAGTTCCTGCATGGTGTAAAGAAAGAGAATAGAATGATAAAATCATCTCACTATTTAATGAATATTCTGAAAGAGAATAACAGCTTACTATCAGCTTTGTTTTATAAAGCATAAACATCACAGTAAGTAAAAAATCGTAACTGCAATGATTTGCAATCATCTTTATTATGGCTAATCATGAATGTACAACGATTTTAAAACCTGTAATACTTTTATGCATGCTTTTGCAAAGCAGAAACCAATGCCGCTATGAATACTTTCTCTCTGCCTGACCCGCGCAAACGTATGCTGGCAGGATGCTTTGGGTTACTATTGTTGCTGTTCCTTTTTTTTTTCCCCGGTACGCAACCGGTGCTACACTTCTTAGGTTTACAACAAGTGAACGCACCTCTATTTTTGTATCGCGATTGCTGTACTGGTTGTGTATTGGTTTACTATGGTTGTATGCACACAAAGCGGAGCATCAGGATTTATTGCTCTATAAGGATAAGCCATATCCATTCACAAGGTATGTAGTATCTGTAGTAATTCTCTTGCTTATCTTGTTTGGTGGCTCTGTGGTGGTAGGACTGTTATTAAAGTTGGTCAAACCAAACCAAAGCAGTACGCGCATGGCAGAGCTGATGCAAATACTTCGTCGATACCCGGCGTTGCTGGTATTTACTTCACTTACGGCGGGCGTTACTGAAGAAATCATGTTCAGAGGCTATCTGCAAACGCGCTTTAATGCATTGTTTGGCAAGCCTTATCTCTCTATTATTATCTCCTCGCTGCTGTTTGGGTTATTGCATTTTCGCTATGGTACCGTAGCCAATATGCTGATTCCTTTTTTTATTGGTTTTGTGTTCGCGTTTTACTACCAAAAATACAGGAACATTAAGGTACTCATGATCTGTCATTTTGTTTGGGATATGGCGGTAAGTCTTGTTTGGCTGAATATAAAGCATACATAAAAGGAACTGGCACAAACCTCATCTGTCATCCATTATTTTCTTCCAAACTTCCTCTTCTTTATACATCTCACATCTTACATCATTTCGCCGCTCTTCTCACCACCCACGGCAGCGTTAATCCCTGCCCCAGCAGGGAAAACAATACGACCGAGATTGATAGAAATAAAATCTCGTTGCGCATAGGAAACGGCTGGCCGTTTTCAAGCAGTACCGGTAAACCGATAGCAATTGCCAACGATACGATGCCGCGCATGCCTGCCCATGTGATAACAAGGCTGGTGCGGGAGTCGAAGACGGCTTCTTC
Source organism: Ilyomonas sp. (assembly GCA_965199905.1). Classification (GTDB taxonomy): domain Bacteria; phylum Bacteroidota; class Bacteroidia; order Chitinophagales; family Chitinophagaceae; genus Ilyomonas. The sequence goes on along the minus strand of OZ241366.1, from coordinate 3,903,541 downwards.
TTTTATGCGCGTATTCTTCTTTTGGAAGGCTCTCGACAGGCTTGCCTGTTGCAACAGCACACGCAGCAGGCGTATGCCAAACGCCACCACTGTAATCACCGCGGCATAGCCGGCATACCTGCCAACCTGTGCAGCATCCATGCCTTTCATAACGAGAGGAAACTGTAGTCCGATCAATACGAAAATAAAGCCGTTGAGAAGGAAGATGCAGACCTCCCAGAAGTTGCGTGACTGCTGCCGTAAAGCTTCCGGAAATTTGGCGCGGCTTAGCTTCGACATACCCAGTCCCAGCGTTACCACGGCTATTACGCCCGACACTTCAAAGTGCTCTGCCACGAGGTAAGTAATAAATGGCAGAAGGAGCATAAGGCTAATGACCACCATATCATCATTGCGAAACAGGCGCACGGCCAGCGACAGCAACCAGGCCAGCGCTGCACCCACTACAAAGCCGCCACCCAACACCAGCCAAAACTGCAGCAGGGCTTTCCAAAACACGAACACACTTCCCGTAACGGCTGCCACACTAAAGCGATACGCTACCAGCGCCGAGGCATCGTTCACGAGGCTTTCGCCTTCAAGTATGGTGGCGGTGCGGTGCGGCAAGCCCAGCCCCTTTGTAATGCCCATAGCCGCTACGGCATCGGTAGCAGATAAGATGCTGCCGAGCACAAACCCCATCGGCCAGGTGACGCCCGGTATTATGTAGTGCGCCACCACTGCTATGCCCACCGTGGTGAGGAACACCAAACCCGTAGCCAGCGTGCCGATGGTAGAGATATTTGTTTTAAACTCGGGGAATGAAATATTGAAAGCCGCATCGTATAAAAGCGGCGGCAGAAAGAGCAGCATTATGATGTCGGGGTCTATGCCAATACCGGGTATGGCAGGTACAAAACCGATACCGATGCCGATGAGTATGAGCAACACCGGCACGGGCAGCTTTAACCAGCCTGCGGCAGCAGAGGCGCCGATCATCAGCACCATGATTAAGAGGATAATGGTATAATTCTCCATAAGAGGTCAAAAATAGGATAGTGACAGGTTTGGGTTGCTTTTAAGTAAGGTATATCAATAGCAAGACGCAGGCTGCGGAATGAATGCGATGCGCATCTGACAATATTTATCCCCGCTTTTATTTGGGCTATCTTTAGTTTCATTGCTAACTATCTAACCGAAAATCACTACGGTAAAATTTACTTACAGTTTTATTGTGCTATTCCTGTTCAGTTTTGTAAGCGCGGAGCTACATGCGCAAACTTTGACATCGGGCTTTGAAGATGCCGAATACCCAACCTGCCCGCCGGGTGGATATTTATCCATACCGGCAACGCAAACTGGCAATCGCCCGATGGCAATGCCTACAAAGGCGACAAGTGCATGTACTTAGCCGACAGCTATTATGGAGATTCTTCCGACGCATGGCTGATGAGCCCTTCTTTCTCTTTTGAACCGGGCAAAAAAGTACAGCCTTTCGTGTATTACAAAAACCAATTGAGTAACACCAATCTACTGAACCTTACCCCGGGCAAAGACACACTGCCCGCTTCACAAACGGATATTATATGGCAACACACGGTTACCAACACCAGCTATATTAAAGCCCAGATCAACTATACCGCGACAAAAACGGGCATTAAACACATCGCTTTTCATTGCACCACGCCGGTCACTTATACCTATCTATACATAGATAATTTTGAGGCGAAAACACAGCGGAGCGCGTGAGGGATAGAAACGGAAAGCCCGTAAAGCGGCAAGCGGAGGAAGAAGTTTATGATTGATAGTTGGTAGTTGATATAGAAATAGCTGCCGCTGCGGACTTGCAGTGAATAGCCCGACGGCTTTGGCGTAGCGGAGAATACGGTTGGTAGTTGATAGTTTATAGCTGGTAAAGGAACAGCCGCCATTGCCGGCACGCCATGAGTGTTGTTTGGCTTTATTAGCTCATAAATTGTAGCTTATAACTCTTAAATTCTCGTAAAATATATCCGTTATCCACATTTTTTACCATACTTTTGCCACCCTTAATTTTGAGCCATGAATAACCGGAGAGCGTACGAAATCGCGTTTGTAGGGTTGAAGCCGGGCGTTCACGAGTACAATTACGAAATCGGGGATAAGTTCTTTCAGGCATACGACGAACAGGATTTTAGCAATTGCCGCGCCAGCGTAAAGCTTTTACTGGATAAAAAGAATGGCTTTATGTTGCTGAAGTTTGATGTGGACGGAACTGCAGAGGTGAACTGCGACCGTTGTGGAAATCCGCTTACCGTAAAGCTGTGGGATGAGTTCAACATCGTAGTGAAAATGGTGGATGAGCCGGAAAAAATGAATGATACGGAAGAAGATCCGGATGTGTACTACATCAGCCGTACCGAGAGTCATATTTTTGTGGGCGACTGGATATATGAGTTTATTAACCTCAGCATTCCTTCGCAAAAAATATGTGCTGACGATGTAAACGGAAGCAAAAGCTGCAACGAAGACGCATTGAACAGGCTGGAGCAGATGAGGAGCGACGATGAAACGGGCGCAAACCCTATCTGGAAAGGACTGGAGAAGTTTAGAGATTTACAATAAACATTTTTAAAAGATTATAAAACTTAGGTTATGCCAAATCCGAAACGCAGGCACTCGCAGCAACGCAGCGCCAAACGCAGAACACACTATGTTGCTGAAGAAGTAACACTGAGCAAAGACACAACAACCGGAGAACTGCACGTGCGCCACCGCGCTCATGTAAGCGAAGGTAAGTTGTACTACAAAGGAAAATTAGTATCGGAAAAGGCGCCGTTGAAAGCGTAATTTTTTGGGCCGTTTCAGATAGTTAAAGGTCACAATGGTGAGCAACATTGTTTTTGTTCATCGTTGTGACCTTTGCCGATTTGTATCTTCAATTCATTTTCGAATTTCCGCTTTTCTTGTTAGCTTGCCGGGCTATGAATATTGGGATAGACATGATGGGTGGCGATTATGCGCCGCTTGAGGCTGTATTAGGTTTACAACAATACCTGTTGGAAGGCACCACGCCGGCAACTTTGTTTTGCATTGGAGATGAGCAGCAGGTGCAACCTTTATTAGATCAATATGGGATTTCGTCTCCTAACGTTCGGCTCATTCATGCACCCGAAGTTATCGGCTATCATGAACATCCCACCAAAGCTTTAAAGGAAAAACAGAAATCTTCCATTGCTATTGGATTTCATTTATTAGCTACGGGCAAAACCGATGCTTTCATCAGCGCGGGCAATACAGGCGCGATGCTCGTTGGCACTATGTATACCATAAAAGCTATTGAAGGTATTTTACGTCCTACTATATCAACATTGGTTCCTAAGATTGATGGCTCAACAGGTGTGTTGCTTGATGTGGGCTTGAATGCCGATTGCAAGCCGGAACAACTGAACCAGTTTGCGGTGTTGGGCAGCTTATATGCCGAGCATGTATTGGGCATTTTCAACCCAAAGATTGGTTTGTTGAATGTGGGACAGGAAGAAGGCAAAGGTAATATTCTCGCGCAAGGCACTTATCCATTACTAAAAGAAAATACTGCCATTAACTTCATTGGCAATATTGAAGGTCGCGATGTATTTACATCTAAAGCTGATGTTACCGTTTGTGATGGATTTACAGGCAATGTTATTCTCAAATTAGCCGAGTCATTTTACGATACTATTGCCGTTAAGCGCGGGCTGGAAAAGGACGAATACATGAACCGGTTTCATTACGAAAACTATGGCGGTACACCGGTTTTAGGTGTAGGTAAACCCGTAATCATCGGTCACGGAATATCCAATGCAAAAGCTTTTAAAAATATGATCCTGGCGGCTGAAAAGATGATTGATTCGCAGTTTTGCGATACAATTAAGAAAGCATTCGTCGGAACTGCAGTTGGATAAAATAAATGCCTTCCGGTTTCATGCCACAACAATAGCTTTCCTGACATAAATTTATTATAAATAAAAACCGCAGGTTATAATTCCTGCGGTTTTTTTGCAGTGACCCAGTTTAAATTTCCCCGCAGATAGCGCGGATTCATTTTGCAGATGTACGCAGATTATACTTCTTCTGCCTGCAAAAAAACTGTGTGATCTGCGGGATGCTTAGTCAGAGGTTATCTGCGGAAAGAAATTAGTTCAAACTGAGTCACTGCCATTTTTCTTGCTGTTTTATTTACATATTAAACACATAAGTCGCTTCTATTTCTGTACCGGCCTGCATCTCAAAAACAGGATTGATAACACCATCTTTCAGGCTATATACCCAGCCATGAAGATGCGGGCGGTTATTCTCTTTCCAGTTCTTTTGAATGATAGAAGTCTGAGATAAATGTCTTACCTGCTGCATTACACTCAACTCTACAAGACGGTTAGATTTTGCTTCACCTTCCAGCGCATTCAATTCCTCTTTATGCTGGCTGTACACATCTTTAATACCGCTCAGCCACATGTTTAAAATATGGTCGAAGCTCTTATCAGTCATAGCCGCATTTACACCACCGCAACCGTAATGACCGCATACAATTACGTGCTTTACTTTCAAGTGATTGACTGCATAGTCAAGTACGCTCAGCAGGTTTACATCTGTAGGAACCACGAGGTTTGCAATGTTGCGGTGCACAAAGATTTCACCCGGCTGCGTATTAGTGATTTTATCTGCCGGCACGCGGCTGTCGCTGCAACCGATCCAAAGTAAATCGGGCTGTTGTAAATTCACCAAACGGTTAAAATAATCCGGATCAGATTCTACCTGACCTGTTGCCCATTGTTTATTGGCGTTTAAGATTTTTTTGATTACCTCCATAAAACTCAATTTTATTACAAATAAATAATTAAACAGTTACTGTTTCTTCCGGTTCGGTTATTACAATTTTTTTGTGTGATGACCATGTTTCAGTTTTCTTCACTTCCACAGTTATATTTTTCAGTTGCGCATGCTGAATGAAATCGTTGATTACGCCCAACACATCCTGATCAATGAATTCAGCCCGTGTGATGTCGATAAACACTTCCGAATTTGATGGTACATCTTCCAGTTTCTTTTTCAACAATGGTTTGTTCAAAAACGAAATGTCTTTACGGAAACGAAAAAGATAGCGGTTGTCATTGTTCGTTACCAGCAATGACGTTTTAAAATTTGTTCTGATTACAAAAAACAATCCGATAGCGATTCCGATGGCAATTCCAATCAGTAAGTCCGTTAAGATGATAGCAACAACAGTAGCTGCAAAAGGCACAAACTGGTCAAATCCTTTTTTATATAAGTCAATAAAAATGGAAGGCTTTGCAAGTTTGTATCCTGTGTAAATTAAGATAGCAGCCAGGGCTGACAACGGAATTAAATTCAACACAGATGGAATGAATGCCACGCACAACAGCAATAAGATGCCATGATAAATCGCTGACATTTTCGATTTCGCGCCCGCATTTAAATTGGCCGATGTGCGCACCACAACAGATGTTACCGGCAAGCCACCAATCAACCCTGACAATAAGTTACCGATGCCTTGCGCTTTCAGCTCGCGGTTGGTAGGCGTTACCCGGCGATACGGATCCAGGTTATCAGCCGCTTCAATATTCAACAGCGTTTCTAAACTGGCAACAATGGCAATGGTAGCCGCCGTTGTCCATACAATCGGCAAATTGATATAATGAAAATCGGGCATCGTGAAAAAAGAAACAAATTCGCCAGCCGTTCTGGCTACCGGAATGCTTACCATGTGCTCTTGTTTCAAAATGAGTAAATCGCCATTGGCAAGAAATTGATTCAATAGCACGCCGCTTACTACTACCACAAGCGGTGCCGGGAACAATTGAAAAAAGCGTGATTTTTTATACAGCACTTTATCCCAAATGATCTGTATCAATAAACATACTACGCCAATGACAATTGCCAGAGGCGTAATACGCGCAAAAGCAAGTGAAATGCCACTGAAAGTATTGTCTTTGTTTTCCTGCTGAAATGCATAGTCGCCTTCAAAATCTTTATCGTAGCCAACCAAATGCGGAATCTGTTTTAGAATAAGAATAATACCAATGGCAGTCAGCATTCCTTTAATAACGCTCGACGGAATATAATCGCCAAACACGCCGGCTTTTACAAAGCCCAAAATCAACTGGAAAACACCGGCAATTGCTACGGATAGTAGAAAGGCTTCAAAAACCGGCATTTTACTTACGGCAACAACAACAATAGCTGTTAATCCGGCAGCCGGCCCGGTAACACTGAGGTTAGAACCGCTCAAACTGCCTACCACAATGCCGCCAATAATACCGGCAATGATACCTGAAAAGAGAGGTGCACCGGAACCCAATGCGATGCCTAAACATAATGGCAAAGCAATGAGAAAAACTACCACGGAAGCCGGAAGATCAGCTCCCATGTTTTTGAAAACTTTTTTCATAAAACAGAAGTTATTGAATAGATAAAAAATGGGAAGACGAATACAGTCACTACAGAGGTTAGTAAATAAATTTACCTCCGGCAACAGGAAACAGATGATTGGGAAAGATTACGCGATATTGGGTGGTGGTGTATGAATATCGCCGGGAAAATGCGCCGGTAATGCGTCGGCAAAGTGAATGTATTGCGAAGCCGAAACTTTTGCTACCGAAACATGGAAGGTTGGGTCTGCGTGGGTAAAATCTTTTTTGAAAGGGAAATGGTCTTTGCAATCCGGTGTGCAGTCATCGTGCGGAAGCTCTTCGGTTAGCTGCCCTTTCATTAGCAGCTTACCCAATTGGCGCACAGGCAATAGCTGACACATCAATATCAGGAAACAAAATAATGTTATAACTCTTTTTAGCTTCACGGAGTAATGCAATAATACGGATGAATCAGCTAACGGTCATTAGCAGCAGTAAGTTTAACAGGATAGTTGTTGCTATAATACTGCAGAAGCAATCACCTCCTGCCAAGAAATAAATAAAAGCCGGGCAAAACCGGCTTTTGTTTAACAACAAAGAATCGTTTGAGTTTGATACCATAAAAAACGTCCCCGCAACGTATTGCAGGGACGAAAAAATAAAAAAGAATTTATGCAGTTTTCAGAGCAGACTTCTTAGCCAGCTTGCTCTTCAGGTTATTTGCTTTGTTTTTATGAATGATGCCTCTTTTTGCCAGCTTATCAATCATTGAAACGGTCAAAGGCAATTTTTCGTTATAAGCTGCTTCATCAGTTATTGCACGAATATCGCGAATTGCATTACGGGTAGTTTTACCGTAATAGCGGTTTCTGTCTCTGCGTTTTGCTGCCTGGCGGGCGTCTTTCTGTGTTGCTTTATGGTTTGCCATAAAATATAATAATGAATGAATCCCTTTTTTGGGGAGTGCAAAAGTAAGAGGAATGGCTATAAAGGGAAAATTTATTTTGTTATCGTTTTTTAAAAGCTGTTAATTATTAGCTGTTAGCAACAAGCTATGAATCCTGTTACTAAGGTTTAATCTATTTTTTGAACATCACTAACCAATTTTCAATGCCATTTTTTGATAGCCGAAAGCAAATAACTGACAGTTCACAAAAAATAAGCTTCTATTAAGCACATTCACTCAAAAAATGTTTTTATTCTGCGATATTTGTGACCGTTTTTTTCAGATGCTACGGGCTGCACGCCCATTCTATAATACGCAAATGCTTTTGTCATGAAAGATTTTTCCTACATCACCAGTTCTCATCCGGCATTCATCGAAAATATGTATAATGATTACGTTGCCAACCCCGACAGCGTAGAGCCTGACATGAAGAAATTCTTCGAAGGTTTCGACTTCGCCATTTCATCAACCGCCAACGGCAATGGTCATCTCAACGGGAATGGCACAGCAGTAACAACAAAAGAAACGCCTGCAGCAACTATCGACAACTGGCGCCAGGAAATTAAAGTGTATCGCCTCATTTTAGGCTATCGCAATAAAGGTCACCTGATTGCCAAAACCAATCCCATCCGCAACCGTAAAGACCGCCATGCCAATCTTGATCTTGGTTTCTTTGGCTTAAGCGAAGCTGATCTCGATAAACCATTTGCTGCCGGTGAATTGATTGGCTTGCCCAATGCCAGGCTCAGCGACATTCTTCAATACCTGCAAAAAGCCTATGCTTCTCATGTCGGCATCGAGTTTAAATACATCAGCGACCAGGCGAAAGTAGACTGGCTCACAAACGAGATGGAGCGCAACTTTACTAGGGATTTGCCTTTAGATAAAAAGAAACGCATCCTCCAAAAACTAAATGAAGGTGTCATCTTCGAGAAGTTTTTACATACCAAATATGTAGGTCAAAAACGCTTTTCTCTTGAAGGCGGCGAAACCACCATTCCGGCGCTTGATACCATCATTTCAACTGCAGCAGATAATGATGTGCAGGAAGTGGTAATTGGTATGGCGCATCGCGGCCGACTGAATGTGCTTGCCAATACGCTTGGCAAAACTTATGAGCAAATCTTCAGTGAGTTTGAAGGAACGGCAAGAATGGACCAAACTATGGGCAGTGGCGACGTAAAATATCATCTCGGTTTCGGCTCCGAAATCACAACAGAAAGCGATAAAAAAATCCACGTAAAGCTGATGCCGAATCCATCGCATCTGGAAGCAGTAGATCCTGTGGTGGAAGGCTTTGCAAGAGCCAAAGGCGATTTATTATACGAACACGATTACAGCAAAATTCTTCCGATACTTATCCACGGCGACGCTTCTGTTGCCGGTCAGGGTATTGTGTATGAAGTGCTGCAAATGAGTGGTCTCGATGGCTACGAAACCGGTGGTACCATTCACTTTGTTATCAATAACCAGATTGGTTTTACCACCGATTTTGAAGACGCCAGAACGTCTAATTACAGCACTTCCATAGCGGCTATGATACAGGCGCCGGTAATGCATGTAAACGGCGATGATCCGGAAGCGGTTGTAAAATGTGCTGACATTGCCACCCGCTATCGCCAGACATTTAAAGAAGATGTTTTCATTGACATGGTATGTTATCGTCGTCATGGTCACAACGAAGGCGATGACCCGAAATACACGCAGCCGCTTATGTATGAGCTGATTGAAAAACACGCGAACCCGCGTGAAGTGTACATCGCTTTTTTAAAAGAACATGGCGAAGCCGATGCGCAGGATTTAGCCAAACAAATGGAGCAAAAATTCTGGAGCGACCTTCAGGAGCGTTTGGATGAAATCAAGCAAAATCCATTGCCTTATAAATTTCAGCAACCCGAAAAATGGTGGCTGAATCTGCGTAAAGCAACAGCGGCCGATTTTGATAAATCGCCCGATACAGCGATCAGTGAAGAAACCTTCAAACAACTTTTTAACGGCATTATGAAATGGCCGGCAGACTTTAAGCCGCTGCGCAAAGTAGAAAAGCTGCTGCAGGATAAAATCAAACTGTTTGAAGGTGAGAAAAAAGCTGACTGGGCAACCGGTGAATTGCTGGCTTATGCATCACTTCTTACCGAAGGTGTAAGCGTGCGCATGAGCGGACAAGATGTGCGTCGTGGCACATTCAGTCATCGCCATGCAGTGCTTCGCGATGAAGTAAACGATACGGCATATAACCGTTTGAATCAACTGAAAGAAGGTCAGCAGCAATTTGATATTTATAATTCATTCCTGAGTGAATATGGCGTGCTTGGTTTTGAATATGGTTATGCTCTTGCAAATCCAAATGCACTTGTTTTATGGGAAGCGCAGTTCGGCGATTTTGCCAACGGCGCACAAACCATGATTGACCAGTTCATCAGCGCCGGTGAGCAAAAGTGGAGCCGTATGAATGGACTTACCATGCTGCTGCCACATGGCTACGAAGGACAAGGTCCTGAGCACAGCAGCGCGCGCCTCGAACGCTTCCTGCAGATGTGCGCCGAGCTGAATATGGTGATCACAAACGTAACTACCGCCGCCAACCTTTTCCACCTATTGAGAAGGCAGGTGAAATGGGCGTTCCGCAAGCCGCTGGTTAATTTTTCACCAAAAGCTTACCTGCGTTATCCGGGTAGTTACAGCCACATAAGCGAGTTCACATCCGGCGGCTTTAAAGAAGTAGTCGACGATATATTTGCGGATGATGCCAACGCAGTTACCAAAGTGCTGTTTTGCAGCGGTAAGCTATATTTTGAACTTGCTGAAAAGCAGGCAAAAGAAAACCGCAAAGACATTGCCATCGTGCGCGTAGAGCAGTTATATCCGTTACCTGAAAAGCAACTGTTGCAACTGTATAAAAAGTACAGCAAAGCCGTTTGGTTCTGGGTGCAGGAAGAGCCGCTGAATATGGGTGCGGCTTCCTTCCTGCAGATGAATTTGAAGAGTATGAATTATGGTGTGATTAGTCGCAATGCGAGTGCGGCTACGGCGTCGGGCTATTCGAAAGTTCATGCGAGCGAGCAGGCTGAGATTATCAATACAGCGTTCGGTATTTAGTCTTTATCAATTCATTGATATAACCCTGCAAGGCGATAAGCTTTGCAGGTTTTCTTTTTATATCACACGCTGGTGGTGTAAGTGTTTTTTCTTTTGGTGACCATCATCCGTCACTTTTGTGATCGTCTCTTGCGACGCTCCGTTCAAGGTTCGGGGCAATGATTGGGCTTTTACTGGAACCAAAAAAACATAAAGAACACAAAGCTGCACAAAGATAAAATTGTACCTAATGACGTGCAGCCGCTTCACAAATGCATTATGCTGCGCTTTAGAATGCTAAATGGATATTCCGCTGCTCAAAGGCTGCCGGATGGAAGTGGAAAGCCCGTAAAGCGGCAGCGGGGGAACAGCGGTGAGCTGCAAGCTACAAGCTGCGAGTAAGAACAGCCGCCGCTGCGGACTTGCAACGGACAGCCGGAGCAGAAGCAAAATTCTTAGTGGAACGATGAAAGCCCCAAAAAAATTTATTGCTTTTGTGGGCGCCATCATTCCTCTTCTGTCATAAATATAATTTCGGTTATAAGGTTGCCTGTCAGTTAGAATACTTCCGCTCGCATATTTCGGTTATAACATTTGCAAAGGCAATCTTCGTTGCAAACCAACTAATATTTGTTAGCCTGTTTCTGCAATTCCTATTAGTTTTGCGAACCTCTTTTTACGATATGTGTAAAAGCAGTTTGCCAAAAGAGAATAAGCGATAATAACACCTGATATGATTGATATAAAAGTTCCTTCTGTTGGAGAATCTATTTCTGAAGTAACGCTGCTGAAATGGGTGAAGAAGGATGGCGACTATGTAAACCGCGACGAAGTGATTGCGGAACTGGAAAGCGAAAAAGCGACGTTTGAAGTGAATGCAGAGCAAGCCGGGATTTTGAAAACGGTTGCTGTTGAAGGCGATACCTTAAGCATTGGAGCGCTCATTGCGAGCATCAACGAAAATGGCGGCGCGCCTGCTGCAGAAAACCCACAGCCGGAAACTGCACCTGCTGCGCAACCTGTGGCTGAAGCGGTACCGGAACCACAAGCTGCGCCCTCTTCGCCGGAACCTCAGCCGGTAGCAATTGGGAAAGGGGAAATAGAAATGAAAGTGCCGGCGGTGGGTGAATCTATCTCAGAAGTAACCCTTTTGAAATGGGTAAAAAAAGATGGCGATTTTGTAAAGCGTGATGAAGTAATTGCGGAGCTGGAAAGTGAAAAAGCAACATTTGAGCTGAACGCAGAAGAACAAGGGGAACTGAAAACAAGCGCGAAAGAAGGGGATGTAGTGAAAATAGGGGATGTAGTGGCTGTGATAAATACAGATGTGGCATCGCCGGTAGCTGAAAAAGCAGGCGGGCAACCGGCTGCACAACCGCAACAAACCGCAGCAAAAGCAGACGGCGGCGTTACAGTACAAGCACCGCCACAAAAAGCTACCAGCGAAGCACCTGTTACGGCTGTGCCGAATGATGTAAAGGCATCGCCTTTAGCATCGGCAATGATTGCAGATAAAAAGGTGAATCCATCTTCCATAACACCATCGGGCGCGAATGGGAAAATTATGCGTGGTGATGTATTGCAGGCATTGCAAAACCCAGGCAAAGTAGCGTTTAACGGAGGCGAATTGAACAGTCGCAATGTGCGCACTGAAAAGATGAGCAACCTGCGTAAAACGATCAGCAGGCGCCTGGTAGAATCGAAGAACACGACGGCGATGCTGACCACTTTTAACGAAGTGGACATGACGCGCATCATGGATATACGCAAGCAGTACAAGGATAAATTCAAGGAATTACATGGCGTGAATCTTGGCTTCATGAGCTTCTTTGCAAAGGCGAGTGCGATTGCGCTGAGCGAATGGCCAGCCGTGAATGCCTACATAGATGCTGATTCACTGATTTATCATGATTATGCGGATATCAGCATTGCGGTAAGTACGCCACGTGGTTTGACTGTTCCGGTAATGCGCAACGTGGAAAGCCTGAGCATGGCTGATATTGAAAGGAAAGTGATAGAACTTGCCGGTAAAGCGCGTGATGGTAAATTGACAATGGAAGAATTAACCGGCGGAACATTTACCATTACGAATGGCGGTGTGTTTGGCAGCTTGATGAGTACGCCAATCATTAACCTGCCGCAGAGCGCAATACTAGGTATGCATAAAATTCAGGAGCGCCCGATGGCTATTAATGGCCAGGTGGTGATACGCCCGATGATGTATGTGGCATTGAGTTATGACCATCGTATAATTGATGGAAGAGAGAGCGTTAGCTTCTTAGTTCGGGTAAAAGAATTGCTGGAAAGTCCTGAATTATTATTGTTTGGTAAAGATCCGTTGAAAACTTTGCTGCAAGTGTAATTGGAAGAAAAAAATAACCAAAAGCTGTTGATGATGTCAACAGCTTTTTTGTTTGTGAAACCATTGAATGACTTATTAATTTGACACGGAATTTTTTCAACCGGTATCTGGATACGGCTTTGCATTTGATTGCTGTTTATGATGGCAAGGAACCTTTATCTCATTACCTGAAAAATTATTTTCCTCATCATAAAAAACATGGCTCGAAAGACAGAAAATGGATTGCGCATTTTTGTTATTGCCATTATCGTTTGGGCTTTGCATTGCGTGAGTTGAATCGTGAAGAAAGATTAAGAGTTGCCGTCTTTTTGTGCAGTGAAAAAAGGGAAGACTGGCTTTCGTTGTTTGATGAAGTTTGGCAGGCTGCTTACACTGAAAATTTAGATGATCGCATTCGCTTTATTCAGTCATTGTATGCATTCAATGTTACTGCTATTTTTTACAACAACGATATTGTAAGTTCTGATATTGAAGTGGTAAAATTCAATGTATCACACCTGATTCAGCCTGATGTATTTCTTCGTGTACGACCTGAGAAAAAAGAAGTAGTAATAGCTAAGCTTCAGCAGCAGGATATTTCTTTCAAACAAATAACTGATAGTTGCCTTGCGTTAGAAAGCGCAACTAAAATTGATGACATTATTGACATAAATAAAGAAGCTGTAATACAGGACGCGTCTTCTCAACAAGTCGCTTCTTTCTTTTCTTTGATTGATCATTTAAAACCCACTACCGTATGGGATTGCTGCGCGGCAAGTGGTGGAAAATCAATTCTTGCGTATGATTATTTTATTCAAATAAAACTTACTGTTTCTGATATCAGAGAGTCAATTATTCGCAATTTAAAAGAGCGATTTAAGCAAGCTGACATAAAACAATATCACTCCTTTATAGCTGATGTTTCATCATCACATTTTTCAACAAAACAACAATATGATTTCGTGATTTGCGATGCGCCTTGCAGTGGTTCCGGCACATGGAGCCGCACGCCGGAGCAGTTGCATTTTTTTACAACCGAAAAGCTGGATCATTACATACAATTGCAAAAGAAAATAACAGCCAATGCGGTAAAAGCCGTAAAGCCAAACGGCTATTTTTTATACATCACTTGTTCTGTATTCAGGCAGGAAAATGAAGAGCTGGTAACACACATTCAGAGCTTCGATAAACTAACTTTACTGAAAGCAGAAGTAATAAAAGGTTACGACGAAAAGGCTGACACTATGTTCGCTGCCTTGTTTATAAAAAGAGAGAATTAATTGTGTGAAATGAGGTTTAGCCGTATACCAAAACTTTCAGCCGTGTAGCCAGGCGTAATGCCGCCCAAAGGTTGATATACCCAATAGAACAAGTCTTTGTAAACAAGCCCGATGCCTTTTGCATATACTTCGGAAGAATAAGAACGGCTTTGATACACATAAGGATCAAAAGGTTCCGTTAGTGTTGAATCATTATTCTGCAACACAGTAATTGTACTATCAACAGCGCCTGCCAAAACCGCAAAAGGTTCATCGATATTTTGATACTTATATTGCCAGTTGTTCAGGTAAGCGGTTTGCGATGAAGAAGCATCTACGTAAGCATTCCCATTCCACAAAGCAGAAGTGCTGACAGGTGCTGTCAGTTTTATATACCGTAAGTTATCGGCATCAGTTACTTCAACTGTTTTGTTAGTGGGTGTAATGTAGTAGCTGGAGCTATATACAAACGGATTTATTTGAAGCGTATCAGTAAGGTAACGATATACAAGATAAGAAGTGCGTCCAAGGTTGTCATCAAACGTACTGATGATGCTGTCTTTAGCTGAATAGCTGTTCACTTTTATCGCTGTTCCAAAAGAAACATACAGCGTTGAATCAAGACGATAAGTAAATGATTTGCCGGTTTGAAGCGGATAGTAATCTGATAAAGAAGGAACCAATAAGGTTTCCGGTTCTTTCTTGCAACCGGATAAAGCAATGATTGTCAAAAGCAGGCAGGGCAAGGCTTTCAAAAGCCGCATACAAACAGTTTGGTAATAACAACGAGCGAAGAAAGAATGTTATTGCAAAGAATAAAAAGGAGATTGTGCAATCGTTGAACAACCTCCTTTCCAGGTAACTAAAATCCTTTTTTGGCAACACCATCTTCTATCGCCTGCAAGGCTTTGGCTTCGCTTAAAATAGCAGCCATTTTATTGCCTTTGCCATCGTTGCCATTGGCAATGTATCCGCCTTTTGCTGTCTTGGTAACAACCGCATCTTCCATCGGTACATTCTTCTCTTTTGTCTTCAGACAATATGCCTTGATCATTTTCGATTTGTCCATAAAAATTACTATTTGAGGTTAGTAGAAATAGAACTCTAAAAATTATAGCACGCAATTGAAGTTCAATAATCGTACTTTTTTTACGAATACACTAAAAAAATATTGGCAAGCTTGTTGGTTTTGTTTCAACCGCCTAAATAAAATGTGCGCAAAAAAACCGCTTGGCAAAACTTTATCGTAGGTAACTATAGAGGAATACAGTATCGAAAAATTTAAACACAGTATCAAGTAAACCGATTTATTAATTTCAAACCAATTGCATGGAAAAAACAAATGTTTCCGTAGAGGAAAACGCGTCTCTGAGCGGAATGCACCGGAGAAAATTTTTAGGTATTTTAGGAGGTACAGCCTCTGTGATAACAGTAGCCGCTGCCTGTAATAACGACGATGACAACAACACGCCCTACGATGGTGCAACAGTTGGGTCTGATGGTAAAGTAGACCTTGGCAGAGGTGATACAGGTATTCTTAATTATGCATATGCGCTTGAGCAGCTTGAAGCAGCTTTTTATACTCAGGTAATTGCTACACCTTACACCGGCATTACCGACAGCGAAAAGTCTTTGCTTACCGACATCCGCGACCACGAACTGGCACATGTAAAATTCTTTGAAACCGCTCTTGGCACGAAGGGCATTCCTGCAGGTGCATTGGCTGTAGACTTTTCAAAAATTACTTTCACTGACCGCACAAGTGTATTAACTGCTGCTCAAACATTTGAAGATCTTGGTGTTGGAGCTTACAACTTTGCCGGCAAGCTCATCGTGAGCCCGGACTATCTGTTGGTTGCCGGTAAGATTGTGTCCGTGGAAGCGCGTCATGCTGCTTTTGTCAGAGATATGCTTTCTTATGGATCATTCGCCGACAGTACAGTGATAGATGCTTCCGGTCTTGACCAGATTAAAGATCCTACTACTGTGCTCGCAGCCGCGAATACTTACCTCAGCGCTGGTACACAGGTAATAGGTCCGAACCTGCCTACCATGTAGTCAATCTTATTTGATCTCATCATTACAAAAATTGAATAACAATGAATTTCAAGCATATTTTATCTGAAATAGAAAAGGTTGATCCGGAAGTGTACGATCGTCTTGATACACGTCGTTCTTCCCTGCGCAGCTTCAGCGGTATCGGTAAAAAGATTGCCCTTACTGCTTTACCGCTTGCTTTAGGTGGTTTGTTTAAGAAATCGTACGCGCAAACATCAAGCGGTACGTTCACGGACATCAAGGATATTCTTAACTATGCACTTACACTTGAGTGGCTGGAGTCAGAGTTTTATAAGGCAGCTACGGCCACTGCGGGTTTAATTCCCGTTGGTACGCCTGCTGTGGGAGCTATTAATACTATTCGTGATCATGAAGTCGCTCACGTGGCTGCCCTGCAGGCAACCATCACAAATTTGGGAGGTACACCAGTTACTAAGCCAAATTTTGACTTCACTGGTGGCGGTGCTTTTCCCGATGTATTCACTAACTATGATACCTTCCTTGCGGTAGCACAAACATTTGAAGACACAGGCGTAAGAGCCTATAAAGGACAGGCAAACAATGCAGCTTTGATGGCTAACAACGACGTGTTAGATGCTGCGTTGCGTATTCACTCCGTTGAAGCCCGCCATGCATCTCACGTGCGCTATATGCGCCGCGTAAAAAATGCAGATACAACAATTAAAGGTTGGATCACTGGAAACACACCAACTGTTGCTCCGGTGGCAGCCAGCTATGCAGGCGAAGACAATACTACGCAAGGTGGTTCTGTGGTTATCACATCGTTAACAAATAGTGCTACAGGCGCTAATTTTACTACCAGCGCAGCAACAGAAGCTTTTGACGAGCCGTTGACAAAAGACGCGGTACTTGCCATTGTAGGTCCGTTTATTGTACCATAAACACAAATGTTTTATGATAAAATGCGCTTCTCAAAAGGAAGCGCATTTTTATTTTTATATGATTCTGTCCGAACGCCTTTTCACTAAACATCACGCGCTGAAAGTTTAAGTATTTTTCTTTTGGTAACCACCATCCGTCGCATTTGTGATTGACAGTTGTTGTCATTCCTGCTGCTTCGACATGCAGGAATGCTCCCATCAAGATTCGGGCAATGTTTGGGCTTTTTTAAAAAGTCAACACAATACTCGTGAGTATTTATTTACACAGCCTTAAAATAAAAGACAGTAAATCATTTTATGCAGCTATAGCCACCTACTTCAGACCTTAAAATAAGCTTAAAAGATTCTTTAATAATTGAGAGAAATTAGTTGATTTACAGCGTTCATACAGAATTCTCTTCATCATTAAACGAATACTAAAAACTAAAAACCTTAGCCATTTACCGCCGGTTTCAAAGTATCTTTGCGCCTTCCTATGGCAAAAACAAAAGCAGCAGCAACGATAGCCGATGATGAAATGATTGAAGTTATTGGCGCCCGCGAGCACAACCTGAAAAACATTGACATCAGCATCCCGAAAAATAAGCTTGTGGTTTTCACCGGTGTCAGCGGCAGCGGCAAATCATCGCTTGCATTCGATACTATTTACAACGAAGGTCAGCGCCGCTACATGGAAAGCTTCAGTGCCTATGCGCGGCAGTTCATCGGCGATATGGAGCGACCTGACGTTGATAAAATTACTGGTTTAAGTCCTGTAATTTCCATCGAGCAAAAAACAACGGGAAAGAACCCGCGCTCAACCGTTGGCACTATCACCGAAATATACGATTTTCTCCGTCTTCTCTTCGCCCGTATTGGCGAAGCCTACAGCTACAACACCGGTAAAAAAATGGTGAAGTTCAGCGAGGAAGAAATCCTTCAAAACATACAGGAAAGGTTCAACGACCAGAAGATAAGTTTACTGGCTCCGTTGGTGCGCGGTCGCAAAGGTCATTACCGCGAACTCTTTGAAGATATCCGCAAGCGTGGCTTTTTAAAAGTGCGTGTAGATGGCGAGGTAAAGGACATCACACCTAAAATGCAATTGGATCGTTACAAGATTCACGACATTGAAGTGGTGGTAGATCGTTTGCCCGTAACGGATGCTATGAAAGTGCGCCTCAGCCAAAGCGTGCAGCAAACCTTGAAGACTGGTAAAGACCTGATGTTTTTACTGGTGAACGACAGCGACAAAGTGGTTCAGTACAGCAAGCAATTAATGTGTGAAGACACCGGTATTTCTTATGAAGAACCATCGCCCAATGCGTTTTCATTTAACTCGCCGTATGGCGCTTGCCCTACCTGTAAAGGCTTGGGTTCTGTGTACAGCGTAAGTCTCGATGAAGTGATGCCTGATAAAAGCAAAAGCATCAAAGATGGTGGCATTGCGCCGCTTGGCGAAGAGCGCGAGGCGTATATGTATAGAAACATAGCCAGCTTTGCCAAAAAGAATAAAATCGGCCTTGATAAACCTGTAAAAGATTTACCACCCAAAGCCATTAATCTTCTTCTCTATGGCAACGAAGAAGGCACCACGCCCGGCGACGTTGATTACAGTCAACCTTACGATATGTACAGCGGCGAGTTTGAAGGCATCGTCCCGATGCTTAACCGCTGGTTTAATTCTTCTACCAGCACCGATAACACACGCGAATGGGTTGAGAAATTCATGGAGCTGAAAACCTGCCCTACTTGTTTGGGTACAAGGTTAAAAATAGAAAGCAGTTGGTTTAAGGTAGATGAACAAAACATTTCGCAGCTTAGTGATAAAGATTTGGATAAATTATTCGCCTGGTTTGAAGGCGTGGAAACGCGGCTAAGCAAGAAGCAAAACCTTATTGCCAAAGACATCATTAAAGAGATCAGGGAACGCCTGCAATTTTTGCTGGATGTGGGTTTAACATACTTAACACTCAACCGCGCTTCACGCACATTAAGCGGTGGCGAATCGCAACGCATTCGTTTGGCTACGCAGATAGGCTCGCAGTTGCAAGGCATTACTTATATCCTTGATGAACCTTCTATCGGGCTTCATCAACGGGACAATCATCGCTTAATAACTGCCCTGCAAAACCTTCGCAATATTGGCAACAGCGTGCTGGTGGTTGAGCATGATAAAGACATTATGATGGCGGCCGATTACCTCGTTGATATTGGTCCGCGCGCAGGTAAAGGTGGCGGTTCTGTTGTTGCCGAAGGCACGCCTAAGCAAGTGCTGAAAAGCGGCTCCGACACAGCTCAATACTTAAATGGGAAAAAAGGCATTGCGGTGCCAACGGAACGCCGCAAAGGCAATGGCAAATCACTGGAACTGAAAGGCGCTTCGGGCAACACACTGAAGAATGTAAGCGTGAAATTTCCGTTGGGGAAATTCATCGTGGTAAGTGGCGTGAGCGGCAGCGGTAAATCCACCTTGATCAATGAAACATTATATCCATTGCTATCGCAGCATTGCTATGGCTCGCGCACGGCAGCATTGGGTTATAAAGAAATAAAAGGACTTGAGAATATCGATAAGGTAATCGAGATAGACCAAAGCCCCATTGGCAGAACACCGCGCAGCAATGCCGCTACTTATTGTGGTTTTTTTACCGATATCAGAACTCTTTTTGCTGCCGTGCCTGAAGCCAAAATACGCGGCTATACGGCGGGTCGTTTTTCATTCAACGTAAAAGGTGGGCGCTGCAATGTTTGCGAAGGCGGCGGCATGCGCGTGATAGAAATGAACTTTTTGCCCGACGTATATGTGCACTGCGAAAAATGCAATGGCAAGCGCTATAACCGCGAGACGCTGGAGATTCGCTATAAAGGCAAATCCATTTCCGATGTTCTCAACATGACGGTGGATGAAGCGGTTGAGTTTTTTGCGCCCGTGCCATGGATATACCGCAAAATAAAAGTGCTGCAGGATGTGGGTTTGGGTTATATCACGTTGGGTCAATCGGCTGTAACGCTGAGTGGTGGCGAGGCGCAGCGTGTAAAGCTTTCTACCGAGCTTGGCAAGCGCGATACGGGGAAGACGTTTTATATTCTGGATGAACCCACTACCGGGCTTCACTTCCAGGACATTAAACACCTGCTTGATGTGCTGAATAAACTGGTTGACCGCGGCAATACCGTGCTTGTAATTGAGCACAATCTTGACGTGATTAAAGTGGCTGACTATATCATCGATCTCGGTCCCGAAGGCGGGCAGGAAGGCGGCAGAATTTTATACACCGGTACGCCGGAAGACATGGTGAATAATACAGAAAGTAAGACGGCGCCATTTGTGAAAGCGGAGCTGGGATTGTGAGCTAAAATTACTCTTACAAATAATTACATCCGTAATCAACTTTCCTTGTTATGACAAAACAATATTTTCCTTTAAACAAAAGCGAAAGAACACAGCAATGGGTAATGTATTCTCTCCTCGCCGTTTTCTTTCTTACTATGTTGACTGGTCTGTACACGCAAAGCCACCATATTGATTTTGATTCTTTCCTGGTGCCGCTTTTAATGTTTTCGGGCGGATTATATTATTTACTCAACGGACTCAACCTTTTTAGCAAAGGCAACCTGGTGCTAAGACATATCCCGTTAGGATTGCCTTTATTACTTCAATTCATCTTGAAAAAAGGCTTTTCTGTTTCAGGCGGGAAAGCTCACAAAATTACACTCATCACCTTTGGCATTCTCTCCCTGCTCTTTGGCGCTCTTCTGTTGAGTATGGGCGCTTTGGTTATGATAAAGGGATAGAAGCTTTCTATCACTTGTGTAGAGGCATGAAGCTGCCTTTAGATAATGGAAGACAGGTTTACAAGTTATAAAAAGATTCAAACTTTATAGCACAGATTGCTTCCACAACTTAGCCGGAACACGAGTGTAAGTACCCCACAATGACAAAAAAATGTTGATGAGGTAAGGTAGCTGGAAGATTGTGCTGTCAGTTTGAAAACAGCCTGCCAGGTTTGTTTGGGGGTTTATCACACTTCAGCTAAACCTGACAGGTTTATAAGGCTAGTGATTGTTACCTGCAGATAGCCATTTAAAATAAATACTCACCCTGCTCTTTCTTTACACACGCACGGCAACAAACTTGCAGTAAGAACCGTAAACGTCTAACGAATGAAAACACCTCTACAGAACCGCATGGCGGTTGTTTCTCTATTCCTTCTTTTCGCCGCTTCCGCCCCTGCCCAGGATGGCAACAAGCAGGTAATTACTGACCAGGTAGAAGGGCATATTTTCCGGGCAAAACAAGTAGCCACCACGCCCGAGCGGCTGAAGCAGATACAGGCGCCGGAAGGCTTTACCATTACGCCTTTTGCCTCGGGGCTGAACAAGCCGCGTATGCTGGAAGTAACGCCGGAAGGCTATGTGTATGCTACAGACCGCGACAAAGGGCTGGTGACGCTGCTCATTGATAAAAATAACGATGGCAAAGCTGATGTAATGAAAGTGGTGGCGCAACGCGATAACATGCACGGCATCACCTATCACGATGGCAAGCTGTACCTCATCACCGTTACGCAGGTATTTACAGCCGGTATTAAAAAAGACGGTACGCTCGATAGCCTGCAGCTCATCATCACGAACCTGCCAGATGGCGGGCAACACGCCAACCGCACCCTGCATTTTGGTCCTGATGGCAAACTATACATATCCATAGGCAGCACCTGCAACTCGTGCGATGAGCCGAATGAGGAAAATGCTACCATCATGCAGTTTAACGCCGACGGCACGGGCAGGCACATTTTTGCGAGAGGGCTGCGCAATACCATCGGCTTTCGCTTTCATCCCCAAACCAAACAGCTTTGGGGATTTGACCAGGGCATTGACTGGCTGGGCGACAGCGCGCAACGCGAGGAAATTAACCTGATAAAAGAAAACCAAAAGTATGGCTGGCCGTATGTGTACGAAGACGGGAAGTATGACCTGCATGCCAGCCCGCCCAACCTTACCTATCGCCAGTATGCATTTCAAACTACTTATCCTGAACTGATGTACACCGCACATTCGGCGGCTATGGACTGGTTGTTTTACACCGGCAGGCAATGGCCAAAGGAGTACCAGAACGACGCTATTGTAACGATGCATGGATCGTGGAACCGTGAGCACCCATCGGGCTACCGGCTGGTGAGGGTACATTTTGAAAAAGGGAAGCCAACAGAGATCACCGATTTCATCACCGGCTTTTACAACGACAGTGATTCTTCTATGTTTGCCCGTGTATGCGGACTGGTTCAGCTAAAGGATGGCTCGGTGCTGTTTGCAGATGATGCAAACGGGTATATTTACCGCATAGCCTACGACCGCCAGCCAATGATAGCAAAGCGGGAAGATTAGGAAAACCGGATTGACTATTTAGTTAGTAAGAAGCCGCTGATACAGGCGGCTTCTTTGCCTTGTAGTTATACAGAGAGAATCATGTTGCTTTTTTAACGTAAAGTGACGAGATGAACGCAACGGTGACACGAGGCTTTTCTGTGGGACGGTACCCGTGTTTTAGTATTTATTATTTTATGCCTTTAATGAATTATGGTATTGCGGGTGAGATTGCCTTATCTGGATTCGCTGGAGCACATGAGTTGTTCAACCGCGAAGAAAATTCCTGTTTTTTAAATGGCGACCTGAAGAACCCGGTTGGCGGCTGCCATTTGCTTAACGATACTGCCCTTTCGGGAATCTTGTGGCTGAATACGGACGTGAGTAAAGGCCTTGCTCGTGTATTATTTGAAGGATGCGAGCGCTACAAACTAATTTCACTTTGCGGGACGCCATCTGCGGGTTAGTATAGAATGCCCCGGGAAAGCGGGCATTTGCCGGAAGCAGACTATCAGCGGAACGCTTACGCCACCTTAACAAAGGGGGCGTAAGCCCGAAGGAACGGTGTGGTTTCGTTATCATTCTGCTACCCGTTATCTTACACTATGAAAATTACCACACAGCGGCTTGAAGCTTTCAGTGATGGCGTAATTGCCATCATTATTACCATTATGATACTGGAGCTAAAGCTGCCCAACCTGAACCGGGAAAGTTCTAACGCGCACATGGTTGCCTACCTGAGAAGCCTGGCGCCTTACTTCTTCACTTACGTATTCAGCTACATGATGATTGGTATTTTCTGGACCAACCACCACCACATGTTCCACTTGCCGGAGAATACCGATGAAACACTGCTATGGCTAAACTTCGTGTTTTTGTTTGCACTGAGCCTCATTCCTTTTGCCACGGCTATTGTGGGCGCCAGCCCGCTGCTACCCTTATCAGCAGCTATTTATGGCTTTGTACTGCTGCTTACCACCATATCGTTTGCTATGATGCGCAACTACACCATACGAAATAAGCTGGTGCATGTAGATAAAGACCGCAGCCTGAGGCTGAAAATATTTAAGCTGTCAGTAAGGGCGCGCACTAAAAGCCTTATTGGGGCAGCGGTGTACCTCCTGGCTGTGGGGCTGGCGTATGCAAACATTTATGTTGCTTATATCCTTCTTATCATTCCACCCGTTATTTTCTTTTTACCGGAAGGTGTGGATGGCGAGAAGCTATCGGAAATAGTGGCTGAGGAAACAGAGTGATGATTAATGGCGAGTGCTTTTTACTTGGGACGCCCTGACATTGCTGCAGGGCATATTGTGTGGGATAGTGAAATAAGCGAACGCATAAAAATAAAAGCACAAGCAGGATGCTTGTGCCGGAATGTGGATAGCGATTACTCAAAATATAAAACCAGTTGCCCTTTCCTTACGCTTGTGTCAGGTACTGCGAATACACATACCCTTCTTCGCCTTTGCCTGTGCGCACAAGGCTCCACTGGTCGTTAGCCTTACTAATCACATCAATCACCTCACCGTGAGCGGCTTTGCCTACCACCGGCTGGTCCGTACCGGGACCTTTGCGTATGTTCAGGTTCGATGATTGGGTGGTTACGGTGGCTTTTGTTCCGGCTGCGCCGGAGGCATCTATGTTCAGTACCAGGTCGCCGGCGCGGAAGTCGGGGTCTATTTTATTATATATGTCCCAGAGCTTGTCCTTTACATCACCGCTGGTAGTGGTACCGTCAATATACAGTACACTATCCTGCTCGCGCACCTGTAAGTTGCTTACACCTGCTGCCGTAGCTGCATCTGTCAATTCTTTGTATTTATCCTGAAGTGCCATTGTGTTCTCCTTTTTATTTGATGGTGAGGTTGTTGGTTACTTTCTTCGGGTGTGTTGCCTGCACTGCCTGCATCAGATTGGGCAGCTTTGCGCGGGTAATATTGCCGGTAAGGGTTACGGTGCCATCAGCAACCGTCGTTGTTACATCGGGATAGTCTTTGGTGGCATCTTTTACTTTCGTATTCAGCGAATCGTCGGAGGAGATGGTTACCCGCGGTGGTGCCGACAAAGTAACGGTGGTGTCTGCCATGGTGCTGCTTCCCGCCGATGCAGTATCGGTAGTTGTACCTGTATCCGTTTTGCTTTTGCACGATAAAAAGCCTGCCCCTGCGGTATATAGCATCACTGCCAGCAAGGTTCTGCCAAATAAATGTTTCATAGTTGTTTTTTAAAATAATAAAAAATAGCAAAAAAGCCGCCGGCAAAACACCGGCAGGTTTCTGACGTTGCAACAGGCGTACCGGGATTGCAGACGGGTAGTTTTTATAATAGAAGCAACCCTGATTATTCTGATTAGAAGAAGACAATAATAAATGAGAAGCAGAATGCAGAAGGTAAATAAAGCGACCTCACAAGTTGCTGACAGATGCAATTCAGCGTTAGTGTTGCGGCTGTATGTTTGTGATAAGCTATGGGAAGTTGGGAAGTATAATTTATGCTGAACGGAGGTTTACTTTATCTATCTGCCATGTTTGCTTACGTGTTCCGATTCGCGGATAAAACCCGAACCTTCCCTGCTTTACCAGACAATTCAGGCTGTACTGGTTTGAGGATGCTTCGTCTCTGTTTTACAAATTGAGATCATGTTTCCATGGTGATACCCGCAGAGGAATAAAACAGGTAGTTCTACGCTATCGCAGATAGAACCAAACAATTGCATTTGTAATACAACACATTTATTTTGGCAGAGATAAAACACAGGAAAGGAACATCAAAGGTTTCGCGAAATGCTGGGACTGAAACAGGAGGGTTTGGCTTATGAATTAGGCGAGGACTGGAACCAGAAGAAAGTGTCTTTGCTGGAGCAAAAGGAAGTGGGGGATGATGTGTTGCTGGAACAGGTAGCGAAGGTGTTGAAGGTGCCGAAGGAAGCGATTGAGAATTTGACAGATGAGGCGGCTGTAAACATTTTTTCGAACACATTTACCAGTAATGACACCTCAATTGGGTGCATTGCTAATCAGTATAATTTCAATCCGTTTGACGAATGGAAAGAAAGTGTAACTGAAAGTAAAAAATTGCAAGAGGAAAACAAAGAACTATATGAGCGTTTATTGCAGGTACTTACAACGTTTAAAAAGAAAAGCAGAGGAGAAAATTATAAGACAGGAATGCCCAATTGAACCAAATAATCGAATGTCGAATTGTAATAGTCTGGATTTCTGGTCGGGTCTTCTATGTCTCCTGTTGGCACAACAATAATCATCCCTTGCCGCGCTCTGGTAAGTAAAACTCGATACGCATTTACCAAGTATCTTTTTCGTTCGACGCTATGAATGTTCTGCCATTTATTTCCTTTGAAAGCAAATGTTTTCCAGTTGCCGTCAGCGTATCGCAAATCGCCATCCCAAGTTACACAAGTCCAGTCAAGTTCTAAGCCTTGCACTTTGTATTCGGTAGCCGCATCTTCTAAGTAATAGGAGGAGCGCACATCATCTTTTTCATTTAAAAACCAATACACTGGGTCCATTGGAGATTTCACATCAATCGCCAATGGTTTTAGTCTTTGTGCTTGTGAGGAAACAACTAACCCGTATCGCTCGCTGCCTCTTGCTTTTTCCTTTAGCCATGTTTTCGCTTTGGCTAAATCTCTTGTTAATACAATGGGGTATTTATCTAAAAAGAGTTGCAAGGTTTCTTTGGCTTTTTTAATATCAATATCCAAAAGACATTTTATAAAGAGCGACAAGTTTTCAGCGCGGAAAGATCGCAGAGAAACCGATAAATGCAAGTTATTGCTATAGTTTACAGTTGCGCTTTTTTGAAGGGTATGAATGGCTTTTGTGGCTGCATATTCTGAGTCTGTAAGATTCGGAGAAATGTACACTTCCCAATTAGTAAAGCTATATGTTATGGCATCTATCCATTCCGAAATACCAGCTTCCCCCGTATTAATTTCTTGCCCTCCACCCACTAAGCAAACAATAACTGCCCAATCTTGATGTCTATCCAAACAAGAGATAAGAAACTCGGGTTCTGAATAATGGAAATTGGCTTGCTTCTTCTTTTGCTGCATGAACTTTATCGTTTGCTCTTTATTCCATGCTCTTTGCGCTTCGTCGAATATGGCAACATGGTCATAAGGCGCATCCGTATTGGTTAAGTAAGCATCTCGATAATGGTGAATAATTTGAATAAATGTTTTTACAGCCTGACGCGCTTCTCCCTTGCTTATTTTTCTGCCGTCTTCAAGCTCTCTTTTTACTTTGTCTCTCGTTAATGCTTCTTGAAGAATGGCAACTAACGGCGCATTACCAGACAGATAAACACTTGCGTTTCCTTTTTCTTTATCAAGATGCGATGTGGCTACTTTTAAACCAACCAATGTTTTGCCTGCGCCGGGAACACCAGTTACAAAGCAGATAATCTTTTTGCTTTCGTTTTTTGCTAAGTCAATGAGCGCAGATATTTCAGATGTCGTGTGCGTTAAATTAGTGGCATCGGCATCATGCCTTGTTATTTCTTCTACCGAATGATTATTGTATAAATAAACAGCCGCTTCAATGATAGTTGGCGTTGGATAATATCTGCCTTTTTCATAAGTCAAGTTATCTATTATATAATCACCATTGAAAAAGTTCAAAGTGTTGCGTATGGCAATTGACAAATCATCTTTCCCTACTTTAATAGGTAAAATGAGATTGTCGTTATGCGACGTTGTAACGATGTCTATGAAAGACTTTTTAGCTTCTGTAGCTACAAGTATTGGAGCTATTACGGCATGATGACTTGGCTCATGGAAGTTTTTTAAATCAAGCGCATAATCCCAAACTTGCTCTATGTTTGAATGAAGAAATTTGCTTTCTCCTACTTTAAATTCGATTACAAAAATTACGTTATCAATCAATAAAAGTGTGTCTACTCTCTTGCCCATTCTGGGGATAGAAAATTCAAAATAGATAGTCCCTTCTAAACCTTGTAAGGCTTCTTTTAAAATGGGAATTTGTAACTCCCAAGAGCGGTTTTGTAATAGCGTTGAATCAAACTGATTGGAGAGAGTGATACTACCTATAATTTCTTCTATACTTTTTTGTAGAAAATTTTCAATTGTGTCTTTATAATAATGGCTAAGCATTTAGTAGTTCAATCATTTTTGAACAATGACTGTATTGGCAATATTAAGACGAAAAGTAATTGTCACCCCTCATGCCCATGCCAAAAGCACCCATGCACAAAAATCACCGTCTTGTATTTCGGCAGTACAATATCAGGCTTTCCGGCAGGTCTTTTACATGCAACCGGTACCGGAAGCCATGCGCGTGAAGAAACTTACGAACCAACAGTTCAGGCTTGGTATTCTTGCCTTTTATCCGGCTCATATTGTAGCTTCTTACTTCCTTACTGTGTACATCTGCCATACATCAGCAAAGGCAAAGAACATGCAGAACAATTCATTCACTCACACCGTCCCAACGGCAGCTTGCTTTTCAAACATTTCCTTTTATCCCACCGGGAAAGCTTTTTAATTCATTGATGCCATCATCCATTCTCACCAAATTCGATAAAAACAGTTACTTTGCCCTCACATACTCCATCATTTCATCACACCAACCTGTTTATTTATGAAGACACATCTTTACACATTGTGCCTCCTTTTTATTGTATCTCTTGGTTTCCGCACCACAGTTACTGCGCAGGACACCGCCATTACCAATCTCCCCACCTTTTACATCACCACCGAAAATGGCGCACCCATCGTGTCGGAAGACGACTACATTACTGGGGCGCTTCATGTAGCCGGCGGATCGCCCGACAGCGGCTACTACAACGGCGACATACAGATCAGGGGACGCGGTAACAGCACCTGGACATTTCCCAAAAAGCCTTACAAGATAAAGCTCAACAGCAAATACAACCTGCTGGGCATGCCTGCCAAAGCGAAAGCCTGGGTGCTGCTCGCCAACTGGGCCGACAAAACTCTTATGCGCAATGCGCTTGCCTTTGAGACCAGTAAATTTTTCGGGTTCGCTTTTACACCTTCGTACCGCATGGCAGACGTGGTGCTGAACGGCGATTACATTGGCACCTACACCATTACCGACCAGGTAGAGCAGGGACCCAACCGTGTGGACGTGGAAGACTTAGACGATGACGATACCGAGCTGCCCGCCATCAGCGGCGGCTACCTGCTCTCGACCGGCAACCAGCCACTGGGTGACAACCCTCACTACGATACCAGAGTGGGTATGCACTACAGCATCAAGTATCCCGATGACCCCGATGATATTAACGATGCGCAGAAGAGCTATATCACCAACTATATCCAGCATTTCGAGGATGTGCTCTATTCGTCCGGCTATAAAAACCCGAAGACTGGCTACCGCAGCATGTTCGACATTAAATCGGGTGTGGACGGTTACCTGCTTAACGAGATCTGCGGCAACGGCGACTGCTTTCACAGCAACTACATGTACAAGCACCGCGATGATTCGCTGCTTTATACCGGCCCTATGTGGGACTACGATATTGCCTTTGACAATGACTACCGCCTCGGCGAAACCAAATATAAATACATGTACGACTGGGCGTTTGGCCCCTACGATGCTTACGGCAAAAGAGTATGGTATAGCCGCATTACCGACGACGAATACTTCTACCGCGGCTTGCGGAACCGCTTTTTCGAAGTAAAGAAAGCCGGCCTGCAGCAGCGCATGCTTTATGTGATAGACAGCCTTTCCAACGTGCTCAGCCAGTCGCAGAAGCTAAACTTTGAGCGATGGCCGATACTGAAGGTAAAAGTGTGGATGAACCCGGTTGCCCTCGGCACCTACGAGAAAGAAGTAGCCTACCTGCGCAACTTTGTAGTGGTACACACCACATGGCTAAATGGTGAATATGTGGGTCTGCCGCAGGGCAAGCCGGTGCGTATTGTAAGCGAGCTAACGGGTAAAGCAATGCAGATACTCGATTGCTCCACTGCTGCCGGCGCCGGTGTGGTGCAATACACCATTACCAGCAATCCATCGCAACGCTGGGGCATTACCAACCTGAACAATGGTTACTACACCATCACTAACCTCAACAGTGGTATGGTGGTTACGAATAACAAAGCGCTTAATCCCGACGTGGCACTGCAGCAGGCACCGCCCGTTGCGAACAGCCCGGCGCAGCAATGGCGAATCATTAATACCGGAAATAAAAAGTATGGTATTGTCAACCGGTTGTCTGCCCTGGCAGCTGATGATTATGGTGCTCTGACGGACGACAATAACCCGATAATACAATGGAATAATAATATTTACGACCAGGCTAACCAGCGATGGCAGCTTACAACAGCCCCGGTGGCGGTTGCAGCGGCTGATACCGTTGCCGTTTCCTTTACGCTTTCGCCTAACCCGGCTACAGGAGGCGCCGTAACGGCGCAGGTGAAACTTTTATCGGATGCCCCGGTTACCGTGTTTGTTTATGACACACGCGGCTTGCTAATGCAGGAACTATCGAAAGGAAAATTGCCAAAAGGCACTACGAACATTGTGATACCCATAGCCCGTTTGCAAAAAGGCAACTATACCGTAACGGTGCAGGCGGGAAAGGACAAAGCCTCGCATCTGCTGATAAGATAGAAACCTGTTTATGGTATCTGTTCATTAATAAAAAAGAGGCTGTCTCAAAAGTTGAGACAGCCTCTTTTTTATTCGTATACCTGATGGAAAAGTTCTCGTTTAAGCGATTCTTAAAGCCTTCATTTTACTTTTGAGTCAGCCTTTTCTATTTTTAATATCATTTATTCTCTTCTTCACATCAACTATCAATCTAACATATTCCAATCCTGTCAACCACCAACTTCTTCCTACATTGTACATTACACATCTAACATTGTACAAACTTACGGCATTATAATCCGGCTCTTCCCCTGTCCATTAACTTCCATCAGCTCCAGGTCAAAGATCAAATCCTTACCTGCTAATTGATGGTTCGCATCCAGCATCACCGTTTCTTCTTTCACATCTGTAATCACCACCGGGATCACCTGTCCGGTATTGCTGCTCATGCTAAGCTGCATACCCACTTCAGGTATCATGTCTGCCGGAAACTGGTCTTTCGGAAACTCCACAATCAGGTGTTCTTCTTTTTCACCGTATGCTTCAGCCGCCGGTATGTGAATCGTTTTTTTGTCGCCTACGTTCATATCTTTTACACCTGCGTCAAAGCCCGGTATCACCATGCCGCCACCAACGGTAAATTCAAGCGGTTCGCGTCCTTCGCTGCTGTCGAATACGGTGCCGTCAGCCAATCTTCCTTTATAATGAATTTTAATGGTGTCTCCGTTTTTCACCTGCATACAATATCGTTTTATAGTTTAAAAAGTTGCGGAAGGTAATCCTAATTTACATTCACGCACAAATCCGGCCATCTTTGAACAGGTAATAATGAAACTCAGGTATGCCGTTTTTCCGTAATTGCCACATTGTATATTATACATCTAACATCGTACATAGTGTGGCTTTGTGCGGAATCTGATGATCGAATCAGGAATTGATAATTCTATAGAAGCCTTACATTGCAAAAATTGATTTTTTCAACCAATCATTCCAATGAAACTCATTGCAAGCTTTCTGATATTCACTCTCACGCTTCTTTCCTGTAAAGCACAGCAGGCAAAAGTTTCCGCGCCTGATACAGCTATTATCCCCGGCGCTTACCGTACCTCCGTTTATCTTCCTTTATTAAAAGGAAAGAAGGTTGGCATCTTTGCCAATAACACGTCTCTTATCGGCAACACACATCTTGTTGATACTCTCCAAAAACTCGGCGTCAACATCATAAAAATCTTCGCTCCCGAGCATGGCTTCCGTGGCAATGCCGACGCCGGCGCGCACTTGGGTAACGACACTGACAAACAAACCGGAATTCCCATCATTTCTTTATACGGAAAAAAGCTAAAGCCCACAGCCGGTGATGTAAAAGATGTAGATATTCTTCTCTTCGACATCCAGGATGTAGGCGTGCGTTTTTACACATACATTGCTTCCCTCCAATACTTCATGGAAGCCGCGCTGGAAAACAGCAAACCTTTGCTGATACTCGACCGCCCCAACCCAAATGGTTTTTATGTAGATGGTCCTGTACTGGATACAAACTACAAAGGCTTTATCGGCATGCAGCCCGTTCCTGTTGTGTATGGGATGACCATCGGCGAGTATGCCACGATGCTTGGCGGCGAGCATTGGCTGTACACAAATGCAGCCAATTGTAAGTACACTTATTATCAGTCTTCTGCACAAAATTCAGCCGCTACACCCTTTCATTTTCTTGTTATCAAATGTGCTGGTTACACACACAAAAGCCATTATGTGTTACCCCAAAAACCGTCTCCTAATCTTCCCGATTCCACCGCCATTTCCTGGTATCCTTCCACCTGCTTTTTTGAAGGAACCACGCTAAGCGAAGGTCGCGGTACAAAGCATCCTTTCACCACATTTGGTCATCCTCTTTTATCTCAAAGTTTATACGCTTTTACACCGCATAGCAATGAAGGTGCTAAAGACCCGAAATGGAAAGACAAAACCTGTTATGGCTGGAACATTACAGAAGAGAAAACGCCCGCACAAATCGACTTAAAATGGTTACTGCAGGCTTATCAGCTATTTCCTCAAAAAGACAGCTTCTTCATTAAACCCAAAAGTGGCAAGCCAACGGATTATTTCTTCAACAAACTCGCTGGCAATGGCACGCTGATGCAACAAATTACAGATGGCAAAAGCGAAGCTGACATCCGCAAAAGCTGGCAACCACAATTAGATGCATTCAAACAAATCCGTAAGAAATATCTGCTCTACAAAGACTTCTAAAACACAATAAAGAGAATACAAAATACATTTTTGTTGTCCAGGCGTCCGTCTACACATGAAGCGCCAGTGGCGATGGCACCGGTCAACTCCGGAATTCTATTAAGCCAAATACAATTCTTTCACCTGTCATTATCACTCACAACCTCTTCTTCCCATCTTTTCAACTTTAACTCTCACTATTCCCAAACTCACAATTCATAACTCATAATTCATAATTCTCCCCCAGCTTTGCCGCATGGATTATAAAGACCTTCGCATCATCTTCATGGGCACACCCGAATTTGCCGTAGCTTCTCTCGATATACTGGTTAAAAACGGCTGCACTATTGTTGGTGTTATCACTGCACCCGACAAGCCATCCGGCAGAGGTATGAAGATGAATGAAAGCGCTGTAAAGAGTTATGCAGTTGAACACCATCTTCCTCTCCTGCAGCCTGAAAAATTAAAGAATCCTGACTTCCTAAAACAACTAAAAAACATGCAAGCCGATCTCCAGATTGTAGTCGCTTTCCGCATGTTACCCGAAGTCGTTTGGAATATGCCACCAATGGGCACTATAAATGTGCATGGCTCATTACTTCCTGCGTATCGCGGCGCGGCGCCCATCAATTGGGCTATTATTAACGGCGAAAAGCAAACCGGCGTTACTACTTTCAAGCTACAGCACGAAATAGATACCGGCAACATTTTATTACAACAAACCATTCCCATAACCGAAGATGAAACAGCAGGCGAACTTCACGATGACATGAAAGAAGCGGGCGCACAATTATTACTGAAAACAGTTCAGGGTATAGCTGATGGTTCTCTTCACGAAGTGCCTCAATTAATAATTACCAATACTCAATTACCAATACCACACGCTCCCAAAATATTCACCGAAACCTGCCATATCGATTGGAATAAAACAGCAGACGAAATCTATAATCTGATACGTGGTTTATCTCCTTTTCCAACTGCCTATTCTCTTCTTCAAAACAAGATGCTCAAAATATATAGCTGCACTAAAGAATACAGTGATAACGATACAGAAATTGGCACATATAAAACGGATGGTAAAACCTTTTTGAAATTCAGGTGCAGCAATGGTTTCATTCACATTACCGATATGCAACTGGAAGGAAAGAGACGAATGAAAGTAGAAGATTTTTTAAGAGGATTCAGGCTATAATAGTTTGCCACGAAGACACAAAGAATCTTTATAAAAACAAAGGCATCACTCCTTTAAAATGAGCAACGCCTTTGCAACTAATTTCTATCAAATAAAACCTTCGTGTCTTAACAACTTTGTGGCAATAAACTATTCATAATAGCTCACTTTCAAATCAAACTTTTGATCCGTAACTCCCAGCGCCGCAGCAGCCGCCGTACTAATCCGGAACGCCAGGCCCTCATTCTCTTTCATCTCGCTCAGGTTCCACAACACTTTTGCGTAAAGCTCATTCCGGCCGTTCTTAATTTTTACAATGGAACCTGTAGGCGCATCATTCATCAGGATATAATATTTTTTATCTGCCCAGCCACTTGCCGACTTAAATGTCATAGCAGATCCGTCTTTTATTTGCTCGCGGTCTTTACTGTTGGCATCCTTACCATACAAACTGGTAAAAAAACCTTCCTTCGGCGCATTGGAAGAGGCAGAATAATTAGCATCAAAAGCATTGCTGTTATCTTGTACGATTACTTCCTGCTTTGACAGGTTTGCGGTTTGTGCCGGTGTATTGTCCTGTTTTTTTTGTGCAGGTGCAGAAGCTGCCGTCGTTTGCCTGGCAGGTGTTGCCTGTGCCACTTTTGGCTGTGCCTGTACAGGAGTTTCTTTTGGCGTTGTTACTACCGGTTCTGTTTTCGGTTTAGCCGGTTGTGCAGAGGAAGCATCATTTGTCAATAACAACGTTTGCCCCACTTTCAGTCCACCATCAGAGAGGTTGTTCACCGTCTTTAACTGATCAACGGGTATATGATAAGTCTGGCTGATTCGGAAAAGCGTCTCGCCCGCAGCCACCACATGTGTTTTGGGTGTGCCCGACGCAACAGGAGCTTGTGTAGCGGCAGGTGTAGAAGTTACCACAGGCTTTTGCGCAGGCACCACAACGCCGCCCGCCGGTATTTTAACTTGCTCGCCCGGCTGCAGTTTGCTTTGCGCATTCATACCGTTCAGGCGCATGATATCACCAACCGTAGTATGAT
Organism: Ilyomonas sp.; assembly: GCA_965199905.1. Taxonomy (GTDB): domain Bacteria; phylum Bacteroidota; class Bacteroidia; order Chitinophagales; family Chitinophagaceae; genus Ilyomonas. The sequence continues at coordinate 3,869,205 of OZ241366.1, read as the reverse complement.
AGTTTTTTGCAAGCGTACTAAGCGTTTCACCTTCTTCCAGCTTATGCAGGCTGTAAGCACTTTGAGCGGTAACCGTATTAAAAAAGAAAGCAGCACACAGCAGTGCGCAGCAGCAATGAATCCTCATTTTCATAGCGTCAGAATATTAAGTAGTCGGGCGTAAAATTAATTTTTTAAAATTCTCCACTCCGGTGGATAATAGTTATTTGCCCGGTTGGGTAAAACTTTCAGCCAGCCCAGCGGCATTCCACAATAAGTAGCGATTTGCCAGCCATTTTTTAACGAAACAAAATCAATATTGATGTCTTTTTTCTGCAAATATTGAATTGCCTGTTGCCTTGTCATCTCCAGTTTAGGCAACGATGTGTTAGCCAATACACTCACCGCAAGTGCATGATGCGGAATCACATCGGCACCTTTCATTTGTCCTAACGCCACGCCGGCCTGTTTAATATATAAAGCTTTTTGCAAGGTGGGTAAATAAGAACCTGTTTCTTCGGGAATGGCAATGATGATGTCACCCTGTTTTATAAATGTGAGTGGTGTTTCATTATGTATCCATGGCAACAATGCATCCTTTTCTTTTGCTGTTGCAAGCGTTGGCGGCTTATTTACAGAAGTTGAAAAATGGGAACCATCTTTTTTTACAAAGGCAGCAATAAAGAACCCCTCTCCTTTTACTTTATCAGGATAAAAACGATAGCCGTATGCTTTATGCTTTGGAGAGATACTTTCCGCAATATTCCATTCCTCTTTTAGCTGAATATCGATAGCTGATAATTGGAAGCTTTCCATCATCCAATCGAGTATAGTTTCATCTTCTTCTGTTGAATAAGAACAAGTAGAATAAATCAATATTCCATTTTCTTTCAAACATGAATACGCATCTGCTACAATCCTTTGCTGGCGCAGGCTGCAGAGGTTTACCGCCTCTTCGCTCCACTCGCCAATGGCATCATTGTCTTTTCTAAATAAACCGCTTCCGCTGCATGGCGCATCTATCAGCATCACATCAAAAAATCCATCCAATCTCTGAAAGTGAGAAGGATCATTATTGGTAACAATCACATTCGCATTTCCCCACTTGGTGATGTTCTCAGCTAAGATGTTTGCACGGCTTTTTATCACTTCGTTTGACACCACAAAACCATCGGTGAAATAAGAAGATAACAAGGTGCTTTTTCCGCCTGGCGCCGCACATAAATCAAGCACTTTTTTACCTTTTGTATCATCACCAATGGCCTGCTTCAATACTTCCCACAAAAACATGCTGCTGGCTTCCTGTACATAATATAAACCAGCATGAAACAGTGGGTCGAACGTGAACGAAGGACGCTCGCTTAAATAGTAAGCATTATCGCACCAGGGAACCGTTTTTTTTATCGGCAATTTTAAATCGTCAATTGAATACTGTTCATTAAATATTGAATATTTATGGGGTTGAAAACGGATAGAAGTCACCGATTCTCTTTCTTCATGCGCACGAACAAAGGCAGCCTCATCAAAGCCTGCCACATCTTGCAATGACTGTAATAATTGTAAAGGAAGTTTCTGCATGTATTATCTGGCAGCAAATGTATGGCTTGCATAAATTAATATGCTGCGGCGTCATTCCGTAATTGCCGCCAACAATGAATAGTGGTTTAATCTAACCGGCAGGCGGCTTTTTGCGGAATCTGATCTCCGCATTTTGAACTTGCCCAAAGAATGAGAAGTGCCGTACATTATTCTGAAAGTGCTATGACACAATCATCAGATTCCGCACAAAGCCCTCGCAAAAGTGATTTATGACAAACTATTACTGAGGGCAAGTACAGAATGACGCAGCAACTTTTCTTTTACAATAACACCAAACAAAAAGGTTCGCACAAAAGACCTGTACGAACCTTTTATCTATCTTCCCACACACATTACTGCATTCCGGAAGTCGCATCGCCCAAGCCAGACGATTGCTTCGTTCTCTTACATAAATTCACATCCATTTTACCACAGCGATACGAGAAATTAAACGCACCAACTGCGGATTATATAAGCGATAATAGTTCTGTACAAATAATCGCTGTATGAATATTGATCCTGTTTACGTGTTCTGAATACGTCGCTGATGCTAAGGCTTACCGTCGCTTTATTATCTTTCAGGAAGTTCTTTTTAATAGCCGCATCCACACCCCGGAACAAACGGATATAACCTTGTGAAGACGACTGCGCCTGCATGAAAGGCGGACCCGGCTGACCGGAATTATTATTTACCGGTAAGTTGGTTTTGCTTTGATAATCGCCCGATAACCGTATTGAGAAATTGTGCGGCAACGTAAAGTTGTTGATCGGCCATCTACATAAATAAAATATGTGTACAGCAATGGCGAATGAAGAAGTAAGCTGGTGCAGACTGCAGGAAGAACAGTGGAGTGGCAAATAAATCCATCCCTCTTCATATATTGTTTTTCGGGAGAATAAGCCTGCTTAAATTTCCTGTTAATCCAATTTTTTCAACATACTGAATAGTACCATTTGGAGTAATTTGCATCTTCAAATTATGTTGCAGCGCTTACACATTCAGAACTACGCCATCATTGATGAAATCGAGATCAATTTTTCTCATAACCTGAATATTATTACGGGAGAAACCGGTGCGGGTAAAAGTATACTGATGGGCGCACTGGCTCTCATTCTTGGCGAGCGTGCAGATACGGCAGCGCTAATGTTTACCGATAAAAAATGCTTTGTTGAAGGCACCTTTTTTATTGACAATAAAACGGCTGTCAGGCAATTTTTGCAAACGCACGAATTGGAGAATGAAGGCGAGCTGGTGATACGCAGGGAGATATTGCCCAGCGGCAAATCGCGCGGCTTTATTAATGATACGCCGGCTACTTTATTCCAGTTAAAAGAACTGGCTTCGCTGCTGGTAGATTTACATAGACAGTTTGATACGCTTGAGCTTGGCGACAGTGATTTTCAGCGCGAAGTGTTGGATGCTCTGGCTAAAAATGAAGATGCTTTATCAGCTTATCAAAAAGTGTTTCGGACCTGGCAAAAAGCGCAGCGCGAGCTGGATGAATTGATTGGACAAAAAAGTGCATTCACCAAAGAGTTTGACTTCAATAATTTTCTATACAACGAATTAAGCGAAGCCTCTTTTAAAGAAAACGAGCTGGAAGAAATTGACAGCGAATTGCAGTTATTGAGCAATGCTGAAGAAATTAAAACAACTCTTTCGAAAACTTATTACTCTTTAAAAGAAGGCGAAGAACCGGTGGTGAGCCAGTTAAAGCAATTGTGTAATTCTTTACAGCATTATCATTCGTTTCACCCACAGTTGCCTTTACTGATACAACGCTTGCAAAGCGCACAAATAGAGTTGCAGGATATTGCCGATGAAGTAGAAAGCATTAACGACAATGTGAACTTTGATGCGAAGCGTATAGATTGGATAAACGAGAGGCTGGCATTGGGTTATAAACTGTTGAAGAAGCATGCTTTATCTAACACAAATGAGTTATTACAACTGCAGGCAGAACTGGAAGCTAAGCTGCAATCTGTTTTGAATATTGATGAAACCATTGCTGCCAAAGAAAAAGAAGTGAGCGCTTTATTTAAAGATGCTATGCAGCGCGCAAAAAGTTTAGGCGAAGCCAGGCAAGAACAAACCACGCCATTAGCCAAAGAAGTAACGAGATTGCTGACACAGGTCGGTATGCCGAATGCGCGGTTGAAAGTGCAGCTTACCGAAACGCCGCTGCACGTTTATGGCAATAACAATATTGAGTTTCTTTTTGATGCCAATAACAGCAATCGTTTTGAGCCTTTACGCAAAGTAGCAAGCGGTGGTGAGCTGAGTCGTTTGATGCTTTGTATCAAATCTCTTGTGGCGCAATCCATTGATTTGCCGACTATGATTTTCGATGAAATTGATACGGGCATTTCGGGAGAAGCCGCGAAACAAGTTGGTATTATTATGAAGGGATTGGCAACACAGCGACAAGTGATTGCGATTACCCATCAGCCGCAGATTGCGGGCCGTGCCGATGCGCATTTCTTTGTGTACAAACAGATAAAAGGCAATGCGATTAAGACCAATATCCGCATCCTTTCGCAGGAAGAAAGAATTACTACGATTGCGCAAATGCTGAGCGGCGAAAAGCCTACCGCAGCGGCTTTGGAGAATGCGAGGGAAATGGTGCTGAATTGATGTGCTTTGTAAATAAAACAGTGCGGCGCGTCATTCTGCAATTGCTGCCAACAATAGACTGTGTTGTAATCAAACTTGATGGCAGCTTTGTGCGAAACCTGATTTTAATAGTTTAAACCTGTTTGAAATTTTACAAGTGCTTTTTTTCATTTGAATTATAAGAATAAAGTCATCAGATTCCGCATGGCGCTAAAGACGCCACAGGCTAAAGCCTCCGGGAAAATGATTTATGATGAGCATTGTTGAGGGCAATTTCGAAATGACGCCGCAACCTTTTTAGCAGAAATCTAACTTGTTGTTTTTCCAACCAACTCTATCGCTTCTACGGCTTCCTTTACATCATGCACACGAAGAATATTGGCGCCTTTTAATAAGGCAATGGTATTTAAAACGGTAGTTCCATTCAATGCTTTATCAGGTGTTGTTTTTAAAGTTTTATAGATCGTTCCTTTTCGTGAAACGCCCGCCAGGATTGGCTTTTGAAGCATTTTAAAAATGCCCAGATTATTTAACAGCGTAAAGTTTTGGTCTGTTGTTTTAGCAAAGCCAAAACCCGGATCAATGATAATATCATTAATACCTGCCCGTTTGCAATCATTTGTTTTCTGTATAAAATAATCCAGCACTTCCTTAGTTACATCATCATATACCGCATGTTGCCGCATGGTTTGTGGCGTGCCTTTTATATGCATCAAAATATACGGAACTGAAAGTGAGGCAACGGCTGGCAGCATGTTTTCATCTATCATTCCACCACTGATATCGTTGATAAGAGAAGCGCCGGAAGCAACGGCTTCCTTTGCCACATCTGCATAAAAAGTATCGACAGAAATGCAGGAATCGGGAAATGCTTTGTGTATGGCCTCGATGACCGGCAATACGCGCTGAGCTTCTTCTCCGGAAGAAATTAAAATGCTTCCCGGTGCGGTGCTTTGCCCGCCGATATCAAGAAAAAAAGCGCCATCAGCCAGCATTTTTTCTGCGCTTTGCAAAGCGGCGTCAATGGCGGTGGCGCGGCTGTCCCCATAAAAGGAATCGGGCGTAGCATTGATGATTCCCATTACCACCGGCTTATCGATTGTTACTAATCTTCCATTACAGTTAAGCGTGAACATATAGTGGCTTTACGGTGTAATGATAAGCAGAAATTTTACTTACACACAGAGGAAACAGAGCGAAGAGATATCTTAATTTTATCCCGGTGCGAACACTTATTCTGTGTTCTCATTTATTCTGTGCGAAAACTATCGTTTACCAGGCACAATCATAAAAAAAGGCGCGCTGTTTTTAGATAACAGACGCGCCATTTGCCTTTATCGCTTCTTTTGTTCGTTACTTAAACTGAAGTTGCTTTGTTTCTTTTTTTCCGTCAATAGAAAATATAACTTTATAATTACCTGAAGGCAATTCACCTAAATGGAAATGACCATTGTTGATACCTGCCGCGGCCATCATATTGGTTTGTTTTACAAGCCTGCCATTCATATCAAATAATTGTACAAGCATGGTTCCCGGCTTATCGGCATTGAACTGCAGCATCAAATGTCCCGGGCTGTTAATGGGATTCGGACTCATACTGATAATAACATTACCGTTAGCCGTCGCATTTTTAAACAGAACGATAGACGAAGATTGTGCTTTTCCATCTTTATCAATAATCTTTAATGAATAATAAACATAACGGCTGTCTTCCGTCGTGTTATCGCTATAAGTGTACGTTTTTTGCAGGGAAGAATTATCGCTTGCCATTACGCGACCTGCTTCTGTGAATGTTCTTCCATCGGTACTTTTTTGCACTGAGTAATAATTGACATTCAGCTCACTTGCCACTACCCATTTAATAAGAGCTTTATTATCGTGAGATGCCGTGGCGCCAAAGCTGAGAAATGTAACCGGCAGTATAGATGAAACGTTGATGGTACCTATCATTCCGAAATCAGCATGTGGAATGCAGATATAGTTGTAAGTGCCTGCAACACCAGGTATATAAGAAAAAGACGTAGCAGTAGAAGTTATAGGAGAATTCCAGGTGGCGGCTCCGGCAGGTAGTGAAGTATTGGAATGGTTTACCGGATCGCAGGTAGTTGTGTGCGAGCCGCTTACCCATGTCCATACAATAGTATCACCAATAATAGCATTGGTAACAATGCTATTTGATGAAAGATCCGAAAACTGGAAGTTAGCAACCTGAATGGTGTGCACGGTGGCTTGTGAAGCCAAACCGCAAAAAAGAAGACAAATAAAAAGTAGATGTTTTTTCATAAGAACGGATATTTGGTAATAGAAAACGATAAATATGTGGAGAAGGTTGCTGGTTTTGTAAAAAAAATTTACCGGAGTGATTACAAATTTGACAGGCAAGGCAACCATAGCGTAAGTGTTCACGTATGTATGAGCATCAAAAGCAATCAGACCGTTTGAGCGACATCAGAGATATCATTACCGGCTGTGCCAGTAACGATTCGAAAAGCCAGAAAAGGCTTTACGAGCGATACTATGGTTACGCCCTTAAAACGGTGTTCCGTTACATTTTCAGATATGAAAAAGCGGTGGATGTAGTGAATGATGGCTTTGTAAAACTGTTTCGGCACGCTTCCCAGTTTCAGGCAGGCGATGAAGAAAGTACAGAGCGTATGCTGATGGGCTGGATACGGCGCATTATGATCAACAATGCCATTGATGAGCTTCGCAAAAGCAATACGATATCGGAGGCTGACTACACATCGGAAGCGGTTTGGAATGAGACCAGCGAGCGCGATGATGCCGATCAGCTACTTCTTTATAAAGACCTGATGATACAGGTAGGAAAACTGCCGCCCATGTATCGTACCGTATTCAATATGCACGCTATTGATGGCTTGAATCATAATGAAATTTCAGAGCTTCTCGGTATTGCCGTAGGCACTTCAAAATCTAACTTATGGAAGGCGAGACAATTATTACAAACGTATCTTAAAGAAACCCGCAACAGCGAATATGCAGGATATAAATGACGATATGGACGATTTGTTCCGCAAAGCGGCAGAACAATATCCTCTGAAAACGGATGGTGCAGACTGGCAAAAAGTATTTGCCGGTTTGCAGGAAACTTCCATGCCTGCTGCGGAAGAAAAAGAGAAAAGGAAGCGGCGCGCATTGTGGCTGTTTTGGCTGGTTCCATTGGGTTTGTTACTAAGTGCTATTTATTATAAAAGCGATAATCAACCTGCTCAACAAATTGCAGCTACAAAAGAGGCTGCCAATAATTCATTACATAATGATGTTGTAAAGAATGAAACAAATAATAACTCTCAAAAATCAGATGTTAAGATCAATAAGGAAATGCCTTCTGCTGCAATGAATATGAATGATTCAACAACAGCATCTTCTTCTGTTAAGGCAAAAAATAATCTGGAAGCTTTTGATAAAAGCGGTGATCAAATTTCATTCAATACTAAAGATTCAAAAAAGGCACATACAGAAAGTGGCTTATATAATTATTCAGGAAATTCTTCTTTTTTCAAAAAGGAGAAAGAGAATTTAAATAACAATCAGGAACAGACAAGCCACAATAAAAACGAATTCATTACTAATAAAAATACTCTCCCTGTTCTGCAACCCAATACTGCATCTAACCGTATAGATAAGAAAGATGCGGGAGATAATAATGGTGATGCGATGAGCAAACTAACACAAGGCAAAAGTGCAGAGGCGAGTGGAGCTTTGCCAGCAAAAACGGATAGCCTGGCTTTGAATACTGCAAAAGCAGATAGTGCTTTGCACATTACAAAAACAGACAGCGCTGTGAACAATAATAACAGCAACGAAAACAAAAGCAAGATGGTAAAAGCAAAGCCACGTAAGCAAACTGGTTTTTATGCTGGCATCCTGGCAAGCCTTGATGTAAGCACCATCAAACTACAACGCATAAACAAAGCCGGACACGGCTTTGAGCTGCTGATTGGTTATCGCCTCTCCAAACGCCTTTCTGTTGAATCCGGCGTTAACTGGACAGATAAAAAATATTACAGCACGGGGAAGTATTTTGATAAAACAAACACAGGCATCCCGGAAGCATCAAAAATTATTTATACCAATGGAAGTTGTGCCATGTTTGAAATACCGGCATCAGTGAAATATGATTTTGCGCAGAAGAAAAGCAGCAATTGGTTTACTACAGCCGGTTTATCTTCTTACATCATGAAAGATGAGCAGTATAGCTACTATGCAAATCATTCTGGCAATTACTACAACGCAACAAAAAAATACAGTAATTCGGGCAGCAATTTATTTTCTGTTGCCAGCCTGAGTTTTGGGTATCAATTGCAGATAAACAAACATTTATCTCTGCGCGCAGAGCCTTATATAAAGATGCCGCTTAGTGGTATTGGCATTGCCAAATTGCCGATAGCAAGCACAGGCATCGCGGTCGGTTTTACACGGTCGTTCTAGTTCTCATTCACAGATTTTTTAAATCAAGCATCATGAAAAAAAAGATTCTTTTTTTCATCGGTATCTTATTGCTATGTCTTGCCGGCTGGGGCTATTACGTATACAATAAGCCACGAACCGGTGTAGCCGGCAAGCAGCCTGATATAACGATAACAGCCGCCGGTTTGTATAAGCAATACAGCGATAACGAAGCGGCAGCGAATCAAAAGTTTCTGAATAAAATCATCTCGGTAACAGGCGCTGCCGAGGAAATAAACAAGAGTGACAGCACTTACACCATTCTATTAAAAAGCGATACTGATATGGGTGGTATCAGTTGTAGTTTATTCGACAATAAAACAGCAATCGTTCCAAAAGGAAAACTGGTAACGGTGAAAGGAAAATGCACCGGCTACCTGATGGATGTAGCACTTACAGATTGTGTAATTGAAAAATAACACCAATACTTACTGCTAATTAATTGAACACTATGAAGAAAATGACAACACTAATTACAGGACTTTTTTTATTGATGATTGTAATAGCCGTAAGCTGCTCCAAGAGCAGTGAGGAAGATTTAAGATCATCAACACCACCTATAAGTTGCGACACGGTAAACATGACTTACGCGGCAGATGTAATGCCGGTACTAAAGGCAAATTGCTATAGCTGTCATGGCAATGGCGGCAACAGCGGCGGCGTTAATCTCGACACTTATGATAACGTAAAAGATGAAGCCGATGACGGTGCATTGCTGGGCACAATAACCCACGCTTCCGGTTATCCACCTATGCCGGCAAATGGCGGCAAACTATCTGATTGCGACATCAATATTATCCGTGACTGGATCAATCGCGGTGCACCTGATAATTAATTCTGTTTCAAATTTCTTCTATGAAAACAATCGCTTTTTTATTGCTGTTTTTAGCAACAGCTTCCGTCTCCTTCAGCCAGCTTTTTATGACCCGCACAGGTCGCGTTTCCTTTTATTCTTCTACTGAGAAAGAAACTGTCAATGCCGTAAACAACCAGGCATATGCAGTAATAGATGCGGGTAAAAAGAACATCGCGTTTACCCTTTTGATGAAAGGCTTTCAGTTTGAAAAAGAGCTGATGCAGGAACACTTTAATGAGAATTATGCAGAGAGCGATAAGTATCCAAAATCTTCTTTTAATGGTGCTTACACCGGCGATGTAAATGCAACAAAAGATGGCGTATACAACGTAACTGCCAAAGGCGATCTTACGATTCACGGTGTTACCAAACCTGTGGAAGCACCAGCTACTATTGAAGTAAAAAACGGCACACTGACTGCCAAAGCCGGGTTTAAAATAAAGCCTGAAGATTATGGCATCAACATTCCTTCTTTGGTGAGGGAAAAGATAGCCAAAGAGATGACCGTGAGTGTATCTGCCAATTGTTCACCTAAATAATTAACCTTGATGAAAGCAGGAACTGTTTCTCTTCTTTTTATACTTTTTTCCTTTTCATTTGCTCATGCGCAAGACTCAACACTGATGAATATGTTGAATGACTCGATGAGCGCAAATGCAGCACCAACGCATGTTACAGGTACGTTCAAAGGTATTCATCTTGTAAACATGCATACCGTAGAATCACCTGCGCATGGTGTGCTTAACTTCATTATTATGCACCGCTTTGGCAAGCTGAATGATGGTGCCTATAATTTTTTTGGGTTAGACAATGCTACCATTCGCCTGGGTCTTGATTATGGTATCAGCGACCGTTTATCTGTTGGCATTGGCAGAAGCTCTTACCTGAAAACATTTGATGGTTATGCGAAATATAAAGCGCTTCGTCAAACCGATGGCAACAATAAAATACCTGTGACAATGGACTTACTGGTTGGGCTTACAGATTATACACAGAAGTATTCTGACAAATCGTATCTCAATACAAAATACCGCACATCCTACTCCACACAATTACTGATTGCGCGTAAGTTCAACAGCAGTTTTTCTTTGCAATTAGCGCCCACATGGATTCATTATAATCTTGTGCCCGGCAAGGCTGACAGGAACAATATACTTGCAATAGGCGTTGGTGGCAGAATAAAAATTACAAAACGCACTGCCATCATTGCTGAATATAATTTTGTTCCTGATAATCAAATTGTGTCAACCAATATCCATAACTCTCTTTCATTGGGCTGGGAGATTGAAACCGGCGGGCATGTATTTCAACTTGTTTTTACCAATTCAGAAGCGATGACAGAATCGCAGTATATTGGTCAAACTACAGGTCGCTGGGCAAAAGGCGATATCTTTTTTGGGTTCAATGTCTCGCGTGTGTTTAACATCTCGAAAGGTGCAAAAAGCAAAGCACTGCAATAATCAATACTTGTATGATTTTGATGAGTGAAAACAATAGCATTTGATAATGGTTCATTGATAATAAGAAAGGCAACTCATTATGAGCTGCCTTTCTTTATTATGATAATATTACTTCACTATTATCTTGTTACCAAGCCTTCTGTATTACCTGATAATATTACTCTGTCATAATTGGCACCCGGCTGAAAGTTTTCAGAATAAGCATTGCCTGTAGTGATAAAATTCACCAAATCCTGGTTCAGCCTTTCTTTCTCTGTGTATTGCAAACCATGCGGTGCACCTTCATAAATAATGAACTGGTTGTTCTTAATCATTTCTGCTGCACGCTGACCACTGGTTTCGATCGGCACTGTCTTATCGCCGCTGCCATGTATAATTAATGTTGGCACATTAATGTTGGCTGCATCCTGGCGGAAGTCAGTAAATGCAAATGCTTTCATGCAATCCAGTGTTGCTTTGGCTGATGCCATAGAAGCCGCCATAACATTATAATTCAGGAACGGATCGCTCACCGGCTTGCTTAGAAAACCTACGCCATAGAATGTTTTAAAAAATGATTGCAGAAAGCCGATGCGGTCATCTTTTGCCTGGTCGGCCATATCCTGCAGCTTGTCTTGCGGCACACCATCCGGATTGTCGTCTGTTTGCGGAAGATAAGGTACCACGGAAGAGATCAACACAGCTTTCGATACTTTTTCACCACCATAACGTGTGAAATAACGAGCTACTTCGCCACCGCCCATCGAGAATCCCACGAGCGTTACATCATCCAGATCCAACTGATCGATCACAGCTTTCAAATCGTCCGTTAGTGTATCATAATCATACTCGCCCCATGGCTTGTCTGACATGCCAAATCCACGGCGGTCGTAAGCGATTACGCGCAGACCTGCATCTATTAATGGTTGTAACTGGTATTCGAACATTTCTTTATTTGCCGGCCAGCCATGCAGCATCACTACGGGCTTTCCTTTGCCATAATCAAAATAGCTAAGTTTTACTTCTTCACCGCTTGTCTTGTCGGTTGTTTTGATGAATTTCATGATAATATGTTTTACTTATAATAGATTTTAGTAAAGAGAGAATAAAACCATGCCATAACAAGTGTGTGATATTAGAATAAACAATTGCCTAAAGCTCTATCAGCATTAATAAATAAGAAGACTTTATTACTAATTATCCCGACAAAACAGGCGCGCGATCAGGTACTTTATATCATTGTGAACACTTGTAAATAAAGCAGTTGAAGTAACTGCCAATGCCTACATTTGCCGCCAAAATTTTATAAGCATGACAAACAGAACCTTTACCATGATTAAGCCGGATGCCACATCAAAAGGTTATACCGGCCAGATCATCGACATGATTACCCAGGCTGGTTTCAGCATTAAGGCAATGAAATGGGTAAAGCTGACTGAGGAAAAAGCGGGTGAATTTTACGCAGTGCACAAAGAGCGTCCTTTTTATGGCGAACTGGTGTCGTTTATGAGCAGCGGAAATATCGTGGCTGCCATTCTCGAAAAGGAAAACGCAGTTCCCGAATTCAGAAAACTAATCGGCGCTACTGACCCTTCAAAGGCAGATGAAGGAACCATCCGGAAAAAATTTGCAGCCTCAATTGGGGAGAATGCAGTACATGGCAGCGACAGCGACGAAAACGCCGCTATTGAAGGCAGTTTTTTCTTTTCAGCATTCGAAATATTTTAAACACTTCTTTGCCGATATTAACAATTTGATGTTTTGGGTAATTAAGTTAAAATTTGACACTTATCGGCATGATTATCGCTAAATAATTCACGTTTTTTAAGGGTTTAGGGTTGAAAAAAGGGGCATCTTTTCTAAGAAGCCCCTTCTTTATTTATAACTGTCCTATTGTTACTTGGCAATTGTTTCCCTTATCTATTCTTATTTGGTTGATTTTTTTATAATCAGTTCTCCATTTAAATGAATGTGCTGTAACTCCCCTTCCTTTTTATTAATCATGTCTAAAAGAACAGCTATTGCGCCGCAACCCATTTCCTGCAAAGGCTGCTTTACATAAGTAATTGGCGCGTAGAAAAGATCCAAAGAATCAGTTTCATCGAATGAGATGATCGCTACATCCTGCGGGATTCTTACCGGGAGACGATTAATGTACTTTACAGCGTAACTGGTAATACTGTTAGAGCCAAACAGGATGGCATCAGCAGGTTGCGCAGGGTTATACAAAACTTCGTGTACCGCATCTTCAATCTGGTCTTTTTTATTGCTGATGTTTACCAGCTTCAAACGCTTTTCATCATAAGGCAATTCATTGACTTCCAGCGCTTTTTTAAATCCTTCAATGCGATCCTGCAAATGCGACAGATGCGTATCGTAAGTAATCATTGCGGGTCGCTTCGAGCCACCTTTAATCAGGTGTTCGGTAGCATGAAAAGCCGCTTCCACATTGTCGAGCACCACGTAACTCGTATCAATGGAAGGTATATACCGGTCAATGAGAACAAAAGGAATGTTCTGCTGCTGAATGTATTTCACTTCCTCCTCAGCGCCATCCGGCGGCGCCACGATTAGTCCATCTACCTGGCGCGTTACAAACGTATCTACCAGCCTGGAAAACTTCAAAGGATTCTCATCCGAACTACCGAAGATCACGGTGTATTTCTGCTTGTCGGCTTCGTCTTCAATAATACGGGCGAGCCCGGAAGAAAACGGGTTGGAAATGTTGGATACAATCAGGCCTATAGTAAATGTTTTACTCGTCTTTAAGCTACGGGCTATCTGGTTGGTGCGATAGTTCAGGGCTTTGGCAGTGTCGCGTATTTTCTGCGCCACTTCCTTCTTTATTCTTCCCTCTTTCTGGTTATTTAGTACGTAAGAAACGAGAGCGGTAGAAACCCCTACTTTCTGAGCTATGTCTTTCAGTGAAATCCTTTTGTCCATTTGCGAACGTTAAATGCAAAAAGTTTAATCCTTTAAATTCGGCACATCAATTGACTTTTTTGCAAATGATGTTTCAGTTAAAACCTTGCACAAAGATAAGGTTAATGTTAAAGTAACATTCAAAAGTTTAATCGTTTAAACAAATTTCTTATCTTTGCCTTCTAAGTCGAATATTACTATTCCTGGCACTTAAGAAAGACAGGAACTTCAGCCATAAACAATTGATTAACGAATTGCCTGTCTCTTACAAGAGCAGGCATTTATATATATTCTAAGTAACAAAAGAAATAAAAATGAGCAACGCTACTAAGATATTTTCCCTGCCAAAGCCCGGCATTCTTGCGCTGGCAATCGGTGGATTGAGCATCGGGATGACGGAATTTATGATGATGGGTGTATTACCGGATGTGGCAAAAACACTTTCCGTTTCCATACCGGAAGCCGGTCATCTCATTACGGCTTACGCAGTAGGTGTTGTGATTGGAGCGCCACTTACAGCAGCTATTGCCGGAAAATATTCTCCAAAAAAAGTATTGATCTGGCTGATGGTAATCTACGGCATTTTCAACACTTTATTCGCTTCTGCGCCAAGCTTTACGCTACTACTCATCGCGCGGTTTTTCGCCGGTTTGCCGCATGGCGCTTTTTTCGGAATTGGTGCCGTAGTTGCCAGCCGTCTTGCCGATAAAGGCAAAGAAGCGAGAGCCGTTGCTGTTATGTTCGCCGGGCTTACCGTTGCTAATATCATCGGCGTACCAATAGGCACTTACATTGGTCATAACCTGAGCTGGCGCATCTCTTTTTACATCGTTGCGGCTATCGCTTTTACCGCAGCGTTATCTATTCAAAAATGGATGCCTGGCACGCCCGCCGCGCCGGAACATAATTTTAGACAAAGTCTGAAAGCCTTTGGTGAACCTGAACCCTGGCTCATCATTGCTATGGCTTCTATTGGCAGCGGTGGTTTGTTTGCATGGATTAGTTATATCGCTCCGCTAATGACGAATGTGTCTCATTTTTCCGGTAATGCGGTTACCATTATTATGATTATTGCCGGTGTTGGAATGACTGCAGGCAATATTATTGGCGGTCGTTTGGCCGACCGGTTTTCGCCGTTGAAAATGACAGGTGTGATCTTTTTATCCATGATGACTTCCCTGCTGATTGTGGCTCTGACGGCACAATATCAGGCTGCAGCCGTGGTGATGACATTTGTTACTGCAGCCATTGCATTTATGCTGGTATCGCCCATGCAGGTATTAATTATTAAAGCAGCCGCCGGTTCTGAAATGCTGGCTTCTGCTTCACTTCAGGCAAGCTTGAATATTGGCAATGCTATCGGTGCTTTTCTTGGCGGACTTCCCATTGCCGCAGGCTTCGGTTATCCTTCCGCAGAGTATGTAGGGATGGCGCTCGTTATTACTGGATTTCTTTTTTGCGTTGTGTTATTGCGCAGGCAAAATAAACAAACCATAGCTGCAGATTTGCAGGATATTCAACCGCAGCTCACGGTGATTTCAGAACAAGAATTATCATCCAATCCGGCGTAACCATTTTTACTGTTTGATGGACGCATCAACCAGTATTCATTGATTCATTTTTTAAAACAAAAGTTATGTTATCAGTTCGTATATTAGAAATGTATGCAAGTCAGTTTGAAAGCTTAGTGAGCTTTTCAAAACGTACAAAGAGAGTTAATCCTGTTTCAGCAAAGAAAGAAGCAGAAGCCGTTAATAATGATGAGGCAAACAAGGAGAACGAAAAGCCGCGGATCAATTATTTTGCGGGCCCGCACAGCGTGTTCAATCCGCTGGTAAAATAAGAAAAAGAAAAGACCGCAAAATAACATCACGACACATGAGTAACACCGAAGCCCGTACCTGAAAATTGCCTGCGAACCGGAGACATCCGAAGCCGTGCTGGTTACGTTTGCTTTCTATATTTCTTATGCAGTGATGGCATTTCCATCGTCGTGGATGTTGAAGAAAACAGGATTTAAAAAAGGAATGATGCTGGGTTTGCTCATCATAGCGCTTGGTGCTTTACTGTTCATCCCGGCAGCTAAGGAAAGAACCTTTGAAATGAATAGCGCAGGAAAATAACATCCTGTTTCAAAAAAATCGCGGATATTGTTTTGAAAAATATACCTATGAACAGCAACAATTATTACGACGCGGAAGACCTGAAAAAGTTTGGCAACATCACGGAGTTTCAGAAGAAAATGGGCGATAAATTTTTTGCCTGGTACGGGGAAGTATTCGCCGACGGCGAACTGACGGCGCGCGAAAAGTCTCTGATCGCTTTAGCGGTTTCTCATGCTGTACAATGCCCGTATTGTATTGATGCTTACAGCAGTGACGCCTTTGAAAAAGGGTACAGCGAAGGGCAGATGATGGAAGCTGTGCACGTGGCGGCAGCTATACGCGGCGGCGCTTCTTTGGTACATGGTGTGCAGATGATGAATAAAGTGAAAGAGATAGCCATGTAAAGCGTAAGCTAAATTGTATAAGCACTAACGATGAAATCATTAAAAGCCGAACATAATATTCTTGCCGATGCGCATAAGCAGGTTGAAATTATAGAACATGGGCGCAATCACGATTTCAGCCTGGTTCCATTTCAGCAAAAGATGGAAGAGTCCGGTTTGCTTCCCTTACGGCCAACCGGCATTACCATCTTCCAGGTAAATATTGGCAAGATGTGCAACCAGGTTTGCCGTCATTGCCATGTAGATGCCGGCCCCGACCGCAAAGAAATTATGACGCGCGAAACGATGGAAGAATGCCTTCGGGTAATAGACGAAAACCTCAGGTTGCAAACGGTTGATATTACGGGTGGGGCACCCGAAATGAATCCAAACTTCAGATGGTTTGTGGAAGAAATTTCGAGGCTTGGCAGGCATATTATTGTACGCTGCAACCTCACAATTCTTCTTGCTAATAAAAAGTATTACGACCTGCCCCAATTCTTCAAACAACACAAGGTAGAAGTTGTTTCCTCTTTGCCTTTTTATACACAAGACCGAACCGACCGGCAGCGCGGAAACGGCGTGTTTGAAGATAGCATCAAAGCCTTGCAAATGCTGAACGAAGCGGGTTATGGAAAAGAAAGCAGTGGCTTGATTTTAAATCTTGTTTATAATCCTGCCGGTGCGTTTTTACCGGCCTCACAAACATCGTTGGAGAAGGAATATAAAGAAGCTCTGTTCAATAAATATGGTATCGTGTTCAACAGCTTGTTTACCATTACCAATATGCCCATCAGCCGTTATCTGGATTATTTGCTGAACAGCGGCAACTATGAAAACTATATGAAGAAGCTTACGGATGCTTATAACCCATCCGCTGCCTTTAACGTTATGTGCCGCAATACCATTTCCGTTGGCTGGGATGGCTACTTATACGATTGCGATTTTAACCAGATGCTTGAATTGAAAGTGGCTGGAAATAGCAGGCATATCAGTCAATTCAATGCACTGGATTTAAATTCACGAAATATCATTTTAGGCCAACATTGTTATGGTTGCACAGCAGGCGCGGGCAGCAGTTGCGGCGGTGCGGTTACATAAACTACACAATTATGGATTATAATAAGGCAGCCGGATTTTTACAGGAAAAGGGTATTACACAACCAACTACCGGCATTATTCTCGGAACAGGTCTGCATAAGCTTCTCAATTATGTAACCATTGAGCAAACCATTGCTTATGCTGATATTCCTGATTTCCCGGTATCAACCGTAGAGTTTCATAAAGGTAATTTGATATACGGAAGCATTGGCGATAAAAAAGTACTCATTATGCAGGGGCGCTTTCATGCGTATGAAGGCTACACCTTTCAGCAGGTTGCGTTTCCGGTTCGCGTAATGAAGCTGCTTGGAATAGAACGGTTGCTTATCACCAATGCAGCAGGTGGTATCAACCTTGGTTTCAAACAAGGCGATCTTGTAATGATTGACGATCACATTAACCTGCAATCGGGAAATCCGTTAACAGGTAAGAATGACGACGACATTGGCACCCGTTTTCCTGATATGAGCGAACCGTACGATGTTCGGCTTAAAACAGTATTGCAAAACAAAGCAGAGGAGCTTGGAATTCCTTTGCATGAAGGCGTGTATGCTGCGGTAAACGGACCTAACTTAGAGACGAAAGCGGAGTATCGCTATTTAAAAATAATAGGAGCCGACATGGTGGGTATGTCTACTGTGCCTGAAGTAATTGCAGCCGTACATATGCAGTTACCAGTCGCCGCCATATCGGTGATTACAGATGAATGCAACCCCGATAATCTGAAGCCGGTAAACATTGTTGAAATCATCAAAGCCGCTGGTATAGCCGATGAAAAACTGAGTCGTTTATTACAGCAAACCATTCTGGCTTTATGAGTGAAGATGTGTTGCTGGTTTTTGTAAAAAATGCAGTGCCGGGAAAAGTGAAAACAAGGCTCGCAGCAACAGTTGGAAATGAAAAGGCAATGGCTGTTTATTTACAACTGGTTGCGCATACAAGTAAAGTGATCCGGTCGCTGCCATGTGACAGGATTATTTTTTATTCGGATAAAACAGAGGAAGATTATAAATGGAATAACACTGATCAAATACAGGTACAGCAAGGATTTGATTTAGGCGAACGGATGATGAATGCGTTTGCGTTTGCTTTTAAGAACAAGTATCAGAAAGCAGTTATCATTGGCACTGATTGCCCGGAACTGACAACCGTAATTATCAGAAAAGCTTTTAAAGTTTTAGATGAAACAGATATAACCATCGGACCCGCAGCAGATGGCGGCTATTATTTATTAGGCATGAAAAAACAACAGCCGGTTTTATTTAAAAATATACCATGGAGTACAAGCGAAGTGCTGAACAAAACAATACAACATTGCGAAGAAAATAATCTCACCTATACCCTGCTGCCTGTTTTACATGACGTAGATGAAGAAAGCGATTTACCATATATGAAATCCATCCTATGAAGCAACTCATTTTCGTGTACAATGCCGGCAGCGGGTTATTCAATTTACTTACCGGTTTTACGCATAAAATCATTTCGCCTTCTACATATGCCTGCGAATTGTGTGCATTAACGTATGATAATTTTACTATGAAAAAAGACTGGCAATTATTTATTGACCAATTGCCGGTTGACACTGTGTTTACCTATAAAAACGAATGGCAAAAAGAACATCCGGAATGGACTGAATTTCCGGCTGCGTTTATAAAAAATAATGAGATTGAATTACTTGCTTCGGCTTACGAAATAAATATCTGCCCATCGTTAGCCGAGCTGAAAGAATTAATTATGCATAAACTTGTTTTATATGATCAGCATCATCATTCCGGCATACAATGAAGCTGACCAGATTGAGGCTACACTTCATGCAGTGAAGCAGTCAGCAGGTGATGTTGCTTACGAAATCATTGTTATAGATGGCGGCAGCAGCGATAAAACGATTGACATTGCAAAAATGAAGGGTGCCAATGCGTTACTGAGTCCAAAAAAAGGCAGGGCTGCGCAAATGAACTGCGGCGCTTCTGTAGCAAAAGGCAACATTCTTTATTTTCTTCACGCTGACAGCATTCCACCGAAAGCTTTTACAAAACAAATTCTCGATGCTTATAATAAAGGTTTTCACAGCGGTTGTTTCCGTTTGCAATTCGATCATAAGCATTGGTTTTTAAAAGCGAATGCCTGGTTTACAAAATGGGATGTAAATGCCATTCGCTTTGGCGATCAAAGCTTGTTTGTAACAAAAAACGTCTTTCAAAAAAGCGGTGGCTTCCGCGAAGATTTAATCATGATGGAAGACCAGGAAATCATTCACCGCATTAAACAGCACAGCCGGTTTATCGTAATGAAAGATTATGTGATTACATCGGCAAGAAAGTATCGCGATAACGGTGTTTACCGCATGCAGGCTATCTTTTTTTATATCTGGTTTTTGTATTATGCAGGTTATCAGCAGGAACGCTTATTGCAGATTCATAAACGGCTGATCAGAAAGAATAAACTGTAGTTTTTGCAGTTAAAAACGAACATACAAAAACATCATTTTTTACAGGACTATTTACTCCTTATTGTTTGTGATATAACACTATCAATATGAAACCTAACGATGACAATGCAAAGCTGGCAACCGGCGAACGACCGCTCCGCATCCTGATTATTTCGGGCTCGAACAGAAGGCAATATAACTGCCCTGGTGTGGATAGTAAATCGCGGATGCTGATGCTAAAGATGGCAGAAGCCTTACCGCAAGAATGGGAGATAGATTATGAAGATTTAGGCAATGTATATGGCAGGGAAAAAATACAGACCTGTAATGCCTGTGTGTCTACTTCGATGGCGCTATGCGTTTGGCCTTGTAACTGTTATGAGAAAAACAGCCGTAAAGAGCCGGATTTAATGTGGAATCTCGATATGTATTCGCGGCTCGATATGGCAGATGCCTGGGCGATCATCGGACCTATTAACTGGTATGGACCCAGCAGTTCGCTGAAGCTGATGCTTGACCGTTTGGTGTGCATGAACGGTGGTAATCCCGACGAAAAAACTATCGACCATAAAAACCCGGAGAAGGCAATGGCATTGGAACATACGGAACAATGGAAAGAAATGAGTGTAAACCACCTGGAAGGCAGAACGGCAGCGTTTTTTTGCTATGGAGATGAAGGCGGTGACGAGATTGACACCGACGGCAAACCAAAAATTTTATTGCATAAAAACTACTTTGACAGCCATAAAGAACCTTTTGAAAACGAACGTGATGCCTATGCGCCATTGGTATGGCAATGCCGTTATGGTGGCATAGAAGTTCCTGATGATTTATGGATGCACTGCACTACGGGAAAGAATAAAAAATACAGCGACAATCAATCGGAAGATGCCGTACAAGATGATAAGTTTATGACTTCTTTTTACCAATGGATAAAAAACTTTGAAACATTTGTAAAACAGAAAGGAAAAGTGGAGCCGGGCAAGTACCGCGCGTATGGTTTTACACCGCCATCACATGCCTGGGCAAATGTGCAGGATGGCATCCGCTATTTCGAAATGATGATTGGGAAAGCGCCGCAAGGCTCATCGCCGCAGGTGCAGGAAGAGCTGGGTTTGAATCAGGATGCCACCTGGCAAACAAAGAAAGGAGAAGGAGAAAAAGTAAGAGACAAATGAGCCGTTTTATTCATCACCTGTTCGATATCTATGGCTTTATAATACTTACGGCTATTTTAGTAATCCTGTTTTTTGCAGAAACAAGATTCCGGTTGAGAAGACGTGTTCAAAAACGCTTTACGCGCATTGTGATTAATACTATATTGGCAATGCCTGCTTTCCTGTTATTGCGGCTGATGCTGATACCGGCAATGGTATGGCTGGCATTAAAAAATGAAAGCTGGCATTTTGGTATCAGCTATTTCTATACATTACCTGTTTGGGCAGAAAATATCATTTCTTTTATACTGCTCGATTACAGCATTTACTGGTGGCATATCATCATGCACCGTATGCCGCTGATGTGGCGCTTCCACCTCGTTCATCATACTGACCTTGACATGGATGTAACCACCGCGTTCCGCTTTCATTTTGGTGAGATGATTGGTTCGTTAATCTTCCGCGGCGCCGCCGTGTTACTAACTGGCGCATCGCCATGGATTGTGCTCGTTTATGAAATCATCTTTGAAGCGGAAACACAGTTTCATCACAGCAATACAAAACTGCCTGTACGCTTTGAAAAAGCGCTGAACAAACTGATTGTTACACCACGGATGCATGGCATTCATCATTCCATTATTAAAGACGAAACGGATAGTAATTATGCTACCATTTTTTCTTTTTGGGATCGGCTGCACAGAACGGTTCGCCTCAATATTCAGCAGGATAATGTAGTGATTGGCGTACCCGTGTATCGCGATGAAAACGAGCTGACTGTATTACACTTATGGAAGCTGCCGTTTACCCGAATAAGAGAATGGAAAGATGGCGACAGAGGCGCAGACGGCGATAAAGATGTATTGAAAAAATAAAGAGCTTCAACGTTCTGTTTTCAACAAAATACGTCTCCATTTTAAAAAAGGTTTTTCGATGATTATGTTCATCAGCCATGCCCCCAAACAGCAGGTAAGAATACAAACCAGGAACATGAGGTTGCCATCATTTCCCACTTTCAATTTAGCAAATTGCTCCTGTGTTTGATGAATGATAATTTTATGCGTGAGATATACTGCAAACGACAGTGCAGCGATCCGGGTTGTGATACGCGAGTTTATTTTGTATAAAAATGTAACCGGGCTTACGGCTCCCATAACCAATAAGCCATAACCAAAATCTACTAGAGAAAAACCGAATATGGAAGCGCTAAATGTTTGCTGGTTAGAGCATAAAAAATAAGCCATCGTTTCAACAACAAGTCCGGCTATAAGAAATGCGTTTCCGCGCTGTTGCACCCACGCTTTTGCCTTTGGCCGATATTGAAAAAGAGCCGCAATAGAAACGCCGGCCAACAATCCATCCAGGCGGCAAAACGTAGGATAATACATCCACTCCTGCCAGTACACCCAGAAGTCGTTTTGCCCGGCATGTGGCGATATCAGAATATACCACGAATACAATCGCGCAGCAAAACCAAACACGAACAAAATAATCAAAAACCAAACGCCTTTGCGCAACAATTTGCAATAGAGAAGAAGCAACAATGATAAAGGAAACAACAGATAAAACTGCTCTTCCACGCACAGCGACCATGCATGAGAAAACGTGCCTTGCGTACGCAAATCGAGACCAATATTCTGGGTAAATGTCAGGTATTTCCAAAGCGGTGCTAACGCTTCGTGCTCTCGCAAAGGCGGGAATAAAAAGTAAAGTGCAACAACAACAAAATAAGCCGGAAAAATACGGAAGACACGTTTGATGAAAAACTCTTTCAGCGAAAAGGTTCCTGTTGCGGCAATAACAGCAAACAATTGCGAAGCGATTAAATAACCGCTCAATACAAAAAACAAGTCAACGCCCGTCCAGCCAAAATTGCTAATGGTATTTGTCCATTCAGGATGCGGAAAAATGTGCCCGTAGTGAAAAACAAAAACCATGATAATGGCTAATGCACGCAGATGATCAAGTCCGTATAATTTATGTTTTGGTAATTTGAGTGATGCCTGTTCATTCATAAATGCGGAGACGGTGTTGTTTGCAATAGTAGGCTTCTGCTTATTTCTTTTCGCAGTTGTATGTAGTCGTTTCGTACTTTTATTTTTTTCAACAAACGGAAAGTATGGTATCAGGAATACGCACATGGTACAACGATAATTTTGACAAATCGAAATACGAAGCTTACGTAGCTGAGCTGGCAAATAAATATCCCGATGCATTGCAGTTTCGCATTGCAGAAACGCCCATTTTTATTGACAAATCGTTTACACAAAAAATGCTGTCGGCCTGTGAGAGCATTGTCGATGTGATTACCGGTTACAATTTTAAAAGCCTGACTGCGCATGCCATACCTGCCGATGTAAAAGTGCCCAACGAAAATGAGCATACGCAGTTCATCGCTTTCGATTTTGGCATTTGTAAAAATGATAAAGGCGAACTGGAGCCGCAGCTTATCGAAATGCAGGGCTTTCCTACCCTTTTTGCTTTCCAGGTTTTTCAGGATGAAGCGGCAAGAAGGCATCTTGATATTCCCGAAGGCTATTCCTCTTATCTCAATGGTTTTACCAAAGATACCTACCTGCAATTGCTAAAAGATATCATTGTAAAAGATGAGAATCCTGAGAATGCCATTTTGCTCGAAATATTACCTCATCAACAGAAGACAAGAGTTGATTTTTACTGGACAGAAAAATACCTCGGCATTCCGGTTGTTGACCTGATGGAACTGGTGAAAGAAGGCAGTAAACTTTACTATGAGAAAGATGGCAGGAAGATACAAGTGAAGCGCATCTATAACCGCATCATTTTCGACGACCTGCAGCAGCAAAGCGAAAAGGTACAGGAAAAAGGCAAACTGTTGCTTGAAGATTTAGATGTAGAATGGGTGCCGCATCCAAACTGGTTTTACCGCATCAGCAAGTTTACACTACCTTACATTCATCATCCATATGTGCCCGAAACGCGCTTCCTGAGTGATATTAAAACTGTGCCGGCAGATTTGGAGAACTATGTATTAAAGCCCTTGTTTTCCTTTGCAGGACAAGGCGTGGTAATAGACGTAACCAAAGAAGACATCGACAATGTAAAAGACCCTCACAACTGGATACTGCAGCGCAAAGTGCAGTATGCCGATATCATCCCAACGCCTGACGTGCCTGCCAAAGCGGAGATCCGCATTTTTTATTTCTGGAAAGATGGCGAGCCGCGGCCTGTGGCTACGCAAAACTTAGCGCGCCTGAGCAAGGGAAAAATGATTGGCGTGCGCTACAACCAGGACCGCGAATGGGTTGGCGGCACGCTGGCTTATTTTGAACAATAAAACCCTGGTTGTACATTTCTGCAACGTATATATACGTGCCATTTTTACCCTTAACGGGAATCCTAAAAATGGTATAAGAATATAAGTACACTCTCTTATCAATACATTTACATCCTTTGCCTAAGAACAAAAAGCAATTATGAAAACACGAGATATTATTGTAATGGGCGCTTCTACAGGAGGCATTACAGCGCTGAAAGAATTTGTAAAACACTTACCTAAAGATTTTGAAGGTTCTGTATTTATTGTTTTGCATATACCCTCATACTCGGAAAGCGAGCTTCCGGGCATTCTTTCAAAAGCAGGTCCGCTGCCAGCCGTGCACCCGGAAGACGGAGACAGCATTGAACCGGGCAAAATTTATATAGCGCCAAACGACCGTCACCTGATTATAGAGAAAGATAAAGTCAGGGTAAAGAAAGGCCCGAAAGAAAACCGGGCCCGCCCTGCCATTGATGCCTTGTTCCGCTCGGCTGCTTATATATATAAATCGAGAGTGATCGGAATTATTTTTTCGGGTTTACTTGATGATGGCGTATCCGGGCTTTATACCATTAAACAATTGGGCGGCATAGCCATCGTTCAGGACCCGAAAGAAGCAGAACAGCCACAGTTGCCCCTGAATGTAATGGAGTATGTGAAGCCGGATTATATAGCATGTGCCGCCGATATGGTTCCCATCGTTTGCGGTATGGTAAAGGAACCGGCACCGGCAAATAATAAGTTTTCAAAAAAAGAACTGAAGCTGCTGGAGATGGAAGTGATCATTGCTACGAAGGACGATTCCTTCCACATGGGGATTATGGATATGGGAGAATTTACGCCTTTTACCTGCCCCGATTGTCATGGCGCGTTTATACAGTTGGTTGAAAATAATATCATCAGGTACCGGTGCCATACCGGTCATGCTTTTACCGCCAATTCCCTGTTAGCCGAAGTATCTGAATCGGTAGAAAGCATGCTGTGGCAGTCGATGCGCGGGTTAGAAGAAATGACCATGCTGCTGAACCGCATTGGCGATGTGTATAAAAAAACACTTAAAAAGCCGGGTGACGCCGCCTTTTTTCATACCAAAGCTGAAGAGAATGAAAAACGCGCCCGCATTATTCATGATTCTGTTTTTAAACAGGAACAATACAGCGAAGACCTGCGTTTAGTGAATAGAAAAGAGTAAGCCGCTGCTATTATGTTTATAACGGAGCTTTCTGAAATGTTGTTTTTTAAACCTGGCAGGTTATCATACAAAACCACTAAAAAGTCTTTACAACTTTATATGAAGACATCAATTTTTTACGTCCTGTTTTTTCTTTTCTACAGTACACAATTTGCCTGCGCTCAATCGCCTTTCGATACCACTACTTACGGGCGAAATGAAAAGGTTGGCAAGTATGTAAACACGCGTGGCTTTCGCATGTATTATGAAACGTATGGCTCCGGCGAGCCGCTGCTTATTATTCATGGTAATGGCGGCTCCATCAATAATTTTTTATACCAGGTTCCTTTCTTTTCCAAGCATTACAAAGTAATACTTGCCGATAGCCGCGCGCAGGGAAAATCGGTTGACACAAAAGACTCATTGAGCTATGAAATGATGACGGATGATCTGAATGCTTTGCTCGATACACTGCACCTCGATTCGTGCTATGTCATTGGCTGGAGCGATGGCGGCATAAATGGTTTGCTGCTCGCCATACGTCATCCTGATAAAGTAAAAAAGCTGGCGGTAACGGGCGCCAATCTTTGGCCGGATACCAGCGCTATTGATGCGTTTACTTACAACTGGGCAATGAATGAAAATGCACGGCTAAAAAGCAAACCGCAGGATGCAAAAACCAAAAATGAGCTGAAGCTCGCGCACCTTTTATCGTACGAGCCGCATATTTCTTTGGCGCAGTTAAAAACCATTTCGTGCCCTTCGCTTATCATTGGCGGCGACCATGATATCATTCGTCCGCAGCACACCCTCTTGATTGCCCAAAACATACCGAAGAGCGATCTGTGGATACTGCCGAACTCCGGGCATTCAACTCCTATCTTTTATAAAGATGATTTCAATAAAGTAGTGTATCGTTTCTTCAGCACACCCTACCGGGAGATTAAAAATGAAGGCGTGTTTCAGTAAGAATTCCATTGATGATTTCAGAAGTTGCAATAAATAAAAAACACCCTTCGCAAGATGATTGCAAAAGGTGTTTTTTATTTATCAGAAATCTTTCTACTCCTTCACAAACATCTTCGTTTCCACACTTCCATCCGGCGTCGTGATGACAAGATGATAGCTTCCTTTCTGCAGATCACTTACCACCATACGGTACTGTGCGTTTTTGCTGCTTACGGCTCTCATCATCACTTTGCCACCATCGTTGGCTATGCTGATATGTGAAGTAACATCCGCTTTCAATCCTCTTATCACAATCACATCTTTTGCAGGGTTTGGATAAACAGATAACGAAGAAATGGTGTTAGTAAGACTTACTGTTTCGCTATACTTTACGGAGCCATCAGCGCCAATGGCTTTAATGCGATAGTAGTTAGCGCCAGCCAGCAAGCGGCTGTTGGTTACACTATATTCTTTCGCGTCTGACGCGCCACTGATGCTTTTGATTTCTGTAAAACCGTTTTTACAATTTGCGCTTTGCTCTACTTTATAATACGCAATGTTATCTGCTGCCGGCAAGCCATTCCAGGTAAGAATATGGTTCTGCAGCCAGCGTTTTATTTTTACAAATAACGACACAGAAGCCGGGTAGTCATTATACTTAGCCAGGGCGCGCACGGCAAACGGGTATTGCCCGGTATTGCTTCCCAAAGCAGTGATGCTGCCATCATCGGAGAGCGCGGCGGAGCTATTAAAATCGCTGCCGCCAAAGTCAGTTGTTACAATGCCTGCCCCGCCAAAAGCAGAGTCCGTAGCGCCGCTAAGCGTATAAGAAGCGATCACAAAATCGCCACCATTATTGCTGTTTCTATTGCCGGAAACAAGGATGTGATCACCTTTCGCCGGCAGCATTATTTTCTCTGCTTCGCCGGTAGCGCCGGCAAAGGAAGTAAGCACAATACCGTTTGTTCCAAAACTGTTATCGAAGCTGCCATTGCTGTTGTAGCGGGCAAGTGTAAACGTCTGAACACCGCTGCCGTTTGTTCTGCCGGCGGCTACCAGTTTGCCATCTGCCTGCACAGCAATATCGTTGATGAAATTGAGGAAGCCGCCATTGATGCGGTTGTCGGCAATGCCACCATTTCCAAAGTTATTATTGTAGCTGCCATTGGCGGTATAACATTCAATGTGAAAGCTGATGCCATCAACGCCCGTGCTGTAGCCACCGGCAACAATATCGCCATCTGCTTTTATCACCACGGCATTGGCAGAGCCGGTATAATTACTTACCACGATGCCCTTGTTGCCAAAACCATTGTCCACGCTGCCATCGGGCATATACCTTGCAACAAAAAAGTGGTTATTGCCGGGCGTAAAATCGGGCGTTGAAGTACCGCAGACAACCAGCTTGCCATCGGGCTGAACAGCCATATTAACCGGGGTTTCATCAATACCAAAGCCAGAGAGCGAAGCGCCGTTTTTACCAAACGAAGCATCGGGCTCGCCATCCGGAAGAAAGCGTGCGATCGCAATATTTTTCCCGCCATTTTCTGCATGGCCAACCGCTACAATTTTTCCATCGGGAAGCAAAGAAATGGCGTTTATTCCACTGGTTATATTACCCGGGTTATTGTCGCCCGAAAACAGTATGAAGGCAGTTCCGCCGGTTCCAAACGAACTGTCTTTCCTTCCGTCGGGCAGCAAGCGGTCAACGAGAAAAGTTTGAAAGCCCTGGTAAAATCCCTGGCTGCCGATTACTATTTTTTTGCCTTGCGAGGCAATGGCTTTTTCAAAAGTCTGTCGCGATGGATCGGTAAGCTTACCGCCTACGCCGAAAGAAGCGGACAAAGAACCAGGCTGTGCAATAACGGATGGAATAATAAATGAAAAGGCAATAAGTACAAGGCAAGCACGTGTAGAAAGATTCATAGTTAGCGAATGATGTGTTAGTAAGAATAAGTTTCAAAGTAACGTTTTTAATGAATTGGTTGGATTACCTGCCGAAGAGTTTGTTTGACAATGGATCAATTTGAGTAAAATACAAATAGAGTTTTAGCAGCCATCGACCGTCACTTTATGATCGGCAGTTGTGATTCTCCGTTCAAGGTTCGGATCAATGATGATATTTTATAGAAGCGGATCATCCATTTCTTACTTATGTTTACGGCAATAAGAATCTCATTTGTAAAGCCACAAAAAAGCCATGCATAAGTTACCATACTTCCCCTTTGGCAACCAGTTTGACCTGCGCATGGGCACGGCTTTGATTACGCAAAAAGACAGGCTCACCGACGTTGATAATGAACATTATTTACCTGAAATAAAGGAGAAAAGAAAGCTGCTGCATGAAGACCATCGCTACTATTATCGTTCATCACCAAATGCATTGACAGCACAATGGGACGTGGTAGATATCATACTAAATGATTTAAGGAACATCGATCCGCAGCATTTCATTTTATACAAAAAAAAAGACCACTGGCACTGGATAAACACATACCTCGATGAAGAAACCAACTTCATTTTTGGCGATGAAAATACACTGCCTTTGAAACCGTTAGATTGGATAGGCAGGCAAGTGCAGGAAGATTTATTAATACTAAGTAATGACGACAGCGCAGCACTCATCGCCGGCCAGCTTTGCTTTGCCAATGGCTGGAGCCTGGATGATAAATTCGGGCAACCATTCCTAACCATTCATGCACCTGCGCCAACCATGATAAATGGGACCATGCAAACCGCGCAAAAGCTGATGGAAAAAATACAGGTGAGCAAACCCGTATGGCGCTGCAGCTGGAACTTTAAAGTATGGAACAATCTTGATTTATCATCGAAGTATAATACGCCTTACAATGAAGAATTAAAAAGGCTGGCACTTGAGTTAACGCCTGAAAATATTGGCAATCATGTATACCTGCGCATTGAACGACAAACGGTAAGCCGGCTGCCGCATTCGGGCTGTGTGCTGTTTGGGGTGCATATGTATCAGAACACTTTAGATGATGAACAAATGACAAATAAACAGGCGCAGAATATGCGCGACGTATTGCAAACAACGCCGAAAGAGATGCTAAACTATAAAGCCATCACGCCTTTTTATGATGCATTGGTAGAATATCTTCGCAATATCATTGAACGATAAATCCTGCAATTTCTCTTTTATATTTTGTCTTCTTAAAACGATGCTATGTCATCCTGCAAACTTGTTTTTACTGCCATTATATTTCTTATTGTTAACTGTATCTGCACTGCGCAAACAAATACATCGCTGCCACACAGCACGCCCGAGTTACAAGGGGTTTCGGCAAAAGATATTTCAGCCTTTGTAGAAGCGGCTTCCAAAAGCAAAACAGAGTTTCACAGCTTTATGCTGCTGCGCCACGGCAAAGTGATTGCCGAAGGCTGGTGGAATCCTTATCGTCCCAATTTGAAGCATACACTTTATTCATGCAGTAAGAGTTTTACAGCAACTGCCATTGGCTTTGCGGTTGGAGAGAAAAAGTTATCATTGGATGATAAAGTCATTAGCTTCTTCCCCAACGATTTGCCGGATACCATCAGCCCTTATCTCTCGCATCTTACGGTGAAAGATGCACTGATGATGTCAGATGGACAGGAGCCTGACCCTACACCGCTGGTGGGCAAAGACAGCAACTGGATAAAAGCCTTTTTGGCAACGCCCATTCAGCACGAGCCGGGCAGCGTATTTTTATACAATTCGCTTGGCACTTATATGTTAAGCGCCATTGTGCAAAAAGCAACCGGGCAAAAAGCAATTGACTACCTTACGCCGCGCCTGTTTGCGCCTTTAGGCATCAGTGGCATAGATTGGGAAACGGACACCAAAGGCATCAACACCGGCGGCTGGGGCTTGCGACTGAAAACAGAAGACATGGCAAAATTTGCGCAGCTTTTCCTGCAAGGCGGCAAGTGGAATGGAAAGCAAATCATTTCAGCAGAGTGGGTAAAAGAAGCCAGCACGATGAAGATTATGCAGGATCCTTCGGCTCCACAATCTAAGAAAGACCCGAGCGACTGGCTGCAAGGCTATTGCTACCAGATGTGGCGCTGCCGCAACAATGCTTATCGCGGCGATGGTGCTTTTGGTCAGTATATGATTGTAATGCCCGACCAGGATGCGGCGCTTGCCATCACGGCAGAAACAGCAGATATGCAGGCTGAGATTAACCTTGTATGGCAATATTTGCTGCCCGCTTTTAAAGGCAAATCTTTGCCTGCAGACACACGCGCTGATGCTGCTTTAACCAGTCAACTGAAGGCTTTATCATTGCCAGTGCCTGCGGCAAATAATAACGACAACGGATCTTCTCTCAACAGCAAAACATTTACACTCGATAGTAATAAACTGAACCTGAAAGAAATGTCGTTTCACTTTGCTGATGGTGTTTGTTCTGTTGGCTTCAACACTGGTAAAACCTCTTACAGCATTCCATTTTCGGAAGGCAAATGGAACTTATCACAAACTAATAAGCCGGGTCCTTCGCTGCTTGCCGGAGCTATCGAAAATACATCTATGATTTATCCAACTAAAGTAGCGGCTGCTTATACATGGCAGGAAGCCAATACACTGAAGCTGGTACTGCGCTATATTGAAAGCCCGCATACGGAAACCTTCATTTGCCATACTGATAGCAATAAGATACATATAGAGGAACAACGAAGTGAGGACTTTGGTAAGAATGCAACTACATTAACCGGTGTGCAAAAGCAGTAATTGCCTAAAGTAAAATAGTGGAAGGCATCATTCATCTTTTGTTATTTTTTTTCAATAAAAGAAACAATATCGGCCGCCCGTTTGCATGTAGCAAACCATGAAACTCACGATCACAGGTTATTCGACTGCTTTATTTGCCACCTGGTATTTTGTGGAAGAGTTAGGTATTTTATTAGATGCCGGCGATGGCGTTGTTTCATCTTTATTGCAAAAGAGCCGGAAGGTGAAGAGCGTGTTTTTATCTCATGCAGACAGAGATCATCTCACCGGTTTGTTGCAGCTCAATCAACTGAATGCAAGACCACAATTGCCTGTTATGTATTACCCGAAAGATGCACAATCTTTCAAGGCTTTGGAAGCGTTTACCAGGCAGTTTGATAAGCAGGTAGCACAAACAACC
Organism: Ilyomonas sp.; assembly: GCA_965199905.1. GTDB lineage: Bacteria > Bacteroidota > Bacteroidia > Chitinophagales > Chitinophagaceae > Ilyomonas. The sequence continues at coordinate 3,837,627 of OZ241366.1, read as the reverse complement.
TGGCAGCCTGTACAGCCCGGCGACAGGCTTTGGATTAAGAGTGATCTGTTTTATGCAGAGCCGCTTCGCAACGGGCATGTGGTAACAGATGCTAACATCATCAAAAGCCTTAGCTACAAAGTGTTTCAGACGAAGCGAAAGCTAAAGACGGAGTTTGCTTCTTTATCTGAAGAAGAAGTAAGACAACTTAGTTTTGAGCGCGGAAAAGAAAACATATCGGAGGAAGTAAGCAACTGTGTATTGGCTTATTCCGGCGATACGCCTGTTGAGGATATGGAACGCTGGAACAACTGCGAAACGCTCATTCACGAAGCGACATTTTTAGGCGATGGTGACGATGTAAAACTACGCACGCACGGCAACCAGCATAGCCATGTTGAGGATGTCATTAACATGGTTAGCCAGCTACAAATTGAGAACCTTATCCTCGGGCATTTTTCTTCGCGGTATACAAATGAACAGATCAAAAAAAGAGTGTTGGATTTGTGTGATAAGTATGCGCTGCAGCCGAAGTTATACCTTTTACTTCCCGGCGAAACGGTGACAGATATATTGGCTGGCACACCGATTAATCAATAGCCATTCACTCCTCTCTTCTTATCTTTATTTATGAATACTTGCTTTATGAAACGCATTGTAAAATTTGTTTTGCCGGTTTTTGCTATCTGCCTGCTGTCTTTTTGTACCAAATCATCATCTAACAACACATATACGCCACCTGCTTCACCACCGGTGGATATTGACACAATGCCTTATCAATTAGTATGGTCAGATGAGTTTGACAGCACCGCTATCAACACCCATAACTGGAGCTTTGACACCGGCGGCAATGGCTGGGGCAACAACGAACAGGAATATTATACGGACGGAAAAAATGCTACCTTTGAGAACGGTAATCTTATCATCACAGCGAAGAAAGAAACGGTTGGCAAAAACAGTTACACCTCTTCGCGCATAAACACACAGGGTAAAAAAGAATTTACATTTGGCAAGATAGAAGCTCGCATTAAAATGCCTGTTGGGCAAGGCTTGTGGCCGGCTTTCTGGATGCTGGGCGCAAACATTGGTACCGCAGGCTGGCCCATTAGCGGCGAAACGGATATTATGGAGCACATTAATGCAGACAGTATTATTTACGGTACTCTTCACTGGAATAATAATGGTCATCAACAGGATAGCAAAAGCATGTCTTCATCACCTTCTTCATACCATGTGTATGGTATAGAATGGACATCAACTTATATTAAGTGGTATGTAGATAGCACTGTGTATCATACTACCGACATTACATCAACCAGCTATGATGCATTTCGCAAACCATCTTTCATTTTGTTCAACTTTGCGGTGGGTGGTAACTGGCCGGGACAAACGGTTGATAGCAGTTTATTCCCTGCAAAAATGTATGTGGATTGGGTAAGAGTATACCAGAAGAAATAAATTCATTTTTATAAATACTAAAGCCATCCCAACGACATGTCGGGATGGCTTTAGTATTTATGGACGATTGCTTCTTTTAAGCCTGGTGAGCGCTTTTTTATTTACTTATTATCTTTTGTATCCAGTATCACCGGCGTGTTGCCGCTGCCCATAACAATCACTTTTGAGTTGGGTGATTTGGCAATTTCGAGCTGCGCTTTAATACGCTCGTATTGCAACTGTTTATCGGTAAGACTTTCACTGATGATGCGCTGATAATCGGCGATGCCCTGCGCTTCAATACGCTTTCGTTCAGCTTCCTGTTGCTCTTTTTGCAGCACAAAGCGCATCTTTTGCGCATCCTGCTCGGCACTTATCTTTTGCTCGATGGTTGTTTTTACGCTGGCAGGCAATGTAATGTTTCGCACCAGCAGATTCTCCAGCACTAAACCCCGGGCTTTAAAGTCTCTTTCGATGGTGCTGAAGATGCGCTGCTGAAACTCATCTCGCTTGGTAGAAAACAAGCCCACAGCATCATAATACACAGCATTATCGCGGATGCGTGTGCGCGTGATGGGGCGTACAATTTTATCTTCATAATCAGCACCTGTTTGCCTTAATAACTTAGGCGCTTCAGAAGGCACCACATGGTACAATACCGATAAGTCGATGGTAACTTCCAGCCCGTCGGCAGAGAGCACACGAATGGCATCATCGCCTTGTTTATTGCCTTCGGTGTTGGTGCCGCTCATGGTATAATTCTGCGTTCTTACATCAAGATGCTCTACTTCAACAAGTGGATTGATAAGGTGCAAACCACTTGTGAGCACGTTGCTTTGAATGTTACCAAACAGCTTTTGCACGCCAACTTCGCCGGCATCAATCTGCACCGTGCCGGCAGCTATAAAGCCAAGTATGGCGAGCAGAACACCAATGCCCTGAACGGTTCGTGCATATTGTTTAAAATTTGGATTGGTACGGCTAAGACCCAGGCTAACAAAGAAAATGATAAGACCTATAACGAAGAGAAACATGATAATATGTTTAAACCGCCAAATAGCAACGGCAGAACAAATGTATAGCAAAGAAAAACGAACCACCACGGGTTCTTATTTTCCTTTTATTTGATAGCTGGAAGCCACTTCCGAAGTTACGCTCATGCGCAGCCGCACGCGCAATGCAATGCGTTTTATTGTTAATGATAAGCTACAATGAATGTGGGGGAAATGTTACTAAAATATGAGAATTCAAATTGATAACTATTCCCTGTTTGCAGCCACATTTGTATGTTTATACAAAGCGGCATTTTCATTCAGATAAACATGTAATGGAAATGCTTTCATCTTTACACAACACATAGTTTGTTATGAGTGGAGCCAAACAAATATTATTAGTTGAAGACGATCCCGATATCGTTCAACTGCTTGCGCTTCATGTAGCAGAACCAGCCTATCATTTATCTACTTGTGGCAACGGTGCAAAAGCAGCAGAAGATATATCTGTAAACCGCTACGATCTTGTCATTCTTGATATTATGCTGCCCGATCTTGATGGGCTGGAAGTTTGTAAAATGATGCGGCAGAAAAAAATTATGACACCGGTTATCATGCTCACTTCCCGCGCAGAAGAAATAGATAAGGTATTGGCGCTTGAGTTAGGCGCAGATGACTACATAACAAAACCATTTAGCATTCGTGAATTAATGGCAAGAATTAAAGCCATCTTCCGGCGTATTGAGCAGCCTTACCGCAACGCAAACGGAACCGATTCTTCCGGTGAGATACGCATCAATAACTTAATCATCAATAAAGAAAAAAGACAGGTTTTGTTAGGCACAAATTATCTTGACCTTACAGTAAAAGAGTTTGATTTATTATACCTGATGGCGGGCAATCCCGGCAAAACTTTCAGCCGCCAGCAACTGCTGGAAGATGTATGGGGCTATTCATTTAAAGGGTATGAACATACTGTTACCTCGCACATTAACCGTTTGCGAATAAAGATAGAGCCCAACCTGAACGAACCTGTTTATATACTAACCACCTGGGGCGTGGGTTACCGTTTTACTGAATAATATGCAGAACAATATTTTCAAACGCATTGGCTTGCTGGTGTTCTCGCTCATCACGGTTCTCAGCCTCCTTTTTATTGTCATTACTTACCTTTCATCTACCTACTTTTTCAATGCAAGCACTGAGTTGCTCAACAAAGATGTAGCAGCTCATATTGCCAAGTTTACATCTCCATTTGAAGACAGCAACATCAATCGCAGCAAGGCAGATTCTGTGTTTTATAATGCTATGGTAGTAAGCCCGAGCATTGAAGTGTATTTTCTTGATACAACAGGTAAAGTCATTTACTTTGAAGCGCCTGATTCTGCTATTAAATTATGGCAGATACCGTTGACCAACATCAATAAAATGATCGCTTCCAAAGGAGAAGATTTTATAACATCACCCGACCCGAAAGAACCCGATCATAACAAGATATTTTCTGCCGCAGAAGTAGTCAGCCAGTCAAAAAAACTGGGCTATATCTATGTTATTTTAGGAAGCAAGGAATATAGTAACACAAGCGAGCTGTTGTTTAAAAGTCACGCGGCTACACTGGCGTTGGAAGCTTTTATTATCATTGTTGTCTTTTCATTTTTCATCAGCTTTTATTATATAAAAAGATTACAGCGACGTTACAATGCCATTGTGTCTGTACTGGATAAATACAAGCAGGGCAACTTTGCAGCGCGCTTTGAGTCCCGCAGGCAGGATGAGTTTTCGCCCATCACCAGTTCCTTCAATTCTATGGCCGAATTGCTGTCGCAAAACATCTCACAGCTTAAGAAAGCAGAAGACGAGCGTAAAAACTTTATTGCCAATATTTCGCACGATTTAAGAACGCCATTATCCATTGCCAGCGGCTATGCCGAAACATTAATAACCGCGAATGATGAGCTACAAAACAGCAGCCGGCAGAAAGAATACATCCAACTTGTATTAAGTAAAATAAAACAGGTTGAAAAAATGGTAATGCAATTATTCGAGTTGTCGCGCATGGATTCTGTTGATTTTAAACCGGAGAAAGAACCATTTATTTTCTCAGAAATATTACAGGAAATAACAGGCAGTTTTGAGATAACAGCAGCTCACAAAAACATATCACTTACCTGCATAGGTTGCACTGAAGTAATATGGACGAACGGCGACATCCGGATGATGGAACGCGTGATACAAAACCTGATGGAGAATGCCGTAAAGAACACACCTGCAGGCGGAAAAATCATCATTGAATTAAAGAAGCAAAAAACCGAATTGCTAACCAGTATTACAAACACCGGAAACCCTTTGCACACAGCGCTGGCAAACTGGATAAATAACAACCGCGAAGAAGGCACATTGTCCATCCGCAACATTCATAAAACAGGCTTAGGCCTTGCCATCATTAGGCGCATGCTCTCTCTTCACAACACAAAGCTGAACGTAGCTATAAAAGAAGATGGCAGCAACCATTTTTACTTTACACTGCCATTATATCAAAACCAATAAGTGATAGTTTAAGGACAATACGTGATGCTTTCGTGATAACCTTCCACAGGCGCGCGGGATACCTTTGCTGCAAATAATCTTACTTATGAAAAGAAAGTTAGTACCGCAGCAAAGCGGAGCATTTGCAAAAGGAAAAATGCAACGCACAGGCGCCCTGTTACTCGCGCTTCCACTGTTCTTTACCGCCTGCCAAAAGATACACGACCATCTGCCCGGCAACCGGACAAATGCAGAAGTGATCTATGTGGAAACCAACGATTTTGCAAACAACAACAATGCTGTAATGGCGTATGTAAATACGGGCGATGGCAACCTTGTTCCGCTACCCGGCAGCCCCTTCCTTACCAATGGTGAAGGTGTTGGCAACTTAGGACAGGCATTAGGTCCTGAAGATTCAGATACACAGTTAAAAATAAGTTCTGATGGCAAGTTTTTGTTAGCCATTAACCCTGGAACAAATACGATTGCGGTATTCGCTATTGGCGATGATGGCTCGCTTGTTCCTGTAGAAGGTTCGCCCTTTCCTTCTGGCGGACAAACACCATCGAGCATAGACATCCGCGGAAAGTATGTGTACGTAGTAAATAAAAGCGACGACTACTCGCACACTATTACGGAAGCGCCTAACTACACCACATTTACCATAAATGGCAACGGTATGCTGACACCGGTTGCAGGTTCTACCGTTACTACTACGGTTGGCTCTTCACCGGCACAGGCGTTAGTTTCCAACGATGGTAAGTATTTGTTCGGTGCCGACTTCCTTGGCTTTACATTGATGCCGCCTGTTGGTACGCTCAGGTCTTTCAATATTAATGCTGGTAAACTATCGCCACTTGCCGGTACGCCTTATGCATTGCCAGGCACGTATGGTGGTGCATTGGGTTTATGGCAGAACCCTAAAGCAAATGTGTTGTATGTCGGTTTTCCCGCAGCTAATAAGGTTGGCGTTTACAATATTGGCGGCGATGGCAGCCTTAGTTTTCAATCGGCAGTGGATGGCGGCGCAGCTGCATGCTGGATACGGACCAACAAAAAAGGTGACCGTATGTATGTGCTGAATTCAGGAGAAAATACGGTGGGTATCTATGATATTTCCAGTGCCTCATCGCCCGTTCTGCTGAATAAATTCTTATTAAAATATTCAGGTCCTACTTACTTATCAGGTATGGGTTCACCACTTACTACCAGCGAAGATTTCTCCCTGAATTTATCGGCTGATGAAAAATATCTGTACGTAGTATGTCAGCATACAAATGTAGATTTCAGCATTGGCAATTTTAACTACCTGCATTCGCTTTCTGTAGGCAGCGATGGTTCATTGTCTGAAGATGCGGAACCGGTACAGTTGCCTGTTCCAGCCATGCTACGACCACAGGGCGTGGCTGTGAAAGAGATAAAAATTGAAAAGATGACGGATACAAAAATCTGATACTGATAATATCAGAAATCATTGATTGCTTATGACAACGCAGAGACTGCTGCACTTTGTTCGACAGGCAGGTCTCCTATGGCAATGAAGCTATCGGGTTAAGATAAAAACATGTTTGGATACCCCTACCACCGCTGCCCATGATGGCGGCGGTGGTGCGGTTGTAGGCTGTGCTGCCGCCTTTAAAAAATGTTCTGCTGCCATTGCTATTATAGTTTTGCTTATTGCCTGCATAAACTTCGTTAACCTGTCTACAGCACGCTTAATTTATTACCGAATCAATAGTATAAGAACACAACGATACTTAATTTACTATACAGATTACTTCTTTTTTAGTTTCAATTCAGCAAATAAAAGATCGATTTATAAACTTTATAGTTTATCTGTCAGCAGTCTATTTTACAAAAAAGACAATTCATTTTTGACATTTCCTGTGTGTGTGTATTTCGCAGAGATGGGAGACTTTATTCTGATGTTAGGCTGTTGCTGCGTTTGGTGAGTATAGTTGCCGCAGTTCTTTAAGAGGTGAAGCCATACGGGCAGTGTGAGGGATGTTTTGTTAGCGGCAGGTTACGATGAGCTGGTGAAATATTTATTCTGCATGAAAGAAATACACGTAAGAAATTGAACTGCCGGTTCCGTCGGGCAACTGATCGTATAAAACAAGCCGCATATCAGTTAGATTTTGAATGTTGTGATATACTTCTTTATCCTTATGGCTGTTAGGCGACCAGTAATAAATACGGCTGTCTGTGGCATTAAACTCATAGTAAATCATTGTATCGCTTTGCACACCATTAACAGAGTTGAAAACGGAGTAGGTAAGGGAACTGTACTCCAGGCGCATATAGTCTGAACTTTGCACTGTATCTACCTTAAAATCTCCGTCATCGTTTGTATAAAGTGAATCCAATACCCATCTGTGAGACTGCAATATATTTTGCTGTACCTGCTGATAGTCTGTTTCCTTGCGACAAGAAACAGATAAAAAGATAATTGACAGAAGAAAGAAGAAGTATTTCATAAGCTTTCCTTTTGTAAGCAATCAGGGATTATAAGATGACCCGGCAAGCTTATATAAAGATAATGAGCTTTTTCTTTGCAATATCTTTAATAGGGACATTCGCATTATATTCCTGAACATAATGAGGGCATCTGTTGTGTATTTACTACTTTCACGGCGTGAGACCACAATGTTCCGGAACGAAGACATCGCTGTAAAAAAGAACTTTAAAATGCCATCTCAAACAAATATAATTGCAAGATTCATCGACATGGAAGACATAGAAAGAAGCAACCGGATGATTGAAGGGTTAAGCAGCGGGGATGAAACCGAAAAGCAGGCTGCTATTAACAATCTGTTATCCAACCCGAACGCGTTTAACCCGGTGGCAACATATGTGCTGTCGCACCGGCTTCTGGAAGAGGGCAAAGCAAATGAAGCCATGTTCTGGTTTTATTTGTCTCAGGTTAGGGCAAGGGTTGATGCAAACATTTGTAAAGACGAGACGGCTAAAGAGGCGGCTTCTCTTTTGAGCAACACGTTTGGACCTGCTGTTAATGAACTGGCATTTCTTGACCTTGATAATTTACAAGCCGTAGTGGAAAAAGTAGTAACGTTTGCTGAGCAAAACGAAGAAACCTACGACCGGCGCTGGATTAACCTGCACGGAATGGATGCCGTTCTTTCGGGGCTTGATGCAGGTGCAGAACCTAAGGAAACATCGGAACCTATTGACAGGTGGACAGACATTAAAAAAACAACCGTTAAAACTTATTATACCGACTTCATTAAATATGCAATCAACAAAGAAGAGGATTGAAACTACGCTCGTTGCCGGCGCGCATTCCCGATTCTTATAAACTGCGCTATTATCAGACGGACAAACGAATGAAGATTATTATGCTTTTAGCAAAGAAATAGTTGCGCCTTGTAACGGAGAAGTTGTGTATTATCCCTTGATAGAGTTAAGGATAATACAACCGGAGTTTCAAATCCTGTTTATGTTTCGGGAAATTCAGTTATTATTAAAACAGACAACAAAGAATATTTGTTTTTTGCCTACTTTAAAAATTATTCGGTAGCTGTAAAAGAAGGGCAAAAGATAAAGCAAGGACAACTGTCAGGGCTTTGTGGCAACACTGGCAATTCATCTGAACCGCATCTGCATTTTCATATTCAGAACGTTGAAGACATGAATAACGCTACCGGCGTAAAATGTTATTTTTATGGAATCGTTGTAAACGGAAATCCAAAGACAGATTACTCGCCTGTTAAGAGCGACAAAATAAAAAACCAATAGGCTCTGCCGATAAAAGGATTTCTACATATGAGTTGTATACTAAGAGTTAGTGGGCAAGATTCATGTGACTTTTTCATTGCTACTAATTATTACCTCGCTGATAAAAGCCAAAAAAGTACAAGTGTAAGATAGTAAACAAAGACTTGGTGCCGGATTCAAAATATCATCGCAGCGAAAGAAGTCCTTTAGTAACATTTGACTATTCCGGTTATAAAAAGGAATTAATTTTCGGCTATTTAGCTACGCAAAATGTAAATACGGCTAACAGCGTAAAAATAAGTATTTGTAAAGGCCAACCTGATTATGACTTAAGCAGTATGACGCCTTTTGATCTTTTGGATATTCTGCTTGCAGAGTGAATGCAGTTTGAAAGCTGAAGTTGTGTTAATTTTGGAGTTGTGCGTCATTCCGCGACACCCTACAAACATCAAATGCAATTGCGGAAAACAAAACCCGAGTATAAAATATTTAGACCATAGTGTCCAATTTGCAAAATCTCATTTGTTATTGGTGTATAATTCAAATATTCAATAACAATTTAAAATTTAGGCAAAATGAAAGAATTTATTTTAATTTTCAGACACGAAAATGCGACAGCAAAAGTTTCACCAGAACAAATGCAAATTTGGATGAAACAGCAAATGGACTGGGTCGGTGGCATTGCAGCTCAAAACAAGTTTATTAGTGGTACAGGTTTGCTTTTTGACGATGCAAAAGTGGTAAGACACAATAACATTGTTACCAATGGACCATTTGGAGAAATAAAAGAAACACTTGGCGGTTACATTATGGTAAAAGCAGAAACTATTGAAGAAGCTGTTGAATTTGCTAAAGGTTCACCAGTTTTGCAAGGAGAAGGCAATACTGTTGAAGTTAGACAAATTACAAAACACTAATTAATTTTGAAAAAAAGACCTCTGAAACCGGAGGTCTTTTTTTTATTCAATGAAACAAAAAGAATTAATACCACATTTATTTAGAACAGAATACAGCAAAATAACTGCTGTACTTTGCAAACTTTTTGGCATTGAGCATATTGAAATTGCACAAGACATTGCCAGCGAAACTTTTTTACTAGCATTTGAAACCTGGAATTATAAAGGACTCCCTAAAAATCCGACCGCTTGGCTTTATGTAGTCGCGAAAAACAAAGCAAAAAACTATTTTAATCACAATAAAATTTTTGCCGAAAAAATTTCAAAGCAAACGCACCCAAATATCAAAAATGAAGAAATAGAAATTGATTTATCGGAAAAGAACATAACAGATAGTCAACTGCAAATGTTATTTGCTATATGCCAACCTTCAATTTCAATAGAAGCACAAATTGGATTGTCTCTTCGCATTTTGTGTGGCTTTGGAATTGATGAAATTGCAGACGCATTTTTAACCAATAAAGAGACAATTAATAAACGTCTATTTAGAGCCAAAGAAAAATTGAGACTTGAAAAAGTACAAATTAAATTTCCAGACAAAATAGAAATTGATAAGCGATTAGAAACCGTTTTAACAACTTTATATTTACTGTTCAATGAAGGTTACTATTCAGAAAGGCAAAATTCGTTTATTCGTAAAGACCTTTGTTTAGAAGCTATGAGGTTAACTTATTTACTAATTGAAAATGAACAAACAAATCAACATTCAACAAACGCCTTACTCTCTTTAATGTGCTTTCATTCATCACGTTTAGATGCAAGGACAACTGAAAATGGGGAAATCATTTTGTATCAAGACCAAGACGAAAATCTTTGGAACGATGAGTTGATTTTAAAAGGTAATTACTTTCTCCAACAAGCCTCAAATTGGAACATCCTTTCAAAATATTATTTAGAGGCAGGAATTGCCTATTGGCATACCATCAAAGTGGACACAATAGACAAATGGGAAAACATTTTGCAATTATATAATCAATTATTACAATTGGAATATCCACCAATGGCAGCACTTAACAGGACATTTGCGTTATCAAAAGCAAAAAGCAAACAAATAGCATTAATTGAAGCAGAAAAATTGAATTTATCAGACAATCATTTCTATTATATTTTGCTTGGAGAACTTTACAAAGACGTTGATAATATAAAGGCTAAAAAACATTTTGAAAAAGCGTTTTCATTAGCCAAAACGCAGACAGAAAAACATACAATAAAAAAGAAAATTGACGAACTCTGAGGAAAATAATTTGACAAGAAGAAGAACGAACGCACAACAAGGGGCTTGGCGTTATGGCGGGGCGACGAATAAGCCATCAGCAGTTGTTCACTATTCAGCAGCAGTTTCAGCTTGACCAGCATCACTCAGTAATAAAATATGTTTTGTACTTTAGTATTTTAATCGGCTTCAGTTGTCGGCTGACGGAACACAGAATACCGCCACAACGCCAAGCCATATCCGTTGGCGGTAATGGCAGGGCGACAGCTCTTAAATCACAGAGCATCCAAATTTGTGGACATTTCCTTTCTAAACAACCCGACAGTTTGACTAAATTTGAAGCCAAAGATTTTAGCATTGAAAACTCATCATAAAATAATCAACGGCGACAGCAGAAAGATGGTTGAATTGCCAGACAATTCAGTTCACTTAGCTATTACTTCACCCCCCTATTGGCAACTCAAGGACTATGGAAGCGAAAACCAAATTGGCTTTCATGACAGCTACGAAAATTACATCAACAACCTAAATTTAGTTTGGAAAGAATGCTACCGCACTCTTCATAACGGTTGCAGATTATGTGTAAATATTGGTGACCAATTCGCAAGAGCAGTTTATTACGGACGTTACAAAGTCATTCCTATTCGTGAAGAAATTATCAAATTTTGCGAAAACATTGGTTTTGACTACATGGGTGCAATCATTTGGCAAAAGGTTACAACTTCTAATACAACGGGCGGCGGAGTTCAAATGGGCTCTTATCCCTATCCCAGAAATGGCATTTTGAAACTTGATTACGAGTTCATCCTTGTTTTCAAAAAATTAGGTGATGCACCTAAACCAACAAAAGAACAAAAGGAACTTTCTAAAATGACCGCCGAAGAATGGAATACAAACTTTGCGGGACATTGGAACTTTGCAGGAGCCCGGCAGAACGGGCATATTGCAATGTTTCCCGAAGAACTTCCAAAACGCTTAATAAAAATGTTTTCATTCATAGGTGAAACTGTTCTTGACCCATTTGCCGGAAGTGGAACAACTGCTTTAGCATCTAAAAATCTTAATCGGAATTCAGTTGGGTTTGAAATTAATCCTGACTTTGTTTCTGTCATAAAGGCAAAATTAGAAGTTCATCAAAAAGATTTGAATGGAACGACTTATGAATTTATAAAGCAACAAGAAATTAAAGTTGACTTTGAAAAAGAAATTCAAAAGTTGCCCTACATTTTCAACGACCCTCATACGCTTGACAAGAAAATTGATGTAAAGAAATTGCAGTATGGTTCTAAAATAGACAAGGACAGTTCTACCCAACGAGAACAATTTTTTACAGTTAAAGAAATTATTAGTCCTGAAAAAATCAGGTTAAGTAATGACTTAATAGTAAAACTTATTGGCATCAAAGAAGATCCAATTATTAACGGGAAAGCAACTGCCTTTCTTGTTGACAAAACAAAAGGTAAGCGGGTTTTCCTAAAATACGATACCATAAAGCATGATAGTGCAAACAATCTACTTTGCTATCTTTTTTTAGAAAACAAAACCTTTATTAACGCTCATTTAATTAAAAATGGTTTAGTTGAAGTTGATAGTGAAATTGATTTTAAATACAAGGAAAAGTTTCAAAATTTATTAAAAGAAGCATGCCGGTAAATTATACACAACAGCAAAGACAAGCCTTATTATCCGCCCTTGGAAATGGCAGGCAGAATGCAATCGGTGCAAGAAGGTTGGCTCAACTGCTCGGCTTTCCAACGGGTGGAAATCAAGTTCAGTTACGAGGACTGATTAAAGAATGCATAGAACATGATGGAGATTTAATTGGAGCAGCAACCGGAAGACCAGCTGGTTTTTTTGTTATAGCTAATTTAGCTGAGCTTGAAAGATATATAGATAGTTTAGAAAATAGAACCAGAAGTGATAATGCCAGAAGAACAGCCTTGATTAATAGTTGGAATAATTCACAAAACCCAAATACAAATAGAACAAATCTAACTATACAATGATGGATAAAGAATGGATTACGGGAGCAGAAGGCGAGAATTTAAAATTTAAGCGGGAGACACTTCTGAATTACGGCATGAATAGATGGGGCTTAAACAAAGCTCATAGCGTCGGCTCTACTTCTGAATTGATCAGGACATGTGCGCCAACCAAGTATGAAGAATGGGAAGAATTTTATTTCACAAAAGCGAAGCAAAAGAAGAAAGACGGATTAAATATTACCAGAGAGTACATTGCTGGTCTTGGGCAAACGCTTTATATAAAGCTAACAGAAGTTGTTCAAAATGAATTGGTTTCAATCACTGAAGAAGAATGCATTGATTATGCTTACAATCTTGTATTAAACAGGACATACGAAGGCTATAGAACAGAAATTGAAACAATTTATGGGCAATTGGAAGGAGCTGTTGAACGTAAAATTGAGCCAGCATCCGACAAGTGGGATAGAACTTATAGTGTTGACTTTTTTATTGCCGTCAATGACAAATTTATCGGCATTCAAATTAAACCAATAGCTTCTGGACAGGCATTAAATCAATACCAATGGATTGAAATGCACATGATAAATCATCAAAGATTTGAAAGCGATTTTGGTGGGAAAGTATTTTTCGTTTACTCAACAAAAAGTGTGACAGGGAAAAAAAAGATTTATAACACGGAAGTGATTGAACAAATTCGTGAAGAAATTCAACGATTAGAAAACTCGTAGCAATGCCACATACCGCCAACATGGTATATCTTAATCCAAGCTGACGAATCACGGATGTCCGCCACAAACGCCAAGCCCTAATCCGTTATGGGCGCAACCTTTTTTCAAACTCGCTTACTCGGACAATTTGTTTAAATTTGCTCTTATGGACGTTCGCGAACTTATAACAATTGACAATGACATCTTAGGTGGACAACCTGTTTTTAAAGGGACACGTGTTCCTGTTGAGAGTTTATTTGACCATTTAGAAGCGGGAGTTCCGTTGGACGAGTTTTTAGATGACTTTCCGACAGTTTCTAAAGAGCAGGCTGTTGCATTGTTGGACATCGCAAATAAACTACTGACTTCTAAAAATGTAGCTCAATTATATGCGGCTGTTGCTTGACGAAAACTTATCAAAACGGCTTAGGCAAGACTTTCCAGAACATGAAGTTTTTACAGTTCGCGACAAGCAATGGAATGGTATCAAAAACGGAGATCTATTGAAACTTCTACTGGACAATTCTTTTGACGCTTTGCTGACTTTTGACAAAAATCTGCAACATCAACAAAACTTCTTAAAATATACAATTACTGTTTTTGTGTTGACAGCTAAAATCAACCAATACATAGAATTGACAAAGTTGACACCGAAAATAAAGAGTATTTAAACGGTGCACAAATGCCAGTTGGACCTGTAATTATTTCGACAGACTAAGGTATGCGCCCAAGAAGTGGTTTGCTGCCATAGCGGCTTGACGAATATTTGCTGAACATCAGATATTCTACTAAACTCTATATTTTTATCCAAGCTGACGAATCACGGAATGCCGGTACTTCGCCAAGCCCTAATCCGTTGTACGTCTCTTCAAGCTATATTTTGAAAGTAGGTGTAATGGACAAAAGTAATGGTGTTTGAGGGTGTGATGGGCGCTAATGGACAAAAGTAATGGTGTTTATTTTTGGCTTTTAATGATCCTATTGAACGGAGGTGATAATTTTGTTTTTATCAGTCAAAACGGAGGCAGGCTCTGCTGGGGAGCAACCAGCCAAGGGATAAACTGATGCACGATAAAAGTGTCATTCAAAGGCTTACCGCTGTAACAACAGGGTAAGTCTTTATTTTATCGTGCCTTATGCCTTAAAAAACCCATCTATCAGCTTCTTCTTGCGGGCTATGGATAAGCCGTTATGGTTCCTGAGTTTATTCTTTAAATCAGAGAAGGAGCCATCCAGCGCATTAGTGGTATTGGGTATCATCAGCTCTTTATGCTGCTCAAAAACAAACAGCCACGAAAGATTTCTTTTCAAGCTCAGCCATGCGCTTCTGAGCCGTTTATGGGTATAATGGCTTTTTTGCGTAAGCGGATGTAGGGTTCGTTCCTTCAGATAGTCTTCCCATCTGTGCTGCCAATGCGCCAGTGCTGCGCTGAAAGCTGCTTTATCGCTTTTGACCAGCGTAAGTGATAAAGCACGAAGCTCAATAGCAGCTTGTGTTTTAGGCTTTCTGGTAAGATAGCGGTTAATGATCTGCACCTGGTGAAACTGGCACATCTGAACAGGGATAGTACCGAATAACTGAAACAAACCTTTGCGCCCGTCACAGATGATTGCCTGTACCTTTATTCCCCTTCTGCTGATTTCTGCTATGCCGGATAAGTAGAGCTTGTTGGTTTCATTTTTTACGTACTGCTTATACAGGCACTTGCCGCTGATACTATCCTTAAAGACCATCACTCCAAAGCAACGCCCGAAATAAGTCGTGTCCATCACTACATTGGCAACCGCCTCAAAGGTGGTATTGGGCGATGGTGTAAAGAAATCTATGCGGCGCTGAATGGTTTTTACCGAACAGCCATATTGCTGTGCCAGTTGACCATACGTTTGCTTGCCGGCAGTATAGGCTTCCCAAATCTGCGCATTGTCAAGACAGTGGCGGCGGGCTATAAACTGCTTGCCGCACACCTGGCATTTGTATCGCTGTTTGCCTTTGGCATAACCGTATTTGGACGTGATTTTTGAACCGCAATAAAAGCAGATTTTTTATTCATAAACTTAAATGACAGCAAACATAAGCCTGCATTCACTCTCAGCCATTTTTACCATTACTTTTGTCCATTAACCCTGAAAGTAACATAAACTTACTAAAGAAAATAAACATGCCGACGATCATTGTTAAGCGAACATCAGAATACAATAACCGGTTAAGAGATTATCATCTATTTCTGGACGGTAACAAAATTGGAACAATTGCTAATGGACAAACAAAGGAGTTTGAAACAATATCAGGGCGGCACACATTGATAGCAAAAATAGATTGGTGCAGCAGTCCTGAAGTTTGTTTTACACTTAACGATACTGACAAAAAAGAACTGTGTGTGGGAGGTTTTAAAAGTGGGAATTGGATTATGTTAGTTGTAGCAGGCATCATTGTGCTTAACTTCATTTTGAGACTTGTGTTTCATTTTAACTACGGAATATTTTTATTGATTCCTGCATTCATTTTATTAGTTTATTATTTGACAGCCGGAAGAAAAAAATACTTGACACTAACCGGGTTTTGATGTTCGTAAAAACAGAATAGATCGTATTGCATCTTATTGACTGTTAAAATCTTTTGTTAGCAAATAGCAAGCGAATGCACAACAAGAAGCTATCTGTTATGCTGGCTGACATATCGCACCTGATTATCATGATTTCTATTTATTTTTCGTTTGGTATCTTGCTAATGAAGAAGAATGCCGGCACAGCAGAAACTAAATATACTATGGGTTTCCAATCCTGTTGATAACAGGCATAGATATAACGCCAACGCCATAATATGATGAACCGCTTAGACAAATTATTTTCCTGATGTAATAGTGTTTTAAGTGCCTGATTTGAAGATTGACAATTTACGTTGCGAGGGAAAAAATTTTAATTCCAGTAAGCTTACTAACTAAAACCTGCCTTGGATAAGCACAGTAAGTAAGCGAAATGTATTATTGTCGATCTAAGTTGTGACGCAAGTAAATTGCCTTGTGTTTTGGAGGAACTTGTAATATAAAAAACGAAAGTCTTATTTCATTTGAATTCCTAATCCTGGTTTTTCGCTAACAATTACCTTTCCATAATCATACGTAACGCCACTTGCTACATCTTCGCTGAGTAATAAAGGTCCGTCCATATCAACATAATCTATTTGTGGCAGCAAGTGCGCAATAGCGGCAGAGCCAACCGTGCTTTCGTTCATGCTGCCTGCCATCACTTTTAAATTCAATTCTTTGGCTCTTTTAATCATTCGTAAAGCAGGTGTTAAGCCGCTGCATTTGGTAAGTTTGATATTGATACCATGGAAATAACCTGCACATTTTTCTACATTATTTTCTTTCACGCAGCTTTCATCGGCAATAAGAGATAACGTTGATTTTTCATACAAAACTTTCATGTCTTCCCAGGCATCTTTGGCTAATGGCTGCTCAATAAGTTCAACGCCGGATTCTTTCAGTAATGGTATTTTTTGCAAAGCTTCATCCAGCGTCCAGCCTGCATTGGCATCTACGCGAAAGATGGCATCGGTATGTTTGCGAAGCGATTGTATAATCTCTATATCGTTAGCCTGACCTACTTTTATTTTATAGATCGGCCAAGGTTTGGCTTTCATTTTTTCAATCATTTTTTCTACCGTATCGATACCGATTGTATAATCAGTTAACGGCGCTTCTTTCCATTCTGTATTCCATAATTTATATAAAGGCTGCTTCTTCATTTTACCCATTAAATCCCAGCAGGCCATATCAAGAGCGCACACTAAAAAAGGATTGTGCGGAAGGAGATGATGCAGGTAATGCCAGTAGCGCTCAACTTCTGTTAACGCAAACTTTTCAATCATTTTCCGGTACTTCTCAATGTCGTCTACCATTTGCTCAACCGTGATATTATAGTAAGTGATAGCCGGCGCTTCGCCAACGCCGGTAAAATTTCCAAGCGATAAAGCAACCAATAAAGAAGGCTGATGCGTTTTGGTTCGCCCGCCTGATATAGTGAATGGATATTGAAACGGTAATTCTACTTTCCGGTAGGTAACTTTCATAATTATAAAACAGAAATTATGTTTTCAAAGATAGGCTGGCAAGCAAAAGACTAAAAAGTAATCAGGACTACTATTTCGAATAACTGAAGGCTGATAGCTAATGGCTGGAGATTTATTTTACCAGCACAGCCGTTCCTTTTTTAGAGATTGTGATGCCTGTATAATCTACGCCGGCTGCCGCATACACATACGTGCCAGCCAGTTGTTTTTTTCCTTTAAAAAATCCATCCCAACCTTCGCCTTGTTTTGTGGTTTCAAACAGCAATTCCCCCAGTCGATTATATACTCTGAAAAAATAAAGCTTTGCAATGCCAACAGTTATCGGTCTCAAAATATCATTGACGCCGTTGCGGTCGGGTGTAAAGGCGGAAGGAACAAAAATATCAGGCTTGCTGGTGAATATTTTTATGTGCACAGAATCTATTGAGATGCACCCCTGGTATGTTTTTGCCGTAACAAAATAGGTCATTGAACGGATGCCTGAATTGGTAATGGTAACAGTGGCATCGGCCAAGGAACGGTTGCTGATATATACATCCGGCGACCATTTAAAAGATACTTCTTCATTAGAGATGGCAGCCAGTTGTAAGGGCTGCCCAAGCACGGCTGCAGTATCGTTCCCGGCATCTATCTGCGGTAAAGGAATTACAGCAACAACTACAGTGTCGTACACGTTTTTTTTACAATAAAAAGTATCGCTGATGGTAAGTATATAAGCGGTGGTTTGTTCAGGGCCAGCCAATGGATTTAATGTGCGTGCATCAACTAAAGAAGTAGCCGGGCTCCAGGCATAATGAGCGGCAACCGTACTGGCATGAAGTTGCGCAGTATTGCCATAACAAATGCTGACATCGTTGCTTACAGTAGCAACCGGATAAGGCGATACCAAAGCATTCATTTGCGCAGTTGCTGCGCAATGACCTACCGAACCTGTTACCGAATAGGTTGTGCTTTGCAGAGGCACAGCCTTTGGATATTTGATGTCTGTATTGTTCAACGTTGATGCACCATCCGATTGCTGCCAGCTATAATGTAAAGCATTGCTGACAGGGTTTAAGATAACACTATCGGTAGCGCACAGCCTTACTTCGGCGGGTAATGATAAACTGACAAAATCAATTACGTTCACTATAAATCTAACGCTGTCAATGCACTGTTTATCGCGCACGGTCAGCATGTACACAGTTGTGTCAAAAGGGTCTACCACCGGATTTACTACCGATACATTGCTGATGTTATAAGCCGGCGTCCATTGAAAAAAATCACCTGCCGCTTTTACGTCTATTGTCAGGCGGTCATCACGACAAATAAGCGTGTCCGTAAAAGGCCGGCTGATTTGAGGCTTGCTATTAACTACCACTGTATTTGCAGCCGTATCTATACAGCCTTTATCGCTCGCAATCATCAGTGTAGCCGTTCTGTTGCCCTGTGTTGGATATTGATAAGAAACATTCCTCTGATCTGACGTATCTTTTATTGAAGATTCGTCGCCAAAATCCCATTTGTATTTTATGATGTTTCCCCATTTTGTATAGCTGGTATTGGTAAATAAAAAAGGCGATTGAAAGCAACTGCCATTGATGGTAAAATCAGCCTGAAAACCCGGATAAATTTTTACTATGGAAGAAGCTGAATCCACACAATTATCGCCGCTGGTTACAATTAACTTAATACGGTATGCGCCTGTATCCGGATAAGTAAACGTAGGCACAGGCTGTGTTAGCAAAGAAGCATTGGCAACCGGCGCACCAAAATCCCATTGGTAAGATGATACATTGCTGGCAAATGCTTCATTACTGAAGGTAAAAGAAAAACTGTCGCAATTGATGTAAGAAGGCAATAAGGAAGCAGCCGATAATGAGCAGTCAGCCACCGTTATCAAAATCTCTTTTTTTGTAGTGCCGATGGCAATGCCTTTGCGATATTCAGTAATACAAACAGCAATTGTATAGGTGCCGGTTTTATCAGGCGCGATGCCCTTTATCAATCCTGTTTTTGCATCGATACTTACATTCCTTCCTAAGGGCAGCGAGCCGGAATAAGGCGAATTGTATGCAATGGCATCAAAAGGCGGTGTTGATGGCGGGTTTGGCTGCCTGTCGCCACGCGTGCCGCCCGCAGTGGCATCGCAGAATGAATACTGAAGCTCATCGCCATCAGGATCGCTGGTGCCAAAGTCGAGTTCGAAAGGCGAATTGTGACAGATGACAGATGTGTCTTTGATTGACATTTCGGGGCTGCTGTTTGTGTGATAATCGATACCGCTGATAACGCCCGGAATATTATTCGAATTGGTGGTACCAATCTGCCCTGAATTGTTGATGTTCAGAATGCCTTCAGCCCGGCAGCACTCCTGCTCCGCGAGTATATACCCGGTGCCGTTATCCGGCAATTGAATGGTGGATGTGTAGAAAGCCAGGAAGAAGCACACATCAGGTTTTGGATTGATGCACTTGTCGAAGTCTTGCTTTTGAATGAACCGCTGCGAACTTCTTCCAATGCCAACTGTGCGTACCAGCCGTTTGGTGCCGGCGTCAAAAATGCCAACATATACGTCGTCCAGTTCAAACTGCGTTTCTCTGCAATTGACGTAATGTACCACGGTAACTTCATAACCGGAACTGTTTGGTGTGTTGCCCGTACCTAAATATTTGTACACGAGATAGCCGCCTTTGCCATGCCGCGCAAACAGCGTTACCACACATCCCAGAAGGCATAATATCAGTATCGCTTTTTTCATTTTTATGGTGAACGGATAGCGGTGCAGCAGAATCGTTAAATACCTAAAGCTAACACTCTGCTTTTGAATTTTGTGTATTAAATTTTGCGTGCTTTTCTACCGATAAGAACCTGACTTTCGCCTTGTTGCTACCATTTAATTATGCATTTTAAGTTGCTTATAAAATGATATTGCATGCTTATATCAACTTCTGTTGCCTGGTTGTATCAGCATTTACGGGAATGTTTTCTATTTTAATTATATAAAACGGTAAAAGGAAAACGATGGTTGCAGTGTTTACTTAAAACCAATTTTTTAAAGCTTGGTTGTTGTCTATAATTATATGATGGCGGATTGCCGGAGTTGAATATCTTATAAAGTAATTACCTTCTCCTTTCTTGAAAAAAGAAAGTAGCAAAGAAATACTGTGGTTAAAAGCTGTAGAGCCTTGATGGCTTAGTTATAAGAGCATATAATGATGTTAATAGGTATTGGCAGAGTTGCAATTTGAATGTTTACTATTGAGAGCTTGACAGACTTCATACTTCCTTGTGCTTCTTTTCCTATTACGCCTTTACGGTTAAAAAAGCCCAATCATTGCCCGGAACCTTGATGTGTGATTCTTATATCTCTTTACTTAAAAGAGATATAAGAACAAATCTTCGCTTGCAACTGTCGATCACAAAAGATACAGACGATTGTAACCAAAAAATGTATTTTGTATTTCTCACTCAACACTTATCGTTCGCCTTCGTGCGGTGCTTCCTCTATTACGTGCCGGTTTTTGCCAAAGAGATAATAAATGGGAATGCCAAGCAACACAATGAGCAAGCCGGGAAACGTGAATTTGGGTTTATAAATGAGCAAGGATATGCAAATAATGCCTGCGGCAATAATGTAAAACATGGGTAAAACAGGGTAGCCAAAAGCTTTGTAAGGACGTGGAATATCGGGGCGCGTGCGGCGCAAAATGAAGATGCCGGCGATGGTTAGAATGTAGAAGATGAGAACAGTGAAAATGATGTAATCCAGCAAGTCGCCGTAGCGCCCGCTAAGGCATAATGCGGATGCCCACAGGCATTGAATCCAGAGACCTTTTGAAGGCACTGCATTTTTGTTTAATTGTCCTGCCGCAGAAAAGAATAAGCCATCTTTTGCCATGGTATAATACACGCGCGCGCCGGATAAAATCAAGCCATTATTACAGCCAAATGTAGATACCATCAGCATTACAGCGATGATAATAGTGCCGGTATCTCCGAAAATAAGTTTGGCAGCTTCCACACCTACGCGGTCATTCTCGGCGTGTGCAATGCCTTGCATCGGCATGATGGCGAGGTACATGAGATTGGTTGAGACATAAATAAGCGTAACGATGAAGGTTCCGAAAAATAAACTCAACCCGATATTACGTTTCGGGTTTTCAATTTCACCGGCAATGAAGGTGACATTGTTCCAGCTATCGCTGCTGAAAAGACTTCCTACCATAGCTCCGGCAAATGCACCGATGGCAGCCGCGCCGGTGTAAGGCACAATGAGATTGCCATCTAATTTGCCGAAGGCGAAACCAGTGCTCCAGTTCTCGCTCCAAATGGCGCTGCCGGCTTTTATGAAGCCAAAAATAATAAGCCCGAATAAGGCTGCGAGTTTGGTAAGCGTAAATAAGGTTTGAATGAACTTACCGGCTTTTACACCGCGTGTATTCACCCAGGTAAGAAACAAAATGAGTACAATGGAAGTGATTTGTGCTGCGCTGATTTTAATAAATCCTAAATCGGCAAGGATATGATTTTCGCTGAGTACCGGAAAGATATAAGCGGCAAACTTGCTGAACGCAACACCAACGGCAGCAATGGTTCCCGTTTGTATCACAGCAAAAAAACTCCAGCCAAACAGGAAGGCAACCAGTGGATTGTAAGCTTCTTTTAAGTACACATATTGTCCGCCGGCTTTGGGAAACATGGCGCTTAATTCGCCATAGCTTAATGCGGCAATCAGTGTAAGCACGCCGGTAAACACCCAAAGCAAAATGAGCCAGCCTGCAGAGCCAACGGTGCGCGTCATATCAGCACTAACGAGGAAGATGCCGGAACCAATCATAGAGCCGGCTACAATCATGGTGGCATCTAATAAATTGAAAGAAGGCTTGAACCCTTTTTGTGTTGTGGACGCTGGCTGCATGTATCAGTAAGTATTGTTATTGCCCTAAAAAATAAAGAGATTGTAATAATACAACCTCTTTTGGATATCTGTGTGGCTTCGTCAGGAATCGAACCTGAATCAAAGGCTTCGGAGACCCTTATACTATCCATTGTACTACGAAGCCGAAACGTTGCAAATGTAGTTAGTTATTGCTCTTTTAAAACAACAGTTTGTTCTTTTCAATCAGCACCGTTGCATATGCCATTACACCTTCTTCACGCCCTACAAAACCAAGTCCTTCCGTGGTGGTAGCTTTAATGGAAACGCAATCCGTTTCTACATTCAGGATGGCACAAATGGTTTCCTGCATCCGGGCTATGTATGGTTTTATTTTCGGAGCCTGCAGGCAAAGCATGCAATCAACATTGATAACCGAATAGTTTTTTTCTTTTAGTAATTGAATGGTTCGCTGCAATAAAATTTTGCTGTCGATGTTTTTAAATTCTGCTGACGTATCGGGAAAATGAGTGCCGATATCGCCAAGGCAGGCAGCTCCTAATAACCCATCGCAGATGGCATGAAGCAATACATCGGCATCGCTATGTCCTAAAGCACCTTTTGTATGCGGTATTAAAATGCCACCCAGCCATAAATCTCTGTCTTCAACCAAGCGATGAAAATCGATACCTTGCCCAACGCGTATATTCATAGATAAAATAAAAAAGCGAAGGTACTTATGCCTTCGCTTTTAAAATGATGTTATAAAAAGTTATTGACCGCCGCCATTTGTACCATTGGTGTCATTATCCAGATCGAACAGCAAGCTGAAACGAAGTGTATTTGACAATGGGTTTCTTGATACACCACTGCCGGAAGGAACGAGGTAAGAAAAATTAAACCCAAACACATTGTATTTGACACCCACGCCAACCGTAAAAAACTTGCGGTTGCCGCCTTCTTTTGTTTCCCAGTAATAACCGGCACGCGCGGCAAACTGGTTGTTGTACCAATATTCAGCACCCAACTGTACTGTGTAAACTTTATTGTCGAAGGACTTAAACCAGCTTTCAAATACACCTGTAGAGCGATAATCCGCTACTTTAGCAGAATCGCCTGCCGCATCAGTGCCATCATCACTTAAGGTAGGCAACGCCGGCACCAGCAAATGGTTTACATCCGCAGCTATAGTTATTTTATTATCCTCGTCTATTACACCAGTATATGCAGCACCGATGCCCATATTTGCCGGGATAAAGTCTTTGGTTTCAGCATTGTTGGTGTAGCCGATCTTCGAACCTAAGTTAGAAAGTACTACGCCCCAGGTAAAACCCTGACCATCTGCATTTAGGCCATTGCTATACAAAGACAAATCGCCCGACACCGCGTTACCCGCTTTATATACGTTACCGTTGTTCGCCACATCGCCTTTTGCCAAAGCAGAATTGATATAGCGAAGAGCAACGCCTAATGCCAGCTTATCAGACAACTTGCGGGTATATCCGAAATCAATTCCAAACTCACGCGGTCTGCCACTGCCCAAACTGTTTCCGCTTTGATCGGTAAACTGGATGTCGCCAAGGTTAAAATAACGGACACCTACCGCAATTGCCTGGTTTTCATCAATTTGGTGATAACCGGCAAGTGTAGCTAAGTATACGTCAGAAGCAATGTCTTTCAGCCATGGCGTATAAGTAAGCGATGCCTGTGTTTTACTGGCAGCAAAAGGTACTTTGGCAAGATTGGAAAATCCGGAATTACCATCAGGCGCAGTAGCAATACCTACATCACCCATACCGCCGGTTCTGGCATCGGGCGAGATGCGCAGGAACGGAACGGAAGTAGTTACGATGTTAATTCTATCTTGTGCATACACATGCGAGAACGCCAGAGAAAGAATAGCTATAGCAGCAGTCAGCAGTTTTGTAAACTTCATTCGGTTGTTTTTTAAATAACGATAACCGCGCAGCATTATTATAATTGGTTAAAAGATATGCACTTACCCGCGGTCTTGATTGCGTAGATATTCTTTTCGATAAACAACAATTGATTCTTGTGACACAGGCTGCGCCGTGTGCTCGCAAAGATGTACTTTTTGCATTACACTACAAACTTTAGCTCCGTCGTTTTGTTTTATTCTAAGCATTTTTTAATGGCTGCCTATCCTTTCCTCCCTAAAATATTGCTATTTTCGCCCTCGTTAACTGCAATAAAAAAACGGAATCGCCGTTTCATTAAAAGTTATAAAATCTGATCGTATAATGTTTAAGCAGCTTCGCAACGCTACTTTATTATTTACATCCGTAGTCGCATTTGCTTCCTGTCATAAAAAACCGGAAAAGTCAGATGCCACCGGCTGGAATTATAATGATAAAACCCAGGGCGGTTTTTTTGTAGCCAAGCCAAAAGATATTAAAACGGGTCCGGGTCTCGTATTCGTTCAGGGTGGCACTTTTACTATGGGCGCTACGCAGGAAGACGTGATGAGCGACTGGAATAATGTGCCGCGCCGCGTAACCGTTAACTCCTTTTTTATAGACAAAACGGAGGTTGCCAACGTTCACTATCGTGAGTATATTCACTGGCTCGAGAACGTTTTCCAGGATAACCAGGCTGTTATCAATGCCGCTATGCCTGATACGCTTGCCTGGCGTAAAGAACTTGCTTACAACGATGTGTATGTAGAATATTATTTCCGCCATCCATCCTATAACTACTATCCTGTAGTTGGTGTTACCTGGCGCCAGGCGCACGACTACTGTATGTGGCGTACAGACCGTGTAAACGAAATTGCGTTAATAGACAAAGGCTATCAGAATAAAAACGTACTGAAGACTGAGTTGAACGGCGGTGGTCAGGATAACTTCAATACAAAAGCATACCTGATGGGCGCTTACGAAGGTATTCCCGGCAAGCCGAAGAATAACGAGCTGAAGGATGCGCAAGGTCGTCCCCGTACGAAAGTTGATTTCTCTGATGGCATCTTATTCCCGGATTATCGTCTGCCTACAGAAGCGGAATGGGAGTATGCAGCGTTGGGTTATATCGCCGACAATCCGCAGGCACGCACCGGCGAAAAGAAACGTGGCGAAGAATTGATTGCCAACAAGCAAATATATGCCTGGAAGAACGATGGTTTCGATAACCTGCGTTCTACACGTCATGGTTCATGGCAGGGTTCATTTCTTGCCAACTTTAAGCGTGGCAATGGTGACTACATGGGTACAGCCGGCGGCTTGAATGACCGTTCTGCAATTCCTGCTAACGTAACTTCATTTTTCCCTAACGGTTATGGCTTGTATAACATGAGCGGTAACGTAAATGAATGGGTTGCCGATGTATATCGTCCTACGACAGGTGCGGAAGAAGAAGACATGAATCCATTCCGTGGTAATGTGTTTACAAAGGTTGACAAGAGTGGTGGCGAAGATGCGTCTGCATGGCTTGATTCAATGGGTCGTATCAAGGAAGTGCCGGAAGATGATTCTACGCTTCGTAATCGCCGCAACTACAACAGGTCTTATGCTGTAAATGCGCTGGATGGCGATTCTCTGAGCCGCGATTATTATGATTATGGCCGTACTACTTTAATCAACGATAAATCGCGTGTATATAAAGGTGGAAGCTGGGATGATATGCCGTATTGGTTAAGCCCCGGCTCACGCCGCTATTTGCAGGAAGACCAGAGCAGCAGCAGTATTGGTTTCCGCTGCGCAATGACGCACTATGGTGCGCCGGAAGGCACGTCGGCTAAACAAAAGACGGGTAACTTTTTCCCGTCGAGAAGACAAAAGAGATAAGGAAAAGGTAAATACAAAAAACCTGAGAGCCATCTGCATATGCAGATGGCTTTTTGTTTAATGGAACACGAATGACATGGATTTCATGCACAGATTATCAGGATTGAATAGCAACTGAAAAAATCTTTCCTATTCGTTCTAAACAATAAATCCCAATAATCCGCGCACGCAGTCCGTGTATTCTGTGTTCTATCTTTGCGCGCATGAAAACCTACGATGAACAGCTTACACACCTGATACAGGAAGCTTTGCGGGAAGATATTGGTGATGGCGATCATTCTACTCTTAGCGTGATCCCAAAAGAGCAAAGGGGAAAAGCAGTTTTAAAAATAAAAGCAGATGGCATTTTGGCCGGCGTAGCAGTTGCTGAAAAGATTTTTGCTCTAAAAGATTCTTCGTCTGTTTTTACAAAATATAAAAATGATGGCGATGATATGAAGTATGGTGAGATTGCTTTTGAAGTATTTTCTTCCATACAAACCATATTGCAATGCGAGCGGCTTGTGCTGAACTGTATGCAGCGCATGAGTGGCATTGCTTCGCTGACAAAGCAATACGTGAATAAACTAAAAGGCTATCACACCAAAGTGCTGGATACAAGAAAGACAACGCCCAATTTTCGCTTGCTGGAGAAAGAAGCGGTACGCATTGGCGGCGGTGTGAACCATCGCTTTGCATTATATGATATGATTATGCTGAAGGACAATCATATTGATTATAGTGGCGGGCTGCAACCTTCGATAGATAAGGCTTTCAGCTATGTACAATCTAATCATCCCGACCTGAAAATTGAAGTGGAAACAAGGAGTTTGGAAGATGTAAAAACCGTGTGCGCCATTGGTAAAGGCAAAGTGTTTCGCATTATGCTGGATAATTTTACTCCTGAAAAAGTAAGCGAGGCTGTACATATTATCAATGGCGAATTTGAAACGGAAGCCAGCGGCGGCATTAATTTACACACCGTAAAAGACTTTGCCAAAGCAGGTGTCGATTATGTTAGCGTTGGCGGATTAATTCACCAGGCGCAGAGCCTGGATCTGAGTTTGAAAGCAGAGTTAGAATGAACTGTACAATGTAGTAAGTAGTATGATTCAACGGCAATTGCCAAATCATCTTACTACCTAATACATTCTACTTAATACAACAAACAACATGAACAAAAAAAACAAGCCGGACAGCCACGGATTTGTATACAGCACCGACCCGACGTTTCAATTTCAGCATAATGATAATGAAGCGGCTGACACACTGCCGAAACCACAACAAAAGCTCCGCATCAGGCTCGACACCAAAAAGCGCGCAGGCAAAGCCGTTACATTGGTCACAGGTTTTATTGGCACCGATGATGACCTGCAGGAACTTGGCAAAAAACTAAAAAACTTTTGTGGCACCGGTGGCAATGCTAAAGATGCCGAAATCATCATTCAGGGCGACCAGCGCGATAAAGTATTGCAGTGGTTGTTGAAGGATGGTTACAACCAGGCGAAGAAAATTTGATGATGATTGTAAATAGTAGTATGTAGTAAGTATTATGATTTAAATACAACAATCGCTTTTTATCTTACTACATACTACCTGTTACCTAATACAACCCACACTATATTTGCGCCTTATCAAAAACAAATCATGTCAGTTATTGTAGTTGGCACTATGGCCTTCGATGCCATAGAAACTCCCTTTGGAAAAACAGATAAAATCATTGGTGGTTCCGCTTCTTATGCGGCGTATGCGGCAAGCAACTTTGTAACGCCGGTGCAGCAAATTTCGATTGTGGGCAACGATTTTCCGCAGCAGGAATTTGATGACCTTACAGAACGAGGTGTGCTGCTCGACGGCGTGGAAGTGGTGAAGGATAAACCATCGTTTTTCTGGAGTGGCCGCTACCACATGGATATGAACACTCGTGATACGCTGGTAACCGATCTGAATGTATTGATGGACTTCAACCCCATTGTTCCTGACAGTTATCAGGGTGCTGAGTTTGTGATGCTTGGCAACCTGATGCCGAAGCTGCAGAAGAGCGTGATTGAGCAGTTGATAACGCGCCCGAAGCTGATAGTGATGGATACCATGAATTTTTGGATGGATTCGGCTTTGGAAGATTTGAAAGAAGTGCTGACAATGGTAGATGCATTGCTTGTAAATGACAGCGAAGCCCGGCAGCTTACCAACGAATTTTCCATTGTAAAAGCGGCGAAGAAAATACTGACGATGGGACCTAAATATCTCATCATTAAGAAGGGCGAGCATGGCGCTTTGCTGTTTCATGAGGATAAGGTGTTCTTCGCACCGGCGCTGCCGCTGGAAGAAGTGTTTGACCCAACGGGTGCGGGCGATACGTTTGCCGGCGGCTTTATTGGTCACCTGGCGAAGACGAAAGACATTTCGTTTGAGAACATGAAGACGGCGATTATTGTGGGTTCGGCAATGGCAAGTTTTTGTGTTGAAAAGTTTGGGACGGAGCGGATGAAGGAAATTACCAGGGAAGATATCGAGGCGCGTATGGATGCCTTTGTGCAACTGGTGAATTTTGATATTTCGCTGGTATAAATAAAAAGAATTCGCTTGTTCCTTTCTGTTATTCGGAATAAGCCGTTTTTATAAGGCTGGCAGGATTTTACACTCTGTCGGCCTTTGTTTTTTATTGAAATGAGTTCATTGGACATCATTCTTTAAAAAGAACCGGTATAATGAACTCATTGGAAGTGATCCGGGAAAAAGAATCGAATTCAATAGATTGTTGGTTTCGATCCGGGAATAAAAGGAAGTGCAATAAAAAGATTTGGGTAAATAAGAATAAAAAAACGTTCGTTAGAACCCATATTTCTTTCATTCAGGATTAAAAAGCCCAACCATTACCCGGAACCTTAATGAAAGTATTCCTGCGTGTTGAAGCAGCAGGAATGGCACAACTGCCGATCACCAAAGCGTCGTACGATGGTCACCAAAGTAAAACACTTGCAACCGCGGCGTGCGATGTTTGTGGATATGTGAACACCGGAAGATTAATTATTGCGCTTCGCCCGCTTTCAATCTTATTTTCTTTCTTTGCGGGCATTGCAAACACTATGAAAAAGAAAATTGCCCTTGTTACAGGTGGCTACAGCGGGGAAGCTGAAATAAGCTACCTGAGCGCGAAAACGATGATAGATAATGCGGACACGGAACTGTTTGACGTTTATAAGATTGACATCAGCCCGAACGGATGGATTTATGAAAGTGAAAGCGGGATGAAAAGCGCGGTGAACCGGAGCGATTTTTCGATCATTGACAGTGGTGAAAAAATAAGCTTCGATGCGGTGATGATGTGCATTCATGGCACGCCGGGCGAAGATGGAAAACTACAGGGATATTTCGATATACTGCACCTGCCTTATACGAGTTGCGATGCGGCAACATCGTCGCTTACGTTTAATAAAAGATATACGGTGGCGGTGGCAGCTTTTAGCGGGATAAAAGTGGCGCAGTCGATGCACTTATTTTCTCATGCGCCGATGTCGTCTGACGATATTTTAAGGCAGCTAACGTTGCCGGTTTTTGTGAAGCCAAACAATGGTGGCAGCAGCATTGGTATGAGTAAAGTGAGACAGCCGGAACACTTGCAAGCGGCGCTGGATAAGGCTTTTAAAGAAGATAGCCAGGTGCTGGTAGAAGAGTTTATTGCGGGCAGAGAGCTTACAATTGGTGTATTTCGGAATGGTGAGGAGATTGTTCCGCTGCCGATAACAGAAATTATTGCGGATGCCAATAAAGATTTCTTTGATTTTGAAGCCAAATACAAAGGGAAAAGCACGGAGATAACGCCTGCGAAAGTGAGCGGGGAATGGGCGGAGAAAATCAACGAAGCAGCAAAGAAAATCTATAGTGTTTTTAATTGCCGCGGTGTAATACGGATTGATTTTATTTTTAATGAAACAGATAATGAGCCATACATGCTTGAGATAAACACCACGCCGGGGCAAAGCGAGGCGAGCATAGTGCCGCAGCAGGTTCGCGCAAATGGCATGACGCTGAAAGAATTTTATACCATTATTATCAATCAGGCGTTAAAGCAAAAGAGATAATTATTTTCCGTTCACCTAACATAATTTACCTTGTTTAAGTTCATCACGCGGCAAAATTTCTTAGTCAACCTGGTTATCGTCATTTTATTGGTGATTTTGATTGTGTTCCTGTTCTTCAATTCGCTGGACTGGATTACGCATCACAATGATGATGTAACGGTGCCATCGGTAACAGGACAGAATATTGCAGGCGCTACCAAACTGCTTAAATCGGAGGGCTTTGATGTGCAAGTGATAGATTCTGTTTATATTGATACGGCAGAAAAGGCATCTGTGGTAAGGCAATCACCCGATGCAGCGGCCGTAGTGAAAAGAAACCGCACTGTTTATTTAACTATTAACCGCACGCTGGCGCCGATGGTGGAAATGCCTGATCTGCGCGGCTTTTCGTTTCAGAGTGCGGAGATGTATTTGCAGAGTTTAAGCCTGCGTTTGGGTGATACGACGTATCGTCCGGACATTGCCCGCAACTCTGTGTTGGAGCAATCATTAAACGGAAAGGCGGTGGCGCCGGGCGCCAAAGTAAGCATGGGAAGTTCTATCTCGTTTGTGTTGGGTGATGGCGTGGGCAATGTGCTGATGAACGTGCCGAACATTGTTGGGATGACGCTAAGCGATGCCCGAAGCTATCTGCAAAGTCTGAATGTAAGCCTTGGCGCTATTGTGCCTGACCCGGGTATTTCTGATCCGGAAAATGCATTTGTTTATAAACAAAACCCGACAGAAAAAGGCACTGATGTTGATGGCAATGCAAGGAAGAATAAAATTCATCCCGGGCAGGTGATTGATGTGTATTTAAGTCTTGCACAACCGGTGATCGATACCACTACAGCTCCGCCGGATGATAACGGACAGTAATAATTTTTACCTATGAATACAATCACAACCGACGAATTAAAGTCCCGCCTGGATGCGGGAGAAAAACCTGTTTTACTTGATGTAAGAGAAGATAGCGAACGCGCTGAATTCAACATTGGCGGCAAGCACATTCCGGTAGGAAAAATACAAGCCGTGCAGGTAGATGATTTGGATGATTTGAACAAAGACGAAGAGATTATTATCTACTGCCGCAGCGGCAACCGAAGTGGCATTGCTACGCATGTGTTGGAGATGCTTGGCTTTACCAACGTTAAGAATTTAGTGGGTGGAATGCTGGATTGGAACAATAAGAATTTTGGCAAGCCGCAGGAAGTGTAATGAACGTAAGCAGGCAAATAAAACGAGGCGTTGATCATATAATCAGCGCCTCGTTTTATTTATTAAAATGAATGTTTATCCATTCATACTAGCCAAAAATTCTTCATTGCTTTTTGTGCCACGCATGCGTTTCAGCAATTCATTCATGGCTTCTTCTGTATTCATATCGTTGATATATAAACGCAGTATGTTCATGCGTTTCAGCACATCTCTGTCAAGCAGCAAATCGTCGCGGCGGGTAGAAGAAGATACAAGGTCAATAGCCGGGAAGATGCGGCGGTTAGCCAACCTTCTATCAAGCTGAAGCTCCATGTTGCCGGTACCTTTAAATTCTTCAAAGATTACTTCATCCATCTTGCTGCCGGTATCAATTAATGCTGTGGCAAGAATGGTTAATGAACCACCGTTTTCAATTTTACGTGCTGCACCAAAAAATTGTTTTGGCTTCTGCATTGCGTTGGCTTCCACACCACCGCTTAATACCTTGCCGCTGGAAGGCGCAACTGTGTTATGAGCTCTTGCCAAACGGGTGATGGAGTCAAGTAAAATAACCACATCATGACCGCATTCGACCAGGCGTTTTGCCTTTTGCAAAGCAATGGCAGATACCTTCACATGCTTGTCAGCCGGCTCGTCAAATGTAGAAGCGATCACTTCTGCTTTTACACTGCGTTCCATATCGGTAACTTCTTCCGGGCGCTCATCTATCAGCACCACCATCAAGTATATTTCCGGATGGTTGGCAGCAATGGCGTTTGCTACTTCTTTCAGCAATACCGTTTTACCTACTTTCGGTTGCGCTACTATTAGCCCGCGCTGACCTTTTCCGATAGGCGAAAACAGGTCTATAATACGTGTGCTGTAATTGCCTGGTGTGGTAAATAAAGTCAGCTTTTCAAAGGGAAACAAGGGCGTCAGGTAATCAAACGGAACGCGGTCTCTTACTTCATCCGGGCTTTTGCCATTGATGTTTTCTACCTTTAATAAGGCGAAATATTTCTCACCTTCTTTCGGCGGGCGAACAGTACCGGTTACGGTATCACCTGTTTTTAAACCAAAGAGTTTTATCTGCGATGGCGATACATATACATCATCCGGCGAAGAGAGATAATTATAATCGGAAGAGCGAAGGAAACCATAACCATCCGGCATCATTTCCAGCACACCTTCACCCGTAATAACACCATCAAACTCGATGTTGAAAGCAGGCTCTCTTTTGTTATAAGCCGGCTTCGGCTGTTTAACAATTACTTCTTCCGGCTCTTCATCCTCTTCGTCGTCTTCCTCAGCCTCATCAAAATCATCATCGCTCACATCTTCACTTACAAAAGTGTCGTTACCGCTGCCATTCAGCAGGGCAAGAAAAGCAGGTGATATAACGGGAACGTCGGTATCATTTAAAGGCGATGAAGAATCATCATTGCTGTCTTCTACACTGCCGGTGCTATTTGCATCATCATTTTCAATATTATTATCTGCTGACACAGGAGCGGCTACAGGCTTACGTTTGCGGCGTTTTGCCGGCTCGTCGGCCGTTGTGCTTTCGGCAGCGGTATTGTCAGCCTGCACTGTATTTATATTGTCTGTGCTGTCTGCTGAATCATTGACTGGCGCAGTGCTTTCGGCGGCGGCCTTCACAGTGCGTTTGCGGCGTGGCTTTTCAGCAGGCGCAGCCGGTGCAGCATTTCCTTCCAATGCCTGGCTGTCAAGTATTTTGTATACCAGGTCTTGTTTATTTAATTTTTTAGTGTTTGGGATGCTTAGCTGCTCGGCAATGTCCTGCAACTCCGGCACCAACATGTCGTTTAACTGCAAAATGTCGTACATAAGATGGAATAAAAGAAAATCAGATAAATGGGATTAATCCGGATTTCGTAAACTGAAAATAAAATTGCTTGATTTTAAAAACGAAACGTTTGGCGAGCTGAGAGAAAAATTGATTGAAACCAATCAGCCTTGTTTCTGTATTTCTGTTGCAATGTTACATAAATTTCCGAAAAACAAAATCTTTCCCATTTTTTTTAAGAAAATTGTTAGTTACTTAGGAAAAGGTAGTCAGTCAATCCCGAAAACCGCCGGAATGCTTACGTTTCTTACCTTGTGCGCTTCTTAATTTTTGTATTCGTGATATCTATAGAACAGTTGTATTCCATTTATAAGCAACATCCGTCGGTACAAACCGATACAAGACAATTGCAGTCAGGAGATTTGTTTTTTGCCTTGAAAGGAGATCATTTCAACGGCAATTTATTTTCACGGCAAGCACTGGAAAAAGGCGCTGCGTATGCTGTAATTGATGAAAAAGGCGAAGAAGACGATGACCGGCTGTTATTGGTAAATGATGTATTGGAAACCCTGCAAAACCTGGCTAAACATCACCGCGAACAATTCACCATTCCTTTCCTTGCTATCACGGGAAGCAATGGTAAAACCACCACAAAGGAACTGGTTCATGCGGTGCTGTCATCTCACTATAAAGCATATACCACGAAGGGGAACCTGAACAATCATATCGGCATCCCTTTAACCATCCTGAAAGTGAAGCCTGATGCGGAAATGGCAGTGATTGAAATGGGTGCCAATCATCTGCGCGAGATCGCTGGCTATTGTGAGTATACACAACCTACCCACGGCATCATCACCAATTGTGGCAAAGCACATTTGGAAGGGTTTGGAAGTATAGAAGGCGTGCGCAAAGGCAAAGGCGAATTGTATGATTATATACGTACTACAAACGGCTCCCTGTTTGTGTTTGACGACTATGATTACCTGCACAATATGAGCCGCGGCATCAATAATATTTACTGGTACGGAACACAAAATGGCGATGTGGCCGGGAAGGCAAAAGAAGACAGCTCATTTCTGGCGGTTGATTTTACCAAAGGATTTTCTTTATCGCCGGTGCAAACACAACTTGTAGGCAACTATAACCTGCCCAATGTATTATGCGCCATAGCTGCCGGTAAATTTTTTGGCGTGCCGGAAGAGAAAATAAAAAGTGCGATTGAAAGCTTTGCGCCATCCAACAGCCGCTCACAACTAATAGAAAAGGGCGGTAATAAAATTATTCTCGATGCTTACAATGCCAATCCATCCAGCATGAAAGCGGCGATTGAAAATTTTGCCAACATAAAAGCAGGCGGCAAAATCCTGATGCTTGGCAGCATGGCAGAACTTGGCGCTAACAGTATTGCAGAACATAAAGCGATCGTTGATTTAATCAATCAATATCATTTTACAAATGTTGTGTTGGTAGGTAAATATTTCGATGACATCATTCATCCTTATTTGCAATTCGGCAGTGCTAATGAAGCGAGGGAATGGCTGCAGAAGCAGCACATTACCAATGCGTATATTCTTATTAAAGGCTCGCGCAGCACAGGTATGGAGAAGATTATAGCCTGATTCAATTAACGTTGCCGTGCTTCCTTTTTGGTTAGCTTTGCAAAGCAAAACAGTCAGGTTATGAGTGAGAAGAAAGCAAAACCCGGTTATCTCATCAGCGTGCTGGGAAACAAGTGTCCGCGATGCCGTAAAGGCAATCTTTTTAAAAGTCATAACCCTTACGCTTTAAAGAAAAGCAAGTACATACGGATGAATGAGAAATGCCCGGTTTGCGGCCAGCAAACGGAGATTGAAGTTGGCTTTTATTATGGCACCAGCTATGTAAGTTATGCCATTGGAGTAGCGTTCTCAATAGCCATGTTTATTGCCTGGTGGGTAGTGCTTGGCATTTCTATCTACGATAACAGTTTATTTTGGTACCTGGGTGTCAATTCTGTTCTCCTGCTTTTATTGCAACCCATCCTGATGCGATTATCACGTTCGTTATGGCTGAGCTGGTTTGTAAGCTATGATCCTGATTGGCAGATTAACCAGGCAAAATCTCCGGAGCGCATTGTGAAAGAACATATGGGCAACTGGTGATCGGAATTATAAGTTATGAACGATAAGTGAGGCTATCTCTTTGAAGATTCTTTTTTGACTTTTTCGCTTTTTCATGAAAACATTTGTTGTTCCAAACATTTATCGCAGCCCGTTAATTGGCGCCATCAAAAACAAGCGCAAAGCTGCAGACCGGCTGAAGAAAGATTTTTCTCCTACGCTTCTTGATTTTGGTCCGGTGCAGATTTATCTTGCCCGTCATTTTGGCTTTTGTTATGGTGTAGAAAATGCAATAGACATTGCTTTTAAAACGATTGCCGAAAATGAAGGGAAGCGCATTTTTTTGCTGAGCGAAATGATACACAACCCGCAGGTAAATGCAGATTTAAAAAAGAGCGGTATCCAATTTTTGCAGGACACTTATGGCAATCAACTCATTCCTTTCAATGATTTGACAGCAAATGATGTTGTGTTGATTCCTGCCTTTGGTACGACCCTTGAAATTCAAGCTCTCCTGAATGAAAAAGGAATCCATACCGAGTTATACGATACCACTTGTCCGTTTGTAAGAAAGGTATGGAACCGCAGCGAGCAAATTGCTGAAAAGGGTTACAGCATTGTGGTTCATGGCAAGCCAAAACATGAAGAAACCAGAGCTACATTTTCACACGCTTCGTCCAACACACCGACCATTGTGGTAAATGACATGAAGGAAACGGCCGGACTTGCGAAATATATGACCGGCGAAAAACAACCGGGGGAATTTTATACCGAATTCAAAGGCAGATTTTCGCAAGGCTTTGATATAACCAAAGACTTGCAGCGCATAGGTGTTGTCAACCAAACCACACAACTGGCGACAGATACACAGGAAATTTCCGATTATCTGCGCAGCATAATTATGAATCATTACGCCCTTACCGAAGATACGATTCATCTACATTTTGCCGATACGCGCGATACACTTTGCTATGCCACCAACGATAATCAAAGTGCTGTAGCAGGAATGTTACAAACGCCGGCTGATATTGCAATTGTGGTAGGTGGTTATAATAGCAGCAACACTTCACATTTAGTGGAATTGTGTGAGCAGAAATTACCAACTTATTTCATTGATGATGCCATCAAGCTGATCTCAAATGAAGAAATCATTAACTGCAACTGGCGAACAAAAGATGAAAAACTCGTTCATAATTATCTACCGGATGTTACACCTGTAAAAATACTCATCACCAGCGGTGCAAGCTGCCCGGATGCCGTTGTGGAACGGGTAATTGAAAAAATACTTTCTTTCTATCCCGTTAATAAAACGATAGGTTTAATGGCAGAAGAGTTTATATAATTTATCACCCTGGCATTCCCGAACTAAACAGCAATCAACCTTGTCCCGAATCTTCAAGATGCCGGTTGATCGTTTTCATCAGGTCGTTTACTTCAAAAGGTTTATGTACAAAGTCGTTCGCCAGGCACTCAGAAGCTGTTTTTTCCACAGCCGGATTGGCTGAAAAAAGAATTACAGGAATATTCTTTGTATCCGGCTTTTTCTTAAGCACTTTACAAATATCCCTGCCATCATTTCCCGACAGCAGCACATCAAGAAGAATCAGATCAGGCTGAAATGTTTCAATCTTTTCATAAATCTCTTCCCAATGCGAAATTGCCATTACGTTAAAACCTTTTACTTTAAATAAAAGCTGCACAACAATCAGGATGTCAAGGTCATCATCAAGAACCAGGATTTTCTTTGAATTCATCTTAGGACAAGTAAAATTGGAAATCTAATATAATTTGTTTTACAATAAATATCAGTCAACAGTACAAACTACGCTCACATCCAATTCTTTATATCCTTCTTCCTCACTAACAAAAACCCCGGCATTCGAAATGCAGTAAAATTAACTACCAATAAGTATTCGTAAACAAACCTCCAATAGATGGAAAACTTTGTAAACCCAAAACAAATAAGTTTAAGACACCGGGATTCCTGTTCATAAAAACAGGAGCGAAAATGAAACAATCAAAGCAATTCCGAAATTAAAATTTGTCTTTGAAAAATTTTAAAGGAA
Source organism: Ilyomonas sp. (assembly GCA_965199905.1). GTDB lineage: Bacteria > Bacteroidota > Bacteroidia > Chitinophagales > Chitinophagaceae > Ilyomonas. Next base: position 3,800,155 of record OZ241366.1, on the reverse strand, counting down.
AATTTTATGATTTCAATTTTTTTTATTATAGAATCTTCATATTTTTGCCGACTTATGTATTTTGGAATCTCCCAACCTCTCAGGCATCAATCTTCGATTTATTCAGTTCTAATTTTTGCAGAAAAACTAATGTGATTTAAAAGGGCTTGGGTGGTTTTGTTTAAAAACAAATAATACTTCCGCCCCCGAAATTGCAAACAGGATTCTCTGCAATTATTTATTTGTATAACACGAAACAGAAACCTGAATAGTCGTACAGACTTCAAAATACATCATAGCCGTCACAAAAAATTCTAACGTTAATATGGCAATCAGAAAAGACAATCGTCCCAGAGCCAGCTTCTCCAAAATCACTATTGGATTGGCAAGCCCGGATAGCATTCTGGAGCGCAGCTTTGGCGAAGTATTAAAGCCGGAAACCATCAACTACCGCACATACAAGCCGGAAAGAGACGGCTTGTTCTGTGAGCGTATTTTCGGACCGGTAAAAGATTATGAGTGCGCCTGCGGAAAATACAAGCGCATTCGTTATAAAGGCATCGTTTGCGACCGTTGCGGCGTAGAAGTTACTGAAAAGAAAGTGCGCCGCGAACGTATGGGGCACATTAAACTTGTGGTTCCCGTAGTTCACATCTGGTATTTTAAAAGCCTTCCAAACAAGATTGGCTACCTGCTCGGCATGAGTTCTAAAAAGCTGGAAACTATTGTATATTATGAAAGATATGCAGTAATTCAGTCTGGCGTGCGCGAAGACAAAGGCTTGCAGCCGGGCGACCTGCTGACAGAAGAAGAATATCTCGACATTATTGATAACCTGCCGAAGGACAACCAGTTTCTGCCGGACGAAGACCCGCAAAAATTCATTGCGAAAATGGGCGCCGATGCGGTTCACGACCTGCTGGCACGCATTGACCTCGATGGCTTAAGCTTTACGCTTCGCAATGCCGCTGCCAACGAAACTTCGCAGCAGCGCAAGGCAGATGCCCTGAAGCGTTTGAGCGTTGTAGAATCGTTCCGCGATGCTTCTACACGTATCACGAACCAGCCGCAATGGATGGTAATGCAATATATCCCGGTTATTCCACCGGAACTTCGTCCGCTTGTTCCTTTGGATGGCGGTCGTTTCGCATCATCTGATTTGAATGACCTGTATCGCCGCGTTATCATCCGCAACAACCGTTTGAAGCGTTTGTTGGAAATCAAAGCGCCGGAAGTAATCCTGCGTAATGAAAAACGTATGCTGCAGGAAGCAGTGGATAGCTTGTTTGATAACAGCCGTAAATCTAACGCTGTAAAAGCAGAAGGTGGTCGCGCGCTGAAGTCATTGTCGGACGTATTGAAAGGCAAACAAGGTCGTTTCCGTCAGAACTTATTGGGCAAACGTGTTGACTATTCCGGTCGTTCGGTTATCGTAGTAGGTCCTGAATTAAAAATGCACGAATGCGGTTTACCAAAAGATATGGCGGCTGAATTGTTCAAGCCGTTTATCATCCGCAAACTCATTGAACGCGGTGTGGTAAAAACGGTGAAATCTGCCAAGAAACTGGTTGATAAAAAAGAAGCCATCGTTTGGGACATCCTCGAAAACATATTGAAAGGTCATCCTGTAATGCTGAACCGTGCGCCAACGCTGCACCGTTTGTCAATTCAGGCATTCCAGCCACGGTTAGTGGAAGGTAAAGCTATCCAGCTTCACCCGTTGGTAACGGCTGCGTTCAACGCCGATTTTGATGGTGACCAGATGGCAGTACACGTTCCACTGAGCGCGGCTGCAGTTTTGGAAGCACAGTTATTAATGCTGTCTTCTCACAACATATTGAACCCGCAGAACGGTACACCAATCACGCTGCCTTCGCAGGACATGGTATTGGGTTTATACTATATTACCAAAGGCAAAAAAACCACGGCTGATTTAGTAGTAAAAGGTGAAGGAAAAGCTTTTTACAGCCAGGAAGAAGTACTTATTGCGTATAATGAAAACCAGGTTGACCTGCACGCTAACATTAAAGTGAGAGCGAATGTGCGTGAAGGTGGTGAATTGAAGAAAAAACTCATTGATACAACGGTTGGCCGTGTGTTGTTTAATCAGCACGTTCCGGCTGAAGTGGGTTATATAAATGCACTTCTCACGAAGAAAAGTCTTCGGGAAATCATCGGTGACATCATCAAGATTACCGACGTTCCTAAAACAGCCAAATTCCTCGACGATATTAAGCAGCTTGGTTTCCGTATGGCGTTCCGTGGTGGTTTATCATTTAGTATAAATGATTTGATCATCCCTGAAATACGTAACGAATTACTAGAAGGCGCAAAGGTGGAAGTTGATGAAGTGTGGGAAAGCTACAACATGGGCTTAATCACCAACAACGAACGCTACAACCAGGTTATTGATATCTGGAGCCGCGTAGACACCCGTTTGACAGAAACGCTCATCCGCGAAATGGCAACCGATAAACAAGGGTTCAACTCTGTTTATATGATGCTCGATTCCGGTGCGCGTGGTAGCAAGCAGCAGGTAAAACAGTTGGCTGGTATCAGAGGCTTGATGGCAAAACCTCGTAAGAGCGGTTCATCCGGTTCTGAAATTATTGAGAATCCAATCTTGTCTAACTTTAAAGGTGGCTTGAACGTATTGGATTACTTCATCTCTACGCATGGAGCCCGTAAAGGTCTTGCGGATACTGCCTTGAAAACAGCCGATGCCGGTTACTTAACCCGTCGTCTCGTTGACGTTGCGCAGGATGTGGTAATCAACGAAGAAGATTGCGGAACGCTTCGTGGTATTGCAACAACGGCATTAAAAGATAACGAAGATATTATTGAGCCATTGGCAGATAGAATCATCGGCAGAACTTCTTTGCACGATGTATTTAACCCGCTGACTGATGAAGTTGTGGTTGGCGCCGGCGAAGAAATTACGGTTGACATTGCTCACGCCATCGAAGAAATCGGTATTGAAACGGTTGAAATCCGTTCCGTACTAACTTGCGAAAGCAAGCGCGGTGTGTGCGTAAAATGTTATGGTAAAAACCTCGCTACCGGTTATACAGCACAACGTGGTGATGCGGTTGGTATCATCGCGGCGCAATCGATTGGTGAGCCGGGTACACAGTTAACGCTTCGTACCTTCCACGTGGGTGGTATTGCGGGTTCTTCTTCCATTGAATCTACATTGCCGGCGAAATTCGATGGTACCATCCAGTTTGATGGTTTACGTACCGTTGAAGCGCTGAACAATGAAGGCCAAAAGGCAATGATCGTTATCGGTCGTACCGGTGAAGTGCGTATCATGGACGTAAAGAACGACCGTCTTCTGGTTACCAACAACATTCCTTATGGTGCTACGCTGAACGTGAAAGACGGGCAGGTAGTAAAGAAAGGTGATGTAATGTGTACCTGGGATCCGTTCAACAACGTCGTGGTATCTGAAATGGCGGGTGAGATCAAGTTTGAAAACATTGCAGACGGCTTCACGTTCCGTGAAGAGGCCGATGAGCAAACAGGTCACCGCGATAAAGTGATTATCGAATCAAAAGATAAAACAAAGATTCCGGGTATCATCGTAGAAGGCGCTGAAATCCGCAATTATAACCTGCCGGTTGGTAGCCGGCTCATCATTGAAGATGGTGAGAAAGTAAAAGCGGGACAGGTAATTGTGAAGATTCCGCGTACCATGCGTAAGTCTGGTGATATCACCGGTGGTCTGCCACGTGTAACAGAACTGTTCGAAGCACGTAACCCAAGCAGCCCGGCTATTGTTTGCGAAATTGATGGTGTGGTAGCGTTTGGTAATGTAAAACGTGGTAACCGCGAAATCATCGTGGAAGCGAGAGATGGCGTGGTAAAAAAATACCTGGTTCCATTAACGCGCCAGATACTGGTGCAGGATGGTGACTTTGTAAAAGCAGGTGCGGCTATGTCTGATGGACAGACGGCGCCGGCTGATATTCTTTCTATTAAAGGTCCGTTCGCTGTGCAGGAATACGTGGTGAATGAGATTCAGGAAGTATATCGTTTACAGGGTGTAAAGATCAACGACAAGCACATTGAAGTGATCGTTCGCCAGATGATGAAGAAGGTTGAAATTGTTGATGCGGGTGATACGCGCTTCCTGGAAGAAGACCTGGAAGACAGGTTTGATTTTAACGAAGAGAATGACCGCATCTTCGATAAGAAGGTAGTAACAGAGCCAGGCGAAAGCGGCAAACTGAAAGCTGGTCAGATTGTAAGTGTGCGTGAACTGAGAGAGGAAAACTCTGCTCTTCGCCGCGCCGACAAGAAACTGGTGGAAGTGCGCGATGCGCAGCCTGCCACAGCACAACCGGTTCTGTTAGGTATTACGAAAGCTTCGCTGGGTGTGCAGAGCTGGATTTCAGCAGCATCGTTCCAGGAAACAACGAAGGTACTTAGCTCGGCTGCCATCCAGGGCAAAGCGGATGATATGCTTGGCTTGAAGGAGAACGTAATTACCGGTCATGCGATACCTGCAGGTACGGGCTTACGTGAGTTCGATAACCTGATTGTAGGCAGCAAAGAAGAGTACGAATTGCTGGCGACAACGAAGGAAGCAATGAGCTTTGATGATGAAGAATAGTCTTTATCTGTTTTGAAAATATAAAGGCCGGAAGCAATATGCTTCCGGCCTTTTTTTGTGCTTTGTGTGAGAGTGCGGATGCCAACCAGATGATAATGCAAGCAGCGGGTGTGTTTCCAGTAGAAGTGCTTATGAAAGCTGCTGAACGTGTTGTGAGAGTTGCGCAAGAACTTTTTTTAAATTAAGTAAGGTTAATTCATAATTTGGAGGATGTGGCAGGGTGCACGAATGAGGTTTGGGTTTAACAATCAAAATGTTATCAGATATTTGTGACAATAAATCTATTGTCGATGATGCGGATAATGATAGATAGCTGAAAGCTGATTCTGAAGTTGCTGTAATTGCAGTCTGATTATACGAGGTTTTGGTGAAAAGTGAGAAGGAAAAGGTTGACATACTGCAGCAGATGTTGGGGATGAAAAAATAGCTAATTAACTTATAAGCGTATTTTTAATGCCTGGCTATACAATAGCAAGGCATTTTTGTTTTGTAGACCCGGACACTAATTCCGACAGCAGCACATAGATGTAAACTCTTTAATTTTTTGACTGAACTGCGTTACGTTTGGAAGTCCACCTGTATCTTCCCGTATCAACTTTCCTTCATCTTCTTCAGACGGAAATAATTGCGGATGCCGAGCCAGACAAAAAAAACACCCAACAATGTAAACAGCACCGGCATTGCCCATTTACCGCCTGTCTTGTATAGCCCCCATTCCAGCGAGCTCATAGAAAGGGTTGAGCCGCTCCTCTCCGCTTCTTCCATATCATGCCAGCGCACCCAGGCAAACCACCATGTAGCCACGGCAAAAAGGGTAACAAAGATGAGCCCGCGCCCCGGCTGCCGCGAGCCTTTGTTTATGTACTCATAGTCTGCCCAGTTAATCTTCCTGTCCGGGACTCGTTGTTTATGATCTTCAAATGCCATCGTTTAATATTTTTTGATTAGTTCGCCGTTCTTCCACACACCATACACAATTCCGTACTCCCTTCCGTTGTCGCCGTAGGTAAACATATCACCGTCGTCTGTTTTTGAAAGGGAAATCACCAGCGGTGGCTTTGTATAGGCACCCGCTTCGGTGGGTACATTGTCCCAGTCTGTCATGTCGGGCTTCTGTACGGTGGAAGGAATGAGGTAGAGATTATCGCCGTCGGCATGGTCTACTTTAAAGTAGGTGTACACCGCAGAGTTATTGCTATTGCCGCCGCTCTGAATCACCTGGAAGATGTCGCCTGGATGCGGGTGCAGTACAGCTTCTTTTACAGCGGCAGCGCGGCTTTGGTGGTTGCTGTTGCTGATGTTGATGACGAGGAGGATAGTGCCAACAAAAGCAACCAATATTAAAGGCATTACCCAGAGCCCGCGATAGAGGCGTCGGGGTGTTTTAATATCTCTTTTGAGGCGGGTGAAGAAGATGTCCATTTCGTCGGTCCACTTTACTTTGGGGATGTAGTTGTTGCAATGAGCGCACCAGGCAATGGCATATTTAGAGGAAGGCGACATTGGACCTATCATCCAATAATATTTTTGCTGGATGCTCATGCTGATGCCACCGGCACTAAGGCACAGGGGACAGAGGATGAGGGGCAGGCTTTCGGTTTTGTAATGATGATTGCGAAGCTGGTAATAGTAGAACATGCGGTAACGGATGGTGAACGGGTGGCGGTGCAAGAATCGCGCCTTTGGCAGGTGGTTTGGGTGTGCTGGCGAAAGATAACTGCGTCAGCGGAGGTTGTGCTTTCAGCAAACGGTGTGGCTCCGGCGGAGGGTCTTGCAGGTGGGATAATAGCGCCGTGTCAGCCGATAACCGAAGCTCAATTAATATTTTATTGCTGATATTTACTACCAATGCTCCCCTGCGTTTTGTCGCGCTGGAACTAAAGCTGAACAGCGAAACTACTGCTGATGCTGCGCTGTGTCTGCCCCGCTTGCAGCAATACTTTTGTTAGGTGCAGTTTTATTTGATTTCAATTTTGATGCCTTCCAATTTGTCAATGAGTTGTTGAACGTTTATTGTCTGTAAGTCTAACTGCAAGCAAATTGCAGGAATTTTCTTAAAGACTTTATTATCGTTGCTTACTTCCGTTTCTTCTGTCACAAGAAATATATCTTCTGTTGGATTATCCTTTTTAAGATTCAAACTTGTCAATATTATTTTCATATCAGCAGAGTTCATAAAGTCATTTTTCAACGAATCATATTGTGTTTCATTCAGCCTTGCTCTTTGAACTGCAACTACGAAATTGTTATCTACCATTCTGTAAAATTTGGCAGGTGCAGGTGGAAGAATAAACTCTGTGTTAAGTGGAAGTTTGTGTGTTTGATTAAAGGCTTTGTCAATAAGAAATGAAAGAGTTTCTAATACAATTCCTTTGGAGGTATATTCACATTCATCAATTACTTTATCAATAACTAAGATTTCGCTACTAGCTATTTTTGCTTTTACGATTTCAAATAATATTCTCTGTTTGTCAAATGGCAAGTAATAACGAACCAACGACAATAGTGAGCTGGTATCAATTACTACTTTCATAGAGGAAACTGTCTATTTTTCCGGGTTTGATATTTAGTTTTTTACAAAATTCATACTCATTAATTACGCCTTCGTAAAATGCTGTTTGAATAGTTGAAACTAACAGTGGTGATTTGATTGGAACTGGTGTTGAGCCTCCTGCATTGGTTCCGTTTTGCTTATCTAATTCTCTTTGCTTTTTTAGTTCTTCATTTTTAATTCGGAACTCTTCTTCAAATTCATTTCTTACTTTTTTGTAGTTTGCTGGACTAATCTTATTAAGCAGTAACAACTTGGTAAAAATCGCAATTCTACTTAAATGAGTTTTTTCGGAAATGCTTTGAACTAAATCAATGTTGTAATCATTTTGAGCATTTGAGTTGTCAATAGCTTCAATTACTTTTTCAAATTCCCCACTTAAAAAGTAGTATGCAAAGTCATTACACCAATTTTCAATTTTTGATAAATTTTGATTGCCTAAATCATCATATTCAATTTTATCAATTTCTTCTTCGTCCAAAAGATAATGCCCTAATTCGTGAGCAAGAGTAAAAATTTCTCTTTTGAATGAAATTTGGTGTCTTTTTAAAACGATAACATTTTGTTTAAGGAAAAAGCCATCAATATTAGCTTTATCTTTCTTGTTCCAAGTTTCTACAAATTCAAAAACCAAAATATTTTTTTCGGATAATTTTTTTATTAGTTCAGTTAAATATTCCTTTGGTTTGTCTTTGAACTCAGGTGTAATAGCTTTTCTAATTTCACTTGCTACATTTTTAGGACTGTTACTAATCTTAAAAACAGGTAATTGCCTTTCAAACTTAACATCTGAAAGTTCGGCAATGGCAGAAAGTGAAATTTTAAATTCTTCAAAGTGATTGACGATTTTTCTTGCACCCAAATTTAGGTCAACATCAAATTTATTCTTTCTGAAAAAGATACTTGCATCCTTTGAAATCTCTGGTGATTTTGGATCCAAATAGTAGTGAATTCCTTTATTGAAAACTTTGTCAATTCTTTTTAAATAGCCGAGTTCAATATTTGCCGTAAAAACCTGTTCTCTTGTAATAGGCGTCTTTAGCCCTACGCTAATTATAGGCAATAATTCGTCAACTGACATTTTTAGCAATGACAGCAAGTATTTTAATCTTTGTATGTTCTGTTCAACTTTCAAAAAGTCTTATAATTTTTGCTGCAATGTAGTCAAATTCTTAGTTGTCTGTCAAGTAGTAATAGCTCGGGAAAATTGCAGCTAACAATAAATTGCTGTTGTGTGCAGAGATTATCTTTTGCATTAAAAGAGGCTGACTCAAAAGTAAAATGAAGGCTTTGAGAATCGCTTAAACGACAACTTTCTCCATCAGGTATCCGAATAAAAAAGAGGCTGTCCCGACTTTTGAGACAGCCTCTTTTTTAATTCTTTTTACTACTTCAATTAAAGTTTGGGCATCATCATTTGCCAATTACTACTGGCTTATTTCCAAAGTCTATCAGATATACTACGTGTACTAATTATTGCATCATAAAGCGGTAGATAAACGGTGGCATGCAAAGGCGTAACATCATTTTTACAAATGGTTGCATAAGCTTGCCGGCAACACGTGTTGACACCAACTGCAGAGAAAGCAAAATGGCAGAAAGAAGCCCTGTTGAGATTACGTCGATTTTCATACGATACGGATAATTTTGTTAAGAAATTAAATGATGTGACTGTGATTTTTTTTGCTATTCCTTTTTCGGAATGAGTGTAAATTACAGAGACCGTATGTGTGAAAAAACAATGGCCGGTCATTTTAAGCCAGATATAATCTCTTTTTAATCGTATTTTAAGGTCGCAGATATTTCGGTTATGTTTTTAAGTTTTTTTAAAGGCAATATTTTGTTTGGCGGTGATTAAATCAACAGTTTCACGGCTATGAAAATTGATAAAATAGATTGGCTTATTGCTGATGTATCTTTTTAAATAAAGGTTGACCATTTGTTTTAATGAAGCCCAATCATTGCCCGGAGAACCTTGATGGGAGCATTCCTGCGTGTTGAAGCAGCAGGAATGGGTGAAAACAAACGGTTAGGCTCTTCTCCAATAACCGGCGACCAATACCAGCCTCTGCGTTCTCTTATCCAATGGCCGGGCACCCATACACGACCTGCACGCGGCGCGGTACATTGGTAGCAGAAGAGAAGCTAACAGCCAGCAAAACGAATAAGGTGCATTTAACAAGAAGTTGTTTCATAAAAACTACTTTTGTTGTTGAACAATTTGTTGTGAGATGCCCCGCAAATGCATCGGTTTAATCAAACGCTATACTAAAGAAATACCCGCTTACCGCCGTATTCATTTTATATAAAACAAACTTCTAACTAACAATCAATACACCAGGCATGATACAGAACCACGAAATTGACTACCGTATTATCGGCGAGGAAATGCAGTATGTGGAGATAGAACTTGATCCGCAGGAAACCGCCATTGCTGAAAGCGGCGCCTTCCTGATGATGGACGATGGCATACAAATGCAAACCATTTTTGGTGATGGCAGTCAGCAACAAGGCAATGGTATTATCAACAAACTTTGGAGTGCAGGCAAGCGTATGCTGGTTGGTGAAAGCTTGTTCATGACAGCCTTTACAAATGTGGGTTATGGTAAAAAGCATGTAAGCTTTGCATCCCCTTATCCGGGTAAAATTATATTGTTGAATCTGGCTGAATTGGGCGGTACCGTCATCTGCCAGAAAGATGCTTTTTTATGCGCAGCAAAAGGCGTTAGTATAAGCATTGCATTCCAGAGAAAATTAGGCACTGGTTTGTTTGGCGGCGAAGGTTTTATTATGGAAAAATTGCAGGGCGATGGTATGGCTTTCATGCATGCAGGCGGTCATGTATTTTCTAAACAATTGCAGGCGGGCGAGTTACTAAAAATTGATACCGGCTGCCTGGTTGGCTTCACTGCAGGCGTTGATTATGACATCCAGTTTATCGGTGGCATCCGCAATACTATTTTTGGTGGCGAAGGCTTGTTCTTTGCCACCCTTCGCGGACCAGGAACCATTTGGATACAAACGCTGCCCGTAAGTCGTTTGGCATCGCGCATATTAAGCTATGGTACTGTGCAGCGCAAAGAAGAAGGCAGCATTTTAGGCTCCATCGGCAACATGATTGATGGCGACGGATATTAGTATTGTAAATTGAGTATTGTTAATGGTTAATTTGCTGTTTCAATTGACAATTAACCATTGACCATTAACAATAAAAACTTCTTTCTTGAGTATAAAAAGTCTCGCCGGGCAAACGGTCTGGTATGGCGTCAGCAGCATTGCGGCGCGGTTTGTTAATTACCTGATTACACCCATTCTTACGTATTCTGCAATTGTTTCTGTGGCTGATTTTGGCAGGATGGGCGCTGTATATTCCATCATGCCGCTGATGAATGTGCTGTTTACGTATGGCATGGAAACGACGTATTTCAGGTTTATACAGAATAAGGATTTGAAAACATCCGTGAACGCAACGGCTTCTATCAGTTTGCTGATAACAACAATCTTATTTTCGGTGTTGTTATGGTTCAATCAATCGTTCCTCGTTGACGTAACAACGCTGCAGGATTTTCCGTTCCTGATACAGCTTAGCCTTATCATTATCACGCTGGATTCCTTCAGCACCATACCGTTTGTAAGGCTGCGCAATGAAGGGCATCCCAAGCTGTTTGCCTTGATAAAAGTGACAGGTATTTTTATTTATGTAGGCTTGACGGCATTCTTTGTTATCTATTGCCCGTACGCATACAAACAAAGCGGCGGCAATTCGTGGATTGTGATGATTTATCGCCCTGATGTAAACCCAATCACTTATGTACTGATGGCTAACATTGTGCAATCTGCTTTTACCTTATTGCTGTTATTAAAATGGCTCATTCCTTCCGATCTCTCTTTCAGCTTTGCTTTGTGGAAGCAGATGATGATTTACGCGCTGCCCATGCTGGTAGCGGGTTTGGGTGGCATGGTCAATGAAACATTCGACAGGCTGATGCTCGGCTGGTGGCTACCGCATGCCAATAGCTACGCAGATAACCAGCGCGGTATTTATAATGCTTGCTACAAGCTTTCTATTTTAATTAGTTTATTTATACAGGCATTCCGCATGGGTGCTGAGCCATTCTTTTTTAAGCAGGCAGAGGGCAAAGATGCACCGCAGGTATATGCAAGGGTCATGAAGTTTTTTGTACTTACTATCACCGTCATGTTCCTTGTAGTAAGCCTGTATATACCTGTATGGAAATACTTTATCTCGCCTAAATATTGGGAAGGTTTGAAAGTGGTGCCGATATTATTATTGGCCAATATGAGCCTTGGCATTTATTACAACTTAAGCATCTGGTATAAAATCACCAACAAGACATTTGCGGGCGGTATCATTACTTTAATAGGCGTTATCATCACGTTCTTAATCAACTGGCTGTTTATACCCAAGTACAGCTATGTTGCCTGCGCCTGGGCTACCTTTTTATGCTATGCTTCTATGATGATTATAAGTTTCATCTGGGGCCAAAAGCATTATCACATACCGTATGCGTGGAAGAAATTGTCAGCATATCTGGTCATCGTTATCATCCTCTTTTTCATTCATTATTTCCTGTCTTTTTTGTGGAGCAATACCATATTTAGCTTAGTCGTTGCTTCGGTGCTGCTGCTGGCTTATGCAGCTTTCATTGTTCGTATAGAGAAAAAGGAATTTAAAATGTTACCCGTGATCGGGAAGTATGTATAAAGCAACAGGGCAATACTTTTTTGAAAGTATTGCCCTGTTTATATTTGCATGCAACAACGATAATCTTACCCTAACAACGCTACTTTTACACTCACTTTTGCGCCTATCATTTCTCTCGCTGCATTCGCAATGCCAGCCGCATCATAACCACATTCAGCATGCAGTTCTTTTAGTGTTCCGTGTTCAACAATCTTATCAGGAATACCAAGGATTTTTATATCTGCGGAATAATTGTTTGCTGCCGCAAATTCTAATACTGCGCTGCCAAAGCCGCCTGCTACGGTACCATCTTCTACGGTGATAATTTTGGTGTGCTTCGCAAATACTTCGTGTAGTAACTCTTCATCGAGAGGCTTCACAAAACGCATATCGTAATGTGCGGCTTCAATGCCTTCTGTTCTTAATTCGCGGATGGCGGTGGTAGTAAAGTTTCCGGGATGACCGAGGGAAAGAATCGCGATATCATTGCCTTCTTTCAGCTTTCTGCCGGTGCCTATTTTTATAGTTTCGAAAGGTGTTTGCCAGTTGTGCATCACACCTTCGCCGCGCGGATAGCGGATAACGAATGGAAGCTTTGTTTCTTCCAGTTGCGCGGTGTACATGAGGTTGCGCAGTTCTCCTTCATTCATCGGCGCACTAATGATCATGTTAGGAATGCAGCGGAAATAAGCAATGTCGTAAGCACCGTGATGCGTAGGTCCATCTTCTCCTACAAGCCCTGCCCTATCTAAACAAAAAATAACGGGAAGTTTTTGTATGGCAACATCATGCACCACCTGGTCGAAAGCGCGTTGCATAAAGGATGAATAGATATTGCAAAACGGGCGCAAACCTTGCGTGGCAAGACCGGCACTTAGTGTAACCGCATGTTGCTCGCAGATGCCGACATCGAAAGCACGGTCGGGCATTTGGTCCATCATGGGTTTTAAAGAACAGCCGCTTGGCATAGCGGGCGTAATGCCCATAATGGCTTTGTTCTTTTCTGCTAATTCGATAATGGTGGCGCCGAACACATCCTGGTATTTAGGTGGCTGTGGCGTGTCGTATTTTTTCTTGTAAATCTCGCCGGTTACTTTATCAAATAATCCCGGCGCATGCCACTTGGTCTGGTCTTTTTCGGCGAGTGCGTAGCCTTTGCCTTTTACAGTAACGATGTGCAATAATTTGGGACCGGGAATGTTTTTTAAATCGTGTAATGTATCAACAAGCTTGGTAATGTTGTGCCCATCTATCGGTCCGAAATATCGAAAGTTGAGAGATTCAAATAAGTTACTGCGCTTGCTCACCATGCCTTTGATGCCGGCTTCGAGCTTGCTTGCCATATCGCGGGTGAAGCGTTTGCCCACAGGTAATTTGCCAAGCAATTGCCATACTTCATCGCGGAATTTATTGTAGGTCTGCGAGGTGGTGATGTCAGTCAGGTATTCTTTGAGCGCGCCAACGTTTGGATCAATGCCAATGCCATTATCATTCAACACCACAAGCATATCTGCATCGGTAACACCGGCGTGATTGAGAGCTTCGAAAGCCATTCCGGCAGTCATGGAGCCGTCGCCGATGACAGCTACGGATTTGCGATCTTCACCTTTATACTTGGCGGCCATTGCCATACCTAAAGCTGCAGAGATGGAAGTGGAGGAATGACCGACACCAAATGTATCGTACTCGCTTTCGCTGCGCTTCGGAAAGCCGCTGATGCCTTTGTATTTGCGATTGGTAGAAAAAATATTTCTGCGCCCGGTGAGAATTTTATGTCCGTATGCCTGGTGACCCACATCCCATACGAGCTGGTCATATGGTGTGTTGTATATGTAATGCAGGGCAACCGTAAGTTCCACCACGCCGAGTGATGCTGCAAAGTGACCTCCATGAACGCTGACTACGTCAATGATGTATTGCCGTAGCTCATCAGATAACTGGTGAAGCTGTATGCGGTCGAGCTTTTTGATATCGGATGGTGTGCTGATGGTTTGCAGCAAGGCGCCGGGCGTAATCTCCATGGACAGAATTTGTGTAAAAATAAGAATTGGCTGAGAAAACGAAAGTGATAAAAGAAGAAAGCTCTGTGGGAAGAGCTTTATATATGTTTAATAATCTGATACTGTTATAAAAGACAAGCAAATTCGTGATTGCAGGGAAGAACCAATTTGTGAACTGTGTGGCAAAATTGTTTGTGAATAGTTGTGATTTCTTTACTCTACACAAACCGTATTTACCATATAGCACAGATTGCTTCGGCGACTTACAATGACGTTGTTTTTAGTTTTCTTATAGCCAGGTTACTGCGTTTTGTAAAACGTATCCATATTTTGAATCCTCCGTTGGCAAAGAGAAATATAAAGCTCTGCAACCTGCTGTGGCTGTTACTTTGCTGTGCGGCGCCATAACAGCATTAATCTCATGCATTACAGGTTATATGCTTTCTACAGTTGATGATTATGATGATACTCTTGTCTCCTATCACATGTCGGCAGCCATTGTGCTTACGGTGGTTTCGTTTGTGCTGTATGTAAAAGAAATCAACCCAAAGTTTGAAGTACCGAAGAACCCGTTGGCGATTGGTTTGTTTGTGTTGATAGTGATTACGGGACATTTGGGTGGCTCGCTTACACATGGCTCAGATTATCTTACCAAACCAATAGCCGGAATCTTTCCAACGACAGTAATCATTCAACGGAAATAAAACCGGTTGCTAATGCGCAGGAAGCGCAGGTTTATAGTGATATTATCAAACCCATATTATTATCTCTGCAAAGTGGTGTAAAGAAGAAAGAAAACGAAAGCTATATCCCGGAAAAACCTGTTGCCGCCGGCGATCAAAAAGCCATTGATGAATTGAAAGCGCAGCATGTTCTGGTGTTGCCTGTCGCGCAGGGAAATAATTATTTGATGGCGAGTTTCATTACGGGTTCAATCGTTACCAAAGAACAATTGAACAGCCTGCAAAAGTTAAGTAAGCAATTGATCTGGCCGAAGATGGCGAACACCAATGCAAGCGATAGTGTAATGCCTTACATTGATAAACTTGATAACCTTATGCGGCTTGATGTATCAAACACATTCATAAGCGATAAAGGTCTTCAGCAACTGGCTTCGCTATCGGATCTGCAATACCTGAATCTTGTAAACACAAACACAACAGTCGCAGAAATGCAAAGACTGAACAAGAATAAAAAGCTTCAATCTTTGTTTATATATAAAACCGGGATTGACAGCACCGGCTATACGCAATTGAAAACGGCGTTCCCTAAGACAATGATTGATACAGGTGGCTACATTGTCCCTACGCTGAAAACTGATACAACAGATATAAAGGCAAAAAAAATACTGATGTAAAACACAGTCCGGGTAATATTCAGGATACAAATTCCTGACAGAACTTTATATATCAGTTGCAGGAACAACAGCAAATTTTTCAAACTAAAAGCAGATAGCCGTTGACCAAAAGCCCATTCCAGTTTTCCGGTAAAATATCCTTTATCCTTCTTACTTTGCCACCATAAAATTGTTTCAGCAACAGCTTCTGCGATGAATAAACATTCGGTTTTCTTTCTACTGTCCTTGTTTTGTTTATTGTACGCCAATGCACAAAACAGCTACGAGCTAAACACCGGCTGGGTGTGCAAACAAGCATCAACTATACAACAAAGCGGAGAGCAAATATCTACGCCATCTTCTTCAACAGATGACTGGAAGCCTGCTGTGGTACCCGGAACGGTGCTTACAACTCTGCTTGCCAATGGCGAAGTGCCCGATCCGTTTTATGGCATGAACAACAAGCTGATTGCAGACATTTACGATGCCGGAAAAGAAAAATATACATATTGGTTTGTCAAGGATTTCATCGAGGAAGGCGCTTCAAACAGTGAACAGGTATGGCTGAAATTTCGCGGCATCAATTATAGCTGCGATGTATATTTTAATGGAAAAAAACTAAATACAGTTGTACACAAAGGCATGTTCCTGAGCCAGGAATACAACATCACTTCTTTATTGCAAACAGGCAGCAACAGGCTGGCGGTAATTGTATATCCGCCGGACGAAGTGGGCAACCCAAATGGCGGACAAGGTGGTGATGGAACCATTGCTAAAAATGTAACGCATCAATATGTGGCAGGCTGGGATTGGATACAGCCAATACGCGACCGCAACACCGGTATTTGGGATAAAGTATTCATTGAAAAAACAGGAAGCGTAACCGTAAAAAATATTCATGTAGTTACGGATGTTCCCGGCGTGCGCCTGCCTTCTGCGGCAATGCAGTCGCCGGCAACTATTAAGACTTCTGCTGATCTGGAAAATGTGACCAACCTGCCTGTATCGGGCAAACTTTATTATGTTATCGGCAGAGATACAATTTCGAAAAATGTTATCGTTCCCATTCATTCGGCGGTGCAAATACAATTGCCCGACTATACTTTAAACAATCCAAAGTTGTGGTGGCCGAATGGGTATGGCGAACAGAATTTATACGATATCTCTGTGCGCTTTGTTACCAATACGAATTCTCTTTCCAGCGAAGAAAACCTTGCGTTTGGCGTAAGGGAACTAAGCAATCAATGGAACAATACAACGCGCAGCATGGAAGTGCATGTGAATGGACAAAAGATATTTATAAAAGGCGGCAACTGGGTTATTTCGGATGCCATGCTTCGCTTCTCAAAAGCGCGCTATGATGCGGAAATCCGCTTTCACCGCGACATGAACTTAAACCTCATTCGCGTATGGGGTGGCGCTATTACAGAACGTCCTGAATTTTATGATGCCTGCGATAAATATGGCTTGCTGGTGATGCAGGATTTTTGGGGCTCGGGCGATTGCAACGGGCGCTGGGTGGACCCGATGAAGAAAGACGATCAATGGACAAGAAGGCAATATCCTGACGATCATAATTTGTATGTTCTTTCTGCTGCCGACCAGATTCGTTTGATACGCAATCATCCATCGCTTGCCATCTGGTGTGGTGGCAACGAGATAACACTGCCGGAAGATATTTTTCATTCGCTGAAAGATTCATTGCTGCCATCGCTGGATGGCACGAGATGGTTTATCGATTACTCCAATTCGGATAGCATGTCGTACAACTTTTTAGGCGGCAATGGGGATGGTCCGTATGGCATTCAGAATGTAAAAACTTTCTTCGGCACCAAGACGTATCCATTCAATTCAGAAGTGGGTTCTGTGGGTATGAATGACTATGCAGGCTTGAAGCGTTTTATTCCTGACAGCAATATGCGCGCACCCATTTTCGCCAATGGCAGGTCAACGGTTGATTCGGTGTGGGATTATCATAAATACATTGGTTACGATAATTACATATCGCTGTACGGAAATGCAACAGGCGCGGAAGACTTTGCAAAGAAGGCACAGCTTATCAACTACAATCAATATCGTAGTTTGGCGGAAGGATTTACGTCGCACATGTGGGATTGGTACACCGGCGTTATCATCTGGAAAACGCAGAACCCATGGACAGCGATGCGCGGACAGATGTATGATTATTATCTCGACCCGAATGCTTGTTTGTACGGGCTTCGCAATGGCAGCGAGCCGCTGCATGTTTTTATGAACGCAGCCGACAGCGTGGTAATGATTGCCAACAACACATTTCAATCGCACCGCGATATGATGCTGCAGATCTTTTTGTACGATATGAAAGGCGCATCGAAACTGCTCACACAAGTGTTCTCTGAGATTGGGCCTACAACCACGAAACGTGTGTATTCCATTCATCGCGAACTGGGCGAAGCGGCAAAAGATTCGGGTGCTTTTGTGGTGCTGAGGCTTCTTGATCTAAACAAGCAAATTATCAGTAATAATTTGTATTGGACACTGGATGCAAATGGAAGTTTCAGTGGTCTGCAGAACATGGCGAAGGTGGACATGAACATTGAAGCCGTGAAAATAAGCAATGGAAAAATCAGGGTAACATTATCGAACGCGGCAGGAAACCCCGTGGCATTTTTTAATCGCATTTCGGTGATTAATTCAATAACGAAAGAGCGTCTTCTGCCTTCGTTTTATAGTGATAATTATGTGTCTGTTTTGCCGGGCGAGCAACAGACAATAATGATAGATTACCCGGTGTTAACTGGCGTTTCAGCAGCCGTGGAAGTAGAAGGTTGGAATGTGGGGAGGAAGGAACTTCCGGCGGAGTAGGTTTAGTTGCGAAGACCTAAGAGTAGAAAGAAGAGTGAGCAATTTTTAAATTGAAAGTATGAAAGTAAAACATGCACTCATTTTGCTCATCGCCGGATTTTGCATTGATTTTGTTGGCGCGCTATTTAAAATAATGCATTGGTTGTATGCTGATGCATTATTCATAACAGGAGCTATTTTAAAAGTATTTGGTAGTCTTTTACTTCTATATAAACTGTTGACACATCCAAAAATTAAAGAGTTTGTGAATTGGTAAGTAAGATTATCCGGAACCATTTTTCGCGGCTGTAATTATCCATAGCTATAGTTTTTTTGTAGTTTTAAAAAGCCCAAACATTGCCCGGAACGTTGATGTGAGCATTCCTGCGTGTCGAAGCAGCAGGAATGGCAACAACTGTCGATGACAAAAGTGACGAACGATGGTTACCAAAAACTGTATTCTTCATTTACTTCTCACCGCTCACTTCTCACCGCTCACCACCTACATTCCGCAGTTAAAAATCTTTCGCTGGCGCTTGTTGAATCTGATGTTTTGCGGCGTTTCCTCGGTTTCGTAAGGATGATATCTGAAGAAGGGAATGCGCAGGATGAAATAGCCATCGGCGCTTCTGCCTTTGCGCAGCAAACCTATGTTGATAAGCGATGCAGAGCCAATGGTAAGCGGACCAATACGGAACGCCATGCCCGTTTGAAAACCGCCGGCAAACTGGTAAGTAACTGGCAGGTAAAAGCCGCACCAGGAAAGCTCGGCACGCGGCGTAATGGTAAGTTGCGCTAAACTATGCGTGCCTGTATAATAGGCAGGTTGCGCGGTGATAACGGGAAGCGATAAATGAGCCGCTGCAGAGACGTAAGGATTGAACGCATAGTCGAATGTAAGATGCAGGGTTGTGGGCAAATTCATGGTGAAATGTGTGTCGGACTTTGTGCCCGGAAACTGGCGCTTGTACCAGTTGGCAATACTGACAAGCGTCGTACTATCTTCAGGTATCACCAGGTCTTCAAACAGGTATTTTTGCCCGCTGAGATGCGTGTTGTAAGAGTTGGGCGATGATTTATAACGGATGCTTCCAATATCGCTGACAGAAGCACCGGCTTTCCATTTATAGTTGCGGGTATCGGCATTGTAATCGGTGCCATACACCTGCATTACATCGCGATACTCGTAAGTAACACCGATATCCGCACCAATGCCGGGCTGGCGAAAAAACTTGTATTGATAATTGTCTTCAAAATCATCTATAAAATCGGAATAGTTGACGTTGATATTGCCGGTTGAATTGACAGCGCCACCGTACTTCAGTTGCTGTTGTACGTCAACTTGCAAAGAGTCGTCGTAAGTAAAAGAAAGGTTGTTTGTAGTAAGATAAGCGCCTCCCTGCCCGCCCAATGCTTTGATTGAAATGGCTGCCTTCCACACACCAAAATCAGTGATGCCGATTTGCGTGGCGTAAGTAAACGCAAGCTCATTCCAGGCATTGCCTTGTACAGCTCCGCTTTTTAGTTTGATCCTGGTTTTATTAAATACAGTCGGATCGTCTTGCAGCAGAATATTGAGCAGGTTGTTATCTACTCTATCGGCATTGCCCTGCGCACGAAAACGAGTGGTAACGGAGAATGCGTTTTTATCATTGAGCCGAACCATAAAACCAGGTCCCATAAAATCGAATGTAGCATTGCCGCGACCGATGCGTTTGATTGGGCTTGGAACCTTAACGCCGTTTTCTTTATCGTTGGCATCTATAAGCAGCACATCGTTTTGCACGCCGGTTGAAAAACCAAACAGGTTGATATCAGCTTTCACGCGATGATCTAATAGGTTGGCAGGATTAAATAACGTACCATATACACCTGTGTAAGATGATACATCGTAGCCGGTATAAGACTGTGCGCATGCATTTACAATGCCGGTGATAAGTAAAAGAAAGAGTAGATAGATATGGCGCACAGGTAGTTTTGTCTGTTGGTTTTACAATACTAACGCAAATAAAGAAAAGTATCTTATGCCATCACCGCTCTTGTTCCATCTTTATTAATATTTTGCAAAGCCAATTTAATTATATGACCACAACCAGGCTGGAAGCTTTTAGCGATGGCGTTCTTGCCATTATTATTACCATTATGGTGCTCGAAATAAAAGTGCCGCATGGTGAAAGCTGGGAAGATATAAAACCATTGATACCCGTTTTTATCAGTTATATCGTTTCGTTTTTATTCATCGGTATTTATTGGGGCAATCATCATCATTTATTGCATGCAGTAAAGAAAGTAAACCCTGGTATTTTGCTTAGCAACCTTCATCTTTTGTTCTGGCTATCGCTGGTGCCGGTGGCTACAGGCTGGATGGGTGAAAATCATTTTGCGCCGGATACCATTATCCTGTATGCTATTATTGCATTACTGTGCGGCTTTGCTTATTTTATTCTACAACGCTGCGTTTTGCAAAGTGGTGTTATGTCTGAGGAATTGGGCAGTGCGCTGCGAAGGCAAGCCGGAAAAGCGGCCATCTCAATGTCGGCTGATGCGTTAGCCATCCCGATGGCATTTGTAAATCCCTACATTTCTTTGTTCCTGTTCTTCTTTCAATCTACCATCTGGCTTATTCCTGACCGCCATGTGGAAAGAGCCATTGAGCATGAGCATGAAACGCCCCGATAGGTCTGCCTTTACACGTTGAAACATTAATCTTTTATTGCGGAAATAGCCGCCGGTAAGCGAGTGGAAAAACTTATATTTATGCAGTATGACGCATAAGACAAAAGGCATTGTGCTGCGCACTGTGAAGTATGGTGAAACCAGCGTGGTGACAACTATTTATACGGAACTATTTGGCGTGCAGACATACATTGTAAAAGGCGTGCGCCAGGGTGGTAAGAAGAGCAGCGGAAAAGCAACTTATTTTCAACCGGCTGCCATACTTGATTTGGTGGTATATCATAACGAACTGAAGAACCTGCAGTTTATCCGCGATTACAACTGGAGCTTTTTATATCAGCATGTATTGTTTGATGTGATTAAAAACTCGGTGGCAATGTATATTGTTGAACTGCTTGCACATAGCTTAAAGCAACCCGAAGCCAATCCTGAATTGTTTTATTTAATAGAAGATACGCTGAAACAATTAGATAAAGGCACCGATACATTTACGGCTAATCTGCCATTGTATTTTATACTTCATCTTAGCAATGAACTCGGCTTCCAGATACAGGGAAATTACAGCAAAGCCACGCCGGTACTGGATTTGAGCGAAGGTGTATTTACTGAAGAAATTCCTGAACATCCATATTATCTCAATGGAGATTTGGCAAAAATAACTTCCGATATTATGAATATTATATTCTACAATGACCTTGAAACAATCCAGCTAAACAGGAATATCAGGCGGCAACTTACCGGAGCGTATCAGCAATTTATGGCTTTGCATATCCAGGATTTTGGCGAGATACGGAGCCTGCCGGTTTTGCAGGAAGTGTTGGGTTGATTTTATTTTTTATTTTTGAAAAAAGGATACGTGATGGAAGAAATTATTGGACAAGTACCTAAAACAGCGCTTGATGTATTTCGCATGTTGCCGGAAGGAACTCTTTGTGAAGTAATAGATAATGTATTGTATATGTCGCCAGCACCAAAATATACCCACCAAAAATTAGCAGGACTTTGTTTCCAGCGAATTGCCAATCATTTAGAAGAAACCAAGCAAGGTATGGTTGCTATTTCTCCTGTTGATGTTTACTTCGAAGATTTAATTTCAGCCGTACAGCCAGATGTTATGTATGTCTCTAATGAAAACATGCACATTCTGCATGATGATGGTTATTTTTATGGCGCGCCTGATTTGATTATAGAAGTATTATCATCAGACAAAAACCGCGACAGAGTACAAAAGAAAAGCTTGTACG
The DNA here is from genome assembly GCA_965199905.1 of Ilyomonas sp. Taxonomy (GTDB): domain Bacteria; phylum Bacteroidota; class Bacteroidia; order Chitinophagales; family Chitinophagaceae; genus Ilyomonas. The sequence continues at coordinate 3,778,226 of OZ241366.1, read as the reverse complement.
AAAGAGCTGGCGTAAAAGAATATTTTATTGTGAATCCAACAAACAGAAATGTAATAGCTTATTCTTTACAGGAAGGAAATTATCAAATGGCTTATCAGGAAGATGGTCTTTTCAAATCTTCTATATTGGATTTCGAATTTCGTTTTTAAATCAATCTCTTCACTTCGCTCATATCATCGTTCAACAATAAAACACCCGGCTGTTTACCTTTTTCAAAGCTTCCCAACTTATCTTCCATACCTAACGCTTTGGCACCGTTTGAGGTTGCAAACCTAAGCAATTGTTCTTTTTGTAAAGAAGGAAACTGCTTTTGTAATGTTTTGATTTCATCCAATATGCTTAAACTCCTGTTACTGGCTAAACTATCTGTTCCTAAAACAATATCAGCTTCATTTTTCAGTAACATCTCTACAGGCGGCACTGCTTTTTCGATGTATAAGTTGGCATTGATACAAAGACAAAAAAACAGGTTTTGATTATTAGTTGCCGCTTCTTTTTTTGCATACACTATATCTTCCTCTTTTGCAAACGTATTGTGCACCAGCATTACATTTTGCGCGCCGTTCAGCTTTGAAAAATAAGTCTGCAGGCTGCTTTTTCCCGAAGGCGAAAAGAAGCCGGTATCCATTTTCATCAGGTTGTACATACGGGTAAAATCGCCGCTGCCCTGAATAAACAATTCATCTTCAAAGCTTGTTTCCTGGCTGTGAATGCTCACTGTTTTATTTTGAAAATAAGGTTGCAATAAGAGCCATAATTTTTCGGAGACAGAATAAGGCGCATGAGGAACAAGAGACGTTTTTAGTTGATGGCTGACAGTTGATAGCTGATCGGAAGAATGATAAAAGTTCAATACATTATCGAGCCGGGTTTGCGCCAGTTCAGGTACAAATCCGGTAACTTCAACGAAGTTGTAATAAGATAAGTTGCTTTGTTTTTTTTGTGGAAAAGTAAGCGGTGTGTTGCAGATATCTCCCACAGCCACAATGCCGTTTCGCAGCATTTCTTCCTCTCCTTTTGCAATGGCATCTTTTATATCTTCTTCAGAAAAATGACGCTTGCTTACAATAGCAAAAACAAAGTCAATCAAACCGGTTCCTTCCGGTATCAATCCCTTCATATGACTCAGTTCCAGGTGGCAATGGCAATTAATAAAACCCGGGCTCAATATACCTTGCAATTGCACCACATTATCTTCGTTTTCATCTGCCGGAATAATGGCTTCTATCATTCCATTTTCATCAACAACCAATGCTTTATCCTCATGCATTTGATAGCCATCAAAAAGAGAAGTTGCTTTATACTTTGTAAAACTCACAGCTTATTATTATTTGAAATGCAAACCTACTTCCTATACCGGATGCAAGCGTTCATTTACCGGTAATTTCTACCACTCATAATAAAGCCTGCAAAATAATTTGGTTTATATTATAAACTACTCTACGTTTGCTATCTCATTTTACAAATTATGAAACCGGTACTCCTTCTAATTATATCTTTCTTTACAACTTTTGCTTCGTTTGCACAGGTAAAAATTTCTGGTATTGTAAAAGATGCGCGTGGCAAAAAAATAATCGGTGCAAGCATTACATTAAAAGATACTTACGACGGCACTACATCCGACTCGAGTGGCAATTATACATTTAGCACAACGGAAGCCGGTGCACATATTCTTTCCGCTTCTGCGGTTGGTTTTACAGCGGTCAATCAAAATATAACTATTGGCACGGAGCCAATTGTTATGAACTTCGCCATTAAAGAAGAAATCAACGAATTGAAAGCGGTTATTGTTAGCGCGGGTTCTTTTGCTGCGGGCGATAGCAAACGTGCGGTTACCGTTCTCACTTCAATAGATGTAGCAACCGTTGGCGGCGGCAATGCCGATATTACTTCTGCCATCAAAACCTTGCCCGGCGCACAACAGGTTGGCGAGCAGGAAGGCTTGTTTGTACGTGGCGGCGCAGGCTATGAAACCAAACAATTCATCGATGGCTCTTTGGTAAACAATCCTTATTTCTCAAGCGTTCCCGATATTGCCAGCCGTGGTCGCTTTCTGCCATTTTTATTTAAAGGAACGGTGTTCAGCACCGGCGGCTATTCGGCTTTATATGGACAAGCTTTGTCTGCAGCCGTCATTTTGGAATCGATTGATTTACCTGAAAAAACGTCAGCCAATGCATCTTTATCGCCCTTGTTCGTTGGCGGTGGCATTCAATATTTAAATAAGAAAAAAGATGCTTCGTGGGGTGTGAATTATGGTTATACGAACCTTGTGGCTTACTTTAATATCATAAAACAAACACCAGACTTTTTTAAGATGCCGGAGCTTCATAATGGTGATGCTAACTTTCGCATTAAAACAAAAAGTGGTGGTATGATAAAGTACTACACCACGTTCGGCACAAGCGATTTGGGACTTCGTCGTCCTGATATTGACAGCCTGAATTTGAAAGATGCATTCCGTATCAAAAACATCAATTCATATCACAACTTAAGCTGGCGCGAAAATTTTGGTAATGGCTGGAAAATGAACCTGAGCAGCAGTTTCAGCACCAATAAAGATGATGTAAGCCAGCAATTACAGGATCAAAAAAATAGTCCGCAATATTTTGATACGACTAAGCAATGGTGGCTGGCTTATAAAAACTTTACCAGCACAAGACTTGATAATTTAACGCAGGCAAAGGCTGTGTTTGAAAAAAAATTATCCGGTTTGAATGCTATTCGATTTGGCGGTGAGTATTGGAACAGCGTCAGTCACTCTACCATTTTTGGAAATACTTATAAACTGAAAGACAATCTTGCAGCATTGTTCGCCGAAACAGATATCTATATGACAAATAACCTGGCAGCCAAGCTGGGCGCGCGTTTCGAGCATTCGTCCATCATTGATAAAGCCAATATTGCACCACGTATATCACTGGCTTATAAAGTAGGCGAAGGCGCTTCTGTATCAGCGGCGTATGGCATCTTTTATCAGAAACCAGAGAACAGCCAGTTGTTCTTTACAAAAAATCTTGGTTACACAAAAGCCACGCATTATATCGTCAATTACCAGAAGCTCAGCAATGACAGGATCTTTCGCGTGGAAGCCTATTATAAAAAGTATGATGACCTTGTAAAAACGATTCCTATCAACTATCAATATGCTAATTATGATAACAGCGGCAGCGGCTATGCACGCGGCGCGGAACTGTTTTTCAGAGATAAAAAAACAATAAAGAATTTAGATTACTGGCTCAGCTATTCGTTCTTAGATACGAAGCGCGATTACCTGAATTTTCCCGGTAAGCTAACACCAAATTTTGCGGCGAAAAATACAGTATCCCTTGTTGTAAAACGCTTCATCATGAAATGGAAAACCGGCATCAGCGCCACGTATAGTTTTGCCAGCGGCAGACCTTACTACAATATGCAATGGAACAGCACGGATACTAAGTTTTTCTTAGCAGATCAGGGCAAAACAAAAGCATATAACACGCTTGGCTTAAGTGCTTATTATGTGCCTTCGGTTGGTAAAACAAACGCCAAGACGAACACCGTTTTGTTCGCCAGCGTAACGAATGTATTGGGTTATAATTTGGTTTACAATTACAATTATTCATACAACGGTATGTACAGGCAAGCCATTACACCACCGGCAACGCGTTTCTATTTCATTGGTGCTTTCTTTAGCTGGGGCATCGATCGTTCGCAGGATGCGATAAACGGAAACCTTTAAATTGTACAATGTAGTATGTATTATGACGGATACCTACTACAAACTACATACTTAACACACATTACTTAATACAACAAATATGAAACAGTTCCTTTTTTCCATGGCAATGCTGGTAAGCGTTGCTTCCTTTTCGCAAACAGACAAGTACACGATGGCTATGCAAAAGAACCTGGCAACACTTGACAGTGCTAAAACTACAGCCGATCTAACTGCAGCTTCTGCGGCTTTTGAGCGCGTAGGCGATGCTGAAAAAACGCAATGGCTGCCATATTATTGGGCAGCACTTTCCAAGGTTCGCATTGGCTGGATAGACAACAGCGTTGATAAAGACAAACTTGCCGCTGAAGCCAAAGCGTTGATTGCAAAAGGTGAAGCCATCAACAGCAATTCAGAGTTTCAGTCGCTGCGCGATATGGCTGCCGTACAACAGATGATGGTAAACCCTCAGGAACGTTGGCAAACCTATGGCACGGAAGCTTCGGCTGCGTTGCAAAAAGGCATGCAGATGGATCCAAAAAATCCGCGTTTGTATTACCTGCAAGGCATGAGTATATTCAACACACCAGAGCAATTTGGTGGTGGCAAAGCCAAGGCAAAACCCATCTTTCAGCAGGCAGCCGATTTATACAAAACAGAAGAGAAAAAACCTCTGTATCCTACGTGGGGTGCAGATCAGAACGACCAGATGCTGGCGCAATGTCAATAAAACAGTAAGTGGTGAGTAGTGAAGGATGAGTGAATAAATAAACTCATTCCTCACTACTCACTATTCACCATTCACAACTCACCAACGTGATAGAACAGGAAGAAGTATTTTTTAGCGAAGAAGAAAGTCTGCAGCTCATCACGCAGATGATTAACAAAGCCAAATGCGACTTTGTTGAAACCGGCATCAGTGCGCTCATGTGGGGCAGCATTGTTACGTTTTGTGCGCTTATCCAGTTTGCCTCCTTTTTTTATTCAATGCCCTGGGCTGGCTGGGTATGGATGCTCACTTTTTTTGCGGTCGTTCCGCAGTTGGTTATCTCGGCAAGAGAAACTAAAAAAAGAAAATTTAAAACGCATCACGATGATACTATGGGCGGCATCTGGATTGCGTTTGGCATCAGCATGTTTTTGTTCAGTTTTTATCTTTCCTCACTTGATATACCCGGTAGCGTCAACATTCATACGACCACTCTTTACCTAATCGTTTATGGCATTCCCACGTTTGCTACCGGTTTTGCGCGGCGCTTTACGCCTATGATATTCGGCGGTATTGCCTGCTGGGTGTTTGCCATCGTTAGCGTGTACACGCCTTATCCTTACGTAATGCTTCTCGTGGCAGGCGCTGCATTGCTGGCATGGTTTATTCCCGGTCTTATTCTTCAGCGCAGGTACTTGAAAGCAAAGAGGGCACAGCATGTTTAACGATCTCGATCCTATATTACATTCACAATTACGGCTTGCCGTAATGAGCCTGCTCATTAGTGTGAAGGAAGCTGAGTTTACTTTTATTAAAGAGAAAACAGGCGCTACCGCAGGCAACCTGAGCGTGCAGATTCAGAAGCTGAAAGATGCCGGTTATATTGAAGTTTCAAAAGAGTTTAAAGACAATTATCCCAACACCACTTGTAAAATTACGAAAGGCGGCATTAAGGCTTTTGAAAGTTATGTAGCGGCTTTACAGCAATATCTGAATGTGGGCAAGCAGATGTTGAAATGAATAAAGAGTTTTATTAAATTTCAATAGATGGCTGGCAAACTTATTAGCTTACAAGCAACTCATATAGTTACGTGGATAACCTTTACAAACTAAACAGTAAGCTATCATTTTGAATAAATACAAATACATTTTCAAACCAACTCGCCAAACAAAAAATCCTCAGTTTCTTTCTTCCTTTTTACAGTATTTTGCCAACTGTTTTTAAAGAGAAAGAATGAGAAATCCGGTGACAGATGTAACGAATTGCGACAAAGAACCCATCCATATTCCAGGCAGTGTACAAAGCCATGGTTTTTTAATCGCTGTCAGTAAAAAAGATACTTCCATTCAATATGCAAGCGAAAATGTAAAAGAATTTACCGGGCTGGAAGCCGCGCAGGTATTGGGACAGAGCTTTGACTGGCTGATGAAGGAAGGAAAAATCACGTCGCGCTTCTTCTCGCCTTCGCAACTCGCAACTTTTGAACCGGATACCAATTTCGATGCAATCAATCCAATTCTTACCGAGGTAAACGGCGAGCCGTATTATCTGCTTTTGCATAATAGCAGCGAAGATGTTTTGCTGGCAGAATTTGAATATCGATATCCAACTTTAGAAGTGAATCTGCAACGCATGGTTGGCACTTCGGTATCGCGCATTTTAGAGGGCAAAACGGTAAAAGACATTTTACATAATACAGCCCGGCAGGTAAGGAAGATTATTGGCTACGACCGCGTAATGGTGTACCAGTTTCACGAGGATGGTCATGGCGAAGTGATAGCGGAAGATATTGGCGAAGGCGTCGATTCTTTTATGGGTTTGCATTACCCGGCATCGGATATTCCCAGGCAGGCAAGGCAGTTATATCTTACCAACCTTACCCGCATCATTGTAGATGTAAACGCGCCCACTTCGCCCCTGTTCACTTATCATGTGAATAAGGATAGAGAGCCGCAACCGCTTGATCTTACACATTCAACTCTGCGTGCCGTATCGCCCGTACATGTTCAATACCTGAAAAACATGGGTGTGGCAGCGAGCTTTAGCGTATCCATTATATCGCACGGCAAATTATGGGGATTGATTGCCTGCCATAATCTGACGCCAAAATTTGTTGAGTACAAAGCGCGCGAGGCTTCCAAATTGCTGGAACAAATTTTATCATCGTCATTAGAGTATCGCTACGACGAAGAAAACAAGGAAGCGGTAAGATTATATCGCCTTGCGGTAGACAAGCTGGCGAAGAAGATGCAGCGTGAAGAAAATATTGGCGAAGCCTTTGAAAAAAACAAAGACATCGTTCTGCAAATAACAGAAGCTACAGGCGCGGCTGTTGTGTTTGAAGACCAGGTGCATACAGCAGGCACTACGCCGGGAGAAAAAGAGATCCGCGGCATTGCAGACTGGCTGAAACAGAACATATCGTCACAGATTTTTCATACCGAAAACTTTTCGGAATTGTATAAGCCGGCTTCGCAATTTACAGCCAGTGCAAGCGGTCTGCTGGTCTGCATGTTGTCAAGAGAATTGGGCGAATACATGTTTTGGTTTAAGGCTGAAAAAATACGTACCGTAAACTGGGCCGGCAACCCAAACAAGCCCGTGGAAACGGAAGAAAACGGAACGCAAAACATATCGCCGCGACATTCGTTTTCTGCATGGAGCCAGCAGATGAAAAATACATCGGAGCCATGGTCGAAAGCAGAGATATCATCGGTGATGAAGCTGCGCGAAGACATCACGTATATCATTAACCAGAAAGCCAACCAGATACGCCAGTTAAACGAAAAACTGAAAGAAGCGTATGATGAACTGGACACGTTTAGCTTCACCATTTCGCACGATTTGAAATCGCCGATTACATCTATCCGAAACTATGCTGAAATCATTCTTGAAGACAACGATAAGCTGGATGAAGAAGTAGTGAGAATGCTGCAGCGCATTCTGAAAAGCACAGACAAAATGAATCTTCTGATTCGCGAGGTGCTGGCTTATTCACGTATCAGCCGCAAGGAGTTGCAGTATGAAGACATCAACACGAATACGCTTGTGCAGGACATTGTAGTTGAACTGGTTAATGTTTATAAAAACAGCCCGGTAGAAGTGGTGCAGAAAAACCTGCCTGCTGTAAATGCCGATAAGACGATGATAATGCAGGTGTTTAGTAATGTGATTGGCAATGCGGTGAAGTATTCGCAAGGCGTAACCAAACCATTGGTAACGATAGAAGGCACAGTAACGGATACGGATGTATTATATAAAATTTCTGATAATGGCATAGGAATCGACATGACCTACGGCAGCCAGGTGTTTGAAATTTTCAGACGGCTTGATAACGTGAAAAACATTGAGGGAACGGGCGTTGGCTTATCCATTGTAAAGCGCATTATGGAAAAGCACAACGCCAAAATCTGGTACGAAAGCGAAGTGAATAAAGGCACCACTTTTTATTTATCATTCTCAAAAAGATTACACTAATGATACAATCGGATATACTTTATGCAGAGGATAATGAAGATTATATAGACTTCATGATGCGCGTGATGAAAAAGATGGATACTTCTGTAACCATGACGGCATTGACAGACAGCAAAGCCGCGCTCTCATCTGTAAAAGGTTCTGATAATTCATCCCGTTATAAACTGATTCTTCTTGACATTCACAATCAGAATTAATTTTTTGAACTAAGAAGAATTCCAAATAACAGGAAGGATTACAAAGAATAATTGAATCCCTTTGCGAAGCTTTTTTCTTCGTGTGTTAGTGATTATCAGGGCTTTAAAAGTTACCTCGGTTTATATTTCGCTTCTGCAAAAATCTGTTTGGCATCTGCCTGCAAAAGTTGCGGAAGTTTTGTTTCCGGGTGTTCCTTCATCCATTTTTTTACAATCTGCCAGCCGATAAACAAGCCTATATTTCCCGGCGAGTCGGGCCCTAATGTTTCGGTGCGGGGAGCATCATTTGTATAGTCTCTTATCATTGAAGGATCGTTGCTGTACAGCAAATTATTTTCGATAAAAAAGTTCCAGATAGAAGCCTCGTTTTTAATACATCCGTCCAATTGCGCAGCCGTATAACCTGTCTTTACTGTGTCGGCTGTTTCGGGTAAAAAGGCATCCAACAAATACGCTCGCTTGCCTTCTTCAATCATCTGTTCAATCAATGGTTTAGAGCCTGATTTTGGCGGATAAATATCGCTGACTATGTTGGTCATGCTATTGGCAGCCATGTATTCTCTCCCAAACCTGCGGCTTTGATAATCGGGATATACCTGGCGGAAAAAACCGGTTTGATACGCTGAGAAACTTTTACTTAGATACAACTGCAAACCCACTGCAATGCCGCTTGCCGTTAGCACATTGCTATAGCCTTCAAACGGACCGACATACGTAATGATTTGTTTGGGTAAAGGATAATCAGGAAAATAGTATTTGGTAAACTGCAATCCTCGCCTGATTTCGCTTTCTTCCTTATCAAATGAGGCAAAGCTTTTTTCAACAGAATCATATACGGGCTTGTAATCGCGGATAAATAATTTCAGATTTTTTGTAACGCTATCAGGCACCGGCGGCAACGATAAAATATTGTATAAATAATCGTTGAGAAACGAACCATACTGCGGCTGCAGTTTGGTTAAGCCGGCTTCTATATTGTTTGTGTCAATTGCAAAAAAGTCTTTATCAAAATGCTTTACACTGATATCGACTTTGATGTTTGATACATCAGGAATGTTTTTTTTATCGCCGCAGGCAAATAAAAAAAGTGATGACAGCAAAGCGATAGACAGCCATTTGTTCATCCTGCTAAAATAAAGGCTCATTTTTTTATTGCCTGTTTATAAAATGATATAATCGTTTCTGAGCCGGAATAAAGTTTGCGTTAATGGAACGGTTGCACACACGTGGTTGCAAAGCACGAAGCAATGACGAACAACCGTTCCCTGATAAACAAAACATTAATCCTTTATGACTTCGTGACTTTTGTGTCTCAATGATACCTTTGCAGCATGAAAATTTTCCTCGCGCAGCAGAATTATCACATTGGCAACTTTGAATACAATCGCAACAAAATCATTAAAGCCATTGAAGAAGCCAAGGCGCAAGGCGGCGATTTAATTGTGTTCAGCGAGCAAAGCATTTGCGGCTATCCGGCGAGAGATTTTCTGGAATTCAATGATTTTATCAGGCAATGTTATGAAAGCATCGATGCTATAAAAGAACATGCAGATACCATTGGCGTGCTCATTGGCGCACCGGTAAAAAATCCGAAAACAGAAGGCAAGGATTTATTCAATGCAGCCCTTTTTTTATACGAAAAAAAAATAAAAGCCGAACTGCATAAAACGCTGTTGCCAACGTATGACGTGTTTGATGAATACCGGTATTTTGAACCGGCAACACAATGGAATGTTGTTCATTTCAAAGGAAAAAAATTAGCCGTTACTGTATGCGAAGACATCTGGAATATTGATGACAACCCGCTTTACTTAACCTGCCCGATGGATGAGCTGATGAAGCAGAATCCGGATATTATGATCAACCTCAGCGCATCGCCATTTGATTATATGCATGAAGAAGACCGCCGTGATGTGGTGCGGAAAAATGTATTGCAATACAAGATACCGATGGTGTATTGCAATGCGGTAGGAAGCCAGACGGAGATTGTGTTTGATGGCGCTTCAGTAGTGTATAATAAGAGTGGTGAGTTGTGTAAAGTGTTGCCAATGTTTAGCGAAGCGCTGGATAGTGTAACGTTTGAAAACGGAGACATTATAAAAGAAGAAAGCAACGCCGTAGCAAAAGAATACAAAGAAGAAACGGCAACGCCGGATACCAGTGCATTGCGGGCTTCGCACAATATTCACCAGGTATATAGCGCACTGATTATGGGCATCCGCGATTATTTCACCAAGATGAATTTTACCAAAGCCATTCTGGGTTCATCCGGCGGTATTGATTCGGCACTTGTGCTGGCGCTTGCCTGCGAGGCTTTGGGTAAAGAAAATGTACGCGCGGTGTTGATGCCTTCGCCTTACAGCACTTCGCACAGTGTGGATGATGCGGTGAAGCTAAGTGAGAACCTGCAGAACCCTTACGATATCATCCGCATTAATGGTGTGTATGAAAGTTTTCTGGAAACATTGCATCCCATTTTTGGCGATCTTCCTTTTTCTATTGCTGAAGAAAACCTGCAGAGCCGCACACGTGGAAATATCCTGATGAGTATTGCCAATAAATTTGGGCTGATCTTGCTTAACACGAGCAACAAGAGTGAACTATCAACAGGCTATGGAACTTTGTATGGCGATATGGCTGGCGGTCTTGGTGTATTAGGCGATTGCTATAAAACACAGGTGTATGAATTGGCTAACTACATCAATCGTGATAATGAAATCATTCCTTCGAATATTATTTATAAAGCACCAAGCGCCGAATTAAGACCCGATCAAAAAGACAGCGACAGCCTGCCGGATTATGATACGCTTGATAAAATTCTCTACCAATATATAGAACGCCGGCAAGGACCGGCCGAAATAAAAGCACAGGGCTTCGATGCTTATACCGTCGACAGAACGCTTTCGTTGGTAAACAGAAATGAATATAAGCGCAACCAGTTTTGCCCCATCATTCGCGTATCGCCCAAAGCATTTGGTGTGGGACGAAGAGTGCCGATTGTAGGCAAATATCTGAGTTAACCTTCCTCTCTTTGGCTTGATTGACCACAATTGTTTTCTACTGAATAATTGGATATACTTACGTGTGATTTACATAAAAAACCATACTCTGCAAAAAGGTTGAACAGTCGGAATTATGCACGCTGTAAAACTTAACATAGCCGGACACCTGTTAATATTATTTTTGTGTTATCAATTTTTAAAAAGATTTCACAATGGATAATGCTAATCAACCGGCAAAAAGCGCAGCACGCGGAAAAAAAGAAGTACGTAAACAATTGGCTGATAAAATTTCTGCTGCTATTCCTGAATTACAGTTAGAATTGGGCGATAAAAAATTTCATCACCGGATTAAGAAAGCTGTAAAACTGATTATGGAAGGAATGCATAAAAAAGAAGAGACCAGCCCAATAAAAAAAGTAAAAGCGGTTAAAGCAAAAGCGCTAAAAAAGGCGATTGCGAAAAAAGCAAAAAAGAGCGTGTCCAAAACAAATCCGTAGTTACTAATGTATAGCAAATAAGAATGCTGTGCCGGTTTCATTCAGCACAGCATTCTTATTTGCTATACCTTCTTCTTACTAATAAAATTCTTTATCATTACACTGTACTCTTCTTTTCTGGTACTTATTTGTACCAATATTTACTTTGTTTATAAAATTTAATACAAAAGTCATTTTCGCTTAACATTCCCGTAATAGACCGCTGATACTTTCGCTGAAATTTGAAAACGAATGTTCTCTCTCAGAAAGTTAGGGTTTGTCTTATGTTTATTAACAAGCTTTCTAACAATCAGCTTAACAACCTTTGCTCAAAAAGGAAAAATTTCAGGACGACTTGTTGATCAAAGCAACCATGCCGTAGTGGGTGCCGCTATAACAATTGTTGGCGCTTCGCAGGTAACGCTTTCAGATGTAGATGGTAAATTCCTCCTGTCGGTAGATTCAGGACGATACACTGTTGAGATTTCTTCGGTGGGATTTGAAACCAAGCGCATCAGCGATATAGATGTAAAAAACAATGTGGAAACACCTTTAGAAGTTTCCTTGGTTGCCGGCAGCAATAAGCTTAATAATGTAACTGTAACCACATCGCTGCGCAGGGAAACGACCAACGCCTTAATATCGTTTCAGAAAAATACAAATTCGGTTGCACAGGTATTGTCGGCAGAAGCCATCCGCCGCTCGCCCGACAGGAACACCGCAGAAGCGCTGAAACGCGTAACCGGTTTGTCTTTACAGGAAGGCCGATACCTGATTATACGCGGATTAAGCGACCGTTACAACCAGGCTATGTTAAACGGCGTTCTTCTTTCCAGCACAGAGCCGGACAGAAAGACGTTCTCGTTTGACATTTTCCCTTCGGCAGTAGTGGAAAACATTATTGTAAACAAAACCTTCATTCCCGAATTTTCAGGAGAATGGGCTGGTGGATTGGTACAGATCAATACAAAAGATATTCCTGCCCGTGGCTTTTTGAATGTACAAGTAGGTGTAAATGCCAACACAAATACCATCGGAAAAGATTTTTATACTTATAAAGGCGGTAAGCTGGACTGGCTTGGCATTGATGATGGCGCCAGAGCTTTACCCGGCAGCTTTCCTTTAAAAAATGCATTCGCTTCTATTCCTTACGATCAGAAGATAACTTATGGACAGCAACTGGCAGCCGGCTCATGGGCAGCAGAACAAAAAAATGGCTTGAATACGCTGGGTTCTTCTTTCCTGATAAATGGTGGTTTTAATAAAACCATTTTCAAAAAACAATTGGGCGGCACGTTTGCGCTTACCTATTTGAGATCAGTTAGAAATACAGACTTTACCAACCAGTTCTTTACCATCAACGATACGAAAGCTGACCCAACCTTTTCTTACAACAACAACCGTTATAACCAGGAAATACTGTGGGGTGCGCTGGCTAACTTTTCATTAAAGCTGAATGCAAAAAACAAAATTTCTTTAAAGAACTTGTTTAACATTAATTCATCGGATTATACAACGCTCCGCAATGGTGTGGATTATGATTTTGGTGCAGATGGAACCCGCGTTAAAGCTACAGAGCTGGGCTTCCGCAATATCACGTTCTTTAATACGGTGCTGAGCGGCGAACATTTTATTACACCACTTTCTTCAAAATTTACCTGGTTTGGTGGCTTTACGGTTCTTGATCAGTATATACCCGGGCAGCGCCGTTTGCAGTACAACCAAACTGATACTGCCATTAATGCTCCATACCAGGCATTGTTGTCAAACACGCTGTCGCAAAAATCGGGTAGCTTGTATTACTCTAACCTGAACGATTATATCTATAACGCAGGCGGCGACATAACTACCAATTTCAATTTGTTTTCACAAAAGCAAAGCGTAAAAGGCGGTTATAATCTGCAGATTAAAGACAGGTTGTTTAATGCCCGTCCTTTTGCAATCACACTGCCTTCAAACAACCCAACACTGTTATCGCTGAATGAATCGCAGATTTTCAATGCGGCTAATTTTGGCGCAGCAGACAATCAGTTTCACTTTGATGAAAACCCGGGCATTTATTTCCGCTATCTCGCAAATACCATTCTGAACGCCGGATACGTTCAGTTTGATAACAACTTTGCAAGCTGGTTGCGCGTAGTATGGGGTGCACGGTATGAATACTTCGATCAGTTGGTAGGCAGCACACGAAAATCTGACCCGCGCTTTAGCTATAGCAAAAGAGGCGATTTGTTACCTGCCCTGAACATTACATTTAAAGTAAAAAATAATAGCAACCTGCGTGTGGCAGCTTCGCAAACGTTAGTTCGTCCTGAATTCAGAGAATTGACAGGACTGGCTTTCTACGACTTTGAAATTGGTGCTACCATTATTGGAAATCCAAACCTGGTAAGAACCAAAGTAACTAACCTAGATGTACGCTACGAGCTGTATCCGAAAGCTGGTGAGCTTTTTACATTGGGCGCTTTTTATAAAAAATTCAATAATCCAATTGAGCTGGCTTTCAACCAATCAGGTGTAGGTTCAAGCACGTTCAATTTTGTTGATAACGGCAACCTGACTGCAAACACTTTCGGTGCTGAGTTTGAGTTTAGAAAAAAACTTGACTTTATCAATGGTCTTAGTCCGGTTACGGCTTTTGGTAATTTCTCTTATATCTACAACCGTGTAAAGTTTGGCAATACCAGCCTGAACCGCCCGATGCAGGGACAGTCGCCTTACCTCATCAATGCCGGTTTGCAATACGATGCTGAAAAAAGTGGTCTTAGCGCAACGGTTCTGTTTAACCAGGTGGGACGACGCATTTTATATGTAGGCAACGACCAGTTGCCACCCGTGTGGGAAGCACCGCGTCCTTTGCTCGACCTGCAGTTAGCTAAGAAAGTTATTAAGAGTAAAGGCGAAATCAAGTTGAATGTTTCTGATATCATCAATCAGAAAGCCCGTTTCTATCACGACTTGAACGATAATAAAAAGTATTCCGGTTCAACAGATGCGCTGGCTTTGGTTCGCCGCTACGGCACCAATGTAAGCCTCACTTTTTCGTATACCATCAGATAATCAACTTATAAAAAAAACAGATAACAACACACATCATGAAACATGTATTGGTACTTACGGCATTTTTAGCACTGATTATTTCGTCGTGCCGTAAAATAGAAGAAGATAATTATATTATCGGTGGCGGAAGTGGTGGCAGCGATTCCACTGCAGAAAACACCGTTCTCGAAGGTAAAATATCATCTGACAGAACATTAAAAGCAGGTTATACCTATAAAATCAGAGGCTTTGTATATGTAGTTGATGGCGCTAAACTTACCGTTGAGCCCGGCACTACTATCAAGGGTGAAAGAGGTACTAACACAAGAGGTACGCTGGTAATTACACGCGGCTGTCAAATTATTGCTGATGGCACGGCTGATAAACCTATCACTTTTACATCCGATCAGGCATCTCCGCAGCGCGGCGATTGGGGCGGTATAGTAATATTGGGAAACGCCACAACCAATTCTTCTTTCAACAACCAGGCAGGCATTGGCTCCGTTGAAGGCGGCGTAAATAACGCAGAAGGCTTAGGCTTATATGGTGGCACAAGCGACGTAGACAACTCAGGTATTTTGCGTTATGTACGCATTGAATATGCTGGTTATGCTTACCTGCCCGATAATGAGCTGAACGGTTTAACCCTTGCCGGTGTAGGCAGCGGCACCACAATTGATTATGTGGAAATATTTAAGGCAAACGACGACGCTATCGAATGCTTTGGCGGCAAGGTAAACCTGCGCCATACCATTTTTGTAAGTACGCTCGATGATGACTTTGATACCGATAACGGCTGGGGCGGAAACGTGCAGTGGGGTATCGTAATCAGGGATTCTGCCGTTGCAGATATTTCAAAATCCGAATCGTTTGAAAGTGATAACGACGCTAATGGCAGCACACTTACACCGCAGACCAATGGCTTTTACAGCAATATCACGATAATCGGCCCCAGAGCTACTGCATCGAATGTGGGCAATACATTGTACCTGGCAGGTGCTCAGATTCGCAGAAACTCATCTGTCTCTATTTATAACTCTGTAATTATGGGTTATCCTACCGGTTTGCTGATTGATGCCAGCAAAGGCGAGCCTACCGATAAAAACATAGCGTCTGGCAACCTTGCAATAAAGAATACAGTAATTGCCGGCTGTGCCAAACCTGTAGCCTACAGTGCCAACACCAGCGCACCAACTGGCTGGACAGAGCAATCGGCTATTGACTGGTTTAATACAACAGCCAGTGGCAATGCCATTTACAACACCAATGATGAAGTAATGCTAACAGCTCCATTCAACTACACATCACCGGATTTTACTCCGGCAACAGGTTCACCCTTGTTGAGTGGCGCCAGCTTTACCGATTCAAAACTGAGTGCTTTTACATCTGTGCAATATCGCGGTGCCGTAGGTGCTGCCGGCACGCCAGATGGTGAGTGGTGGAAAGGCTGGTCTATGTTAGACCTTACAAAATAATTTACTGGTAAGAAATATTGTAAAAGAGAGTGTTTAGAAATAAACACTCTCTTTTGCTTTTATGAGTGAGCCCTAAATAAACATCTGCAAACAGTATCAACAAGAAAAGGGCACCAATAAATAAGTGCCCTTTTCTTTACTTTTTTTATTCAACTGGAAAACTATAACTCATTCTTTCCACCCTGGCTGGTTTCGAACAAGAACCAAACGCGGCGTTCGGTCAGATCCAATATTTCCTGTAATAGGTTTGCGGTTACAGAATCTCGATTGTCCTCGCAAGCTTCAATTGCGTTGCGTATGGCTTCAGCAATATGCCTGTTATCATTTAGTAATTCAATAACCATATCGTCGGCAGTTACAAAATCTCTGTTCTCATCGCTAATGGTTTGCAATGCGGTTACATGCGAAATGCTGCGAATGGTGGTACCGCCAATTTTGCGCAAACGCTCTGCCATCGGGTCAATGCTTTCGAAAATATCCTTTGCCTGCTGGTCGAACATTTTATGATACTCACGAAAATGCGAGGAAGCTAAATGCCAGTGAAAATTCTTCGTCTTTACATACAAGGCAAAGGCATCAGCTATCAACGGGTTTACTGCCAATACTACTTTTTGTACTTCATCCGGCTTCAGGTCTGTGGGTGTGGCTAACTGCTTTGGTGCAGGATACCCGATCAGGCTTTTCAGGTCGGTTTTATTCTGCCCTTCTGTCTTTGCACCTTTTGCTGTTGTTGTGCTCATGGCCTGTTATTTTAATATTTAAAATGATTCAATTTCATTTATCAAAACAACTGTAATGCCATCCTTTTTTGAAGTAAAAAGAATTTACGAAACTGAATATTGAGAGTACATAACACAAGTTGGGTAAGAAAATTCAGAGCTCTGATCATAAACTATCCGCACTTATTTGCATTAGCCACATTCATGATTATAACTTCAGTAAAGCCACATCACCAAAACAAAAAGCCACGGTAAAAAATACCGTGGCATCATAATAAATCAAACTTATTTGTATCGATATCTTATTTCATCGGGCGCATAGAACTTGTATCTTTAGCAGAAGTAGAATCCATCTTCTTCTTCATCGGTTTCTTCATCGATTTTTTCATTGTCTTGTGCGTTGTGTCACTTTTAGGCTGACTTGTCTGTGCAAAGCTGCCTGCACTTAATGCCAGTGTAGCAGCTAATAATACCATCATCTTTTTCATAGGTTCTTTTTTGTTTTCAGTGGCACAAAGCCTGCAATAGATTTGATAAAGCAACAAAGCCTGCTCTTCTATATTCGTCATAAAGTGTAATGCATTGTTCTTCAATTCTTATGAGTCCTTCTTTTATGTTTATCAGTCTTTTACGATTGTAATAAGCATACACACATTAAAGAATACCAGCCTCATTAAAGTTTTTATGAACCATGATGTCAAACACAGAATTACATAAAAAGGAACTTGCTGTTATTGCTTCAGCGCGGGATCAATAATACCCGCGCCCGATTCAGGATCCAACTTTTTATACAATGCAGTTGGCTCTACCATTACAACTACTTCCAAAGTTGGTCCTACAAACATTTCGAGTAAATTACCGCTATGGCTGATGCCATCCGATGTAGCCCCATTTACATGTGTATGCGCTACCGGCTTATCATTAAATATGGCGATATCGCCAATAAGAGATGTAATCTCAGAAGGTTCGGGAATAGAGATCGCCTTAAACATTTCGTCCTGCATCATACCAACCCACTACTAAAATCTGCTTCATTCCTCTTTGCAATTCCTTCTTTCCTGCAAGTCAATAAAAGAAAAAGAGCAGAAATAAAAAGTTTCACAACCATCATAATTTCAAGTAATATAAAATAAAAAATCCCCGTTCCAGCTTACCGGAACGGGGATTTCTATTACGACATTTTTATCTTAATTACTTGATGATACAGGTTCCTGCATTTTATTCATATTATCTGCTACTGTACTGTCGGGCATCATATTAGCCATAGCTACCTGTGCTTTATTTTTAAAGCCAGATACTACTTTATCATCATTGCTCATCAAAGCATTATAACCATCTTTCGCTACATCTGCCGCACTTGCCAGCTTGCTTTTATCTTCCACAATCTTCGAATCCTGCATACCTGCTTTATTGAAGAAATCAGTGTCGGTTGCACCCGGTAATAAAGCTGTGATTGTTACACCGCTGTCTTTGTTTTCGCTGCGAATGGCTTCTGTAAATGATTGTACAAATGCTTTCGTTCCGTGATATACCGATTGCCATGGACCGGGCAGTTTGCTAGCTGTAGACGACAGGTTTAATATCTTACCTTCTCCCCTTGCTACCATATCTTTTAAAAACTGTTTGGTCAGAATAATGAGGCTGCCAATGTTGAGTTGCACAATATCCAGTTCGCGCTCAATATCTGTATCGGTAAACAAGCCGTAATAACCTTGCCCTGCATCGTTTACCAGTACATCAATTTCAATTCCTTTTGCTTTTACTTCATCGTATACCGCAAATGCATTTTCGCGTTTGAATAAATCCTTTTCCAACGTTTCAACCTGCACATTATACTGGCTTTTCAATTCAGAAGCAACGCGTTCCAAATCACCATTTTCACCACGCGATACGAGAATTAAATGATAACCATCCTGTGCAAAAAGTTTAGCAAGTTCATAGCCAATGCCACTGCTGCCGCCTGTTATCAAGGCATACTGTCCATCTTGTTTCATAGGTTTTGTTTTTTATAATGATGTGGCAAACGAGAATTGTGCCATCGCAAGATGCGAGCGCTGTTAAAACAGGCGGAAAGAAAGAACAGGTTATATCTAATCTTTTGAAAGAAAAACAATTGTCGTTGATTTTATCACTATAAAATAAATGTGCCGGCAAGGGAATACAACATCCCAACCGGCACATTTATTACAGTTATATTATAACCGGTTTATTACATTAACAGAATCCGGTTATGCCATCGCTTCTGCAAACTTCTCAGGCTTTTCTATTGCATTATTAGTGCTTATGGTTCTTACCGCATTATCTGCAAACTCGTGAAAGGCGGTTTTGCTTATAACATCTTCACTCATCATCACCGGCACACCGGCGTCGCCACCTTCACGGATACTTTGTACCAATGGAATCTGTCCTAAAAAATTCAAATCATATTCATCCGCCAGCTTCTTTCCGCCTTCCTTTCCGAAGATGAAATATTTATTGTCCGGCAATTCTGCCGGCGTAAAATAAGACATATTCTCAACCAAACCAATGATGGGCACATTCAGTTGTGCCTGCGCAAACATGGCGATGCCTTTGCGTGCATCAGCCAGCGCCACTTTTTGAGGTGTGGT
Source organism: Ilyomonas sp. (assembly GCA_965199905.1). Taxonomy (GTDB): domain Bacteria; phylum Bacteroidota; class Bacteroidia; order Chitinophagales; family Chitinophagaceae; genus Ilyomonas. The sequence goes on along the minus strand of OZ241366.1, from coordinate 3,758,825 downwards.
TACAATGATAACGCCTGTTACAGGCACCAGTTGCATCAGCGTTAAATGGATATCGCCGGTACCCGGCGGCATATCTATTATGAGGTAATCAAGCTCGCCCCAATCTACATCCGTTACAAACTGCCGGATGGCGCTGCTCACCATCGGCCCGCGCCATACCACCGCACTTTTTTCATCTACCAGCAAACCGATACTCATCAGTTGAATGCCATATTTTTCGAGTGGAATGATGATGCCTTTTCCATTCACTTCGCGCATCATAGGCCGCTCGCCACGCACACCAAACATGATGGGCACACTGGGTCCATAAATATCTGCATCCATCAATCCCGTTTTTGCCCCGCTTTGCGCAAGAGCAATGGCAAGGTTAGCCGCCACTGTGCTTTTACCTACGCCACCTTTACCGCTTACCACCGCGATGATATTTTTTACCCCCGGCAATACTTTTCCTTCATCACTGCGCTTGGTAATGGTATGCGAGGTAAAATTGACTTTTACATCTGCATTCTTATTCACAAGAATTTTTACCGCATTCACGCAGGCATTTTGTATCATGTCCTTCATAGGGCATGCGGGCGTGGTTAGCACCACCGTAAAAGATACGTCATTACCTGAAATCAGAATATCCTTTACCATGTTCAGGGTTACGATGTCTTTGCCAAGGTCGGGTTCCTGTACATTGCTCAAAGCCTTCAAAACATCACTCTCTGTCATTCTGCATATTTTTGTTAATTACAAATTTCTTGGTGCAAAATTAGTTGCCACAATGGTTATTTTGTTTTTATCACTTTTGATAACCGAATTGCATTACTTGAGACCAGCCGCATGAAATCAATTTTATTCATCATTGCTTCTCTTTTCCTCGTTGGCGCAGCGCAAAAAGCAACTGCGCAAACCACCGCTCCTGCCGATTCGGTGGTGCAGTTTTATGGTGTGGTAATGACGGCAGACAGCCTGCAGGCAATTCCCGGCGCCAGCATAATTGTGGAAGGAAAAGGGCGCGGCACTTTCACCAATGACCAGGGCGTTTTTTCCATTGCCGTTTTAAAAGGCGACCAGATTAAATTTTCCGTGGTTGGTTTTAAAGATAAAGTTATTGATGTGCCCACGGTTTTAAAAGATAACCAATACAGTGTGATTCAGTTGATGGTGACTGACACGGCTTATCTTCCAGCCACTATTATTAAACCCCGACCTTCGCGTGCTCAGTTTGAACGCGACTTTGTAAATACTGATATTCCTGCTGACCAACTTGAAATTGCGCGTTCCAATATGAGCGAAGCCAAGCGAAGAGTGCTGATGGCAACACTTCCGGCTGATGGTCGTGAAGCAGTGGCGGCTTCGTTTCGTGCACAAAGTGTGAGATATTCTTATTTAGGGCAACAACCGCCAATCAATTTATTTAACCCGGCTGCTTGGGCAGATTTTATACAGGCCTGGAAGAGAGGTGATTTTAGAAAGAAGACTTATGATTAGTGTTTTGTAAATGAGGTTTGGTTTCACAACTGGGTTTTATAAAATGCTATTCATCAATCCAGCTTTCCAGAACATTAATAACCTTTTCTTTTAAACCGGAGAGGTCGTTAATAATAACTTGCCACACTAAGCTGTTACTGATACCAAAATATTCATGGATGAGTACATTTCTCATTCCTATCATTTGTCTCCATTCGGTATCTGTAAACTTGATTTTTGTTTCATCTGTAATATGAACAGATGCTTCACCAATAATTTCTAATTGCTTAATGGAAGCAAACCGCATCATAGAATTGTTTAGAAAGATTTCTTTGTCTATATCTTTCGTGTAATCCTCAATTTCTATAATTGCATCCCTGATATGTTGTAGTCTTTGCTTGTCTCCGACTTTATCTTTCATAAATCAGTTTCTTATCCTTATTTATAAAAGGAAGAATATATTTAGATACGCCATCGGCAGGCACCAAATCCACTTTCTTATTCAGCCTTTCTTCCAACTCATCTTTCATTGAGAAAAAAGAAAGACCGATGTGCTGTGAATAGTCAAGTTCAACAAGCAGGTCTACATCACTATCTTCCGAAGCTTCCCTGCGCGAATAGGAACCAAACAAGAAGGCTTTGCACACAGGCTTTTCAGCAAAAAAGTTTTTGATGATAGTTATATCGTGCTCGGAAAGAGTCATAGCGTAAAGGTAATATGATTTGAATTGCATTGCTGTCATCTCTCCTTCCTCTACATTCGCCTTCTCAATTTTTTGCATGCTTCAGCATATTTCTGTTATCGGTGCAGGCACAATGGGCAATGGCATCGCGCACGTGTTTGCCCAATATGATTTCTCTGTAACACTGGTTGATATAAGTGCGGCGCAATTGGGAAAAGCAATGTCTGTCATCAATAAAAACTTAGATCGGCAACTTGCAAAAGGAACCATTACCGAAGAAAAAAAGAAGATTGCTTTGGCAAATATTTCCGTACAAACTTCTTTGCCCGAAGGCGTAAAAGAAGCCCAGCTTATTATTGAAGCCGCAACGGAAAACGAAGCCATCAAGCTTTCGATATTTAAACAATTAGATGAAGCGGCACCACAGGATTGTATTCTGGCTTCCAATACTTCATCCATCTCTATTACAAAAATTGCCGCCGCTACCAAACGTCCTGACAAGGTGATTGGCATGCACTTCATGAATCCCGTTCCGGTGATGAAACTGGTTGAAATTATTACCGGCTACGCAACGGATAAAAACATTACACAAAGTATTATCGACTTAGCAAAGCGCATAGATAAAATCCCCTGCGTGGTGAATGATTATCCTGGCTTTATTGCCAACAAAATACTCATGCCGATGATTAACGAAGCCATCTATAGTTTGTATGAAGGCATTGCCGGCGTAGAAGAAATTGATACCATTATGAAACTCGGCATGGCGCATCCAATGGGTCCTCTACAGCTTGCTGATTTCATTGGTTTAGATGTTTGCCTCAGCATTCTGAATGTTTTATACACCGGCTTTGGCAATGCAAAATATGCGCCTTGCCCTTTGCTGGTTAACATGGTAACGGCGGGCAAATTGGGCGTTAAATCAGGCGAAGGCTTTTACACCTATACCGCAGGCAGCAAAGAGCTTGTGGTAAGTGTGAGATTCAGATAGTGAATGGTAAATCAACAAACAGAATATAATCAACTCACTTCGCGCTTACTTCGCTGCTTACTTCCCATTCTGTAGTGGTACATTTTGAAATGAAATACAATTTTTGGTAATCATCGTTTGTCACTTTTGTGATCGACAGTTGCGACGCTCCGTTCATCGTTCCGGGCAATGATTGAGCTTTTACAACAGCGAATGGTAAATTCCTATCTTCTTATTCAAAATGAACCATTACTCACCCTTCACTACTCACCTATTTCCCCTAATGATTGCTTAAATTTTCCTGTAACAAAATAATCATTCCGCGCCTGCGTAATACATTGCAGTATGCGACAGTTTGTTTTTGTATCGCTGTTATTTATCTCTGCCTTTGCCGGTGCGCAATCTCTTACCAAAGCTAATGGTGATTTATTGCACAAAGCAGAAGACTCCATGAAGCAATATGCCAATGATATGATCATGGCAGATTTTATGGAAGACAGGTTGCTGGCAGACAGCATTTTCACACGCCGTTTTGTGCAGTCGTTGCGCACGCCATATTCGTTTAGTTATCCTTTCGACAGCATCCTGACGGTATCAAAAATATATGCGCCCGACAGTTCGTTCCGCATCTTTACCTGGCAGTTTGAGCGCGACGAAAGCTACTTTCGCCAGCGCGGCGCTATACAAATGAAAACGGCTGATGGCAGCCTGAAGTTATTTCCCCTCATTGACATGTCGCCGTTTACTTCGGCGCCTACCGATTCTGTACGAAACAACCTGCAATGGATTGGTGCTATCTATTACAACATTGTAGAAAAGCAGTTTAACGGGAAAAAATATTATACGCTTTTTGGGTACGATGATAACGACATCAGTACCACGCGCAAATGGCTGGATGTATTGACGTTTGACAAAGATGGAAAACCTCTTTTTGGAGGCCAGTTTTTTAGTTATCCCGAAGACAGCATTAAGCCTGCGCAACCTGCGTATCGCTTTTGCATGGAGTATAAAAAAGATGCGCACCCAAGGCTGAATTATGATACTGAATTAGACATGATTGTGTTCGATCATCTCATTAGCGAAACAGGGCATCAAAGCCAGAAATACACACTGATACCGGATGGTGATTATGAAGGTTTTTCGTGGAAAAACGGCAAGTGGACTTATATAGCCAAAGTGTTTAATAATGATAAGCTGGAGGATGGGCAGGCGCCTATTCCAATGCCGATAAAAGGAGCCGTTGAAAGCACGCCGGCTAACAGCAAAAGCAAGCCGGCAAAGCGCAAAAGCAGCCAATAAAAAAGCCATCACGAAGATGGCTTCCTGCAATGAATCTATTGAATCAATCTGGTTTTTCTTTACCTGCGGATACTGTTTTTAAAACGGAAACGGTAACTCTTGCCCGATTCATTTGCAGAAGCAAAAATAGAAACTGTGCAAACGGCAGCGAATTAAGATTTATTAAGCCGCATTAAAAATGAATTAATCTTCATTATTTAAATCAGGTCGACGCTCCGTTGTGCGTTTCATCGCCTGCTCATATCGCCAGCTATCAATAATTTTTGGGTTGCCGCTCATTAATTCCTCCGGCACTTTCCAGCCTTTGAAATCTTCGGGGCGCGTATAAACGGGCGGCGCCAGCATATCATCCTGGAAAGAATCAAACAAGGCAGATGTTTCATCATTCAACACACCAGGCAATAACCTTCCTATCGCATCTACAATTACGGCGGCAGCCAGTTCGCCACCACTCAGCACGTAATCACCAATCGAGATTTCCATTGTTACATAATGCTCGCGAATGCGTTCGTCAATGCCTTTGTAATGACCACAAATGATGAGCAGATTTTTTTGTAACGAAAGCGTATTTGCCGCGCGCTGATCAAAGCGTTTTCCGTCGGGCGTTACATAAATAATTTCATCGTAACTGGTTTCTTTTTGTAATTGTTCTATGGCATTTGCCAAAGGCTCGCACATCATTACCATACCCGCGCCGCCGCCATATTGGTAATCATCAACCTGTCCGTATTTATTTACTGCCCATTTGCGAAGCTGGTGCATGCGCACATGCAGCAAACCCTTATCCTGCGCGCGTTTCATAATGCTGTGCTGAAGCGGGCTTTCTAAAAGTTCGGGCAATACAGTGATGATATCAATTTGCATAAAACAAAAGTATAGGCTAATAGTTGATAGATAGTAATTGACAATGTGTATAAGTATCAAAGAAGTTTATACAAGCATTAGAACATGATTACCTGCATAGCTGATAGTTGACAACTACATTATTTAGTCCATAAATCCGTCCAGCTCACGCCGGTCTTTTTTAGTGGGTCGCCCTATTTTGCTCTGGCGTTTCCCCGTATGGAAAGAAGACGCCTGGTAAGCTAAATTATCCGGATCTTCGGCAGGCGTTAAGTCTAAATAGTAGTTGATGGCTTCGCTGTATTGCACACGATGATCAAGCAAGCCGGTTACTTTTACAACCCATTTACGCTCTTCTGCCTTTACCTCATATTCATCGCCTATATTCACTGTTTTCGCGGCTTTCAGGGAGGTTCCGTTCTGCTTTACCTTGCCTTTGTCGCAGGCTTCGGCAGCCAGCGTTCTCGTTTTAAATAAACGGATTGACCACAGGTATTTATCAAGGCGCAGCTTCTCTTTCTTATCGCTCATTTCCTAAAGATAACTATTTACGCAAACTGTCAAATCACGTTTGCACTGCCTTTATATAACTTCATTTTTTCTGAATACATACCTGTTCAGCGGATACAATACAATCAACAAAAAAGTAAAACAGATACCAAACTCAAGCATCTCCGGCGCTTTGGGTGAAGGACAAATATTGGTAAGTAAAAACACAGCCGCAGCAAGTATAATCTGGTACAAACGCGCCACCGGAACGCCAGCCCAGTCAATGAACCTTTTTACATTATTAATTTTTGTGTAAAGGATAGGCAACAGAACTAAATAAATACCAATTAGTACGGAAAGTAATTGTGAGAAAATCACTTTGTTCACTTTTTCGCCATCACTCATAACTAAGTTGTGCAGGTTCATTTCATCCTGTGCATTGTGCTCTTTAAAATACTCCGGCGTTTGTATGTGAAAAATGCGTTGCCCCCAACTGATTTCTTCGCCGCCGGCAAAGAAGGCAAACAGCGCAATAAACAGCACAGATAAAAAGAACAGCCAGCTTCTTTTGCCATACAATTTTATCAAATACCCAATGGCAACAACGGTGGCTATAAACAGCGGAACAGTAGTAAGCCATTCAATAAAGCCATCTTCTTCTGCATACGCAGTTTCGTACCAGTGAACGTTGATGAACGCCCCGATATCACCAATGATAATAAGAACGATGACGAAGGCGATAATGAATTTTTCGTAACCATTCAGCGCAGCAAATTTTTTCATAATCATAATAAAAAGGGCAAAAATAAAGTGCGGAAAAATGAAAGCAGCGTAAAGTATTTTCCGTCACCAATCGTCTTCTTCTTACATTGGCACATTCCGCACACATATCAATGCCGGCAAACAGGGGTGAACATATTTCAGCAACCATCAAAGAATATGGCAGTCGCCTGTTCGGGTTTATTCGCGGCAGGGTGAATACAGATGAAGATGCAGAAGATATTCTGCAGGACGTTTGGTACCAGCTTAGCAACGTGGTAAACCTTAACGAGATTGAGCAGATGAGCGGCTGGCTGCACCGCGTGGCACGCAATAAAATTACGGACAGCTACCGCAAAAAAAAGCCGGAACTGCTCGACGATTATTCTTACGAAAACGAAGATGGTGAACTGGGCTTTAAAGACATTTTGTTAGCCGATACAAACGACCCGGAAACAAGATACATTCGTGACTTGTTTTGGGAAGAACTGTTTGCTGCCCTGGATGAATTACCCCAAAACCAGCGTGACGTATTTGTGCAGAATGAGCTGGAAGATAAAACGCTGCAGGAGATAGCGAATGCAAGTGGTGATAAACTGAAGACCATTATTTCGCGTAAAGGCTATGCGGTAAAACATTTGCGGAAGCGCCTGCAGACGTTGTATAACGAACTGATAAATTATTAAAACATGCAAATGCGAAACGATAAATTCAGGGGGAAAAAGGGAAAGTTTTTGTTCCTTTTGTTTTTCCCTTTACTGTGCGCCTTGCTGATAGCCATTGTGATGTGGCTGTGGAATGCGGTTTTGCCTTCCTTGTTAGGCGTAAGCCCGATTACTTACTGGCAGGCAGCCGGTTTGTTTTTACTATGCCGCATCCTATTTGGCGGCTTTCATTTTCGCCCGCGTGGCGGTGGACCACCGGCCTGGGGCCAGCATAACAAGTGGAACGAGATGCGGGAGATGCGTGATAAATGGAAGAACATGAGCGACGAAGACCGGCTGCAATTTAAAAGCAAAATGCGCGACCGCTGGTGCCAGCCTCGAAGAGAAGAAAAGAAAAAAGATGAGAGTGAATGATTCTGAATAATCACTCATTTAAGAATAATGAGGCTGCGCAATATTCCGAAATTACTCCCGACAGGTTTATCATAAACCATTTTTGCGAGGCTTTGTGCGGAATCTGGTTTTAACGATTTGAAGCTTTTGAAATTAACAAGGATATTACGAAATGGAAATTGGCTCAAATAATATAGAGCAGATTCCGCACAAATCCGCTTGCAAGTTTGATTTGATTATAGTCCAATGTCAGCGACAATTGCGGAATAACGGAACCTCTTTATCCTATCACTTTCAATCCTCGCTTTTTAATGTAATGATGCCATAAGATCATTGTAGCTATTGTGCGGTAAGGTCGCCAAGGTTCGGCAACTGCCAGCATTTCTTCTTTGCTAACGCCTTTATCTAAACTTTTGATTTCTTTCAAAGCACTTACCAAACCCACATCTCCAAGCGGGAATAAATCGGTGCGATGCAAGGCATGAATCAGGTAAATATCAACCGTCCAATCGCCGATGCCTTTGATGTCTTTCAATATTGCTCGTATCTCGTTATCAGGTGCCAGCGATAATTTTTTCAGGCTAATCTTTCTCTTTATTATCGCGGTCGCCAGCTCTTTTGCGTACACTGTTTTTTGCCGGCTGAAATAGCACGCGCGCAACTCTTCAGCCGATAAAGCCAGTATCTTTTTAGGTGTTACAAATCCAATTTTTTCTTTCAGTTTTTTATAAGCCGCATACGCGGAAGCTAACGATACCTGTTGCTCTAAAATGGTAAGAATGAGAGTTTGAAAAATATTGGGGCGCGACCATAATGGCGGATATCCATGTACGCCTAAAATCGCTCCCAAATCTTTATCTCTGCCACCTAATAAATCGCAGATGTAGCGAAAGTTTTCTTCCGAATATGTTTGATGCATTTATTACGCTAAGCCCAAATAAGGAGCTATCTTTTATACGGGTTTTCATCTGCCGATGGTCCATAAACAGAAGGCACATCAATATCGTTCATACGCATATAAACAGTCAACTGACCGCGGTGATGCACCCAATGATTGATCGTTGGACCGATGTATTCAATTAAGGGAACCGACATGATAATATCCTCACCATTCCGCAAAGTAAACATCTTGCTTAAATCATCTTCCGACGCTTCCTGCAGCGCCTTTTTCACGCCTTCTATATTTTCATCAAAATGCTTCACAAGGTCATCATTCGTTCTTATAACCGCATGTTTGTACGTTGTAAAATCAATCACATTTTCTTTCACCATAACGGTTATCCATAATGGAATTTCAGCCACCAGTTGCGACAGGTAACCCATCGGCATGGACTTAGGATGCGGCTTGTAATCAAACACGTTTGCATCAATGCGCTCCAGGCATTTGCGCGTAGCAGGCACTTCCAATCCTATTAACTTCAGGTATAGTGCCGCTTGTTCTTTGTTTGTCATAATGAAGGCTTTTATTTACACAAACTTACCCAAGATATTTTCCGGAAACCACATCCTTTTGTTAGCTTTTGTTATAGCTACTATGTAACGATTGCCATGCAAAAAGAAGTCTTTGTTTTATTATTCTTCTTACCGATAACAATCACACTTCACGCACAGCAAACTACTTATTGCAATCCCATCAATAAAGACATAGTTATACACCTGCTTCTAACTTCAGTGAGCAAGGCAGGCACCGCGCCACCGCCGACCCAACCATCACTTTATTTAAAGGCACCTATTATTTATTCAGCACCAACCAATGGAGCTATTGGTGAAGCTACGATATGCTTCACCGGAACTTTGTATCAAGCAAATATGAAAAACATTCACATGCCAACAGGAAAATTTGCGTTAAGCGGCTTTCGTGTGTTTGGAAATGGTGATAGCATATTTACCAGATACAGTGGAACATTTTATTGTATTACGAGGTGATAGTGAAAGAAGAAATGCATGGCTAAAATGGCAAGTGATGGACGATGCAGATGGCTACGTAATTTATAGCGGTATTGTACCTGATAAACTATACACAAGTGTGATGCTGTATGGCGTAAATGAATATTATTTCCGCGCGATGGACAAAGACAAGCCGTATTATTTCTGCATTGAAGCTTTTAATGAAAATGGCATCAGCAAGCGCACTGCGGTACTGAAAGCAGAGTAAATGTTTTGTAAGCCTGCCTTTATATTTGAACTTATTTACAAACGCTAACAATTTGCATGAACAGGAAACATTTTCTTGGCAGAACGGCAAAACTTGCCGCCGGCTTTTCTTTTCTCAACATTCATTCATTTGGTGCAAACCACAAGACCGATTCATCTATTATGGCAGAACAAGACATACATTTCTGGAACCTGTTCAGCAATAGTTATACAAGAAATTGCAAAGCCTGGTATCATGCTAAAAACAACCCGGTAATACCGGCTACCGGAAGCGGCTGGAAGAAAATATGGACGGCAAATCCAGCTTATCTTGAACACAATGGACAGAAGTTTATATACTATCGGGGGCATGGTTTTACCAATAACAATACGAAGGAACCACATGATCGCATGGCAGTTGCCGCTTTGCATTCCATCAACAAAGAAACCATCCAGTTTACCGATTTAAACAATGGCAATTTTATTATTGATGTTGGCGAGAAAGGAAGCTTTGATGATGGCGCTGCACTTGACCCGGCGGTTTGCTTTTTCAACAACCAATTTCTATTATATTACTCAGCTATTGGCAATGGTCCGGATGCTATTGGCTGGGCTACAAGCCCCGATGGCATTCACTTTACGAAGATGGGCAAGCTAATGGACGGACGCGCGCCTTCGGTGATTGTAAAAGATAAACAGGTATATCTTTTATTTCAAAAAGAAGCGAAGAAAGGCGAAGGTTATCTTGGCTTTTACATCGCTTCATCAACCGATGGAAAAAGCTTCAATCTATTAAGTGACAAACCGGTATTTGCAGCCGGCAAAGAAGGTGAATGGGACAGGCAGATTGCCACCGGGCGTTTGTTTCAGCAAGGCGATTATACTTACTTGCTGTATGGCGGCAGTTCAGAGTTGATAGACCAGCCTGACTATTTCGGATTGGCACGTTCCCAAGATTTGAAACAGTGGGAAAAACATCCCGGCAATCCTGTATTTGGCTGCGGCGCCAGGGGCGAAGAAGATGGCGGCGCTATGTGGTTTCCGGCGTTGATCGAGTCGCCTGATCAATATCATTTGCTTTACGAAGGCAGCCGCGGCAAGTATGGCTGGAAACTGTCGTCGCAGATTTGCTTAGCGTCTGTTGATAAGAAGAAGATGGTATGAAAGAGTGTTTTCGGCCAAAAAAACGCAGTCAGGGTTTTAAACCCTGACTGCGTTAAACAATATTTTCTATTGGTTGGTGCAAAAGTTTAGAAATAAGAGCAAAGCAAACTGCAGTGAACATTATAATTTATAAATCAACCACAAGCCAGCCGAATGCGCTTCGCCTGCCGCAAACGATTTGTTTAGATACTTGTTGCGGATATACCCCGGCGCAACCTCTATGCGTATGGTAAGTCTTTGTTTCCATGCTTCATATTCAATACCCAACGGCAGCATGATTTGCCATTGAAAATAGTTCTTGGCTTTCAGGGTAGGAAGCTGATAGTTATAAATAGCTTCCCATTTGGCAAGTGGTCCTGGTTGCAGGAGACTGCTATCCATGTGAGGTTGATATTTGTGTATCAGAGCAACCATTCCCTGCACCTGCAAACCTATTGTTGACTGTAACCGCTTTGCAATCTTTGTTGTTCTGTTGATGCCAAAATTTAAACCAAAGAATTGAGTTTGATGAGTGAGTGAATAAGTAGTATTGTATTGGATGGAATCGGATTCAGTTAAACCGAAGTGCGTGAGTGAACCCGCTCTGGTGTTGATGTTTTTGATAGCGAACAATCCGGTTTGCAAATAGGTGTGCTTCCAAAATCCGTAATGGCGGTTTTTGTATAGTTCGGCGTTGGCGTAAAATGTATGAATGGTTTGGGGACCTGGGCTTCCGCCTAAAGCGTTGTATGTAAAAGTTGATATGAAGTGAAGATAATTGGTCGGATCTTTAAGTAATGGCAGAGCATCAATTGGATTGGTGCCAATGAGGTCAATTTCTGAAATGCGATAGCCAGCCGAAATTCTTTTAATGTAAAACCCCTTCTGCGCCTGAATAGAAAGGCTTACAATTAAAAGCAAGAGTAAAATACAGATTTTATGTATCAAACGAGGGATTTAATATTCTATAGTATTTACTTTCTTTTCTAAAGTTATGCAGCAACAGCAATGAATTCATTGCTGTTGCTGCATAAGCTAATGCTATGGGATTACTTGATAAGGCATCGTATAATCAACATGAAGATCCGCATTATAAATGGGCCATCCATCCTGAAAGCCTCTCCCCTTATTCAGTGCTGCCGTTCTAAAATACGAATCCCGATCCCAATCTACATTTCCTAAAATCGGGTCTTGCGATTGTTTGGTATAAGAAAAACCCGTGCTAACGGTTGTTTCAACACCGAGAATTTTAAACTTCCCTGATACGCTACCTGTAAATGTTATGGAGCCTTTGTTGTCTTCTTCCCAAATTCCAAGATGATTACTCAGTTGTTCCGGCTTCCAATTTGTATTCCAAAGTTGATACATATGCACCCACCTCTTTTTTCTAACATCTTTTCGAGACAAACTTCCACCCACAACCGGACCAGTTGTTTTTACTTGGCCGTCAGCGTCTAAAAAGGCATAATCCCTTGCAAATCTAAGATCCGGTCCCCCGCCATTACCCGAAAAACTAATCAAACGATCATACATTTTATCGCTCCTTACCCAACTTATCCATACTTGGTATATAGGGCCGGTTGTAACAGGAGGAATAGTTGGGGGTGGTGGATCCCGATCTCCATCCATTACATTCACAATATGGGTTGCTTTGGTTTCTGCATAGGCATCATCTACAGTTACTTGTCTAGATGTTAAATGCTGAACACCATATTGATCGGTTACCCAATAGGGTTCTTGTCCAGGCCCTGAATCCGCGTCTCTATCAGCACTTACCGTACTAACAACAGGCCCGCCCGGATTTCCGGTGTTGTTTATAGTCGGGCTTCTCGGATCATAAGTTGCCGCAAAGTTTTCAGAATAAGGAAAATAAACTTTGACGCCATTTACTACCCAAATTTCATATTTCAACAGGCCATTATCGGGTCCAGCCGCCGCAGTAGCCGGAGAACCAACCTTAAAGGAATTAACAGATGTGTTGCTCGCATTACTTTTAGAAAGATAACTTCCATAATATTTATTTATTAATGGATAACTTCCGGTAGCGACCTCTTCACTGAAATACTTATAAAAGACCCCTGGTGTAATATTCCTTTTGTTAAACTCAGCGAAATGGTACAAAGGACTGCTTTCAGTTTGCAATAAGTTTTTAACGCTTATACATTCATCTTTTTCGTAGCCAGAGTAAATAGCGGCATCCACTTCTCGTAAAACTTCAGGATATTGATAAATGACTTTCAGAACATCGCCGATTTCTTTGGTTAAAGAAGTTAGTTCTTTTTCCTGATCAGTTACAGAAAATCTGACTTCATTAGATGTTTGATAATTCGTTTCAACGAAATCTTTTTTGCAGGAAACAAAATAGAAAACGGTTAAAAAAATTAACCAATAAACTCTGGGGGGGATAATTTTAACATGGCAAAATTTTTTAGACAATAAAAATATAAATATTCTGTTAATTAGCGAAATATTTTATTTTACACAATTATAAAATTGGAGAACTATTGTTCTTTGTTTGCCAAAGCAGAAACACTACTTAAAATAATTTTCGTCAATATAAAAATAGCCGTTACTTTTTTTCCAGAACCAGAACTTTTTTTCCAGCACATAATACGTGCCTTTGGCAGATTTTTTCTGGAAAGATTCCGGTACATATAAAATGCGTGGCGGCACTTTGCCAAAGCGATATGCGAGCGTTTTTGTTTGCGCAGGTGTGTAAGCGCGGGCGTTTGCCGGATTTAGAATACTTTTGGAAGCATCTGCCGGTAAGGTACTGTCGGTAACGGCGAAATTACCACGCGCATCCACAATAATTACGGGGCGTGTTGCCACTACAGGTTCCGTTGTGGCAGGTGTTCCGCTCGCTTCATCATTACTTAATAAGGGCTTTACAGGCTCGCCTTTCGTACTGCCTGTTGAAGATGATGCTACCGTTTTTCGGTGGCAGGATGTGGCCACCATCAGTAATATAAGCAAGCCAAACGCGTAATACTTCATTTCATTTTTTTTGCCGTCAGTTCATATTTCATGCCATGGCTAAGAATGTGAAAAATCAAAACCAGGTAACTCAGTTTGCAACAATGTTTGCTGTAAGCCAGTTGCTAAGTTTTTGATTTTGCATGTGCCATTTTGCAATTCTTCACTACCAATGATAACGATGTAAGGAATGTTTTTCTTTTCAGCATATTTAAATTGCTTGTCAAACTTAGCCTTGTCGCTGTATAGTTCACAGGCTATGTTTTTACTACGCAGCTGCTGCATTAAACGGAAAGCCGTTTTACTTTCTTCTTCACCTAGATTAAAGAACAAAACCTGGGTTCCCGTAAGCAATGTATCAGGAAAAAGTTCCTTCTCTTCCATCACATCATAAATACGGTCCACACCGAAAGAAATGCCAACGCCGGGTACATTTGGCACGCCAAATAAACCGGTTAAATCATCATAACGGCCGCCGCCGCCGATGCTTCCCATTTGTACGTTGTTGGCTTTTACTTCGAAGATGATACCTGTATAATAACTAAGGCCGCGGGCAAGTGTAAAATCGGTTGTTAGTTGTTTGTTGATGGTTGGTGGAAGGAAACCAATAACATATTCAAGCTCACTGATTCCCTGCCTCCCGGTTTCATTATTTTGAAGTAACGCCTTTACTTTTTGCAGACGTTCGTCGTTGCTGCCATCAATCAAAAGATATTGTTCAATAATGTTGATTTGATCTGTATTCAAATCGCGTTGCGCCAGCTCTTCCTTTACTTTTTCAATTCCGATTTTATCAAGCTTATCAATAGCAACGGTAATGCCGGCAAGCTTATTACTGCCACCACATACTTCAGCTAAGGCAGCTAATATTTTGCGGCTGTTGATTTTAATTTGCACATCAACATTCAGCTTCGCAAATACATCGGCATATAAGCAAGTCAATTCTACTTCGTTCAACAAACTTTTACTACCAACCACATCTGCATCGCATTGGTAAAACTCGCGGTAGCGCCCGCGTTGCGGACGATCTGCGCGCCATACAGGTTGAACCTGGTAACGTTTATAAGGCAACGTAAGCTGACCAAAATTCATTGCCACATATCGTGCAAACGGTATTGTGAGATCGTAGCGAAGCGCACGTTCTGTTAGATTTTTATCGTTCTTTCCTTCTATAATATTTTGAAACGCAAGCGTTGCTTTGTCTTTGTTTTTATCATCACTCAAACCATTGTTGAGAATTTTAAAAATAAGCTTGTCGCCTTCTTCACCATATTTCCCCATGAGCGTATCAAGGTTCTCCATGGCAGGCGTTTCCAAAGGCTGAAAGCCATAGTTTTCAAATACCGTTCGAATGGTAGAAAATATATAGTTGCGCTTGCGCACCACGGCAGCCGAAAAGTCGCGCGTGCCTTGTGGCAGTGAGGGTTTCGTCATTTTAATTCACTGTTTCTTTAGCTCCGTATTTTTCTATAATCCTGCTGCAGGCTTCGCTGATTTCAGTAAACGTTTTTGCAAAGCCGGGTTCGGTATTTACATAATATGGATCTTCTACTTCACGGTCTTCGCCGGGAAAAGCTTCATTCAAAATCATATCCACTTTAGAAGCATCCCACAGGTTGCCGCTGATACGCTTTACATCATCATAATTCTGGCTGTCCATTACATAAATCTTATCATACTCATTCATCATGTCTCTGCGAAAAAGCCGGGCGCGATGATCGCAGATATCTATATTGTTCAGCTTCGCAACTTTTTGCGATAAATGGTGCGGCGCTTCACCAAGGTTCCACTGCCCGGTGCCGGCGCTATCTACTATCCAGCTCAGTCCGGCTTCTTTTGCTTTGTGTTTCAGAATGCCTTCTGCCAAAGGGCTGCGGCAAATATTGCCGAGGCATACCATCAAAATCTTCATGCGGCAAAGATAACAACCTGGCCCGGAACGAATTTATACGCACCCTTGCAGGACAATGATTTCAATTTTCTGAAACAAGTTTGTATTTCCTGTTTCGCTACAACATTCACATTTCTTTTGATTGGCACAAAATTCTATTACTGTCATTCATTAACTGACAATTTAAAACATATCGTATGCTAAAGTGGGCCGCTATCTTTTTTATTATTTCCATCATTGCTGCCATCTTCGGGTTTGGCGGTATTTCTGAAGGTTCGGCAGAAATTGCCAAGGTTTTGTTCTTTATTTTTATTGTGCTGTTTTTGCTGACGATTATTTTCGGCGCAAGAATTTTCAAATAAATTCCTTTTCACTTTTTGCTATTGTTGTAAGCAGTGGCAGACTGTACAACCAGGCAAAGTGTTGCTTTTATTTATTATATAAAATGCCGGTTACGCTTTGTATGAGCATTCAGGGGCTTAAAAAAAGATAAATCAGGCTTAAAAATCAATAAAAGAGAAACAGGCATAAATGGCCTGTTTCTTCCTTTTTAGCTCCTACTCTGCAGGTTGCAGCAAGGGTTGTTTTCACGACAATACATAATGGGTTAGAGGCTGTCTCAAAAGTCGGGACAGCCTCTTTCTTATTCGGATACCTGATGGAGAAAGTTCTCGTTTAAGCGATTCTCAAAGCCTTTATTTTACTTTTGAGACAGCCTCTTTTTTATTTAAAAATCCGATCTGCTCTTTTCCCGAAAGAAATTAAAATCCTATTAAGTGTTTCCCCGACACATAAGTTAATCTTTATTGCATCTCATATTTGTTCCTGGAATCCGGTACTAAGATTCAGTAGTTACTATCCAAAATCATTTATTCAAATTCAATTTCATGAGCAAACGTTACCAGAAAAACATCTCCGGCAATTATTATTCTGCAGGCAGTGTATTGTTTTCATTTCTTTTCTTGTTGTTAGGTCAGTCTTCCCTTGCACAGGTAAAAGATTCTACCATTACCGGTATTTACACCGATTTTAATTCATACTGGCCAACTAACACAACAAACAACAGCGCTGTTCAGCCGGATACCAGCCACAACCTGCTGGCTTTTACATTTCGTGGCAATACATACTCAACCGGTGTTAACGATACCATTCTAACTACCAAGATTGGAACAAGCTACAGCAAGCAGGTTTTTAAAGCGCTGCCGGTAAACAATATTGAAGGCAGCGTAACCAGCAGTAGCTCAACCTACATTGCAACTGCCCAGAAAAATGATGGAAACCCAAATGGATTTGGCTACACTTCTCCTTACCCGGTAATACACATAGCTGATGTATTAACGGACGGAAAAAACGGGTTAGACCTCGGCACCGGCGTTACCAATCTGCCGGTAGGCGCCAATATCTCCTTTACCATTAAGAATTTAAGTGCAAAAGCTTCTATCGATACAGTACCGGACTTGGTATTTACACAGATTGCCGATCCGTCAAACAACGTGTCGGATGTTATCTATTTTTATGATTCGCTCGGCAACGTAGTGGGGAATAAAAAATCGGTAAACTGGAATTCTGTAAGCAAATTAGGAACGTATAAACTCGATTTGTACAAATTAAGCTACGAATCATGTAATACCTCTACCATCAATGGCTCATTTACGTCCACATCAACACGCGATATCAGGATGGTAGCGTTTCTGCTTACCGAATTTGGCATTACCAATGCCGATAGTGCTGCCAAAGTAAGAGGGATAAAGATCAATCCGAGTGGCGTTAGCGACCAGGCTTTTATTGCCTACAATACAAAGATTTTAAACATTGATGCGCCCGACATTACAAGCCAGCCTGCAGCGTTACAAACGTTTTGTACTATTTCTACCACATCAGCTACTTTTAACGTAACAGCCACAGGCACGCAGCTTGCCTACCAGTGGAGGAAGAATGGCGCAAACATTACCGGCGCTACCTCAAGTACCTATACCGCAACCGGCTTAACGCTTGCTGATACAGCCAATAATTATACAGTAAGAATCAGCAACCCGGGAGGCGCCATCATAAGTACAATTGCCCGCATCAAATACACCATTGTAACACAACCGGCAAATCAATATGTGGCAACCGGCGCACCGGCTACATTTAAGATAAAAGCATCGGGCGCCACCGGTTTTCAATGGTATAAAAACGGTGCCGCCATTTCAGGTGCCACCCTGCCATCTTACACTATTTCCTCTGCTTTGCTTAGCTCTTCGGGTAGTAAATATTCCGTTGTTGTTACCAAGGCCGATGCCAGCACATGCCCCAGCGATACAGCATTGCTTACGGTAGAAAATTTACCTGCCATCACTACCCAACCCACACTGCAGGTTTTATGTAACAGCGCATCTTCTACTGCTACATACACTGTTGCTGGCAGCAGCACATCGGCTATTAACTACCAATGGTATAAAAACGGTGCTGCTATTTCCGGTGCAACAGCAAGCAGTTATTCTGCAACCGGCTTAACTTATACTGATACAACCAGTACATACTCTGTTGTATTAACCAATGGTGTTGGTTCTGTAACCAGCAGTACCGCAGGATTAAAATATCTTATACTATCCAGCCCTGCACCCATAAATTCTTATCTGGCTACAGGCAATACCCTGACATTTACAGCCTCTGCTTCATCAATAGCCACCGCCTTTCAATGGAAAAAAGATGGGGTAGCTGTTAGCGGCGCTAACGGGCTGTCGTATCGCATCAATACCGTAGACACGAATTCGGGAGGCGATTATACGATCCTCGTATCTTACGCAGGCGGAAGCTGCACAAGCAGTGCAGCCAGACTAACAACATCAATCATTTTATATTCGAAAGCTTCAGGTGATATTAACAGCCCGGCTACCTGGGGCGTTATGCCCGATGGCAGCGGAAGCTCGCCGGTTGATTTTACACGTCCTGAACATACGTTTATCATTTCCAACCGCGTCATCAGTACCGAGGCTACCAATCTCACGATAGCCGGCACATATGATCTTGGCGATACTGTTACCACTATTAATCCCGGCACTACGCTGGAAGCAGGTCGTATTATTATGACGAAAGATAAAGGCAGGATAGCCGGCAGCATCACATCGGGATTGATAGTGCATGGCAAATCGGAACTGTATTTCGACCCGGCTAAAAATATTCTGCAAACCCTGACTATTGCAACTACAGATACGGTAACACTTCACAACGCATTGAACATTACTGCGGGCAGCGGACATGGAACCGTAAAAATTACACAAGGCGTATTTAACACAGGCGATTCTTTATTATTAAAAAGTGATTCTTTAGGAACAGCAAGTGTAGGTAACTCGCAAGGCACTATTACAGGCAAGGTTACAATTGAGAGATTTATACCGGCTCACCGTGCATGGCGCCTGTTTACTTCTCCTGTTTCTGATAGCCTGGCTCCTACCATTCATGATGCCTGGCAGGAAGGTGCTGTTAATTCAACAGATAATCCGCATCCGGGATATGGCACGCATATTACGTATGGCAATGAAGCTGATGGCTTTGATACTAATCCGCAGCATACATTCAGCCTGAAAGTAAGGAATGCCAGCGGTCAGTGGACAGGCGTTCCGGCAACAAATAAAACGAAGGTGACTGATTACCCGGCTTACTTCTTTTTTATCCGCGGCGATCGCTCTTACAACATTACACAAACGACAGCTATAACAACTCCAAAACCTACCATCATACGCACAACTGGTTACCTGAAGCAGCATACGCAGCCGAATACCGCAGTCAATAATACCGGCTATACATTGGTAGCAAATCCCTACGCCAGCGCAGTTGATTTTGAAAGCGTTTACCAGCATTCTTCAGTTCCCCGCCACATGTGGATGTGGAATCCAAACCTGGCCGGCGATAATGGTGTAGGCGCTTATGTACTTGTTTACTGGAATGGTAACGGATACAGCACTACGCCGGCTCTTCCAGGAGCTAATGACATGCGCTTTTTACAAGCTTACCAGGGCTTCTTTGTAGAAAGCAACGGAAGCAATTCTGCTATGGGCTTTACCGAAAATGATAAAGACACGGGCAGTCTCATTACAGCATTCGGCAGAGAAGTGGAAGGCAGTACGCCAAGGCTGGAAGTGAACCTCAATGTATTCAACAGTGACAACACAACAGGTGTGGCAGATGGCGCAACTTATCTCTTTGACAACTCATTCAACAACAGCGTTGACAGGGATGATATTACCAAGCAGCTAACTAACATTAATGAGAACGCAGGCATTCTCTCCAATGGAAAACTACTGGCAGTGGAGCAACGTGCAATGCCTGTAGAGAAAGACTCGCTGCAACTGAGCCTGACGAATACAAAATCAGCCGCTTACCAGCTAGACATCATACCTAACAAAATGGACAACTTTAGTTTGTATTTGTATGACAGATACCTGGGTACAAAAACAGTTTTAAAAGCCACCGATACCAACCGTGTAAAGATTGTTATCAATACATCGGTAGCCGCTTCAAAAGCCGCTGACAGATTTGTGATTATCAGTAAAGCAGCGGCTCCGGCTGTCGTTATGTTTGCGCATATCAGCGCAACCCTGCAGGAAGAAGGAATACGTGTGGACTGGAATGTTGTTAATGAAGCCAATGTACTTTCTTACAAGGTTCAGCGCTCGGCTGATGGTGTTACTTTTTATGACGTTGCCAGCCTGCCACCTTCGGGAAAACAGAGCTATAGTTTTGTTGATACCAAGCCATTGAAAGGCATGAACTATTATCGTGTACAAAGCATGAATCGCAGCGGGGCACCAACTTTTACAGGTATTGTAAGCGAAGCGTTTTTGAAGGATATGAAAAGCTACATAGCCGTATATCCAAACCCTTTAACGAGTAATCATTGCATGATTGAGCTGCATAATAAACCAGCCGGTAAATACGACCTTACATTGACCGGCAACTTAGGTGCGGTTGTATTTACTACGTCAGTTATCATTACAGATGGCAACAGTAAACAAACGCTTTTGCTGCCTGCTTCATTGGCTAAGGGTACTTATCATTTGAAGATAGAGAACAACGATACAAAGGAAACCATCAAGCTGGTGAGTTTGTATTAGAACCATTATCAGGATAAGTTACTTCTAAACAAAGAGCGTGTTGTACAAAACAACACGCTCTTTGTTTATTATATCCAGGCAACCATTTAGAGAAGCAATGCGATGTGTTTATTGCACATAAAATATTAGCCATAAAAGAAAATGAACTTTTTCTTTTATTCCGGTAAAGTAATTGTCCATTTCTTTTGTTTGCTTACAGCAAAACAATAGCATGAAAAATAAAAAGATTGCCATTATAGGCGGAGGTCCCGGCGGCTTAACGTTAGCCAGGTTGTTACAAATGAATGGCGCCAATACCACCGTTTATGAGCGCGATAAAACCGATTGGTAAGAGTGCAGGGCGCTATGCTTGATCTGCACCATGAATCAGGACTTGCCGCTTTGGAAAAGGCCGGCTTACTGAATGAATTTAAAAAGCATTACCGCCCCGGTGCCGATAAGCTTCGCATTGTAAATAAAGACGCCGATATTCTGTTTGATGATGACCAAAACAAAACCGAAGAAACGTTTGGTAAAGAAGCATTTCGCCCTGAAATAGACCGCGGTCCTTTGCGTGATTTATTGCTCAATTCCTTACAGGATGGAACGGTAATATGGAATAGTCGCTTTATAAATATGCAGCCCCAAAATGAAGACTGGAATATTTGTTTTGAAAACGGGGCGACGGCTTATGCGGATATTGTAATTGCGGCTGATGGCGCCAATTCGAAACTGCGTTCCTACATCACTCCTATCAAACCTTTTTATTCAGGTATTACAGTAGCAGAAGGCTCGGTGTATGATTCACAAACATCTGTTCCTTATCTCCATAAGCTGCTGAACGGCGGAAAAATATTTGCGATGGGCGATGAAAAAACGTTGGTTGTAAGCTCGAAAGGTGATGGCAGTTTAGTGTTCTATACAAGCTGCAAAACAAGCGAAGACCGGGTTCAAGAAAGTGGTATTGACTTCACGACAGAGCACAGGCGATACAATGGTTTGAAAAAGAATTTGCAGGCTGGAGTAAAGAATGGAATCAACTGTTTAAAAAGGCATCATTACCCTTAACAACACGCCCGCTATATTGTATGCCTTTAGATCAAACATGGGCGCCATTAACGAACCTTACCATGCTTGGCGATGCGGCTCACTTAATGCCGCCTTATACCGGCGAAGGCGTGAACATGGCAATGCTTGATGCGTTAGCGTTGAGCGATTGTTTGTTGAATGAATCATTTACCAACACACAGGAAGCCATCGCAGACTATGAAAATAAAATGAGGTCGCGTGCATCATCTGTAGCTAAAGAGACATTGGAACAAACAGATGTCTTTCATTCTGCAGATGCACTGCCACGCATGCTTAGCTTCTTTAACCAATCAATTTAGAACCCCATCAGACGTTGCCATTTTATCCTCATAAACCCACTTTAAAAAAGGTAGCTTTTTACAAAGTATATAGAGTAAAAACAACGCTGCCACGTCTTCCCTTATATAAACAATTACAATGAAAATTATAAGGGCAATCGCAATAGGAGCACTAACCGGCGCAGCGTTATTCTTCCTTCCTTTCTTCATACTGCGCGGCTTGTTATTCATTCTTTTTATCAGCTTTATCATTCGTCTTATTGCTTTCGGTGCATGGCGCAGAGGCGGCTGGCACGGAAGAGGTTTTAATACAGGATTTACCGATAAAATCCGCAGCATGAATGATGAAGAATACAACCAATTCAAACAAAGTTTTTACAATGGTTGCGGCAGCGGATTCAGGAACAACAACCAACCTGATACCATAGTAACCATTGATTAAATCATCTTTTAAAACGAATCATCATGAGAAAGAAAAGAGGTTATTTTTTCGCTTCATTTCTATCGGCAGCTATCACATTCGGTTTGCTTACTGCATTTGTAAATCCAAAGTATAGCGGCATGCAATACGGGTATGGATACGGTCATCACTTCGGCTGGCATCATCGCGGTTATTACCCTTATAATTATCCGCCGCCAGCACAATGGCAGGATAGTTCACGCAGTGCGCCACAAGCCTGGCGTTAGTAATTCCTGTGCGTAGTGAATAGTAAGTGGTGAGTGGTAAGATATGTATTGATAACTCACCATTCACGACTCATTTCTCACCAAAAATTGTCATCAATAAAACAACAAGTATATGTACGGAAAATGGAACATGGCAGGCGATCATCCTGCCTTTACAAAACATGGTCATTCTTTTAATCGTTTCGGTGGCAGACGCGGATTTCATCCGGGCTTTGGCTTTCGCAGACCCAAGTATAATGTGCCGGTAAACATTGCTGAAACAGAGAATAGCTTTGACGTGTATGTATATGCAACCGGCTTTGATAAAGAGAACATCAAAGTGGCTGTTACCGATGGACTGCTGCACATCAGCGGCACCCGCACGATAGATGAAAGCAACCAGCCGAACTTCGTGAGCCAGGAATATCCGGTTAAATCATTTGAGCGCATTGTTCGTTTGAATGAAGAAGTGGATACAACAGCGATAAAAGCGAAACAGGAAAACGGTGTGTTGATCATCACGCTTCCTAAAACTGCCGAGGCAAAAAAGCCTGCGCAGGAAGTAAATATCGATTAGTGTTTTTGAATGCCGCTAAGGCACAAAGAATAAAAGGTTCACGGAGATTTTTTGTGAACCTTTTTTGTTGCCATCATTACGAGGCACGAAGCAATCTGTAAATTGTATAATGAGGTTGTTTGTGATTAATGAACAGTCAGGAGCAGTGATAATGAAGCTAACAGATTTGTGATTTATAAACAGTTTCTATCGCATAACACAGATTGCTTCGCGCCTCGCAATGACGGGCGCAGTTTGCTTCCTTCCTGTAAAACTTTGTGTGCTTCGTGTCTTCGTGGCAAATCATATTTTCGCCAACCAATGACACCACACTCACACGAATACTTCATGTACCATGCTTTGCGCGAAGCGGAAAATGCATTTGATGCAGAAGAAGTGCCTGTGGGCGCAGTAGTGGTTATCAACAATAAAATTGTTGCGCGGGCTTATAACCAAACTGAATTATTGAAAGATCCAACAGCTCATGCTGAGATGCTTTCGCTCACGGCAGCCTGTCACTTTCTGGGTGCGAAATATTTACCGGCAGCCACTTTGTATGTAACCGTTGAGCCTTGCCTTATGTGTTGCGGCGCTTTGTACTGGAGTAAAATCGGAACCGTGGTTTATGGAGCCAAAGATGATAAAAATGGCTACGGGCACATTACAAGAGAAGTTTATCCTTTTCACCCAAAAACAAAACTGATAGCCGGCGTGCTGGGCGAAGAATGCGCGCAACTGATGAAGGATTTTTTTAAGCAAAGGAGAAAGTAGCCTTCAGCTATGTAGCGGTCAGCAATCAGCTATCAGCCGGTAAGAGATGTTTCTTTTCACCGGCTCCTAATTTATTCTTATTTTTCAAAGCAGATAACTGACAGCTATCAGCTTCGCACAATAAACTGTTATTATTTCTGTTAATTAAACCACAACGTAATTTTGCTTTTGCACACTTTGATAATTCGGTTTATTTCATACAAATTTGCACCCTGTCCGAAATACCGATTTACGAATTTTTTATCCTATATAAATAAATGGCACTCTTTAATTTTTTTACGCAAGAAATTGCGATGGACCTTGGCACCGCTAATACGCTTATTATTCACAATGAAGAAATTGTAGTTAACGAACCTTCCATAGTTGCGCTTAACCGCAACAATCCAAAAGAAGTATTAGCCGTGGGCAAGCGCGCCCTGCTGATGCACGAAAAAACGCACGAAAGCATTCGCACCGTTCGCCCGCTGAAAGATGGCGTAATTGCCGACTTTAACGCTGCCGAGCTAATGATTCGCGAGATGATCAAAATGATTTACCCGAAAAAGCCACTCTTTCCACCGAGCTGGCGCATGATGATCTGCATTCCGTCGAGCATTACGGAAGTAGAAAAACGTGCGGTGCGCGACAGTGCCGAGCAAGCCGGCGCCAAAGAAGTTTATCTTTTACACGAACCTATGGCAGCCGCTATCGGTATCGGCATTGATGTGGAAGAACCGGTTGGTAACATGATCATTGATATCGGGGGCGGCACTACAGGCATTACCGTTATTGCTTTGGCTGGTATCGTTTGCGACCAAAGTATTCGTATCGCCGGCGATGAGTTTACAATGGATATTATGGAAGCTTTGCGCCGCTACCATAGCTTGTTGATTGGAGAACGTACGGCTGAACAAATAAAGATTCAGATTGGCGCCGCAACGAAAGACCTGGAAACGCCGCCTGATGATCTTCCTGTAAACGGCCGCGACCTTGTAACAGGTATTCCAAAACAAATTATGGTAAGCTACCAGGAAATTGCGGAAGCGCTTGATAAAAGCATTTTCAAAATAGAAGAAGCGGTACTAAAAGCGTTGGAAACTACGCCGCCGGAACTTGCAGCCGACATCTATCGCAGAGGTTTGTATTTAACGGGTGGTGGCGCTTTGTTGCGTGGCTTAGATAAACGCTTAAGCCAAAAAATTAAACTGCCGGTTCATATAGCTGACGATCCTCTTAAGAGTGTAGTACGCGGTACCGGTATTGCCTTAAAACACTATCAGCGTTATCCGTTTATAATGAGATAAAAGGTTTGAGGTTCGGGGTATGAGGTATCAGTGGAATGCTTTGCCTCATACCTCATACCTCACTTCTCACACCTTCTTTCATGCGCAATATTTTCCTGTTCATACAACGCTTTTTTGTACTGTTTGTATTTGTGGTTTTGCAGATACTATGCATTCTTGTGCTGGTGAATTACAACAAGACTTATGAAGGCTATTTTGCCGGCTCGGCAAATGGCGTTATCGGTCGCGTTAATACGCAGTATAACAACGTGCATGAATATTTTACGCTGCGCAAAACCAATGAACAATTAGCTGCACAAAACAGGCAGTTACTGGCTTTATTGAATGGCAATGCCAACGGCAGCACAGACAGTATCAATATATCGAAGATTGATACGATGATGCGCGATACACTGGGTCGCATCCGCAAATTCGATTTCCTGTTAGCACGCGTGGTAAACAATTCAACAACAGAAGAAAATAACTACATCACTCTTGAGCTTGGCGCAAAGCAGGGCGTGATGAAAGACATGGGCGTTGCGGGTCCGAATGGTATTGTAGGCAAAGTGATTTCGGTAAGTGATAATTATAGCGTGGTGATGAGTGTGCTCAACCACAACTCGCGCGTAAGCGCCATGCTGAAGAAGGATTCTACCAACAGTGGATATATAGATTGGGATGGCAAAAGCGCTTCTTACATTACCATGCACAACGTGCCTAAAAGTGCGAAGATTAAAAAGGGCGATACAATATTAACCAGCAACTTATCCGGCAACTTTCCCGAAGGTATGATGGTAGGCACGGTTGATAATTATACCATTGATCCTTCTTCCGCCTTTTACACATTGCGTTTGCAAACGGCTACCAATTTTTACAACCTGCAATACGTTTACTTAATTAAGAACATGCGCTGGGAAGAGCAGAAGAAATTAGAAGCTGCCATACCAAAGAGTTAATCAATGAGTAGTCTGCTTAAAAATATTATCCGTTTTGTATTGTTCATCCTGGTGCAGGCTTTTGTGCTGAGTAAAATACCTGCCATTCACCAGTTTGTAAAGCCATGGCTATACTTCCTGTTTATACTGTGGCTGCCGTTTTCTATTTCCCGGTTCGGGTTGTTGCTGATTGCATTTGTATTCGGGCTGGCGATGGATTATTTTACCAATACACCAGGCTTGCATGCAGCTCCATGTGTGTTGATTGCGTATGTGCGTCCGTTCATCATTAACCTGATGCTGCCGCAGGAAAAAAATGAATTCAGCTATGCCGAGCCAAGCATCAAGAGTTTAGGCTTTACTCCTTACTTTTTATATGCTTTGATTCTTACCGTTTTGCACAACGCTTATCTCATCTTTATCGAGTGGCTGCAGTTTGGCAACTTCCTGTATTTTATTACGAAGCTTGGAGCAACTACCGGCATTAGTATGCTATTGATTTTTATTACGGAAATGTTGTTTCCGCGTAAAGCGAAATACAGAACCAATGCAGCTTAGCTTGTATATTTCTTACTTAAAATAACTTCTGTTTCCGTCATTGAAAACACTGTAAAGCCAAGCTTTTTTACCGCACGGATTGCCTGCCGGTTATGGCGGTTTGTTTTTGCTTTAATGGTCTGGGCTTTCATTTCGTTTCTTGCGTAGCTGATTAAAGCATTAAAAGCTTCCGTCATGATGCCTTTCCCCCAGAAATCAGGCAATAAGGAACCGCCGATTTCTATCGTGTGCATTTTCTCATTCCAATCGTGTAGCCCACAATCACCAATGATTTCATCAGGCTTTTCTTTCAGCTTTATACTGAAGATAAGGTTATCTCCATCAGTAATGCGGCTAATAAAATTGACAGTATCTTCTTCGCCGGCAATGGGCACGTCGGTATAATATTCTATCACTTTGGGATGAGAATAAATGGCGTAGATAGACTCCGCATCGTTCAATGTAATTTCCGATAAAAGCAAGCGCTCCGTTTCGAGATTCATAGGCCAGATGTAAATAGCAAATTGTGTTAGCCTGATGTTATAAAACCTGCGTAAAATAATGTATGCACGCGACTTTTGATCGGCTCCGCAAATGATTGAAAGGAAAAAAAGTACAATTGCCCGAAAATTGCATAGGCAATACTTCTTAGCAATTTTACTTTACAAAAACTGATACTTTTTACATGAGAATGAAACACAAATTATGCCTGCTGGCATCTCTTGCCATGGCAGCTATGACGGCTTCTGCGCAAACACCGGCCTACGATCAGCACGAAGCTTTTTCGCCCTTGTTCTACCCGATGTATGGCGACGAAGTGCGCGCTGCTGATGGCACGCCGGGACCGAAGTACTGGCAAAACCGCGCAGACTATAACATTGCTTCTACACTGGATGATTCGCTCAATTCTGTTAGCGGCTCTGTTACCATTTCCTACACCAATAACAGCCCGCAGAACCTGTCGTTTGTATGGCTGCAGGTTGACCAGAACATTTACAGTTTGCAGTCGCGGGCTGTGTCTACCACAGCCATAAGCGGAGGTCGCTGGGCAAACCGAAATCAATTTGATGGTGGTTATAAAATCAAATCGGTAAGCATTGTTCAGAATGGCAAAACAACGGATGCAAATTACCTGATCAGCGATACAAGGATGCAGATAAAACTGCCTGATGATATTAAATCGAATGGAGGTAATATCCAGTTTAAAATCGAATACAGCTTTAGCATTCCTGAATACGGTACGGACCGTTTGGGCAAACTGAAAACAAAGAATGGCTGGATAGATGAAGTGGCGCAATGGTACCCGCGCATGTGTGTGTATGATAACGTGAACGGATGGAACACATTGCCGTACTTAGGTCAAGGTGAATTCTATTTAGAGTATGGAAACATCGATTACAGCATTAGCGCACCGGCAGGACAAATCGTTGTTGGCTCCGGCGAGTTACTGAACCCGAATGAAGTATTAACCAAAGAACAATTAGCGCGCTGGAACAAAGCGAAGAACAGCGATAGTACAGTTATGATTCGCACAATAGATGAAGTGAACAGTGCAGCGCAGGCGCCCGCAAAACGTGTAACCTGGAAGTTCCGCTGCACTAACACACGCGATGTGGCCTGGGCTTCTTCTGCTGCCTTTGTGTGGGATGCGGCACGTATAAATTTACCAAGCGGAAAGAAAGCCGTGGCTGCCAGCGTGTACCCGGTTGAAGTAGCTGGTGACAGTGCGTGGAGCCGTTCAACAGAATACGTAAAAGGCGCCATTGAATTTTACTCAAAATATTTATTTGAATTCTCTTATCCGGTGGCTACCAATGTTGCCGGCATTGTTGGCGGCATGGAATACCCGGGCATTGTGTTCTGCGGTTCGCGGGCTAAAAATAAGAGCCTGTGGGGCGTTACTTCGCATGAGTTTGGGCACAACTGGTTTCCAATGATTGTGGGCAGCAACGAGCGCAAGTTTCCGTGGATGGATGAAGGCTTTAATACGTTCATCAATACCATGGCAGACAGTGCGTTTAACAAGGGCGAATATCTTGACAGCAACGCGTCGAATCTTTTGAAATACAGCCGCTTTTTTTATAACGATAGCGCAGAAGGCATCTTCACGGTTCCAGACGTTACATCAGGCCGCAACTTAGGCATCGTAGCTTATTCAAAACCAGGTGCAGGCTTAACATTGCTTCGCAACCATATTCTCGGTAAAGGCAGGTTTGATAGCGCGTTCAGCTATTATGTTCATAAGTGGGCATTCAAGCATCCAACTCCTTACGACTTTTTTCATTGCATGGAAAACTATGGCGGCGAAACGCTGGACTGGTTCTGGCGCGGATGGTTTATTAATAACTGGAAAATAGACCAGGGTATTGATGGTGTGCAACTGGCAGAGCGCAACAATCCATCAGCCGGCAGCATTATTACAGTGCAAAATTTAGGTCAGTTGCCAATGCCAACGGTTGTAGAAGTTACGGAAGCCAATGGCAAGAAAACACGCTTAACATTGCCTGTGGAAGTATGGCAGCATGGCGACACCTGGCGCTTCCGTTTTGCCAATACGAACCCGATTACCAAAGTGGTGGTTGATCCGGATAAAAATTATCCTGATAGCAATAGAGGAAACAATGTGTATCCGAATGAGTAGAGATTATTAAATGCTTTTAATAAAACAAAACGTCCTCCATTGTGCAGGACGTTTTGTTTTATTACGACCTCAACAGCAAAACGAACTCAACTGCAAAAGAACATCCGTTTATCTTTAAATAAAAGAAACAATGCTTATAACAATAAAGGGTAAGTATGATCATGGCAAAATCATACAAATCCGATGTGATTGTTACGTTTCTACCAACAGTCACAGGGCAACAGCAATAAGCTTAAACGTGTATTAGGGGGTTTGGAAGATGAGCTTTCCACACCTGATGATTTTAATGAGCCGCTGAACGATTTACCAATACACAAGAATCACAACTGTCGATCACAAAATGACAAACGATGGTTACCAAAAATGTATTTTGTATTTATTCAAACTGACTCATAACTCACCATCATTCGCCTCCAAACATCAGGGTGTTTATTATGATTACTCTACAATTGAATCACATATAAAATCAGGAAGAATACCCGACGCTTCAATTTGCAGATCAACTGTATCAGGTCGTGTATTGCCCGATAATACCAATGCTGTTTTTACACCGAATTTGTTGCCGCCCAAAATATCAGTGTTCAGGTTATCGCCCACCATCAGGATGTCTTCTCTTACAAAATTGCCCTGCCGGTTCAGGTCTTCGAAAGCATAGATAAACATCTGCGTATCGGGCTTTCCAAAGTGTATAAACTTTTTATGCAAAATGCTTTCTGCCAGTTGCGCAAGACCACCTGTGGCAATTGATACATCGTTCTTCGATACCGGGTAAATTTTATCGGAATTGGCAACGATAACAGGAATGTTCCGCTTCCGCAGCAGGTTAATGGTTTTGTTGATATCACGGTTCCAGTTGAAGCCTTCATCGTCCAAAAAAACAAAAGCCGAAATATCATCAATATCGGTCATTAAAATATCGCTTACAGCTATGTGCTCTAAGCCTGATTGCAGGATATAACCGGCTGAGTTTTCGGTGCCGAGGTAAGCAATTTTACCAGAGTTTATTTTTTGCTGAAGAAAGTCTCTCGCCATCATTCCCGAAGTAATAATTTCAGAAGCATCGATGCCTTGCAAGCCAAGCCTGGTAAAGCTTTCAGCCTGCTGCTGCTGGCTGCGCGAGGCATCGTTGGTAAGAATGCGAATGGCAATACCCTGGCTGCGCAAAACCCCGATACTGTTCTGTACACCATCAATCAATCCTTTATAATTTTTCAGCACGCCGTATGAGTCTAAGAAAACGGCTTTGAAGTTCGCTGCCAGCGAAAGGAATGACTGATGTATCATAAGCAGGATGAAATTATAATTTCAATGACCGCAAAAGTACATCGGTATCCAGAGTTTTATCTAATGAAGGCAAATGGAATTCCAATGCCTCGCGCTGCAGCTTATCAGCAAAGGATTTTCTAAAGAAATACCGGCCATCTTTTACAACATAGTTGAGAATAAAAAAGCGATATGCTTCTTTCAAAAAGAGAATTTCAGTTTTTGTGACCGGGTATATTTCGTGGTAATGTTTTAAAAATAAAAGAAAGCGTTCTTCCATCAATGTAGAAGCATGATAGCTAAACACCGTGCGGTCGCCAACATGGGAGCAAACACGGCTCAGGAAGTAAAAATCCAGCATGCGCGAGCCCATCCGAAACCAGTCATAATCCCACCGGGAAAACAATTTCAAAGAAGACGTTACTGAAAAGTTACCAATGTTCCAGTCTACAAATACGGGTATCGCAGCCAGGCTTTGCATAGCCTCGTTACCTGTGTTTTCGAGGAAGAGATTTGTATGTTTTCGTATCGCTTCGTTATATGGATAAAACTCGTGGTAGCCTTCGTTTGTATCTAATGTATGCAACAGGCTGTTCATATCCGTTGCCAGCGTTTTAGAAGATGGCGGCAATGTATTGCGGATAGAATAACAGGCTTTATGAAACAGGGCGATCTGCTTAGCTAATTTTATGATTTGCGCATCATCCAGCCGGCGCGGAAGCTTTTGCCTGATCTGTATCGGGCGGTAAAAAACCACCCATGCACTTTTATCGCCATCAGAATGATAATAAATAAATAAGTGCTTTCCTTTTGCCAGCGAGCGGGCTAAAAAATTTTCGAATGGCGCAGGTAAATTATTGGATAAAGTATCAATGATGCTGTGGTCTTCGGCAAAGTGTTCAAAATCGCCGTAATAAGATAACTTGGCAATGATAAAACTGCCATCAATAAACCGGATGCGATACACATGATTGGTAGACACGCGCGCGCTGATATCTGTAATGCTGATGACGCTTCTTGTGCTATCGTATTCCTGCCAGGCTTGCTGTATAATTTCATCTACATCAAGCTTTTTTATAACTCCCGCCTTTGGTTGTAGCCCTTCTATTATCGCCATGTCTCTCTTATATAATTTCAAAATACCGCTTCAGTTCCCAGTCGGTCACGGCTTCTTCATACTGACGCCATTCCCACTCTCTTGTTTTACTAAAATGATCAGCAAATGCCTCACCAAAAAGTGCCTTTGCCACCGGCGACTCTTTCATGGCATGCGTGGCTTCCTGTAATGATTTTGGGAGCTTAGTATGCTGAGTATTATCATACTCATTACCGGTTGTTCTATCTATGTTTAGTTCCAACTTATTCTCAATGCCATACAAGCCCGAAGCCAAGCTGGCAGCGAGAGACAAGTATGAATTCGCATCCGCGCCAGGCACGCGCGTTTCTAAGCGCATGTCATGGTGGTTATGGTTAATGACACGCAAAGCTGTGGTTCTGTTTTCAATACCCCAGCTTACCGAAGTAGACGACCACGCGCCTTTTATATACCGCTTATAGCTGTTGATTGTTGGCGCATACATAGGCATTATGTAAGGCAGGCAATACAATTGCCCGGCTATGTATTGCTTTAATAAAACGCTCATGTTCTGTTCATCACTCTCATCGTAAAACAGGTTGCTGCTTCCGTTCCAAAGGCTTTGATGAATATGCCCGCTGCAACCCGGAAACTTGTTGCTCCATTTTGCCATAAAACAAGCCATAATACCATGCTGCGAAGCCATTTCTTTTACACCGGTTTTAAATAAAACAGCCCTGTCGGCAGCTTCCAGAATATCCGTATAAGCAAGAGCCGCTTCACTAACACCATCACCCGTTTCTGTATGCAATCCTTCCAGCGGAATGTTGGCTTCTTTTAACTGCGTAAACAACTGGTTGTAATATGCCTGCTGCTGCGACAATCGCAACACCGAGTAGCCAAACATTCCGGCAGTAAAAGGTTGTGGCGAAACGTATTGTTTATCACGGATACTTTGTGAAGTTTCTTTAAAATTGAACCATTCAAATTCCTTGGCAAACATGGGCTGAAAGCCTTTGTCAATGCACCGTTGCCTAATGGTTTTCAGCAGCGTTCGCGGGCAGGCTGCAGCTATACTTTTGTCTTCGCTAAAATCGGCAATAAAGAAAGGCGTATTGTCATTCCACGGAAGAGTGCGAAGCGTGTTTATATCTATCCTTGCCATCGCGTCGGGATAGCCGGTATGCCATCCGCTGAACGTGGTATTATCGTACACAGCATCCGCTGCATCCCAGCCAAAGATGACATTACAAAAACCGGTTCCGTTCTTTAAAACTTTCAACAGCTTGTCTTTGCTGATGAGTTTGCCACGCAATACGCCATCAATATCTGTAATGGCGTACATAATTTTATCTGATGGCAGCGAAGCGATACGTTCTATCCATTCATGGTCCGACATGGTTAACCGAAGATTGAAAGCAAAGGTGATAATATATTTTGATGAGTATCTTAAAACAAAATGAAGAATAGCTTAAAAACGGCTCCGGAAGAACGGCTTTTGGTATTCGAAGGAAACTTCGTAATAATCTTTTTAAAAACAAATCCGGAAATGCAAAATACATTTTTTGGTGACCATCGTTTACCTATCTGTTAAGCTGTGGTTGTGTCACTCTCATCAACGTTCAGGGCAATGATTGAGCTTTTCCGAAAGCGAATAGTAAACAGCCATTCAAAACATCCAACACTAAAATTTTTGTTATTGCTTTACCGGAGTTTTCATCCTGTCGCCCTGCAACGCTGTATCAGCCGCCGCTTTGCCGGTTGTATCGGCTGCGGGTGCAGTTACTCTTGACGTTTTGCAGGAAAGAATGGGAAGAGAAATAACCAGGATAATGAGTAGCTTTTTCATAAGAAACGATTTCAGTAAAATGATATTCAATTTTACTGCCAATGCGTTCCGGCGCAGTGTTGGCTATAGGTAAAAAGCATGTCGTTACACAACATACATATTGGCACTTCGGGCTGGAGCTATAAACATTGGAAGGAAAATTTTTATCCGAAAGGCACAAAGTCAGCCGACTATTTAAGCTATTATGCAAAGCAATTTTCTACTACAGAAATCAACACTACTTTTTATCATTTGCCACGCACTTCAACAGTAGAAAACTGGAAAAATAATGTTCCGTCCGACTTTCGCTTTTCCATTAAAATGAGCCGGTATTTAACGCAGATGAAAAAGCTGACAGAACCTGAAGAACCACTCGAACGGTTCTTTACAGCCATTGAACCGGTGAGCGATTTATGCGGTATCATTTTATTTCAATTGCCACCTTCTTTAGCTTTCGATTATGAGCGTGCCGGTCACTTGTTTTCATTACTAAAAAAAGAGTACAGGCAATACAATTTTGCGCTGGAAGTAAGACACGATTCGTGGCTTGATGTAGACAGCATAAGCCTGTTAACCAAATATGATATTGCCTTCGTCATCTCGCAATCGGGCGTCAAATTTCCCTATGCGGAACTGGTGACTTCAAAGAATATCTATGTTCGCTTTCATGGTCCGGGCGCGCTGTATGCATCTTCATATAATGACGATACTTTGCGTCTTTATGCAGACAAGTTCTTACATTGGGCAAAAGAAAAGCATGTAGTTTGGGCTTACTTTAATAATGATATAAACGGGCATGCTTTAGCCAATGCAACCACATTACAAAACATGTTGCAATAACAGTAAACTTTTTCGGGATGCTGATACAAACAACGGATTATATTAAAAAGCTTTTTGGTACGGCAGACAATCGTGCGAACGACAGCAAGGGACGCATGTTTAACCCGGCTTACTCGCCCGAGCGCACAGATGCGAATGGGGTGAAAATATGTGTATATGAATATAATGGAAAGGATGTAAAAATACACCAGCTTCAATCGGTGGAAGAAACGTTTGCATTCAGGGATAGCGCCTGCATTACCTGGATAAATATAGAGGGCTTGCGTAAAGATGATGTAACGACTGTGTGTAAACATTTTGGCATTCATCCGCTGATAGAAGAAGACATTCTAAGCGTAGGCCAACGACCTAAAATGGACGAGGTAGACGACATTATGTATTGCCTGCTGAACATGCTTTATTTCAATGAGGAAAAACGGATTGTAGAGCAGGAGCAGATCAGCGTTATTTTAGGAAAAGGCTTTGTTATCACGTTTCAGGATGATGCCGATCGCGATGTTTTCAACCAGCTTCGCGAACGGCTGAAAATGAATAGCAGCAAGGTTCGCAATGCACATGCCGATTATCTTACGTATGCCTTGATTGATATGATTGTTGATCATTATTTTATTGTGATGGATAAGCTTAGCGACCGTATGGAAGACACGGAAGACAAGATTATTCATGGTGATAATATTGATGCGCTGGCGCAAACAAACCGGCTGCGTAAAGAGTTGATTGTATTGCGCAGAAACATCATGCCGGTACGCGATATGATTAGCAGTATTACGCGCAGCGAAAGCGACCTGCTGAATGATAAAGTGCTGCGCTATTTTAAAGATGTTCAGGACCATATTACACAGGCTGTTGACATGGTAGAAACTTACCGCGACATGATGAATAACATGCAGGATCTGTATCTGAACAAAGCCAATATTAAGATGAACCAGATTATGAAAGTGCTTGCGATAGTAACCTGCCTGATGGCACCGGCCACGGTTATCGGCGGCATCTTCGGGATGAACTTTGAACGCATACCGTGGCTGCATAATCAATATGGTTTTTGGTTTGCAGTAAGCATGATGTTGTTTATACCTGTGTACATGGTGTTTGAGTTTAAGAAAAAGGGCTGGTTCAGGAATATGTAAGTGATAGCGCATGATAGCATACGTACTAATGTGTTAATCACATTAAACCAATTCCTTTCTATCCTTTCCATTAACAAACCTATATGCTATCTACACAATTAAAGAATCAACACTTGCTTTGGCGGGCTGGTTTTGGACCGGCTGCGCATGATATAGAAATACTTCCAAAGAGGCGAACAAATAAGCTGTACACTTCTATACAAACATTATCTGCACCTGCACCTAAAGGCATTGCCGTTACCACCAATTCACTCAAAGAATTATATACCGGTTACAAAAGCGCCGGCAATAAAAATATGAGCGCAGACAGCGCATCTGCAACTACTAATAAAAAGTTGCGTGAAATGAGTCGCGAAAACCTCAAAGCGCTTAGCCTGAGTTGGATGAATGAGATGATAACATCCGGAGCGTAGTTGCGTGAAAAGATGACGCTGTTCCGGCACGGGCATTTTGCCACGCGTATTGTAAACATTTATTTCCAGCAATTGCTGTTGAATACTGTAAGAACACAACTTTGATACGCACGTGAATCAGCAGGCACAACAGCGAAGATTGTTTACCGGGATGAACGATGCCGTTTCTTCTTTTGTAAAAGACATAAAAGCCAATAACCGTTTTGATGATGTGCACCTGTTTACGTTCAGCGAGTTTGGGCGTCGCGTAGCGCAAAACGCAAGCGGCGGCACCGACCACGGCACGGCGAATAATATGTTCCTGGTAAGTGGTGGATTGAAGCAAAAAGGATTGATTACGCCGATGCCGGATTTGGGGAACTTGGTTGATGGCGATTTGCAATGCGGGACCGATTTTAAGAGTGTATATGCCACCGTTTTGGATAACTGGTTAGGCGCGGATGATGAGAAGATATTGGGAAAGAAGTATGAGAAAATGAGGCTTGTGTAATTTTATTAATGAACTTATAGTAATAGCTATCCTGATTCGGATGGCTTTCTTGTTTGATAAAAGAAATGAGAAGTATTTTGCAATGATTCAAATTTGCAATCATGAGGATTACGAAAGTTCATTTGCAAAACTTTAAGCGGTTTACCGATCTGACAATTGATCAAATACCGGAAAGTGCGAAACTGGTGTTGTTGATTGGGGCGAACGGTTCGGGGAAGTCGTCGGTGTTTGATGCTTTAAAATTTGTTGGCAGACCAACATCTCCGTTCAATACATTTTCGCCTCCCTTTTATAAAAAAAATGAAATAGACTTTAGTGTTAATATTATCTCTAGTGATGATAGAATATTTAGTTACGCTTCTGCTATAAAAAAGAAAGCTTCTAGCGAATCAGATTTCAAATTAATTGGCAGAACTAGCAACAGAATCGTTCCAAAAATTAGGAATAAAGCTGAATTGGAAAGAATTGCATTTGACGGAGATGCTCCAGAAACTTCGATAGATGAAGACACTCGCTTTACTAATGATGTATTCATGTACATGCAAAATATAGACAATGCTTTACGTGAACCGATTTTCAGAGGAGAGTCGGCTGACACTTTACAGATTTTCAAGCAATCTATAGAACCCCTTAATAATTCATTACTCAACATTTTTGGAGGCACAAATGAAACTACAATACAGATTGCCGAATATCAAAATGCTACACCACAAGCTACAGGTAAACTAATTTTCAGGAAAGGAAACTCAAAAATCAATTATGATTTACTTAGTCATGGAGAGAAACAAATCGTGATTCTTCTTTTAAACTTTATTGTAAGACATGAATATTACGATGATGCTATCATTTTTATTGACGAAATGGATGTTCACCTCAACACATCATTGCAGTATAGATTACTGGAAGAAATTGTAAAAGTATGGATACCCAATAATTGCCAGTTATGGACAGCTTCTCACGCACTTGGCTTTATCGATTATGCGAAGAAGAGCGAGCAAGCAGCTATTATAGATTTTGACAATTTGGATTTTGATACGCCGCAGATTTTGCTGCCGCAATCGAAGGAGAGTTTGGATGTATATGACATTGCTATTCCTAAAGAAGTATTATTCGATATTTTGGAAGGAAAACGTTTGATATTCTGTGAAAACACAGATGCTGTGTATTACAATGTCTTAAACATTCCCGATACTATTTTTTTGGGTAAAAGCAATTCAGCAGATGTGTTTTCAATAGTAAAGCGAGATACAAGAGGCCAATCTTTACGCGACAGAGACTTTTTAAGTGATAGCGAAATTGATAAATTGAAAGAGCTATATCCCAATCATCATATTTTAAGATATTACAGTTTCGAAAATTATTTATATCATCCCAATAACCTTGATGAATTGAACCTGAAAGAATTTGTTAGAGTTGAATATGTTAATGAGATAACAGAACAAAAAAACAATAAACTTCGTCGTATTTTACCATCATTAGATACTTCGCGCCAGCACTATGATGAATTCAAAACAAATGATAAAATCAAAGACAAAAATTCCGATTCCATTGCAGATGATTTAAGCAGCGATGATTTTGAAACCTTTTATAAATACTTCAGTATGAAGAAATGGTTTATGGCAGAAAGCATAGCTCGCTTTAATTTAACCAAAGAAAAACTCGTTTCCACCCAATGGTTCAAACAAAAAATCGAAGACGTACTAAACTCATAACTTATCATTCCTAACTCACTTCTCCTACTTTTGCACCCTAATTTTTCCCTCATGCAAAGAGATACGCA
Organism: Ilyomonas sp.; assembly: GCA_965199905.1. Classification (GTDB taxonomy): domain Bacteria; phylum Bacteroidota; class Bacteroidia; order Chitinophagales; family Chitinophagaceae; genus Ilyomonas. The sequence goes on along the minus strand of OZ241366.1, from coordinate 3,720,503 downwards.
GATCTTCTCCCTCATTAACCAGGAATTGGAGCGCCAGCGCCGTGGCATTGAATTGATAGCCTCCGAAAACTTTACCTCTTTACAGGTGATGCAGGCGGTGGGCAGCGTAATGACGAACAAATATGCAGAAGGTTATCCCGGCAGGCGCTATTACGGCGGCTGCGAAATTGTTGACCAAAGCGAGCAGTTAGCCATCGACAGGCTAAAGCAAATCTTCAACTTAGAATATGCCAACGTGCAGCCGCACAGCGGTGCGCAGGCTAACGCAGCCGTAGCGCTTGCGGTGCTGCAACCAGGCGATAGCACGCTGGGCTTAGACCTAAGCATGGGCGGGCATCTTACGCATGGCTCACCGGTCAATTACAGCGGAAAACTCTACCAGGCACACGCTTACGGCGTTACCAAAGAAGGGCTGGTAGATTATGATGCCCTGGAAGCCAAAGCCAGGGAAGTAAAGCCGAAGATGATTTACTGCGGCGCGAGCGCTTACAGCCGCGACTGGGATTATGCCCGCATCCGCGCCGTGGCAGATGAAGTAGGCGCCGTTGTAATGGCAGACATTGCGCATCCGGCGGGTTTGATTGCCAAAGGCTTATTGGCATTACCATTTCAGCATTGCCATATTGTTACGTCTACCACGCATAAAACGTTACGCGGACCACGTGGCGGCATCATTATGATTGGAAAAGATTTTGAAAATCCATGGGGCATGAAAGATAACAAAGGCAACACGCAAATGATGAGCAAGCTCATTGATCTGGCGGTGTTTCCCGGCATTCAGGGCGGACCATTGGAACACGTGATTGCTGCTAAAGCGGTTGCCTTTGGCGAAATACTGAGCGATGGCTTTACCACCTATGCGCAGCAGGTTCAGAAGAACGCGCAGGCAATGGCAAAATGCTTTGTAGATAAGGGCTACAACCTCATTAGCGGTGGCACCGATAATCATTTAATGCTGATCGATCTTCGCAATAAAAATATCAGTGGTAAAAAAGCCGAAGCCATACTGGGCGGGGCTGACATTACCGTAAATAAAAACATGGTGCCGTTCGATGATAAAAGTGCATTCGTTACATCGGGTATTCGCATTGGTGTGCCGGCAATTACTACGCGCAGCCTGGAGGAGGATCACATGCAGTTTATCGTTGACAAAATTGATGCTGTATTAATGAGTCCTGACGATGCGGCTCTGCATCAAAAAATTAAGGGAGAAGTGAATGAGTTTATGGCAGGCTTTACCCTGTATCCTGAATTATAATTGGGGCTATATGCAAAAGAAATGCAAAAGGAATTTTTTTTATTTTTTCCTTTAAACCAGCGATAAACGTTGCAGTCTGGCAGGCACATAATTTATCATTTATGAAAAAGATTCTCGCTCTCCTCGCTGCAACTGTTGTTATTGCTTCTGCAAGTTTTGCCCAGACTGGAAAAATGAAGTCTGACACTACACATCACAAAACGATGCATAAGTCAACAATGCACAAAGCAAAGAAACCAATGAAAGATTCAACAAAAGGATAAGCAACTACCTTTTCTGATTCTAAAAAAAGCCGCAGCTTTTATAAGCTGCGGCTTTTGTATGCGTATAAATCTTTTTGTTTTTACACTCATCAAATTGTCATGGATCAATTTGAATACAATGAAATTTTTGGTAATCATTGTCTGTCGCTACTATTATTAAGCTGCAGTTGTTGCCATTTCTGCTGCTTCGACACGCAGAAATGCTCCTATCAAGGTTCCGGGCAATAATTGAACTTTTACTAAGCGAATAATATCACATCTTATTGCGGCATCGTACTATCTGCCACATGGAGAAAAGTGGTAGGCTGAACTTTAAACAGTTTGATATCATCCAGATCCTGCCTGGCCGTCATGCCGATTGAGTTGATAATGCTGCCGTCGTGATTATGGATAGCAACGGGCTTATCGGTGGAAAAAGTACCTTTATTTTGGTCCCACAACAGCTCGTTAGTGCGCATCGTGTCGCCCTTAACATTATACACTACCACGCTATCGCGCAGCAACACTCTACCCATGTTTTGCATATAGCGGCCGTACTTGGCAAAAAGGTGACTTTCTACTTTTATACTGTCATCATAAAACTCAACCCGCAGTGTGTTAGGAAATTCGGTGCGAGGCGTATCGGCTTCTATGCGCAGCATCAGCGGCGATGTCAGCTTTGCCTTTACAATAGCATCCTGGCTCAGGTAGCTTTCCACATCGGTAGCTCGTTCTACGCTTGTTTTTTTTGCACTTAATTCTCTTACCTGTCTTATATCATTTTCGCAGGCGCACATAAAAAAGCAGCTCAACAGAACTGCTTTTGTAAAGTGTGTATGTTGAATGAGTTTAATCATACCTGCGCTTAACAAACCAGAGATCGCTCAAAGATAAACCGGCTGATATTTTAAAGAAGTTCTCGGTTACGTTATTAACTTTTGTACCACGCTTTCCTATTTCGGCTGCCAGGTTTATGGTTGTCTGCTGATTTGAATAGCGCTGCTGGCGCACCTTTAAACCAAGCCCCAGCGTAACCGCTGTTGTTTTTAAACCATTGCCATCGGCATCAATATAATCTTTGCCGGTAAATAAGCCAAGGCGGTAAGTGGTATGGGCAAAAAAGGCGTTACTGAAATTATCAGGCGTTAAAGCGCCACCTGCGCGAAACATCCAGTTGTTTATGATGGCATTATCTGTCTGCTTGTTCACCTGGTAACCACTTCCCCATTTGCCAAGCGAGTATTCAGCGCCAATCATCCACTTATTATCCGTAAGGTTATAGATGGTAGAAGTCAGGTTTTTAGTAAACATGATGCCGGCGTTCAGCGTCATCGGCAGGCTTATTTTTTCGTTCGGGCTGCTTCTGTAGCTTACCGTATCATAAGGTTGTATGCCGCCGTCAGAATTGTATTCGTAAGTTTCATTCAGCATATCCGAACTTAGGTTCAGGTTCTGCTTCAGCATACCGGCTACACCAAGCGTTAGCCCATAAGTTGATTTGATTCTGCTTGTACTGTCCAGGGCTTCTTTCAGCTTGATGGACAGTTGCGCACCGGCATTGGCAAATACACCGCCGTAGTTTCCTGTGCCCGACACACTGCCTTTACGATAACCAACCGTATCATTAGTTGCTGCTATTATCACGTTGGTCGAAATCTCTTTTCTGCCAAACAGGTAGCCGCCATTTACGCCTACACTAAAACCGCCCCAGCGTTTACCAATGCCGATAAAAGCCTGGTTTAACCCGCCGCTTCCATTGTAAAGCGTTGTAATGCTATCAACAACTCCCAATTCATTTTTTTGAATGCTGTAATTGATACGCGAAATGGGCTTTAGTCCTATCACCATACCAAGGTGCTTTTTACTTAATGGAAAGCCAAGCAACAGGTAAGAAGGAATAAAATTGACAGAGTTGTATTTGTCTACCGGCGCCTCTCTGTGCAATGTGCGTGAATCGATACTCACGCCCACATCAAAAGTAAAAAGCCCACCATTCGCCAGCGATTTCATATCGCCGTACGAAGCCGGGTTATCTGTGTTTAGCGTTCTGCCATCGGAGTAAGCAGCCGATAAACCACCCAACCCTCTTACAGCAATGGTTTGCGTAGGGTATAAATCACCAATGCCATAGCGTGAATAAGGCGAATTTTCCTGCGAAAAAAGGCGTGAAACCGGAAATAGGATTGAAATAAAAACGATAGTATAATTAATTATTCTCTTCACTGATTGCATACAAACCTTTATATAAAAAATAAGGGTCTGCAAATATCTTGTTTTCAAGATGCGGCTCGAAGAAAGGCATATTACCCCCGGTTAAATGCACGTTAAAGTTCCTGTATTTCAATGTGTATGCATTGATGAAACCGTCAATTTCCTTGCTAATTCCGAATATCACCCCGCTTAATAAATTGGTCTTTGTATCGTAGCCGATCAAGGGGAAATTCCATTGCGGCTCTACCATTGGCAGCAGTGCCGTGTGGTCGTGCATAGCCTTAAAACGCATTTCCATACCGGGCGAAATAGCGCCGCCTAAAAACTCACCAAACTTATTGATGAAGTTGTAAGTAATGCACGAGCCTAAAGCTATTACAAGGTTGTGTTTTTTTGGGTAAAAACGAACTCCCGCCGCTGCCAGCGCCAGCCTGTCGGCACCAATGGTTTCCGGCTTGCCAACGGGCGTGGTAAAAGGCAGTTTGCTTTTATAAGATAGCTTATGAAACGATGTTTCCTTGGCTAACAATTCCTCTACTTCCGGCGGGTGATTAATGACTGAGGAGAGTATTGTTTTTTCAGGATAATGCCGCTGCAACAGCTTATCAATGATTTCTGCGCTGTCGTTTTCCAGCACTACTACTTCATGCAGTTTATCTCCAAAAAAAATAGCGCATTTAAGCCGCGTATTGCCAAAATCAAAACAAAGCGTCGTTTTCATAACCATAGAACAGGCTGCTAAGGTAGAGGAATAAAAGCTTGTTGTTTTTAAGCGAAAAAGTGTAATTTTAAAATCCGTAAAGCGGTCAAAAATGGATGCAATTATTGAAGAGCTCAGGCGAAAGCCGAATCTGAAATCACTGGTGAATGAATTGAACCAGATTTTAGAAGAAGAAAACAAAAAGCGCGATGAGTTTTATAATATTATTACAGAAAATGATAAATCCGAATTTATTAATGGAGAGATTATTATGCATTCTCCTGTGAAACTCAGGCATGCCGGCGCATCAGCAAGATTATTCTCCCTGATACATTCCTTTGCAACCAGACATGATATAGGAAGTGCATTTACGGAAAAAGTAATGATTCATCTCACCCGCAACAGTTATGAACCGGATATTGTTTTTTTTAAAAAAAATAAAGCAGAATCTTTCACAGAAAATCAGATGCTCTTTCCCGCACCTGATCTTATCGTAGAAGTTCTTTCACCGTCAACTGAAAAAAACGACCGTGGCGTAAAATTTATTGATTATGCCTTACATGGCGTGCAGGAGTATTGGTTATTAGATCCTTTAAACCAAATGTTAGAGCAATATCTTCTTGTAAATAATAGGTACGAATTAGAATTTAAAGGAAAAGCAGGTCCTGTTTCCAGCGTAACCCTTATTGGTTTCACAGTAGAAGTGAAAGCCATATTTAACGAGCAGGAAAACCGTGAAGCGCTACAACAAATCTGGCAATCGTAACCCGCTAAAAGTTCAGATCAAACCCCTTCAACTCCTTAAAGTGCCCGTTCAGTTGCACACGCTCCTTCAACATTTCCGCACCCTGCACCGCAGGCAGCACTTTCTTCAGGTGACGCTTCAAATACTCCAGCCGCTGGTCTTCGCGCAGCAGCCCGAGCAGTTCATATTCTTCTTCCAGCGACATGCCGGCATGATGTGCAATATCATAACTCCGCAGCTCGCTATCAGGCTTCTTAAAGTCTTTCGTCACCTTCAACAGCTTATGCAGTTCGCGCAGGCTGCCTATTACACGCTGCATCATCTTTATGTGCGGCACCTCGCCATTTTCAGGGTAGTCTACAATAGCACCGCTGTATAGTTTATCAGGAATATTTTTAATCACTTCCAGTATGCGAAACACTTTTATGCCCTCTGTACGAATGTCCATTTTACCATCGGGGTGCACCGCCGCCACTTCCGTTATCTGCACCAGCGTGCCCATTTCAGCCATATTACTTTTCAGCACGGTGGGTATACCAAACGGCTTCTTTTCGGCAATACACTCGCTAATCAGTTGCTTATAGCGCTCTTCAAAAATGTGTAAATTCAGTTGTTCACCCGGGTACACCACGATCTCCAACGGAAAAATGGGAACAAAATTGATCATAAAACAAAATTACCATTTACCTCAAAACCGGTAAGCAATCACCGTGCAAAAAAGTTAATTCAGGTGGCGGCTGTATATAAAGTGAAGTAAAATGTGGGGCAATTGCACTCTCTTTTTAACACAAAGAGCAAAAGACATTCATTACAGAAAGATAACCAATTCATCAAAACCAGCTTGCGCCCCCATCCCGCACACCACAGTAAACACACTCCTTCCTCCCAACATTCTCTCCCCAAAGGCTTCTGTCTTTCAGCTATAAAACACTACGTTTTTTTTACAACCGACAAATCCCAATCACCAAATGCCGTTCGCATTTCCCGCGTGCTGCCTTATTCACATCACACTTTTTTATTCCTTCCGGGTATTTGCGCTTACTCTTCGGTCCCGCTTACCATTTCCACCTAACGCTGTCTCATTCTGCCGCATTCATTACTGCCGTTATCCATACTTTTCACCGGGAACATACCAATAGTCAAAAGTTCATAACTATCTCCAACCAGCCCGACAGATTATTTTCAAACCAAAACATCACCCAAAGCAGCCGATACAATCAACCACCAATTATCAATTACCAACTGTCAACTATCATCTGTCATCTGCCAACCCCCTGTGCATAATATTCCTATTTCTTTTTAAAATAAATTTTTATACCCGCGTTATACTGGTGTGCTTCGAAACAGCAATTTTGTGGGGCAGATTTATAACCAGTTCACCTTTCTATTTTCAATACTTACATGAGGGTTTATAACGAGGCGAGAAGCCGCATAGTGCAGATCATATTTATTACCGTGCTTGTAGTCATCGTTGGTCAGCTCGTGCATTTGCAGTTGCTGTCGACGGAATACATAGACCAGGCAAACCTCAACGCCATTTACCGCAAAGTGGTGTACCCCGATCGTGGAATCATCTACGACCGGAAGCGCCGCGCCATCCTCGAAAACACGGTGATGTACGACCTGCTCGTAACACCCGGCGAAGCAAAAGGGGCAGATACGGCTTCTATGTGCGCCATACTCGGCATCGATACGGCAGAATATCACAAGCGCATCCTCACCAGTATTTATAAAAATTCGCGTTACAAAGCCGGCACGTTCGAGGCGCTGTTAAGCCCCGAAAAATATGCACGGCTCAACGAGAACATGTATAAGTTTCCCGGCTTTGTATTGCAGGAGCGGCCCATCCGCAGTTATCCCTACCATGTAGGCGCGCAAATGCTTGGTTATATCGGCGAGGTAGATACCGCTTTTCTACGCAAGCATGCCGGCGAAGGCTACGACCAGGGCGACTATGCCGGGCTGGCGGGTCTTGAAAAAACCTACGAGAAAATACTCATGGGGCAGCGTGGCGTTAAGCACCTCATTCGCGATAACCATGCACGCATTGTAGGCAGCTACGAAAAAGGCGCTTTTGATACCGCTGCCATTGCCGGCCGCAACCTCTATACCGGCGTAGATGTGGATGTGCAAAAGCTTGCCGAAAAATTGCTGGCAAATAAAATCGGCAGCGCCGTAGCCATCAATCCAAAAACGGGCAGCATCATCGCCATGGCTTCCGGTCCTTCCTACGACCCGCAGGAGCTAACCGGTGCGCAACGGCGCAAAAATTTCAGCCGCATGTTTCTCGACACCGCAAAGCCACTCTTCAACCGCGCCATTAAAGGCATGTACCCGCCGGGTTCTACCTTTAAGCCATTGGGTGGTTTGATAGCTTTGGACGAAGGGTTAATTACGCCTTCCTACGGCTACCCTTGCGGTGGTGCTTATGTAGCCTGCGGTGTTCGGGTTAAGTGTACGCACAGCGGCGGCGGTCATGCCCGCGATCTGCGCATAGCACTTGCCAATTCCTGCAACTCTTATTTTGTAAATGCCTACCGGCTTGCGGTAGACAATCCCAAGTATGCTAACCCGCGCATAGGATACATGAAGTGGAAAGAATACATGAATGCCTTCGGCATGGGTCATCGCCTGGGCGTTGATTTACCAAGCGAAGACCCCGGCAAAGTTCCCGACACATCAGGCTATAACCGTGATTATGGCAATAACAAATGGGGCAGTTGTTTCAACGAAACACTGGGCATCGGGCAGGATAGAATGCTGGCAACGCCGTTGCAGCTTGCCAACCTGATGGCTATCATTGCCAACGGCGGCACTTACTTTATTCCTCACTTTGTAGACAGTGTAGAGAATGAAACGGTAGCGGATACTTCTTTCTTCAACAAATACCGCACGAAGCATAAAACCACCAACATAGATGACAGCTCGTATGCTGCCATTCACGAAGGCATGCACGATGTTACCGTTATTGGTACGGCGTCTCATATTAAAGTGCCGGGTATAAGTTTTTGCGCAAAAACGGGTACGGCGCAAAACCCGCATGGTAAAAATCACTCCATATTCGTAGCGTATGCGCCGGAAGAGAATCCGCAAATAGCGGTAGCTGTTGTGGTAGAGAACGCCGGTTATGGAGCCACCTGGGCAGGACCGATAGCTGCTTTTATGATGGAAAAATACCTGAACGACACCATTGCCACCGACCGCCTGAAAGAAGTAGAGCGCGTAGCCAGCGCCGACCTGATACCAGCCGCCATCAAGCATTGGTATTATGCAAAAGATTCAGCGAAGGCGGCAAAGCTGGCAAGTTCTGTAAAAACCGATACCATCCCGAATATGAAGCTGGAAAACAACATGGACAACCGCAAGGTTATTTTTGACCCCGAAGCTGAGCCAAACCGCAAAGATTCATCGCAGGGCAATGAACAATTACCTAAAACGAAGGTGTCGCCAGACACAACGCCAGCCGACGACCCGCGCAGAAAACCTAACCCGAACAATAAATAATTATGAGCACGCTCTCTTACACTTCGTACGGTAATAAGTCAATTTCGAAAGGTATTGACTGGATTACTATTGCCATTTATGCATTTTTGGTATGCATGGGTATCCTCTGCATTTATATGGTGGAGTACAACCCGGACGACCAGGCTTTTTCTTCTTTCTTTTCGGGACAAACCAACTACAGCAAGCAAATCCTTTTTACAGGGATTTGTATTGTGGTAGCTACGTTTATCCTTTTAAGCGATAGTAAGCTGTACACAGCATTTGCCAATCTTTTTTACGTGTTTGGCATCTTGCTTATGCTGGCCACATTTATTATTGGTAAAAGCATCAACGGAAGTAAAAGCTGGATTCCGCTGGGCGGAGGCTTCAACCTGCAGCCGGCGGAGCTTTGTAAAATATTCGCGGCGTTAGCTTTGGCAAAATACCTGTCGCGGCAAGATCTCAATTTCAGCAAATTGTCATCGCAAATTGTAGCGGCGGTTATTGCTATGCTTCCGGCCGTTATTTCTGTGGCGCAAAATGAAACCGGTCTCGCCATTGTGTACGCTGCCTTCTTCATCGTTATGTACCGCGAAGGTTTGCCAGGCTGGATACTCATTGTTGGTGGCGCTTTTGGCGCCTTAGTGGTAATGACATTGATTCTGCCATCTTTCGTGCTCTTTATTATCCTTACTGTAATTGCCCTGATAGCAGCGTATATATATCGTTATAAAATCAAGCGCAGCTTCGGGTTGCTTATCGCCATCATAGCCATCTGGTTTGTATGTGTGGGCATTTCCGTGTTTGCGGTGCCTTATATCTTCAACAACATTTTTCAATGTTACCAAAGCCAGCGTATTTATAGTATGGTGGGCAAAGACTATGATTGCAGCCAGAACAAAAGTGCGCAAACTGCCGAGGCAGCGAAAAAGAACGTGGTAAAGCCCGACGATTACAACGTGCGTCAGAGTAAGATTGCCATAGGTTCCGGCGGCTTGTTTGGCAGAGGTTTTTTAAAGGGCACACAAACGCGCGGCAAGTATGTGCCGGAGCAGCATACCGATTTTATTTTCACCTCGCTTGGCGAAGCGTTTGGTTTTACGGGTTGCTTATTATTCCTGTTGATTTATTTTTTCCTGCTCATCCGTATCATTCATATTGCGGAGCGACAACGAAGTGTGTTCAGTCGTGTGTATGCGTATAGTGTGGCTGCCATCCTGTTTCTGCACATCACCATAAATGTTTGCATGACCATCGGCTTGTTCCCGATTGTTGGCATTCCCCTGCCGCTGGTAAGTTATGGCGGCTCTTCGCTGCTTACATTTACAATACTGATTTTTATATTGATAAGATTAGACGCGGATAGAAATATGGTGCTGAGATGATAGATTAAATAGGTAAGATTGAATACTATTTAAAGGAACCATTCTGGCTGCTTACTATTAAATCTTACCCATTCAATATTAAATAGTAAGGGTTTATGACACGAAAAGAGCGCTTTGATTTTGTCATTACATACTTTCAGGAACACAATCCTGACCCGGTTACCGAATTAAAGTATTACAATCCTTACGAGTTGATTGTCGCTGTTATTTTATCAGCCCAATGCACCGACAAGCGTGTAAATATGACCACGCCTGCCATCTTTATGCAATACCCGACGGTGCAGCACTTAGCGCACACTACGTTCAATGAACTGTTTCCTTACATTAAAAGCATATCGTACCCAAATAATAAAACGAAGCACCTCATTGGCATGGCGCAAAAGGTGGTGAATGATTTTGGCGGCGAAATACCAATGACGGTGGAAGAACTGGTAACACTGCCCGGCGTGGGAAGAAAGACAGCCAACGTGGTAACTTCTGTGATTGATTCGCAGCCCAACATGGCGGTAGATACGCATGTGTTTCGCGTATCGGCAAGAATTGGTTTAACTATAAATGCCAAAACACCTTTGGCTACGGAGATGCAATTGATCAAATATATTCCGCAGGAATTGGTACACACAGCGCATCACTGGCTCATTCTGCATGGCAGGTATATATGCGTTGCCCGCAACCCCAAATGCGATATATGCGGGCTGAAGCCGGCTTGTAAATACTACCAGAAAATGGCACAGAAAAATATCGGAGAAACGGCATCGTTATAGTTACTATACGAACCTGTATGCATAGATTGTTTTTGTTTCTCGCAGTATTTACTTTTTATTCCTCATTGGTTCATTCGCAAAGCGAAAGCTATAATGAGAAAGCTGTTTTATTGCAGCTTGGCATCTCAGGTGGCGCTATGAACTGCATCACAGATTTAGGCGGCAAATCGAAGGTTTTTAAAACGATGAAACCTGTTGGTGGCTTTTATGTGGGCGCCATGTATCAGCGTACCATTGGTGTAAGAGCAGAGCTAACCTGGGGCAGCATTGCAGCTTCCGATGCTAACGCAAGAGAACAAGGCGTTCGCAATCGCAACCTGAGTTTTGCGAGCGATATTTCTGAAATTAGTTTGCTGGCAGAGTTTCATCCGCTTAATATATTTCCCGACTTTCATTTTCCGGTTTCGCCGTATTTGCTCCTCGGTGTTGGCGGCTTTTCATTTAATCCATATATAAAGAAAGGCGGCGCAACTATCTTTTTACAGCCGCTTCATACCGAAGGAGAAGGCTTTGCGGAAACCGGTCGGCCGGATTATAAATTGTCGCAAATAATGATACCGGCGGGCGGTGGTTTGTCTTACGATATTTCTTCTTTGCTTACGGTAAAAGGCGAACTGATTTATCGCTTTTTAAATACCGATTATCTCGATGATGTAAGCACTATGTACATTGATCCTGCTCTGTTTGATTCGCACCTGTCTGCACCATTGGCTGCGGCGGCAAAAGAGTTATCTTTCAGGGGTAATGAATTAAATCAGAATTTAACTGTGCCGGTTGGCAAAAACCGTGGAAGCCCGGCAAAAGATGGTTATTATTCAGTAAGCATAAAGCTGGAGCTGAATTTTTAATTTTTACCTGCTGAACATATTCTTCTATAAACAACAGCTATTATCTTTCTGTAAAAAGCCAGGATTGCAGTTTGCTTCGCTTTGCTCATTAGCGAACTGAACGTTGAAGAGTGCGACGCAACCGGTGCTAAATGGAAGCGGCGGACGATGGCTACATAAAACTGTATTTTGTATTTTAAAATGCCTTGCTGCCTACATTCGGCTACAACAATGGTAGATTCGGCTACACCGGGTTTTTATTCCTGAATGAAATTTGCACCGATAAAATAAAAACTATGAAAATTATTGTAACAGGTTCGCTGGGACATATTGGCAAACCACTTACGGAAACATTGGTGCAGAAAGGGCATGAAGTAACTGTTGTTAGCAGTAAAGAAGACAAGCAAAAAGACATTGAGGCATTGGGTGCTAAAGCCGCCATAGGCTCAGTAGATGATGTTGATTTTCTTACAAAAACCTTTGCTGGTGCTGATGCGGTGTACTGCATGGTGCCGCCATCTTTTGCCGAGAACGACCAGGTTGCTTATTATAGCCGCGTAGGAAGCCATTATATAAAAGCTATTCTGCAATCGGGCGTAAAACGGGTTATTTATTTAAGCAGTTATGGTGCACATTTAGAGAAAGATACCGGCTTTATTCTTGGCGCTCATCATATGGAACAAATGATGAAAAAACTGGAAAACGTAACGCTTACATTTATGCGCCCCGGTTATTTTTATTATAACCTTCTTGGCTTTGCCGGCATGATAAAAGCCGCCGGAATGATAGCCGCTAATTATGGTGGCGATGACTCGCTTCCGCTGGTTTCGCCGTTGGATATTGCAACAGCCATTGCAGAAGAAATAACCAGCCCGAGCGGTAATCAAATTCATTACGTAGTGAGTGATAACCGCACCTGCAGCGAGATAGCGAATGTATTGGGTAAAGCTATTGGTAAACCTGATTTGCAGTGGCAACTTATCAGCAGCGGGCAAATGCAAAAAGGGCTGGAAGAAAACGGAGTGCCTGCACACATTGCTGAAAACTTAGTTCAGCTTGGTGCGGCGGTTCATAGCCGTATTTTAATGGAAGATTTAGACAAGCATTCGCCTATTTTGGGTAAGGTTAAGCTGGAAGATTATGCCAGGGAATTTGCAGCAGCTTATCAACAGAAATAAACCGGTTTCAGCATGGCAACTACACAGCCTTTTCGCATTGCAAACATCAGCGAGTTTCACCAGTTTCGTGGCTTGCCGAAACCAGAGCATCCATTAATTAGCGTGGTAGATTATGATGCAATAAAACTGACGCAGGGAGAAGAACCGGCGAGTCTTGTGTTCGATTTTTATTCAATTGCGCTGAAGCGGAATGTGAATGGCAAATTGAAATATGGTCAGCAGGAATATGATTTTGATGAAGGGCTGATGTACTTCGTTGCGCCGAACCAGGTTTTTGGTGTTGGCAATGGAAAACATACGGGCGAAAAACGGTCAGGATGGATATTGCTTATTCATCCTGACTTTTTATGGAATACGCCGCTGGCAAAGGAAATCAGGCAGTACGAATACTTTGATTATTCTGTACATGAGGCTTTGTTTTTATCGGAGAAAGAAGAGATAATTATCACCGGCATTTTGCAAAATATCAGGCAGGAATACAACACAAGCATCGATAAGTTTAGCCATGATATTATTATTGCACAATTGGAGTTGTTATTGAAATACTCGGAACGGTTTTACCAGCGGCAATTTTTGACACGAAGAATAACGAGCCATAAAATATTGGAGCGACTGGAAGAATGGCTGACGGATTATTTCAACAATGATGAGTTGATAGGAAAAGGATTGCCTTCCGTTCAAAGCATCGCTGACTCATTACTGGTTTCGCCAAATTATTTAAGCAGTTTATTAAAAGCCTTAACCGGGCAAAGCACGCAACAGCATATTCATAATAAGCTGATAGAAAAGGCAAAGGAGAAATTATCGATAACGGATTTATCTGTGAGCGAAATTGCCTATGAGCTTGGCTTTGAGCATCCGCAATCGTTTAGTAAATTGTTTAAGATAAAAACGAATCAATCGCCACTGGAGTTTCGGCAGTCGTTTAATTAAGTGGAAGAAATTTTTATTTTATAACAATTCTTCTATATTTATACAAAGCTTTTATGAGCGTTACGTTTGCATAAAGAAAACAAATTCCATTGGGCACGTTTCACTCCATTCTACGGCAAGCCAAGGTAACTAAAGAAGACTTTAACCGATAAAAAAATCCGCTGGTTCAACACCAACGGATTTTTTATAACAATAAACTCAAATCTTATTTATACTGCGGAACCAAACCTTTTGCCAGTTCCACCATTTGCTTTATGCCGTCATCAGGCAGGTTTCCTTTTTTAAATTCAGCCAATACATTCGGCAGCTTGTTTTTCATTTCCAATAAAAAATGCTCCTCGAAATCCTTCACTTTATCCAGTTTCACATCGCGCAGCAAACCTTGTGTACCGAGATAAATGATCGCTACCTGGTTTTCCACGGCAACCGGTGAATACTGCGGCTGCTTTAATATTTCCACGTTGCGCGCGCCTTTATCAATTACAAATTTCGTAGCTGCATCAAGGTCGCCACCGAATTTAGAGAACGCTTCCAGTTCGCGGTATTGCGCCTGGTCAAGCTTCAGCGTGCCCGCCACTTTTTTCATGGATTTAATCTGCGCGTTACCACCCACGCGGCTCACCGAAGTACCCACGTTGATAGCCGGGCGAATACCTGCATTGAACAGGTTGTTTTCCAGAAATATCTGTCCATCCGTAATCGAAATTACATTCGTCGGAATATATGCTGATACGTCGCTCGCCTGTGTTTCGATGATGGGCAGTGCCGTTAAAGAACCACCACCTTTTACAAGATGCCTGATACTATCCGGCAAGTCGTTCATGTTCTTTGCTACCTCATCATTGGCAATCACTTTCGCAGCGCGCTCCAGCAAACGGCTGTGCAGATAGAATACATCACCCGGATACGCTTCACGCCCCGGAGGACGACGAAGAAGAAGAGATACTTCGCGGTAAGCAACGGCTTGTTTGGATAAGTCATCAAAAATGATTAACGCGGGTCTGCCGGTATCGCGGAAAAACTCGCCAATCGCAGCACCTGCAAACGGAGCGTAGAACTGCTGTGGTGCCGGATCTGATGCTGAAGCCGCAACGATGGTTGTATATTCCATCGCGCCATTCTGTTGCAGTACATTCATTACACCGGCAATTGTTGAAGCCTTTTGACCGATGGCTACATAAATGCAGTACATGGTTTTACCAGCCGCATGAAATTCTTTCTGGTTAATGATGGTATCAATGCAAATGGCCGTTTTGCCTGTTTGCCGGTCGCCGATAATCAACTCGCGCTGACCACGACCTACCGGGATCATCGCATCAATAGCTTTTATACCGGTTTGCAGCGGTTCTTTTACCGGCTCGCGAAAGATAACGCCGGGCGCTTTGCGTTCCAGCGGCATTTCATACAGTTCGCCGCTGATGGGACCTTTGCCATCAATCGGTTCTCCCAACATATTAATAACGCGGCCTACCACGCCTTCACCTACTTTAATAGAGGCGATCTGACCGGTGCGTTTAACTTTACCACCTTCTTTTACATCGCCCTGCTCGCCCATTAACACCACACCCACGTTGTCTTCTTCGAGGTTTAGTGCAATGGCTTTTACACCGTTTTCAAACTCAACAAGTTCACCTGCGCGAACGTTGTTAAGTCCGTACACACGGGCAATACCGTCACCCGCCTGCAGGATGGTGCCGACTTCTTCAAGGTCAGCTTCTGCATTAAAGTTGCTAAGCTGCTGGCGCAGGATAGCTGAAATTTCATCTGGCTTTATAGCTACCATATCTCAATTGAATATTTAATATTTACGAAGTAATCTTTTCTTTTGGTAGTCGTCGTCCGTCTCTCCGATTAAGCGACAGTTGCGTCCGCCGCGGCGGATCATCGTTCCGGGCAATGATTGAACTTTTCCTACCTGATATTATGAATGTAAACGTTCTGCTGAAACTGCTTCCTGATGTCTTTTAAATCACGCAATACGCTGGCGTCAACTAAATTGTTATTGTACTCCAAAACAAAGCCGCCAATCAGGTCTGGATTTACAATGGATTCTACTTCCACCTTATCAAAACCTGTAGATGCTTTCACCTTGTTTACAATCTCGTCTCTCACTGCATTACTCACCGAAATTGCCGTAGTCAGCTTTATTTTTTCAATGTGGTTTATGGTATTGTATTGCGTAATAAATGCACCAATGATCTCCGGCAAATCTTCCTCGCGTCCTTTGTCTGTCAGCAATTTTGTAAAAGCGGCTGTTAATGGACTGATCCTGTCTTTTGTTATCGCAACAATAATCGCTTCCTTCTTTGCGCCTTTAATAACCGGGCTGCGCAGCAGGTTCACAAAATCGCGGTTGCTTTTACAGATCGCCTGCAGAAACTGCATGTCCTGGTAAACTGTTTCCAGTTCATTGCGCTCCTTTGCCAGGTCTACCAGGCTTTTGGCATATCGTGTGGCTAATCGTGGATTCGTCATTGTTTAATTTGAAAATGTATCAGTTTGAAAATTTGAAAATGAAAGCATTGCCACATTCTCAAATTTTCAAATTAGCTAATTAATTCAGCTTAACGGAATCAGCCAGTTGCTTAATATAAACTTCCTGCTGGGCTTTATTTTCAAGTTGACGGCGAAGCACTTTTTCAGATACTTCAATCACAAGATTACCAACCTGGTTTTTTACATCGGTCAAAGCCGCATTTTTCTGCTGGTCAATGGCAGCCTGCGCGTCAGCAATTATTTTATCGCCGGCTTGCTTCGCTTTTGCCTGCGCCTCAGCAATCATTTTATCACCGGTTTCCTTGGCTTCTTTAATCATGATAGCGCGCTCTTCGCGGGCTTTCGCCAGCATCGCTTCGTTTTCATTCTTCATTGCCGCCATTTCTGCTTTTACTTTTTCAGCAGAAGACAATGCATCAGCAATACCGGTTTCTCTATCCTTGAGGCCTTTCAGAATTGGCGCCCAGGCAAATTTCCGCAGAATAAATAAAACAAGTAAAAACGCGATGAGCGTCCACAATATCAAGCCTACTCCAGGATCCAATAATTCCATGTATCGAATTTGAAAATTTGAAAATTGTTTAATTTGAAATTGATTCCAAGACTTGATTTTTCATTTTCAAATCTTCAAATCATTTCATTTTCAAATTAAAATTATTGCACCCTCTGCCCTGTGCGTCAGGTGCAATAAAAAGTTGTACAGTGTACTACGGTTTTAGTACAGCAAGAATACCTGCGATAACGGCGAAAAGGGCAACACCCTCAACGAAAGCCGCAGTCAGGATCATGTTTGCACGAATATCGTTAGCTGCTTCAGGCTGGCGGGCGATGCTTTCTACAGCGCCTTTACCAATCTGACCGATACCGATGCCGGCACCGATAGCTGCTAAGCCTGCACCCACTGCGCCACCTAAGTGTGCCAGTGAATCGGTGCTCGTCTGCAACAGGATGGTCGATAATGACATAATTGTTGTTTTTATGAATGAAAAAAGGTGATTTGTTTATCAGGCAATGATATTATCTACATGATCGTGTCCATCGTGGTGCTCACCCTCAAATGCCTGACCAATAAAAACAGCAGTGAGGTTGGTAAAGATAAACGCCTGTATAAAAGCTACCAGCAACTCGATGAAATAAATGAAAATAGTGAAGGCAACCGATACCGGCGCAAAGCCCCAGCCTACTGCCTGGTTCATGGCACCGAAGATGAAGATGAGCAGGATGAAACAGGTAATCACAATATGACCGGCAATCATATTTGCAAAAAGACGTATCATTAACGCGGCAGGCTTAATAACAACGCCCAGCAGCTCTACCGGTATCAAAATGAATTTTACCAGAATGGGTACGCCGGGAGGCCAGAAGATATGACCCCAGTAATGGCGGTTTGTGCTGAACATAATTACAATCAGCGAAATAACCGCAAGTACCAGTGTAAAGGCGATATTACCTGTTACATTGGCGGTGCCGGGAATTAACCCAAAAAGAGTATTAATCAGGATAAAAAAGAAAATTGTTAGCAGGTAAGGCATGTACTTTTCGTACTTCTTGCCAAGATTGGGTTTACCTACTTCATCGCGGATGAACGTTACCATCACTTCAATCATATTCTGATTTCCAGATGGCGCTACGCTGGTTCCTTTTGTCTTGTATTTGTTGGCAGCAGATAACAAAATCCAAACAAGAATAATCAGCGCGATGAACATTTGCACCACGTTACGCGTAAGGCTCAGGTCGTAAACTTTTACAGATTCGTCTATATTTCCGTTGCCGTCAACCGCTATAATATTTCCTTCTTCGTTTTTGTATCCGTTGTAAATGCCGTGACTGTCATGATCGC
Source organism: Ilyomonas sp. (assembly GCA_965199905.1). Taxonomy (GTDB): domain Bacteria; phylum Bacteroidota; class Bacteroidia; order Chitinophagales; family Chitinophagaceae; genus Ilyomonas. The sequence continues at coordinate 3,702,441 of OZ241366.1, read as the reverse complement.
TAAAGCGGCTGTACATAAAGGTAGCCAGCCCACGCTCCTGCGAGTAAAGAATGACAGGCAAGGGAATAGACACTTCATGCTCTTCGCCGCCGCTCTTATAGGAAAAAAAATGAAACTCATGTGCATCCATTACGTGCTCCATGATAATTTTGGCAGGATCGAACGTGCCTTCCTTCCCGGTTTTTGTTGTATCTTTTGGCTCCTGTGAGTAAGAATTGATTGATGCAAGCAAAGAAAAAACGCCGAAAGCCGTTACCAGTAAGAGTTTTAAGCCTTTAAAGCTCATGTGTCCTTCTTAAATTTTGCGCAAAGATAAGGGCCTGCACCTTTAAAAAGGTATCGTTTACCGGAATTAGGAAAACAATTTGCAGCGCATAGTTTTGCCAACATAAATACAAGCAAGAACTATGATAACATTGAAAGAAGGCGACAAAGCGCCCGCCTTTGCCGCCAAAGATCAAAACGACAAGGACATTTCGCTCAACATGTTTACCGGCAAAAAAGTGGTGCTCTATTTTTACCCGAAAGACGATACGTCGGGATGCACCGCGCAAGCCTGTAACCTGAGAGACAATTATTCAGATTTATTGGCTAAAGGCTATGCTGTGATTGGTGTGAGTGCCGATGATGTAAAAAGCCACAAAAAGTTTGAAACCAAATTCAGCCTTCCCTTTCCGTTGGTAGCAGATATGAACCAGGCCATTTGTAAAGAATACGGCGTGTGGGGCGAGAAGCAGATGTTTGGTAAAAAATACATGGGCATTACGCGCACCACGTTTTTGATAGATGAAAATGGTATGATCAAAAAGATCATTGAGAAGCCGGATACAGAAAACCAGACAGAGCAGGTGCTGCAGGCTTGGGAATAATGAGATTTTTTTACATATCCGGTTTCCTTCTAATGGTATATAGCCTTTTGGAAACAAAAGAAGAATTCCGGTTATTGTGAACAATAGCCACAATGACAATCTGATTCTCTTCTACATAATAATGAATGGAATATGGAAATATAACGGGGTGCGCAATGCGGATGGCATGCGAAAATGGTCATTCAGAAATGCGGATTATGCGGTTTTATATGGGCAGCAAATCTTCTTTCCAGTCCTTTTGCCTGCTGCCGGTACCATTGCTTCGCTTCTTTTATTTATGCTTTATTTCATCGAAATAACCAATAGAGTAAGATATAGCTATTCTTCTTTGTCCAATTCACTATACAATTCGTTTATTGATGTAAGGCGGACGGGTTATCTGCTATGTGTTGCAGACGATAAGTCACCAGTTGTTTTTGCCCGTCGGGCACAGGCAGGTCTCCCGCATCCACATCAGGATATTTGTTTTTACTGCGCATCCATTCCTATATTGGAATCTGTATTGCATAGGAAGCGATATTTTGTGGGTGAATAGAACCGCGGTCTGTAATGGGCTGCTGTCTTTTTTATTGATAAGACTCAATGGTTTCTATCGGAATCCGGCTGATTTCTTCAGGCATCGTATACACCATCAGGTGCCCGCCGGCGGCCACTTTTATATCGGCGCTTATTTTACCATGGGGAAAATATAGTCCTTCGTTCCGTAAATGTAAACGAAGTAGCCGGGCAAGCTTCGTTTTTCCAGTTCATAATTTTAATAACCGACCACTTGAAAAATGGTGCCGCGTGTGCCGGATAACATCTGCCAACAATGCTTTGTCTTCCCTCTTTTTTACCCCGGCGTACCAGTAAGTAAACGGGTAGATGCGGTTGGGAAGAAAAGAGGGACTACACGATCAATCTGAAATTGCCTGCCCATTCAAAAAATGCCGGCAGCTTTTGCCGTGTGGCAACGCTGGAAAGAAGAATGATGCCTTCAGGCGAAATGAACGTCGAAATTTCGATAGCTACGATGCCGCCGAACGACAGCTCGCCGGCGCCCATCCCGCTTATAAAGTAAACCGCCATAGAAAGGATAAAATACAGCGTAGAGAAAAGTGATTGTTTAGTATTTGTGTGGTTCCCGTAAGGCAGAAGATTTAAAAGCTAAAAAACACGAAGTTTCTCTTAGAATGCCTGATGTAAACTGTATTTGTAGGTACATATCTTTGCAAAAACGTTTCTTCTTGGAAAAGAAAGCGATGTCTATTATCGATCTGAGTAAACAGTTACAGATTTCCCCGTCTACCATTTCTATTATTTTAAATGGAAAAGCGAAAGAAAAGCGCATCAGCGACGACACTGCGCAACGCGTGCTGGACTATGTAAAGAAAGTAGGCTACAAACCCAACCAGTTAGCCAAAAGTTTTCGCACCGGCAAAACGCATATCATCGGGCTGATGGTGGAAGATATTTCCAATCCTTTTTTTGCCAATATAGCCAAGCTGATAGAAGAAAGGGCGTACCTGAGTGGTTACAAAATTTTGTACTGCAGCCACGAAAACGATCCTAAGAAAGCAGCGGAACAAATGCAGTTGTTTAAAGACCGTTATGTGGATGGCTACATCATCACGCCGGCCGAGGGTGTGAAGGAAGATATAGACCGTTTGGTAGAAAGCGGCAAGCCGGTGATTTTATTTGACCGTTGCTTTGAAGAAAGCCATCATGATTATGTGATCCTGGATAATTATCAAAGCGCTTATGATGCCGTTACACACCTGAAAGAGCATGGCTACGATGAGATTGCTTTCATCACCATCAACTCGCTGCAATCGCAGATGAAGGAGCGTCTGCGCGGCTACGAAACGGCTGCCAGCGATTACGGTTTTTCTCACTATATTAAAGAAGTAGATTATTATATGGATGACGGTACGTTTGCCGCTCATATCACCGACTTTTTAAAGAGAAAGAAAAAGATAAACGCTGTCATTTTTGCCACCAATTATTTAGGTGTCAGCGGGCTGAAAGCGATCAGGCAGATGAAGATGAATGTGGCATCTGATATCGGGGTTCTTTGCTTTGATGATAACACAGCTTTTGAGCTGGCCACACCTGCCATTACTTCCATTGCGCAGCCGATAGAAGACATGTCGGTTCAGTTGATTACCATTCTTCTTGACAAGCTGGCAAAGAAAAATACAGTGATGCATAAAGTAACGCTGCCTGGTCGCCTGGTCATTCGCGAATCAACAATAAGAAAGTAATTTTTATGCGTCCCGTTTGCTAAAACGATTTACCTGAATTACAATATGGCTCTACCTTGTATAAAACGCTTCATTTGTTTTGCATTTATACAAATACAATTTTGTTTATTTTTTTTTGCCATCGATATTTATTTACCGTAGCTATCCTTTCAAACCGTATTTATATGTAAAAGGGCTGATCTGCATTGCTAAAACATACGATCAATATCAGTTTTTAAGGAAATAAAATTAATTTATCGGCAACTGGTTTCTTTTCTTCGGTTAATTCTTTTTTAAAAAAAATTATTAAAAAAGTTTGCTAAAACGATTCGTCTATATACTTTTATCCCGCAAACCGGGACAGAAACTGTGTTTATACGATTGCCAGGGAGAATGAGAAGAACGAATTACCATGAAAACAGGCTGCTACCTGCACCAGGCTTTATTCTCGCTGTATTGTTTTTTGTACCCGGAAAAAAGAATTACGAATGATTGCAGTAGCTATTTAGCTTTCTATACATACTATTATAAACGGGGTTTCAAATATCGCCGTCCGATAGCTTAGGCGTAGAATTCAGCTTTGCCAGTCGTTATTGTTTACCATGAAAGAATCCGCTATAGTGTCAATTATCCATTTAATTAATATCAAAATCCTCTGTTTTATGACAAACAGAAATTTACTTTCTGCTTTTTGCAAAGCCTCCTGTCTTTCGCTCCTTGTGCTGCTATTGCCTCGTAATGGGCAGGCACAGGTGAATCCGGTAAACCCTGACCCGCCGACGCAGGCGGCTAAACAACAGTTGAGAATTACCGGCACCATCCGCAATGAATTGGGCAACCCAATGCAGGGCGCTTCTGTAAGTAACCTTAAAACCGGGAGCAGCGCTGTTACAGATGCCAAAGGGTTTTATACCGTTACGGCCAGCCAGGGAGATTCGCTCGCTTTTACGTATGTAGGTTACGACCGGCAATCATTTATCGTAAGCGACCGCATTGTGTTTGATGTTACGTTAACAGCTACTACCGGCAGCCTGAACGATGTAGTGGTAGTAGGTTTTGGCAAGCAAAGAAAAATAAGCCAGATCGGTGCGCAATCCACCGTAAACGTGGGTGAATTAAAGCAACCGATAGCAACCCTCAGCGCCGGTCTTGCCGGTCGTTTATCTGGTTTGGTTGCCGTGCAGCGCACCGGCGAACCGGGGCATGATGGTGCCGATATTTGGATACGTGGCATTTCCACGCTCAACAATTCCAGCCCGTTGATACTGGTTGATGGAGTAGAACGCTCGATGAACAATTTGAACTATGATGATATTGCTTCGTTCAGCATTTTAAAAGATGCGTCGGCTACAGCCGTATATGGTGTGCGCGGTGCGAATGGCGTGGTGCTTATTACCACAAAAAGAGGCAAGCCCGGCAAGCCGGAATTTAGTGCCGACTTCCTGCAGTCAGTTACCACTTTTACACGCCTTCCCAAGCTGGCAGACGGCATCACTTACATGAACATGGCGAATGAAGCATTGACCACCCGCGGCGATGCGCCTAAATATTCGGAAGAATATATTGCTAACACAAAAGCCGGTACCGATCCCTATTTATACCCCAATGTAGACTGGATGAAAACCGTGTTTAAAGACCACGGGCAAAACCGCAAAGCTACGCTGAACGTGAATGGCGGCGCGCCTTCTGCCTTCTATTATGTATCGCTGGGCTATTATGATGAAGATGGTTTTATCAAGTCTGATCCCAGCCAGCCTTATCATAGTGGCGTTGGCTATTCGCGGTTCAATTTTACCAGCAACCTTACGGTAAAAGCTACCGGAACAACCAGCATTGAACTGGGCATCCAGGGATATTACAGCAATGGCAATTATCCGGGTATTAATTCAGGAAATCAATCGGGCGATGACCCTATAGCTGCCAATAAGGTCAATTCCATCTTCGGGTCAGTAATGGATATGCCTCCTGTGGAACTCCCCGTTACTTACCCGGGAGATACATCTTCAGGAAGAAACCCCAACGGTAGCTTCCGCAACCCATACGATGCGGCTACGCGTTCTGGTTACTCTAATCAATACCAAACGCAGTTGTACACAAACATCCGCATAAGGCAGCAACTGAATATGTTGGTAAAAGGTCTGTCGTTTACCAGTATGTATGCGTTCGATAATTTTAGTTATCTTGGTATCAACCATGCCAAACGGCAAAATGATTACATCGCTACCGGCCGAAATGACGATGGCAGCCTCAAGCTTTTGCTTACTTATACCGGAAGTAATTCATTAGGCTACGATAGATTTAACGGTGGTAACCGGCGCGTTTACACCGAGTCTGCTTTAAATTACGATACCGCTTTTGGCGACCATCGCGTAACAGGTTTGCTGCTTTATAACCAAAGTGAATACGTAGATGCTTTTGCAGGAGATTTTACAAGCTCAATTCCTTTTCGTACAAGAGGTTTAGCAGGCAGGGTTACTTATTCTTACAAAGACCGCTATTTCGCCGAAGCCAATTTTGGGTACAATGGTTCTGAAAACTTTGCCCCGAAGAAAAGGTATGGCTTCTTTCCATCCTTTGGTGTAGGATGGGTAGCATCGAATGAAAAATTCTTCGATCCGCTTAAAAATACCATTAGCTTCCTCAAGTTCCGTTTCTCTTCAGGTGATGTAGGCAACAGCAATATCGGCAGCTTCCGCTTTGCCTATCTCGACCAGGTAAATACAGGGGCTAACGGCTATTCATTCGGTACCAGCGGCAATGGCGTTGGTGGCTATCAAATCAGTAGCTACGCGGTAGACCTTACCTGGGAAACCTCTCATAAAACAAACCTGGGCATGGAAATGACGCTGCTGAAAGCGACAACCATAAATGTAGATCTGTTTAAAGAACACCGCACCGGCATCTTTCTGCAGCGCGGTACCGTTCCTGAATTTGTAGGTCTTACATCATCGCCTTATGGCAACCTGGGTGTTGTAAATAATTCGGGCATTGACATTTCGCTGCAACAAAACAATGTGCTGGTTAGCCGCAATATCAAACTTAGTTTACGGGGCAGTTTTACTTATGCCCGAAACAAAGTAATTACCAACGATCAGCCTTCACAAAAATATCCCTGGCTAAACCGCACCGGGCAGGCTACGCTGGCGCAGTTCGGCTATGTTGCAGACGGTTTATTTGTTGATAGCGCCGACATCCTGAAATCGGCACAGCAGACTTTTGGTGAAGTGCGTCCCGGCGATATTAAATACAAAGACCTGAACGGCGATGGCATCATTGACGCTTATGACCGGAAGGTGATTGGCAATGGTGATGTTCCTTTCCTGCTATATGGCTTTGGGTTCGATTTAAGCATCAAAAACTTTAGCATCGGAGCTTTCTTCCAGGGCGAAGGAAGAGCAACGCGTATGTTAAGCGGCAACAGCATCCAGCCGTTTTCGGGCGATGGCGGCGAAGGCAATGCCTATTCAATCATCACCGACCACTGGACACCTGAAAATCCGGACCAGCATGCTTTCTATCCAAGACTTGGTTTTGGTGGCCCAAAAAACAACAATAACAACCAGGCAAGCACCTGGTGGCTGAAAGATGTAAGCTTTCTAAAGCTGCGAACTGTACAGGTTACTTATAGCTTTAACAAAAACGCATTCTCAAAACTGGGGGTAAAAGGCGTTCAGCTTTATTTGCTGGGACAGAACCTGCTTACGGTCAGCAAATTCAAACTTTGGGATCCGGAATTAAATACATCAAACGGTGTTCGTTACCCGCAGGTGGCAGTGTATTCAGCAGGTATCCATTTCGATTTTTAAATACGATTAATCATTACGATATGAAACAATCAATTTCTTTTTTCCTCATTGCCGGATTGTTGCTTACAGCAGCCTCATGCAGTAAAAATTATCTCGACCAGGTGCCGCAGGACAGAACTACCATCGAGCAGGTATTTGCCCATAAGAACACGGTAGATAATTACTTGGCCAACGTTTATTCATATATCCGGGACGAAGCTTCGCAAAGGTATATTGATGGCGATAATGATCCTCAGCACAACCATACCGGCGGCCCCTGGACAGGCGGAACCGATGAGGCGGAATATGACTGGAGCTTTGTATTCAGCAATTATATGAATGTAGGCGCCTGGGGACCAACAGATGGTACGGTAAATAATTTCTGGAGAAACTACTATGCAGGTATCCGCTCTGCCACTTATTTTATGGCACATGTAGGAGAGTGTAAGGAAATTACTAACCAGCCAAATGGTGCTCAGTTACTGGCGCGCTATATCGGCGAAGCCCGTGCCCTGCGTGCTTTCTTCTATTACAACCTGCTAAAGATATATGGTCCCGTTCCTATTATCGGCGATGAAGCAATAGCGCCTGATGCGCCGCTAACCGATGTACAGCTTGCCCGTGCGCCTTACGATTCCTGCGTAGCTTATGTTAGCAGCGAATTTGATAAAGCCGGCGCTGACATATCCGATGACTTGTTCAACCTTGCTGGTTCCAGCGGCAGCGATTATGGCAGAATGACAAGATCCGTAGTAATGGCTTATAAAGAAGATATGCTGCTTGCGGCAGCAAGCCCGTTCTTCAACGGCAATCCCGATTATGCTTCCATGAAAAATCCCGATGGCTCACAATTGATTCCTCAACAGGCAGATGCTTCCAAGTGGGCAAAGGCTGCCGCTGCCAGCAAAGCATTTCTGGATGCGTTTGTGCCCGGCAGGTTTGACTTGTACCGCGTAACTGATGGCTCAGGCAATCCTGACCCATACGCTTCGTGCCGCGATGTGATGTACACCGATTGGAACAAGGAATGGATTTTCGCCAAGAGAAATGCGGATCCCGGCACTCGTCAGTATGAAGGCACGCCTTATCATTCCGGCTCGGATGGCTCCATTCGCGGCAGTGGCGGATTGGGCGTAACACAGCAAATGGTAGATGCGTTTTTTATGAATAACGGCTTGTCTATTACTGACGCTGGTTCGGGCTATACAGAAAATGGTTTCTCTGATGCCAATAGCAAATACACAACTGCCGGCACATACAATATGTGGGTAAACCGCGAGCCACGCTTTTATGTGGATGTTACTTATAACGGGCGTATCTGGTTAAACACCACAACCAGCTCCGGCGTTATAAAAACGGAAACCTATTACAACGGCAACTCCGGCAAGCGCGTTGGTGGTAACGACTACTCTCCCACCGGTTATATCATCCGCAAGAATATTACACAGAGCTATGATAACAACAACCGCGCATGGGTTCTTTTAAGGCTCGCTAAAATCTATCTTGATTATGCAGAAGCTTTAAACGAATCAGAACCCGGCAATGCCGACATTGCAAAATATGTAAACCTGATTCGCGAGCGCGCCGGCATTCCCGCTTTGGCTACAGGCTTATCGCAGGATCAGATGCGCGCTGCCATCCGCAAGGAAAGAAGAGTGGAACTGGCTTTTGAAAATGCCCGCTATTTCGATGTGCGCCGCTGGAAGATTGCGGAGCAAACTGATGGTGGTCCTTTTTATGGCATGAACATTAATGCCGGCAACAGTGTGGACGATCCTGCTTTTTACCAGAGAACCGTGTTTGAAAACCGCGTGTTTCAAAAGAAGCATTACCTCTGGCCGGTACCACAATCTGAAATCAACGTAGACAAAAATTTAGTGCAGAATACCGGTTGGTAATCATTAAAAAACAAGTATTCAAAAACAAGAAATCAGAAACTAATGAAACGCTTTTATAAATACTTCTGTTTACCGGTGGTTCTTTTATCAGGCTGCTTGTTCGTAGCATCATGCAACAAGGCGGATGAGATTACCTACACCGGCGAAGGCAATATTTACATGCCATCTGCAGCCCGTAACACCAGTTATGCTTTGATATTAGCCGATACAGCACAGCCTCTTCCATTCAGTGCCGGCTACGGTGGATTAAATTATCCGTCACAGGATATAACAGTGAGCTTCTCCATAGATTCTTCATTAGTAAGTAGTTATAATGCTGCCTATGGCACAAATTATACAATGATGCCGGTGAGTGCTTTTACATTATCGGCTACATCGGCAACCATAAAAAGCGGGCAAACCAGCAGCGAGGTTGTAAACGTTCAGGTGATAACAAACAGCCTGGATAAGGCTTTGAAATACATCATCCCGGTCTCGATAACAAGTGTTTCGGCGGGGCGAATTGACAGTGTTTTGAAAACAACCTATTTTAAAATTGATGCCATTCAGCGGCTGGAAAAAGACATTACCTCGCAGGCTACACTAAGTGCGAGCCGCGACAATAGTGGTGGCTCAGGTGCAGGCGAAGGCTCTGCTAAACTTGTTGACGGCGATTACAACAGCAAGTTTCTTACTGATGGATTTCCGCAGGATTTCTGGGTAAACCTCACGTTTCCATCGGCGCAGGTTATCGGCGCTTATACCATTACATCGGGCAATGATGCGCCCGAGAGAGACATGAAAGACTGGAACCTTGCCGGCTCAAATGACGGCACTACATGGACTATTATTGACACAAGAACGGGCGAATCATTTGACGGGCGCAACCAGACTAAGCGATACGAATTTGACAACACAACAGCCTATAAGCAATACCGCATTAATGTGCTGGCAAACAATGGCAGCAACCTGATTCAGGTAAGCGAGTGGCGGTTGATTACGTATCCATAATTGAGCAGAAAGAAGCACAAAATTTCGCAAACTATTTTTGTAAAAAATGAACATGACAGGTACTTCTTTTTGGCAGGTCTTCAACGCCGATCTTTTACGCTTTCCATCACTACAAACTGCGCTTCTTTGTGTAGTGTTATTAATGTTTGCTTCGCAACAGGCGCAGGCGCAGGATGATGAATGGAACCGCATTGGTACAGATGGAATTCTGAGCCGTGACAGCATTACAAAAAATGGCTTTACACTGCTGTTTATTAATAAAGATTCTGCCCTGAACGATACTGTAAAAAGCCAGCTAATACAAACGTTCTTCACTGTTTACCCGAAAGAAGCGAAAGAATACAATAAGCATACGGCGAAGAAAGTGACATTCATCATTGATCCGGCTTATGATGGCGTGGCAGCAACGGGCGGCGCGCTGGTTCGCTTTAACCCGGAATGGTTTCACAAACACCCGGAAGATATAGATGTGGTAACGCATGAAGTGATGCACATTGTACAAGCTTATCATGGCGGTAATACGCCAGGCTGGCTTACTGAAGGCATCGCCGATTATGTACGCGCAAAGTATGGCGTGGACAATGCAGGTGCGGGCTGGAAGCTGCCTGATTACTCTGCCAAACAAAACTATACAAATGCATACCGAATCACTGCGCGATTCCTGATGTGGACTGAGGAGAAGTATAATAAAAAGCTGGTGCAGAAATTAGATGCCGCATTGCGTGACGATACTTATCAACCTTCATTATGGAAGAAACTGACCGGCAAAACGGTGGATGATCTTTGGAAAGAATATGGGGAGAACCCGAGTATATAATTATACAAAAAAGGTGAGCCGGAATGGCTCACCTTTTTTGTTTGAAGTGAATTGAGGAACGTTTTTAAAAATACTTATTAAGGAAGAGATTTGTTTATAACGAGAGATGAGACATCTGTTTGTGGACTGCTTTTTTGTTTTAGCAATTGCGTCTTATCTTTAATTCAATATCAAAACACTTATGACAGCAGCGGCGATTGATAATGAAATAACAAGCTGTTTACACCTTTTGAATAACAGTCAGAAAGAAGCCATACTTACGGTAATGAAAACCTTTGCCAGGGAACCACTTGCCGGCGAATACAGCGAGGAATTTCAAAATGAAATAAACGACCGCTTTGCTGAATATGAAACAGGAAAGACTACAGGATTTACTTTGGAAGAAACCGAAAACAGAGCCGGGAAAACATATCGTAGCAATAAGAGGTAATAATGGAGTTTACCATTCGCCTGCATCAAAAAGCTGATGAAGAGTATAGAAGCTTATGTATGGTATGAAGAAAAGCAAAGGCTTGGGTGAAAGGTTTATAGCAGCGGTAAGAACCAAATTAAAAACGATTGCGAATAATCCTGAAATATTTGGCAGCAAAGATGATCTTTCATACCGGGAAGCTTTATTAGATACTTTTCCCTATATTAATTTTTATAAAATTTACCAACAGAAATAAGAAATGTTTATCAGTTCTATTCATCATGCTAAAAAACATCCAAAGCATAAATACAGAAAATAAAGAATCCTGTAAGATTGGTAATCGTTCTACAGGATTCTTTGTCGGCTAATTTCTTTACCACTACTTCATCTCCATTAAAAACGGCATCCTAGCCTGCGGCACGTTGAACATATCCTGAACGCTTTTTAGTTTCATCAGCATATTATAAGTAGGCTTACCAACTTGCTCTTCGATTGCCTGTGTGCTCGCTTTCGCGCTTTTATCGTCATACATTTCCAGCAGTTCCTGAAAATAACTTTTGGGCTCGGGATATTCTCTTACATGATAATCATTTGTTTTTATCATGCGCGCTGCGCAGTTAATGGCATCCTGCAATGTACCGGTGCGGTCTACAATGCCAACAGGAATGCCACGCTCACCAGTCCACACCCTGCCTTGGGCAATGCTATCTATAGAAGTTGTATCGCGCCTGCGACCATTGGCAACGCGGGAAAGAAAGGTGTTGTATGTAGTATCAACATTTGCCTGGAAGAAGTGCTGTTCAACAAGCGATAATGGACGACCGGGATTTCCCAAATCGGCATAAGGTGACGTCTTTACGCCGTCGGAAGTGATGCCCAGTTTATCTTTAAAGAAAGCGCTCATATCGGGTATCACGGAGAACACGCCGATAGAGCCGGTGATGGTGCCGGCATCTGCATAAATGCTGTCGGCTGCGCAGGAAATATAATAGCCGCCTGAAGCTGCATAATCGCCCATACTTACAATAACAGGCTTTGCTTGCCTGGCAAGTTGTATTTCGTTCCAAATGACATCAGAAGCGAGTGCACTGCCGCCAGGTGAATTGACGCGAAACACGATGGCTTTTACATCATCATCAAGACGCAATTTGCGAATGAGGTTTTTATAGTTGTCGCTGCCAATGCTTCCTTTATCACCTTTGCCGCCGGTTATATCGCCTTCCGCATACAACACGGCAATGCGGTCGCCGGACGAGCTTTTTAAATCAACCGCATCGGCATATTTACCCAGCGTGAGAAAATTGATTTTATCTCTTTTATCCTGCTTTACAATTTGCAGCCATTCAGCTTTTATATCGTTGTCATACTTCAAGCCATCTACCAAATGGTACTTCAAAGCATCGTTCGCAGTTTGTACAGCAGCGGTGTTGGCAAGAGAATGAAGCTGCGCTGTATCTATATTCCGGCTGCGTGATACCTGTTGCAGAACCAGGCTATATAAATCATTCAGGAAAACGCTTGTCTGCAATTTGTTTGGCTCCGTCATCTCTGTTACACGCAGCGGCTCGGTGGCGCTTTTAAATTTGCCGGCATAAAAAATCTGCGGCTTTATTTCTAAGCGGTCAAGTAAGTTTTTTATAAAAAATAGATTGACAGAAAGACCGTTCCATTCCAATCCGCCCGCCGGGTTGCAATACACTTTATTAGCGGCTGACGCTATGTAATATGCTTTCTGCGAGATGGTTTCGCCATAAGCCATTACCGGTTTGCCGCCGGCTTTAAAATCGTTAACGGCTTTAATGAGTTCTTCGCTGGTTGCATAGCCATTCGGGTTGTCTTCAGCTTTTATTAGTAATCCTTTGATGCTTGAATCACTTTTTGCATGATGCAAAAGGCGCACAACATCATAAAGTCCCGGCACATCGGCCGAGGCATCGCCGGTAAAAGAACCGATTGCATTCTTCTTGCCTTGCTCATTGAAAGTCTGACTGATGTCGAGAACCAAAACGCCTTTGGAACCTATGTCGGGTTTGGATGCAGAAGCCGCCGAGCCGATAATAATCAGCAGCACCACAAAGGCTAACAACGAAAAAATGAAAAGGGCTAACAGGGAAGCGAAGAATATTTTAAAAAATGACCTCATAAATGGATATTTGAAACAATGAACACCGTATATGTGCTTGCCGGCAGCAACCTTGGCAACCGGCTAAATTACCTGCAACAGGCAGCAAATGTAATGGAAGAACGATGTGGCGTTATCACAAAACGCTCTTCGGTTTACGAGACGGCTGCGTGGGGAATCACCGATCAGCCTTCCTTTTATAATGTGGCTTTTGCGGTTAGCACAACTTTGGTTCCTGCACAATTCATGCAAACCTTACTTAACATTGAAAACGAAATGGGAAGAAGGCGAGTGATGAAGATGGGACCGCGAATAATTGACCTTGATATATTACTGATTGATGAGTTAGTGATTGATACAGAACTACTAAAAGTGCCGCATCCGTATTTGCCGGAAAGACGGTTTGCTTTATTGCCGCTTAGCGAGATTGCGGGAGATGTTTCTCATCCTGTTTTAAACAAAACCATACAGCAGTTATTGAATGAATGCAAAGATGAAGGAGAAGTGAAAAAATTATAAATGAGCTCTAAAAAAAGAAAACTGCAATTGCTGTATCAGCTTTGTAATATCTGCAAACGGAATGGCATTTGGCGTTTTACTTTTTTATAGAAAATAAATAAGCGAGGGCATGTTCTATGTCCGTTTTCGAGGCAGTTGCACTTATTATATTTAATTCGCGCAGCGATTTAGCATTTTGGCAACCGGGGAAATTATCATTGCTTACCGTTGCATTAATAGTTGCTAAGGCTATGGGCTTGTGAACACTTGCGCAAGTAAAGCGGTAACAAAGATTGCCGCCATTTCCAAGACCAAGCAACCTTAGTTCACTCAAATCACAATCAAACTGCCGCAGAAAGAATTCAGCCATAATATTCAGAAAGCCAACATCGTTGACAGAATCTTTGAGGTCGCTGTTCCAATGACCTTTGTAAGCATCTGGAAATAAAACGATACAACCCGCAGAATCTGCTTTTTCCTGAATTAGGTCACCATATTTTTTTATTGTAGTAGCTGCGTCGCTTTTTTCTGCATGAAATACAATTAATAATGGGTAAGCTTCTCTTTTTCCATAAGCAGCAGGCATGTAGTAAGTAATGTTGCGTGGCTTTTCATCAATAATAAAATTGCTGCTATAAATGCCTTTGGGCTTGATAGCCTCATACTGACAGAAGCTGTGAAAAGAAAAAAGCAACTGGAAACAGAAAAAAAGTATTTTCATCTTGACAATCAGCGGAATTATACAATTGATACTATTGCAAAAACGCAATTGTTATGATATTTGTTTACGTCAGCGCTTTTTATAACAAACTATAACAATCTCATTTTAATTTCTTTTGGACAGAAACAGAAATGCTTATACCTTCGCCGTCCTTTAAAATATAAAGCTATGCAAGCAGCCGTTCAATTTGTGCATGAGCAACTGACAGCTAAGAAACAATTTCCGAAATTTAAAGCGGGCGACAACGTTACCGTTAATTATAAAATTATAGAAGGCGGAAAAGAGCGTATCCAGGGCTTCCGTGGCGATGTGGTAAAACTGCAGGGCGATGGTGCTACAGCTACTTTTACTGTTCGCAAAATATCTGACAGCATTGGTGTGGAAAGAGTATTCCCTTTTTTCTCACCTAATATCGAGTCTGTACTGTTAAATAAAGTAGGCAAAGTTCGCCGCGCTAAACTTTATTACCTGCGCGAACGCAGTGGCAAGAGCGCGAGAATTAAGGAAAGAAGAATTAAATAAGACCGCTACAAATTTTTATATGAAAGAGCAGGAGTTAATTTCTCCTGCTTTTTTATTAAAGTCTTAACCCGCTTTCCAATTTTCACCGTACATTTCTTATATCTTTGAAATCTATTTAAACTTATTTTATGGGCAATTTGGGCTTTCAGGAAATACTGCTGATTGCAGTTGTAATCCTTGTGTTATTCGGTGGCAGAAAAATACCTGAATTCATGCGTGGGCTGGGCAAAGGCATCCGCGAATTCAACGATGCAAAAGACAATGTGAAGAAAGAACTGGAAGAAGGCATGAAGGAAAAAGATCGCGTTGCTACCACGCCAACGACTACACCAGCCGCCAATACAACGACGACTACCACACAGCCGTAACTGATTTTTCTTAACATAATTGAATAGCCTTTGTTTAGTTTTCATTCTATCAAAGACTATCATGCTGATTTATTGCACGGCACAACCACTTGTGTGGAAGCTGTGCAATTTTATTTACAGCAGATAGCTAACCAAACACATCTCAACGCTTTCTTAGAAGTTTATGCAGAAGAGGCTTTGCAATTGGCTGCTCAGTTAGATGAGCAGAGAAAGTTGCATGGCGTGCAAGGAAAACTTCATGGCGTTGTAGTTGGTATTAAAGACGTCATCTGCTATAAAAATCACAAAGTATCTGCCTCTTCCAAAATACTCGAAGGCTTTACCTCTCTTTATAGTGCGACTGTAGTAGAAAGAATGCTGGCAGAGGGTGCCATTATTATTGGCAGGCATAACTGCGATGAGTTTGCAATGGGCGGCAGCAATGAAAATTCTGCCTTTGGTAATGTATTGAATGCATTGGATAATACACGGGTGCCGGGTGGTTCATCAGGCGGCTCAGCAGTAGCCGTGCAGGCAGACATGAATATGATTAGCCTTGGCAGCGACACAGGCGGATCTGTGCGGCAGCCTGCTGATTATTGCGGCATTGTGGGAATGAAGCCATCTTACGGGCGCATTTCCCGGTATGGCTTAATTGCTTATGCGTCTTCCTTTGACCAGATTGGAATTTTTGCAAAAACAGTAACTGATATCTCTCTTACGTTAGAAGTAATTGCCGGTGAAGATGAATGGGATAGTACAGTAAGTGATTCATCCCTAACTAAACAGGATATACCTTCAGCAGCAGGAAAAAAGAAAATTGGTTACTTTAATCAGTTCCTAAATCATTCTTCTTTAGATCCTGAGATTGCTGCTTCTTTTTTTTCATTTATCAAAAGCTTAACAGCCAATGGTTATGAGGTGCAAGCCATTGATTTTGAATTGCTTGACTACGTTGTTCCTGTTTATTATATTTTAACAACTGCCGAAGCGTCCAGCAATCTTTCCAGGTATGACGGAGTTAAATACGGGGTGCAAAAAGCAGAGGAAAACAGCACTCTTGCAAACCTATATAATACAACCCGTTCAGAAGGTTTTGGCAAGGAAGTGCAGCGCCGGATTTTATTGGGAACCTATGTTTTGAGCGAAGGCTATTACGATGCTTATTTTACTAAAGCTCAAAAGGTTAGACAACTCCTTACGAAGAAAATAAAAGAGGTGTTTGCAGATTTTGATGCCATTATTTTACCTACCGTTCCTTCGCCTGCTTTTCATTTTGGCGCGAAGGCAGACATTGTGGAAATGTTTCTGACAGATATTTATACGGTATTCGCAAACCTTACCGGAATTCCGGCTATCTCTTTACCCCTTTTTACACACAGTAATACGATGCCCTTCGGACTACAGGTGATGGCCGCTCAGGAGAATGACTTACATTTGTTGAATCTCTCAGAAGAACTGATACTGATGAGAGAAGGGGCTTAAACGGTTCTGCCCCGTAATTAACCAGGTATTTTAGCGCTTATAAGCCGCTTTAATTCTAAAAAAATTAAAACGAAATTGATGCAATTAAGAAAACTGGCAAACTCGTTTGCGCACCTATGTCTTCTCTGTTCTTTTAGTGTTTCGCTGATGTCTTTTACTGATGGAAAAACCATTACATCAGGCGATCCGAAAAAAACGGATAGTGTTTCGCTATCTAAAAATTCGAAGTCCCTTTTTTCAAATTCGCTTCTACCGGATTTTGCAATTTCCATTCCACTAAATCCATTGGTTACCTCTTTCGTTACCAGCTTTTTAAGTAAGCAGAGGGATAGCTATACAAAAATGAAGGTCTGGGGCAAATCTTACTTTGATTTGTACGACAGGATTTTTACGGAAAACAATATACCGGTTCAGTTAAAATATCTTTCAGTTATTGAAAGCAATTTAAAACCTTCTCAGGTATCGTGTGTTGGAGCTACAGGTCCCTGGCAGTTGATGGCTTCTGTAGCTAAAAGCTATGGACTAAAAACCGGTCGTGTAGATGACAGAAGAGATTTTACAAAGAGCACACAAGCCGCTGCCAAGATGTTAGGCAGCTTGTATAACAGCCTTGGTGATTGGTTACTGGTAATTGCGGCTTATAATGCCGGTGAAGGCAGAGTAAGACAAGCTATGAAGCGAGCGCATAGCGATAACTTTTGGGACATTCAGAATTACCTTCCGCTTGAAACCCGGAATCATGTAAAAAAGTTTATTGCTACGCATTTCTTTTTTGAAGGTTGCGGTGGTATTACCACTATGACGGCGGAAGAAGTTAAGAACAGCAAGCTTGTGCCGGATATGCCTGTAATAAGTGAGAAAAATAAAAACCTGAAAAGTGTGGAAATACAGGGCAGATACAATTCTACACTTATGGCGAAATATCTACAAATGGATATAGCATCATTAAACAGCATGAACCCGGGATTGAATGATGCGTTAAACAAAAGCACATTATTTAACCTGAAACTGCCTGCCGATAAAATAGATTTGTTTAACCAACAGAAAGCCCAGATACTAAAGGAAAGCGTTCAGCTACTAATGCTAAGCACATCAGTACCAGCGAAATAAAGATTTGAAAAGGTGAATTGATATTTTTATCTCGAAAGAGTTTTACGTTGTTAAGGTTTATTGAAGTTATAAGCCAGTTAATGAGTGTTAGCTTACGCTTAACTATTTTATTTGAAGAAAGTTTTGATATTTGTTCTGCAAAACAAAAAGCCAATCGCAAAGTTATTTTGATAAAAAGGCAAAAAATTATATTGGCATCAGCTTTGCAAAATACATAAACAGAATATAAGTAGTCAATTTTCTCATAAGCAGTTAGTTTTGGTTGCGGCCCCTGTTTCTACAGGGGCTTATTTTTTCCCTGAAGTTTTACAACAACCAACCGAAAAAACAAATAACCAAGTATAGCTCCTGCTGCATCCGCCACCATATCATTCACATCAAAGTCACGGTCAGCCGTTAAATATTTTTGGGCAAACTCCATTGCTATCCCATAAATAATAGCAGCGATGACAATGGAAATATAAAAGGAACTTTTGTATCCAATGTTATTTCGGAATGGGTAATTGAATAGAAAGACCAGCCCGCCAAATAAGCCCGCATGAACCCACTTATCAAAATAAATACCTGACAGAAAATCTTCTTTTGGTAAATCTTTGCCCGGCAGCATAAGTAAAATAAAAATGATTAGGAACCAAACTATGGCTGGAAGGAAATGAACAAATTTGACTTTCAAAGAAAAAAATTTTTAGAAATAAAAACGGATTACTTCGCTTTATATGAGTTTGAAAAGGAAGTAACCCGTTTGTGAATGAAATAATATTGTGCCTGTGGTGATAAATCAATCTTTCTTCATCATCTTTTCTGTATTCTCGGCTACCTGCAAGGCTTCTATGAACTCATCAATATTGCCATTTACTACTGAATCAAGATTGTAAGAGGTAAGCCCAATGCGATGATCGGTAACGCGCCCCTGCGGCCAGTTGTATGTACGGATTTTTGCGCTGCGATCGCCGGTGCTGACGAGTGTTTTGCGGTGGCGGGCAATTTCATCTTCCTGCTTGCGCACCTGTTCTTCATATAAACGCGTGCGAAGCATGGTCATGGCTTTTTCGCGGTTACCAAGCTGGCTGCGCTCTGTTTGACAAATAACTACCGTGCCGGTGGGCACGTGTGTGAGCATTACCTTAGTTTCTACCTTGTTTACGTTTTGGCCACCGGCGCCGCCGCTGCGGGCGGTTTCCATTTTTACATCGGCAGGGTTTAATTCAAAATCCACTTCTTCAGCTTCGGGCATAACGGCAACGGTAGCGGCTGAAGTGTGTACACGTCCCTGTGTTTCAGTATTGGGTACACGCTGTACGCGATGTACGCCGCTTTCAAATTTGAGTGTGCCGTAAACATCTTCGCCCTGCACTTCTAAAATCACTTCTTTGTAGCCGCCGACAGAGCCTTCGCTTTCGCTGACAAGGGCAGTTTTCCAGCCTTTCTGAGAACAATAGCGGAGATACATATTGAGCAAATCGCCGGCGAAAAGGCTGGCTTCATCACCACCGGTGCCGGCGCGGATTTCGAGAACGGCGTTTTTATCGTCTTGCGGATCCTTGGGGATCATTAATTTGGTAAGAAGCTTTTCTAATTCTTCTTTCTTTTCTTCTAACTCCGGAAGTTCCATTTTGGCGAGCTCGCGGAGGTCTTCGTCGTTGCTGTTGAGAGCTTCGCGGGAGAAGTCGTAATCTGCCATCACACGGCGGTATTGCTCGTATGGATTTATTATCTTCTCAAGGCTGCGGTATTCTTTACTGTAGGTGCCGAATTCTTTTTGATTATTAATGATTTCGGGATTGGTGAGGGCAATGCCGACTTGCTCAAAGCGGGCTTTCAGTGCATCTAATTGTTCTGTCATCATAATGGAAAGTGATTGGCTGGTGGCTGTTATTTTACCCTAAAATACCAACCCGCCTGCGGTGGGCAAAGGTAGGCGAATTTGGGAGGTGAAGAAAATGAGAGTGAACTTAGGAGGGATAAAATAGCGAAGAGGTAGAACTGGTTTTCAAAGATTATATATTTTTTAGAAAGGTTAAAAATTGTTTTTAGAACAGCTCGAAACCATTTTCGGATGGCTTTAAATGGGCTCAGAACACCTCGAATTGAATTTATGTCACTTCAAAATGTTGTTCGGAAGGCTTGAAGTTGATATCCAATATTTATACTCATTATGTATAGACAAAAAATACTTTTCGACCAGCTATAAATGAATTTCTACCGGCTTCCGATTTCAGACCGGCTTTTTAAAACGGGAGTCTGGAAAGGTAGAATAGGATTTAGAAAATTGGCTGGGGGAGTAACCCGCCGGAGAAGGAAAATGAGGGAATTATAGCATAATGGACTAAATCGGCTTTATTTTACACTTTATTATTATCGTTATGAAATATATATCCTTATTTTTTCTCTTTTCAATTTTGGGCTCGATTGGTCTTTTCGCCCAGCCGGGTGGCGGCACGCATTGGTCGGCAGATGGCAATAGCTTTTATGAGGTGAACGAGGGTGCGATTGTGCAAACGATGTTGCCCGATTTTACCCAGAAAACAATAGTAACCGCGCAGCAGATGACGCCGGCGGAAGGCGGAAAAGCGCTTTCCATTGACAACTTTTCGTTTTCGGAAGATGGTAAGCAGGTGATGGTTTATACCAATAGCCAGCGGGTGTGGCGGTATAAAACGCGGGGCGATTACTGGGTGCTGAATACGGCTACCAACAGCCTGAAGCAGTTGGGGAAAGATAGGCCGGTGGCGTCGCTGATGTTTGCAAAGTTTTCGCCGGACGGAACGAAGGCAGGATATGTAAGCGGGCATAACCTGTATGTTGAGGATGTGGCAACAAATGCCGTTACAAAGCTAACACAGGATGGAACGGACCGGATGATTAACGGGACGTTTGACTGGGTGTATGAGGAAGAACTGGACTGCCGAGACGGCTTTAGGTGGAGCCCGGATAGTAAGAGCATTGCGTACTGGAAGATAGATGCGACGAAAATCCGCAACTTTTTAATGATTGATAATACAGACTCAATCTACTCTTTTACGGTGCCGGTGGAGTACCCGAAGGTGGGTGAAGATCCATCGCCATGCTATTTGTACGTGGTGAATGTGGCAACCGGCAACAGCACAAAAGTAGAAGTGCCGGGCGACCCGCAGCAGAACTACATACCAAGGATGGAGTGGGCTGCCAACAGCAAGGAACTGATTGTAGAGCAACTGAACCGGAAACAGAATAGAAACCTTATTCTTCTATGCGATGTAGCTGCAAAAAATACAACGCAGATATACCAGGATGGCAACCCGATGTGGGTGGAAGTGAAGGAGAACCCTGTGGGTTGGGACTGGCTGCAGGGTGGCGCTTCTTTTTTATGGACGAGCGAGAAAGACGGCTGGCGGCATCTGTATATGATAAGCCGGGATGGCAAGAAGGAAACACTGATAACCAAGGGTGATTATGATGTGATCAGTGTATCGGGCTACAATGAAAAAAGCGGGTACCTGTATTTTGCGGCTTCGCCAAATAATGCAACGCAGAGCTACCTGTATCGTGTGAAGATGGATGGAAAGAGTAAGGCGGAAAGATTATCGCCTGCCGATGAGAGTGGAACGCATGCATATGATCTTTCGCCGAATGGATTGTGGGCTGACCATTCGTTTTCGAATGCGAATACGGCACCGATAGATGACTGGGTAAGCTTGCCGGCACACGAAACCATTAAGAGCGGTGAAGAGAATAAAAGGCGGTTTTCGTTGCCGCCGGTAGAATTTTTTACCGTAACGACGGATGATACCGTTACGATGGACGGCTGGATGGTGAAGCCGAAGAACTTTGACAGCACCAAAAAATACCCGGTTGTATTTACTGTATACACAGAACCGGCGGCGCAAACGGTGATCGATAGGTTTGGCACTGGCTATAACCAGCTTTACAAAGGCAGCATGTATGATGATGGGTATATTTACATAAGCCTTGACGGGCGGGGAACGCCGGCACCAAAAGGCGCTGTATGGCGGAAAGCGATTTATAAGAACATCGGCATCATCAACATTCGCGACCAGGCGATGGCAACGAAAAAACTATTGCAGCAGAACGCCTGGATGGATACGAGCCGCGTGGCGGTGTGGGGCTGGAGCGGCGGCGGCAGTACCACGCTGAACCTGTTGTTTCAATATCCCGAGATTTATAAAACGGGGATATCGATAGCGCCGGTGGCATGGCAGCTTTGCTACGATAATATTTACCAGGAACGGTATATGGGCTTGCCGCAGGAAGATAAAGAACCATTTATTAAAGGCTCGCCTGTAACGTATGCGAAGAACCTGCAGGGAAACTTATTGGTAATACATGGTACGGGTGATGATAATGTGCATTATCAAAACACAGAATTGTTGGTGAATGAACTGATCAAGTACAATAAGGATTTCAGAATGATGAGCTACCCAAACCGCACACACGCGATACGGGAAGGAGAAGGTACGAGTGAGCATTTGCGGACGATTTATACAAATTATCTAAAAGAGAATTGCGCGCCGGGTGGGAGGTGATAAAATATAAAAAGAAAGCACCATTAAAAAACAGGTACTTTGTTTTTATAACTGTTCTATTTTAGCTTTATCGTTAGTAAGCTAATTATAGACGGCATTCATAAATTGAAACAGTTCATATTTTTCCCGGTTCAACTATCATGTACACTGATCCTGTATTAGCCTCTTGATAAAAAGTAGTTAGTAAGATTAATACAAAAAAACCAGCTTGATGTTGACCTGTTACAATGATTGTAACTGATGCTTTTAAAATGATTTGAGGAATAGAAGAATAGAGTGTAATAATCGCATTGGCTAACATCGTTGCAAAACGAAAGAGTAAGGGTTGTTTTTGAAATGATTGATAGCCAGGAAAGTGATGCTATTGCTTTTGCCGGCGGCATTATACAATTTCAGTCCATTTCAACAGATTAAGAAGTATGAAGAACCCGGTACCGGTAGGTTTATAAAAATGGCTTTTGGAAAATAAAACATCGGCATACATCGGCACCTGTCGGCGATGATCTTGCAGCGATTTGGAGTATATAAAATATCCGGAGAGTTTAGAAAAAATCTCCGGATAATAAGCCTGCTAAGATTGTTATGTAAGGCTGATGAATATGCCGGATGCATAAGCCTGATTCCTTATAATGATTGTTCAGAAAAAAAGATTTAGCCCGCTGTTTATAGCTCTTAATTGCTCGTCCTTTTCCTGGTTAGCATATCTCAAACTTTATAACTACGCTTCTGCTTCTGCTGCGGCTTCAACCAGTTGCGCAACCTGTATGTTGGCAACCAGCTTAATGTCTTCGCCCAGGCCTAAACCACCGGTATCCGTCAGTTTATTCCACGTCATGCCGAACTCTTTGCGGTTGACGATGCCGGTTACTTCAAAGCCATGTTTTATTACACCATGCCCGTTATTTTCGGCGCCGCCATACTCTACGTTCAGCGTAACAGGTTTAGTTACACCTTTCATAGTGAGGCTACCAATCATCTTATAATCGCTATCGTTTGTTTTTTCAAACGATGTAGACTCAAACGCAATTTGCGGGTATTCATCTGCCGAAAAGAAATCGCCGCTTTGCAGATGACCATCGCGCTGCGGCTGGTTGGTATCGATGCTTTTTACATCTATGGTAAGATATACTTTGGCGTTATTAAAGCTATCACCTTCGGTGATGGCTTTTCCTTCAAATTTCCGGAACGAACCCGTTACCGTTGAAATAACCAGGTGTTTAATTTTGAATAACACTTCGGAGTGTAAGGGATCAATTACCCATGTTGTGGTAGTTGCCATAATTTTTTTATTTATTGCACAAAATTACCCGACCTTGCTTTCTAAAAGATAGTTGTTACCCGTGGGTAACTGGTTACCTGCAAGTAAGTGAACCCCAATAATGATAAGGTTATGAACCAGAAAGAAGTTGTATGCCAGCAGAAGCTCAGGGTATCAAGAGACGCACTGGAAGTGATACAGGGCAAATGGCGACTGCCCATTATCATTGCACTTACCTTCGGCAATAAGCGGTTTGGCGAGTTGCAGAAAGACATTGCAGACATATCGCCAAAGATGCTCTCGCAGGAACTGAAAGCCCTTGAAGAAAATAAAATTATCACTCGCACCATGTACGATAGCATGCCGGTAATCGTAGAGTATTCTTTAACGCCGCTGGGTGCCTCGATGAATAAAATGCTGGATGAATTATTGAAATGGGGCATTCATTTCCGCGAAGAAATTATAAGGAAACAAATGCCCTGTCAGAAATAGCGGGTAACCCAGCGCTGCTGTTTTATACAGCCACTTTCACCCTCTCATCAATGGTCATTACCTCGCCTTGTTTAGGAAATAATTTTTGGGTAAGAAACTGGTGTGTTTCTTCATCCGCATCGGCGCAGCCATTTGATAAAACAATCAGTTGATAATCTTTGTCAAATGCTTTGCGAAGGGTTGACAGTACAATGCCGCTGGTGGCAATGCCGGTAAGCACTAATGCGAAATATGGTTGGCGCGAAGAATCACATCCAGGTCGTTTCCGCTAAAGGCGCTAATCCTTTTTTTATCAACCGATATATCATCTTTCTGCATACCAAGTTCAGCAGAAATCTGCATAACGCATCGGAATTTGCAGCAGGTTTTCATTTCCGTTTACTTCAACAGGGCTTATAAATACAATTCAATAAATGCAGTTTTTCTTATGTAAAAGGAGATATGCTTTGTAGAATGGACTGGAATTGCGAAGTGAACATGCGCAGATAAATAACGATGTTAGGCTTGCCTGTTATCTGTAAAAACATAGAAGTGAATGAAGATTGATATTGACATGATTTTCCCCATTTTCTGATTGATTCTATCGTAATCCTTTTCGGAAATTTTCTCTTAAATATTTATACAGGAAAACTGTTGAACAGAGTAAAAAGGAAGGTCCATATTTTAATAAAATCTTTATTTTTAGTTAGCAATCATGTTGTAAATTTATTGCTGTTTTGATGCTTGCTTTAACATAGGTATAGAGGACGGCTTCTTAATTTCGCACTGCTTTAAACAGACTGACCTTGAGTACATTATCCAATGACATTCAGCACGATATTGAATTGATAAACCGGATTCCTGCCGTAAACAATATTCTTGATTTTGTATGCAGCAGTACGGGAATGGGCTTTGCAGCAGTGGCACGCGTAACGAATGAAAAGTGGGTGGCGCTGGCTGTAAAGGATGAGATTAACTTTGGCTTGCGCCCCGGCGGTGAACTGCCGTTACAAACTACCATTTGCCACGAAATCAGCCATCACCACGAAGCCGTGGCAATAGACCATGTAAAGGAGGATGAAAAATATGCTTACCACCAAACGCCGCTCTTATATGGTTTTCAAAGCTATGTTTCGGTGCCAGTTATTTTAAAAGATGGTCGCTTTTTCGGTACGCTGTGCGCGATAGACCCAAACCCGGCGAACCTGAAAAACGAGAGGGTGCTGGAGATGTTTACGCTGTTTGCCGATCTTATTTCGTTTCATATTACCGCTGCCGAAGAATTGAAAGAAGCTAAGTCGCAACTTATGGAAGAGAAGCGTGTGGCTGAGTTGCGCGAGCAATTTATTGCCGTGCTGGGTCATGACCTGCGAAACCCGGTGAGCGCCATTAAAAGCAGTATCGACATCCTGGACGAAAAACCGGATGAAAAGATGATGAAACTGATTGTTCCCATCATCCGAAACAGTACCTACCGCATAAAAGGACTGATAGAGAACATTCTTGATTTTGCGAGAGGCAGGCTGGGCGGCGGTATTGCCATAGATAAGCAAACGGATGTGCCTTTAGAGAAAATCGTTACGCAACTGGCAGCCGAAGTAAAAGCTGTGTATCCGAAAATAACAATAGATTGCGTGTTTACGCTTTCTGAGCCGGTGCGGTGCGATGTAAACCATGTGGAGCAATTGCTATCGAACCTGCTGAATAATGCCATCATTCATGGCGACAGCAGCAAACCTATTGTGATACAAACCATTTCTAACAGCAAAGGCTTGTCGCTATCGGTATGCAACAGTGGCAAAATGATACCGGCTGAGGTGCTGGCTCATATCTTTCAGCCATTTTACCGTGGCGGCGATAAGAATAAAACGAAAGGATTGGGATTGGGTCTTTACATCGCCTCCGAAATTGCGCATGCGCATGGCGGGCATCTTTCCGCATCTTCCAACGAGGAAAGTACCTGCTTCTCCTTTCAGTTGCCTTTTGCAGCTATGAACTGAGGCTAAGCTATTTAATACAAATACAGTTTTTGGGTAACCAGCGCCTGTCAATTTTGTGATCGGCTGTTGTGGTTCTTACGTGTTGAAGCAGCAGGAAATCTTCTCATCAGCGTTCAGGGCATTGACTATGCTTTTTATCAGAGCGAATAAAAAAGAAGCGCTTTTACCGCTAATCTTTAGCATAAAATTCAAAAAATATTCCGGCCTTCTTTTTTGGTAAGGTTCATGCTTTTCTAAAGTAAAGGTTCATATGTCTAATACCCTGTTTATAATTGATGATGAGGAAGATATCCGGTTTTCGCTATCTATATGGTTTAGGAAAATAGGGTACGATGTAAAAACCTTTTCCAACTCGGAAGAACTTTTAAAAGGCTGTGAAAAAGAAACTCCCAATCTTATCTTATTGGATGTGAACCTGAACGGTGAAGACGGCAGGGAAATTTGTAAGTATGTGAAAAAGGAGTTGAGCTTTCCGGTGCCGGTTTTACTGTTTTCAGCCAATCCCGCCAATGGGGAAAATTATAAACAATACGAGGCATCAGATTTTATCAGCAAGCCATTTTCGCTGATGGAAATTTCAAATATTATCGCTTCGCATATCATTTGCTAATCATACCCGCCTGTTTCCGCATAGATGTTTTCACATCTGCGCTTCGGGGATAAACTTTGCTATAACCTAATACCTGCTTTGCTTCACTTATTGGCGAAAATATTCATCTGCAATACAAGCGAAGAATACTATACTATTTTTGATACCACGAGCAAAGACTGGTTTTACAACAGCCAGGAGTTTCAAAATTATATTAAGCGGGAGGAACCCGCTCAATGTTATTAAAGGCTAACCTGCCTCATTTAAGCATACTGGCCGTAAGCGATGCCTTCGGGGCAATACTTATAAAGATAAAACAGGTTAGGTGATCAGTAACTTTATCAGCAATGCTGTAAAATATTAGCCGCCTGACACACTCATTAAAATAGCTTGCATCACCCGGGATAGAACCGCAGTAGTGAGTGAAAAAAATAAAGACAGAGACAAATTGTTTGAGCGTTGTTACCGCGTAAACAACGACAATGCAACTTCTGCCTCAGGCTTTGGAATCGGGCTGTATTTATGTGCCGAAATTATTCAGCGGTATGATGGTGACATTTTGGTGGATAGCGAATTGCCATTGCCTTTTGCATCAACATTCATACGATAAGCAAAGCCATAGGCGCTGCCCAACCATGTACCATCTTCATTGCAGTAATCAACATCACTTCCGCTGGTTCACATCCATTCATCTTGCAGGCGTGAGTCGATGCTGCGCATACTATAATTGTGAGTGCCGGGTACATTTTTCATAGTCTATCTAAGTTTTTTGAACAACTGGTGGCAGAGAAAGAAATAACGAAAAACGAAGGGCTGCTACAGCGCAACGTCCAGGTTACGGGCGCTCATTGTTTTGAGTTTTTGTGTTCTTCAAAATAGCAGCGCATCATCTTCTCGAAAAACAAAATTGATAAACATTTTTTAAACTCTTCATTTATGAAAATTGGCTTACATGATTGTTTTATTGAGACATTTATGCAATATAATTTCGCTTAGATAACAGGCAGGATATTATGAGGAGTTTGCTCTCTTTTATAACGCTGAAACTAAAATATGACATCACCGGATATAATAAAAAACTTCTATTTTCATCCCCGAAAAAATATCTATGAGCCCGTTCTGTAAAGTCATCTTGGCTGCTGTTACTTTCTTCTTTTTTTACCCTGCTCTCCACGCACAAAAGAGTTTGACATGCGCGGATATTCACCAGGGCATTTTTTATAATTATCCGCAAAACTCCGACAGCCGTTATGTTGACATCCGAGAAGGCGATTATGCGCATGAAACAGACGTGACAACAGGCGATACTTCGCTCTGGAAAATTAAGTGGAATGATGACTGTACCTATACACTAAGCCTGGTGGACATGAACGGCAAGAACGAAGAACAGACAAGAAAACTGATGAAGAAACACAAGCTGGTATTCACCATTAATAAACTTACGGATGACTATTATACCTACAGCGGCTACCTTGATAAACCAAACTCTGTTCTTCTTTCCGCCGACACAATGTGGCTGCACGAAAAGGTGAACATTACAGATAACCACCTGATTGAAATTATTCACGGTACCGAAGAGAACAAAGCATTCCACATCAGCGATACGGCAAAGTATGCCTTGCTGTATATTTATCGCCCTGGTAAAGTAACCTTATCCATGGCTAACTACCTGCTCTACTTCAATAATAACCTGATTGGTGTGGCGAAGAATAATTCAGGATTATTGTTCAAGGTTTTAAAAGAAGGAATTTTCCAGTTAAAAAGCCGCCTGAATAAAGATGAATCTACCTTGCCGCTAACCATTCAGTTTGGAAAAGCCTACTATATAAAAACATCTCTTCAGTGGGGCATGTACAAGCATCTTTCCAATTACAAATTACAGAACGAAGCCGTAACCGCAGAGCAAGGCCAGGCAGAGTTTCAGAGCATCAGGCATTTTTAGCTGTTATATAAATA
Source organism: Ilyomonas sp. (assembly GCA_965199905.1). Lineage (GTDB taxonomy): Bacteria > Bacteroidota > Bacteroidia > Chitinophagales > Chitinophagaceae > Ilyomonas. Next base: position 3,673,846 of record OZ241366.1, on the reverse strand, counting down.
GACGCAAAGTATATCTATATAACTGGTTGTTCGTTTTGCGCATAATAACGTAAAAACGGCTAACAACAAGCTAATAATGAGCTTGTTTGAAATGTAGCTTTTATCTGAGTTTACTATCACATAAACATGGAATATTAGACTCTTTTTCAAACTAACTCATCGCCGGAATCATCGTTCCCTTGTTCATACTAATGTTCTTCACCAGCAAAAAATATGTCGATGAAGAACGTCAGCAAAGGCAGAAATTTACATACAATACACTTCTGCGAATGGAAGGTTGTTCTTATTACCATATCTAAACCTGCCGGCAGCTCATCTAAAATCCTCCCCAGGTCTTATACCCGTCACACCGCCTTCACCGATATCGAAAAAGTCGCTGCCGCCAACGCCGTCTTGCACCTCATACCTCGGGCGCAATCCTTTTTCAATATCAACATAAGAATTACCGACACCTTCATCAGTCAAAAAATCGCCAGAACCCACCAGAGTTTTTCCAATGTTGTTATAAGCTGTGTAAACTACATAGCCGGCAAGGCTCATTAGCACAGAAGCAATCATTAGCTTTCTCATGTATTGGACATTTAAGAAAGGTCAGTACAAATATTGAGCAATATGCTTTTTAAATGATGTGTTGCTTCCCTCTCACTGCCCGCCAACCTGTCATTAAGCCAATGTTCTCACACTTCTCCTCACACCATTTTAACCCACTGGTTTTCGCAGAATTTCACAGTTACTTTCTATACCTTTTCTATAGCCCTGGCATAACACTATGAGCCCGGTTGTAAGTAATTTCTTCAACCATCTTTTCATAAATCATAATGTCATCTCGCCGGTAAGGCTTTTAAAGACACGATAAGTATTCAAAAGAAAAAGTACAGTTTTGTGAGCTATCGTCCATCGCTTTTGTGATCGATAGTAGTGATTCTTGTGTGTCAAAGCAGTAAGAATCTTCCTATCAAGGTTCAGGGCAATGATGAAGCTTTTTTATTTAACCATAAAGGCACGAAAAACACAAAGCAACACAGAGACATACTTGCCATCAGTTACGCGTGTCCCGACTTCATCGGGGAAGCAATCTGTATAATACAATTGATACTGTTTGTACATAATGAAACAAACCGCATTATTCATCCAACGCATAAGTTTTCATTCAATACATTACACCAGCTCTTTCATTATTCCCTATTTTTATCTCGCAGGCAAATTATATCTATCTATGAAACAATATTTCTTCTTCCTGGTAATGGCAGTCTCTGTAGTAACTACAACAAGCTTCTCACAATCCTCCATCTCCGGCTTCACTTCTGCCAATGCCAAACAAGAGAAAGACATCGAGAAACAGTTTGATCAAAACCTCAGCGCCAACCACATAGGCAGCACTATAAAGTTGTTATCCTCAAACCCGCATCATCTGGGTTCACCAGGCGGCAAAGCGGTAGCTGATACTATCTTCAACCGGCTCAAATCGTATGGATGGGATGTGCGCATGGATACTTACACTGTTCTCTTTCCCACACCCAAAACGCGCGTACTCGAAATGGTATCGCCCACCGTTTACAAAGCCATCCTAAAAGAACCAGCACTGAAAGAAGATGCCACCAGTGGACAAGACGGTCAGTTGCCCACCTACAATGCATGGAGCGCCGATGGTGATGTAACAGCGCCGTTGGTGTTTGTCAACTATGGCTTACCTGCCGATTATGACAGACTAGACCGTATGGGCATCAGCGTAAAAGGAAAAATTGTAATAGCCAAATACGGCAGAAGCTGGCGCGGCATTAAGCCCAAAGTAGCGCAGGAGCATGGCGCTATTGGTTGCATCATTTACAGCGACCCGATTGATGATGGATATGCAGCAGGCGACACTTATCCAAAAGGTGCCTGGCGCAGCGAATATGAAGTACAGCGCGGCAGCGTGATGGACATGCCTGTTTATCCCGGCGATCCGCTAACGCCGGATATCGGTTCTACCAAAGACGCCAAACGTATTGCGCAAAGCGATGCAAAGAACCTGTTGAAGATACCCGTGCTTCCCATCAGCTACCACGATGCGGCGCCACTATTAAAAGCACTGGATGGGCCAGCCGCGCCGCGCGATTGGGCAGGCGGCTTACCGTTTACTTATCATATCGGTGGCGGTACTACTACCAAAGTTCACCTGAGCGTGGCGTTCAACTGGAGCCAGGTACCATGCAATAATGTGATCGCCACACTAAAGGGTTCACAATATCCCGACGAATGGGTAGTGCGTGGCAATCACCACGATGCCTGGGTAAATGGCGCCAGCGATCCTATTAGCGGGCAGGCAGCCATGCTGGAAGAAGCGAAAGCCATTGGCGAACTGGCGAAGACCGGCTGGAAGCCAAAACGCACTCTCGTTTATTGTGCGTGGGACGGCGAAGAGCCTGCCCTGCTCGGCTCTACTGAATGGGTAGAAGATCATGCTGATGAGCTAAAGCAAAAAACCGTCGTGTACATCAACAGCGATGGCAATGGCAGAGGCTTCTTTGGTGTTGGAGGTTCTGCTGCTTTGCAAACGATGGTAAACGAAGTAGCTGCTGATGTAGCCGACCCGGAAACCGGCATTACCATAAAAGCCCGCAGCCTTGCCAAAGAAGTGGCAGATGCAGCCGGAACAAAAGCGAAACAGGATGCTATGAACAAGAAAGAACTGGTGTTGGAGCCCTTAGGTTCAGGGTCTGATTTTTCACCGTTTCTGCAGCACTTAGGTTTGCCTTCCTTAAACCTTGGCTTTGGTGGCGAAGATGGCGGCGGCGACTATCATTCCATCTACGATTCGTATGATAATTATCGCCGCTTTAAAGATCCTTCTTTTCAATACGGTGTTGCCTTGTCAAAAACAGCAGGGCGCATTGCCTTGCGCATGGCAGATGCAGATCATCTTCCCTTCAACTTTTCTTATCTGTACAAAGCCATCAATGATTATACAAAAGAAGTGATTGCCCTGGCAGATAATATGCGCGAAAGCACAAGGCTGGAAAATAAAATGATTCAGTCGGGCATCTACTCACAAACCACCGATACTGCCGGTCATTTAATGCCGCCACCGGTAAAAGATGACGTGCCTTATCTCAACTTTGCGCCACTGCAAACGGCTGTAGATAGTCTGCAAAAAAGCACGGACAGCTTATCAGTATTATTAAATAAAAGAGGCGATTCGGCTATCTCAGATACTATCAATAAAGCCTTATACACAGCAGAGCAGCAACTGCTGTTACCGTCAGGTTTGCCACGCCGCGAATGGTACCGGCATTCCATTTATGCACCCGGCTTTTATACAGGTTACGGCGTGAAAACATTGCCCGGCATCCGCGAAGCGATTGAGCAGCGCAACTGGACGGAAGCGCAAGCCCAGATTGAACTAGCGGCGGATGCGGTGTTGCGGCTGAGCAGTTATCTGGAGAATATAATACCGTAGCGCGTTCCGGGTTTTTTGGATGCCGGAAAAACCTTTCTATCACACAGCATCGTCCTCTGCGAGAGACGGTGCTGGAACCGGAGAATGGAAAAATAAATGCGCGAATACATACAGCCATCAAATAAACAAAGGCATTGCCGAATGGGCAATGCCTTTGTTTATTTCTTTCCTCACTTTCTCATTCCTTCATAAACGGAAGCGACTGCGTGCTGCCCCGGCTGCTGATGTTCAGGTAATAAGTGCCGGGCGGCAGGTTGCTTACCGAAGATTGGTATTGGCTGCCACCGCTGCTTATGCCTCTTATCTTCACATTGCCGGTGCCATCGGTAATGCTGATGTTGCTTTTGGCGTTACCCGGCAAGCCATACACCGTAACATAATCTTTAGCAGGGTTGGGGTAAATGCCGGCGGAAGCGGTGATGTCTCCTTCGCTCACCAGCACTTTGTTGGAAAACGTTTTGTAGCCGTTCCTGTCCACTGCCACCACGCGGTAATAGCCGGCTTTGTCCACTGCGCAGTCGTAGTCTTTTGCCATAAAAGTTCCGGCGCCGCTTATCCGTTTACTTTCGCTGAACCCGCTTCCGTTGGGGCTGTATTGCACGCTGTAATAATTCACTGCTGTGTTGTCCAATCCTTTCCAGCCAATGCCATGATTGTTGAGCCGGCGTTTGATTTTGGCAATGATTGATTTCTTTTCTCCATCGCCGTTAAAGCGGGCCAGCAGGTAGCTGTCGTAGCCTTTTCGGGTGTTGTAATAGCTGCCCCCCGTCACAATTTTTCCGTCTTTCTGAAAAACGGCGCAGTAGGCTCCGGCATCGTAATTCAGGTAGGGCGTTATGCTTAAACCGTCTATGCCAAAGGAAGAATCTAAGATTCCGTTGGTATTGAGGCGGCATAGACCGATTGAGCTTTTTGGTCTGGCTTCAAAGGTTGACGCGTAGCCTGCGAGGATGATCTTTCCGTCGGGCTGAAGCAAAACGGCTAATGGGCTGGCTGACAAATTCCCGAAGGAAACAAACACTTTTCCTCCTTCGCCAAAAGAAGGATCCAAAGTGCCATCAGTTTGGTAACGGACGGCCATCATGGGTCTTATGCCGCCGGATGGATAGCCGCTGACAACAATTTTCTGGTCGTCCTGCACCGCGATGCTTGTTAAATTGTCTTGTCCCAATACGTCAGTAAGAACCGTTCCCCCATCGCCGAAGCTTTCATCGATACTGCCATCCATATTGTACCGGGTGATTGCAAAGTCCCATTCAGGAAAGTTGTATCCGCCCACTAATATTTTTCCATCTTTCTGCAGGGCAAGCGCTTTGTCATCTACATTGGTATAATTCAGTAAGCGTCCGTTATCTCCGTAATTTGTATTGAATACGCCATCGGGCGAAATGAAACTGATGTAAGAATATTCAGGAATTAAAGATTGCGGATATGTTATTCCGGAACCGGAAATAACGACCGTGCCATCCTTTTCTACCCTGAGGTGATCGTAACTACTACTACGGTCTTTGTAAATGGGTGTAAACACAAAGCCGTTCTCACCAAACGAAGAGTCTGCTTTGCCATTTGGCAGTAAACGGACAACTGCCTCCCGAACCGTATCGGTTTCATCTCTGGCTGAACCTAGCACAAGTATTTTATTATCGGGTAGCAAAACCAAATCTCTGCCACTAAAGAAAGAGATAAAGCCGGCTGTGCCGAAAGTAGAATCCAATGTGCCATCGGGCAGGAAACGGATAACGCCGCCTTTACTGTAAGAACTCGCGGTTACTAATTTTCCATCTGGTTGCTGCACGATTGCATTATGATAGCCAATATCTGTAGTAGCAGAAAATCCGTTCTCGCCAAACGATTTGTCCAAAGAGCCGGGTTGGCTAAATACTGTATGTGCGGTTAGGCAAACTAAAATGAATAGTAAAAAGCGTTTCATGATTGTATATTTTGAAATGGAGAAAAATATTAAGGGGCAATGCCGCAGCCGGGATCATCGTTCAGCAAATCGCATTTCACCCGGTTGTTTTCGCACTCAATAAATACCTTGTGGGTAGTGGAGGAGTTTTGCCTTGCCTGCGCATTGCCGCCGATGATGTTCTGAAAAAAGATGCAGGCGCGGCTGATGATGTATAAGCTAACGGCGGCTGCGGTTGAATAGTCCGTATTCGTACCAAGGGTAGTGCCGATGCCGAAATCACTTTTAAAGGCAGGTCCGTCCGGGTCCAGTCCGTGCCTCATCTGGAGATCTACATGTAGCTCGGAGGGAATGTTCAGCGGCTGAAGAATATTATAGAAAATAGAGTCTGAACCGTAAGTGAAAACATCAGGAGTTGGTGTGGCGCTTCCGGCAGCTTTAAAAGAAGTAGTAGCCAAACAACTTGTTTCAAGATTATAGATGTTACCGTAATTGGTTTGAGAGCCAGGCATATTATCTACAGGTGCAAAGTTTATGTCTTGACGACCAATCGGAACTATAGGATCTTGCTTTCCATGAAATAGTATGACAGGAACTTTGTAATCGAAAAAATTTTTTGCAGTTAGATTGTTATACCCGTTCGGCAACGCAAGGCTTCCCCACTGCGCAAGAACTCCTTTTATAAGGCTGTGATATAAAACGTCGGTTCCGCCAACATAATAATCGGCATCAATCGGTCCTAAGGCTTGGGAAATGGTAGCTGTCCCTTGATTCGGGTTAATGGCATTGAGCAGTGCCTGCGCTGAATCGAAAGCTACATTCAGAACCGTAATGCTGCCGGCGCTGTTGCCAGCCAGAAACAAGTAGTTGGTATCTATCTGGTACGCTTTCTTTTGCGTATTGCTTTTTGAGCGTTCTTGCCTTTGCCGCAAAATGATGGTTCGTATCGCACCTCTCACATCCTGGCTGGCGCGGTAAATGGCTAACTGTTGTTGTACAGTGTAATAGGGAAAATCCTTGGGCTTAGGCACCAATCGCCTGCCATTGCGGTATTCTACGTTAAACAGTACGAAGCCCCGGTCTGTCCAGGCTTTTGCTTGCGGATTGTTTGGGTTGCCGGGCGACAGAGGATGGCAATCGGAAAAGCCGCCGCCATGCACAAAGATTACCGCCGGCAGCGGACAGTTTATCATTTGCGCTTTTGTATAATCGGAGGGATAATAAACATCATAATGCAAAACGCCGTTGTCTGTTTTAATGCAATTGGCAGTGCCGGGCGCACACTCGCCGTCGTCTTCGTCCGCATACTGTACATCGCCGGGATAAGGGGGCGCATTGTATTTGCCATAGTTGAGATTGAAATCGGTGCCTACACTGCTGAACGGTGCCTGCACGGAATCGGAAAGGTCGTAACTGCAAAAATTATTCTGCAAACAATTGGTTGTTTGGGCATTGATGACGGAAGCCGTAAACAGTAAAGACGCTAAGATGGTGTAGATATGGATTCGCATAAACAATAGTATTTAAATGGTGAACGAATCGTTTCTAAAAAGAGCGTATCAGACAATCAAAACTAAAATGCCAAACCAATCCTTTATGTCGCCATCTTATTGAAACGGAAAGCTAAGTTGTTTTTTTTATAACATTATACTCTCATTCAAAAAATTATTTTAGTAAAGCGAATTTCAAGCTACATGATAAACCTGATATATTTTTTCGACAGCTCCTTTACAATTGAGGTATAGCCTGCTACGCAAAAAATAATTACTTTGCAAGGAAGAGAAAAGAGAAACCGATATGCTTTCCAAAAAAACACAATACGCATTCAAAGCCCTGATGTACTTAGCCCAAAAGCCTAACAGCGAACCCGTACTGATTGCCGAAATATCGCAGAAGCGGAACATTCCTTTAAAGTTTTTAGAGAATATTTTATTGGAGCTGAAAAAAGATGGCATTTTAGAAAGTAAGAAGGGCAAGGGCGGCGGTTATTATTTAGCCAAAGAACCCGAGAAGATTGTACTAGCGGATGTAATGCGCCTGATAGAAGGTCCAATCGCTTTATTGCCTTGTGTATCGCTTCATTTTTACAAACAGTGCGGGCAATGCGATGAAAACCACTGCGGCTTGCACCGCGTAATGATACAGGTGCGCGATGCGAACTTAGCCATTCTTGAAAACAAAACCGTAGCCGATATTTCCTATTCTCCCGTGCCGGTAGATGTGAATTGCCCCATCACCCAATAACTTTTTCCAGCTTACTATCTTTTCATCTTTCGGTCTTACTGACTTCCCAACTCTTATTTCATATTCCCCAGCATATCCTTCGTCAGTTTTTCCAGGTTGTACTCCGGCTGCCAATGCCAGTCGTTGCGCGCTACACTATCATCAATGCTTTGTGGCCAACTATCAGCAATAGCCTGGCGATAATCAGGTTTGTAAGAGATAGAAAAATCAGGCAAATGCTTTTGAATTTCTGCACCAATTTCAGCCGGTGTAAAGCTGATGCCTGCTGCGTTATAAGATGTGCGCACGCTGATGTTTCGCGCCGGTGCTTCCATTAACTCCAGTGTAGCGCGAATGGCATCGGGCATATACATCATGGGCAGACAACTATCCTTACGCAGGTAGCAATCGTAGTGGTTGTTTTCAATGGCTTCATAAAAAATTTCCACCGCATAATCAGTGGTGCCACCGCCGGGCGATGATTTATAACTAATGAGACCCGGATAACGCAAACTGCGCACATCTACGCCATAACGCTGGTGATAATAGTTGCACCAAAACTCGCCTGCATACTTGCTGATGCCATACACAGTTGAAGGTTCAATAATGGTTTGCTGCGGGCACATTTGCTTAGGCGATGTTGGACCAAACACCGCAATGCTGCTTGGCCAATATACTTTCTGAAGTTTCTCTTCGCGGGCAATATCCAACACGTTTAATAAGCCTTGCATATTCAGGCTCCACGCAAGATTAGGGTTCTTTTCGCCGGTGGCGGAAAGGATGGCGGCAAGCAAATAAATCTGTGTAATATTCTGGCGAATGACCTGTACATGCAGCATTTCTTTATTCATCACATCAAGCGACACATAAGGTCCGCTGTCTTTCAATAGCGGGTTTTGCTCACGAAGATCAGAGGCAATCACATTCGCATCGCCATACAATTTGCGAAGCGCCAGTGTAAGCTCAACACCAATTTGCCCGGAGGCACCAATGACCAGTACTTTTTCTTTAGCAGCCATAGCAATCTTTGATAAAGGTTTTATTTTATGGCTGCGAAGGTATTGTTCAGGTGAATACTTGTTTGGTAAGAATCGGCAGCATTACGTTTTTATCAAATTTTTACTTACCGGCACACAAGCAAAATATTATAACCGGGAATGAACTTTCTTTATGCCATCTTGCAAAGAGATTGACCCGCATGAAGAAGAAAATCAATTTCCCGGCCTTCTTTATTTTTCTGTTGATTGAATTATATAGCTGTGATGTTCATCGCGCTAATAACAGTATTGCAATGCAAAAAAACTTTGACACAGAAGGTCATCGCGGATGCCGCGGATTGATGCCCGAGAACACCATCCCTGCTATGCTGTATGCAATTGATCTCGGCGTTACCACGCTCGAAATGGATGCGCACATTACCAAAGATTCGATGGTTGTTATTTCACACGATCCCTGGTTCAATCCTGATATTACCACAAAGCCCGATGGCAGTTATTTAGACAGCGCAGAGCCAAAGTATATTTTGTACAACATGACGTACGACAGCATCAAACATTTTGATGTGGGAATGAAGCCGTACAGCAAATTTCCACAACAAAAAAAGATAGCTGTGCATAAGCCTTTGCTAAGCGAATTGATTGACAGCGTGGAAGCCTACAGCAAAGCAAAAGGAAGAATGGTTGATTACAATATTGAAATTAAATCGGCGCCACAAGGCGATAATATCTATCATCCAAAACCTGATGTTTTTACCGATATGGTAATGCAGGTGATCAATAAAAAGAACATCGCGCAACGCGTAATTATTCAATCATTCGATATCAGGTCACTTCAGTATTTACACAAGAAATACCCAACTACAAAAACATCGCTGCTGGTTGAAGGAGATGATAAGCGTTCTTTACAACAACAGCTTGATGAACTTCATTTTGTGCCTTCTGTTTATAGTCCTTATTATAAACTCGTAACTAAAGAATTGATAGACGCATGTCACCAGCAGCATTGTAAAATATTGCCATGGACGGTAAATAATTCAGACGACATAAAGACGCTGACATCGCTTGGTGTTGATGGTATCATCAGTGATTATCCGAATTTGTATAAAGACTTGTAGCAAAGAACAAAAGAGGAATGGCTATAAGCTGACATTGTAAGTAGTGGAACATTTTAAAATAAGAAGATTTGAATATGAGATTCGCTTTAGTAAAAGCCCAATCATTATTGCCCGGAACGCTGATGGGAGGATTCTTGCTGCTTCGATACGTAAGAATCACAACAGGCGATGAAAAAAGTGACGAACGATGGTAACCCAAAAATGTATTTCATTTTAAACTGAATCACTGCCAAATTTTACAATCACAACTTAGCATCTATAACTTATAATTCATAACTCATAATTAAAAAATGTATCAATCAGTCACCATTTTTTGCGGCTCGCAGAACGGCAATAATGCTTTGTACAAACAGGAAGCAGAAACCCTTGCGAAGGCTATGGCAGAAAACAATATTCAACTTATCTATGGCGGTGGAAACAGTGGTTTAATGGGCGTAATTGCCAACACCATGTTGCAGCACAATGGTAAGGTTACCGGCATCATGCCGAAGCTTTTAATAGAGCGCGAGAAAGTGCATACGAAACTCACAACTTTACACGAAGCAGAAGACATGCATTCGCGCAAGAAGCTGTTGTATAGCTTAGCAGATGCAGCTATCATTTTGCCCGGCGGCATTGGTACGCTTGATGAAATGTTCGAGATTGTAACGTGGAATCATCTTTCTATTCACGATAAAAAAATAATCCTGCTGAACACAGCAGGATTTTACGATCATTTATTGCAGCACCTGCAGAAGATGCAGGATGAAGGTTTTTTATATAACAACTGGCGCAGGATGGTTACAGTATGCGGGCACTCTGATAGTGTGGTTCGCGCGCTGCTTGTCTAGATGGTTTCAGGTAAAAATTAAAACCTGCCCGTATGATGGGAACCGCCACTAACTGACCTGCATTGTTCTCACCGACGTAAGGCGAATACCGGTTTTTCAGCAAATCTAAACCCACTAACATATAATAGCTGCCTGCCCCTACCTCCCGCTGTGTATAACCGATGCCGGCAATAAGGCTTGGCGCATTCACCGTTTGTTTATATGAAATATTTCCATCCCTGAGAGTAACGCGAGTCCAGTTTTCTTCAAACTGGCCTTGTACAAAAAGAAAATTGAAAGGATATGCTCTTACAAATGGGCCGCCGCCATAGTTCCATTGTCTTTGCTTGGTGCTTGTCGGGTTGTAAATTGTGTTAGCCGCTATAGATGAGTAAATTACGTTTAAACCTATGCCTGCATCCAGCCATTGTGTAAACGAGTATCCAATTTCAGGGCTTACTCCCAAGCTAAACTGGCCGTAGCCGCCATTTATACTGGCGCCGCCGCCAATAAAAATATTTTCCTGCTTAAAGCCACCTTTTAATTCGCCATAATCACTCTCGTTTTCCTGCTGTGCAAAACAGCAGGAACCAATACTACAGGCGATGAATAAAGCCAGATATTTTTTCATGGAAATAAGTATGAGCTGCGCAAACATAAACGCTTATTCAGCGTCGAAAATTTTGCCTGCATTTAAAATATTGTTAGGATCGAATATCTGTTTTATTCCACGCATCAATCGCAGGTTTGCATCTTTAAACACAATGTCCATATAGCTTTTCTGAATCAGGCCAATGCCGTGCTCACCGCTTATGGTGCCGCCAAGGCTATACACAAGTTTGAATAAAGCACGTAAAGCGTTGTTCATTTCTTCATCACCAAAGCTGTTGGCAGTGCCATCTTTTTTAATTCGTACATGAAGGTTGCCATCGCCCGCATGACCATAACAAACCGCTTTAAAATGATACTGCTTGCCCAGTTCTTTTACACCTTTTATAAGCTTGGGTAATTCGGCACGCGGCACTACGGTATCTTCTTCAATGGTGTAGCCAGCCATCTTTACAAACTCTGCTGTGCGCCTTCTTAACTTCCACAATTCAGCTTTCTGTTGTGCATCATCAGCAAAGAACATGTCACCGGCTTCATAGTCTGCAAGCAGGTTAGCAATAGCTTCCATTTCGCTCATTAACTGGTCAACATTATTACCATCAACCTCTACAATTAAATGTGCAGCTACATCATCATTTACCGGAACCAAATGGCTGTCAACCATTTCACTTACAATCTTCAGCGCATCTATTTCTACCAGCTCTAAAGCGCTTGGGTTAAAGCCTGCGCGGAAGATGGCGCTTACCGCTTCGCTTGCTTTTTCTAATGAAGCAAATGGCACCAGCATCAGTAAATCGTGCGCCGGATGCGGAATGAGTTTCAATACAATTTTGGTAACAATGCCAAGCGTTCCTTCGCTGCCAACAATGAGTTGTGTGAGGTTATAACCCGTAGAATTTTTCAGCACATTTGCGCCCGTCCAGATGATTTCACCCGTAGGCAAAACCACTTCAAGATTGAGTACATAATCTTTTACCACACCATACTTTACGGCTTTTGGTCCGCCGCTGTTTTCAGCAATATTGCCACCAATAAAACAAGAGCCGCGGCTGCTCGGGTCGGGCGGATAAAACAAACCTTTTTCTTTTACAGCATTCTGCAATACTTCGGTAATCACGCCCGGTTCTGTTATCACTTGCCCGTTGCGTTCATCAATTTTTAAAATGGTATTGAAGCGCTCCATCGAAATGAGCACACCGCCTTTATGCGGCAGCGCACCACCGCTTAAACCTGTACCACCACCACGCGGCGTTACCGGGATGAGATGATCATTACATAACTTCATCACTTCGCTGATCTCTTCCGCGGTGCGTGGTTTGATAACGACTTCAGGTAAATATTTTAAATGCTCGGTTTCGTCGTGACTATAGTTGTGCAGGCTTTCTTCGTCGGCAAATACATAGGTTTCACCCACAATAGTTTTCAACTGCTGCAAGTGTTCTCCGGTTACAATTCCCTGTTCGAGTGTGAGACTCATTCGCTGCTAAAATTTGGTCAAAAATAAACTGAAAAGAGCGATGAGTGAAGATTGAAATTGTTATACTCTGCTCATTCCTGATTCACGACTTGCGACTCACGGCTCAACATTACATTTGCAGCTTCAACAGAAACGGTGGTGTATGGAGTTTGACATTTTAACCATTGCAAAAAATTATATCAAGGCGCTAAAAGCGGGCAAGCCGGGCAACGAACTGGCAATTTTTTTTCATCCCGATGTTGTTCAGACGGAGCTTCCCAACCGACTTAACCCGAAAGGTGTTACTAATAATCTAAGCGAGATTCTTGAGCGGAACGAGAAAAGTAAAAAGCTGCTGAAGGCGCAGAACTTCGAGATCAATGATGCGATCGTTAATGATGATACGGTTGCTATGCAAATCAGTTGGACAGGCGTGGCATCTGTGTCGGTCAGCACACTGAGCGTGGGACAAACCATGCGCGGACATTTTGCCATGTTCCTGCAGTTTCAGAACGGGCAGATTATTAAGCAAACCAATTATAATTGCTTTGATGATTTTTGAGGTATAAGTTTTTGTAATGGTTGTTTAGCATTCGATTTTGTAAAAGCCCGGTCATTGCCCGGAACCTTAATGGGAGCATTTCTGCGTGTTGAAGCAGCAGGAATGGCAACCATCGTCCCTCACAAAAGTGACGGACGATGGTTACAAAAAATGTATTTCTTCAAGGTAGATTACCTTAGTAACTTCTTATATCGATAAAGTAATAAGGTTGGTTGCTTTATAGTGGATCATCCTGTTACTAAGGTTCAATACATTTTTGATTTCCCGTGATAAGCTTCTTCCACAAATCGAAGCTCATTATCTTCTGTTTGCCGATTTCTTTTTTCTCTTAAACGAAATCATTAGCCGCTTTGTATAAAAGCCGGTTACTTAGCCTTTGATTCATTACTTTACACTCATAACGATTTGCTATGAAGCCACTGTATTCTATTTTATTCGTTGCCTTTTCCTGTGCATCTTCTTTGTTTTCGGCTGCGCAAAAAAATGCAGGTGGTTATACGTCTCTTTTTGATGGTAAAACGCTGAACGGCTGGAAGAAAGTTGCCGGTACGGCAGACTATAAAGTTCAGGATGGAATAATCGTTGGAACCACCGTTGTTTCATCGCCAAACACCTTTTTGATCAGCGAAAAACAATACGGAGATTTTGTGCTGGAGCTGGATGTAAAAATAGAAGACACAACGTCTAATTCAGGCATCCAGTTTCGCTCGCATTACGATGCTGCCGGACATGAAGGCAAAGGAAAAGTGTATGGTTATCAGTATGAGTTAGATCCATCGTCACGAAAATGGACAGCAGGTATTTATGATGAAGGCAGGCGCGATTGGTTGTATCCATTGTCCTTTCATACATCAGCACAAAATGCCTTTAAGCTGAACGATTGGAACAAAATAAAAATTGAATGCATTGGCAACGAAACCAAAACCTGGATCAACGATGTGCCTGCCTCTTATATGGTTGACACAGTGGACAAAAGCGGCGTAATTGCTTTGCAGGTTCATAGCATTGGCGAGAATGCGAAGCTGGCTGGTGAAAAAATTTACTGGAAAAATATCCGCATAAAAACAGGAACGATAACGCCATCATCGTTTCCAAAAGATGTTTACGTACTGAATAACATTCCCAATTATCTGTGTACTTACGAACAGCAAAGTGGCTGGCATCTTCTGTTTGATGGAAAGGATAATAAAGGCTGGCGCGGCGCTTATAAAGATTCATTTCCCACAAGCGAATGGGTGATTAAAAATGGCACTATTACCGTGCTGTCATCCGAAGGAAAAGAAGGCGGAAATGCGGGCGATATTGTTACCGATAAAGAATACAGCGCGTTCGATTTATCTTTTCAGTTTAAACTCACGCCCGGCGCAAATAGTGGCGTAAAATATTTTGTTACGCTTGATGAACATAATGCAGGCTCTGCCATTGGTTTAGAATATCAGGTGCTTGATGATTCATTGCATCCTGATGCAAAGCTTGGACGCGATGGCGACAGAACCTTAGCTTCTTTATACGATTTGATTGCTGCCAAAAAAGAAAAGCGCTTTATTCATCAGCCCGGCGAATGGAACTGGGCGCGCGTTGTAGTGTATCCCAACAATCATGTGGAGCATTATCTAAATGGCATAAAAGTGCTGGAATATGAGCGTGGCTCAAAAGAATATGAAGACCTCGTTGCCATCAGCAAATATAAAGTGTGGGATCATTTTGGCGAAGCCAAACAAGGACATATTTTGCTTCAGGATCATGGCAATGAAGTGAGCTTCCGCAGTATTAAAATCAAGGAGCTGAAATAACAATTATGAATTATGAATTCTTCTGTTCAGCCTTTTCATTGTATATAATTCATACTCACAATTTACATATAACGGCTACTATCTGCAAAATAGATTCTTTACTTCCCAATTCATAATTCATAACTCATAATTACATCTTATGCTTCGCCGAAATTTTATTAAGAATACATCCATCGCCGCCGCAGGCGTTACCATTTTAAACTTTCCTGTGTTTGGCAAGAACGCACCGAGCAATAAAGTGGTGCTTGCGGTATCTGGTGTTAACAGCCGTGGTTCTTACCTCGCCAGGTGCTTTTCGCAATTGCCAAATGTTGAGATCGCCTACATCTGCGATGTGGAAGAGAAAGCCATTGCGAATGGTATGGAAGCGTTGAAGGATGCACCGCGAAAGCCAACATTAGTACACGACATCCGCAAACTGGTGGAGCAAAAAGACTTTGATGCGCTCCTCATTGCCATGCCCGATCATTGGCACACGCCGGCTGCTATTTTAGGTGCTGCAAACGGCAAGCATGTGTATGTAGAAAAGCCCTGCGGACAAAATCCACACGAAGGCGAACTGATTGTAGAAGCGATGAGCAAGTATAATAAGCTGATACAAATGGGGAACCAGCGACGCTCTATGCCAACGCTGATACAGGCTGCAAAAGAAGTGCATGAAGGCATTATCGGTAATGCTTATCTGGGCAAAGCCTGGTATGCCAACAACCGCAAGAGCATTGGCTTTGGAAAGAAAATTCCTGTGCCTGCCACACTCGATTTTGACCTGTGGCAAGGTCCGGCGCCACGCATGGATTATGTTGATAACCTCGTTCACTACAACTGGCATTGGCGCTGGCATTGGGGCACCGGCGAAGCCTGCAATAATGGTACGCATGAGATTGATTGTTGCCGCTGGTTTCTGGGTGTTGATTATCCAACAAAAGTCACGTCAGCCGGCGGTCGTTATGCATTTACAGATGACTGGCAAACGCCTGATACGCAGATTGCCTCGTTTGAGTTTGGCGACAGAAAAGCCATTACCTGGGAAAGCCGGAGTTGCAATTTATATCCTGTGGAAGGCGCGGGCAGAGGCTTTACCATTTATGGCGATAAAGGGACACTGGTAAATGATGGCGGCGGAGATTATAAAGTGTTTGATGCCGATAATAAACTGATCAAAGAAATAAAGAGCGATACCAAAGCAGATGCATCAAATACGGTAAGCAGCACGGGCAACCTTGACTTTTTTCACTTTCATAATTTCATCAACAGCATACGTGGTGAAGCCACGCTGACATCGCCGGTAAGTGAAGGCAGCAAGAGCGTGTTGCTTTGTCATCTGGCAAACATTGCGCAGCGCACGGGAGAGACTTTGCATTGCGATACAACCAATGGTCACATTCTGCATAACAAAGAAGCTAAGAAGCTTTGGAAACGCGAGTATGAAAAGGGTTGGGAACCGAAAGTATGATTCGATGTTAGATGTGTGATGTACGGTGTACTTAGTTGCAATTATCTTACCGTACATCACACATCTAACATCGTACATCGAGTAACATCATCCATAGAATCACAACTCTTTTATCATCCACAAACTGCAACCGAAATGTTTGGAATTGCCGAGCGCTGATGACAAATAGGTAAAGCCAAGTTTTTCATACAGGTTAACGGCGCTGGTGAGTTCGGGCAATGACTCGAGATACATTTTTGTATAGCCAAAACTCTTTGCGGCTACAATGCTTTCTTCTATCAAACGCTTTCCCAAACCGGCTTTTCGGGCTTCGGGCAATAGGTATAATTTTACCAGTTCGCAGCAACTCTCCGGCAACCCGGCTGTTGGATACACGCCGCATCCACCAACGACTTTGCCATTTTGTTCTGCAATAAAATAAGCGGCCTTTTCTTTTTTGAAAAGATGAAATAAATCGTCTGTTGTCGGGTCATAATATACAGTACCGCATTTGGCAGCATTAAATTCTGTGAGCACCGCGCGGATGATGGCGGCAATGGCGGCGTTGTCTTTTTCTTCTATGGGACGAAGGGTTGTATTTGTGGTGATTGCCTGCATAATAACATGATTTTTTCAGTCTCGGGAATGTGTGTTATAAGAGCGAAATTAATTATTTGCTTTGTTAGGTGCATTAGTTGCGCAAAGGAAGATCGCTGTTCCAGACAATGATTGCGCTTGCTTCGGGAACTCTGCAACTTTTATGTACAGCATTTTTTGTAGGCAATCTTTAATATAGCTGCTTTTTATTCGCTTTAGTAAAAGTTCAATCATTGCCCGGAACCTTGAACGGAGCGTCGCAACTGCCGATCACAAAAGTGACGGACGATGGTTACAAAAAGAAAAACACTTACAACTTCAGCGTGTTATGTACAGTGAAAATAATTGTAACTGAAGCACATCACACATCTAACATCATACATAGTTTAACACATCGTACATCACACATCACACATCGTACATCATTTGGTATTTACTTTTGCGCGGCAATAACAGGCACATTCCTTAGCCGCATTTCCACACACAATGAATAAGAAAGCTTTCTTAGCACTCTGTATCGCAATGCTGATTCCGCTCATCAGCTACCTGTTTGTAAAATATGAAAGCGAAGAAGCGATAGACATGCCGAAGCATTACCTGCCCGACAGCGTGGTGACAACCGTAGTTGATGGCAGGCGCACCATTGACACTGCCTGGCATACGGTGGCTAACATCAGGCTCGTTAATCAACTTGGCGATTCGGTGAACCTGTATGATATTCAGAACAAACCGATTGTTGCCGATTTCTTTTTTACGCATTGTGCCGGCATTTGTCCGCGCCTTACCGCCAATATGGCCAAGATGCAGCGGAGCTTCATTAAAGGCGGCGATGAGTATCATAAGATTGATACATCGGTGGTGCAATTTGTTTCCTTCAGTATAGATCCTGAACGCGACAGCGCACAACGCCTGAAAGAATATGCTGACCGCTTTGGTGTGAACCACGATAACTGGTGGTTTTTGACCGGCAACCGCGATTCGATTTACAATTTCATTTTTGAGCAACTGCATGTAGATAAGTATGCAGAGTCGCCTATTGATTCCAACTTCGTGCATACCAATCGCTTTGTGCTCATCGATAAAACCTTTAAGGTGCGCGGCTTTTATGATGGATTAGATTCGGCTTCGCTTGGCAAGCTGGCGCAGGACATTGGCTTGCTGATGCTGGAGAAAGCGACGAACCCTGAGCCGCTGCCTTTTGATCCGGCACTGATGGCAATCTTCTTTTTTATAGCTGCGGTGATTGTGGTGGTTTCAATTCGGCTTTTGTTTTACAATAAAAAAACCAAAACAGGAAATTATGTTACAGCCTCTGTTCCGGAAAAATGATAAGCAGGCTAAGTGGCTCATCAGTATTTTTTCATTCGTTGTGTTTGCTGCTGTTGTATTTCTGGGCAATGTGAAGTTCAATATTTCTGTGCCTTTCAACGTGCATATTTTTGCGGCGGCTAATGCTTTGATGAATGCGATTATTGCCGTGCTTTTACTGGCGGCGCTTATTGTTATTAAACAACAGAAATGGGTGCTGCACAAGCAGTTGATGATAGCGGCTTTAATACTGTCTGTTTTGTTTCTCGTGTCGTATATCGCACATCACCTGTTAGCCGGCGAGGCACATTATGGTGATGCCAATCATGATGGCATTACATCTGATGCCGAAAAAGCAGCGGCAGGTAATATCCGCTATGTTTATTTCTTTATTTTAATCACGCATATTTTTCTGGCTACTGTTACGCTTCCCTTTATTTTATACACAGCTTATAAAGGACTGACAAGCGAATTTGCGCAGCATAAAAAGATATCGAAAATTATATGGCCGCTGTGGTTTTATGTGGCAGTTACAGGTCCGGTGGTTTACTTTATGATATCGCCGTATTACAGGTAAGCATTTAATTCTTTTTATTATATTCGTAGTCAAAATATTTGGTTATGCCGGCATATCTTAATGAAGAGATAAACAGCTATTTGAATTTATTAAGTGATAAGCAAAAGGATGCTGTACTAAGTGTAATAAAAGCTTTTGCAGAAGAAGAGGAATATGAAAGTGAAGAATATAGTGATGAATTTAAAAAAGAATTGGATAATCAATATGCGGCTTATCAGAAGGGAGAATTAATAACTTTTAGTGAAGAAGAAGTAAGAGAAAAACTAAGGGAAGGGCGATATGCCGAAAGCGACAAATAATTATACGGCTCGCTATTCAGAAAAAGCTTTATCGCAATACAGAAAAGCAGCCGCCTGGTATAGAGAAAAAAGCTTTGTTGCAGAAAATAATTTCATTGCGTCCGTTGAAACCCGTGTTCAATTGATAAAAGAAGATCCTTCTTGTTACCGGAGCCATTACAAACAATTTTATGAGGTATCCATTAAAAAGTATCCTTACCAGATTATATATCTGATTGATGAAAGCATCAAACAGGTCTTTATTTTCTCCATTCATCACCACAAGCAAAACCCAAAAAGAAAATATCGCCGGTAACGCTCAATTAACCATTAACAATTACCCATATCCAATTACCAATCTCTATCCCGCCCAGCCTTGTCTATCTAAACTCCGGTACTGAATCGCTTCTGCCAGGTGTTCCACTTTTATGTCGGCGCTTGCGGCTAAGTCAGCAATGGTGCGGCTTACTTTTAAAATCCTGTCGTAGGCACGCGCGCTTAAGTTCAGCCGTTCCATGGCACGTTTCAATAAGGTTTCCCCAGCCTGACCAATGGCGCAGATTTCCCGAAGCTGTTTGCTGCTCATTTGTGCATTGGCATGCATACCTGCGATGCCTTTATAGCGCTCGGTTTGTATGCCCCGTGCTTTAATGACACGCTCACGAATTTGCTCTGATGATTCGCCTTTATTGTTGGTATTGCTTAACTCGCTAAAAGCAACGGGCGTTACTTCTACATGCAAATCAATACGGTCAAGCAAAGGACCGGATACTTTGTTTAAATATTTCTGTACAGCACCCGGCGGGCACGTACATTCTTTTTCAGGATGATTGTAAAACCCGCACGGGCAGGGATTCATGGAAGCAATCAGCATAAAGTTAGCAGGAAAATCAAGAGCTATTTTGGCGCGTGAAATGGTCACTCTACGCTCTTCCATTGGCTGGCGCATCACTTCGAGAACGGTGCGTTTAAACTCGGGCAATTCATCCAAAAACAACACACCGTTATGCGATAATGAAATCTCGCCGGGCTGTGGCATAGTGCCGCCGCCCACCAATGCCACATCGCTGATGGTATGATGCGGGGAACGAAACGGGCGCTTGCTGACCAATGAACTGTTCTCAGGCAATTTACCGGCAACGCTATGTATTTTGGTTGTCTCTAAAGCTTCCAGTAAACTTAGCGGCGGCAATATAGTCGGTAGCCGTTTTGCAAGCATGGTTTTCCCTGCACCGGGCGGGCCAATCAATATCGCATTATGACCGCCGGCAGCCGCAATTTCTAAAGCTCGTTTAATATTTTCCTGACCTTTTACATCGTTGAAATCAACATCAAACCCATACTGCGAATCGAAAAATTCTTCGCGGGTATTGACTTCAACGGGCGTTAACGAAGATTCATTTTTGAAGAACCCGACTACATCATTTATATGCTCTACGCCATATACTTTTATGTTGTTGACCAGTCCGGCTTCGCGGGCATTTGCTGTTGGTACAATCAATCCTTTGTAGCCTTCTTTTCTAGCTTGTATAGCAATGGGTAAAGCACCTTTTATAGGCTGAATTTTACCATCAAGACTTAACTCACCCATCATAATATACTGGCTCAATCGCTCAGGTTCTTCTATCTGTTCGGTAGCGCCAAGTACGCCGATAGCAATAGGCAGGTCAAAAGCAGAACCTGTCTTCTTAATATCAGCAGGCGCCAGGTTTACTACCAGCTTTGTGCGCGGCATGTAATAGTTATTGGTCTTGATGGCGCTCTCCATGCGCTGCAGGCTTTCCTTTACGGCGCTATCGGGCAAGCCAACAATAAAATAGTGCTGACCGGCACTTACATTCACTTCTATAGTTATGGTGATGGCTTCTACGCCATATACGGCGCTTCCGAACGTTTTGACGAGCATGTTGCCTTGGGTTCTGTACAGGCAAGGTTACGGTATTTACAGTAAATAAGCAGCAGAATAATTTGCAGGAAAATGAATTTGATAAATTATGAGACAAGATTACCTTATCGCTTTTTTATAAAAAGAAGAGTATAAAATACCTGGCTATTACAGAGGTAAATAAGGCTTTGTAAGATAATTGATTGAGAATTTTTCTGTGGCTCTTCTATAATTATCCAGCCTGATGCGCTTGATGTACAGAGCCGAAAAAAACAAAATTGCGGTGATGTTTACAAGAACAATCAGAATGATGAGGAAATGCATGACGAGATAGTTATTCGGTAAAAAAATTGTTTATTATGTTGAAAAAAGAATGGCTAATCAAGCTTGTATACAGTGCCGGTTTCCTGCTTTGTTTTAATGCGCGAAAGCACCAGCCACAGTATAATCAGAATGATGTAAACGATGAATGCGTTTTGCATAAAAACTTGTTTTTACGTGAAACAAAACCCCGCTTTTCCATTCCTTCTTTCTCTTCCGGATGCAAATATACTAATTCCTATTGAATTAATAGGAATTAAATTACCAGTCGTCTCTTTTCAGCATGAATACTATTAATACTGCGTTACAAAGCAATGGCAAGTATATCATTTTGCAGAAGAGCAACGATTTTTAATGATTAAATTGTAAAGTTTTTTTATAACAGTTTGCATCTCCGCAATTAAAATTGATTGCCATTATAAAAGCTTCTTTTTATTGTAAACAACTTTTTATCCTGTCAGGAAGATATGATTACTTTGAGCTGTAATTTCTTTTTATGAATAAAACACGGTTGATTGCAGTTTTGCCAAAAGTTATTTGCTATTTTTTCTTGTTGATAATCTCATGTAAAGCCATTAGCCAGGTGCATGAGCAGCCAGCCCTTGCGCCGGTTGCCGGCAGGTGGGACTTTACGATTGACTATAACGGAAAATTTTTGCCATCGTGGCTGGGCGTGTGGCTGTCGGGCAATAATACTTTGTTGGGTGAATTTGTGGCTACTGGTGGTAGCGCACGCCCCATTTCAAAAGTCTTTACCAGCGCAGATTCATTTTATTTTTCTATTCCACCACAATGGGAAAAAGATACAGCCGATATGATGGTGCGTGGTGCTGTAAAAGGCTCTGAAGCGAGTGGTATTCTTATCAGCTCAAACGGAAAGCAATATAACTGGACGGCAATGCGCGCGCCCGAACTGGCAAGTACAAAAGCGCCGGTATGGGGGAAACCAATAACGCTGTTTAACGGTAAGGATGTAACCGGCTGGCATGCTACGGGCGATAACCAGTGGGTGGTAGAGAATGGAGTATTGAAAAGCCCGCACTCAGGATCGAACTTAGTAAGTGATAAAACATTTACTGACTTCAAACTGCATGTAGAGTTCCGGTTTCCGGAAGGCAGCAACAGCGGTGTGTACCTGCGGGGCCGTTACGAAGTGCAGATAGAAGATGGCGACACCATTCACCCAAAGATGGACAGGCTGGGTGCTGTATATGGGTTTATTGCGCCAAGCACAAACGCAGCTAAGAAAGCAGGCGAATGGCAATCGTACGATATTACCCTGACCGGCAGAATGGTAACAGTAGCTTTGAATGGCGTAACCATCATTAACAACCGCGAAATACCGGGCATTACCGGCGGCGCGCTCGACAGTAAAGAAGGTGAACCAGGACCTTTGCAATTTCAGGGAGATCATGGCCCGATAGAGTTCCGGAACATTGTGATAACACCGGCTAAATAAAGCAGTAACAGAAGTTTAAACTAACAACAGGGTTTTGCGAAAGGTAATATCGCAGAACCCTGTTTCATAAAAGAAATGTCTTAATTAAAAATATTATTCACGTTGTGAACCGTCGTGTTTGCATTTTTATCGACAAACGATTGTTCGTGATATGAATAGCGATTGCAGGAACCGAAAATGATTCCCATTATTATAACGCCGGTTAATATTGCCCGTTTCATATTGCTTATGTTTTAAAATGTGTACTCTATGGCAAGCAATTTTCTATAAAATAACGGCTACTGGTAAGGTAAACGGTTCAGAAACCATTTTACTTTTTTTGTGCCCGGTAATGTAAGAGACGGTCAATAACGCAAGGCTGCAAAAGGCATGATATGCATCAGTGCCGGTCGCCGGAAGCAGAGTGCGGGATAAAGTCTGAGATAAACGTGATACCAAAACCGGCATACGTCCATTCTTTTAATCTTCCACTTACAGGCAACAACCGAATAGCAACGCCGTTAAATTTTAAGACTGCCAATTCAATTCTGAAATAAGCAGGAAACCCGATATTCGCAAAGCCTTGTGCTATTTGTGGCTGGGTTAGGTAGGCGTTTGCCGGTGCATCATCATAAAAGACAGTAAACCCGTAGCAACCCAGCATGTTATTATTGTTGTTTTCATCTCCGATTGTTTGAGAATGCAAAGCTATCAACAGGCGCTTACAAAAAGTAAGCAGTATACTGAAGGTTAGCGCTTACCTTTGCGTTAGTGTAAACAAAACCAGTTATGATTTGCTCATCAGAAGGAAACGTTACGCATAAAGAATGTACACGAAACCTGCTGGCTGTAGGTGATGCGTTGTATGCCATCGGGGGCAAATGGAAGCTGCCTATCATCATCGCCTTACGCGACGGCGCCAAGCGGTTCAATGAGTTGCAGCGCACCATTCCCGGCATCTCTGCCAAGGTATTGTCGAACGAATTGAAGGAAATGGAACTGAACGGTTTTGTAAAGCGCAACGTATTTACGCGCACTCCCGTGGTGGTGGAATACGAACTGACAGAATACAGCGAAACCCTGAAAGACGTTCTGAATGCTTTGCGCGAATGGGGCTTGATGCACAGGGAAAAAGTAGGAGCCACCAGTGTAAGCGAGCACGCCGTGGGTGTGTAACTTACCTTGCTTTGAATTATTTTTTCATTTTGCTTTCTATCAGATCCAAATGCAACTGCGAAGCCAATGCGCGAAACTCGGGCTGACTTCGTAAGCGGGTTGTGTCTGTAAAGCCTGAAGTAACCGCTTTTACCAAATCACTTTGCACCGCTTCTGCATTCCCCTTGCGGGCATTTAGTATAGCAGAAAAATACAAAGCTTCGGGGTTAGTAGCGTCTGCCAGTTTGTAAAGAGCAACAAAGTGATTGGCACCATCATCCTGGTGACTATTGATAAGTCCATTGCTGATGGAATAAAAGGCAAGCGACAGGTAAGCCAGCAACCGCTTATACATAGCGCCTTCCGGCGTAGCGGCTTTTGCTTTCTTTTGAAGATCAACTATGGTCCTTTGCCAATATCCATCATCACCTGCAGAAAACTGCTGCTGAAAGGTTTGCTTCATTTGGTTTTCCCTCGCTAATAATTGCTGCGACTCTTGTTGTTGCTGTGCATAAGCCGGATTGCGTTTGATAAGTGCCTGCTCCCTGGCAAACCAGCCGGCATCAGCTACATTCCGCAACAGGTTGATGGAGAGTGCGCAGGTTTGTTCTGCTGGCAGCCATTGGCGGAAAGCTTCTTCCGTTTTAATTTTCGCCTTTGCAGCAGTTTGATAGCCATAGATAAGAGTATCGTTACGCACGGCTGTCCCATCCCGCACCGCATCAAGCTGAAGAGCGGCAAAGGCGGTTTGCATAACACCCATTGGCGGCCAGGCATGAATACCATTGAAGAGAATAAGACGATGTAGAGTAGAAGTTTGGTCGAGAGCGGCATTCATTGCCACCAGATCGGTCATATTCATATCGCCCCTGCCGGCAAGTGCCGTGACGGAGAAAGGAAAACTGCGAAGAGATTCCCCATCGGGCAAACCTGCACCAGCGGTGATAATTCCCCTGATGCCGCTTTGATGCAAAGCCGCATACCCCGCTACTTTAGCACCACCGGAGAAGCCACAGGCATACATGCGGTGGCGATTGAAAGAGAGGCGGTTTTGAACATCGGTAAAAAGTGTATTAAGAATGCTTTGCGTAGTTTTCCAATCAGTGCCATTCTTTGAATTGTTGCTGCCAATAAGGATGAAGCCGGAAGCGTCTGCGAGGTATTTATATTTCGTCAAAGGCAGCGATCCATCGCCATGCGGATCGAAGCAGAAGATAACGGGCGGGAAGCTATCTTTTTTTATAGCAGGAACATAAAGCGCGTACGACTGTAACGCATCGGCGAGGCAGGTAATGTGCAGTAAGAGAACGCCTTTTGAGAAAGTATCGCTTACCACATCAGCTACAGAGGAAACAGGCTTTGCGGTATCTTTTACTTCCCTGCTTTCGGGCTGGCTTCTATTGCCGCAGGCAACAAAACACAAAAAGAAAACAGCAAATGCGGACAGACGGTTCATATTTGTAATGAGGAACTAAGATAAGCGGATTTGCGGGTATCGATACAGTTTGAAATCCGGATATTTTCCTGCAGATGACACAGATAAAAGAAACGCAGATTATAACAGAGATAAGCTACACATAAAAAGACCTGCGTACATCTGCGAATAAAATCTGCGGAACTATTTAAATTGCCTTTTTGTATTCTGGTAAGTTGGGAATTCTTTTTGCTTTCCCTTTATCTCATTACAGAGCTCTGCATGACGGAACAAATATCCACACAATCGCCCGGCGGTTCTTCCCGCATAATACTTATCATTGGTGTCTCTCTCCTGCTGGTTGCCTGCGCACTCTGCGGCTACAAGGTGCATAGGCTTTCCAACGATCAGGAAAAGATAAAAGAAGACTATAGCATCGTCAACAATATTTCCTTCGGGCTATTGTCCATCAGTAAGTGGCGCGATAAAATTGTGGTGGCCGTGCGCGGGCAGATTGAAAACTTTGCCCTGACACCAGAGCAGAAAGCCGACCTGCAGGCAGAAATTAATACCGTGCTTCGGGCGGTAGTAGATAAAGCAATCGGCGTTGTTAATAAACCGAAAAAGACACTGAAAGGAAAGATAGGCAAAGCCGCTTTTAATACATTCGTAGATAAGGACGACCTCTATAAGCAGATACCCGGCTTTTCTAAAACCATTACGGCAAAACTTACCGCGCCTTCCAGTAAAGAGAAGCTGGAAAAGCTGGCAGGCAGCAAGCTGCAGGAGCTGGGAACGCAGACCTACGACAGCTCGCGCAATGCAGAGATTTATCTTACCGACTCGCTGTATAAAAAGTACCGGGTTGGCAGTAATGAAGCCTTTGAAAAGAAGACAACGGCAATGCTTGCCGGGCTGCGGCGGCAGATGTACATCTACGCGCTTAGCATGCTGGGCTGCGCGGTGGTTATATTGCTTCTCTGGTGGGCGTTGCGAAAGCGAACCGACCTGCACAAGCCGCTTTTTGTGTTGTCTGTTGTGGCTGCTATCCATCCTGCTTACAATAGGTTTATCTACCACCATGATAGAGCTGGATGCGCGCATTAAAACGCTGAGTGTAACGCTGGCGGGCACCGATATTTCCTTTAACAACCAGGTGCTGTTCTTTCAAAGTAAAAGCATACTGGTGAAGATTATGATGGATACGGGCAAGTGGGATATGATTATCGTGGGCAGCCTTATCTTCTGCTTCAGCGTGCTGTTCCCGTTTGCGAAGCTATCTTCTACCCTGCTTTATCTATTGGGAAAACGCGACTGGATGAAGGGAAAAGTGGTGCACTATTTCGCTTTTAAATCGGGCAAATGGAGCATGGCAGATGTGACGGTGGTAGCCATCATGATGACCTATATTGGCTTCAACGGCGTGCTGGACAGCCAGCTTACGGGGCTGAACATACATAACGAATACGTGAGCAGCGTAACGACGAACAATACCTCGCTGCAGCCCGGCTATATCGTGTTTGTATCGTACGTGGTGTTTAGCCTGATCTTATCGCAGATACTACACAGTTTGATATTGAAAAATAAAGATGAATGAGATAAGTAGCGGGAAGATGATTATAAATGTATTCACATACAAACACAAATTTTTGATTATACATGTGAATAGCCAATCCACGCTTTACATTTGACGTGTAATTATTACCAAAGAACGATACAATCAATTATGAAAAAAACGTTTGCCCGTATTGTACTTCCTGCACTCTCCTTTCTTCCACTTCTCTCCTTTGCGCAGGCACCTGACAGCAAATATTCATCGCACGACTGGCAACTGAAAGACTTCGCCACCGACAGCGTATATGGTGTGAGCGCAATAAAAGCGTACAATGAGCTGCTGAAAGGAAAAAAGAGCCGGACCGTGGTAGTAGCTGTGATAGATGCCGGGCTGGATACGGCACACGAAGACCTGCAGGGACGCGTATGGACGAATAAAAAAGAAATACCCGGCAACGGTGTAGACGACGACAAGAATGGCTATGTAGACGATGTGCATGGCTGGAACTTTCTTGGTGGCAAAAACGGGCGCAATATTGAAAGCGAGAGCCTTGAGGAAGACCGCGTGTATTATAAGCTGCACAACGAGTTTGGCAATGTGACCGACAGCAACAGCGTAGCTGCGAACCGAAAAACAGACTACCGCAACTGGATAGCCATCAGGGATAAACGCCGCGCCGACTCCGCAAACAACGTGGTAAGGCTGACACGTGTACAGATGTTTTTTGGAAAAATAGACTCTGCTAACAACGCCTGGAAAAGCATACTGAAGAAAGATACCGTAACGATACAGGACATTGCCGCGGGCACCACTACCGACTCATCCGCGCAGCGCCTGCAGGTCTTTCTCACCGACTTTGCAAAAACGAGGAGCATTCCCCTTGAAATACCGCTGGAAACCTTATTGTCATCCGGCAATGCCCAACTGGCTTCCCTGCAGAAATCGGTAAAGGGCGACACCTCCGACCCCAATTCTCAGAGAAGGGAAATTGTAGGCGACCGGTACGACGATATTACTGACAGGGCTTATGGCAATAATAATGTAGCCGCCGGTACACCCTCGCACGGCACGCACGTAGCCGGCATCATTGCCGCCAACCGCAATAACGGCATCGGCATGGATGGCATTGCAGATAATGTGCTTATTATGCCGGTACGTGCTGTACCCGATGGTGACGAGCGTGATAAAGACATCGCCCTTGCCATACGCTATGCGGTAGACAATGGCGCACGCATCATTAATATGAGCTTTGGTAAGGCATACTCGCCTAATAAAGCCTGGGTAGACGATGCGGTAAAGTATGCTGCCGATAAAGATGTGCTTTTGCTGCATGCAGCCGGCAACGATGCGCACGATATAGACACCGTGAATGCCTACCCAACAGCAGTGTACCTCGGCACTACTACCCATGCGCCTACCTTTATTGCGGTAGGTGCCAGCGCGGGCGGTCCTGATAGCCTGTTGCCGGCTTCTTTCTCCAACTATGGCAAGGCAGAAACTGACTTCTTTGCACCGGGCGTGCAGATATATTCTACCATCCCGGGCAGCAAATATGCTTCCTTCAGCGGCACCAGCATGGCAACACCGGTGGTGGCAGGCGTGGCAGCGCTGGTACTGGAGTATTACCCAAAGCTGAGCGCAAAACAGTTGAAATATGTGCTGGAGCAAAGCGTATCGCGCTATCCCGGTGACATCGTATCCACACCGGGAACAGGTGCCAAAACCGACTTTGCCGAACTATCTGAAACAGGCGGCATTGTGAATGCCTATAACGCCTTGAAGGTTGCGGCGACGCTGAAGGGAGAACGGAAAGGAAAATAAATTTGCGCAGGCAGGCGCACCTGCCAAGGAAGAGCAAACCGGTAATGGTAAAAAAGCCGCCAGGGGTCAACAGAACTGACCATTTAGAGATATTACCTCCTGATAGCAGGTTATTAAAAAAGAAAAGATCGGGCAATAAGAGCATTGCTGCTGCTTTGACACGCAGGACTGACAACAGGCGATTACAAAAGAGATGAACAATGGTAAGATAACTGTATTTCAGACTAACATGCTACCCAACTCTCAGGGCAAACGCATCTAAATTAAATTTGAATAAGAGAGTTTTATAGGGATAATCAAAGAGAATATGGCGGTTTTCAAACATTATCCTAAATGAAAAGAGATAAAAGCACTCTTTAACGACGTTCTGAAGCAAATGCAATTCTCATTGAACCTACTGCTTTTAGATGTTATCTAATAAAAGAGGTTTAAATCATTTATGTTTTGGAAACTTTCAAAAAATTAGATGCGTTTGCCTTATCCACCATACCAAAACCGGATTGTTATGAATGTAAGCCAGCTTCTGCCACATAAATGGAAGTGAAAAACAAATCTCAGCATGATTATCCGGTTGCCAAAACCGGTAAGAAACCGCTTTTTCATTAATTGCTTTTTCACTTGTGAGTAACCACATCAGCCATCGCTTCCGGCTTTCCTAATTATTCTCTTCAATGGCTTTTGTTATCCGTTGCGAAGTAAACTTTTTAAAATCGCGCAGCACATCCGACAGGTTATAATCCTTTGCCTGTACAAGCAGGTGAATGTGATTGCTCATGGTGACGTAACCATATACAATCAGCCCTTTATTATGTATACAGAAGTTAAGACTGTTCTCAACAATTTTGATGTAGGTATCTCTGGTAAACACATCTGCCCATTGCACTATAGTACAAGTGATAAAGTGCATAGCGCCCCCATCTGAAATACTGCAAGTGTAAGCTATGAGGGAAAGATAGCAAAAGAATGGTTTAAGCAGCAGGTTAGAAACCCGCCTTATTCCTGCTTCGAGATGCGTAAGCTAATACCTCGAAGAACAAGTTTCAAATAATATTCAATTATGGATGAAACGTAAAAAAATAAAAAGAAAACAAAGGCTGCCTCAAAGCGAGGCAGCCTTTGTTTTAAAACATCCAAGTAAAACAATAGCTCTTAATTCAATGCGCAAAGTGCATTTCATAATCGCCTTTCATGCGTTCCATCGGCGGGTTGTAATAGCCAAACCTAACGTGCGGAAACTCCTCCTGTATCAGCTCCATCAGTTGCTTAACACCAAGCATCTCTCCTGTTTCGCCAACGCCCATTAGACCTAAATACCAGTCAGGATCAATATTAAAATTGCGCCACTGGATCATAGATAAATCGGTGTCAATAATCAATTTTCGCAAGGCTTCATATTCCTCCACGCTATCCGTCATACCCGGAAATACGAAGTAATTAATGCTTGCCCAGCCACCGTAGCTTCTTACCACTTTCAGGCTCTCAACAATATCTTCAAACTGGTAATTGTTGGGGCGATAATATTTAGTATAGATATCTTTTCGTGCTGAATTGGTGCTTACGCGAATACTGTTCAAACCCGCGTCACATAAGGCTTTCACCGCATCGGGCTTTGAGCCGTTTGTGTTGATATTGATGTTGCCTTTATCCGTGTGTTTACGAATAGCAATGATGGCTTCACGTATCGTTTGCCACATCAATAAAGGCTCACCTTCACAACCTTGCCCGAAAGAAACAATCGGGTAAGGCGCGCTTAGTAAATGCGGCACCGTAAACTCTGTAATCTCTTCAGGCGTAGGTTTAAACTGAAGCCTGTCCTGCGTGGAAACTATGGTTTCATCTTCTGGCTGAAAAGAGATACAACCAATGCAATTGGCATTGCATGCAGGCGATGATGGAACGGGACATTCCCATCTTCCCAATGCAAAGTTTCGCGCAGCCGGACAATGATACGTGTTGCAGCAATTTTCCATTAAATGCTTAACTAACCTGTTGTGCGGATACGTTTGTAACAGGCGCTGAACGCCACTCTCAATATTTGCCTCGTTATATCCTTCGCTTTCCTGCCTGATGTCTTGCTCAATGCGCACGGCAGGCACATAAAATTCACCATTAAACCAACCTGCGGCCGTATAGCAAAACAAGGGCAGTGTAGGAGCGTTTGGCTCGCTTTCGTAAGCAGCTATGTAAAGACCGGTATGTGCAGGTGGTATAAAAGCAGCCACTGCCCAGCCTTTATGGCAAAGCCTCAGCCCGCCTGTTCTTACATCAATTCCAATGGCTTTCCTGCCCGGCAGTTCATACAGGTTGCCACCTTCGGGCAGGCGTATCCAGTCTTCTTCCGGTATGGGCAATGCATCCCAGCCGGCACGCCCCACAGCATACAGCGAGGTATCTTCAAAGATGTCGCCTTTGCTGTCGGAATACAAAAGATATGGTGAAGAAGAAAGAGACATGTTATGTATGATGTTAGATGTGATTCTATGTACGATGTTAAATGCGTGATGTATAGTGATACGTGCCTGTAATTTAAAGTTTGTCAGTAATTGAACACATCACTATTAAAGAATGTTTTTTTGATCTTCCGCCAGCTTCTCTCTGCAATAGAGATTAAATTCTTTTTCAAGAGAAGGATTGACTTCCGATTCAATTTCCTGCTGGAATAGCTTGTTGTTTTTATAATCAACCGTAAGAATGCCTTCTTTCAGCAGCAGGTTGTTAATCTCTTTCCACTCATACTCTTTTTGCGGCAGCGTGTTAAACGTAATTCCATTTTCATCTACACCAATCTCCTGCGGAAATTTTACCTGCCGCTCCAGCAAAGCTGCTATTAAATAAAGTCCTGCCATCCAATAATTACTTACCGGCTCAGTAAACCAACCAATGGCAGCCGCCAATAATGCAAGACGATAAAATGCAATGCTTTTTTTATTTCGTGCCGAAACAAACCTATATACGCTCCATAACACGATAAAAGCAACAATTATCACATACATGATTGCAGCATTGTGATATACGGTTTCCCATTGCCGCGCTGCTATAAAAGAAAAAAAAGCCACAGCCAGCACCAGCATCAGAAAAGCAATGGCATCTGCCGTTTTATAATCCGGTTGTTTTATGGTAATGATATAGTTGTACCGGCTCATTCCACAGGCTTGGTGTGACAATTACTTTTGATCAGCAAATTGCAAAGTCGCCACAGCAGCGTAGCGCCCACGGTTGCATCCACACAATCTTCACCCACACCAATTTCAACCAGGTCGAATCCAATCAGTTGTTTGCCCTGCTCAATCATGCGTTTTACCAGGTAAAGAACCTGTTCCATATCGTAGCCGCCCGGCACGGGTGTGCTGGTGTGCGGGCACAGTTTCGGGTCAAGTCCATCAATATCGAAAGAGAGATAAATTTTTTGTGGCAGGTGCTGAATCAGTTCGTCTACAATGCTCTTCCAGTTCTCACCTTCAAACATCCGCTCTTTTATTTTCTGGTCAAGATAAGTAACAATGCGGAAGTTGCTGCTGCATACAAATTTCCACTCTTCTTCCGCAAGGTTGCGGATGCCAAACTGCACCAGACGTTCTATGTTCGGCACTTCATTTATCACGTTGTACATGATGGAAGCGTGCGAGTAATTAAAGGCTTCGTACGATTTGCGAAGGTCGCAGTGTGCATCTATTTGCAAAATGCCAAAGCTTTCATGCTTTTCAGAAAGTGCTTTGATAAGACCAAGACTTACACTATGATCGCCACCCAGTAAAGCCACTAATTTATCTTGCTCTAACAGTTCTTTTGCCTGCCCGTACACCCAGTCGTTTAAGAATACAGAACCTTCGTTGATTTCCCGAAGGCTCTTCATCATGAATTTGCTTTGCTTCAGGTCGTTGCCCTTGGTAATGAAGTCGATGTACAACTCGGCTTCTTTGCGCAGGTAATCGCTTTTCATCAGCAGCTTGCGGTTCATTTCCCGCATATAAAATCCCTGCTTCCAGCCATCGCACACATCCATATCGAACACACCCACCTGCAGCGAAGCGCGGAACACTTGTTCTGAAGTGCGCGAAGTGCCGGCATTGGCGCTCACAGTTACTTCCCACGGCACGGGCAATATCACCACCTTCGATTCTTCTTCCGTAAAAGGCAATCCGAAAATATTATTGTTAGGATTACTCGCCACATTGGGGTCGTAATTCTTGATGTCTATCATCTTTTTTTTATTATTGAAAAACGGTGCAAGTTACACAACACTTTACGGAAAACAGAAGCTACGGGTTTCTATCTGCCGGATGCCGGGAAATGATTAACATCTCTTTCAATGTACGATGTGAGATGTATGATGTGTTACACATCATGAGTTATATCATGGCGTTGTATGTTGTATGTTTTTCTTCTGGCAACCATAGTCCGTCACTTATGTAATCGACAATTGTGATTCTTGCGTGCCGAAGCAGCA
Organism: Ilyomonas sp.; assembly: GCA_965199905.1. Taxonomy (GTDB): domain Bacteria; phylum Bacteroidota; class Bacteroidia; order Chitinophagales; family Chitinophagaceae; genus Ilyomonas. The sequence goes on along the minus strand of OZ241366.1, from coordinate 3,640,705 downwards.
AGAATCCTTCCATCAAAGTTCCGTGCAATGATTAAGGTTTTTGTAAAGCCATGGATTTCAAAATGACTCACTTCCAAACGAAGCGATTGTTATGGTTTGCTTCTTATCTTCAATCATCACCTGTAAAAGCATTTTTAGCGGTTACTTTGCTGTATCGTTTTGTATTGTAAGCAGCGGGGTAAATTAGCAAACATGTAAATCAACTTATGCAACAGATTGATCAACTACCTGAAAAAACAAGAGTTCAATTTCATACACAATATTTTATTCTTACCCTTATCATGCTGTTTGTTGAAATATTGATAGCTATGTATTTGCATGATGATATTATTCGCTCATACATAGGTGATCTTCTGGTTGTCATTCTGCTGTATTGCTTTGTCAGAACTTTTCTTAAAACCCCCGTATTGCCTGTGGCCTTGTGTGTTTTATTGTTCTCTTTTTTTATTGAAACCGGGCAATACTTTCACCTTGTTTCCCTGTTAGGATTCGATCATTCCACTTTGGCAAAAGTGATATTAGGCAACTCCTTTGCCTGGATGGATTTATTAATGTACATAGCTGGAATCGCTTGTGTAATTATTATCGAAACGGTAAGGAATAAAAGAACATCTGGTAGTGTATAAGAATGAATATAGCAATGAAATTATGCAAGCAGAACAGGCAATGGTTTCAAAATAAATAAAGGCGCTAAATATTTATTTATTTCTGTACAAACCTTTACTTTTAAGCCTGGCTTGTGATAGCCTGGATTTACTTTATGCAAAACAAACTGAGATCTTACAAAGTATAAAACCAAATTTCCTGATCTTTTGCCAAAACCAACATGCCTTTTAACCAGTTCTATTTCGAAAGCCGGAAAGCACCATTTATACGATTGCTGATTGCCTTATCGGCCGGCATCTTATTGCAATGGTATGTTCCTGTTTTGCCTCTCGTATCAACTGTTATTTTTCTTATTGCTTTATCTGCTTATCTCTTATTTTCTTTGGTATCGCCTGCGGCGAAATTTAGTCGCCAATGGTTACAAGGAATTGCTATTTTGGTAATGATCATAGCTGCCGGAAGCTTGCTATGTTTTATTAAAAATCCACTGCATCAAAAGGGTAATTATACAAACGTTTATAAAACCGGTGATGCCATCGTTGCAACGGTAAATGAAAGCCTGCTAAGCAAACCGGCAACCTATAAAGCCAACGTAGCTATCAATGGAGTTTACCACAACAAAACTTACCTGCCTGCAAGCGGAACCATAATCGTTTATTTTGATAAAAAAAATCTTGATACCTCGTTAGCCTACGGAAGCCAGATCGTCTTTGTAAGGTCTCCGCAACAGATAATAAATCCAAACAATCCCGGCGCTTTCAACTATGGTCGCTTCCTTTTATTTCAGGGCATTACAGCACAAGTGTATCTGAAAAGTAATGAGTATAAAATAGTAGCTGATCATAAAGGCTCTTCAGTAATGGCAGCTATCCTGCGCCTGCAGGTTTATATCCTGACTACAATCAAAACATTCATCCCGAATCAAAAAGAACAAGGTGTTGCAGAAGCTTTGTTAATCGGCTATCGCAATGATTTAGATAAGCAACTTGTGCAATCATATAGCAATACCGGCGTTGTACATATCATTGCCATTAGTGGTCTTCATCTTGGGATGATTTACGGCTTTATCATGTTCCTTTTTTCACCGGCTAAAAGCAAAAGATGGTATCGCTTTGCCATGCCGCTTACGGCTCTTTTTATACTCTGGACATTCACTTTGCTGGCAGGTGCCGTACCTTCTATTCTTCGCTCGGCAGTTACGTTTACATTCATTGCCGTTGGTGTTTTAATTAATCGCAAAAGCAGTATATACAATACGTTGGCAGCTTCTGCGTTCTGTCTGTTGTTGTTCAATCCCTATTATTTATGGGATGTTGGTTTCCAGCTTTCTTATGCCGCGGTATTGGGCATCACTTTGTTTACCAAACAGATTCACAACCTGTTCTATTTGGAGAATAAGATGCTGAATAAAGTGTGGCTGGCAACCTGCGTTACGCTGGCAGCACAAATATTCACGCTGCCGGTTGTGCTATATAATTTTCGCCAGTTTCCCATTCTATTTCTCATTACCAACCTGCTTGTGGTTGCATTGTCCGAGATCATATTGTTTGCTTTATTGTTCTTGGTTATAGTTGGTAATTGGGCAAGCCTTGCCACTCTTACAGGTAAAATAATACAAGCCATGTTATGGCTGATGAACAGCATTATACAGCACACAGAAAAGATTCCTCTCTCGCTAATGAAAGATATTAAGATAGACACCGTTCAGGCATGGATGCTATATCTCTCAATCATACTGTTTGTACTATGGCTGTTGTACCGGGTGTCTAAATTATTTGTTTATGGATTGATGGCTTTGGTTGTAATTGCTATTTATACTTCTGTTGATGTTTGGCAAAAAAGCAATCAGCGGAAGTTGATTGTTTATAGTGTTCAAAAACATAACGCCATTGATATCATCACCGGCAGGAAGGCGCTTTGCCTGTATGACAGTGCCCTACGAAGCGATATTACAGCAACTAATTTCACGATTAACCCGGCACATACGTTTTATCGCATTATTGATTATCGCGATTCCCTTTTGCCACCCAAATCAAATCTTTCTTTCAGGGTAAAAAATAAAAACATACTTGTCTTATCGCAACCTGTTCAGCGAACTTATTTGCCTCATAAAATTGAAGCTGATATTGTTATTATTACCGGCAACCCGAAACTTTATATGAATGATCTGCTGGCAAACATCAGTTGTCATACTATTGTTGCTGATAACAATACATCGCCATACAAAATAATGAAATGGAAAGAAGCCTGCGACAGCCTGCACATCAGCTTTCATTCTGTTGCACAAGGCGGCGCTTTTGTTACAGATTTATAAACCTATTACTTTTGAGAAGTAATAGGTTTATAACACATGAGTGATAAATACATCGTGCCTGCGCAAACAAGCATCGGGCACATTCATTTAAAAGTTGCCGACTTAGATCGTGCGCTGTCTTTCTACCGCGATCTGTTAGGCTTTGAAGTAACAACCCTGTATGGCACGCAAGCTGCGTTTCTTTCGGCGGGCGGCTATCATCATCATATCGGCTTAAATACCTGGTATAGCAAGGACGCGCCGCCTGCACCGGTGCGAAGCGCAGGCTTGTTTCACACAGCTATTTTATACCCGGCAAGAAGAGATCTCGCTTTTATTTTCAACAGGCTTATCGAAGCAAAGTATCCACTCTCCGGCGCTTCCGATCATGGTGTGTCGGAAGCATTGTATCTCAACGATCCGGACGGTAATGGCGTTGAATTATATTGGGATCGCCCGAAAGAGCAGTGGAAATACGAGGCTGATGGTTCGCTCGTTATGTACACAGAAGCGCTTAACTTAAACGATCTGTTAGAGGAGTTGAAAAAGTAAAAACTAACCGATACAGTTTATCAATAACGATGAAAAAAGGCTGTACGATAATTATTCGCACAGCTTTTAAATTATTAAGTCAACAAGGTATAAAACTTATGCTTTCAATATCTTCTCAACACTGGCTAAGCTTGTGGTAATGCTTGCATAGGCATCTGCCGGCATATCGTGTTCTACAAAAAAATGCTTCATGCCACTGGCATCTGCATTGGCAAAAATGCGTTTAAAGTCCACAATGCCTTCACCTACAGGTGCCGGTCCGGTTTTCTCTTTGTTCAGGTCTTTCACATGCCACAGCGGGAAGCGTCCGGGATGTTTTTTAAATAATTCCACAGGGTCAACGCCGGCTTTCGTTACCCAGCAAAGGTCAAGCTCCATCTTCACATTGTTCGCATCCAGATCGCTTAGCATGGTATCATAAATCACTTTACCATCCAGCTTTTCAAACTCTTTATAATGGTTATGATAACAAAACTGAATACCCGCTTTTTTACAGGCTTCACCAGTCTTATTCAGGGTATCAATTGATGTCTTCAGCTCTTCCGCTGTTTCAAATGGCGTAGCGGCGCACACCATATAAGGTATGCCTGCTTCGGCTATTTCATCCACCAGTTCCTGGCTGTTCTCAAGCAGGTTCCGCAGCTTTGGAAACGCCACTGGCTTGCCCGAAGGATCCGTCATTGGCTTCGCATCTTTCGGCATTTTAAACGGCGCGCCCAGCACGTGGTGCGACGTCCAGGTTAGCCCGATGCTTTCCAGAAAACTCTTAAATTCTGTTGGCTTCATTCCATAATAACCAGGCTTCATGCTATAAGCCGATTCAATTTCTTTATACCCGATGGCAGCCACTTTTTTCAGCGAGCCTTCCACATCGGCATCCATGGTTGGAAACAAGGTAAATAATTGCAACCCGACTGCATGATTGGGCGATACCGGGGCAAAAAATGCATTGGCGCGGTTGCTTAAAACGGCGGCGCCTAATAGCGCAGCGCCCGAATTTCGAAGGAATTTTCTTCTGTTATACATACTTCAACGTTTGAATTATAAAAGGAATACAAAATACAGTTTTTGGTGGTTATCATCCCCCGCTTTTGTCATCACCTGTTGTGATTCTTGCGTATCGAAGCAGCAAGAATCCTCTCATCAGCGTTCAGGACGACGATTAGGTTTTACATTAACTGTTATAAAGGAATTCTTCGGCTACAATAATTTTCATACAGGTAAAATATTATACAAGAGTCATTTTCGAATGAATAGCATGCCCAGACAAATCGTAGCGTGAAAATATAAAAGTCTTTGAAAGATCAGCTTTCATTTTTGCTTATGTTGATATTGCCTTAATTGTAGTACGAGACGGAACAGAACAGTTACCGAAGAATAACTGGAAGAATGAAAATTAAGATTAGGTAAAATGCTGAAGAAGAATGTAAGAAATCCCAAACCGGCAACGATGAAATTTGTATTGGAAACTAAAATTGAATTTTAAAATAAGGCAGAGTATAGACATACCCACCCGGAATCCAATATCGCGTACTAATTGGCAAGTGGCGTGCCGGTAGATACACCAACTAATTACAAAGCCGTTATGAATGAAATAAAAAAATATTCGGTTCCATTATTGGAAAATAAAAATTCAAATTGAGAACAGAACCTTTGTTTTTATTTACCGGATGGTAATATTTATGCAGATTATTGCCGGAAATTATCTCTCGCTCAATCATTCATTTCTATATTCATTTTATCTCTTACTTTGGCTTCCTCTTTTATCATAAGTATATATGAAGAAAACAATCGCCTGTTTTATTTTCTTGTTTCCATTGCTTTCTATCGCTCAAAAGAGAGATAGCATTTCTATTATTCCGGAGCCGGTTTCCATTACACAAAAAACCGGTTATTACCATCTTCCAACAGCCATAAGCATCGGCGCGCCGGCAACGCCGGAAGTTAAAAATGTAACTGACTATTTAAAGGCAAAACTACAGTCGGCTACAGGACGTTCAGTCGCCGTAAACACATCTGCACCTAACATTCAGCTTACGCTGAATACAACACGTGATACAATCCTAAGCTCAGAAGGATACACGCTTTCCGTAAAGGCAAATGATATCACCATAACTGCCAATGATGCAGCTGGATTATTTTACGGCGTGCAAACGCTGATACAATTATTACCGAAAGAAATAGAAAGCAACACGGTAGTAAAGAATGTAGACTGGAAAGCGCCCTGCGTTGAAATTACAGACTATCCGCGCTTCCATTGGCGTGGATTGATGCTTGATGTATCGCGCCACTTTTTTACCAAAAAAGAAGTGGAAGATTTTATTGATGATATGGTGAAATATAAGTTCAACCTTTTCCATTTTCACCTGTCGGATGACGAAGGCTGGCGCGTTGAAATTAAGAGCCTGCCCAACCTCACGAAGAAAGGTGCCTATAGTGCAAAGCGCGTTGGCTACTTCGGAACTTTTGATGCGCCGCCTGCCGGTGAACCGCGTACTTACGGTGGTTTTTATACACAGGAAGACATTAAAGAGATTGTGGCTTATGCAAAGAAAAAGTTTGTAAACGTTATGCCCGAAATTGACGTGCCGGGACACAGTTTAGCGGCTGTTGCATCGTATCCTGAATTGTCTTGCACGCCTGGTGCAGACAAATACCAGGTGCGTTCCGGTGAGGAAATTATGGACTGGTCGCACGGCCAGCCACCAGTTGCTTTGATTGATAATACGCTTTGCCCTGCCAACGAAAAAGTGTATGTATTTTTAGATAAAGTAATAACGGAATTAGCGCAATTATTTCCTTTTGAGTACATGCACATGGGTGGCGATGAATGCCCGAAAAATTTCTGGGAAAAAAGTGATTCTGTGAAAGCTTTAATGCAAAGGGAAAACCTGAAGGATCAGGACGAAGTGCAGAGCTACTTTGAAAAACGTTTGGAAACAATCGTTGAATCGAAAGGTAAGAAGTTTATGGGCTGGGATGAAATATTGCATGGCGGCATTGCGCCCAACGCCGCCGTTATGAGCTGGCAAGGAACGAAAGGCGGCATTGAAGCAGCCAGGCAAAAACACGAAGTAGTGATGAGTCCTACCACGTATGCTTACCTCGATTATATGCAGGGCGATGTTGCCATCGAGCCGCGCATCTATGCATCATTACGACTGAAGAAAGCATACGAGTTTGAGCCTGTGCCGGATGGAGTAGATGCAAAATATATCAAAGGCGGGCAAGGCAATATCTGGACAGAGCAAATCTATAATACCCGTCATCTGCAGTATATGGTTTGGCCGCGTGCATTGGCTATTTCTGAAAGCGTTTGGACACCAAAGAAAGATAAGAACTGGAATGATTTCTCTGACCGGGTAGAAGCGCAGTTTCCACGCTTTGATGAAGCGCAGGTAAAGTATTCGCCGGCGATGTTCGATCCTTCTTTTACTGCCGATACTACCAAAGAAGGGCATCTGAAAATCACGATGGCAACAGAAGCCAACGATCTCACGATTTACTATAGCTTCGATAATTCTTTTCCTGATAATTTTTACCCCAAATATGAAAAGCCACTGATAGCTCCGGATGAAGCCGTAATGCTGAAAGTAATTACCTATCGCGGCGACAAGCCAATGGGCAGAATGATTTCAATACCGTTGAGCGATTTGAAAAAAAGAGCTGGAAAAAAATAAAAGATTCAAATACCGGTATTATCGGTAAGAGAAATGCAGCTTACAGATATGGCTCTGATTGCAGGTTACCGGCTGCAGTCAGAGCCATCTTTTTTGCAAGGAATGGGCGTTGACATGAGCAAGATGCCATCACGCCGTGAGCTTGCTGATATGCTGACAAGGCAATATGATTTGCCGGTTGAGCAAAAGTATTCTTACTTTATTATCTGGGAGATAGATGGCGTTCCGCCGGGTCATTGCAATACAAGTCCATTTGCGTTTGGCGGGGAAGCCTGTATGCATTTGCACTTATGGAACAATACGAAAATACAACAAGGAATAGGTGCACAATTCGTTCAATTAACGCTGCCATATTTCTTTCAAAACCTAAAAATTAAATGCCTTTATAGTGAGCCTTATGCACTGAATAAAGCTCCTGATAAAACGTTGCCAAAAGCTGGGTTAATATTGATAAATGAATACACTGCCATTGCCGGTTCTCTTAGCTTTGAACAGCCTGTAAAGCGCTGGGAAATGAGTGTAGAAAAATTTGAAAAATTGTATAATAGCTAAACAAATCATTGCCATTATCTGGAGCTGACAACGTGTACCGGCATATCCTTCAAAGCCGTGCCGCCTTTTATGCCAAAGTCGAGCGTAGTGATAGGGAAAGGCAGCGTAATATCATTGGCATCAAATGCTTTTTTGATGCTAATGATGGCGTCACTTCCAACCTGCAGATAATCTGCCTGCTCGGGCGATTTTACCCAAAGCCTTAACACAAAGTTGATAGTGCTGTTGCCAAATTCAGTAAAGAATACAGTGGTCTTGTCTTCTTCTGACAAGCCGTGTAAATTAGCTACTGCTTCAAGCACTGTTTCTTTCACTTTTTCGAGGTCATCGCCATACGATATACCGATGGTAATATCATATCTTCTTTTACCCAGCAATGAAAAATTCTCTATCGGGTTTTGATAGACATCTCTATTTGGAATAATTACTTTTTGTCCCTGGAAAGTGCGCAGAATAGTATCGCGCAGGTTGATTTCTTCTACCTTGCCCATATAATCTTTAATCTTTACAATCTGCCCGGCCGAAATAGGGCGGCGAAAAGAAATGAACACACCGGAAATAAAATTAGCAGCGATATCCTGGAAAGCAAATGCCAGTGCCAGACCTGCAATACCGGCACCCGCAAGTATAGAAGTAACAGCCTTATCAAGCTGTAAAATACTTAACGCTGAAAAGACAGCGATACCGGCAACAAAAGCATAAGCAAGAGAAGAAAACAGCCTGTTCAGCGCAGTGTTGTGAGAGATTCTTCTGAACAGGTTAGACGCTAACTTCTTTGCTACATTGGCAAGTAAAAATCCAACAGAAACCACGATAGCTGCGATAACAATATTGGGCAGCAACTTAATAAAATCGCGCAACCAGGCAGATAACTTTTGTATGATGAGGTGATAAGCGTTATTGAAATCCATATAATAAAATGAAATTGTTGTGATGAAATTATAATTGTTTGTCGGCAATGGCTTTCTCTGTTTTTACTAATAAAGCTTTTGCTGATGGCGCCACTTTCTGAGCAAGAATATGCGCAAGCATCTGCTGCAGGTATTGCAGCACCATGCGGTCGCCTTTTCCATAGTCCCATATTGGCAATATATATTGCCGGAAGATATCATCAAATGTAGGCTGGCGGCTGCTGATGCGCACCATTCCCTCTTCATCCTGCCATGATGTGGCGGGGGAATGAGTAATGCGGTATTCTAACAACTTTGACAGTTCGTGAAGACTTTGTATCGCCGTGCCCGGATCGTTGATGCCAGGGCTTAATGCGCGCATGGCTACTTCGGTAAGCTGCCGGAAACCGTAAAGAAAATTGTTTTCGATAGACTCGCTGTTATTGATCTCCAATGCTTCTCTTACCTGTTTTATCACGTTGCCCGGTAATGCTTTGGAAGTAAAAAGCACTATATTGTTATCTAACACAAATGTGCCGGGCACTTTATTCATGCGGATGGTGCAATCGTGTTCCCGGCAAACAGACAGCAACGATTTTGGGTCAAAGCTTTCATATATGCCGGCTGATGCTGCCGTTACCGGTATCGCTTCATCGCTTTTGCCGGTTTCGTTTTCTGCTGCCTCCCGGCAGGTCTTTTTCATAGCGGTTAATGTTTCATTTCCTATCCGCTCTATAATCACTTCATACTTTACAGACTGTGTAATAAAATGAATAAAATAAATGAAGAGGAAAATATCAAACACCGTAAGCGTAATGAGGATATATGTGCTGATGGCAGGCACATAAATACCCGAATCAATATCGCGGATTACACTGAGCAGGAAAAGCGCGAATACAATGGTGCCAATGTAAATGCCCAGCACCACCTGCTGAAAGCGGTTGCCAATCAGCTTATCAAGAATGCGGTTGCTCATCTGCGAAGCCGTCTGGTTCAGGATAATCATGACGTTGGAAAAACTAAAAACGGTAAGCGATATAATACCTGCCACAATAGAAGAAATAATACTGCGGGCGGTGCTGGCATCTTTCAGCCGCAGCCAGTGTAGCTGAGATTTTATATGCTTACCGGTTTCAGAATAATCGAGGCTTATAAGAAGGTAGGAAAGAATAAGAAACGATAGCGCAATCACAGCAGGATAAAAAGCAATGCTGTTTACGGTTTTCCGGTATCGCTTTTTTATCCAGTTGAGGGTGCTGTTCATTATGTGTTATTACTGTTTGCTGATAATAGAAATTAGTATGCCACAGATGGTTATGTATCACAATGATTTTTGTTACTGAATTTCCTTATAAAACATTGCAAATAGATCTGCAAAACGAGAGATATAAATGTTTCTCCGGTACTGTTTTAAAATTAAAGATTGAACCATCAGGACACGAAGCGGATGAAGATTCAAGAACAAAAATTAATTAAAAGTTAGCGAATCTTTGCGTTTTCTATGCCGTTATAACCCTGGTTATAAAATTTTAAGCAGGCTCTCTTTCATACTTCTATTTTTATGTTCTCTGCATCCCTTATTTTTAAAACTTAAACCAACACATGCAGGCAGAGAAAAAGACGTTTCAGCCGTTTATACCGGCAAATGCGAGCGTAAAAGAATTTACACCAAAAGCTATTATCACAGGCTGTATCATGGGCTGTTTATTTGGCGCAGCCAATGTGTATCTGGCTTTAAAAGCCGGGCTTACGGTAAGTGCATCCATCCCCATTTCAGTGATCGCCATTACCATTGGCAGGAAATTATTAAACACGACGATACTTGAAAATAACATCATTCAGACAACAGGTTCGGCCAGCGAAAGCATAGCTTCCGGCGTTGCCTTTACGCTGCCCGGTTTTTTATTCTTATCAATGACAGCCGACGGGCAAAGTGTTGGGGCTTCCTTCTTTAATTACATGACCATTCTTGTGCTTGCCATCTTTGGCGGCTTGCTCGGTACGTTAATGATGATTCCCTTGCGCCGCTCACTAATTGTAAAAGAACACGATACTCTGCCTTATCCCGAAGGCACTGCCTGCGCATCTGTTTTAAAAGCCGGCGAGAAAGGTGGCGATATTGCAAAAACTGCTTTTTGGGGTGTAAGTGTTGCCGTGGTGTATGCTTTTCTGCAAAAGATTTTCGGCATCATTGCCGAAGCGCCGGAAGCCGTTACCAAACTCACAAATAAATACTTTCCGGCCGCTAAAATAAGTGGTGAAATAACACCTGAATATTTAGGTGTGGGTTATATCATCGGGCCAAAAATAGCAGGCACTTTGGTGGCTGGCGGCGTGCTATCGTGGCTGGTGTTTCATCCATTGTTGGCTACGTTAATTCCTGATCAGAATATCATTGCTTCGCAATTGGTAAAACTCGGTTATCTGCATGATTTGAATACATCAGGAGGTCCCGGCGGATGGAACCCTGTTACTCACCATTTTGATGATACATCGGATGCGATTTATCGTGCTTATGTACGGCAAATTGGTGCGGGCGCCGTGGCTGCCGGTGGCTTTATCACTTTGCTGAAAACCATTCCAACCATCATCACTTCGTTTAAGGAAAGCATATCTTCTATTAAAGAAAAAAAAGGGGGCGGAAGCGTGGCGCGCACCGATAAAGACTTACCTATCAGTGTTGTATTAATTGGAAGTATTGTGCTGATTTTACTCATGGCTTTTATACCCATGATTCCGGGTGATAGTGTCATCAGCAAATTGTTTCTCGGGATATTAGTTGTGTTGTTTGGCGCTTTCTTCGTAACGGTGTCTTCGCGCATTGTAGGCATTATTGGTTCCAGCAATAACCCCATCAGCGGCATGACCATCGCTACCATTATGGCGACTTGCCTTGTGTTTATCGGCATTGGCTGGAGTGGTAAAGTGTATGAGCCGATGGTGTTGGTTGTAGGCGGCATGATTTGCATTGCGGCTGCCAATGCCGGTGCAACTTCACAAGATTTAAAAACAGGTTATATTGTTGGCGCCACACCTCGCAGCCAGCAGATCGCTTTGTTTATCGGCGCGATTGTATCGTCTGTTGTTATTGGTTTTACTATACAAATCTTAGATCATCCCACGGCAGAAATGGTGAAACAAGGTTTTACGCATGCCATTGGCACCGATACGTTTCCCGGGCCACAAGCCACGCTGATGGCGACTTTGATTAAAGGTATTTTGTCTTTCAATCTCGACTGGCAGTTTGTATTTGTAGGTGTTGCGCTTGCCGTGGTAATGGAGTTGTGCGGCGTTAATTCGCTTGGCTTTGCAGTGGGAGCATATCTTCCGTTAAGCACTACGCTTCCCATCTTTGCGGGTGGTGCTGTGCGTGGCGCAGTTGATTATTTTAAAAAGGGAAAAGGAGAGATAATAGAAGAAGATGATCTTGGAAAAGGAAACCTGTTTGCAACGGGTTTGGTGGCGGGTGGCGCGCTGGCAGGTGTAGCTGTTGCTTTGCTAACGGCAGGCAGTGAGAATGTTGCCAATCAGTTATCGAAGCTCAATGTATCGGGCGCTATACAAACTGCGGTTGGGGAAGATGGATATAAATTAATCGGCGTGGTTTGCTTTCTTATAATGGCTGGTATGCTGTTTCGCATTGCTATGAAGAAAGAAAAGGAAATTGTTGTGTAATGATTACCTTTCAAAACGATTGCTTTGGATTTATCTCCTGAATAATTTATGAATGACGAGTGGATTTTCATTGTTCGCAACTCATCATTTACCATTAACTAATAAACAACTTGCTGTATGAAAAGAAGAACATTTGTAAAACTATCTTCCGCTTTAGGTTTGTCGCCTTTTATCGCATCAATGCAAAGCTTTATGCCAGGCGAAAAATTAAAGAACTGGGCAGGAAATTTAGAGTATAGTTCTGATGTTGTATTCTACCCGAAATCGGTGGAAGAAGTGCAACAATTGCTGTCATCTCACAATAAGATCAAAGCATTAGGTACAAGGCATTGCTTCAATACCATTGCAGACAGCAAGGATGGTTTTATTTCTACCAAAAACCTGAATCAAATTCTTACGCTTGATGAAGGCGCCCGCACGGTAACTGTGGAAGGTGGCATTAAGTATGGCGAGCTGGCGCCGTGGCTGGATAAAAAAGGATATGCTTTGCATAACCTGGCTTCGCTGCCTCATATTTCTGTAGGCGGCGCCATTACAACAGCTACACATGGATCAGGTGTAAAGAATGGCAATTTATCTACTGCTGTAAATGCGCTGGAGATTGTAAAAGCAGATGGCTCTGTTATTCATCTGTCTAAAAAAGATGGTGATGCGTTTTATGGAGCCGTGGTTGGGCTTGGTGCGTTGGGTATTATTACCAAAGTAACGCTTGATGTGCAACCTGCTTTCCAGATGAGGCAGCATGTGTATCAGCATATGCCTTTATCACAATTAGAGAAACATTTTGAGAATGTAATATCAGCCGGTTACAGCGTGAGTTTATTTACCGACTGGAAACAGGAAAGCATCAACGAAGTATGGGTAAAAAGCCTGGCTGATGATGAGAAAAACAAAGAAGCCAGGAAAGACTTTTTCGGAGCTACGGCAGCTACTAAAAACCTGCACCCGATAGCAGAATTATCAGCCGAAAACTGTACTGACCAAATGGGTGTGTCAGGACCTTGGTACGAACGGATGCCACATTTTAAAATGGGTTTTACACCAAGCAGTGGTAAGGAACTGCAAACGGAATATTTTGTGCCACGTAAACATGGGCTCGAAGCCATGATGGCAATTCAAAAAATGGGCGCACAAATCAGCCCGCATCTCTTTATATCAGAAATCAGAACCATTGCGGCTGATAACTTTTTAATGAGTCCTTGCTACAAGCAGGATTCTGTTACCATTCATTTTACATGGAAACCTGAATGGGATGAAGTAAGTAAACTGTTGCCACTTATTGAGCAGGCGTTATCACCTTTTGGCGCGAAGCCGCATTGGGGTAAGCTCTTTACGTTATCTCCGGAAGTATTAGAATCAAGATACGCGCATTTGGCGCAGTTTAAAAAGATAGTGGCAGAATATGATCCGAAGGAAACATTCAGAAATGATTTTTTAAGTAAGAATTTGTACGCATAATTACTGTCGCAATCTGCCTGCTCTTTGTCGTCTTTGCACAGCTCGCTTATGAGTGCAGGCGAATAATTTTACATCATCAAATCAATCATTATGAAAGCTACAAAAATCATCTACTGGACCACAACCATCTTTATCTTCCTGTTTGAAGGAGTAATGCCGGCATTGACATCAAATACTGAAATGGCAAAGCAAGGCATCAGTCATTTAGGGTACCCTGATTATTTCAGAAATATGCTTACCGTTTTTAAAGTGCTGGGTGCGCTTGGCCTGTTGTTACCAATGGTAAAAGGCAGGGTGAAAGAATGGGTATATGCAGGTTTTGCCTTCGACTTCATTTTTGCTGCCGGTTCTCATTGGGCTGTGGATGGCTTTGGCAGTATGGCAATCTTCCCGTTGTTTGTGCTGGCATTGCTGGCTGTGTCTTATATCACTTATCACAAGCTGCAGCCTGGCATCTATAAACAAACAGGAAGTATAAAAAAAGACAGCCCGGTTTACCAGTAACTGTGTTGTTATTTTATACTGATACACAGCATAAGCATTTAGAATTCTGGTCAGGATAATATTTCATACAAACAGAAACCAGTCTCAAAGCAGAATTTTATTCAGTTCTTCTATCATTGCGGGACGCCGCGGTTTGGATGAATACAACTCTTTAAATGTTTGCGCCAATGATAATATCCTTTCTTTCCCGGCAGGAATATCTGCCATTATCCGCTTCATCTTATTCACAAAGTCGGCATATTGTGTACGGTTATCCGCTTTCAAACCAAAGGCTTCCAGAGCAGGCAGATAGATAGCAAGCAGCTCCTCAGGATATGTTTTTACCAAAATGTTTTGATATTCCATTGTTGCAGTAAGATCGTTTTTCTGCTGCACCAAAAGTAATAACCGGTCTGTCATGCCTTCTTCAATGTACACCGGCGCAAGGGCTTCTAAAAGAGGTGGCTGCGCAGGTCGCCAGAAGCGAATATTATTCCATTCGGCAGTCACTTTATAAATGGTGTCTGCAATCCATTTTTCTATTACTGGTTTCCAGTCGGCCGGCAGATACGTGGCTTTCCATTGCCGGTAGTAAGCCTGATAGAAGCCATGATAAAAAGCGAATTGTTTTGCATATTGCCTTATCACATCCACCTCGTTTTCGCTCATGGCAATCTGCAACGTTTGCTGCTGCCAGTGAATAGTATCGCCTTTGCTATTGTTGTTTTCCGCTATGCGGATGCCATCCTGAATTAAATGTTTTGCTTCGGTAAAATCTTTTTTTGCAACGGCTTTATTCACCTGCGCCTGCCTCACTTCCACAATGTAAAGGCTTTGCTGTATAAGGTCTTCCGCTTCTTTTGTTTTACCGGTTTGCTGCAAAAAAGCAATCACGCTTGTCTGGTAATATTCTTTCTGGCTGGTTTTATGCGCACGGGACAGCTTCGGCAACTCGTCGTTTATAAAACTAATGAAGTTATCTTCCTTATTTAGCAAAACCGCAAGGCTGCGGAAGATGTCGAACAGGCTGTACCCAAAATCGTAATGGAAGTATTTCTCTTTGGTCAGTTTGGTTTGCAAAAAGTCGTACACCTGTTCTTTTATCCGGATAGCTGCATCCCTGCTTTCCGAAATCATTTTAAAAAAATCAATTGCTTTATCAAGGTTATCACCGAGGTTTCCGCCGGAATCATCCACTCTTTCTATATTTTGAAACAGCGTTGTCAGGATGGCTTTCGCCAGGGCAAATGCATCTTTAAAATTGTTTTTCGAAAGGTATGTATTGCCGGCAGCCAGCAGCTTGTTGATTTCTCTTGATAAGTTCAGTGAGTCGCGATAATTGATGTAATCTCCTGATGTGTATTTTTTAATCAGCTTTTGCAGTATATCCGAATACTTTTTCTCAACATCAATACGGCTGTCCTTCTCTGCAAAGAACAGTTCAAACTCAATCTTAAATTTTTTATTCCTCGCCGCATATTCCCTTATAAAATCCTGGAATTCTTTGGCAGAAACAGTCTGCAGCAGGTTTGCAAATACATCTTTCCCGGCTGTTTTTTTCGGTTCTTTCTTTTGTGTATTCATTTTTTTTTGAAGCGCAAAGAGAACCGCCGCCACATGTTTGCAAACATCGCCATCATACGGGCAATCGCAGAAAGAATCGGTTATGTCATCGCTGCCGCCAATGGTTATTTCTACCAGGTAAGTGTCCGACCCTTCTACGGTGGCTTCCCACTTATTGTCTGCCTCTTCCAGCTCTGTTACATTGCCGTTAGCAAAGTATTGCTTGCCTCTTTCTAAAATCGTTGGCGGTATTTGCGCTTCAAAACCGGATAATGTCAGCATCTGTTATTAAAAATTGATTGTACAAAGTAAAGCAGTAACAAAAAACAGCAGTGACTCACTTTGAAAATACAGCGACCCGAAGATAAATATAGAAATCTGCCCGCAGCAGCGGAGTCTGCTGCATAGCATTAACTGCGGTTAACCGAAAATCGAGTAATAATAGAAAGCATTTTCTTTATGGCTGCGCAATTAAATACACCCGTTACAATTGTTGACGGGAAAAGAATGAAATAAATTCATAAACCGGGAAAACTGTCTTTTCCGGCTTGTTCAATTCCCTTATTTTTGCGCCCCGTTTGCGGATGTGGCGAAACTGGCAGACGCACTAGACTTAGGATCTAGCGCCGCGAGGCATGTAGGTTCGATTCCTATCATCCGCACCGAAAGCCCCAATTTCAACGGGGCTTTTTTTATTTATTCAAATTATTCCCGTTGGGGAAACTTTATATTTTATGGCAACGATAACAAGAGAAAACATTGCGCCGCTTACCGATAAGCTTACCGTGAACCTGGCTAAAGAAGATTACTATCCTTCCTTCGAAAAAAGCCTGAAGACGTACGCTAAGAACGCTAACATCCCGGGCTTCCGCAAAGGCATGGTGCCAGCGGGTTTGGTGAAAAAAATGTATGGCGCTTCTGTGTTTACAGACGAAGTGCTGCGCACGGTAGAAAAAGAACTGAACAGTTATGTAACCGAAGAAAAACTTGATATTTTAGGTCAGCCTTTACCGGTTCAGAACAATACACCGCAACCCGATATGAATAACCCGACTGATTATGCATTTGCATTTGAAGTCGGATTAAAGCCTGATGTAACTCTGAATCCTCAGGACATTCATGTAACGCGTTATAAAATAAATGTAACGGATGCAATGATTGATGAGGAAATAAGTCGCCTGCAAACACGCAGCGGTAAAATGGTGAATCCTGACACCATAGATAATGAAGAGAACGTGCTGAATGTGGAGCTTAAAGAAGCGAATGAAGATGGCAGTGAAGCAGAAGGTGGCATTGCAAAAGAAACATCCCTGATTGTAAAATATTTTTCACCGGAAGTGCGCAATCAGCTCACGGGCAAAAAGGTAGATGATGCTATCACTATTCAAATCAGCAAAGCCTTTGAAGACAAAGAAAAAGAATATGTAATGCAGGATCTGGCGCTGGATAAAAACAGTGATGTGGATGCAGATAAATATTTCATCATGACCATCAAGCGTATTGGACTGACTGAAAAAGCAGAGTTGAACGAAGAGTTCTTCAACGCTTCATTTCCGGGTCGTGAAATTAAAACAGAAAGTGAATTGCGCGATGTAGTAAAAGCAGAGATTGAAAATGCATATGCTCAGCAAACGCGCAACCAGATGCACGATCAGATCTATCATTATATTACTGATCATGTGAAGGTGGATTATCCGGATGCTTTCCTGAAACGCTGGTTGCAGATGAGCACTGAACAGGAAAAATCTGCAGAAGATGTAGAAGCGGAATATCCAAAATATACGCAGCAACTAACCTGGAGTTTAGTGGCTAATAAGCTGCTGGAAGACAACCAGATTTCGGTATCGCCTGATGATATTAAAGCTGCTGCTAAAGTGCAGTTGATGAGCTATATGGGTGGTCAGAACTTCGGTGATGTATCGTGGATGGATGACTATGCCGAGCGCATGATGAAAGACAAAAAGTTTGTAGAGCAAACCTATTCTCAGGTGCAGATGGAAAAACTATTTGGCGCTCTCGAAAGCCAGGTGCAAGCTATGGAAGAACCCATCAGCGTAGAAGACTTTTCAAGCAAGTTGCACCATCACCATCATTAATTTTTGATTGATATTTATTAAGGAAAAGCCGGTTGAAAGACCGGCTTTTTCGTTTCCGCTTTTTTACTTTACACTTCTTCCTTTCCATTCATATTTCCCAAACTTTCCCAGCCATCCGGCAACAATGGTATAAACAATGTGAATGGGCTGCATCAACGGAAACCACCAAAGCAATTTTGTTTGGTGAAAAAATTTTGCTACCGGAAATAGAAAGTATAATTCAATAGTTGTTTTTATAATTAATAGTAGCAGCCAGTATAAAAACAATGCTGGTAAAAAGAGAGAAGTAAACAACAACATAAGCATAAGCACATTGAAAAAATACACCAGCAGCAATACATAAAAAATGCGTTTGTCATCGTAGCTGTTTGCCTTACTTGCCCACCGAATCCGTTGGTTAATAAAAGCTTTCCAGCTATCAACCGGTTGGGTTTGTACAATAGAATGTTGATGAAATAAATAACCGGTTCTGTTTGTAAATTGTTTGCTGATTTTGTGCATTAGCAGCATATCATCACCACTGGCAATATTGTCTATTCCTTTAAACCCATTTACAGCATCAAATGCCTTCTTTTCATAGGCCAGGTTAGCACCATTACACATGCTATGAAAGCCCGCTGCTACCGATGCGGCCGTTATGCCCTGCAGGCTCATAAAATCAAGGCTTTGAAAAATGCTGACAAAAGAATTTTGCTCTATAAAAGAAACGGGCGCTGCAATAAAAGCCGGGTTGTTTTTATGTATATACTGATTGAAATTTTGCAGCCAGGAATGTGGTACAATGCAGTCTGCATCGGTCGTAATAATCCAGTCACCTTTGGCTTGGCTGATGGCCAATTCTATTGCTTTCTTTTTATAAGAATTAATCTCGCCATTCAACAATTGCGACAGCGACAGCAAGTGAAGGTTCGGGTTTGTTTTTTGCAACTCATTTACAATGAATGCTGTGTTATCAGTAGAATGATCATCAATTACCAAAACTTCAAAAAAATCTGACGGGTAATTATTTTGAAAGATAGATTGCAGGCAGGCGCCAATATTCTCCTCTTCATTTCTCGCAGGTATAATGATGGAAAAGTAAGTGTGCGATGAAGCGTTTGGCGAAGTAAACGGAAGCAGTTTTATAAACCAGCTTCGATATAATAAAATGAACACACAATACACAAAGCACAGTAGAAAAGCAGGAATCAATAACCACCACATCAGTGCAAAGAAAACCTATTTCACTTCATTAAAAAACGAGGCGATGTAAGCAGCCTGCGGCGCATATAAAAATGAATGTCCGTTATCTATCACATGAACACGAACGTATGATTCCAGCCCCTTGGCAAAGACAATACCCCGCGAGGCAAGAATAATTTTATCATGTTTTGCAAATACCATATCAATTGGTATTTGCTGCTGCAAAATAATCGCTCTTAGTTTCTTTAAGTTCGGATCAAAATGGCGCGTGCTGATCCAGCGGTCGTACAGCGTAAACCGCGCAGCTTCGTCGTTAATATAATAAAAGGCAAGGTTATAAAGCTGGTCGCTCAAAATGCCACGCTTGCGCAATTGTTTGCCAACGGTAATAATCAGCTTCGGGTTCTTTTTAAACTGGTTAAATACCTTTCGCCCCGCTCTTGTATGTGTGGCAAACCGGTACCAGGGATTGCCATGAAAACCATCCGGCGCCAGCAACACCATTTTTTCAATCATCTGCGGAATGGCCTCCAGCAAGCCCAGCGCAATACGCCCGCCCATGCTGTACGCCAGCAGCACAAATGTCTTGGCTGAAGCCGGCAATACCTGTTTGATAATATCAATAAAGGCAGCCACCGTAAACGTTTCTACATTGTTCCACTGCGTTCTGCCATGGTAGGGAAGGTCAAAAGCGTACAGCGTAAAACGATCTTTCAGGTAAGGTTCCAGTATGCTCCACCGGGCAGCGTTCTGCGCATAGCCATGCAGGCATACAACGGGCGTTGCGCCCGTTCCGTAAGTGAGGTAGGAAATAGTGTTGCCTTTATAAACAAGTTCGTTCTGAATCATCTGTCCGCGCAAAAATAATAGTTGCCGCTTGCCTGCACGAAATAAAAAAATAAGGAAACCACAATAGCTTCCTTCTTTCTTATCATTTAACCGGTCACCCTGCTCATTCCTTCACAAACTTCAGCACTTCTGTTTTACTACCGGTAGTAATGTTCAGGTAATACGTGCCCGGCTGCATGTTGTTGCCCAATAGCCTTTGTTCTCTCCAAAATTTTCATCAAGTGTACCATCAGTATTATAGCGAACAAGCAGACTGCTGGTGCCATTGCCGGATATATCCTTGTTTTGATAACCTGAAACAAGAATTTTATTATCTGCCTGCACAGCTATAGATTTAGCTATTTCTAAATAACCCAAATCAGTAATTATTCTACCATGATTTCCAAAACTTTCATCTGTCATACCATCAGGAAGAAAGCGGGCTACAACCAAGTCGTAGTCAGAACCTAAAACGTTCCCTGTTGCAACTATTTTTCCATCCTCTTGTAAAGCAATATCAGCCCATCCTTCCGTAAAAAGGATAAAATTCGTTAAGTCGTTTATTTGGGTAATCGTTTTTCCTTTATTTCCAAATGACGTATCAACACCACCATCTTTATTGTAAAGGGATATAAAGAATTCTCCAACAGAAGATCCCGAGCCACCTATGACAATTTTATTATCAGGCTGCATAGCTGATGAAATAGCATATAATTGAGTAGATACAGATACAGTACCTGTATTGTTTACACCATAAGTTTTATCAACGGTGCCAGGCTGTGCATATAAAACGAACACGAAAAGCAAAAGGAAAGAAGTAAAATACAATTTCATAAATAATGGTTCGTTTATTTGATTTTATTGAGTTTCTGAGGAAGGACAAATTTGGTTTTGAGGGTAAATATCTTTATAGCATCCTTCATTATTATCAGCCGTACTATTACATTTTAAATAACGAAAATTTTCACACTCAACAAACTTGGTTGTTTCAAAATCTTGGTATGTATTATTATTTAGTATAGCCTGAAAAAAAGTAGCCGCCCGTTGCACCATATATTTTTGTACATCTGTCGAGTTGTAATGGGTGGTTCCAAAATTACTTTGAAAAGGAGTACACACCTGGCACTTGCCTTTAACCACTATACCCGCTTCGCCTGCCAGCGACAATTGGCACACATCCGGGTGCAGCAGCTTTACCATCTCCGCATACTCTTTTTTATAATGGCGGATACTGAACACATCTTCTGCTTTGGCAGCAGAGAACACCTTTCTTAATAAGATTTCAGCTTCCATATTCTAAGCTTGCAGCAGCGATTCTTCTGTGTGCGCTCTTACCCGTTTCCTGATATCAGCCAGGCTCGTTTCTCTTGTTATCTTTCCATCCCGATACACTGTTTGCAGCAGCGAAGCCGCTTCCTGCTCAGCCGTGCAACGGTCAACGGTTTTATAAAGGTTATCTTCTTTCAGTAAAGACAACATGCCTTTTAATGATTTCTTTTTGTGGTCGGTAACCGGATCTTTCTCTATCTCGCGCGGCTCGCCGTTTACTTCCACATACGTTGCTTTGATGGCGAAGCCAAGCGTATCGCGGCTGAAATTGCGCAGGATGCCGCCCACGCCAATCACGAGGTTGCTGGTTGCATAGCCCATTTGCTGCAGGCGCTGCAGTGTGCGCTCATAGCGCTCTAAGTACATGCCATCGCCATAAATCAAACCGACTTTCGGATTCAGCACTTTATACCCTTTGCTGTTGACGGACGAACCAAATTTTTCGTCCAGCAGGCGAATTGCACCCTTCCATTCGTTGCTGCCTTCTGTTGCGTTCGGATCGCCGCAAATAATGTATTCAGGATTGCCGCTGTCGGGACGGAACACCACTTTGCCATCGCGTTTCAGAATCGCTTCCTTTAACTGCTCCGCAAAATCAGTCAGCACTTTATATACATCGAATGTATCGGATACAATAGATACGATGCCTGCCGGATACAGATCTATCATGTGCCGGAAGGCTTCAATTTCATTTTCCCTGCCAAACGAGCACATCACGCTATGCTCGCTCGCAGGCACCGAAAGCATCACCGGTTCGCCATTGATGTCTGCACCATAATATTCGATGGCGCAAGGCAAAGCCGGCACATTATCACTGCCTAAAAAAGATAGCAGGTGCGCAACACCGCTGATGGCAGCGCCTTCTTCGGAAGAATCGCCGCGATAGCCAAAATCATGTACACTAAAATCTTTCAGCGGCTGCAGTTCTTCATCGTCTGTCATCTTAAAATAACGGTTCACAACTTTCCGGTATTGGTAACTGCAGGTGGCAACCGTAATGGTGTACCAAAGCTTCAGCAGCAGGCTTTCCATAAAGCCAACCACCCAGTAAAAACCGGGATGCGTATTAGTGATGGTCATCAGCGCATTCTTTACCGGCAGTAGGGTGCCTTCCTCAACAGCTTTTATTTCGATTGGTAAATAACCCAGCGTACACAAGGCTCGGATTTTCGCTTCGATTTCGGGCGAGTTACTGCCCAAAATCGCCTTGCGGTATCTCAGGAATTCTTCGCCCATATCTGGAGTTATAGGTGATGATAAATATCTCTTTAGATAATACTGCAAACCAAAGAAGAGGGTTTCGCTGAAGACCTTTTCGTTGCGGGCAGTGAGGTAAGAATACACTTTGTTGCAGCCGGGCGCATATTGCTCCATGTGCCCCATTTTATAGACATCTGTCTGCAGAAGAATGTTGTTCATAATATAATGCTTTAGTTTATTAATTACAGAGTAACAATCGTGCGTAAGGGAACGCAGGTAATAAAGTCTGAAGAAGAATCTTTAATAGAATCCGTTGTATAAATGTGGTCAATATACTCGCGCAAGGCAACGTCTCCTTTTGAAAAAATGCCATGGGATACGATCAGAGAAACATTGCCGGCATTGCGCTTCTTCAGCTCTTTGGCTACGCCGTTAAATGTAGCACCGCCGTCGCAGATATCATCAATGATAAAACAGTCTTTACCACCCAAATCAGGCCGGTCAACCGTAATGTGTTTGATCTCGCCATTGCTTACATCGCGCACTTTGTTGCAAAGCACAATATCATCGGTATGCTGAATGGCTTCTGCCACTTTATAAATCTTCTTCAAAGCGCCGGCATCGGGCGAAACCAGCAGGTAATTTGTCTTATTCCCGATGGCTGTTTTTGCAAGAGTGTGATTGGTAATTAACCGGCAATTGTTTAATAAAGCCAATGACACTTCAGAATGCACATCGAATACATAAATGCTCTCAAACGCGCACCCGTTTAATAAATCGCACATCACTTTTACAGACAGCGGCTCGCCCTTTACCATCACTCTGTCCTGCCGTGCATAAGGAAGATAGGGAACGAATGCGCTGATGTGTTTTGTTCCGCTGCGGCGCAGCGCATCCACCGTCAGCAACAGTTTCATGATGTCATCTGATGAGTTCAGCTTTGCTGTTATCATCATTTCCTCGCCGGCTTCCTGCAGTTTTACATGCACTTCGCCACCGCTAAACAGGAAGCTTTTGCTTTCTACTGCCTCTCCCGGGCAAGGAGTAAAACCAGGTGTTAAGTTTATTGTTTTCATATCTATTTGCGTAATTATGACACAAAATAAAGCAGACATTTTGATTCAGCCAAATAATTTGCGTATTTTTTACGCAAATTATTTTTTTAATTACATCAAACTATCTAAATCGAAACCTTTTACTTTTAGCTGATTGTATCTTTTCTTATCGAAAGAATAAAGTTTGCCAGGTCTGCCGGCGGATACTACCGGCGCTTTTTCGTTTAATTCCACTATTAATCCAAGCGACATGATTTTACGTTTGAAGTTTCGTCTGTCTATCTCGTGACCTAAGAGTAGTATATACAGTTGTTCCAGGTCGGAAAAGAGGAATTTACGGGATAACAATTCAAAGCCTATCGGTTCGTAAGTAATTTTAGCGCGCAGGCGCGTGATCGCTTTTTGTACAATGTCTAAATGGTCGAAAGCCAGTTTGGGCAGCTCATAAATATTGAACCATTGCGCTTCTGAAGCATCGGTAGAAGCAAATAAAGTAAAGTTATTGGATTTCACCAGCCCGAAATAAGCCACAGACACTACCCGTGTGCGCGGATCGCGGCCGGGCTTTCCGAATGTGAACAACTGCTCTAAATAATTGATGGAAATTCCGGCTTCCTCTTTCAGTTCTCTTTCTATGGCTTCCTCCAGCGATTCATGGACAAGCACAAAGCCGCCCGGCAATGCCCACTCGTTTATAAAAGGCTGAATTTTCCGTTTGATAAGCAAGACGGAGATGCCGCTTTCCTGGTTATAGCCAAACACAATGGCATCTACGGTTAGTTTGATGTTTTGCTTTATCATAAGATGAGATAACTACGATTGCAAAAATAGAGTAAGTGCAATGTCAATTGAATAAAGTAAATATTCCGTTTGGCAAGGATACATCCTGCGCGAAAGTGCTTCCGCTTTTACCAGCATCTTTGTTTCTGAGATTCAAAGCATGTTTTACGTCTACATGCTTCCTGTACTGCATATTGTATAAAGATAAATGAGCATTCGCCAGATGAACAGCTATATAATAACAGGTAGTAACCTACCAGTCAATAAACTTCCTGTTATCACTTTGATTAGCGAATTCTAAGAATGATAAAATAAAACTCACATTATTATAAATTTGAAGGTGCTGCATCCCATTCATAAAACCAAACTGTTTAGTTATTACACCAAACTCACCTCCTTTACACTTACCACTTCTCCATGCATCCGCTTCAGAAACTCATACATTAAAATCATGTTCCGCATATCATCTGCAATCAGCAAAAAGTTCTTTCCCGCCTGCTTTAAGCGCGCTTTGTTGGTACCCGTTTGCAGGTAATCAATCACGCGTTTAAACAGGTCACTTTCAAAGTACGGCGAGTCGGGACGGTTGATGAAATAGCAGCGTAGCGTATGATCTTTCAACGTCATTTTTTCAAAACCTAAATCAATGGCTAAGCGGCGGCAACGAACGGTTGTAAATAAGTCTTCCACTTGCTTGGGCATCGGTCCAAAACGGTCCTGCATTTCGGTATGAAATTCTTTCAGCTCGCTTTCATCTTCGCAATTATCCAATCTTGTATACAGAGATAGCCGCTCTGTGATACTTTCCACATAATCATCCGGAATGAGGATTTCAAGGTCGGTATCAATGGTGCAGTCCGACACAAAATCGTCCTGCCTGCTGATCTCTTCTTTAAACAAATCTTTGAACGAAGTGCGCTTCAATTCGCGCACCGCTTCATCCAATATCTTCTGGTACATTTCAAAGCCAATCTCCGCCATAAAGCCCGTTTGTTCACCGCCTAATAAATTACCCGCGCCACGAATGTCAAGGTCGCGCATGGCTATCTGGAAACCGCTTCCCAAATCACTGAATTGTTCCAGCGTTTGCAAACGTTTGCGGCTATCTGTAGGCAAGGTGCTCATCGGTGGCGCAAGAAGATAACAGAATGCCTTCTTATTGCTTCGTCCCACGCGACCGCGAAGCTGGTGCAGATCACTCAACCCAAAGTGATGCGCATTGTTCACGATGATTGTGTTTACATTCGCAATGTCCACACCACTTTCCACTATGTTGGTACAAACCAACACGTCGTATTTACGATCAATAAAGTCAAGTATTTTTTCTTCTAACTGATCACCTTCCATTTGCCCGTGCGCATACGAAATAGAAAGGTCAGGGCATTGACTTTGTATCAAAGCTGCCATCTCCGGCAAGCCTTGTATGCGGTTATAAATAAAAAACACCTGCCCGCCGCGCTCCGTTTCGTAATAGATGGCATCGCGGATAAATTCCGCGTTAAACATCTGCACTTCCGTTTGTATCGGTTGCCGGTTTGGCGGCGGTGTATTGATGATGCTAAGATCTCTTGCGCCCATTAAACTAAAGTGCAGCGTACGTGGAATTGGCGTGGCTGTCAAGGTCAGACAATCCACGTTTGTCTTCAGCGTTTTCAGCTTCTCTTTATGACCCACGCCAAACTTTTGCTCTTCATCAATCACCATCAAACCAAGGTCTTTAAACTTCACATCTTTAGCCAGCAAAGCATGTGTGCCAACGATAATATCTACTTTGCCATCGGCTACTTTCTGATACGTTTCTTTCTTCTCTTTCGCACTCTTAAAACGGTTCACAAAATCAACCGTTACCGGGAACTCTTTTAAGCGGTCACTGAACGTTTTATAGTGCTGAAACGCAAGGATGGTGGTGGGTACAAGAATTGCCACTTGTTTACCATCCAATACCGCTTTAAACGCCGCACGAATCGCGACTTCTGTTTTACCAAAACCAACATCGCCGCACACCAACCGGTCCATCGGCGACTGGTTCTCCATATCCACTTTCACATCGGCAACAGCTTTTGCCTGGTCGGGCGTATCTTCATAAATAAACGAAGCTTCCAGCTCAGCCTGCATGTAGTTGTCGGGGGCAAATGCAAACCCATGCTGCGCCTTACGCTGGGCGTATAATTTTATCAAATCGAAGGCTATTTCTTTCACCTTCGTTTTCGTCTTTTCCTTCAACCTGTTCCATACATCGCTGCCGAGCTTATTAATCTTCGGCATCGTACCTTCCTTGCCTGTGTACTTACTTATTTTATGCAGCGAATTGATGTTGACATATAAGATATCGCTGTCTTTATAAATGATACGCACGGCTTCCTGTATCCTTCCGTTTACATCTATCTTTTGCAAGCCACTATATGTGCCAACGCCGTGATCAATATGCGTTACATAATCGCCCGGTTGTAAATCACGAAGTGTTTTTAAAGTCAGCGCTTTGTTTTTGTTATAAGCCTGCTTTACTCTATACTTATGATAGCGCTGGAAGATTTGATGATCGGTATAACAAACCGCTTTCAGGTCTTCATCAATGAATCCTTCGTGAATACTGGTGGCAACGGGAATGAACTGAATTTCCGTTTTTAAATCGGTAAAAATGGTGTTCAACCTTTCCAACTGCTTTGCCTGCTCGGCAAAAATGTAGATGCTGTATTTCGCCGCTTCGTGAGCCTTTAAATCTTTTATCAGCAAATCGAATTGCCGGTTAAAAGAAGGCTGTGAACGGGTAGAAAAGTTGATGGTTGATGGTTGATGGTTAACGGGAGAACTTTTGATTTTATCTGCAAAATAAGGCTTGTATCCAAACTCAACAATATGCCTTTGCTGTACCTGTCTTTCGATGGTTGCAGAAGGCGTAAAATCCTGCAGGCTTACCTCTTTTAATATCTTTGTATCGTCTTCATCATCCTCTTCATTTTCTAAAAGCGCCGCTGCTTTTTTTGTAAAACCTTCTGCCTTCAGTTTATCACTTTCGGCTTGCAGGTTTTCAGCATTTTCTTTTGTTCTTTCAAGGTATAAACCAAGGTTTTCTTCTTCTGTTTCAATCTTCTCTTTTATTACATCCCATTCCTTCAACCAAACGATAGTGTTTTCGGGTAAAAATTCCAGCAGGGAAACTTTATCTCCCGTTTCAAACTGCGTTTCTACATTGGGTATAATGGAAACCTGAAGCAACTTACGCTCACTCAACTGCGATTCAGGATCGAAGATGCGGATGCTGTCTACTTCATTGCCAAACAGCTCTACGCGATATGGCTTTTCATTGCCAAATGAGTAAATATCGAGGATGCCGCCGCGAAGCGCGTACTGTCCCGGTTCATACACAAAATCACTTCTGCGAAAGCCATACATGCCGAACAATTCCAGCAGGCTTTCGAGATTGATGGTATCATTCACCTTGATGCTGATGATGTTACCGCTCAATGTTTTTGGCAGCACCACTTTTTCAAACAAAGCTTCGGGATACGTAACAATAATCTTCTTATTTCCACCGGCAGACAGCTTCGTTAACGCCTCTGTTCGCAGCATTACGTGCGAACTGTTCAGCAGCTTATAGTTCTTTCTATTCTTGAATGAAGAAGGAAAATAAAATAAGTCCAAAGCGCTTGTCAGGTTCTCCAAAGTGTTTTGAAAATATGCCGCTTCTTCCGCATCGTTCAATACAACAAGATGATTTAAACCTTGTGTATTGTTATGTGCAAACACAGACGCCACAATAAACTCAGCGCTGCTGCCCTGCAGGTTTTTGAGAAATATTTTTTCGGAAGATTGATCGGTTGGGGCAAAAGAAAGCTTGTGCGTTAGCTGTAAAACGCGCTCGTTGTTCTGATACTGCTGGAGCAGTGTATGTAGATTCATAAATGCAACGGTAAAGGTACGACAGATGCAGGTTTTATACCAGTTTTAGGGTGTAAGGGAATGTTAGAAAATTTGTTTTATGTCAACGATATTGAGTTTGTTTACTTCCTAATTCACAGTATAAAACACCGGATTCACATTGGTAAGATGGAGGCTGTTATAGTCATTGCAACTTAGCGGCTTTAATTTATTCTCTTATGAAAAAAATGCTTGCCATATTCTGTTTTGCAGTTTTATTGCCTTGCTTTCTTTTTTCTCAAATGATGGATGGACGAAGCCGGAGCTTGATACGGATAGGAAATACAATCATCCACATCCGCAATAATTTTATTTCAGACACAGGCAGAAAATATTTTCCGACTTACATTCAATCTCCTTTTTCGGAAGAAGTGTATTTGGTAACAGGTCCTAAATTGGAAGTATCCATCATTGCCATGGACAGTGCTGAAAGTTTCAAAGGTGCCGGAAACGGTTTTCTGATTGATAGCTCACAAACCGACAAAGAATTGTTCTCATTACAAAACCTGCAGATTCGGATTACTCAAAACAATAAGCAAGAAATGACCTGGAAAGAACTCAGTTCTTTTCCCATTTCCTATTTGAATACATCGGAAGCAGTAGTAAAAAGCCATAATCGCAGTTATAGTTTGGTAGATGATACTATACAGGTAAACGATACGCGACTTGTTGAAGTAAGAAGCCGGAAAAATCCGGAAGTGATATTACGAATGCGCTTTGCAAGAACTGCATTGCCGGTAATGCCGTTTTTAGCTGTGATGATGCACGATTCAAGCGCAACAACAAGCGAGACGGAGTTTATAAAGAATGCTGTTGAAACAGGAAGTAAAGATTTTAAAAGCATCAATTCCTTTTATAAAGACTGGCCATCAAAATATGGAAGAGGCAGCACTGAAAGTCAGCAATATTTTCCTTCTTCCAAATTGGCTTTTTACTTTAGAAAATATAACGAACAATATCCGGACGCATCATTACAATACGCATTGATTAAGAATGACGATAAAGACACTTCCTGGCATACCAGCGGGCATCTTGTTGTAATAACAAAGCTTGAAACCAATACCCGCAATTCGCTTTTAGCCCGGTATAAAGAAGCGCCGCGCAATATCTGGCAATATCATTTTTACGTGCAGCCCGCGTGGTATCAAACCTCTTTGTTTTACATTACAATCAGTTTGTTTCTTGGTTTGCTATGTATATCTATTGCTTTCTTTATCTTTTACCGAAGAAGATTAAAACAGGAGCAGCAAAGGAGCGAAAAGCTGCAACTTGAGCAAAGAGCCGTTCGCTCGCAACTTAACCCGCATTTTACTTTCAATGCATTAAATTCCATTCAAAGCCTTATGAACCAGGGCAGGATAGAAGAAGCCAATAACTACTTCACAGATTTCAGCTCGCTGCTTCGGTCTTCACTGCACAATCATGAAAAAGAAATGTTGCCTTTGAAGGAAGATTTGGCAGCACTGGAGCAATACATAAAGCTGGAACAGCTTCGCTTTCGGTTTTGCTATGCAATTAACCTTACCGAAGATATAAATACCAGCATAATAGAAGTGCCAACATTGCTACTGCAGCCCTTGGTTGAGAATGCTGTTAAACACGGCATCTCTGGTTTGCAGGATAAGGGCAACCTGACTATTTCAATAAAAAAAGAAAAGAAAAACCTATTGATTCAGATTGAGGATAACGGCTCTGGTTTTACTCAAACAGAAGTAAATGGGTATGGCTTAAGCCTTACCCGAAAAAGAATACAGTTGCTAAATCAAACTTTAAAAGAACAAAAAACAGATATGCTAATTGACAGCCGCCCAACCGGAACAACCGTATTTTTATCTTTTGAAAACTGGTTATAAATAATGCTTGGTTGCATAATTATAGACGATGAGCAGAATAACATTCTAAACCTGCAATTGTTATTACAAAAATACTGTGATGATATATCCATTTTGGCAACAGCTATAAATGCAGAGGAAGGAGAAAGCATTATAAAACAACACAAACCAGATGTTGTTTTCCTCGACATTCAAATGCCGGCAAAGAATGGCTTTCAATTGCTTCAATCGTTACCAAAGCTGGACTTCGAAATCATATTTGTTACGGCTTATGACCAATATGGCATACAAGCTGTAAAGTTCGCTGCCCTTGATTACCTGTTAAAACCAATTAAAACGGAAGAACTGCAAAAAGCAGTGAAAAAAGCAAGGGAAAAAAGCCTGATAAAAAAGCAGAACATGCAATTGCAGAACCTGATGGAGCTGTTTAAACAACCCAATCAGAAAGAGGATCAGCGAATTGCTTTACCGTCAAATAAAGAAATACGCTTTGTAAAAACAGGTAGCATCATTCGCTGCGAATCATCCAATAACTATACGACTTTCCATCTTGACAATGGCGAAAAAATATTGGTTTCCCGACCCATTTATGAATATGAAGAATTGCTTGCCGGCTATGGCTTCATCCGGTGTCATCAATCTCACCTGCTGAATAAAAAATTTATTGAAAGCTGGTTAAAAAAAGATGGTGATTATTTACTTCTGGGAGATGGAACTGAAGTGCCGGTATCCAGGCAAAAGAGGGAAATGGTGAAGAAAGAACTTGTACAATAAATCGGATTCTATCTTATGCTTTACTCTTTATTCAACCGTGTTTGTATGTGCATATGTATAAAAAACAAAAGCCTCCGAAGAGGCGATTTGCTTGTTCCCTTTGCTATCTGATTTCCCTGTAATAATCTCTTCCTTTCCTATCGTTCCTGCAATTTCCGTTCTTATGATTGTCCTTTGTAAACCGGTTGTTGCTCCCGTTGTTTTATCAGAAGCATACTTATCATTACGACTATCGCGGATGGGCTGCTGATCGTATTTACCTCTGAAAGAAGCATACCGTTTCTTATCGCGATTGTGATGCAGATAAGCGTTCTTTTCATTTATCGCCACCTTGTGAACTTTATATAAATCGTAGTTGCGATAAGCCGCTGGCAAAGAGGCAGAACGAACCCACCTGCTGCCACTTAAATACATAAACTGATGAGCAGGCATATCATAATAAATATCAGGATCGGGCATGTAATAATAAGCGGCGTCATCGTAAGCTTCGGGTGCCCGGGCAGGTTGGTTACTTATATTAATACTTACGCTTACCTGCGCCTGTGCTTTATTTGTCATCGCTATACCTGCGGTGGCTAACATCATTGTGAATACTAACTTTTTCATCGTTCAAACATTTATTGGTTCATAAAATAATTACTTCTTTTATGCGATATGAATGCCGTTGTTTAAGCTTGCATCCGGCAATGCTGCCAATGCCCGAAATGTATCTGCGAACAAACAAATAGCAACGATAAAAAAGGGTTTTATTGCAAGCGAAAATCCTGGTTTGGTAAAACGGGAGCGTTATTGTTCGGCATCAAACCAACAGAAGGAGCAGGCGAGTATAAACTTTACAACAGAAAGAAAAAACAGTTCATCACCTTAAAAAATCTTAAGCCGTTTTTATTTGAATTTAATTAATACCTGCATTTGCCGCCAATACTTTTGCGCCTCATAAAATTCAATATCAGAACATGTGGAGCATTGGTAAATTATGTGCAGGCATTGCATTATTCAGTATCATCAGTTGTCAGAAAGACATTGTTATAAAAGAAAATCCGGCGCAAACAGATTCGTTTTTAGGATTGGGTGGCAAGAAGCCAGGTGCGGATGCCTCAGGCTTTACAACTTACACCATTTTAGGAGGTCAGCAGTATTGTATAGGCAATATGTACCCGCCATATTCTACCACCGGAATGCACTTTACGGTAAGGTTTGACAGTTCGGTTATTTACCAGAATGTCAATCCGCAAAATCAATATGATTATAATAAGCTGTTTGGTTTTTCCGACAATAACAGTCAGCATCAGCAATACAGTGCGCGCTTTGGCTGGCGCTGGTGTCACAACCAGGTAAAACTTTCTGCTTATACCTATAATGATGGCATCAGAACAATTCAGGATTTAGGCGGCATTGATATGAATCAGGAGCATGAATGCGCCATTCTTGCCGATGGCAGTCATTATAATTTTGTACTGGATGGAGACACCACTGTTATGGCGCGCACCAGCAAAACAAAGAAAGGAAGTGGCTATAAATTACTGCCTTATTTCGGTGGTGATGAAGTGGCTCCACACACGGTAACGATTAAGATTAAAGAAGCTAAATAAGTATATAACTGAAGACATAAAAAACGCCCTTGTGTGAGGGCGTTTTTTATTTATTTTAAAAATATTCTGTGCCTTCGTAGCTAAATCAATATCCTCTTTTATTCACGCCTTCCACAAAATGAATAAACGCCTTGTTCACCACGCGGTTGCCACCAGCGGTAGGATAATTTCCTGTAAAATACCAGTCGCCGGTATTTGTCGGGCAGCTATCGTGTAAGTCTTCTATCGTTTGATAAATGACTTGTACAGGGATGCTTAAATCCGGCGGTGTAATCATCTCCGCAATCTTGTTCGAAATCTCTTCCGTAGAAAAAGGCTTGTAAATATTGCGCACAAAGTTTTCTGTATGCAACTGGTTGTTGCGCATCGCTTCTTTGCACTGCTCATACACTTGCTGAATGGTATCTTCCATGCCGCGAGCTTTCAGCAAAAGAATAGCAGCACGAAAGGCAATAAAATCACCCAGCTTGCTCATGTCAATTCCATAACAATCGGGATAACGAATTTGCGGAGCCGAAGAAACAACAATAACTTTCTTTGGGTGTAAACGTGCAAGCATACGAATAATGCTTTCCTTAAGCGTGGTGCCGCGCACAATAGAATCATCAATCACCACGAGCGTATCGGTATCTTTTTTCACCGTGCCGTAAGTAATATCGTACACGTGCTGCACCATCTCGTTGCGGCTGGCATCTTCCGTAATAAAAGTGCGCAGCTTCACATCTTTAATAGCTATTTTTTCCTGGCGGATTTTTCTATTAATTAATTCGCGAAGCGCTTCTTCATTTACATTGGTTCCCCAGCTTAGTATCTTCTGCACTTTACGAAGATTGAGATAATCTTCCATGCCTTTTACCAACCCATAAAATGCAACTTCAGCCGTATTGGGAATGTACGAGAAAATAGTATTCTTTAAATCGTAGCTAATGTTTTCTAATACACGATTGCTGAGATGATAGCCCAACGCAATGCGCTCGCGGTATATCTTTTCATCGCTGCCACGGCTGAAATAAATGCGCTCGAACGAACAAGCTCTGCGCTCTTTCGGCTCCTGTACCTGCTGCATCGAATAGTTGCCGGCATCATCCACAATAATGGCGCAGCCAGGCATCAGTTCGTGCACTTCATTTTCACCTACGTTAAACGTAGTGCGGATGGAAGCGCGCTCGCTTGCCGCCACAATCACTTCATCATCTATGTAGTAATACGCGGGGCGAATGCCATGCGCATCGCGCGTTACAAACGAATAGCCATTGCCTAACAATCCGCCAATGGTATAGCCACCATCAAACAGGGGCATTGCCTTCTTTAACACATTCAACACGTCGGGGCAATTGGGGCAGAGTTCATCTTCTTTCGACAAAAAATGATGAATCACTTCCAGCATTGCCGCGAGGTCGCTTTGCTTTTGAAACTCACCGGGATCCATGTTAATGAGATCAAACAATTCTTCGGTATTCACAAGGTTGAAATTGCCCGCCAGCGCCATGTTTTTGCTTGGCATCAAATCGCGCTTTATAAACGGGTGGCAGAACTCGACCTTATTTCTTCCCTGCGTGCCGTAGCGAAGATGACCCAACAGCAACTCTCCCATAAAAGGCAGGCTGCCCTTCATCAAACCGGGATGTTGTTTCAGTTCAGGAAGATATTTTTCTATCTCGTGAACTTCTTTTCCAACGGTTGAAAAAATATCGGCAATCGGCTGCTGCGCCGTACTGCGAAGCCGCCATAAAAACGGGTAGCCCGGCTCTACGTTTAGTTTCACCGAAGCCACACCGGCACCATCCTGCCCGCGGTTGTGTTGCTTCTCCATCAGCAGGTACAGCTTGTTCAGTCCGTACATGGCAGTGCCATACTTATGCAGGTAATACGAGAACGGTTTGCGGAGGCGAACGTAAGCCAGTCCGCACTCATGTTTTATTTCGTCGCTCATTAGTAAGTGTAGGAAGGCGCAAAGGTAGCAATCTGTTTTGTTGAATGCCAACACAACAGAAACTTGTTGCATGTTCTTAACAGGATTAATCGTTTATTCTGTAATAACTTTTTTTAAACAGCTTGTATTTTATAATATCTTACCAATGAACAAAAAAATGCTTGATTTTCAAAAAAATAAACAGGGCTATTGAGTAAAAGTTTTACTTATTGTATGTAAAATAATATATAAGCTATAGGTAATACAAATTCAATTTGATTATTTAATATTTCCGGTACAGTTTTTTAGCAACTCAAATTTATTATTTATGCTAATAAAACACACCTATGAAATTAAGAGTATTGCCTTTAGCCCTGGTTTTGGCTGTTGCTACATTTGCCGCCTGCAACAACAATGATGATGATAATAACAATGCCATCAATTCTACCGACCGGGATTATGTAATGAAAGCCGCCATGAGTAATTACGCAGAAATATCAGCCGCGCAGTTAGCCGATTCTATGTATAAGGCTGATCCTTCCAATCATGATGCGGAAATTAATTCGTTTGCCAATATGATGATTATGCATCACACAATGGCACAAGATAGCTTACAGACATATGTGGCACAACCGTTAGGCTTAAACGCACCTGATTCTTTGGACGCCGCACATGTGCAAATGGCAGCGATGCTGAGAACTTTGTCCGGACGGGCGTTTGATTCAGCTTACATTCACGGGCAAGTAACCGATCACCAGGCTACCATTGATTTATTTAATACAGAAGCAGCCAGTGGCAACAACAATACTGTAAAAAGTTACGAAGCACAGTATATTGATGTAATACAAATGCACAAAGCCATGTCGGATACATTGGCAGCTAAGTATTAATCACGAAGAGCTAAGTTTATCTTTACCGATAAAAAATGCACAACTTTTAAGGTTGTGCATTTT
The DNA here is from genome assembly GCA_965199905.1 of Ilyomonas sp. GTDB lineage: Bacteria > Bacteroidota > Bacteroidia > Chitinophagales > Chitinophagaceae > Ilyomonas. The sequence goes on along the minus strand of OZ241366.1, from coordinate 3,605,502 downwards.
TTATCGGCAGATGAAATTCTATGGTTAAATAAACCACTCATTTCTCAGGCCTCATCTGCGGAAACAACAACACATCCTGTATGCTCACCTGGTTGGTCATCATCATTACCAAACGGTCGATGCCAATGCCGATGCCACTCGTTGGCGGCATTCCGTATTCCAGTGCCCTGAGAAAATCATGGTCAATGTACATTGCTTCCTCATCGCCGCGCTCCAGCAGTTTCGCCTGCTCTTCAAAGCGCGCACGCTGGTCAAGCGGGTCGTTTAATTCACTGTAAGCGTTGGCAATTTCTTTCCCGTTTACCATCAGCTCAAAACGCTCTACTAATCCAGGTTTGCTGCGGTGCTTTTTAGTCAGCGGACTCATCTCTACCGGATAGTCGATAATGAATGTCGGCTGCACATATTTGGCTTCCGATGTTTCGCTGAAAATCTCATCTATCAATTTGCCTTTACCCATACTTTTATCGGTTTGAATGTGCAGTTGCGCACACGTAGCCAGCAGTTCCTCTTCGCCCATTTCACTAATATCAATTCCTGTATTTTCCTTCACCGCATCAAAAATGGTGACACGCTTAAAAGGCGCTTTGAAGGAAATAACAGCATCGCCCAGCGGAACTTCAGTAGTACCATGAAGAGCAATGGCAATGCGCTCCATCAGTTGCTCAGTGGTTTCCATCATCCAGAAATAATCCTTATAAGCCGTGTACCATTCCAGCACGGTAAACTCGGGATTGTGTGTGCGGTCCATGCCTTCGTTGCGGAAGTTGCGGCTGAACTCATACACCCAATCGAAGCCGCCGACAATCAATCTTTTCAGATATAATTCATTCGCGATGCGCAGGTAAAACGGAACATCCAGCGCATTGTGATGCGTTTCGAACGGACGCGCAATGGCACCACCGGGAATGCTTTGCAACACCGGCGTATCTACTTCTATCCCACCTTGTTCATTCAAAAAATCACGGATGGTATTAATGAGTTTGGTACGTTTTAAAAACACTTCTTTTACATCGGGGTTGATGATGAGATCAACATAACGCTGACGATATTTGAATTCGGGATCGGTAACGGCGTCGTACACATTTCCCTGCTCGTCGCGCTTTACTACAGGCAATGGTTTCAGCGATTTTGAAAGCAAGGTTATGGCTTGCACATGAATAGATGTTTCGCCCGTTCTTGTAATAAATACAAAGCCCGTAGCGCCGATGATATCACCAAAGTCAGCGCCTTTTACAACCTTATCAAACAAAGTGGTATCACCATCCTTACTGATGTCATCACGCTTAATATAAAGCTGGATAAGCCCTTTGCTGTCTTGTATTTTAATAAAAAAAACCTTGCCTTTATCGTTAATGCTCATGATGCGGCCGGCAACGGTTACGTGCGCAAACGCTTCTTTGTTTTCTTCTGTATATTTTGCTTTGATGTCTGCCGAGTAATGCGACACCGGATACAGCGCTGCGGGATATGCGTTGATGCCTGCGCTTTCCAGGTCTTTTAGTTTGTCTCTGCGGATAATTTCCTGTTCGGATAATGGCTGGTTCATAGTAAAATAAAAAGTGCGCAAAGATAACCGTTGAAGGGTATGGCAAGGCAAACGCCGTTATAATTAACAGCCCGTCGTTTTGCGAATAGCGAATGGTGAGTGGTGAAGCCAACTCACCATTCGCTTACAGAAACTGGCTGATATAACGGATCATAGACAGGTGGTCAGACACTTTCTGAAAGAAACCATCGGCACCATACCAGGCAACATCTGTTCCCGAATAATCGTGGGCAGAATATAAAAGCACAGGCCGGTTATAATGCAGTTCTTTCTTTATATACCGGCAAATTTCCCTGCCGTCATTGCCCTTCAGGTGTATATCGATAAGAACCAGGCTTGGTGCAAAGTCAGTAATAAAGGAAGCAATGCGATCCGGCTCGGTAAGCGCAATGGTAACAAACCCTTTGCTCATTAGCCAATAATTGAATGTATACAGGAGGTCTTCATCATCATCCACAAGGATGATTTTTTTTTCGTTAGTAATGGATTCCATAAACTGCGAACGGTAATATTATAATAAACCGACATAAAATTTTCTTTTTTTATTGACACTGCCAATTAAAATTTCAGACGGCAATAGCTTTTTGATTATCATTGTTTCTTTGATACAATGAAAACAATTGCACTCATTCCGGCGCGATATGCTGCCAGCCGTTTCCCCGGCAAGCTCATGCAGATGCTCGGCGACAAAACGGTCATTCGCCATACGTATGAAAACACCGTTTCCACGCGCCTTTTCGATGATGTATTTGTGGCCACCGACAGCGATATTATTTATAAAGAAATTATGGATAACGGTGGCAAAGCCGTGATGAGTAAACGCGAACATGAAAGCGGCAGCGACCGTATTGCAGAAGCAATTGCCGATATGGATGTTGATATCATTCTTAATGTACAAGGTGATGAACCTTTTGTGCGCCGCGGGCCGTTAGCCAAATTATTGCAGGCATTTGCAGGCGAAGAAGGCGCGGCTGTACAGGTTGCCAGTATGATGCAAATATTTAAAGAGCAAAGCTTTATAGAGAATCCAAACAACGTGAAAGTGGTGGTTGATAACAAGATGAATTCATTGATGTTCAGTCGCTCAGTAATACCATACAATCGTGCAAATACTGGGGTTTCGTTTTACCATCATATTGGTGTGTATGCGTTTCGCAAGAAGGCATTGATGAACTTTACATCTTGGTCAATCACACCATTGGAAGCCGCTGAAAAAATAGAATGTCTCCGTTATTTGGAACATGGCATTCCTTTAAAAATGGTGCTGGTAGATTTTAAAGGCGTAGGCATTGATACACCGGAAGATATGGAGATTGCAAAAAGTTATTTACAGAAATAATAAGCATGCAGCAACCGCTTACCATTACACTTATACAAACAGCTCTTCACTGGGAAGACAAAGCTGCCAATCTTGCGATGCTCGAACAAAAAATAATGAGCCTTGAAGAGAAAACAGAGCTTGTTGTATTACCTGAAATGTTCAGCACCGGCTTTAGCATGAAGCCCGGGCAATTTGCCGAAACGATGGATGGCGAAACGGTGCGCTGGATGAAAAAGCTTGCGCAGCAGAAACGGATTATTCTTACAGGCAGCCTTATTATTGAAGAAGATGATAACTATTACAATCGCCTTATCTGGATGCTTCCTAACGGTTCTTATGGCTGCTATAATAAGCGACACCTTTTTGGCTATGCCGGCGAAGATGAACATTACACACCCGGCAGCAAGCGCATGATTACTTCGGTAAAAGGCTGGAAAATCAATACACAGGTTTGTTATGATTTGCGCTTTCCCGTATGGGCAAGGCAATCATCAATAAACGATAAAAACGAGGAAGCCGAATATGATATGCTTCTTTACGTAGCCAACTGGCCGGAGCGTCGCAACAGCGCGTGGCAAACATTATTAGCTGCACGCGCTATCGAAAACCAATGCTATGTAGTAGGCGTTAATCGTGTGGGCGATGATGGCAACGGCATCTATCATTGCGGCAACAGCACCGTCATTGATCCGCTGGGAAACATCTTGTACTGCAAAGCAAACGACGAGGATATTTTCACTATTACCCTACATAAAAAAGACTTGACCGACATCAGACATAAATTTCCTTTTCTTCCCGATAGGGATCAATTTATCATACAGCCATGACGAACAAAAAAGCATACATCGCAGGCACTATTTATACAGGCACAGATACGCTCCGGCATCATGCCATACTGGTGAATGATGGTAAGATTGAAGGATTAACTCCTGCCATCACCGTATCCTCTGATTATGAGAAAGAAGACTTTGGCGATGATGCCAGCTTAGCCCCGGCATTTATCGACCTGCAACTATATGGCGCACACAACAGGTTGCTGTCATTATACCCCGATACTTTTACAGTTGGCGAGATAGCCAGGTATTCAAAAGAAGGCGGCGCTGCCTGGTGTATGCCTACAGTTGCCACCAACACGTACGATACCATTTTTAAATGTATTGATGCCATAAAAGCATACTGGCAAGAGGGCGGCAAAGGCGTGTTAGGTCTGCATGTGGAAGGTCCCTGGATCAGCCAGACTTATAAAGGCGCGCACAATCCCGGCTGGATTTTTTCACCAACGGTTGAGCAGGCAAAACAACTGCTCGATTACGGCGAAGGCGTTATTAAAATGATTACGCTGGCGCCGGAAGTATGCTCACCGGAAGTCATCAAATTGGTTCAGCAATACGATGTTATCATTTCTGCCGGGCACAGCAACATCAGCTATGAAGATGCCACGAAACTCTTTACTGATGATGTGATAGATACCGTTACACACTTATACAATGCCATGAGCCCGCTGCATCACCGCAAGCCAGGACTGGTGGGCGCTGTGCTCAATCATTCCGTGGTAAAAGCCGCCATCATTCCCGATGGTTTGCATGTTGCTTTTCCTGCCATACGCATTGCCAAAAAATTATTGGGTGAGCGTTTGTTTGCCATCACCGATTCAGTTCCCGAAACAACCGAAGGCTGGTACAAGCACAAGTTTGAAGGCGATCATTACACAGCCAACGGCATCCTGAGCGGCTCTGCCTTAACCATGCACAAAGCCTTTGTGAATTTGGTAAAGGAAGTTGGTATTTCTATTGAAGAAGCCCTCCGCATGTGCAGCTTTTATCCAGCCCGCGTGGTACTGCAAAGCGACGAAATGGGTATGCTTAAAAAAGGCTATCCCGCCGACCTTGTAGTGCTTGATAAAGATTTGAATCTGGTAAAAATAATATCAGTTAGTGAGTAATTGTTACTACTAAAACAGAACATACACAAGTCAACATCAGGCTCACACACACAAACTATCAAGTACCCGCAAGCCCTTCATCACAGTAGTAACGCAGCTTACTTGGAATACCGTGCACGGACGCGGAGTTTTCGCCCGTGCCTGATCTTTTTTGCTATTTTTTTCTATCAAGGGAAAAAAGCAGAAGGTGATAATAAGGGAAGTTTACAGAGGCAGAAGTCCTGTTCACTCAATAACCAAGCTTTGTAAGAATACCAGTACTAAAGTTCTGAATACATCACACATCTGACATCGTACATAAAAAACTCACACTTTATATTCCATCACCGGGTGCCTCTCAAACGGATGTTTCCCTTCATCAAAAACAAACCGGTACGTAATCAGTCGCCGGCTTTGCGAAGCGCCAAGACTTTTATAAATATTGATCATCTTCGGGTTCCAGTCGCCACCCCAGCCCATCTCGTAAGTATGATACCAGCCCTTATGCTGAATCAAATAACCGCCTTCCTGAATCATAAACGAATCAATGCCAAGCGCCTGGTATTTAGGCACAATGCCAAACGCAACACCGGTAAAGATTTTGCACTCGCCACGACGCTTCATCCATAGCAGGCGCAGCTTTTCCAGCCAACCAAACCTGCCGTTAAAATGCTTGAAATATTCATTCAGGTCCGGTATGTTAATCCACATCGCTATCGGTTCCTCTTTGTAATAGGCAAACCATAACAGGCGCTCATCCATCACCAGCTTCATCTTATTAAACAGCTTCAAAGCCTGCTCTTTCGTTATCTCTTTTGCCTCGCCATGTTGCGCCCAGGCAGCATTATAAACGGTGGCAAAATCCTGCGCATGTTTCTCTAAGTTTTTTATAGAAATGTGCCGCGCGCTGTAATCTTTCTTCGCTTTAAATTTTGCGTATCGCTCCGGAAATTTCGGTGGCAGCGGGTCGTCTACACCCATCGCGAAATAATATTGATTATAATAGTTTTTGAAACCATAACCTTCCATTAACTGCTGGTAATACAGCGGGTTGTAAGCCATCCCATACACCGGCGGCTTTTCAATGCCTTCTACCAGCAAGCCCCACCACTTATCGCGGTCGCCAAAATTGATGGGTCCATCCATCGCCTCCATGCCTTTGCCCTGCAGCCAGCTTTTCGCCGTGTCAAATAACAGGTTAGCAGGCGCCTGGTTGTCGATGCAATCAAAAAAACCAACGCCACCTACGGGGTAATCCGTTCCGTTGTTAATGTATTTACTGTTGGTAAACGCAGCTATCCGTCCAATCAATTTTCCATTATCATCCTGCAGTATCCAGCGTGCCGCCTCGCCAAAGCGGAAGGTTTTATTTTTACTCTTATCAAACACTTCGTTAATCTCTACATCCAGCGGGCGTATATAGTTCGGGTTGCCTGCATTCATCAGCACATTTGCCTGCAGAAATAAATTTGCCTCTGCCGAATTTGTTACTTCCGTCAGTTTCATTTCTTCTTTTTGTTTGGGGTCAAAGATAATTCGGCGTACGATGTCAGGTGTATGATGTACAATGTGCCCCTTTACAAACTCATCAGTAATATCTTCTATAAACGCACAATTGCGTTCTTCAAACCTGCAACTGCATTCTAAAAACGCACATTTAGGTTTCCAAACTCACAGTCATATTCCAAAAACCCTATCGATCTTCTAAACACGCACCACTTCTACCCGGCAACTTATAACTTAGCCCTTACGTTTCGCATCTTCCTTCCCCGCCTTATTTTAATTAACTTTGCCACTTTTTATTGAAAAATTATCCGTCATTACCAATATGACCACTAAATACAAAGAATTTTCAGGTCTCAACCTGCCGGAAATAGAAAAAGAAGTGCTTCAAAAATGGCAGCAGGATAGGGCATTTGAACAAAGTGTTTCTCTCCGCGAGGGCGCGCAGCCATTTGTATTTTACGAAGGTCCGCCTTCGGCAAATGGAATGCCCGGCATTCACCACGTCATTTCCCGCACACTCAAAGACCTTGTGTGCCGCTACAAAACCATGAAAGGCTTCCAGGTAAAGCGCAAAGGCGGCTGGGATACGCATGGACTGCCCGTAGAGCTTGGCGTGGAAAAAGAACTCGGTATTACCAAGGAAGACATTGGTAATACCATTTCGGTAGAAGAATACAATAAAAAATGCCGCGAAGCGGTTCTCCGTTATAAAAAAGAGTGGGACGACATTACCACCCGCATGGGTTATTGGGTCGACTTGAAGGATCCTTACATCACCTTCAAAAACGATTACATCGAAACCCTTTGGTGGCTGCTGAAGGAGCTGTATAAAAAAGGATTGCTTTACGAAAGCGTCTCCATCCAGCCGTACTCACCGGCTGCCGGCACCGGCTTAAGCTCCCACGAGCTCAACCAGCCGGGTTGCTACCGCGACGTGAAAGATACGAGTTGCGTGGCCATGTTCAAAGCGGTTCAGGATGAGAAATCTCAGTTTTTGTTTGATGCGATTAATAAAGACTTTTCATCCGAAATATTCTTTATTGCATGGACGACGACGCCATGGACGCTGCCATCTAATTTAGGCTTAACGGTTGGACCTAACATCGATTATGTACTGGTAAAAACCTTCAATCCATATACGCATCTGCCGGTTCATGTAGTATTAGCCAGGGCTTTATTGGGTAAATATTTCAAACCCGAAGGCGAGAACGCCAGCTTTGATAATTATACCGAAAAAGTCAAAATATTACCCTGGCAAATCCTCGCGCAGTTCACCGGTCTCGAAATTGAAAATTGTCGCTACGGGCAATTGATGCCTTATGAAGCCAACTCACCCGGGCGCAGCGGCGGCGATCCCTTTCGCGTTATCCTCGGCGACTTCGTAACCACCGAAGATGGAACCGGCATCGTACACACCGCGCCTGCCTTTGGCGCAGATGACTATAAAGTTGGTAAGAAATATAACATCGGTATTTTAACCATGGTCGACCGCCAGGGCAAGTTTGTGGATGGCTTAGGCGAGTTTAGCAACCGTTATGTAAAAGATTATACCAGCGATCAGAATTATGTAGATGTAAACGTTGACATTTCCGTAAATCTGAAGCTTGAAAACCGCGCTTTTAAAGTTGAAAAATACGAGCACAGCTACCCGCATTGCTGGCGCACTGATAAGCCTGTTTTATATTATCCGCTTGATGCCTGGTTCATCAAAACCACCGCTTGCAAAGAGCGCATGGTGGAACTGAATAAAACCATCAACTGGAAACCCAAAAGTACCGGCGAAGGCCGCTTTGGAAACTGGCTTGAGAACATGGTGGACTGGAACCTCAGCCGCAGCCGTTATTGGGGCACGCCACTTCCCGTTTGGCGCACAGAAGATGGCAGCGAAGAAATCTGCATCGGCAGCGTTGATGAATTAAAAGAAGAAGCCGCTAAAGCAGACAAAGCTTTCGGTTTAACGCAAACCCCGAAGCTCACAGCTCACAGCTTAGATCTTCACAAACCATTCATTGATGAAGTTGTTTTTGTTTCTCCTTCGGGAAAACAAATGAAGCGTATACCCGACCTTATCGACGTGTGGTTCGACAGCGGCGCCATGCCTTACGCACAATGGCATTATCCATTCGAGAATAAAGATTTGGTTGATAACCTTAAAGCATTTCCCGCAGATTTCATCGCCGAAGGCGTTGACCAAACCCGCGGCTGGTTTTATACATTACATGCCTTAGCGGTAATGTTATTTGATAGTGTCGCTTACAAAACTGTTGTTTCCAACGGGCTTGTGCTGGACAAGAACGGCAATAAAATGAGCAAACGCCTTGGCAACGTGGTGAACCCGTTTGATACCATCGGCACATTCGGCGCAGATGCTACGCGCTGGTATTTAATCACTAATGCATCGCCGTGGGATAACCTGAAGTTCGACCTTAGCGGCATTGGGGAAGTGCAGCGCAAGTTCTTCGGCACTTTGTATAATATCTATCAATTCTTTGCGCTGTATGCAAACGTGGATGGCTTCACGTTTTCAGAAGAATACATTGAGCCAGGCAAGCGCCCTGAAATAGATCGCTGGATTTTATCAGCCTTACACACATTGGTGCAAAAAGTTACAGCCGCGATGAACGATTATGAGCCAACCATCGCCGGTCGCGCCATTGAAGAATTTGTGGATGAGCAACTGAGCAACTGGTATGTGCGTCTTTGTCGCCGCCGGTTCTGGAAAGGTGAATATGAGCATGATAAAATCAGCGCTTACCAAACTTTGTATGAGTGCCTGATAACACTGACCAAACTTATGGCACCGGTATCACCGTTCTTCGCTGATGCGGTGTACAATCAACTGAATGCGGTGACAGGTAAAGAAAAGTTTGCTTCCGTTCATCATGCCGATTTTCCTGTCGCGGACATATCAGTTGTAGACAAAGACCTGGAAGAAAGGATGCAGCTTGCACAGGATATTTGTTCGCTCGTGCTTTCGCTGCGCAAAAAAGTGAACATCAAAGTGCGCCAGCCTTTGCAGAAGGTATTGGTTCCGATACTGAACGCTAACATGAAGCACCAGCTTCAAATGGTGGAAGATCTGATAAAATCGGAAGTCAACATCAAGCAGGTTGAATACATTACCGATACCGAAGGATTGGTACACAAAACCGTGAAGCCAAATTTCAAAAAACTTGGTGCTAAGCTGGGAGCGAATATGAAAGCCGCCGCCGTGTTGCTGACAGGTTTGAACCAAACAGAAATATCTAAACTGGAAAAAGAAGGCTCAACTTCCATGAGCATTAATGGACAGGATTATACAATTTTAAGCAGCGAAGTAGAAATTATTGCAGAAGACATTCCCGGCTGGAGCGTGGCAGGCAAAGGCTTGCTCACTGTGGCTCTGGATATTGAAATCAGTGAAGAATTAAAGCAGGAAGGCGATGCCCGCGAGTTTATCAACCGCGTTCAGAATTTGAGAAAGGAGGCTGATTTTTACGTAACGGACCGCATTGAGGTAGAGATAGAAAATAGCGAAACGTTAAGAAAATCCATCAATCGATTTAAAAACTATATTTGCGCCGAAATTTTAGCAGACTCTATTAATTGGGTCCCTTTACCCAGCCAGGGAACTGAAATTGAAATTAACGATACTCCGGTAAAAATAAGTCTAATTAAAAAATAACAATTGTATGGCCGTAAAGAAAGCAACGCCTAAAAAGGCAGCCAAAACTTCTATTAAAACCGCTGATAAAAAAGCGGTACCTCTTAAAAAAGCGGCTGTAAAAAAAGTTGCCGCTAAAAAAGCCGTCGCTAAAAAAACGGCGCCTGCGCCCGCACTTAAAACACTTAAAAAAGCCGTAGCCCCGAAGAAAGGAAAAGCCGTTGTGGTTGCTAAAAACGCAGCCGCACCTAAGAAAGGAATTACAACAAAAAAATCAATAAGCAAGCCCATGGCTAAGAATGTGGAAGTGAAGGAAGTAAAAGCAAAGAAGGAAGTACCGGCACCGGAGGTAAAAAAGAACGGAACCGCTTCTAAAAAAGCTGCTTCTGAACCAGTAGCAAAAAAGCAAACAAAAGCACTGGAAGAAGTAGCAACCGCTGTTAGCAGCAAAAAGGAAGCTCCGAAAAAAGATGCCGCGATGCCCGAAATTAAGATTCCGAAAACTACGGTTAAAACATCGGTGCCTTACCAGCCTGAATACAAAACACTTGATCAGCGCCAGACAGCTGCCAACGGAAAAGCGAATGTGCCTTTGGTTCGCTATAACGACACCGATCTGAACGAATTCAGAGAGCTGATTTATAAAAAGCTGGATGCGGCAAAGAAAGAGTTGGCTTACCTGCAGGGTTTGATTACGCGCAAAGATGATATGGGTGGCGACGAAGGCGATAACCGCTACAGCACCATGGAAGATGGCAGCATGAGCAACGAGCGCGAGCAACTTAGCCAGATGGCAAGCCGCCAGATCACTTATATCGACCACCTTGAAAAGGCGTTGATCCGTATTGAGAACAAAACGTATGGCATTTGTCGCGTTACGGGCAAGCTAATAGACAAAGCTCGCCTGCGCGCTGTGCCTCACGCAACGCTGAGCCTGGAAGCAAAGCTGGGTTTGGTAAAGCCGGGAACGGAATAGGATAAATTTTAGTAAGTACAGCAAAGCCATCCTGATAAATCGGGATGGCTTTGCTGTTTTTGGGATCGCTCGTCACAGCGGGGAACGCCGCAATTGTTGGATTGTGTGAGGTTGTTTGTGAGTGGTGAGTATATGAGCTAACCTACTTTACTTTATATAAGTTTTTATTGTGTAGTACAGATTGCTTCGTTCCTTGCAATGACGTGTAACTGTTTGGCTGATTATAAACGTTTTGTGTGCATTTTTTAGTAATATAAATATCATTTACACGTAATAATTCATCTCAGTCATCCGATCAGATTATCGCCCGGTCATTGACCCGAAGCTTGATGAGAGGATTCTTGCCGCTTCGACACGCAAGAATCGCAACAGGCGATCAAAAAAGAGATAAACGATGGTTACCAAAACTGTATTCTGTATTTAATTGTACTTGATTTGCTTAAGGCAAATGGTTGCAACAATATTCTCAATTACTGATGTCAATACTCATCAATTTCGATTTGTAACATATAATGGATTCTTATTTTATAGGTTTTGAAGAAAGGATATGAAGCGCCATTCCTGTTAATTATATACTGCAAATAAAAATGAAACAGATATGAAAAGCAGGCTGCAATTGGGTTTGTATTTCATAATAAAATAACAGGCAATCGTTGTGTGTATGTTATTTATACAACACCTTTGTTTTTTGTATGGTTTTTGTTTAGCTATGATTAATTAGATAACTTAGCTTGACATTGAATAAAGTATAACGGTATGATGAATAATCAAACAAAAAGAATAACAGGTGGCTTACTGGCAGGATTGGTTACCGGCATCCTGATTGGTTATTTTTTGGGCATCAATCAAAGCAAAAGTGATATCAAATTTTTATCGCAATGGTCGAATGACAGTGGTAATTATGATGATGGAAATATTTTTGGTTATGAAACCGGTTTGCCGGATAACTATCATGAAAAGGTAACGCATGATAAAAAGCCAAAGCGCAGAAAAAGTAAAGCATAAAGGACAGGATTTTAAAAAAATTTGTTCAATTATCAGTTCCCTTTCTATATTCGCCTCGCAAATGAAACAAACAATCACAAATAATATCTGGTGGTGGCACACAAACCTCGTTCGGGGCTTGTAGTGTCATGTATAAATACGTGATTCCACATAGTTAAAAGCCTCGATGTAAATCGGGGCTTTTTTTATTTTACAGATTTGATCAAACGGTTATTGATGAAGAAAATAGAACTGCATACGACATTCAAAAAAATTCTTTCAGACGTGTTTACGCCGGTGGGTATTTACCTGCGGCTGCGAGATCGGTTTCGTGATACGATATTGCTGGAAAGCGCAGACTCACATGCTGCAGAAAACAGCTATTCTTTTATTTGTATCAATGCGATTGGTGGCATTGAGATTAGCAACTATAAAGAGATAGAATTCAAATATCCAAACCAAAAGCCGGAAAAGCAGGCGTTAACTGAGGAACAATCGGTACCGGATATTGTTTGGAATTTTATGCAGCAGTTTGCGGTAACCGAATCGGAAAATAAAACTGCGAAAGTGGCGCAGGGATTATTTGGCTATACTGCGTTTGATGCGGTGCAGTTTTTTGAAACGGTGAAATTGAAATCAGGAGAAACACAGCCGACCATCCCGCTGATGCGATATCGCTTGTATCAGTATGTGATTGCCATCAATCATTTTCGCAGCGAGATGTATATCTGCGAAAATGTGATCAAAGGGTTGCCATCTGATTTGGATGCGGTAGAATCATTAATCCGCAGTAAAGATGTGCCCCAATTCCCGTTTCATATTAATGGCGAAGAAACATCAAACATTACCGATGAAGAACATATTGCGATGGTGCAAAAAGGCATACAAAGCTGCCTGCGTGGCGATGTATTTCAGATTGTATTGAGTCGTCGTTTTCAGCAAAAGTTTACGGGCGACGAATTCAATGTGTACCGTGCTTTACGAAGCATCAACCCCTCACCCTATTTATTCTATTTCGATTATGGTGATTATAAATTGATGGGCAGCAGTCCTGAATCGGAATTGATTATTAAGAATGGCCGCGCTATCATTCATCCCATTGCCGGCACCACAAAACGAACTGGCGATGACGAACAGGATAAAGAGCTAACGGCAGCTTTGCAAGCTGATGCGAAAGAGAATGCAGAACACACGATGCTGGTTGATTTGGCTCGCAATGATTTAAGCCGTCATTGCAGCGATGTGAAAGTGAATTTTTATAAGCAGGTGCAATATTACTCGCATGTCATTCACCTTGTAAGTGAGGTAAGCGGTAAAGTAAAAGAAGGAACCAATCCATTCCTGCTATTAGCAACAACGTTTCCTGCCGGAACATTGAGTGGCGCGCCAAAGTTTAAAGCCATGGAATTAATTGATAAATATGAAACCACATCACGTAGTTTTTATGGCGGCTGTATTGGTTCGGTTGGCTTCGATGGAAGCTGCAATCAAGCCATTATGATCCGTACCTTTTTAAGCAAAGAAAATACACTGACCTGCCAGGCAGGCGGCGGTATTGTGGCGGCAAGCATTCCGCAAAATGAGTTGCAGGAAGTCACAAATAAGTTGGGCGCGTTGAAGAAAGCCATTCAGTTAGCGGCGGATAGTTATGAGTTATGAATGATGAGTTATCAGTGAAAGCAAAAGCATAATAGTTGAGAAGAGTTTTCTTTTTGCAATCAGAGTTATTAATCTATATCAATTTTTACGAACAGAAAAAAGAGAATATATTTTAAGCAAACAACTGCTTCGAAGTGGAACATCTATAGGTGCATTGGTAAGAGAAGCTCAGAACGCAGAAAGTCATATGGATTTCATTCACAAATTAGGTATAGCTCAGAAGGAATGTGATGAATCGATATATTGGATGGAACTTTTAAATAAAACAGATTATTTGACCAACATACAATTCGAAAGCATGTTTACAGATGCTAACGAACTTTTGAAAATGATAAGAAGTGCCATTATAACAACCAAACAAAAAGTTGGAAAATCATAACTCATAATTCATAACTTATAACTTTCAACATGAAAATATTAGTGCTTGATAATTACGATTCATTTACCTACAACCTCGTTCACTTAGTGGAGAAGATTGTGGATGATACAGTAGAAGTGTATCGCAATGATAAAATTCCACTGGAAGAAGTAAAAGGGTATGATAAAATCATTCTTTCTCCCGGTCCCGGCATACCGGAAGAAGCGGGTTTATTATTGCCTTTGATAAAAGAATATGCAGCATCCAAATCCATACTGGGCGTGTGTTTGGGGCACCAGGCAATTGGTCAGGCTTTCGGTGGCAAGCTTACTAATTTGTCAAGCGTGTTTCATGGTGTGGCAACAAGTTGCCGGTTATCAGGCGTTAGCAGCCAGTTGTTTAAAAACATGCCTGACTGTTTAGAGATTGGTCGCTATCATTCGTGGGTGGTAGATAAAGAAGGCTTTCCTGAAGAACTGGAAATTACGGCAGAAGACGATAACGGTTTTATCATGGGCTTGCAGCATAAAACCTATGATGTACAAGGCGTGCAATTTCATCCTGAAAGCGTGCTGACGCCAATGGGAGAAAAGATATTGAGAAACTGGTTAAATGCATAGAAAATGAAAAAGCTTCTACAGTATTTATTCGAGCACAAAACGCTTTCTTACGAACAAGCGAAAGAAACATTGATTGCCATTTCGAATGGCACTTATAATGATACAGAAGTTACCGCTTTTGTCACTGTTTTTCTCATGCGCAGTATTACTATTGATGAGCTGAAAGGCTTTCGTGATGCATTGCTGGAACTGTGTGTGAAAGTAGATTTAAGCAGCTACCAAACTATTGACATTGTAGGTACCGGTGGTGATGGAAAAAACACATTTAATATTTCAACGCTTTCGTGTTTTATCGTGGCTGGCACGGGACAAAAAGTAGCCAAGCATGGCAACTACGGTGCAACTTCCATAAGCGGAGCAAGCAACGTGATGGAAAATTTAGGCTATAAATTTTCAAACGACAATGCAAAATTGTCGCGCGAAGTAGAAGAAGCAAACATTTGCTTTATGCATGCGCCTCTATTTCATCCGGCTTTAAAAACGGTGGCGCCGATTCGTAAGAATATTGGGCTGCGCACCTTCTTCAATATGCTGGGACCAATGGTAAATCCGGCGCAGCCAACATATCAGTTGGTTGGCGTGTACAACCTGGAAATGGCAAGGCTTTATAATTATTTACTACAGCAAAAAGGCACACCATTCACTATCATTCACAGCCTTGACGGATATGATGAAATTTCACTGACAAACGATACAAAAGTCATCACTAACGAAGGTGAGTTTTTATACACGCCGGAAGAATTGGGTAAGCGAACTGTAGAACAACAAGATATTCACGGCGGTAACACAACAGAGGAATCTGCAAAGCTGTTTACTAAAATTTTGAAAGGCGAAGGTACCTGGGCGCAATCATCTGTAGTTTTAGCAAATGCTGCGATGGCGCTGCATTGCACAAAGAATTACAAAAATTATAACGACGCTTACAAAGCAGCAGTTGATAGTTTGGAAAATGGTGACGCATATAACAGCTTAGAAAAGTTGATATCCTTGCAATAAGATAAAAGCAAAGTAGTTGGAATTGCTCAATCATTGCCCCGAACCTCGATAGGAGGATTCTTGCTGCTTCGACACGCAAGAATCACAACTGCCGGTCATAAAAGCGACGGACGATGGCTACCAAAAAAGAGAAAAAATGCCGAAAGCATTTCAATACTAAAAAATGAACATACTCGAACAAATCGTAGCTGATAAATACAAGGAAGTAGCGGGCAAAAAAAGCATAATTGCAATCAATAATTATGAACAGATGCCCATGTTTGCAAGCGATAGAAAATCATTAAAACAAGCGTTGCTTGCACAAGGCTCAACAGGCATTATTGCAGAGTATAAAAGAAAGTCGCCATCGAAAGGCATTATCAACGCAAATGCAGATGTAGCAAGCGTTACAAAAGCTTATGCGCAATCGGCAGCCGGCATTTCAGTACTTACAGACGAGCTTTATTTTGGCGGAGCCAACGATGATATTATATCAGCCAGGAAATCAGTAAATATTCCGTTGCTGCGCAAAGATTTTATGGTAGATGAATACCAGTTGTACGAAGCCCGCGCCATTGGTGCCGATGTCATTTTGCTGATCGCCGCTGCCTTATCAAAACAGCAAACAAAACAGCTCGCGCAAAAAGCAAAAGAGCTGCAGTTAGAAGTGCTTCTTGAAGTGCATAATGAAGAAGAACTGAATCATGTTTGTGATGGCATCACAATGGTTGGTGTCAACAACCGCAACCTCAAAACGTTTGAAGTCAACATCAATACTTCGCTGGATTTAATTCACAAATTACCCGGAGAAATGCCCGCTGTGGCAGAAAGTGGTATTAGCGAAGTGGAGAGCATCGTAACTTTACGCAACGCAGGTTTTAAAGGTTTTCTGATTGGTGAAAATTTTATGAAGCATCCGGATCCTTCGGTTGCTTTCATACGGTTTGTAAACGAGTTGAAAGGAACAGCATGAGAGTAAAAGTATGCGGCATCACCAATGCATCACAGGCTTTGCAGGCAAGCGAGGCAGGCGCCGATTTTGCGGGCTTTATTTTTTATCCGCCTTCGTCGCGCTATGTGTTCAAACACATGCCGGCAAACGAAATCAAGAAGCTCCGCAGCGTTAATAAAGTGGGTGTTTTTGTGAATGCGAATATTGATGATGTGTTGCGCACAGTCGATGATTGCGGCTTGTATCTTGTGCAGCTTCATGGCGATGAATCACCTCGCTATTGCGAAAAAATATCACAGTATATCACCGTCATCAAAGCGTTTCGCATCAGCAGCAACGACAATGTTTCGTGGAAGGTAAAAGACTATTATGATGCCGCCGATATGTTCATGTTCGACACTGATGGCAGCGGCTTCGGCGGCACCGGAAAGAAGTTTGACTGGCAAATGCTGAAGGAAACAAACATCAGCAAGCCGTTCTTTTTAAGCGGCGGCATTGCGCCCGAAGATGCCGATGCCATACACCACTTTCAGCAGCATACAGTCGCCAAAGATTTGTTCGCACTCGACATTAACAGCCGCTTCGAAGTATCTGCCGGCATTAAAGACATGGAAAAAGTAAAGACATTTATCAACGAAGTAAAACGCTGACTATTAAGCTGCGCAAGAAATACAAAATACAGTTTTATGTTACCATCGTCCGTCACTATTCTGATCGACAGTTGTGATTCTTGCGTGTCGAAGCAGCAAGAATCCTCCCATCAAGGTTCCGGGCAATGATTAGGCTTTTTAAAACAGCCGTTAACCGTATCAAGAAACAAACAAACCGAATGATCAAAGTCACTTCACCAGCCGACAATAAAGACATCCTCATTCGCGAAGCGGTGAAAGAAGATCTGCCACAAATACTTGAGATTTATAACGACGTCATCCTTCACACCACCGCCGTTTACAACTACGATCCGCACACATTAGACATGCGTACCGAATGGTTTGAAACCAAGCAGCAGCAAGGCTTTCCGGTATTTGTAGCTGTAGAAGACAATGTGATTGCTGGCTTCAGCTCTATCGGTACGTTCCGTGCCTGGCAGGCATATAAATATACGGTTGAAAACTCAGTGTATGTAAAAGCCGGTTGTCGCGGAAAAGGCATCGCCAAAACGCTGATGACGCCTTTAATTGAGTCAGCCAAAAAGCTTGGCTTGCATGCTATTGTTGCCGGTATAGATGCTACAAACGAAGTGAGTATTTCTTTGCATAAACAGTTTGGTTTTATAGAAGTAGCGCACTTTAAAGAAGTAGGTTATAAGTTTAATCGCTGGCTGGATTTAAAGTTTTTAGAATTAATACTTTGATACAAATTGTAAAGAAGGAAAAGAAATTGCTTTGTAAGGTTTAAGATGGTCAATGATTTCAAAATTGACTTTATAAAAAGATAGTATGATCAACATCACTTCATTCAATAATAAAGGCACCTTCAAGCAACCGAACATCTTCGGTTACTACGGTGATTTTGGTGGCGCTTATATTCCCGAGATGCTGCATCGGAATGTGGAAGAACTGAAGAATAATTACCTCCAAATCATGTATGAGCCGGGCTTTCAGCAAGAGTACCAGGCCTTATTAAAAGATTATGTAGGCAGACCTACGCCATTGTTCTTAGCAGAGCGATTGAGTGAGAAATATAACACCACCGTTTACTTAAAACGAGAAGACTTAAACCATACCGGCGCACATAAAATCAATAATGCGATTGGTCAGATTTTACTGGCGCAACGATTAGGAAAGAAACGCATTATAGCTGAAACCGGTGCAGGGCAACACGGCGTTGCTACGGCAACCGTGTGTGCTTTAAAAGGCATTGAATGCGTGGTGTATATGGGCGAAGTTGATATTGAGAGACAAGCGCCCAATGTTGCCCGCATGAAGATGTTAGGCGCTACCGTGGTGCCTGCCACAAGCGGTAGCAAGACATTAAAAGATGCTACCAACGAAGCCATCCGCGCCTGGATTAATGATCCGCTCGATACGCATTATGTTATCGGCAGCGTAGTAGGCCCGCATCCATATCCGGATATGGTCGCACGCTTTCAAAGCATCATCAGCGAAGAAATACGCTGGCAGTTGAAAGAACATACCGGCAATGAACTGCCAACGTATGTGATAGCTTGTGTGGGTGGTGGCAGCAATGCCGCCGGTGCTTACTATCATTTTTTAGATGAAGACAGCGTAAAAATTATTGCTGTAGAAGCCGCCGGTTGTGGTATTAACAGTGGCATGAGTGCAGCTACCACGCAGCTTGGCAAGCCTGGTGTATTGCATGGCAGCATAAGTTTGGTAATGCAAACACCAGATGGACAAGTGATAGAGCCACACAGTATTTCAGCAGGACTGGACTATCCGGGTATTGGTCCGATGCATGCGCATTTATACGCTTCAGGCAGAGGTACTTTTTTGAGTGCAACGGATAAAGAATCTTTAGCGGCAGGCTTTCAATTAGCAAAGCTGGAAGGTATTATTCCTGCATTGGAAAGTGCACATGCATTGTGTGCTTTGGATCAATTAAAATTAAGTCCGAAAGATGTAGTGATTATGTGCTTGAGTGGTCGCGGCGATAAGGATTTGAGCACATATATGAAGGCAATGGAAGAAGAATAATTATTGTAAATTTTTAATGGCCGCTTATTCATGAGTCTTATAAAAAATCTTTTTTCGAATAAAGCTGATAATGTTCTCAACGTTTATTGCACGGCTGGTTATCCGCAGCTTAATAGTACGATTGAAGTGATGCAAGCTTTGCAGAGTAATGGTGCAAACATTATTGAATTAGGAATGCCTTATAGCGATCCTTTAGCGGATGGACCGACCATTCAACACAGCAATGGTATTGCGTTGCAGAATGGCATGACGATAGAAAAACTTTTCGGGCAACTCAAAGATTTTCGCAATACGCAGAAGGCGGAAGATGCTATCAAAATACCGGTCATTCTGATGGGATATATGAATCCTGTTTTACAATATGGCTTTGAAAAATTCTGTAAGAAAGCAGCCGGGCTTCCAATAGATGGATTGATACTTCCTGATCTTCCTGAATATGAATATCAAACGATTTACGGCGACATCATCAAGCGCTATGGACTGGATTTCATTTTCCTGATTACACCTGAAACATCTGAAGAAAGAATACGAAGGCTGGATACATTAAGCACCGGTTTTTTATACGCGGTTTCTTCTTCTTCTATCACAGGAAGTGATAAAGATTTTGCGGCGGTTGAGAGTTATTTGCAGCGACTGCAGAACATGAATCTGAAGAATCAGATATTGGTTGGGTTTGGCATCAAGGACAAACCAACATTTCAGTCTGCCTGCAAGTATGCAAATGGTGCTATCATTGGCACAGCTTATATTAAAGCTATAGAAAATACAACGGATATTGAAGGAGATACAAAGCGTTTTTTAGAAAGCATTCTGCTGTAAAAGATTTATGTGTTTAAAGAGAAATAAGTGAAGATAATTAAGCTGGCAGCCATTAGTATTCCCGTTCTGTTTTCCATTCTTACTGCAATGGGTTTGTTGTTGCCGTCAACTGTACGCGTTACCCGCAATATCACACTTCGTGCATCCTACGATTCAGTATATTTTTATGCAGGAAATACGTCACATTGGGCGCAATGGATGGAAGGCATCAATGACAGTACAGTTCAATTTTTGCCCCAACAAACGATAGCAATAAACATAGATCAAAAAATGCAAATCAGGAGCTTGCCAGGCTCAAAAGAGGAGGTTAGAACGGAATGGCAAAAAGGAAGCAGCCAACAGCTTTGTATAATTCAAATCTATCCTGACTCAGCTATGAACAGCACAGGGGTAAACTGGTATTTTGAGCAACATTTAAAGTGGTATCCATGGGAACGTTTGCCTGCTATTGCTAACGATAAAATCTTTGGTCCTTTTATGGAACAGAGTCTTGACAAACTAAAAGCGTTGGTAGAAACTAATAACAACTAACTTATCAATTCATCAATTACCTCATACACTTTATCCAGTTCTGATTCTGTTATGCAATATGGCGGCATGATGTAAACTGTATTGCCAAGTGGTCGCAGGTAAATGCCTTTGTTCAAGCATTGTTTTGTAATAAGTGTACTTACATTATTTAGATATTCATCTTTTCCCTCGCTGATTTCGAATGCTAAAATCGTCCCCAGCACACGAATATTTTTAATACTCTGCTTGCTTTGTAAAGTCTGCACGAATACTTTGTTTCGCCGTTCAATGTGTGAGACCACATTGATACAATCATTTTGAAACCATAAATCCAGGCTCGCTAATGCAGCTTTACAAGCCAATGGATTGGCAGTAAAAGAATGCCCGTGAAAAAAGGTTTTTAGCTTATCATCGTTAACATAAGCATCATAAATTTTTTGCGAGCAAGCCGTCACGCCAAGTGCCATCGTGCCACCAGTCAAGCCTTTACTCAAGCAGATAATATCCGGCTTATATTTCATGTATTCTGATGCGAATAATTTTCCGGTTCTGCCAAAGCCTGTCATCACTTCATCAGCAATGCAAATGATATCTTTCGATTGTACAAATTGTAATAATTTATCCATCCAAATGGCATCATACATCTTTATGCCACCAGCGCCTTGCACCAAAGGTTCATAAATAAATGCGGCTGTTTCATCACCATATTTTTCAATAGCCGCTTTACTCTCTTCAATACTATTTTCATCGGGCACATCAATAAAAATGACTTCAAAAAGAAGCTCATGAAAAGCAAGCGTAAATACACTTCTGTCACTTACGCTCATGGCACCAAACGTATCGCCATGGTATGAATTATTAAAAGCCAGAATTTTTGTTCTTTCTGTTGGCTGATGGCTATTAACTGACCGTTGATTCCACCAATATTGAATCGCCATTTTCAACGCTACTTCAGTAGATGTAGAGCCATTATCGCTATAAAAAATTCTTGCAAAATTTTGAGGTAGTATTTCTAATAAACGTTCCCCCAGTTCTACCGCCGGCTGATGCGTAAAACCTGCAAAAATTACCTGCTCAAGTTGTAAGGCTTGCTGGTAAATTTTTTCCGCTATATATGGATGCGAATGTCCATGAATCGTCACCCACCAACTGCTGATAGCATCGATATAGGAGTTGTTATTTTCATCAAAGAGAAGTGTACCTTTTGCGTGGGTAATAGCAAGTGGCGAAGGCATATTTTTCTGTGGTGTAAACGGATGCCAGATCACTCGTTTGTCGCGTTCAGATAACGTCATGCGGCGAAGGTAAGAGAATGCTTATCTGCTGTATAAAGATGTAAAGTTTTAAGAAGTTCTTTTCTTTCCAGGGTTTTGCTTCGGCATAAAAATACTATAAACAAGCACACGGTTTTCCTTCACCTCATAAACAACATTATACGGAAACCTCTCAAGCCTTCCTTGTCTAATTGCATCTTTTACAAAAGAACATATAAATGGATTCCTTTCCAATTTGTCAAGGAAAAGCTGTAGTTCATTCAAAAAAGATTCTCTCAATTCATCCCTTATTCTACTGTAGTAATTATAAGCTTCTTGTAAACCTGCTAATGCTAAGGGACGCAGCTCAATAGTGCAAATCATGGTTTTGGCTTTCCATTTCTTACGATATTTTTTGCTTCTTCCCGGTTATAAAATTTCCCTTTCCCATTTAAGTAATCTTCTCTTTCCTGCATAATTAATTTCATCCGTTCTTGCGGTATGTTGCAATAATCTTTTGCTACATCATACAGATCAGCAATCAACCCATCATCACCTTTTGCAATCATCTCATGCAATTCTTTGCGCATCATTTCCACTTCCATAAAATTTCTTTCCTACAAATATAACAGATTGCCTTTTTGCAAAGCTTCCCCAAAACACTTCTCCCTTCGTTATCTTCGCCGTTTAACTTATCATACAATGAGCACGGAACTACAAAAACCTATCATCGGTTTTTCAAGTGGCGACATCAACGGCATTGGTCTCGAAATCATCATCAAAACGCTTAGCGACAGTCACATTCTCGACATGTGCCAGCCGGTCATTTTCGCCAGCCAGAAAAGCCTTTTATTCTATAAAAAATCATCACCTGATCATAATATTAATTTCCAGCTCATTAAAGATTTTACACGCCTTCCGCAAAAGCAGGTGAGCCTCATGGCATCGTGGGAAGAAGACGTGCAGATAGAGCCCGGCCAGCTCACCGACAACGGCGGAAAGTATGCCTGGCAATCTCTAAAGCAAGCAACGCAAGCTTTAAAAGATGGTCACATCAACGGGCTTGTCACTGCGCCCATTCACAAAAAAAATATTCAGAGCGAAGAGTTCAATTATAGCGGTCACACACCATTTCTGAAATCGTTTTTTGAAGTGGAAGATGTGGTCATGATTCTTGCTGCCGAAAACATGCGCGTGGCGCCACTTACTGAACATGTTCCTATTTCTGACGTAGCCAGCTACATCACTAAAGAAAATATTCTGCGCAAGCTTAAAATACTCAATCACAGTTTGCAGAAAGACTTTGGCATCAACAAGCCAAAGATTGCGGTGCTCGGTTTAAATCCACACGCCGGCGATGAAGGTTTAATCGGCAGTGAAGAAGAAACTATCATCAAACCTGCCATTGCCGAAGCCAAAAAGAACAATATGATTGTTTACGGACCGTACCCCGCCGATGCGTTTTTTGCGCGCGGCACTTACGCAAAGTTCGATGCTGTTCTCGCTATGTATCACGACCAGGGTCTGATTCCTTTCAAGTCTCTTGCCACCGGCGAAACGGTAAATTATACTGCCGGTTTGCCAACAGTTCGCACCAGCCCCGACCATGGCACCGCGTTCGATATTGCCGGTAAAAATATAGCCGATGCCACGGCTATGATGTCTGCTCTTTTTCAGTGCATCGACATCGTGCGCCGCCGTAGCAATTATGAAGAAGACCACAGCAACCCGGTGCGCCGTATGAGTGGTCGCATTTTGGCTAATGCTATAGACGAACGCGTAGAAGGCAATTTTTAGTTGAACTTCATCATCATACATCACACGCTGGTACTGTAACGAAATGATTATGGTACCAGCGTTTGTATTTCTATTTAGCGCCTGTTGCAATTGAAGATTTGTTCTTATATCTCTTTTAAGTAAAGAGATATAAGAATCACACATCAAGGTTCAGAGCAATGATTGGGCTTTAAAGCGAATAGAACTATTAGTTTTAAAACACACATTACAAGAAAATCTTTGTTGATATGGATTGATCAACCTCATTTAATTTAGTCAACACACTTTTATTTACAATCATTCATCTACTCTTATCACTTTTGCCACTCATTAAAAGCGATAACGTTCAACCTCAACTACCGTTATTTTTTAAGAAAAATAACGATGAATCATTTACTCACTTTTTATTTAAACAAAATCTTTTTCACCCGGCAAATCCATGATTCAAGTATATACGGTGGTTAGGCAAACAGGATAACTGCCTGATTCTGAATAACTATTTATCATAAACAGCAGCAAGCCATACAATCAGTTTCCGCTTGCCATATACCTTTATTTATCGGGCTTGTGATTTGCACTTTTTCTAAATAGGAATTTTCTCATTTCGAAAACAGATTTCAAACACGTTTTATACATCGTTATCCATGATAGTAAAAACCTCACCTGAGGCAGCACCGCCAGCTATAGGTAATACCTTAGCGGTAAGCCTGCATGTAAACGGGAAAGAGTATGCTTTACAAATTGATCCGCGCACGTCTTTACTCGATGCCTTTCGCGAACACATCGGCTTAACAGGCACGAAGAAAGGTTGCAATCAGGGCGCATGTGGTGCATGCACAGTATTAGTAAATGGCAAGCGCATCAACAGTTGCCTCACGTTCGCTGCGCAATATGCCGGCAAAGAAATTACCACTATCGAAGGCTTGGCAACAGATGGAAAGCTAAGCGCATTACAGGCTGCGTTCATTGAGCATGATGGCTTTCAATGCGGCTATTGCACACCGGGACAAATCTGCAGCGCCACAGCCATGATAGAAGAATTTAAACAAGGAATGCCCAGCGCCGTATCGCCCGATATCAGTGCAGAAAGTTTTGAGTTTAGTGAACATGAAATACAGGAAAGGATGAGCGGCAATCTCTGCCGTTGCGGTGCTTATGCCGGTATCCGCGAAGCCATTCGCGAAGCATTTGAAAACAACGAAACCAAAAAGGAAGATGAAACCGTTTACGTTTATACAGGCAGATAATATTGACACCGCTGTGTCGGAAGTAAGCAATCATAAAGGCGCAAAATTTATCGGCGGCGGAACGAACCTGATAGACCTGATGCGCGAGAATATTGAGCAGCCGGATGTAGTAATCGATGTTACGCAACTGCCTCTGTCTGAAATAGAGGAACAAGCCGATGGCTGCATGAAAATAGGCGCGCTTGTGCGCAATGCAGTACTGGCTGCACATCCGGTAATCAGGCAAAAATATCCTCTCTTATCAGCAGCTATTCTCAATGGCGCGTCGGCACAGCTACGCAATATGGCGACAACGGGTGGCAACCTTTTGCAACGCACACGCTGCTATTATTTTTATGATGAAACGGCGCGTTGCAATAAGCGTCAGCCCGGCGCGGGATGCGATGCCATTGATGGCTTTAACCGCATTCATGCAATCCTTGGTACATCGTATTCCTGTATTGCCACGCATCCTTCCGATATGTGCGTGGCGCTGGCAGCATTAGAGGCCACCATTCAAATAAAAGGAACGCAGGGAGAGCGCAGTATTAACATCAATGAATTTTATTGTTTGCCGGGCGATACACCCAACATAGAAACAGTGCTGCAGCCTGGTGAACTTATCACTTCGGTTATCATTCCATCAGCTCCTTTTGCTACGCATTCTATGTATCGTAAAGTGCGCGACCGCGCCAGCTATGCGTTTGCCATTGTAAGTGTTGCAGCGGCATTGGAAGTAGAAAACGGGTTGGTAAAAACAGTACGTCTTGCCATGGGTGGCGTAGCTCCAAAACCATGGCGCGCTTATGCTTTGGAAGAAGCCTTAACAGGCAAAGAAGCCACGGCTGAAAACTTTGCTGCGGCTGCCGAAGCTGAACTAAAGAGCGCAAAAGGATACGAACATAACAGTTTTAAAATCGGGCTGGCAAAGCGCACGATAGTAAGCGTATTGCAACAACTGACAGAAAAATAATTTGACATGAGTATCATCTCCAAGATAACACAGAGCATTATTCAATTGGTACCGGATAAAAAGCCGGACCGCCTGATACAGGAAAAGAAATATGTAGGGCAACCAATGTCGCGCGTAGACGGACAATTAAAAGTAACCGGAGAAGCGACGTTTAGTGCCGAATATCATCTGGATAATATCGCGTATGCTGCCATTCATTACAGCAGCATTGCTAAGGGCAAAATTAAAAAGTTTCATTTAGAAAAGGCGCAACACGCAGAAGGTGTTATTCATATCATCACTTATGAAAATGCTCCGAAGCTGAAGAAGCCACCCTTGTTTCAGGGAGGTGGCGGAAGCAGAGGTTCTGCCGCTTCCGATCTCATCATCCTGGAAGATGAAAACATACATTTTAATGGCGAGCCGGTTGCCATCGTGATAGCCGAAACACAGGAGACTGCCGAAGAAGCGGCACGATTGATAGAAGTGGATTATGAAGTGGAAGAGCAAAAGACTTCTTTCGAAAAAGAAAAGCCGAATGCGGTAACGCCGCCTAAAATATTAACCGAAGAACCGGTGATAAAAATCGGCGCTGCGGAAGAAGAATTAAAAGGCGCCTTTTATGCAGTTGATAACCTGTATGAAACTCCCAAATACAATCACAATCCAATAGAGCCGCATGCTTCCATTGCTGCCTTTGATGATGAAGGCAAGCTGGTGCTTTACGATGCTACCCAAAACCTGTATGGCGTTCAATTAACTATCGCTACTATGTTCGATTTAAAACCGGAAGATATAAAAGTGGTATCGCCTTTTGTAGGTGGCGGCTTTGGCGGCAAAGGAACGGTTTGGATGAACACAATGATGGCTGTGCTTGCCGCCAGAGAAACGGCACGTCCGGTTAAACTTGCCATATCAAGAGCGGGTATGTTCCGCATTACGGGAGGTCGCACGCCTTCCGAGCAAAGAGTTGCCATTGGTGCTGATGAAAAGGGTAAGTTCACAGCTATTATTCATGATGGTGTAACGGCAACAACAGAGCATAATAAATTCCCCGAACAATTCTCTTTCCCGGTGCGTTATTTATATGGCGCCAAATCATTTTATATTGCTCAGAAGATGTGCTTTATGGATATGGTTGCCAACACCTTTATGCGGGCGCCCGGTGAGAGCATCGGCACATTCGCGCTGGAATCAGCTATAGATGAACTGGCTTACAAAATGAGCAAAGACCCGATTGAGCTTCGCATCCTGAACGAACCGGAAAAAAACCCGGTAAAAGGCACTGAATTTTCGTCCCGTCACTTAGTGGAAGCTTGGCGCAGAGGTGCTGAAAAATGGGGCTGGAAATATGGTGAAACAAAATCCCGCAAAGATGGCGAATGGCTGATCGGGCAAGGTGTAGCAACGGCATATTATCCGTATTATCGCTTTCCGAGCGGTGCAAAAATTACGATGAATGCAGATGGTACCGCCATCATTAAAGCGGCCGCCCACGAGATGGGAATGGGAACCGCAACTGTGCAGCTTCAGCATGCGGCTGACAGGTTAGGATTACCTATTGAAAACGTATCTTTTCATTACGGAGATACCACCACGCCGCAAGCCGGGCAGGCAGGTGGCTCCAGCCAGACGGCAAGCATTGCAGCGGGCATCATGGCAGCATCCGAAAAGCTTTTGAAAGAACTGTTTGACGAAGCTTCAAGAGATAAAAGCTTTCCGCTGCGCGATTTAAAATATGAAGAGATAGAACCGGGAAAAGGCGGGCTTTACAGCATTGCTGATAACACAAAAGGCATGTCTTACACAAACATCTTTAAACTCATAGATAAAGGCTTTGCAGAAGCGCAGGCAAATGCCGGCCCGCCACTGGAAATGATGAAGTATTCAATGGGCAGTTATGGTGCGCAGTTCTGCGAAGTAAGGGTAAATGAAATTACCGGCGAGGTCCGCATCTCGCGCTGGCTGGGCTCATTCGATACGGGTCGCATCATCAATCCCAAAACAGCAACCAGCCAGTTCCGCGGCGGTATCATTATGGGCATTGGTATGGCGCTTACAGAAGAAACGATGTTTGATGAGCGTAACGGCAGAATCATGAATCCTTCGCTTGCAGAATATCATATTCCCGTGAATGCAGACGTGCCGGATATTGAAATCATTTTCAATGATATTCCTGACAAACATTCCCCGCTGGGTGGTCATGGTGTGGGCGAGATTGGCATCACCGGTTGCGCTGCTGCTATCGCCAATGCGATATTCAGCGCAACAGGTAAACGTATTCGCAGTTTACCCATAACAATGGATAAAGTAATAAGTTAAAAAAACGCGGTGCATTTTATAATTTTGGGGAAACGATAGGTTGATTTGCTTGATACCAGTTCCTTATATAAGGCAATACTTTTAAAATATAAATGCCGCAAAAACAATACACAGAAGCTGTATTATCTTTTGAAAAAGAGCATAATTATTGATAATTTTAGAAATTAAAATTCAGCACTTTCAGGCTTGCTATTTCACAAAAAAAGAACACCATTTCTTATCATACAAACGGCTATCCAATTATGAATGAAGAATCCAAAGCGCCCAACGAATCGCGGCGAAGTTTTCTTAAAAAATCGGGTGTTATCGCGGCAGTTACACTCACACCAGCAGCGGCTATCAACGCAGCTAACAATAGGCTGGATGAAAGGATTGCCACCGCCATGGAGAACGTTCCGCTTACTGTGGACATCAATGGTGAAAAGCATTCTCTCAGCATCGACCCGCGCACCTCGCTTCTTGATTTGCTCCGCGAAAACCTGCGCATGACCGGCACCAAGAAAGGCTGCGATTATGGTCAGTGTGGCGCCTGCACCGTGCACGTTAATGGCGAGCGCGTTCTCTCCTGCTTAACACTTGCGGCAACAACTGATGGCACAAAAGTCACTACTATTGAAGGGTTGGCAAACGGCGAAGAACTTCACCCGATGCAGACCGCTTTCATCAAGCATGATGGCTTCCAGTGTGGCTATTGCACACCAGGACAAATCATGAGCGCCGTTGCCTGCATCCGCGAAGGTCATGCGACCAACCGTGCCGACATCCGCGAGTTCATGAGCGGCAACATTTGCCGTTGTGGTGCTTATCCCAACATTGTGGCTGCCATTGAAGAAGTGCAGCAAAGTGGCGTGAAGGTGTAAGGGCAAAACAAGCGCAATAACGATTCTATAATGACATTAAATCTGTGTGACCTTTCGTAGCTCATATCTCTTCGTGGTTCAAATAAAAATTAATACATGAAACTGTTTCAATACGTCCGCCCATCCGAGCCAAAAGCCGCGCTGGCAGCTATTTCAGCTAACGCAACAGCAAAGTTCCTCGGCGGCGGCACCAACCTGCTCGACCTGATGAAGCACAACGTGATGATGCCCGAAAAACTGATAGACATCACAAGGCTATCTTTAAAAACCATCACGCACGAAGGCGGTAAAACACGCATAGGCGCCCTGGTAAAAAACACCACCGTTGCCGAAGATAAAAGCATCCTCCAAAACCATCCTTTGCTTTCCATGGCTATCAACGCCGGTGCCTCTGCGCAAATACGCAACATGGCAACCGTTGGCGGCAATTTATTACAACGCACACGATGCGCTTATTTTTACGATACCGCTATGCGTTGCAATAAACGCGAGCCCGGCAGCGGCTGCGATGCCCTCGAAGGCATCAACCGAATGCATGCCATCTTTGGCGCCAGCGATAAATGCATTGCGGTTCATCCGAGCGATATGGCGGTTGCTATGCGTGCGCTCGATGCTACCATTATTGTTATTGGTCCCAAAGGCGAGCGTGCTATTCCCATCGCCGACTTTCATCGTCTGCCCGGCGACAATCCTGAAAAGGATACCACGCTGGCGCCGAACGAATTAATCACGTCCATTACCATCCCCGACAATCCTTACAGCCGGCATTCCTATTATCTTAAAGTTCGCGACCGCAATTCTTACGCATTTGCCCTGGTGTCAGTTGCGGCGGCTTTAGATATGAATGGCGCTACCATTCGCAGCGCACGTCTCGCTATGGGCGGCGTTGCTCACAAGCCCTGGCGCCTCACTGAAGCTGAAGAATATTTGAAAGGGAAAACGGCTTCCGAAGACACCTTCAAAGCTGCCGCAGAAGTAGCCATGAAAGGTGCTAAAGCATACAAGTACAATGCTTTTAAATTAAAGATGGCACCGAATACCATTCTGCAGGCATTGAGTGTTGCATCAGGCATTAAACAAGCATCATAAAGTAAACTGGCAGTATCCGTCGTTCGAGGTATAGAGCAATCTGTGGATGGTAATAAAGTAGATTTATCAGTCGCAAACAGGCTTTTTAATATAACAATTATTGCTTAGTTCCACAAGTGATAAAGCGATAATGGAACAAAAAAAGGCAGCAGAAAGGAAAGGTAACACATGAGCACACAAACCAAACATATCGGCGAGCCACTCAACCGCGTAGATGGCAAACTCAAAGTTACCGGCGGTGCTACCTATGCTTACGAATACGAAATAGCCAACGTTGCCTACGGCGTCCTCGCCACCAGCACCATTGCAAAGGGTAAAATCAAAAGCATCGATACCAAAGCCGCCGAAACCGCGCCCGGTGTCATTGCTGTCATCACACATCTGAATGCGGTAAAACCTGCCGGCTGGCAAAGCGGCAACGCACAAACCGCCGATCCGCGTGTGGAAGGTCAGGCGTTTCGTGTGTTTTACGATGATAAAGTGCAATACAACGGGCAGCCCATTGCCATGGCAATTGCCGACACGTTCGAGCGCGCCACGTATGCAGCTTCACTTATTAAAGCGCAGTACGAAAAGGAAAAACCGCAAACAAACCTGAGGAAGAATTTACCTGACGCTGAAGTGCCCAAAAAAGCCGAAGAACCGGTGCATGTGCGCGGCGATAAAAACGCCTTCGAAGCGTCGGATATAAAAGTAGAAAACGAATACCTCACTTCCCTGCAGGTTCACAATCCTATGGAGCCGCATGCCGCCATCGCGGTGTGGGAAAGCGGCGATAAGCTCACCGTTTACAATAAAACGCAATCGTCTCCCCTCGCGCAGCAGGATATTATGAAATCCTGGAAATTGCCGAAGGAAAACGTACACATCATCTCCAAATTTGTTGGTGGTGCTTTCGGTGGTGCGTCCCGCGTTTGGCCGCAGGAAATGGCGGCTACCATCGGTGCAAAACAAATTAACCGTCCGGTAAAAGTTGTTTTTACAAGAGACCAGTTGTTTAACAATGTCGGCTATCGCCCGATGTCCATTCAAAAGGTTAGCATCGGTGCTGATAAAGACGGCAAACTTACCGCCATTAAGCATGAAGGCTATGGCTCAACGTCTTCTTATGAACAATTTGTAGAGCGCATGACAGACGCTACCAAAGCCGTGTATGCCTGCGAAAATGTAACCACCATTTATAAAGTGGTTCCGCTCGATGTGGCGACTCCTGCCTGGACGCGCGGTCCCGGCGAGTCAAGCGGCATGTTTGCCTTCGAATCGGCAATAGATGAAATGTCTTACGCTCTCAATATGGATCCGCTCCAGTTCCGCAGGATGAATTATGCTTCGGAAGATCCTGACAAAAAGCTGCCCTGGAGCAGTAAGTTTTTGAATGAATGTTATGAAAAAGGTGCTGCGCAATTTGGCTGGGAGAAAAGAAACCCAAAGCCGCAAACGATGCACGACGGCGATTGGCTCATCGGGCAAGGCATGTGCACCGGCATTTATCATGCGCGCCGCAGCCCCACTTCTGCCAAAGCTATTATGAAAGATGATGGCAGCCTCATCATTCAAAGCGCAACGGCTGACGTTGGTCCCGGCACGGCTACCATTATGACGCAGATTGCTTCTGATACCTGTGGCGTTGCGTTAAATAAAATCACGTTCGAGCTGGGCGATTCCAGTCTTCCGCCCGCTGTCGGTCAGTTTGGCTCTATGACCACCACATCCGTTGGCTCTGCGGTGTACGAAGTGTGCGATGCCCTGAAAAGAAAGCTGATTGATGCAGTAAAAACGCGCCACATAAACTTAAGCAATACCGGCATTGCCGACTTCCAGTTCTCTGAAGGAAATATCTCCGTTGAGAAGGAATCATTTTCCATTTCTCATTCGCAAATTTTAAAAGAGATTCACCTGCCGGAATTAGAAGTAAAAGTAGATGCCAAGCCCGATGGCAAAGCTGACCAATACAGCGGTTACTCCTACAATGCAACGTTTGTAGAAGTTCGCGTTCACGAAAAAACAAAGCAGATCAAAGTTCACCGTGTAGTGTCTGCCATCGATGCCGGTAAAATCATGAATGAAAAAACTGGCAGAAGCCAGGCGTACAGTGGTATCACCTGGGGTATTGGTCAGGCATTAAGCGAGGAAAGCATCATAGATGATCGTTATGGCAGGTGGATGATTAAAGACCTTGCCGACTACCATGTTCCCGTTCATGCCGACATACCGGATATTGATGTCATTTTTATAGATAAGCCGGATGATGTTATCACGCCCATCGGCGCCAAAGGGTTGGGCGAAATTCCCATCGTTGGCTTCGCAGCGGCTGTGGCAAATGCAGTGTATCACGCTACGGGTATTCGCGTCAGGCATTTACCCATCACGCCTGATAAGTTGGTGTAATGAACAACATTCCCTGCTAAACTTTTTGCGTGGCGATCATTCCACAAAAAAATAAAACGATAACAACAGGATAAGGAACGAATAAAACAATAGGAAACAATTGCCGGAAGAAGGCTTAACAATAGCAAAATAAACAATAGGAAAAGCCGGGTAACGCAAAAGAAACGCCGGATAAACATCAGGAAATGAAGGATATCGATAAAAAAATGAGCGATAACTTTCAATAATTGCCAGGTAACGTGAAAGAAACGGACGATAAAAAAGAGCAATAAAAAGTATCAATAAAGAATCAACGGATAGAAAAAAAATATCCATCTAAAACATAAATAATCACCATGAGCACAAAAACAGCTAAAGTGGTTGGGGAGCCAATGAACCGTATAGATGGTAAACTGAAGGTAACCGGCGCTGCCACCTACTCCACCGAATACAAAATAGCCGATGCGGCTTACGCCGTACTCGTTGGCAGCACCATCGCCAATGGCAATATTGCATCTATAGAAACCAAAGCCGCCGCCAATGCGCCAGGTGTATTGTCTGTGGTTACGCACCTTAACTCAATCAAAGTTCCCGGTTACCAGGGGCAAAGTGGCGAGCCGGGGCAAAGCACGCCGTCAGGTCGCCCGCTTCGTGTGTTTTACGATGATAAGGTTTATTTCAACGGGCAGCCCGTTGCCATGGTGGTTGCCACTACTTTCGAGCGCGCGCTCTATGCTGCCTCGCTCGTTAAGGCAACTTACAAAAACGTAAAGCCCGCTAACACCGATTTTGAAAAGAATAAAGAGGCTGGTATCGTACCTGAACAAGCAAAAAAGAATAAAAAAGCAAACACTGCCGATTACAACCGCGGCACTTCCGATGCCATCACATCAGCCCCGGTAAAAATAGAAGCCGAATATATACAGCCGTCCGATTTTCACGCGCCTATGGAGTTGCATTGCATTACCGCTATTTGGGAAACGGAAGACAGGCTTTTGTTGTACGACAAAGTACAGGGCACGCAGGTAACGCAGCAAAACTTTGCGAAGGAATGGAAGCTTCCGCCGGAGAACATAAGGGTGATTGCCACTTTTGTAGGCGGTGCCTTTGGTAGCGGGCTGCGCAATTGGCCGCACGAAACTGCTGCTATCATTGCTGCTAAAATGGTGAAGAAACCTGTGAAGCTGGTATTGACCCGTGAGCAAACCATCGGGCTGGTTGGTTATCGCCCGCACACCTGGCAAAAGATAAATATGGGCGCCGGGAGCGATGGCAAGCTCATCGGCATCACCCACAGTGCGGTTGGGCAAACGTCTTCTTACGAGCAATTTACCGAAGGTACACTTCAACAAAGCCGCACCTTATACAGTTTCCCGAATGTAAAAACCCAATACCGCATTTTGCCGCTTAGTGTAAGCACGCCCGCGCCTATGCGTGGTCCCGGCGAAGCTACCGGTGCCTGGGCGCTTGAGTGTGCAATGGATGAGATGGCTCATGCGCTGAACATGGATCCTATCGGGTTCCGCTTAAAAAATCTGCCCGAAAAAGACCCCGATAACGACAAACCCTGGAGTACAAATTATGTAAAAGAATGCTGGAGCACCGGTGCCGAAGCCATCGGCTGGAAAGACCGTAAACAACAGCCCGGCACCAACCTCGATGGCGACTGGCAAATCGGGTATGGCGTTGCCACCGGCATCTTTGGGGCAAACCGGCAGTCAGCCAAAGTACGCGGCAAGCTATATGGCAACGGCTCGGTGCTGATGCAGTGCGCTGTTACCGATATTGGCCCCGGCACGGGTACTGCTATGACGCAGATTGCTATGGACAACCTGAGCCTGCCCGTCGAAAAAATTACGTTCCAGTGGGGCAATTCTGATTTCCCTGAAATGGGCAACGAGGGCGGCTCTTCTACGGTTAACAGCGTGGGTCCTGCCGTAGTTGCGGCCTGCAATGCTATTAAGGGAAAATTGCTTGAGATGGCAGGAAACAAAAAGCCGGAGTTTAAAAACCTGATGGCCGGCGATGTAACCTGGAATGACGGAAAAATAACCACGATGGACAAGTCGGTTTCCTATTCATTCGAAGACATTTTAAAAGATGCGGGCGCAAAGGATATTGATGTAATTGAATCTGCGAAGCCCGGACCTGAGCGCGAGAAATATTCCATGTATTCCTTCGCTGCCCACTTTGCCGAAGTGGCTGTTCATCGCGTAACGGGTCAGATTAAAGTGCGCAAAATGGCTTCCTGTGTAGATGCGGGCACCATCATTAATAAAAAGACCGGCGGCAACCAGATGATTGGTGGCGTTACCGGCGGCATCGGCATGGCTCTTATGGAAGACCCGGCGATGGACCATCGCTACGGAAGATATATGAATAAAGACTTTGCAAACTACCATGTTTCTTCCCACGCTGATGTTCCGGAAGTTGACATTCATTTTATCGACAAGGCAGATATGCTTGTTGACCCCATAGGCTCAAAGGGTATTGGCGAGATTGCCATCATCGCGGTAGCGCCTGCCATTGCCAATGCCATCTTTAACGCAACAGGAAAGAGAATCAGAGAGCTGCCGATAACGCCTGATAAGTTGATTTAGAAAATTGGAATATACCGGATTAGCGGAATCGCGAAACAAATTAGCGGGCAATAAAGCTTTTCATGAATCACCTTTAACAATCAGCTCTTTCGCTTGTGCGCAGCCAACCCAAAAAGCCGGATGTATTTTTGCAAAGGAAGAAGATAGTATGACTGTAAAACTGTTTGGCATTACCAAAGATATTATTGGCAACAATACACTTTCCGTAAATGCCATTGATAAGATAGATACGGTGGGCGATTTAAAAGCGTGGCTGTCCGGCAGGTATCCGGCGTTGCATGGTTTGCAATCGTTCGCCATAGCCGTTGACAGCGAGTACGCCGACGATTCTCATTTGATTGAAACAAACAGCGAAGTGGCGCTGATACCACCCGTAAGCGGAGGTTAGTATGATGTTAATAAAACTTACGGATGAAATTGACCTCGACGAAGCGTATCAATTTCTGCAAACGCCGCAAGCCGGGGCTGTTACTGTGTTTGCGGGCACTGTTCGAAATCATTCCAAAGGCAAAGAAGTCATCAAACTGGTGTTTGAAGCTTACGAAAGCATGGCTGTAAAAGAGTTGGAGAAAGTGGCTGCCAAAGCCCTGGAAAATTGGGCTTTAGATAAGGTAGTTATCATTCACGCCACCGGCGAAAAATTGCCCGGCGAGATGGTTGTTGTTACAGGCGCGTCATCTGCACATCGCAAAGCGTCGTTTGAAGCCTGCGAGTTTTTAATAGACGAATTAAAAAAGACCGTCCCCATCTGGAAACATGAACATTACACAGATGGCAGCGAATGGGTGAATGCACATCCGTAAAGTAATGAGTGGTTTGATAGTTGGCAGTTGATAGTAAAAGAAAAACATGCAGGACCTTTTGATAGATAAATATGGGCGCAAATTAGATTACCTGCGGTTATCGGTTACCGACCGGTGCAACCTGAGGTGCTACTATTGCATGCCCGAAGAAGGGATGACTTTTGCAAACCGCAACCAACTGTTGAGCTGGGATGAAATGTACTTGCTCACATCAATATTCACAGAACTCGGAATTTCTAAAATCCGCATTACAGGTGGCGAACCTTTTGTGAGAAACGGATTGATGCCTTTCCTGAAAAACATCAGTGTTTTGGAAGGTATGCGCGAGATTAACATCACAACAAATGCAACGCTTACCGGCAAATACATAGCAGAGTTAAAAGCGCTGGGCATAATGAAGCTTAACATCAGTTTAGACTCGCTTGATGCGCAACGCTTTTACGAAATCACGCGCCGCAATGTATTTACAGAGGTCTATCAAACCGTTATTACACTGTTGAAGGAAGGCTTCGATATTAAACTGAATTGTGTGTTATCTGCCACAAAAAATATCGCTGATATCGTTCCCTTTATCGAGCTCACAAAGCATCACGCCCTTTCGGTTCGCTTCCTCGAAGAAATGCCTTTCAATGGCTGCGAAACCTTTGATACCATCAATTGGAACTATAAAGACATTTACCGGCACATCAGCAAGTATTACGATGAAATTATTACGCTGGCAAATACGCCGAACTCTACTTCTGTAAATTATACCGTGCCTGGTTATAAAGGAAGCTTTGGTATCATCCCATCTTTCAGCCGCACTTTTTGCGGCACCTGCAACCGCATTCGTTTATCTGCCACCGGCGAACTAAGAACCTGTTTGTATGGTGCGCCTGCGGCAAACCTGCGCCATGAACTGCGCAGTGGTGCAAGTGAAGAAGAACTAAAGCAGATCATCCTTACCGCTGTACAGGGAAGAGAGCCTGATGGTTTTATAGCGGAGCAAAAAAATGCCAAAAGCATTCACGATTCCATGTCAGTTTTGGGTGGATAAGAGATTGTTTACATCATCAAAAACAATAGAAACTATTATCTCATTGCACGCAGAAAGACATGACTTTCAAAAAGGCAAAGTAGTTAAGATCATTCTTTGCAAACAATCCCTGCATTCGTTATGATGAAAGAGATATTCGACATCATCCAGGCTTACGACATTGCTGTAAAAAGAGAAAAGCAAACCGCACTTGCCACCGTGGTAAAAGTGGAAGGCTCTTCGTATCGCAGACCCGGCGCCCGTATGCTGATAACCGATGACGGGCAATTAACAGGTGCCATTAGCGGCGGTTGTTTGGAAGGCGATGCCTTGCGCCGCGCATTGTCTGTAATGCAGCAGCAAAAACCATTGCTTGTTACTTACGATACCACCGATGAAGACGATGCGAAGCTGGGTGTACAATTGGGTTGCAACGGCATTGTACACATACTGATAGAGCCGGTAACAGGCAACGATAATAATGCAATAGAATTGCTTCGAAAAATTACAGCCAAACGCCAGGATGCGGTGATTGCCACTTTGTTTTCGCTTACAGATAAAAAGTGGGAAGAAGCGGGCACTTATGCGTTGCTGACGGAAGAAAACGACCTTACGAAAACATTGCCGGGCGCATTATCTGCCGACATGAAGCAGGCGATGATTGACAAATTATCCTGCATAACAGAATATGAATCTTTACACGCGCTGATTGATTATCTGCCCCCGGCAATACAGCTTTTTATTTTCGGTGCCGGTAATGATGCCATACCGCTTACGCAGATGGCGTGCCTGTTAGGCTGGCAGGTTACCATTGTTGACGGACGAAATAATTATGCTACCGCAACCCGCTTTTCGAAAGCAAATAAGGTGCTTGTGGCAAAGCCTGCCGAAGCAATGCAGCGACTTTGCTTTGATGAAAATACAGTTGCGGTATTGATGACTCATAACTACAATTACGACATTGCCGTGCTGCAATATTTGTTGCCATTGCAATTGATTTATGTTGGCACGTTGGGCCCGAAAACAAAACTGCAACGCATGCTGGATGAGCTGGAAGAGCAGGGCTTTACATTTACCAATGAACAACAACAATCACTGTACGGACCGACCGGGCTTGACATTGGGGCAGAAACTGCTGAAGAAATCGCGTTGTCTGTTGTATCGGAAATTAAAATGGTAGTAAGCCACCGAACCGGTACTTCGTTACGCAAAAAAGAAACCACCATCCATGCTGACCACTGATTGCGCTATCATTATTCTTGCTGCCGGAAACTCATCGCGGTTAGGCGCTTCCAAGCAATTATTGTTATTTAAAAACAAAACCCTTTTACAAAGAACGATTGATGAAGCCGTTGCAACAGGCATTGGTGAAATCGTTGTGGTAATGGGCGCCAATTATCAAAACATCTTATCATCATTATCTGATAAAAATATCCATGTTGTTTTTAATGAACGCTGGCAGCAAGGCATAACAAGCTCAATCCAGGGTGGACTTTCAGCGTTGTTAGCAAAGCAGCCCCATTTGTCATCCGTTATTGTTATGCTTTGCGATCAGCCATTTGTTTCATCTGGTTTATTAGAAGAAATGATGGCAAAAAAAACGGCAACAGGCAAGGGAATTATAGCTTGCGAATATGAAGAAACGGCTGGTGTTCCGGCTTTGTTTTCGTCTGTTTATTTTGATGCTTTGCTATCCTTACAAGGAACCGATGGCGCCAAAAAAATAATCAATTCATATAAAGATGATGTAGCAGTCATTTCATTTCCGAAAGGCGCTATAGATATAGATACGCAGGGAGATTATGAAGACTTGGTAAAATGATTACGCAACCATTTTGATAGTCAGGATGACAAATGAATAAGCTGCAAAAAAGAGATTATAGCTAAAAATTTGCAGAGAAGTTTTTAGATTCTGTTTCTAAAAACAACTGGAAACGTTTCCGCAATTGTTCATGGTAAAGAATCAATCGCCTGGCTTCTGCTGTGATGAATGAACCGCCACCTTTTTCACCACCGGTTTGTGTTACTACTACCGGTTTTGGAAAGATTGCATTTAAGTTGCTGATTATTTCCCATGCTTTTTTATACGACATATTCATCTCCCCCGCAGCTCTGTTGATAGAGCCTGTTTTATCGATTTGCTCCAGCAATTCAGCCGGGCCGGGACCAAAGCATTTTTTGCCATTCACTTCTATCCACAATTTACCCGACATTTTTATTGATTCTTCCGGTTTAAAGGACGACGAAAATTCTTTTTTCATACAAAATTTTATCGGGGATAAAATAACTTATCAGTTCATTTGACATCAACCAAAATACCAAACAACTCATCAGAGATTCATTGTCAACAACAGATGTTTGACTGAGCCTTTTTTACTGATATAGAATGTGAAATTAATGCTGTTGTGATTCCTGCATTTGCAACACTTTACAAATACAGAAATTGATGTTCATTTTATACTCATTCGCTTTGTTAACCACATAATCAACAAAAGAAAAACAGGCTTCGTTTGGCGTTGCCGGATTGTTATTCAATAAGGTTCTGTCAACATTGGCGTTGGGCGAATGGCCGAATGATGAAACGGGTCTCTAACTATTTGCATTAATACTATATAAATTGAAGCCGGCTGTATAAAAATTGTCATGTCTATAAAAAAACCAGCGGTTATTCCTTTTTTGCAAAAAACCTGAAAAAAGAAAATGAAATTACATTTAGTAACCTATCCTTGATAATAAGCGTACTTACTAAACATATTTATTGTAGTCATGAATTATGAAGTAACTATTTTTATCCGGCTTAAAACGCAGCAGCTTCCATATTTGTAAACATTTTTTACCATCTCTGTTGTACTATGAAAAAAAGAGTTCTTGTTATCCTCGCCGGCTTGCTGTCGGCATCTGCATTTGCACAAAATAAATTTGACGGATTGAATGTAAACATGGACAACCTGTACATGACATCCGATGCCAAATCCCGATCCATCAGTCCTGAGAATTTCAGCGGCGAAAAAGGCAAAGGCGGTATGGCTACTACAGGCACCGGTATGAATGCGTCCCGTGATTTAGGCAAAGGCTGGAAGGTAAGCCCCAGTGTTGTTATAAAGGCGCACACCACGTTTACAGTGGCTGAAATAAATGCTTCCGGTGCCATCAAACACATCTGGATGACGCCTACCGGCAACTGGCGCTACTCAATCATTCGCTTTTATTGGGATGACGAAACCACGCCATCTGTAGAGGTACCTGTCGGAGATTTTTTCTGCATGGGTTGGGGTCAGTTTTCTCAACTTAATTCATTGGCTGTTTGCGACAATCCGGGCAGTGGTTTTAATTGTTACTGGACCATGCCGTTTCGTAAAAAATGTCGCATCACTATGGAAAATATTGATGAGCATGATATGGTGTTGTATTACCAGGTTGATTATACATTAACCGATGTACCAAAAGAAGCCGGTTATTTTCATGCGCAGTTTCGACGCACCAATCCATTGCCTTATAAACAGGATTATGTGCTGGTAGATAGCATTGCCGGTAAAGGTCAGTATGTTGGCACATACATGGCATATGGCGCCCGCAACAATGGCTGGTGGGGCGAAGGTGAAATCAAGTTTTTTATGGATGGTGATAAAGACTATCCTACAATCAACGGCACCGGCACGGAAGATTATTTTAACGGAGCTTACGATTTTGATACGCGCAAGCGCAATGCATCCGGCGTAGAAGAAGTGAACTACACAGAATTTTCAAATCCTTATTCCGGGTTGCCACAAGTCATAAAAGGCGATGGCCATTACAGCATTGCGCAACGCTTTGGTTTGTACCGCTGGCACATTACTGATCCGATTCGGTTTGATAAAAACCTGAAGGTAACTATACAGGCTTTGGGCTGGCGCAGTGAAGGACGATACCTGCCTTTGCAGGATGATATTGCCAGCACCGCATTCTGGTACCAGACAGAACCTCACAACGCGTTCCCGGCACTTCCTGACAAAGACCACCTGGAAGTGAATTAATATAACAGGAATGCTCTTGTTTGATTTGTGTACTGCAAAACAGTTTGATGTTAGCCGAATTTATTTAGCAGTCTGCTGCAGGTTTGCATAAGAGCATTCCTTTTTTATGACAATGGATTAAGTTTCAGTTGGGTACATTATGAAGCGTTTTCTGGTTCAAAAGATAAACACATAAATGCTTATGGTGGCAAAAATTGTTTCTGACTCGAACCCGAAGGCGGCAGGTTCTCACTATACTTTCAGCCAGACACAAAAATGGAATTTGCCAACTGGAAAATACCGGCAAAATCGTCTCTTTAGATTCAAACATCTGGTTACACCATCACCCGACAGAAGACAGCGCAGTAAAGAATGCGCTATATCATTTAGAAATAATCATCGATTCCGCACAATGCCATCGCAAGAGTGATTTATGACAAGCATTTGACGAGGGCAACTGTGAAATGACGGGCTGCCTTTTCAACATGCGTCGTGATTACTATTCTCCACATTATCTCTTCTTTAATTATTTTTCTTTAACGCAGTTCTGCTTTCTCTGTACTTACTTTAGCCCACACAATAAACAGCTATGGATACAAGACGGGAGTTTATAAAGAAAGCCTCGCTGCTGGCGGGTGGTGCAGGCGTATGGAGCATGCTGCCGGCTGCTATACAGAAGGCGATGGCGATAGACCCGGCGGTGGGCAGCACGTACCTGGATGCGGAGCACATCGTATTCCTGATGCAGGAGAACCGTTCGTTTGACCATACCTACGGCACGCTGCAGGGCGTAAGGGGCTTTAATGACCCGCGTGCTATGATATTGCCTAACGGGAATGATGTATGGCTGCAAACGGATAAGAGCGGCGATACGTATGCGCCTTTTCGTCTTGACATAAAAAACACAAAGGCGACATGGATGAGCAGCCTGCCGCATAGCTGGGGCAACCAGGTGGATGCGCGCAATAAAGGGCATTACGATAACTGGCTGCCGGTGAAGCAATCGGGCGATGACGAGTATAAACACATGCCCCTGACAATGGGATATTATAACCGTGAAGATATCCCGTTTTATTACTCGCTGGCAGATGCCTTTACGGTGTGTGATCAGAACTTTTGCTCGTCGCTGACGGGCACCACGCCGAACCGGTTATACTTCTGGAGCGGTACGCTGCGGGGTGAGAAAAAAGATAACATTGAGCAGGCAAATGTGTGGAATGAAGATGCTGACTATAATACGATGGTAAGCTGGAAAACCTACCCTGAACGGCTCGAAGAAAACGGCGTACAGTGGAAGGTGTACCAAAACGACATCAGCACGGATAGCATATACACTGACGAGGAAAATGAATGGATGGCGAACTTTGGCGACAACCCGCTGGAATACTTTACGCAGTACAATGTGAAGCTATCGGAACGATACATAAACTACCTGCAAAAGGCACAGGCAGAACTGCCGAAAGAGATAGCGCAACTGGAAGATGCGGTGCATGCGTCATCGGCAAAGAATGCAACAAGTGAGAAGCAAAAAAAGCGGCTGGCAGAGGCAAAGGAACAACTGGAAAAGGTGAAGCAGGAAGCGCTGGTTTATACAAGACAAAAGTACGAGGCGCTGTCGGCAAAGGAGAAGGCGATACACGAAAAGGCGTTCTGCAACAACAGTAAAGACCCGCATTTTTATCAACTGCAGACATTAACCTACGACGATAAAGGCACACAACGCGAGGTGAACATACCTAAGGGTGATGTGCTGTACCAGTTTCGGGAAGATGTGAACAATGGAACGCTGCCAACGGTGAGCTGGCTGGTGGCGCCGGAAACGTTTTCAGACCACCCAAGCTCGGCGTGGTATGGGGCGTGGTATGTATCGGAAGTGATGGACATACTGACGAAAAACCCGGAGGTGTGGAAGAAGACGATCTTTATACTGACGTATGATGAGAACGATGGGTATTACGACCATGCATCGCCGTTTACGGCACCAAACCCAAAGGAGCCGCTAACGGGTAAAACATCGAAGGGTATAGATGCAAGTACCGACTTTGTAACGATGGAGCAGGAACACCGGCGGAAAGAGGCTAACGAGGAATACCTGCGCGAGAGCCCGATTGGCTTGGGCTACCGTGTGCCGCTGGTGATAGCCTCGCCATGGAGCCGCGGCGGATGGGTGAACAGCGAGGTATTTGACCATACATCGTCGCTGCAGTTTTTGGAAGATTTTTTAGAGAAAAAATATAAAAAGACGATACCGGAAACGAACATCAGTACATGGCGAAGAGCGGTGTGCGGCAACCTGACATCTGTGTTTAGACAGTACGACGGAAAGAAGGCGGATATGACTTTTGTTGAAAAGGTGCCGTTTGTGGAAAGCATACATGAAGCGAAGTTTAAAGGCGTGCCGGATAACTATAAAAAGATACCTGTTGAGGAACAGAGAGCGTTGATTGAACACCCTGGCAGGCATCCTTTGATACCTACGCAGGAGAAGGGTGTAAGAGATGCGTGTGCGCTGCCTTATGAGTTGTATGTGGATGGAAATGTAAGTGAGGACGGAAATGGGTTTCAGGTTCATTTTTCAGCAGGAAATAAGGTGTTTGGTAAAAACTCGGCAGGTGCGCCTTTTACGGTGCATTCACGCCATTATAAAGGGAATGCTTTGCTGCACCAGGCGTATGCAACAGAAGCAGGTGATAGCGTGAGTGATGAGTGGAAGCTTGCTGATTTTGATAATAGTCATTACTCTTTGATTGTGTTTGGACCAAATGGATTTTACAGATCGTTTTGGGGGGAACCTGAGAGTAAGAACATAGAAATAAAAGTTAGTTATCAAGGCAGTAATGCAGTTGCAACCATTGTGAATAAAAGTAGTGCGCCGCAAACGGTGATGGTAATAGATGAAGAATATGGAAACAAAACCCAGAAGAAGATGGTAGCAGCCGGGAAGACGGAGAAGATATTAGTTGATACGGCTAAAAGCCACGGCTGGTATGGCTTTACGATTAGGCTGGACGACAATGATAAAGACTTTGGAAAGCAGTATGCAGGAAGGATAGAAACCGGGAAAGCGAGCAAGACAGACCCGGTAATGGGAAGGATTGTCTAAGGATTTTTTTGATTATTATATTGTATTACACTAAAAATATTATCGCTATAAAAGCAAAGGTTCATTACATAAGTAATGAACCTTTTTAATGGGCTGTCGGAAAGGGAAACTAATGCAGTATCCTCATTCATAAACATTAATTGTTCTGTCCTTAGGGTATTTTATACTATACGAAAACCGCAGTGTTTTACTCTCGTTGGGTTGTAACGATAACTGCCAGGATAGCAAACCGGTTTCTTTATTTACTGTTGCGCCGTTAGCCTCGTTTAACTCTACTTCAATGTCTTTATTTGTGCTTACCGGGTATTGGTCTTTTGCTAATAGGTTCACAGCTTCCGCCTTGTTGTTTTTCACCGTTATCTCGTAAGTAAACCGCTGTAGTTTATTGCTGCCTAAAAACTTTACGCTGCTATAATCAGCCAGCTTTTTTCGCTGTATTACTACGCGCTTATCCTGCCCCAATGTGAGGCTGAATGTATCCTGCGTAGTGTTTGGGTTAATGATGGTTTTGCCTACATAGGTTCCTTCTAAAATAATATTGGCTTCGCCCGGCAACAGGTTGAGCGATTCCCAGGCTGGAAACTTTGCCAGCAGGTACACTTCATCATCAAGCTTCGGCACCGAAAAGTGTTGAAATAATGTGGGTGCATCTACCGTTTGCAGGGTTGCTGTTTGTCCTTTCCCGTTGGTAGGCACATCGAAGGGAATATCAATGGAGAATGTTGCGTTTAGCGTTTGGTTGCTGATGGCAATATAATCCGGCAAGTCGCCTTTCAATTTTACTACTGTTGCGCCACCTTCTGCGGCACCACCATACCTGGCTTTCGCTTCATTGCCTTTTAGCTTGCTCATGCTTTTAATGTTGCTCGGGTCTATCTGCTGAAAGGCATCATCGCTTACTATCGTTCCATTCACTACAAACACAGGTTTTGGTGGCGTATAGTTGTTGATAGGTTCCCTGTCCTCTCTAACCGATCCATAACCAGTTACCACTACTTCACTTAAACCGGATTGCGGGTTTATGGAAAGCCCTGCAACTTTTCCCTGCAGGGAATTATTATAACCATATTGAACCACCGGGCTTACATATCCCA
Organism: Ilyomonas sp.; assembly: GCA_965199905.1. Classification (GTDB taxonomy): domain Bacteria; phylum Bacteroidota; class Bacteroidia; order Chitinophagales; family Chitinophagaceae; genus Ilyomonas. The sequence goes on along the minus strand of OZ241366.1, from coordinate 3,560,600 downwards.
GAAACCAGGAAGCCAGCTCAGGCGCGTTGTTGGAATGCGAAGGTGAAGCTGTAGATAAAGATAACTTTACAGCCTTCCAGTCAATGCCTGTTGTTTGTACAGCCTTCGCTTTATACAATAGCTTTACCGGTTGCTGTATATTATCGGCTCTTACTTCGTAAAACGGCGTCCAGTAAGCGTTTCGAGCGATATATGTAATGGTAAAATCTGCTTTTATTGGCATAGCTGCATTCAGTTGCAACGTAAGCCTGCCGGCAGTGCTGGTATTCTTTTTTTCTTCTTCTATTATTTGCTCTTTCACTCTTCCGCTTTGAAGTAACAGCTTGCTTCGCTTACCTTTTTGTTGTGTCAAAGTATTCTGCAGTTCTGTCCATTTGGCTGCATAATAATCCATCAGTTTTTGCAGTTCAGTTACGCTCAAGCCGTTTTGCTGTCCCTTTATATCACGGTTCAGTTTCAATACTTCCAGCAGCTCCTTTGTATTCGCTATGGAAGCATCCAGTTTTTCTATGCCATCTTCCAGGCGTTGCAGCGAATCGTCCAGCATCAGCGCGCGTTGCGTTCGGGTTGTATTTGTAAGATAATTGTTCGAAAACTCGAAGTGAAGAATGGTAACTAACGAAGGTGCTTTTATCTGTATGCTGTTGCTGTCTATATTATAACTGATGTTGTCTATAATAACTTCGTTACTGCCGGCTTTTAACTGTGCCGCTGCGGTGTGCATCATTTCGGCGCCGCTGCGATAAACGGTTACTGTTTTTAAAGTGGCGGAGACTTCGTTCCTGTCATCGGCAAATGCATGCGAAAGAAAAAGCAGGGTGCAAAACACCATTATCCATTGTTTCATATTATTGGTTTAAGGGAAGGATGATAACATTGAAAGAATTACATAACGGGTTACAATATTTTTATTGGCTAACTCATAAAACTGCACGAAGAGATTGTGTGATTGTTGGCAGCAAATCCATTTCATTGCCTTTCATAATTCGCTTTTGCAAAAGCTCAATCATTGCCCGGAACTTTAATTCGCGGCGGACGCAACTGCCGATCAAAACAGAGGCGAACGATGGCTACCAAAACTGTATTTTGTATTTATTCAAAAAACCACTACACAAACACAAAACATAGACAGATTTCTATAGGCGGAATTGAAGTAAATTGTTTTTAAAATTATTAAGAATAAACGCCTTCTCTTTATGCTGCTATACAATTATAAAAGCAGGAAATTATGCTTGATCAGCTTCGCAAAAACGACAGCGAAGTGATGAGAAATAGAATGAGTATGCCGCCTGTTTTCACCATAACGGCTGGTGGTAACGATGTAAAACCAATGAGAAATTTCATCAATGATAACAAACCGGTTGTTACCATTTCAATTATCAACCTGGTTACAAATGCAGTTACCTATGGAAGAGACAACCCGCTTATTGATCAACTGATTAAACAAGAAGAACATGAGGTTTGTTTACAGATCAGCAAGGCAACTGATACTGAACCTGTGAGTGTAGAAAAAATTGACACAGAATGCACCCGTAATGCCAGCCAGCTACAAGAGGGCTTACGATTGGAATTGTGGCTGTCGAAACAACTGATGGAAAAGAATAGTAGAACACTTTCTTCACAGTCAGAACATTCAAGATTCAGGGTGAAAATTTCTTTTGCAGAATGTTGAATCCTTTTATCGGATCGCAAAATGTGCATCCAAAAAAATTTCTGGGTTTACTTATTCACTTCACGGCATTTGGGAACTTGTTGGAACAAATTCTGCAAACATTATAGTGACCGTTGCAAAAACATATCTATCCTGTAAAAGGGATTCTCAAAGAAGCACTATTCAAAAAATAGGATGTTTCAAAGAGATAGGAAATGTGTTAGCAAGGTTTGAGGGTACTGATTTGCATCAGTACCTTTTTTATTTTTATAAACCCATTTATTCAGAACAATATTTGCCTGTAGAAAACAAGCAGAAAAACACCTGCAGGGAACTGTTTTATGGAATGTATGGTTGCTATTTCCAGAGTGGAATTTTTAGAAGTGAATCCTTTGTTTGAATCGGAATTAAAACTCTATTTCACACTCGATGATTGTGAATGTTATACATTGATTCCCGGTTCGGAAAAAGAGCTATGTAAAATGTTTAACCTAAGCTTCGGCAACTCTGAAGAATGTCGCTTTAAAAACATTGTGGGAAAGAAGTGCAGGATAAGCAAAAACGAAGACAGCTATACGTTTGTTGAATATGCGGAGGAATAGATAATAGCCTCAATAATTACAACAAATTGACAGGTAACCCTATTACCTTACAGGGAAAGAAAGGTAATAGGATTATCTGTCAACAAAGGAATTTTGTGTTACTAAGGTTAAAGATAACAGTAACATAATCCGTCGGTAAACGTACCTATTTCTTATCCGTTATTTCAACAATCGGCTTTCCAGTACAGCCATCCGGCATCTGGATTTGTAATAATGCCGTAACTGTTGGCGCAATGTCGTTCATATAGGTTACCACATTGGTTTTGCCGGGATGAATGCCCCAACCCATCCATACGAGGGGAATGTGTGCATCGTAAGGATAATACACGCCATGACCAGTGCCGGTTTTTGCATAGCCTGATATCCCGCCGGCTTTTAGTATGTATTGAATATCGCCGCTTCGCTTTTTATTAAAGCCGTTCGTCATCATTGTTTTTAGTGGTTCAATCAAAGTTGTGGAAGGTATTGATTGAAGGTCAATAGCATCGGCTACTTCAGGCATTTGCAACAATTGTTGAATGATGGCGGCCTTCACATCCTGACTGCTTTTATTAGCTTTTTCGATGCCATCATAATTGAGGTAAACCTGGTAATTCTGAACATCGGTAATGGCATTGGAAACACCTTGCACTTGTAATGATGAATCCAGGGTTTTTCTTAATTTTCTATCATCAAACGAAGCAGCCGGAATGCGATGTTCCTCAAGGAAACCATGTGTTTGTAATGCACCATGATCTGCTGTAATAAAAACGGTGTATTGATTTTTTCCTACCGTTTTATCAAGGTACTGGAAGAAAGCAGCAAGGTCTTTATCAAGGCGCAGGTAAGTATCTTCTGCTTCAACGGAGTTAGGACCAAACTGGTGACCAACATAATCGGTGGAAGAGATGCTTACACAAAGCATATCGGTAACAGCGCCGCTACCAAGATGTTCTTCCTCGATTACTTTTTTTGCAAACTCTAATGTGTAAGTATTGCCGAATGGCGTGGAAGCTAATATCTCGTAAGGTTCTTTATCGCTGCCTTTTAGTGTGTGCGGGAAGGAAGATGTTGTTTCGTTGCTGAACCTGCCTTCGTAGGGTTCTTCATCGGGTGCGCTTTGTGTATATGTGCCAACAGGATATAAAGTTTGCCAGCCTTTACTGATGTATTGCTGTGGCAATCCCCGGTTATTAAAATCATTCACCCAGCGTGGCAATGAATCCATATAAAATGTGCTGGAAATAAATTTACCTACCGTTCCATCGTACCAGTAAGCGGCATCGGCGGAGTGGCCGGCTGGCAATATTGCACCACGGTCTTTAATAGCAATACCAATGACTTTGCTTTTGAAATTGGTAGCGAGTTTTAATTCATCACCCATGGTTGTTACCAGCATATTGCGTGGACTCATCCTGCCTTCCGCTGATGAACTGCCAACGGTTTTTACGGTGGTGTCTTCGGCGCAATATACATTGCGCTTCAGCTCGCGGCTATACCAGCCGTTGCCCACAATGCCATGCACAGCAGGCACTGAACCAGTGTAAACGCAGGTGTGCCCGCAAGCGGTTACGGTTGGTGTATAAGGTATCATAGTGTTTTCGCAGGAGAAGCCTTCGCGCAGCAACCTTTTAAAGCCATCATTGGTGTAACGGCTGGAATAGCGGTAGAGAAAGTCCCAGCGCATTTGGTCGACAACGATGCCGACAACGAGCTTTGGTTTTTTGGCTTGTGTGGTTGCAATTGGTTTTGCTGCTGATTGAGCATGTAATGAATAATAAGGAGTAAATAAAGAGAACAGGAAAAACGAAAAGAACAACTTAGTCTTTAATGATGAATTCATGCGATCTGTTTATGCATTAGAAATGCGGAATGTGAGATAAATGGTGCAACATCCTCACCAATAGTTGTAAACACCGAACCTAATACTATACCTTTTGTTATCGGGCTTTCCAGCGGCAGTAAATTTAATTGCCCCTTCCAGCTTCGCAAAGATCATTTTCCGCTGCTTTGCAAAAGGAACCAACCCTATCCACAACAAAATCATAACAATAGACTCCAAAAAAAATCCCCTGCAGCCCCACAACCAGAAATATTCCCTGTATTCTCCATTACTAACGTCAACGATCAACCACCAACTATCATCTCCCAATTGCTATTCATCATCTGTTTTCTGACATCTATCAACTATCCGCTATCAACCCACTTACTCCTCCAATTTACCAATTTTCCCATCCTTTCCCGCCAAAAAAACAGCCGTTCCCGCCTTCGCTTTCCCGCACACATGAAAGCTTTCACCCGACAGGGATCGCCAGTTATTGCCGCCATCGCCCGACATATCTACCCCCGACGTACCGCAGGCAATTAATTTATTTGCGTCAATGAACGCCACGCAACTTCTATAGCCACTCGGCGGCGTTTGCGGGCGTTGCCAGCTATCGCCAAAGTCGGCAGAAAACAAACAGTTGCCCGCTGTGTCTGTATCGTTGGCAAAATCGCCGCCCACCACTACTATCCGTTTCGTGGGTATATACACCGCTATCGAGTTAGCGCCCTGAGATTCTTTTCCCTGCACCATCGCCAGCTTTATTTTTCCTCTGCCAATGATATTTGCGTGCGTACCGCCGCTTACCGCCGCATGCCTGAATATATTTCCTTTTACCGGCAGCAGTTTCACATTTGTACCACTCGAAGCAAAGAAAGCCTCGCCCGAATCTAACCACGTACCGTATTTATTGCGCGACCATGTATTCCCTGAATCTGTACTAAAAGCAGTAAACATCCGGTTGCTGATGGGATCGCCCACCAAGATGCCGTTTTTCCCTACAAAATCCATCGCATCAAGGAACATTCCCTTTGTTGTATCTACAAATACCTGTTTCCAGTTCTTTCCGCCATCGTTTGTTTTTAAAATAACAGCCGGCTCGGCCACCGCCATAATGATTGCCGTGTTATTATCAAACGCTTCTATGTCGCGAAAGTCGCGAGTATCGTATTCCGCCACCGTCAGCCACACAAACGTCTTTCCGCCATCCGCCGAGTGTGCCACCGTTCCCTTACTGCCGCTTGCCCACACAATACTATCACTAACCACGCTCAGCCCGCGCAGCGAAACGCCCGGTTTCGTAGAAAGTATAGTAATGGTTTGACCAAAAGAGGTAGAAAAAAGAACCGCAAATAAGGGAAGCAGCAATTGTTTCATGGTTAGTAATTACATATGTCAATTAAAAACGGCTTACAACATGGCAAAACGTAATATTCGTCTTCATCCGTGCCGTAAGCCGTGCCATTCATGTTCTATAAGTTACCGCAATGCCTTATATGCATTAATCAATCCATTGGTAGATGAATCGTGGCTGGTAATTTCCTCGTCGTTTTTTAATTCCGGCAAAATTTTTCCAGCCAGTTGCTTGCCCAGTTCCACGCCCCACTGGTCAAACGTGAAGATGTTCCAGATAACACCCTGCACAAATATCTTGTGTTCGTACAAAGCAATCAAACTACCCAGCGATTGCGGCGTTATTTCTTTTAATAGAAATGAATTCGTCGGCTTATTGCCCTGGAATTCCTTAAACGGAACGATCTTTTTCATCTGTTCTTCCGTCATATCCTTCATATCAGCCTTCACTTCCTTCTCCGTCTTACCATTCATCAGGGCTTCCGTTTGCGCAAAAAAGTTACTCAGCAATTTATCATGATGATCACCAATCGGGTTATGACTTACGGCCGGAGCAATAAAATCGCACGGTATTAGTATCGTTCCCTGGTGTATTAACTGGTAAAATGCGTGCTGCCCGTTCGTGCCCGGCTCGCCCCAAACGATCGGTCCGGTTGAATAAGAAACGCGATGACCGCCACGACCCACGCTTTTGCCATTGCTTTCCATATTTCCCTGCTGAAAATAAGCCGGGAAGCGGTGCATATACTGGTCGTAAGGCAAAATAGCCTCTGTTTGCGACCCAAAGAAGTTGGTGTACCACAAACCCACCAGCGCCATTATTACCGGCACATTTTTATCGAAGGTTTCTGTTTTAAAATAATTGTCAACATTGAAAGCGCCACGCAGCAACAATTCAAAATTGTCGTAGCCAATCGTCAGCGCAATGGATAAACCAATCGCACTCCATAAAGAGTAGCGTCCGCCCACCCAATCCCAGAACACAAACATGTTTTCCGGGTCAATACCGAATTTGGTAACTTCTTTTTCGTTGGTGCTCAACGCCACAAAGTGCTGCGCAATGAACTTTTCGTCTTTTGCCGCCGCCAAAAACCAGTCTCTCGCCGTATTAGCGTTCGTCATGGTTTCCTGCGTGGTAAATGTTTTAGATGCAATGAGGAATAAAGTTTCTTCGGGTGTAATCAGCTTCAGCGTTTCCGCGATGTGCGTGCCATCTACATTGCTTACAAAGTGCGGTTCGATGCCTTCCATCCAATAAGGCTTCAGCGCTTCTGTAACCATTACCGGCCCCAGGTCGCTTCCACCAATACCGATGTTGACAATGTATTTTATTTTTTTACCCGTATAGCCTTTCCATTCGCCGCCATGCACTTTTTCGCAGAAAGCTTTCATGTGTTCGCGCACTTCACGCACTTCCGGCATCACATCTTTCCCATCACTCATTACGGGGTTCTCACCCAAATTGCGAAGCGCAATATGAAGCACCGAGCGGTTTTCAGTTTCGTTGATTTTTTCGCCGCTGAACATCGCTTCAATCGCTTCCTTCAGGCTGCAGTCGGCTGCCAGTTGAAGCAGCAACTGCAATGTTTTGGCAGTAATAATGTTTTTAGAATAATCGAATAAAATATCTTCAGCCGTAAGAGAAAATTTTTTGAAACGGTCAGTGTCCTTCGCAAACAAATCTTTCATGTGTGTCCGACTCATTTCTTCCTCATAATGTCGCTTCAGTAATAGCCACGCCTGTGTGGTGGTGGGATTGGTTTTTGGAAACATAATGTAATTCTGAATTAAGAAAAGCCTTTAATTTTTCACGGCAGCCCCGCGAAGATAGGCGATTTAAGGTGTCAAAGAAGAAGCCAGTTTGAGCAGGAAGCAACCAGCAGATGGTTAATTGTTGCGATATTTTGCTGCAGCATTTATGGATTGTCTGCCGTTTTGTTGTTAACAGGTACCGAACAAGACGATAAATATTTCAGCATAAGAGAAACGCGCTTCATTTTTGCAGGAATAATAAGCCGGAATGTGCCGGTTTATCCGTATCTTCGCAGGCTGTATCAGGCGATACGGCAACCAAAGCACGACTTCTGGAAATTAGTAACCGAGATTACATCATTTAAACAAGCATAAATCAATATGAGGCAGCTTAAAATTGCTACCCAGATCACTAACCGTGATTCGCAGGCGGTAGAAAAATACCTTCAGGAAATTTCGAAAATCCCGATGATTACCCCGGAAGAAGAAACTACGCTGGCTCAGCGCATAAAAAATCATCACGAGCCACGCGATAGTCAGCGCGCACTGGATAAGCTGGTGCAAGCCAATCTTCGTTTTGTAGTATCGGTAGCTAAACAATACCAGCACCAGGGTCTTTCGTTAAGCGATTTGATTAATGAAGGAAACTTAGGGTTGATAAAAGCTGCACAGCGTTTCGATGAAACAAAGGGTTTTAAATTCATCTCTTATGCTGTATGGTGGATACGTCAATCTATTCTGCAGGCTTTGGCTGAACAAGGTCGTCTGGTTCGTTTACCGCAAAATAAAATCGGCACTTACAATAAAGCCAATAAAGCTTACATGGCTTTCGAACAGGAACATGAGCGCGAGCCGTCAACCGAGGAGCTGGCAGATATCCTCGAAATGAGCGAAACGGAAATTAATAATATTTTCCAGAGCAATACGCGCCACACTTCACTCGATGCACCTGTGCACGAAGCGGAAGACGTGGCGATGGGCGACTTATTAGAAGGCAGCGACGATACTGATGAAGACGTAATGAAAGATTCGCTACGCGAAGAAATTCGCCGCGTTTTGAAATCACTGTCACCACGTGAGGCTGAAATTGTAAATGCCTATTTTGGCTTGGATGGCGAAAGCGGAAATACCATTGAGCAGATTGGTATGAAGTACGACCTTACCAAGGAGCGCATCCGCCAGATTAAAGAGCGCGCCATTAAGCGTTTGCAAAAGGCGAGATACAGCAGCGCGCTGAAAGCGTATTTAGGATAAAAAACTGACGTCAATAAAAAAGGCTGTGCGCTATTAGCGCACAGCCTTTTTTATTGACTGAAATGTTATGCTTATCTTATACCGGAGGGTTTGCTCATCCTATACCCGAAGTATGGTTTGGCAGACGGGCATATGACCATCCTGTCGTTACCTTATATAGTATCCGGCGTTGTGTATAATCAAAAAAAGGCGATAGAATACATTGATACCAGCTTAGCACAGCACACAGCTTTGTACATAATGGGCGATAAATCAGGCAATGGTGTATCGCTTAAAAAGAGCGTAAACACGCCGTTGATCGACTTTTTAATTCAGCCGCATTACAACAGTTACCAAACGTATCAGCAATACCGGGCTTTATTAATACAACTTTTGGTAAACCAATTTTTCATCGGTTAAAATATAAAACTATAGGTTACACAAGATGGTCAGATGACGCGTACAACTATCTAAAAGACGCCAGAACCGGCGCAGGCATCAACAACATTTTCACCAGCAATAGAACCGTTTAAACTCTTCTTTTCCGCAATGTCCCTGGAGCGGAGACATTGCGTGAAAGAAGAGAGGCTGACTCAAAAGTAAAATGAAGGCTTTGAGAATCGCTTAAACGAGAACTTTCTCCATCAGGTATCCGAATAAAAAAGAGGCTGTCTCGAAACAGCCTCTTAACTATAAATCATAAACAATACAATAAAAATAATTATTATAAAATACCCGATGAACCAGTAGCAGACGTAGTGTGTTTGGGTCTATCCAAATTCTCAATATCCACTTCTGTTTTACGTACAGTATCGTGAATGGTTTCATCGCGCTCGCTTACATTTTTTCCGAGTGTTATTTCTTCCACTACCCGTGCTTCTTTGGACACTACGGGTACTTCTGCGTGCTCTTTCAATTCTATGGTTTCTTCCTTAAAAGCATCAAAGCCGGTGGTATCTACCGGGCGGTCAACCGGTGTTCTTTCTACAAACACGCGTTCTTCCTTCAGGTTCACAGTTTCTTCCACCGGCTTTTCTACCATTCTTGATTTGATATAAGCGCCACCTGTTTGCACGGTTCGCTTACCGACCTGCAGTTCCTCTTCAATAATAGGAATTGCCGTTGTATCGTCTGTGGCAGCTACATCAGTTCTGCGGTTCTTAGTCAGGTTGTCCTGATTGAAATGCTCATGTGCATAAAAATCAGCTGCATTGCCACCTGTAAGCGCAGCTGCACCTAAACCGGCTGTGCCGATACCGGCGAATGTGTCGCGGATAGTTGTTTCGTCGCTTGATGTAATCTCATCCTGGTAGGTTGGCAAAAGGGCAAGCTGCTTTGCTGTTACACCGGGCACTATTACATCATCATCACTTTTATGCAGCTCGGCAAGCCCAATCGGAATCAGTACGTGGCGATTGTCGAGATCAAAGTCATTGTCATCCAAATCAACCACCATGTAGCGCACTTTGAGTGACTGTACATCAAAGATGAGTTCATCTACTTCGCCAATTGTTTTTCCCTCAGCGTTTTTTACATCCCAGCCACGGATATCCGGCTCGCCATCTGCCACTTCGTAATTGCTATGCTTTAACCTTTGCAGGCGTTTGCCTTCATTTTCATTCGTTGCCATAACTGTATTATTTATGAGAGCTTTGAAAGCTCCTTGTGAGTAATAAAATGCACTTGTTTACTTCGCTTTTCGTGCCACTACTTCTACACGGCGATTTTTCTGCCGTCCGGCTGCTGTAGTGTTGGTAGCTACCGGTGCTCCTTCGCCAATAGCGTTGATGGAAATTTTACCGGAATCGATACCGGCATTCGTTGCCAGCCAGCTTTTTACCGCTTCGGCGCGTTGCTGTGCGAGATCTTTGTTATAACCAGGCGTGCCAACCGAATCGGTGTAGCCATACACACGCAGGTTGCCACCATTGAAGCGTTTTTGAATAGATGCGGCAAGCTGCTGCAGGTTTTGTTCTGCATCTTTCCGGATGGTGCTTTTGTCAGTTTCAAACAGAATGTTTTCGCCTAAACTATATATGCCATAATTGTTGTTGCCTCTTACGCTGATATCCTTATTAGTGATTTCATCATAGTTAGCAGCCGGTGCATTCCTGTCAACATCAGCCCAATCGGGTGTTGATGTGCCGGAAGGCGTAGTGGTAGCTATAGCGCCGCCTGTAGCCGTGCTGTCTGTATTTGTACCTGCAACCGCGTCTGTTTTATTGCAACTGCGTAATAAGAAAACCAATAAAGCAATGAGAATAAGCGCTCCGATGAGCCACGGAAGCCAGGAAGATTGTTTCTTCGGCTGTACATGTAAATCTGCCATAGATGTGATTGTTTCGTTTTAAAATTTTCAGCCGTAATTGTAGCAAAGAATAAACCTTACTAACTGAATTGTTTATCCTTTTTTGTTTTATCTAAGTATGGGTTCAAAATTAAGTTAGACTAATTTTAGGTCATTTATAGCTTAGAAGGCTAAAAATAAACCTAATCTAATTCCGCCTTCATACTTACCACTTTTACTTTATCCTTACGAACACCGATTTTAGCGCTAATCGAATCTTTCTCCGTTTCCTCTTTTGCATCGGGAATTAAAGAATCTGTTGCAGACGCTGCAACTGTTGACGGCTCCTGTAGCATTGCTGTGCTTTTCTTTATTACGGGAGGTGTAGAACTGCCTGATGAAATTATATGACTGTTCTCTTCACTTGTACCGCAAAATGATAGTAACAACGTAAAGAACAAAGCGAATACGATTAAGCCGCAATTGCGAGCAAAGCTTTTCATAGTAAATGCAACAGATGTTTAAAATTCCTCACCCTGCGTTACTAATATCATGCTTAAAGTGCCGGCGCCTACAAATTGTTTATCTTTTTCTACTGTACAGGTACAGCGAATTTTTAAAGACTTTATGCGTAGGTATATTTCATAAATTGATGCCCGCACCAATCAAATCTTATGTTGGTTTACATAAAGCTTATATTGTTGAATACACCTGTAAAGCGGAAGTAAACAATTGGCAAGAAAATAAAACTTAAACAACAATAACCGGAGACAAAGCGGAACTACTATCAGTACACATTTCCACAGCTTCTACACTTTCCTTACCCCGAACAAATTATATTTTTTTATGTAAAAAGCACAGTATCAACCATTAAGCGTGGTGGCATATTTTTTCGATTTTTAAATGTATGATAAACGACGGGTCTTTTTCAAACCTGGGTGAAGCAAATGGCTTTCGCCCCGATGAAAAAGAAGTGGTGATACCGGTAATAGAAGAGTTTGCTTCTGTTGGAAAAAAAAGAGTTGAAACAGCCAACATAACGGTAACCAAAAAGGTATTGGAAACAACAGAAGCCGTAGATGTGGCGTTGCAAAGCGAGGTATACCACATAGAGCATGTGACGATTAATAAATATGTAAACGATGATGCCGTACCAACAGCGCGGCAGGAAGGCGATACATTTATTTTACCGGTACTTAAAGAAGTGTTAGTTAAGCGGATGTTGCTGGTGGAAGAAGTAAGAATCACAAAAAGAGTGACGCAGACAACAGAGCCTCAGCACATTACTTTACGGACTGAAACCGTTGACGTAAAGCGAGTGTCGGTAATGGAAAAATAATTATTAGAGAATACCATAAAAACACAAATTATGAATCAGACAGTAGTAGGCTTGTTTAATACAGCCAGTGAAGCACAAGCAGCCGTTGAGCAACTGAAGAGCAATGGCTTTTCTAACAATGATGTAGATTTATCTATCGGCAGCAGCAATGGAGCCGCAGGTACTGTTAACACGGGCAGCTCCGGCACAGACATCAGCCGCACCAATTTTAACCTGGATAAAGATGACGAAAAAGAAAGCGGGGTAAGCCGTTTCTTCAAAAACCTGTTTGGCAGCGATGACGATGATGATACCAGCAATAGCCAGGCAAACCGCTACAGCCAGTATGCAAGTCGTGGTAACTCGATTGTTACCGTGCATACTACTTCGGCAAATGAAGCAGAAAGAGCAGCGGACATTTTAGATGAATGTGGTGCGGCGAATGTAGATGAAGATGCAGACGGTTATAATAATTACGATACAAACACTGGCGCAGCACCTGTAGGTGTATTTAATGAAACATCAGGCGCTACAGCAACTACGCCAGATTCTGATTATGATGTAATGAGCGACAATTCTGATAAGGTGAATCAAATACAAGCTACAAGCGATAACGACACAACAGGTGCTACTTCCATTCCAATTATTGAAGAAAATTTGCAGGTAGGCAAACGCACCGTAGAAACGGGCGGAGCACGCTTGCGGAGCCGTATTGTTGAGCGCCAGGTAGAAGAAAATCTCCGCCTGCGGGAAGAGCGTGTTTATGTAAACCGCAACCCGGTAAACCGCCCGGCTACATCTTCAGATTTTGATACGTTCAAAGAAGGTCAGGTAGAGTTAAAAGAATATGCTGAAGTACCGGTAGTATCGAAGGAAGCCCGCGTAGTAGAAGAAGTAAGTTTGGGTAAGGAAGCTACTGAACGCAGTGAAACCGTGCGTGATTCCGTACGCAAAACAGAAGTAGATGTAGAGCAGATTCCAGGCAGCACAACTAGCAGTTCGTCAAGTGATGATAGATTGAACAGAAAGGATAATTAGTTAATGTTCTTGTTTATAATAGAGGATAGAGTGGGTATGAGATGTGATTGAAAGTTGTTGTGTAAGTCGGAGACTTTTTTTACAAGGCTATCCAGAGAGTTTCGCAGGGCTCTCTGGATAGCCTTGTGTTATAATTCTGCTGGTTGTTGATAGTTGTTAGCTGATGGCGATTTGGGCTATATGCGCTGCCGTTTTTGTTTTTATAAATGTACGTTTGTTACTTTATTTTATTACTTGTTCTTAGCTTTCTCTTTTCTCCGTTTTTCCTTTTTTATTTATCGAAGATCAATCGAACAAGTATCGAAGACATATTGACTGAGACCTTATTGTGAGACAAGGTTGATTGTTTTCTTATTTGGGACGTTGTGTTGAAGGTATGGTAAATTGCGCTTAGGCAAAGCTAAATTGCAGTACAAGCTTCGCATTATTGTTGTAAACTACAGTGAGTTAGGGGTGAATATTGAGTAAATGATAGTATAACACCGCAATGCCCCGGAGCGAAGACATTACAGAGAAGAAAGAAAGAAAAAAGCTTTGCTGGCTTTTGTTCTCTTTGCTACTTGCTCTCTTTTACATGAGCAGTTATCCTATCCAAATCTTGGGGAGTACTTCAGACGTGACAGAGCCCTTAGAGATGATAAAGCTGGAATGTTTACTGAGGTTTGTTTGCAACATAATTCGTTGAGCCGTGTTTTTATAAATTATTATTGCTGTGTGGAAGCTAATATATTAATCATAGATGATGAAGAGAAATTGAGAAGCCTTTTAGCTCGCATTATCAGGTTAGAAGGTTTTTCTGTTTCAGAAGCGAATAGTTTAAAAGCTGGTTATAAAGCGATTGAAAGAGAGCCGCCTGATATCATCTTATGCGATGTAAAATTGCAGGATGGAAATGGTGTTGATTTTATTAGTGAAGTCAAGAAGAAATACCCGTTACCTGAAATCATTTTATTGACTGCTTATGGCAATATTCCTGACGGAATTCAAGCCATGAAAAATGGCGCTTTTGATTACATAACCAAAGGCAATGACAACGATAAGCTCATTCCCCTGTTATATAAAGCAGTAGAGAAAGTTGAACTGCGAAAAAAGATAGAACTGTTAGAAAAACGGGTAGAAAAAAAGTACAGCTTTGACAGTATCACCGGTAGTTCAACTGCTATTGTTGCTGCTAAAGAAATGGCTCAAAAAGTAGCGCAGACCGATGCGACGGTATTGCTGACAGGAGAAACCGGAACCGGCAAAGAAGTGTTTGCACAGGCAATTCATAACAGTAGTAAAAGAAGAGACAAATCTTTTTTAGCCGTTAATTGTGGCGCTTTTTCGCGGGAGTTGCTGGAGAGTGAATTGTTTGGTCATAAAGCCGGCGCCTTTACGGGTGCTATCCGGGATAAAAAAGGCTTGATAGAAGAGGCCAATGAAGGCACTTTGTTTTTAGACGAAATAGGTGAAATGCCATTCGATTTGCAAAGCAAACTGCTACGCGTATTGGAAACATCTGAATTTATAAAAGTAGGAGATACCAAACCTGCAAAAGTGAATGTGCGCATCATTGCTGCTACCAATCGTAACCTGCAGGATGAAGTAAACAGAGCAGCTTTCAGAGAAGATTTATTCTACAGGTTGAATGTGTTTGCAATAGAATTGCCGCCGCTACGCAACAGGAAAGATGACATTTTACTGTTGGCAAATAATTACCTGCAAATTTTTGCAGAAAAGACAAATAAAAAAATAAAAGGAGTTACAGAGGAAGCACAAATATTAATAAAGAACTATTATTGGAAAGGCAATGTGCGTGAGTTAAAAAATGTAACGGAACGCGCTGTAATATTAGCGGATGATGAGTATATAACTAAAGACAATTTGCCGCACGATCTGCGCTCTTCCACCACCCATACAGAGAATATTTATGATTTGTCTCTGATAGAAAAACAACACGTTCAAAAAGTGCTTAAACATACCAATGGCAATAAAACCGAAACTGCCAGATTATTGAATATTGGCCTTACTACTCTCTATCGTAAAATGGAAGAATACAACATCGCTAAATAGATCGCAACCATATCATTTTGAAAACAGACCCTTTCATTTTGAAAGGGTTTTTCATTTATATACAGTTGTATAAAAGTTTCAATAAAATTCTGAAATCCTTATCTGCATTGGTTTTGCGGTGACTATGCGACACGTTATAAATCTCAGGGCATTCCGTTTGGCATTACAGGAGAAAAATACTTTACAATGACAATCATTCTTATCGCCGGTGGCTTGCTTCTTTTCGCGGTCTTCTTTAAATCCATTCAATGGTTTGATAAAATCTAATATTATGATTTACTTATTCATCATTTCTATCCTTGTTTTCCTGTACATCTGTTATGTACTTGTAAAACCGGAAAAATTCTAACCAATTCAACATTTTAAATTTATGGACAATCAATTATTAGGCGTTTATGCCATGTTTATAGTAACCCTCGTATTAGCCATACCATTAGGCAGATATATTGGCAAAGTGTACGAAGGTGAAAGAACATGGCTTGACCCGGTTCTTAACCCACTTGACAAATTATTCTTCAGACTCAGTGGTATTAAACCAGATATCGAAATGACATGGCAGCAAAGCTTAATTGCTTTACTGGTTATTAACTTAGTTTGGTTTCTTTTCTCCATGTTCGTGCTTATGAATATGGGCTGGCTGCCGCTGAATCCGGATGGCAATCCATCCATGACGGCAGACCTTGCATTCAACACTACTACAAGCTTTATTTCAAACACGAACCTGCAGCATTACTCCGGTGAAACGGGCGTATCTTATCTCGGACAATTGGTGCTGATGCTATTCCAGTTCATCAGCGCCGGTGCTGGCATGGCAGTGTGTGCTGTTGTATTTATAGCTTTAAAAGCAAGAACGACTGATAAGCTTGGCAACTTTTATAACTATTTTATTAAGTCGTGCACGAGGGTGTTATTACCTCTTTCTATCGTTGTTGCTGTGCTATTATTGCTCAATGGAATACCAATGACGTTTGAAGGAAAAGACCAGTACATTTCTTTACAGGGCGATACCGTACATGTAAGCCGTGGTCCTGCCGCAGCCATGGTTGCCATCAAACAACTCGGTACTAATGGTGGTGGCTTCTTCGGTGTCAACTCTGCGAATCCATTAGAGAATCCGACCTTCCTTACAAACATGGTGGAAAATATTTCCATCCTGTTGATTCCTATCGCGTTGGTATTTGCCTTAGGTTATGTAGTAAAGAAACGAAAGTTTCCTCTAATGATTTTTGGTGTAATGACTTTAGGTTTTCTATTGTTATTAATCCCTTCTATCAACCAGGAAATGCACGGAAATAAAGCCATTGAAAACATGGGGATACTGCAAAACCTGGGAAGTATGGAAGGCAAAGAAGTGCGTTTTGGACCCGCAGCTTCGGCATATTGGGGAATTACAACAACCTGTACCTCTAATGGCTCTGTGAATGCAATGCACGATAGTTTTACACCGCTTACCGGCATGTGTGCTATGCTGGGTATGATGATCAATTGCTTTTATGGCGGTGTTGGCGTTGGATTTTTAAACTTCTTTGTTTACATCATCATAGCCGTCTTCATCAGCGGCTTAATGGTGGGCAGAACACCTGAGTTTTTAGGCAAGAAGATAGAAGCTAAGGAAATGAAGATAGCAGCCATCATTGCATTGCTGCATCCATTTTTAATATTAGTTGGAACTGCTGTTTCCTCTTACCTGTATGCACATAACCCAACAGAATATGCAGGCTGGCTGAACAATCCCGGTAACCATGGTTTCAGTGAAATGTTGTACGAGTTTACTTCCTCATCGGCAAATAACGGAAGTGGTTTTGAAGGCTTGGGCGATAATACACCATTCTGGAATATTGCCTGCGGCATTATTATGTTGTTAAGTCGCTATCTGCCTATCATCGGACCGGTTGCTATTGCAGGCATCCTTGCAAAAAAGAAGTTTATCCCCGAAAGCGCAGGCACATTAAGAACAGATACTTCAACATTTGGTGTCATGGTATTTGCGGTCATTTTTATTGTCGCCGCCTTATCTTTTTTCCCGGCATTAACCTTAGGTCCTATCGCTGAGTTTTTAGGAATTAAATAAATCATTTATCAGTCCGAAAGACTGAAAGATTTTTCTTTCTGGCTTGCTGTCTTTCCGGCTTGCGGACTCAAAAAAATACTATGTCAAAACAAGAATCAAATAAACTGTTTGAAGCGGCTTTGGTAAAAGAAGCATTAAAACAATCATTTATTAAGCTCAACCCCAAACTGATGTTTCGCAATCCGGTTATGTTTACGGTTGAGATTGGAACAGCCGTTATGTTAGCTGTTTGCATCTGGATTGCATCAGGCGAAATAACACAAGGCAGCCTGGCTTACAACCTCATCGTTTTTGGGTTTTTATTTCTCACGCTTCTCTTTGCCAATTTTGCCGAAGGCATAGCCGAAGCACGTGGTAAAGCGCAGGCAGACAGCCTTCGCAAAACAAGAGAAGAAACACCTGCAAAAAAAATGTTTGCTGTAAGCGAAATACAGGTTGATGAAATTAAGATTGTACCATCATCTCAATTAGAGTTAGGCGACCGTTTTGTTTGTGAAGCCGGAGATTTGATACCGATGGATGGTGAGATTAAAGAAGGAATTGCTACCATTGATGAAAGTGCCATAACCGGTGAGAGTGCGCCTGTGATTCGTGAAGCAGGCGGTGACAAATCATCGGTAACCGGTGGCACGAAAGTGTTATCAGATCGCATAGTGGTAGAAGTTACTACAAAACCAGGCGAAACATTTTTAGATAAAATGATTGCCCTGGTAGAAGGCGCCAGCCGGCAAAAAACACCGAATGAAATTGCATTAACTATTTTGTTAGCTGGCTTTACACTTGTGTTTATTATCGTTTGCGTAACGCTAAAGCCATTTGGTGATTATGCCAATACACCCATTACCATTGCTGCCTTTATCTCCTTATTTGTTTGCCTGATTCCCACAACAATTGGCGGTTTATTAAGTGCCATCGGTATTGCGGGTATGGATAGAGCGCTACGCGCTAACGTAATTACTAAAAGTGGTAAAGCAGTGGAAACGGCTGGTGATATAGATACTTTGTTGTTAGACAAGACAGGAACAATAACAATCGGAAACAGAAAAGCAACTCATTTCCATGCAGTAAATGATGTAAGTGAAGAAGAGTTTATCGAACTGGCGGCTCTTAGCTCATTAGCAGATGAAACACCGGAAGGAAAATCTATTATTGAGCTGGCGTTATCCAAAGGTATAAATCAGAAAAAAGGTGAAGGTATGGAGTTCATCAAATTCACGGCTGAAACCCGTAGCAGTGGTGTGAATTTGACGGGTGGAAGAAAGATACGCAAAGGCGCGCAGGATGCCGTTCGCAATATGGCGCAGAATGCAGGAAATCCATTTCCCCCGGAAGCTGCTGCCGTTGTAAAATCTATTTCTGAGAATGGTGGAACGCCACTTGTTGTTGCAGAAAACAACCAGATAAAAGGTGTCATTGAATTGCAGGATATCATTAAGCCTGGCATTCAGCAGCGCTTTGACCGCTTGCGTAAAATGGGTGTAAAGACGGTGATGGTAACAGGTGATAACCCGTTAACCGCTAAATATATTGCTACTAAAGCCGGTGTGGATGATTTTATTGCCGAAGCGAAACCGGAGGACAAGATGAACTACATTAAAGCCGAACAAACCGGTGGTAAACTCGTGGCTATGATGGGCGACGGAACAAACGATGCACCCGCTCTTGCCCAAGCTGATGTTGGCGTTGCTATGAACAGCGGAACGCAGGCTGCTAAAGAAGCCGGCAACATGGTAGACCTTGATAACGACCCAACGAAGCTGATTGAAATTGTAGAGATTGGTAAGCAATTATTAATGACGAGAGGAACGCTTACAACCTTCTCTATTGCAAACGATGTAGCGAAATATTTCGCTATTGTTCCGGCTCTGTTTATCGCTTCTATCCCCGGTTTGCAAAAAATTAATATTATGCACCTGCATAGCCCGGAAAGCGCCATCTTATCAGCGGTTATTTTCAACGCTATCATCATTCCTTCCTTAATTCCACTGGCATTAAAAGGAGTAGCTTATAAACCAATCGGAGCAAGCGCCTTATTAAGAAGAAACTTGCTGATCTATGGTTTTGGCGGAGTTCTCATTCCTTTTATTGGTATTAAAATCATCGACCTGGTCGTATCTATCTGGTTCTAAAAATTAAACTATGAAACAAAATGTTTTGATAGCCCTCAGGCTTACACTGGTTTGCATCTTCATTTTTACAGGTGCTTATACCTTACTCATTTATGGCTTTGCGCAGGCTGCGCCCAATAAGGGAAGAGGTGAAACCGTACTGGTGAATAATAAAGTTGTGGGATATAAATCAGAAGGGCAAAAGTTTACTGACGACAAATATTTCAATAGCCGTCCTTCTGCTGTTGATTACAATGCTGCCGGTAGTGCTGGCAGCAATAAAGGTCCTACCAACCCCGACTACTTAAAAGTTGTTCAGGATAGAATTGATACTTTTTTAGTACATAATCCTTCTGTAAAGAAAGAACAAATTCCTTCCGAACTTGTAACAGCATCTGGCAGTGGCTTAGATCCTGATCTTTCGCCCGAAGGCGCTTATATACAGGTAGCAAGAATTGCAAAACAAAGAAGCCTGCCTTCGGACAAAGTAAAAGCATTGGTAGCATCACACATTCAAAAAGGAACGTTCGGTCCTGATGTTGTGAACGTGTTACAATTGAATATCGGCGTAGATAAACTGAAATAAGAATGAAAAATATAATAACCGGCAATTTTGAAAACAAATACAAACACAGCCATTCCTTTTTCTACAGCCATCAGTTTCTAAATTATGCCTGACGAACAACAATACACCGGTGAAGAATGGCTGCAAAAAATAAACAGCGCAAAAGCAGCCAAAGGCAAGCTGAAAATATACCTCGGCATGAGCGCCGGTGTGGGCAAAAGCTACCGCATGTTGCAGGAAGCGCACAGCCTTTTACAGAATGATGTAAATGTCAGGATTGGGTATATTGAAACCCATAACAGGAAAGAAACCCAGGCGCTGGTGGAAGGTCTTCCCATCATTCCTCGCAGGCAGGTTTTTTATAAGGGTAAGAGTCTCTGTGAGCTGGATGTACAAGCTATCTTATTGCTTCATCCCGAAGTGGTAGTGGTAGATGAACTGGCGCACACCAATATCCCCGGCAGCAAAAACGAAAAGCGCTGGCAGGACGTATTAGATATTATGGAAGCAGGTATCGACGTAATATCTGCCGTAAATATTCAGCACATTGAAAGCATTAATGAAGATGTAAAAGAGATAACCGGCGTTGAAGTAAAGGAACGCATACCGGATAAAATGCTGCAGCTTGCTGATGAAGTCGTAAATATAGATTTACCAGCAGATGAACTAATTGCACGTTTGAAAGCGGGAAAGATTTACGACCCTTCAAAAGTACAGCAGGCATTAACCCATTTCTTTCAGCCCGATAAGATTTTACAGCTTCGCGAACTTGCTTTAAAAGAAGTTGCGGGGCAGGTTGAGCGCAAAGTTGATTACCAGATTACAGCTAAGCAAACACCGTTTCGCCATGAACGTTTTTTGGCTTGTGTATCATCAAATCATGAGATTGCACAACGCATCATTCGCAAAACAGCAAGACTGGCATCTTATTATAACAGCAACTGGTATGTATTATATGTACAAATGCCAAAAGAAGCGTCAGATAAGATAGCATTGGCAGATCAAAGACATCTTATCAACAACTTTAAAAATGCCATTGAGTTAGGCGGAGAAGTCATACAGGTACAGGCAGAAAATGTAGCTTCCGTTATCATTGAAACCGCAACAGCAAAAGGAATTACAACCATTTGCCTGGGTAAACCACACTTCAATCTGTTCCAGATTATTTTACGCACCAGTATCTTTAACCAGTTGCTGCAAACGCTTTCCAAAAACAATATTGATCTCGTTATCTTATCCTGATGGCATTAACGGTAAAAAGAAAAATCTGGCTCGGCACATTGTTCCTGTTCTTACTTATTTTAGTAACGGGCGGCGTGAGTATTTTTTATATGGCAAGGTTGAAAGCAGATGCGAAAAATGTATTGCAGGCAAACTATGAAAGTCTCTCTTACTGCCATACTATGCAGCAGAAGCTAACAGAGCTAAAAAGCGATTTCTCCGGTTCTGTAGCTGGCTTTAGAACGGCTTTGCAACAGCAGGAACATAATATTACGGAGCAGGGCGAACAGCAGGTAACCCATACTTTACAGGCTGATTTTACAAAGCTGCAAAAAGGAGATACGAGCCGTCAGAATATCGATAGTATTTATCAGCAATTGCAAACGATTTTATTTCTGAATATGCAGGCTATTAAAAGCAAAAGCGAAACGGCCGAAACATCTGCAAAAGATGCGCTGACCATTATCATATCGCTCAGCGGGCTTATCTTCATTATTGCTTTTACATTTATTGTAAACTTTCCTTCTATCATTACAAACCCGATATCACAGCTTACAGAAGCCATCAGGCAAATTGCCAATAAGAACTATAAATATCGCATCCACATTAACAACAAAGATGAGTTTGGGAACCTGGCAGATGCGTATAATAACATGGCAGACCGGCTTGAATATTTTGAAAGCAGCAACTTAAACCAATTGATGTTTGAGAAAAGCCGTGCAGAAGCTGTTATAAATAGTTTGAAAGATGCAAGTATAGGTATAGATAAAAAAGATCGTATACTGTTTGCTAACGAACAGGCATTACAACTGTTGGGTGTAAAGTCAGAGCAAATGGTTGGCAAGCCCGTAGAAGAAGTAAAAAACAGGAATGACTTGTTTAAATATCTGATTGAAAATAGTTCAATATCACCTTTTAAAATCGTTGTAGATAACAGGGAAAATTATTTCACTAAAGAAGTGATTGAAGTAGAGCAGGGCGACGTAAAAAATAAAGTAATCGTTTTAAAAAATATCACATCTTTTAAAGAGCTTGATGTTGCCAAAACCAATTTTATTGCTACCATTTCACACGAATTAAAAACGCCATTGGCATCTTCTGACTTCAGTTTGAAGTTATTGGAAGATAAACGCGTAAGCAAGTTGTCTGGCGAACAAAAAGAACTGGTAGCTAACCTGAAAGCAGACAATGTAAGAATGCTGAAAATACTGAGTGAACTACTCAATATGTCGCAGGCAGAAGCGGGCAGAATTCAATTGAGTATTTCAACAGTAAACCCGGTAACTATTGTTCAACACTCCATTGCTGCAGTTTCTGCCGGTGCAAAAGAAAAAGGAATTACAATAAAAAATACCTCGCAAAACAACCTGCCCACGCTGCAAGCCGACGCGGATAAAACAACATGGGTCATCAATAATTTATTGACCAACGCCATCAAATATTCATTTGAAAACAGCAGTATTGAAATCAATGTTCATCAGCAGGATAAAAATCTCATCTTTTCTGTTACCGACCACGGACCGGGTATAGAAAAACAATACCTCCTGCGCTTATTCGAGCGTTATTTCCAGGTGCCGGGTTCAAAAGAAAAAGGCACAGGTCTTGGCTTAGCCATCTCTAAAGATTTTGTAGAAGTGCAGGGTGGAACTATCTGGATTGAAAGCGAAGTGGGCAAAGGTTCTGCTTTTTATTTTCAACTGCCCCTTACCTGATCTTTCCTGTTCATAAACCTTTCTGCTTTCCGCAGACTGCTATTTTTTCCAGCAATGCGGGGCGAGGCGCCGGTTGTTATTTCTAAAAAGGTAAGCATTATAGCGGTTACACCATCGGAAGGTGTGGGTAGCACCCGTGTAACTATTAAAGACGCTAAGTAGAAAGCTGATGCAAGGTGGCTATGTAGGTATGGCTACCGCCATAACTTTCTAAAATAATAATGTGTACATAGCAGGCTATGATGTCTTGCAGCTTCCTACACCTGTGCATTGGAAGAAAGGCGTTCGGTATGTTTTGCCAAGTGGCATCTCATCTATTGTTTACGCAATTGCGGTGGTGAAGCACCGGTAAGGGCTTCATGTTGTTCTTTCGGCAATGGCACTTAGTGTAAGATGTGCTGCGTTGCTGTTTTATCGCTTGCAGCTATCTTACCAAATCAACTTCTTTCCTATTCACTTTTACCTCTGCATTCAACCTATTCTTAATTTTACTAAACCGGTTTATCAACTGTAAGAGAATTTGCTTGTTAACCCGATCACATTCCTGCAGGGAATTTGTTTTGAGTAATTGCCTAAATCTTGCCTTTTTTTTATAGACCGCGGGTACATTTTCTGCCCCTTTTTTAGTTGCACTTTCACCTACGGCTCTATCTCCACCCCGTTTATCGTCATGGATTTGCAGGTAATGGAAACATTGGAACCATAGTAACTATCGTTGTAGTCGGCTCCGCTAAACTGGTCGGAGTATCCTTCCATAGTTCCGCCCTTAAAGGCAATGGTTCTGTCAGGGTTTTTTCCATACGTATCGCTGATTGTAATGGTACCGTCGAAGCGGTTGTCTCTTTTGGCAAAGGCCCGCAACAGGTCGGGGCTTATTTTTTTTACCACCAGGACCAGGTAAAACGTGCTTCGCTTGTCGTCGGCAGGCTCCTTTTTGCCCGTAGCCGAATCTGTTGTTTGGGACGGGTAGTAATCGCCGGAGTAACGGGTGAGGCTCGTGCTTGCCGAAATAAGAGAAGCAGTAATGGTTTTTCCGCCATACATAATGCTTAACTCCAGCTTGTTACGGGCTTCCTCCTGCGCCTGCAACGGGTGTAGACAAAGCATGGAAAGAACAAAAAACAAAGAAGTGATGATACCTGATTTCATAATAATAGTAGTTGGTATTTATAAAAATGCCGGGCTTTAATCCCGTTTTTATGGGTTGGATAAGCAAGGAATGCGCCATATTAACAATAAGAGCACCGTAACCCG
Source organism: Ilyomonas sp. (assembly GCA_965199905.1). GTDB lineage: Bacteria > Bacteroidota > Bacteroidia > Chitinophagales > Chitinophagaceae > Ilyomonas. The sequence goes on along the minus strand of OZ241366.1, from coordinate 3,536,579 downwards.
TTGCAGCCTATTAACAATAAAGTGGATTATATAACCAGGCGTAAGCCTGCACCTCACTTCCACAGCTTTTATCTTTGCGAAATTTCCTTCCTGCCGGTCTTTAGCCGGCATTCATTACATCAGTAAAAAATAAGTTGCCTCATTATATACAGTGCCGGCCCAAACAGGAATGATTGTTGAACCGGTGCTGCTGCAAATCAAACAACTCAAATAAGTGAAATGAAAATCAATTCTTTTATTGCTGCTACCGTGTTAGCAGGTAGTGTTATTGCTTCCGGCGCCAATGCCCAATTGAAACTAAACCCACGTGCCCTAAAAGCTGGTGGCAGCGCCGTAAAAGCCGCCACCATTAGCGATGCCGATGCGGCGGCTCTCGCCAAACAGTCAGTGGACTGGATGGATGCCAACAACCCCGTAGCAGATGAGAATGACCCATATACGGTGCGGCTCAATAAAATATTTGGCAACCACAAAAACGAAGACGGCCTTTCCCTAAACTATAAGGTGTATAAAGTAACCGACATCAACGCTTTTGCCTGTGCCGATGGCAGCGTGCGGGTATTCAGCGCCCTGATGGACATGATGAGCGACGATGAACTGCTGGCGGTAATAGGTCACGAAATTGGGCATGTAAAAAACCATGATACCCGCGATGCCATGCGTGCGGCATATAAGCGGGCTGCTGTAGCAGATGCAGCGGCTTCACAAAGCGGTGCTGTAGCTACCCTTACCGATAGCCAGTTGGGAGAGATGGCGAATGCGATACTGACCGCTAAGTTCAGCCGCAGCCAGGAATCGGAAGCCGACCTGTACAGCTATGCCTTCCTGAAACGAAATAACTATAATGTTATGGGCGAAGTATCGGCGTTTCGCAAACTGGCGAAGCTGAGCGAAGGTGCCCAGCAAAGCAAGATGCAGAAAATGACCAGCAGCCACCCGGATAGTGAGCAAAGAGCGGCTACCATCGAGGACATGGCGAAGAAGGATGGACTATATAAAGAGCCGGCTGCGGAAGCTGTATCATCAACCGATACAAAGAATCAAAAAGCCTGAACAGAGGCTTGAAAAAGAAAGGATCTACTATGGTTTTGTACCGGCTTATTCTTCAGGATGTTCTCTATCGGCCGGTATCTTCACCATGCGTGTCCGGAAGAAACATTTAATATAGACGTGGTTTTCCAATTGTCCTCAATATGGCTCGTCATAAATCGTTTTTGCAAAGATTTTAGCCTGTGGCGTCTTTAGCGCCATGCAGAATCTATTGACAGAAGCAACAGAGTTTGGAAAATAATGAGCAGTTTCCTGCCTTTTCGAATAAGTTTGGAACAACAATATACTTCTTAACAGATTCTTCCGTCTTCCAAATTTCATTACATCGTTTCTCCTTCCCAGCCTATCAGCGCGCCTTCACGCTACACAGAAGGCGCGCTGGCCCGGACGGATGTGCGGAGTGATGGTGCGTCTTTGATCTTTTTCTATCAGGGAGGGGAAATTAAACTAAAAGCCTTCATTTTACTTTTGAATCAGCCTCTTTTGTTTAGTATATGCAGCAATCAAAATCTGCAAAACTTTATGTTTTACTTGCTTTCAGCTCCTACTCCTTTTGCGTAGCCAAAAAACTCACCACATCGCGGATCTCTTTTTTGGTAAGAATATACCGCATCTCCGGCATGCTTGAGGCAGCGTTTGTGCGCTTTGCCACATCGCTTTTCAATACGCCGGTATTTTGCCGGTCGCCCGACTTCAGGATAAGGCTATCGCCACCTTCGCTTTGCAGCACGCCCGAGATCGTTTTTCCGCTTTTCAGTTGTAATGTAACTACACCGAAGCCGGGTGCAAGGCGGGCACTGGGTTTAATGAGAGCTTCGAGTATCTGCGGGCGCGTAATGCGCGACGCCACCCCGTTGAGGCGCGGACCGGCATTGCCGCCCATATCGTCGTAGGAATGGCAGCGCATACACTGTGCATTCTCGTGATTAAAGAATATCCACCTGCCTGTTTCGGGGTTGCCGCCTGTAAGACAGGCGGCATAGGCTGCCATCAGGTCATCATTGCCTTGTTTAGCGCTAACGGCTTTGTAACGGGCTCCAAGCGTGGACGAACGGGAACTGTCGATGGCATCGCCCAACTCGAGGTACACATCGGGAGAAAGCTTGCCCTCTTCCATTTGCGATAATAATCCTTCGAAGACTTTACCAGTGTTGGCGGCGGGTAGCTGACCGAGCGTTTCCAGCGCCGCCTGTTTTTCCTCCACCGTTTTAGTATTGATAACGCCGGAAAGAAGAGAAACCATCAGGTCTTTCGGTATGTTCAGATGATCCACAAGGTCGATGCCGGCAATACGCACGCTTTTGTCCTTATCGCTCATGGCAGTGCTGATGGCATCGCTCATGTTTTCATCCTGCAGTTTTGCCAGCGCATTCAGCGCTTCTACCCGCACAGTGGCTTTGGGATCACTTTTTAAGTGCGAGAGAAGAAACGGCGATGCGTTTGTAATGCCAAGTTTGGCAACGGCTTTTACGGCGCTGATGCGAACGGCAGAATCTTTATCATTTACGAGGCCGGACAGCGTGGCGCCAGCGGTGCTCTTTAATGCACCGGCATCGCGCGTAATCACACCACGGTACCGCCCGTCTACCCTATCCACCACCGAAGGCTTTGCCCAGGTGCTGAGGGCGGCTATCGCTTCGGCACGCATGGCAGATGGCTTGCCGTTGGCAGTAGCATACGTCATGAGGTTTTGTAAAGATTGAGCTGTGCCCACGCGCAGGTTTGCATTGATAGCGCGCCGAACCAACGGCTCGTTGCTGAACGGCGTAGTGGTGAGGATGTTGCCTAATGCCGGCAGCGCGCCGGGAATGGACAGATCGTCATTGATGGCACGCGCAGCTTCGGTAACGAGGTATTCATCTTTGTCAGTAAGAAAGTTTGCCACACCAGCGTTGCTCATTCTCCTTAAAGCCACCACGGCAGCCATGCGTACAGCTTTGGAAGGATCATTTGACAGGGCAACAACAGGTTCTGCTCTGCCAATGCGGGCGAGGGCTAAACTGCCGGCGTGGCGCAGGTACGTGTCTTTATCGTTGTTTGCCCGCAACATTTCGATGATGGGGTTGATGGCGGGCTCATATGCAATTCTGCCTAATGCTTCGGCAGCGAAGAAGCGGGCGCGGGGAAAAGTATCCTGCAACAAGGGAAGCAGATTGTTGCCCGCCTTTTTATAGCGGATATCGCCCAGCCATTTGGCTGCCTGTGCGCGTATTTCGGGGTCTCCATCTTTAAGTAAAGGCAATAAAAGGTCGCTCCGTTTCTCATCTGTTCTTGCCATTTGCGCAATGCCCCAGATGGCCTGCACACGCGCCAGCCGGTTCTCCTTTTGCGCCAGCGCTTTGCTGAATTCGGCAGCACCTTTATCGCCACTCTTTGCCAGCTCAAACTGAGCTTTGAGGCGCACACGCATGTCGGCGTGTTTCAGTAAAGCGCCGAGTTCTTCTTCCTTTTTGGTAGTAAAATCTGAAGCCAGTATGGCTTTTACTTCCTGCTGTTGCGCGGTAGCGGCAGCCGTATTGTCGTTCATCTTCCAGATGCGACCGTAAGAGTGCGTGCCCCAGCCGTCGATCCAGTCGGCAACATAAAGAGCGCCATCCGGACCGAAATCAAGACCTGTAGGCAGCACGCCACCTAATACCTTTTTGCTATCGCCCAGCGTAAATGTAGCGCCCGCCGGGTTCAACTTAAACCCATACACGCCTGACTGCGCAGGGTTGCCGACAAACTCGGCTACGAAGAATGTGTTTTTGTATTTATCGCTTAGCGCCGTACCGGGATTGTACACAAAACCGGCGGGACCGCTCACATAGTTGGCAATGGGCGGCGTAATGTAAGCTGCCTGCCCTTCGTAATGCGGTACAAACATTTTCTCGTCCATCCATACCTTATACCGGTTGTTGTCGGGATCGTTGTACTTGCCATACTGCCAGTTGCTGCGCCAGCCGGCATCGGAGCCGTTGACCACATATACCAGCCGTTCTTTTTCGCCGGGATGGTCGCCATCGTTGTCTTCGCTGATGAGGTTGCCGTATTCGTCAAACGCAAACTCATGCGTATTGCGAAGTCCGGCGGCGAAGATTTCAAAATCGCTGCCATCCGGGTTGGAACGGGCAATAACACCGCTGTTGGGGTATTCCCATTTCTTGCCGCTCTTGTCGGTTCCGTTGAAGCCGATGTCGCCGATCTGCCAGTAAATTCTGCCATCGGGTCCCATTTCTACACCCGACATGCCGTGACCCGAAAACCCGATATGCACAGCATAGCCGTGAGAGATGGAGGTTTTGTCGTCCTCAATGCCATCGCCGTTCTTGTCTTTCATTCGCCAGAGATCGGGACCTACAGCGAGAAATAAATCATTGCCATCTGCCAGCAAACCGCCGGCTACGTCGGTCACTTCATCGTGAAAATCATTGACCACGTGCTGCGACTTATCGGCTATGCCGTCGCCATTGACGTCTTCGAGGCGGTAGACGTGTTCTTTCTCTACGGTGAGGTCTTTCCAGTCGTGCGAGCTATCGCCGTTGAGGTCGGCGAGCCAGAGGTTCTTCTTACTATTTTGGGGCGATAATTCTTTATGCAAAAAGGCGCGGCGATCTTCCGTTGTTTGTAATTGTATAGAAGGAATTTCCCAATCCGGATGCGCACGGATGTCGAACTCGGAATGCTTCTGGCGGTCGGTGGTGGTATAGTATAATCGCCCCTGATCGTCAATATCAATAGCGATGGGAGAAATAACGAGAGAGTCGATACCCCAGAGATGAACACTGAGGCTGCTATCGCCCAGTTCCGGCTTTACGAGAGAGTCGACTTTGGCTGCCATCTGCGCAGTGCTGGCCGTATCAAATTGCTTGATGGTGGTGGTATCTTCTTTTTCCGGCTGGCGACAGGAAGAGAGGACTGTAATGATGAAGAGGACAAATGTTGTTGGCGAAGCAAGACCGTTTTTCATATTGCCAAGATAGAGATTACTTAACATATTGATTCAGAATGTTTGTAAAGGAAGATATTTTTTTAGGTGAGTGAGATTTGACAGCCTGTATTGTAAGTATGGTTTGCAAATTTACTACGTAATGCGCCTTTTACCCCGAAGGAATACAACACAATAATTCTACGTAAAATCCGGAATAAACATGAGTATACATACCTCGCAGGAATTCAATATAAGATTACCAGCCGTTATTGTTTTAACCCCGACGGGGTTATTTTTTTGATTTTTTTCTCTGCTTCTCCGGATGCTATCCGGTGTTATTATTGTTTTATCCCTTCGGGATTTTTTTTGTTTCAGGCAAACTTACTTGCTATGATCTTTGCAAAATAATACAACAAATCACCTTCCTTCGAGGCGCGATTAAGGCTTACTAATAAACCAAAACCCTATTCTGATTTACCTGCAGAAACGCCTAATGCTTTCATAATCTTATAAAAAATTTCCGTGTTCTCGTACACGCCGGTAAACTGTGCTGATTGCGGCCCGTAAGCATATACCGGAACGGGGATAGCAGTGTGGTCGTTGGTGGAGAAATTACCAGCCACATAGCCATTTTTATTATCGCCGTCGAGTAAGGATAAGCCGCCCGTTTCGTGGTCGGCGGTGATGATGACTAAAGTTTCCTTATTACTGTCGGCAAACTGCAGGGCTTTGCCAATCACCTTATCAAAATCCAACACTTCGGTAGCAATGTAAGGAAGGTTGTTGGCGTGCCCGCCATGGTCTATCTGCGCAGACTCGAGCACCAGGAAAAAACCGTTGGAAGCGGGAGATAGTTTTTGAATGGCGGCATCAAACGCATTGGAGAGCCAGCTTTTTCTGCCATTTAGAACAGGCAAACCGGCAAGGCTATCTGCTACAATGAATTTTCCTTTGGCGGGTATAGAAGGCAATGAAGAAACCACCGTAAAACGGTGCTGCTGAAGCAAAGAGATTTCGGCAGGCAAAGCTGCGTTGCCCGCGCCCATTACAAACTGTACAGGCGAAGAAGCGAGATCCTGCAGTATGGCATCCGAACTATCCCGGCTGCTGCGGTGGGCGTAAAAATCAGCGGGCGTGGCGTCGGTAATATCGCCGCAGGTAACGATACCGGAGACCATCTTTTTACGGGTAATGATTTCAGGGATCAGGTCAATACGTTGCCCTGTATTATCAACCCCAACAAAGCGGTTATTCGTTTTTTTGCCGGAGGCAAAAGCAGTAGAGCCCGGCGCAGAATCGGTGATATAACTGTCGGCAGAGCTTGTTTTTAACAAGCCTGTATGTTTAATATTGAACACACTGAGCGCACCCTTATTTGCTGTATAGCCGGCGTACCATTCGGCAAGCCCGCAGCCATCGCCAATGAGCAGGATGATGTTTTTGGGAAGCCTGGTGCTGCCATCGGGAACACCGGTAGGCATATACGCAGTATGCGTTTCCGTGGCGTGGTAAGAGGTCTCATTCAGATGCGCAAGAAAAGAAGACAGTTCAGCAATATGGTCGGTATTGAGATAATCAACACCAATGTGCATTAGTTGATACCAGGCATTTACCACATCGGGCGCACCCCAGAAGCGGACAGGTTTATGTAGATGATGAGCTTTGTTTACCAACGCTGTAATTGTCTTTTCTTCTCCTTGCGGCAGGTTGCTTTTGCCGTTCCAATGTGTATAGCTGGAAAGGTCGCCGCTCAGCATGGCAATCTTTGATAAAGCGGCTTCGCTGTAGTTCTCATCTATATTTCCATCGAAGAGAATAAAAGGCGGATAGCTGTTGAATTGTCCGGGCAAAGGACGCTCGCCGCTGATGACCCATTTAATGGATGAAGTATGTATCAGCTCAGGATATTGCTGCAGTGTTTGCGCCAGCTTTTGCAGCGTGGATGCCGCTTCTGTTTTGATGTCGATCATCATCTGTAAGCTTCGCGTAGTGTCGGGATAGGCAAAGCCTTTGTTCTGTTTTACAAAGCGCAATAAGGGCTGCAGATACAGAGAATCGAGTGTGCGATGTAATGAAAGTTCTTCTTTTGTATGCGCCACCAGCAGCTCGCCGTTTTGCAGAAAGATATCGGCTTCTATAGAACCAAAGCGAGCATTGTAAGCAGCGTAAAAAGGCATCTTCTGCTCGTAGTCATTGTGCGAGTGGGCATTGGCAACTGAATATGTAGTCTGCGCCTTCGTAACGGTGGTGCAGAGAATAATGATAACGAGGAAAGCTAAGTTCTTCATGCGACACAAATGTAAATGCAACGTTGCGTGCGCGGGGTTATGATACTATTACTATCGGTGTATGATATTGAACAGATTAGTATGTGACTGATGAAAGGCTGCGCGGAGATGCATAATAAGTCAGTGATACCTTTTTTTAACCTCGATAAATTTTTTTTATACTCTATTTTCAAAACCCGTATTTTAGCTGTGTAACCAAATAAACACGTAACCAACCACCTTCTTCATAAGCAACCTACTGTCTGATGAGAACACTCTTTTGCGCCGCAGTAAACCGAATATTTTCAAGTTATGCAATCACCAAATGGTGCGCTAATAATCAAAAGCAAAATTTAGGTTCAGATAATTACCTGCTCGTAAAAGCGGTTGTAATAATAATGCTATTGGTGTATGGAGACATAATATCAATAAACGCACAGGCACCAGCTATCACTTCTTTTTCGCCGGCAAGTGTTTGCCAAGGAAATAATGTCACTATTACCGGAACTGACTTTACGGGAGCCACTATAGTTAAAATTGACGGATTGGCTATAATGTAAGTACCCCAAAAGTCAGACAGTGGTTAACTGATGTTTTTCTTTTCATCAGCGATATTTTTGTATTCAGATGGTGTCAGATTATCAAGTGCTTCATGAGGTCTTCTGTGGTTGTACTCTTCCATCCATTCAGTCGTTAACAATCTTACTTCATGCAATTCAAAGAACAGATAAGCATCCAGAACAGCTTCTCTGTACAGCCGGCTGAAACGCTCGATAAAACCATTCTGCATGGGTCTGCCCGGCTGCGTGTATTGAATACAAATGTTGTTCTCTTCTGCCCATGTGGTAAGCTCATGCGAGGTAAACTCCGGTCCGTTATCCACTCTGATTCTTACCGGTTTGCCCCGTTCATGAATCACTCTGTCCAGTACTCTTGTCCTCTTTTGGCAGACAAAGAGGTGTCAATCTCAATAGCGAGTACTTCTCTTGTACAGTCATCAATGATGTTCAGCGTTCTGAACGTTCTGCCATTCACTATACTGTCGCTCATGAAGTCCATGCTCCACATTTGGTTGATGGCTGTTTGTCTTACCAACGGCTGTTTTATTCTTGCCGGTAACCTGCGCTTGCCTCTTCTTCTTTTGTTCAGCTTCAGCAGTTTGTATACCCGGTACACCTTCTTATGGTTCCAGCTTTTACCTTCTCTTTTGAGATAAGCAAACAGCTTTCTAAATCCGTAGCAAGGGTGCTTAAAAGCTAACCCCTGCAAGGCTTCCGTAACCTCCGAATCATCTTTCTTGCTGCTGTAATAATATTGAGATCGCGTTAGTTTGGTAAGTTTACAGGCTCTGCTCACCGGCATACCATAGTCCCTGACAATCTCTTCTGTCAGTTCCCTTTTGTGGCAAAGCCCCAGCTTTTTTTGTGATCACATCTTTGAGGATTGAGTGATCCAGACTCAGCCCGGCATACATCTTCTTCAGCCTGCTGTTTTCTTCTTCCAGGTCTTTAAGCCGCCTGACGTCTGAGGCTTCCTTGCCGCCATACCGGCTCTTCCAGTTGTAAAAGGTGGCTTCACTGATGCCATGTTCCCGGCAAAGTTCTTTGGTGGCTCTGCCCGCTTCCTGCTGCTTTAAAATGGTAACAATCTGTGTCTCTGTAAATCTCGAATTCTTCATCGTTTGCAGTTTAAAATTATTACTCTTTATCTGATTCTAAACTGTCTGATTTTTAGGGACACTTACATTGTATACAGATAAGATGTTGGAAGGCTCGCTGAATTATAAATGAAATTTATTCTCTTTCGGCAGAGCCTATTATCACAATACTCATAAATAGAATCTACTGAACCATCTTGGTTAGCAAAATATGTGTATTTAATACTGTCGATGTTATGAAAATTACTCTGTTGGTTTAGTTCATCAGACCTAAGTAACTTTAGAAAGCCATTCTTCTCATACACATATTGACTTTTAGAAAGCAGTTGTTTCCCCTTGTAACTTTCCTTAGATTTCACCTTGTTTCCTTCAATGTATATTACAGTTCGTCTTCCCGCCCTATTAACAAAGGGTGATTTTTTATAATTGTAAATCAAACGGGTGCACGTTCCCGACAAAAGAGATACATCATCTTCAAAATCTTGACTTTGCAATGCTGTTGAAACCATCATGTAGATAGCACATAAAAATAAACTTCGCATATTGACAGTATTATCGAACTATCCAGACATTATGTACGGCACTTGGTATGTAGTAAGGGCCGTTTCCTACCATTTTGGTAAATACTCTATCTGGATCCATAACATTAAAGATAGATTTGATTGTTGTAACACCTCAAGTTTTGTTACAGATTTTACTATTACCCTCCTTACGACAATTGAATGTCCAACCCCAGCACCCTGATCCCGCGCTCTCCGGTGAGTTCCGCCCCGGGCTCTCCGGATGTTCAATAAATGCCAGTCTCCGACTGGCTACCACCATAAAAGCCATTTCCATATCTGAACCAGGTTTTGTAAATCATTCATGTCGTCAATATATATGCCGCCGTCAAATGCGCCAACGGCAGCAAGCCCTTACTGCCATTATAATCCCGCGCACTGCTTTCTCTATTGGCCGGTAAGGACTTGCTGCCGATAGAGAAAGCCGGTTCAATACTGTAAACCGGCTTTCTCTCTGTCTTTTTTTATATCATTCCTTCACAAACTTCAGCACTTCTGTTTTGCTGCCGGTGGTAATGTTCAGGTAATAGGTGCCCGGCTGCATGTTGCTGCCCAGCGGCGAGCGGTATTGCGCGCTGCCTGTGCTTACGCCTCTTTGCAGCACCGTGCCGCTGCCATCTTTAATGCTGATGTTATGCGCAACCTGTGACTTTATTTGGTCAGCATTTCTTTGCTCCGTTTTAGTATTGGTTCGTTCGTTCAGGTTGACACGGCTAAGCAGGTGACTGCGATAGCAAGCCGCTTGTGTTTCGGTAGGTTTTGGCAGGCAGGTTCCGGGTAACACAATCAGGTCTGCACATAACATGGGGTTTTGTGTCAGCACGGCTGACACATCTCAGCAGCTACTTCAGTTCTCTTTTCGGCTTCGGTTCTCAGCCCGACATTTCTCTGTTGGTCATCCGTGGTGGTTTGTATCTTCGGTTCTTTATTCAGCTTTTGTCCATGCCGACGGATTTCATCCGTCGTGCCGAACACAAAGCCCGAACGTTAGCTGTTTCATTAGCCGCTAAGCCTTGTACCGTTACATAGTTCTTAGCCGGGTTGGGGTAAACGCTTGCCGTGTTGGCAGTATTGTCTGCACTTACCACTTCGCTGTACCTCACCACGCCATCAATGCTCACAGCTTTGATGCGGTAATAGTTATTACCTTGTAAAAGATGAGAATTGGTGATAGAATAATCTTTTAAATTACTTATACCACTTACTTTGGCTACGGGTGTAAAGCCTATGCTGCTGTTACTGCTTTGCTCTACGGTGTAGGAAGCAATCTTATCTTCTGCTGGAAGTCCTTTCCATGAAAGCGTATGATTTTGAAGCCAACGTCTGATGCGTACAATTAAAGACACCTTTTGCGGATAGCCATAATAGCGGGCAAAGGCACGGTGTAATTTAAATACCTCCGCAGAAGAGGTATAGCCAAACTGAACAATCTTACCATCCGTTTGCAGGTCGGCACTGTAGCTGCGGTCTTTGGCATCTATATCTGTTATAGTTGTCCCGCCACTACCAAATTCAGAATCAGGAGAGCCATCTGAGTTATAGCCTACCAAAGCAAAATCACCAATACCAGTAGAAATATCGTAGCTTTTACCTGTTGCTACTATCTTATCCTTTTTTTCTCCTGTTATGAATATTTTATCGCAAACTCCCACTCCCTGATACTGGTTGAAAAGAGTAATTTTAATACCGCCCGTTCCAAAACTCATGTCTAAACTACCATCAGTATTATAGCGAGCAACCGTAAATTTAAAGCCAAAAGGGCCATCACTGTTTCCCCCACTACTATCTTACCATCATCCTGAATTGCAACACTATTAATGAAGCTCCCGCCGGTGCCAATCTTGGTATCTACAATACCATTTTTACCAAAGCTTTTATCAAAGCTGCCATCTGTATTATAGCGTTCAAGATGAAATTTACTTCCATCCGTACTAATATTACCACTATGACCAGCAGACACAATTTTGCCGTCTTTTTGCAGTGCAATTGCAGAAGCATACCCAATGGCATTGCCTACGGTGATACCATACTCTCCATAATTAACATCGGGATTACCATCGGGCAAATAGCGGGCTGTGCTTACGTTGCTTATGAACTGTTCAGCATTAATAATTACACTACCCGCCGTTACAAGTTTACCATCCGGCTGAATTAAAAGGCTGTTGGATCCATGACCCTCATAACCCGAATTCTCTTCAAAAGCAGTATCTACCGCTGTACCGTTGGTGCCGAAGGTTGAGTCTATTGTTCCATCGGGCTTGAAGCGTGCAAAAGAAATGTAGCCGTAAAGATTAATTGCATATCGGGTACCGCATGCCAATATTCTGCCATCCGGCAGCAAAGCAAGTGAACTAATAGTAGCATTATCCTGTGGTGTCTTCATGTCAGGAAAAACTACATAGGCGCTGCCGTTTTCGCCAAAGGAAAGATCATGCGAACCATTGGATAAATAGGCATCTATCTTAAATGTAAAATTAAAACCTTTATAGGGGCCGCCCGTACCGATCAGGATTCTTCCGTCCTTAGTAACTTTCATGACTCTTTCCCCTACGACATCTGCAACAGCGGAATCCACGAAAGTGCCTTTATTGCCAAAAGTCAGGTCAAGTGTTCCGGGCTGCTGTGCATGAAGAAAGGTACCTGTGCAAAAAAGTAGAAATGATAAGAGTAGAGATTTCATATTGTGCGTTTGTATTAATTGAAAATTAATTAGTAAAAGAGCAGCTTGCCTGTGCACAACTGGAAGGATTATTAGTAGTTACTGGTAAATTGTGAGGATTCGTATTGGCATCGTAGGATTTTACACAAAAATTCTCGCATTCGATAAAAATGTCATTACCTAAATTAGTTACCTGATTTGTAAGAACAGCCTGAAAAAAAGTAGCCGCCCGTTGCACCATATATATTTGAACATCTGTCGAGTTGTAATGGGTGGTTCCAAAATTACTTTGAAAAGGAGTACACACCTGACACTTGCCTTTAACCACTATACCTGGGTTATACTTACCACAATTAATACAGGTAACGTCGGCATCTAAACCATGTGCCATCTGGCAGTCCACGTATAATTCGATGCGTTGGTTAAAGGCTGAAGTATGAAACATGTCATACATACCTTTGGAACCTGCCCCAATTATATCCGGAGTAGTTTCGTCAACGTCTAGTTTATAAGCAGTTGGGCTGTTTAAAAGGCAATTATTTTCAGAATTATAATCAATATAATTCACCAATTTTGGGTTACCCATATTATCTAAAACAGTAACTGAATGGTCCGGCGCAAAAGTTATGTTAGTTCTAACGATAGGAAGAGTCAAATCGTTAAATCCATGAAAGGCAATCATTGGAGGAATAATTGTGTTTCCATAATCCGTCCAAAAATCCTGCAAGCGATAAGTATTTGTTGCAGCGTTATAATAGCTGTAAGGGACTGTCATTTGACCCCACATATTAAATACGCCTTTAATTAAGGGTCGGTAATCGTTGCTGACACCATTATAGACTCCGGTATTCAATCCGCCATAATAATAGTCAATATCAATTGGACCCAACGCGGTTGCAATAGTTGGCTGTCCCGATGGTGTAGGAAATATGGCTGCTATTTGGGCGGCATTATAATAGGCTGAATGAATAGCGATAATACTACCAGCACTGTTGCCGCCTAGGAAGAGACGTGTAGTGTCTATTTGGTAAGGATCGTTAGGAAAATCCGCGGTTCTGCGCTGATGCCTGATTATACTTCGGATAGCACCGCGTGCATCCTGAAATGCCCGGTATTCGGCTAATGATTGTTGTGCACTTAAGAATGCTCCATAAGGGGCTACATACCTGCCTGTACGGTATTCAACTACGTAGGCGACATAGCCATGTTTGGCAAATTCTTGTGCAATAGCTCCGATACCGCCTAAACTTGCATCAGCAATAGGCGGTTTTTTACAATCATCAAATCCTCCCCCATGGAAAAGAATAATAGCAGGAAATAAACAACCTTTGGTTGTAGTACCCGCAGTAAGGGAAGTGGGGTAGTAAACAACATAATTAAGGTCAGTAACTGATGTGTTTAGGTCGCATTTTGTCATACTATCCACGATGTCATCGTTACATGTTTCATCACCATTTTTGGGTGGATAACGTATGTCTGACAGGTTAGGGGAGTTTGATTTTTTATACGAAATTAATGGCGACATCGTGACAGGGTCTACAAATTGAGCTTCCCCATATTGTTCTGTTGTAAAGTCTATAGAGCCATAGGATGCACTTGTGTATGTAAGGCAGTTTGTGGGAAGAGTTTGAGAGAAACTAAATTCAGAAATTAAAACAAATAAAAATGTCGAAAGCAGTTTCACAGAAAAGTTATTTTGCTACTAAAAACAGTATCTTTCTTGCATATCTGAAATTTAATTTAAAATTTCTGGATCCTTTTTAATAAATACTTCTTTTTTTCTCATTGCTATCCCCTGCTTTTCGGAGAGTTCCGCCCCGGCCTCTCTAACTTAGCGAAGTGTGTCGCACACAAGCTCAGCGAAGTTTGCAACTTCGCTGCTTCTACTCTGAAGTCTGTAACCTTAACCTGTCCCATATTTTTGTTTAGCAGCGAGGAAGCCTGTTTTGATAGCATGGAGTTGTCTGAGCCCCTGCCACAGTGTTTTTTCACCAGGCAGAGGTTGTTTCTTCAAGGGTATGAATCCGCCTAACATAGCTATAGTTACTACAAAATCCCGGATCGTTTTTATAGTTCGTCCGCTTACCGTTTGTGATACTTCTACTGTTTGTTGATCAATATATTGGGCAACTTCCTTTTCGCCCTCTGTTTTTGCCAGATACTGTAGCCATAGCAGATGCCATGCAATTAAGGAGTAGAGCTGCAGTACATTGGCAAGCCCGGCAAAACAGCTGATCTGCAACTGCTCTATCAGCAGCCCGCATTTGAGAACGTAGTGAAAACGCTCTACCTTCCATCTGAATGAGTAGTAACGGCAAACAAGAATAGCTTCTGCGAGAGTGGCGGCGGGCAAGTCCGTAAGCAGCACCCACTCAATGGCATCCGCAGCCGCAGGCGGCTCTTTTTCTTTGGCATAGACAAGTTGCATCGTCTGCGTCGGTTGCTTTTGCCCGTAGGTCGTCGGTGGCAACACTACGGTAGCCGAATAGTAAGTTACGACAGCCGTTCTTTCGGCTTGTGCCTTCCTGCGCCATACCTTTACAGTGCCTTCACCCAGAGGCTTCAACTGCAAAAGAATATCTGCCAGCTTCATCTCCCTTCCTTCGCACAGCACCTTTCTGTTCTTCTTCTGCACACGTACCAGCAGGTTTATGTTGCTGTGCCTTGGCTCGGAATAGTGAGCAAAAAAATCAGCTTCCCTGTCGCCTATGAGCACTGCCTGCTGCTGCCCGAAGGACTGCCAGCATTCAGTAACAGCTGTAAGTGCATTGATCCACTTGATAGTTTCTTTCTCTTCTATTGGAAGAAGGCTGCGGTTGGTGCCTGCCTTGTCCCCTTTGGGGGCCCATATCTTTTGATGGACAATGCCGAGCGGATGCCCATCGGTTGTCAGGGCAAGAGCGGTGTGCATGTTGAGCCCTTTGGCACAGCGGTCTTTTTTTCCTCCCAGTTCACCCATCCCCTGTTTGCCGGGCTGGCGATAGTGAATGTCGGTGGTGTCTTCGGCTATGAGAATCGTTTCCTCGCCTGCGCATCTGCAAAGGGTTCTCTGCTGATGTACGCTTAAGAGGTTCAATTCTTCCGCTGCAAACAATCGCCATGCGCATTTGCGCAGTCTTTCGCCGCAGGCAGCGGAAAATGATGAACCAACGTGTTCATCCATGTGTTCGGCAATTGATATGACATTGGCTCTAAATCGCTTGTCAGGTAAAGAAACGCCCTCTATCTCTTCTCTAAGCCAGCTTCCCTTGCTTCTTTCTTCTGCTACCATTTTCTTAACCCTCCCGCACTGTAAAGGTCAGTCATTTTATGGGACAGGTTAAGGTCTGTAACTTCATTTCAACAACTGAAATAACCAGTTACAAACTGAATGATATATCCAGCGAAGTTGCAAACTTCGCTGAGCCCTCTGTGTATCTGGATTCTCTTTTGCCAGGAGAAGTTATCATTAAACAGAACTTAATGGTAACAAACACTTTTTACCGTAATAAAACCGTGCACTACTGTATACATAATCTTCTATATTTTCTATAATACCTGCACGTACAGGATTATTATGAATATACTGCACCCGCTGATCCCACATTGTTTTTGTACTTAGCTCCACGGCATGATCATCTTGCTGCCAAAACTGGTAAATGGTATTATTAGAATTATGACTGCCTGCAAAAAAGAACTTTTTCAACATCCATTCTTTCCGGCTTTCGTTCCCGATTGCAATCGCTTCAATGATCTTCTTTGCCGTAAACTTTTTAAAGTTGCAGGTAATATCACTTAACGGCACTTTATCTGAAGCCACAGTCAGGTGCAGATGGTTTAGCATAATCACAAACTCATATATCTGGAAACCTTTCTCCCGCATACAATATTGCAAGCTATCAATCAGGATATCTTTATAATCTTTACGTGAAAAACATCTACCCAACCGATAACAGTTAACGTAATGTAGTAAGCCTGAAACTGATCTTTAATACGGTATGCATCCGCCATACAGTGAAATTACAACTCAGCGTTTTATTTAACTCAGCAAAACATGCACCTCTACACCAGTCACTTAACCCCAATTGCAAGCCAAAAGATAAAACGGGCGAAACCCATATCCCCTCACAAATTCCACCGATAATTCAGCTTTAACACAAACGCTCTCACCTTAGCCGCAAACGGCGATGGATGATAGTTATCGGTGTACACCAGGAACAGGTCGGAAGCAGGCTTGTAGCGCCATTGGAGGCGGGTGCTGATGTTGATGTTGTTGCCCTGCTGGTTGTACCGGATATACGTAGTGAAGAAAAGCGTGTTGGTAAACGTGACATCGATGCGCGAACCAATGAGCCAGAAATGCGTGTTGCCCCAGCTCAACGAAGCTCATAAAAAAGCAAGCAGCTTGCACTTCGCGTAAAGCTATGCCTGCTCACAGCCTTATCCATAGCTTACACTCGCAAAACAGCATTCCATTTCCCTCATCTCACCGAAATCATTTGCCACCACACCCGGCTCTTACATTTTGTGAGCCTGAATCCAATACATTTGAAACTTGCTATATAGCAAAGCGTTTTCGCAAAGCCACTCTATAGTTGTAATGATTATACCATGAAAAAAAGTTGCTTTACTACCATAATCCTTGTTAGCGTTCTGGCGATGGCAAGCTGCCACAACGGCGAAAAAGAAGCCACTATGCCCACCGCTGCTGATAGTGCGGCGGCGGACATCCATCTTCCACCCGGCTTCACGGTTACGGTGGTTGCTGATTCGCTGGGTCCGTTGCGCCACCTTGCGGTGAATAAAAACGGCGATATCTATGCAAAGCTTAATTCAGTAAAAGACGGAAAAGGCATCCTGTTTCTGCGCGATACCGACGGTGATGGAAAGATGGATACGCGTACTGGTTTTGGCAGCTATCCCGGCACCGGCATCCGCATTGGAAATAATGCCTTGTATGTTTCCTCTAACAGTGCCGTGTACCGGTATGCGCTGAACGATAAAGGTGAAGTGGCAGATACCGGCAAACCCGAAACCATTGTTGAAGGACTGGTAGACAGAGGCAGAGACAACGCAAAAGCCATTGCTTTAGACAATGACAACAACCTCTACGTTGCCGTTGGCTCGTACGATGAAACCTGCACCGATGCAGCGGGACACGGCATTGAAAACTGCCCGCTGCTGGACTCAGTAGGTGGCGTTTGGGAGTTTAAAGCAGATAAGCAAAACCAGGGTTATGCCGAGGCGGTTCATTATGCAAGAGGTTTAAAAAACGTAGTTGGTTTAGACTGGAATGGATCTACAAAATCGTTATTTGCCACACAGCACGGGCGTGGCGGCTTAAGCGATAAGTTTCCTAAATTGTACACACCGGAGCAGGATAAATCTTTACCCGCTGAAACGCTGTATGAACTGCAAAAAGGGGCAGATGGCGGATGGCCTTATGTGTATTACGACCCTTTCCTGCACAAGAAAATAGTAGCGCCTGAATATGGCGGCGATGGCAAGAAATCGGTTGACAATAAATACCTCGATCCGATAGCTTCTTTCCCGGCGCACCTGGGTCCGAATGACCTGTTGTTCTATACCGGCAGCCTGTTTCCGGATAAGTATAAGAATGGCGCGTTTGTTTTGTTTCACAGCCAGTCGCAACCCTTGCATAAAGGTTATTTTATTGCGTTTGTGCCTTTCGCAAACGGCAAACCCGCGGGCGACTGGGAAACCTTTGCCGACAACTTTGTTGGTGTAGACCTGGCAAATGCGAATGGCTCTTACCATCACCGCCCCATCGGTATAGCACAGGGGCCTGATGGCGCTTTGTATGTGGCGGATGATTTAAAAGGAACCATTTTTAAAATCGTTTATTCGGGCGATAGGAAGTAAAAGTTAAAGATAAAGGCATAAGCGGACGTTTACGCCAGAGAGGAAGACATTTATACAAGAAAGGAGAAAGAGCTTGCGCCCGGCAGAGCTTATCAACCAGCCTTTTTTATGCATATTTTTTAGAACGAATCAATATGATTGTCTATCCACTTCTTTACGTCTTGCTGTGTTTTCACAGTCTGCGGAACCTTATCACGTATCATCTTTTCAAGTTTCCGAAAGCTTTCCGTTACATCGCCATTGCCTTGCCATGTACTACCGTACCGGTTTACAAAATATAGTAATTCTTTGCCTGCCGTTCTACGCAACACTGTATCATCAAATTCTCCGCTTATATGTGGATCGATGGCTTCGTATACCATTCCCCAATAATAATCGTGATAAATCATTTCCTCTTTTTTGTAAGCCATCCTTGCTGTTTTATATTGTTTGTTATGGGTAAACAAAACGGAAAACCGAAATTGCTACCAGAGTAAAAGAAAATTGTTTTTCAGGGAATAGGGCTACCCTTTTTATAAAACCAAAATACTGCTTCTTTTTAGTTCCCTTCCATTGGTGTTACATAAGCACGTTTTCTCCTTTACAATCAGTATGATTCTGGTAATACATGAGAAAACTTTCTTTCTTTAACGAATAAAGAAGAAGATAGAATAATAAGCAGGCTTATGAACACCAAAAAGAAAAGATAGATTTATAGCAACCGTAAGCGCATTAGTAAGAAAAATGTTCAGGAAAAATGACAATAATAATGAGCCATAGCTGCCTGATATTTTTGTCCGGCCATTCCTTCACTTCACATTGGCAGGCTTTCAGGAACTGTTTCGCGGACGATAACTCCAACTTTTGCAACCGGTTGTGCAGATGATGCTGCCAGTTCTGTAATTCAGCATACTTGTTCAGAAAATACAACATTTGGGGTGCTTCGGAACGTGTAAAAACCGTATCATCAAGCTGACCATCTGTATGCCGGCTTCTTGGCAAGTACCGGAATTCCCAATAATAATCTTTATATATCATTTCTGACTGGCTGAATAGCATAGGCTAATGTTTTAATACATCAAAACGGTGAGTTTTCACAGTGTTTTCAATTCATAGTACGCGGGTGCTATATGCGTTTCGCTTTTCAATTATCATTCCTTTTTAGCCATACAAATGAGCCAGACACACAATCAGGGAAGAAAGCTATAGTTCTGTTATATACAAAGTTTTGATAACTAATATAAACCTGACTTTCTTGCAGCGTTTAAAAAATATTTAAAATGTCGGGACATGTATTTTTTCTGTGGATGGCAATCAGTAATTCTTTACTCATCCTTTCAGTTCCCCCTTTCCACAAAACATATAACTACCTTTTTTATCTGATTGAAAAACAATTACTACTTCCCTGATTGATTAAAAATGTATATTCTTTGAATTAATTCGTAACGATTGTTTCTTTAAAAAGATTTGTCTATGAAAAACAACAATGGCACGTCTTACCAATCTTCCGTTGTTCTGCCCGTATTACATACAATAACAGCGAAGGATGGTAAAATGGATTCTGAAGAAAAAAGAAAAAGTGAACAAGCCACAGATGCCTTTTCGAAAACCGGGCAGCAAAAGAAAAGCATCTGTTATGACTATATCAGGAGGCGGGACATATTTTAAAGCTGTTTAGCCACTGATTATTTCATCCTGTGTATTTCTGTTTACAGGATATTTTTAAAAGACCTGCCGTTGACAACAAAAAACGGCAGGCACTAAAAAGTATAATTTTTTAAAAGATAACCTATGAAAAAGACCATCGCCTTACTGGTATTTACACTGGCAGTAACGTTTGCCAGCCACGCACAAACCACCCAAAATCGCGACTCAGTGCCTGCCGGTACTATGCGGAAGGACACAACGCACCGGCAAATGATGAAAAAGCCAATGCAAAAGAAAAAGCCAATGAACCGGCGCTCAGATACAACTATGGCTGATACTGCCATGCGCAGGCAGAGATAAAGAGTAAAGACATTTTTTATCCTTACCCAGCGAAGCATGCCAACTTTGTGGTACTGATGACATTTTTGTCATCAGTACCACAAAGTTTTTTACAGTGACGGTTAAAAAACATCAGAGAAACACTTCTACATACCCCAGCTAAAGATAAACGTAGCACTCGTTTCTTTTTTGTAACCTCACTTCTTTTTGTGTTTCTTGTTTTTTTTGCAGACAGTTATGCAAGCGCCCGGTGCGACACATTGTACAATGCGGAAGCCGTTAACCAGATTGACCATACGTTTCCTTATCCGCTCATTATAAGGTAAGATTTGGATGGGCAGGATTATTGTAAACTGTTCGGCAGTCAGGGTTATTATAAAATTGTAAATTCAGCCTATGTATTGCACCGGAACTCGTTTTTTAAGTCTTTTTCTGTTGTCAGTTATTATGTTTTGCTCCTGCGCGCGCAAAGCCGTTTTTGAAAAGTCAGTTGTTGTGCCCTCAGCCAGCGGAAAAGTAAAAGTGAAGAAAGATGACAATAATAACTACGTGATTGAAGTAAGTGTGAAAGACCTGACACCACCCGGCAACCTGGTGCCTGCAAAAAAGGCTTACCTGGTTTGGGATGAAGCCAGCAACGGCTTATTCAACATTGGGCAGCTTGCCACCTCACGCAGCTTTATATCAAGAGGCTTTAGAGCTTCTCTCACCACTTCCTCGCCTAATAAACCAAAGCGTGTTTTTATCACCGCCGAAGAAGACGCAAATACATTGGCGCCCGGTTCGCAAGTTGTGCTGACCACACCTTCATTTTAGCCAGGTTTATTTCGAAGAAAGGTATGTATTTATGTGAACAGATAATAAGTATATATATATAAAGTGTTTGTTGAAAGGATGTTCGTAAAGAGCATCCTTTTTTGTGTACTTAACCTGAGTAATAAAATATACCGCCCTTTGCTGGCGCAAGTGGCGCGCTTGTTCCTTCCTTTGCCACAGTTAATTTCCATCCTTTGGTTTTAGCACTATATCCTTTACAAAAAATGGATTGAGAGATAGATGACTTGTTCAGACCTATGGCTTTTAATTCCCGGTAACAGCTTTTGGTTTTTGTCCGTTTCCACGCTGCTTTTGTCCGCTTCGTGTCCTCTTTTTCAACTTTCTGTAATACAGGCAAACGAATTGTTTTTCTGTCGGAAATTAAATTTCACAAAAGCAGTTCTCAAATAAACTGCTTAAAATGTTCAATCAAAAAAGAGAGTTTATGAAATCAGTAATTAGACAGTTTGCCTTTATGATGTGTTTGACGGGTTTGGCGGGAGCGGCTACTGCACAGCAATCTGACAAGGACTCAACAAAACGGTACGACAAAAAGTCTTTCCGTACCTGGTCTATTGGCTTAAACGGAGGTACCACATCGCACTACACGCCTTTTAACAACCGCAGAAACGGAGATTTTTTAACTCCGCAACAGGAATGGGGATATGGCGCTTACGTTAAAAAGCAAATCCTTCCCGGCTTTGGCATTCAGGCCGATTTCTTAGCCGGCGAAGTAAAAGGATTGCGCTCAACGGCACTGGCAGATCATACAACCGCACAGGATGACAGCCATTTTAGAACACACATTGACTGGTCAGGATCGGTAAGTGCCAACCTCACCATTGCAAACCTCGGACTGAATCATAAACGCAGTTTTATATCGCCTTATGTAACGGCAGGTGCAGGTTATATGTCGTCTCGTGCCAAAGTGTTTAGCACACCGGCAGGCGCCAGTACTAACTTTAAACAGAACTGGTTTGTACCGGTAGGCGCGGGTATTAAATTAGGTTTAGCGAAAGCTTTAAACTTTGACCTTGGTTATAATGTATATTTTATGAAGACTAACCGGTTTGATGGCGTAGCCAGCACGCCAAACGACAGGTTCTCATATGCACATGCAGGTTTTGAAATTGCTTTAGGCAGACATAAATCATCGCAGTTGCAAAACTTTAGCCCGATAGCGGCGATGAGAGAAGCCAACGCAGCGGAAAGTGTAGAAATGAATGCACGTCTTAACAGGATGAACCAGGCGCATATGGCTGATTCTGCAGCGCTTGCAATGGCTTTAGGCGATGACGATAACGATGGTGTTGCCAACAAATTTGACAAGTGTGCCAATACACCTGCTGATACAGTTGTAGACGGATCTGGCTGCCCGATAAAAACACCGGCACCAGTAGTGATAGCACCACAGGTAACACAGAGGATAGTGGTAAGCGACGAAGACCGCCGCATAGTGGATGAAGCCATTAAGAACCTTGAATTTGAAACAGGCAAATCAGCGCTGAAAGAAAGCTCATATACGACCCTGAATAAAGTAGCTGAAATACTGGTGCAGAAGAACTTTAGCCTGAAACTGGCGGGACATACTGATAATGTAGGTTCGGATGCTACCAACCTGAAATTATCGAAAGAGCGCGCTGAATCGGTAAAGGCATATTTAGTAGCACAGGGTGCAAATGCCTCACGCATTGAAGCAACAGGTTATGGCGAAAGTCAGCCGATTGCCACTAACAAAACAGCCGAAGGACGCCAGCAGAACAGAAGAGTAGAATTTACTTTGTTCTAAACAAGAGCAGGAAACAGAAGAACGGGAAGTGTGGTACAATAAGAAACAGTGATAAAAGCCGCTCTTGCAAAAGAGCGGCTTTTTGATGCTGACATGCCTGAACCTATTGATTTAAAAAGGTCTGATTCTTGCCCCGGTGCCGTGCATAAGGGTGATATATAATGAACGCCAGACAAAAAATATTTTTATAGTATGAACCGGAAGATACCTGTGAAAAGCCTGACACAGGTAAACATAGTGATGACCATTGTTTCGGGTGGTTTTCTTTCTATACTCATTTTTGCCTATGGGGGTCTTAAGCCTGAAGCCATTTATATAGTAACGAATGCTGTTGTCAGCATGATCGTTATCAGTTTTCTTCACATCCGCACGGCAGTATGGTTATATAAATACAGGAGGCGATGGTCAGTTGAAAAACGCAGGCTGCATTTATACATTATTACTTACATAGCTGCGCTGGCATATTCGTTCATGACGATACCGGTGCGCAACTTTTTGGCTGATAGTAGCTGGGAAGTGATTTCTCTTCGCCACCGGGTGATTATTATTATCATCAGTGGCATTGGCTTAAACACGCTTATCATCATCATACATAGTTTGGTAAACAGCTATCAGGTACGTAACGAAGCGGAAATAGAAAATGCACAACTGCGGGTTGCCAACTCGGAAGCGAACAACCAGCTTTTGCGGCAGCAGATTCACCCGCATTTTTTATTCAATGCTTTGAACATTGTAAAGAGTTTATACAAAACGGATGTGAATGCCGGCGATGCATACATTGTGCACTTAGCTAATTTTTTACGCGCGTCCATAACCAACAGCTCTGCCAAGGTGGTAAGCCTGCACGACGAGATAACGATTTGCACAGACTATATTGCTATGCAAAAAATCCGGTTTGGCGATGCACTCAATTGCAATATCAGCATTCCCGCAGATAAAAGTAAAGCGGGCTATATGCCTTCATTCTCGCTGCAGCCCCTGCTTGAGAATGCCATAAAGCATAATACGGTTACTGATGAACGCCCATTGACAATTGATATATACACCGAAGAAAAGTACGTAGTGGTAAGAAATAATTTACAAAAGAAAAACGGTATGGTCTCGTCTACCGGCAACGGGCTTTTAAACCTGACAAAACGCTACCAGTTGCTTTCCGGCGACGAGGTAACCATCTGGCAAAATGAAGCTCATTTTTTTGTGCGCCTTTCAATTTTACAACTATGAATATTATCATTATAGAAGATGAGAAATTAGCATCAAACGACCTGGTGGCAAACATAACAAGGCTACAACCGGGTGCCTGTATAGCAGCGCAACTGTTTTCGGTGAAGGAAAGTATTTTTTTCTTCCGGGAGAAGCCGAAAATAGACCTTGTATTTAGTGATATACAACTTGGCGATGGAACGTGTTTCGACATTTTTTCAAAGGTGGATGTGGCGGCGCCGGTTATCTTTTGCACAGCTTACGATGAGTATGCACTGGATGCTTTTCATGCCAATGGTATTGATTACATTCTGAAACCATTTAATGACGACACGCTACAGGCGGCGCTGGATAAATACTTGTCGCTGAAAGAACGTTTTAGCCAGAAGCCGCAGCCACTGGAAGACTTGTTTAAGACATTGATGCTTAGGAAAGAGCAGGAACCGGGCGCCTTGCTCGTCTATCATAAAGACAAGATTGTACCTGTTGCTATTGCTGATATCGCTTTTTTTTATTTAAAAAGCGGCTCTGCTCATCTTACCACTTTTGATAATCAGGATTATCAATACAGCAAAACTTTAGATGAGCTGGAAAAAAGCATGGGCACTTCTTTCTTCAGGGTAAACCGACAATGCCTCGTAAACCGGAAAGCGGTGGTAGACGCCACAAATCATCCGTTGCGCAAACTAATAGTGACGCTGCGTGTGCCGTCGGAAGACATTGTTGTAAGCAAAGAAAAAACCTCGCAGTTTTTGCAGTGGCTAACTGTTTCTAACTGATAGACTATATATCTACGCGAATTATACTGCACAGAGAACCGGGCGAATGTTTGCAACCTTGCCCTATTCCAAAATCTGCAACTTTATAATTCCGGAATAACAAGTAGTGTTTCAGTTTGAAGATAACCTGTCAGGTTCGTTTGAAATTTTTATCATGTTTCAATCAAACCTGACAGGTTTACCCTTCGCTAAAATTCAAAATGAGACACTACCGGATAACATCTTTGTTATCCAAAACTAAAAACTTTGTTTACATTGCATACTGTAAACCATCATCATGAAAACACTTCTACATACCCCTGCTGAAGGAAAATGCAGCACTCGTTTCTTTTTTGTAACACTGGTTCTTTTCGTGGCTCTTATTTTTCTCGCAAACAGTTATGCAAGTGCTCAGTGCGACACGTTCTATAATGCCGAAGCCGCTAACCAGATTGACCATACATTTCCTTATCCTCTCAACATAAGAGGTTTGGTGTTTACAGATATTGACAATGACGGCGACCAGGATTGCTATGTGCTCAATAACGGTGCTGCTTTTATTCCGCTCCAAAATAAAGGCACCGCCAGGCATCCGCTGTTCGATGCCACTACACTGGAGCCATTCTTCATTTACCCTTATTCAACCTACGAAAGCTGGAATACGAGGGATCTGGAATTTGCCGATGTGGACGGCGACGGCGATAAAGACATATTCCTGGCGCAAACTTTTAATTTTTCGCACGGCACTTCAACAAACGTGTACGACACTGCCTTTCGCTATTACCAGAATACCGGCACGCCGGAAGCACCTGTTTTTGCTGAAAACGAAGCAGCAAATCCCCTTCCGGCTCTTTTGGCGGATAGCGTTGGCGGCGGCTTCTTTACATTTTACGACATAGACAAGGATGGAGATATGGATTATACCTATTCGCCCTATCAAGGCTACGGATATAGCATTTACCTGAATACGGGTGGCAAAATGGGCCCGCATTTTACTTTCTACACTACGTTGCCCACAACTTCCTTTGGAAAGCCCCAGTACTTTGACTGGAATGGCGACGGGCTGCCCGACTTGCTTATTGGCGCCCGGCTTTATCTGAACAAGGGAACACTTGCCAGCCCCCTTTTTACACCCGCACCTTCTTCACCGGTTTTTACGAATGGAATACCCTATATAATAACAGATGTAAACGGCGACCATCAGCCTGAAGCTTATACATTCGATGGGTATATGTCCACTGTTGCACCCGTGCCGGTTATAGATACTGCCGTGCAGAAATGGGGCGACCGTTCATTTATAAAGTATTACAGCAACCAGCCGGCACCCGGCTATACTTACAACTGGATATATAACGGAAAAACTATTGCAGGTTATCACAAGCCATTCATTTTTGCAGAAAAACAAGGAGCGTATTCTTTAGAGATAACCAACACCTGCGGCACCGGCATATCGCTGCCCCATTTTACTTACAATCGTTACCAGGCTCCGCCGCTGTTTACAGGCAACAGCAATCGTCAGGATATAGCATCTGTACCCGCAATCAGAACTGGAGAAGTTGTAGTGAAAGCCTATCCAAATCCGTTTACAAGTGGGTTTACGGTGCAGTTGCCCCACACTTCCGGTAAGCAAAGCACTCTGCGCATTACCGATCTAACGGGGCGTGTATGGCTGACACAAACTACCAAATCGTATTTTATTACCACCGGCAGGTCATTGCCGGCAGGCACCTACCTGCTGCAGGTATGGCAGGGCAGTAACTGCATCTATCGAAGTACATTGCTAAAGCAATAATGCCGTTCATAAAAAAAGATTTTTTTAGAATACAGCACCATCTCTCCAAAGGACGGTGTGGTGCATACGATGAATACAGAAAGGTAACTACCGGCATGCAACCTCGGGAATAGCTAATAGTTATCACCAATCTTTACCATTCAAAAATATTCATCAAAGGGTTTCAGTTATTACACATAACAACCGAAACCTTTACAGCATTATATAAATGCCTGGGCGAAAGCCTTCAGGTGCATTTTTATTACGGTGCTTTTTGATAATCAATAGCTGGCCCCACACGTTCAAAGCCATGCTGCTTTTTGAAATCATCCTGCTCGGCTGGTGTCATCTTCGCCAGCTTTCCTTCGCTGGATGCGATAAAGAATTCTTCCATTTTGCCCGCCGGCTGAAATGTCATTAACAGCTTTGCATTGCCCTCGTTTGTTTTGGCAAAAGCATGGGGAATACCCCGCGGTCCAAATACGGTGTCGCCTGCTTTTGTATTATATAGCTGGTCGCCTACTTTAATTAAAAACTCCCCTTCCAGCACATACCATATCTCATCCTGGCTGTAATGAAAATGCAGAGCCGGACCACCCTTTTTTATACGGGTTGATTCATAAATGTATAGGTCGCCATCCGTATCTTTTGTTGATACTTTCGTGTAGAAAGTATCTCCTTCAAACAAGGTAATAGGTTTATCAAACCTGTCGTTTCCGGCCTCAACCTTAAAAGGTTTTGTATTGCGGCTGCCGTCTCTTCGCTTAGCCAAACCGGCAAATGGAATTGTGAGAACGGAACCGGCAGCGATGCAAAGTTTTATGAAGCAACTACGTTTCATAGTTAAGTAAGTTTGTGTAAGAGAATGCAATGTAAGAACTCAATATTACACATGCGTTATCAAAGAATTAGCAGCAGGTCTTTTTGAAATAACATGCAAATACAGTTTTCCTGCTAGTGTTGCTCCTCACCAACAAGAATTCAACTGCTTGCCTGTACGTCAACCATAAATAATAGCTTCCAAAAATCAGTATCTCCTTATTCATTATTATACCTATGTTCGGGAAAGCAGATGCACGCAATAAGTAACTATGCAATTGTGTAATAAGCGCACGGATGAACTATAAAATTTATAAAATAAACAATCCTGCAAAAGAGAAATGCGAAACCCTGGTTATCCTTGGGTTCCCTGCTACGAAAAAGGGACAGCCCGGTTTTATTCTGAGATCGAGATTAGACACAGCGCTGCAATATATCCGGCAATATAAGGTTGGTAAAATAGTAGTTACCGGTAAGGCTACTCATAATAAATATGAAGAGGCTGCCGTGCAAAAGGAATACCTGCTGAAGCATAACATTGATGGCAATATGATTGTTACAGAAAATAAATCTGCCAGCACGCTCGATAATGCTTTATACACTTACAGACTGATAACCAAATTGAATTTGAAGCATATTGTTATCATAACTTCTCATTATCATAAACGCCGTGCGCAACATATTTTTAACCACTATTTCCATAGTTATAAAATTGTGACACCGCTTCCCGGTGCATGGTATGTTATAAAACATTTACCTTACTACCTGTGGGATATTATTGCTTTATACCGCCTCAAAAAAAATAATGACATAATAATACGAAAATGACCACCGCTAGTAACAGCAGAAATAACGACATGTCTTTGTTCTTATTCTTTTTTACAATATATTTTTCCGACAACGCATTGGTAACCGGCAATTGAATAATGCAACTTGCGTCCTCGCTCTACCCACAATAACTCAATCGCCTCTTACTTTTCAACAGATATATTTACGGGGCCCGGCAAGCCACTGATGCGCAGGGCATACTCTTTGGCATCACCTTCAATCGTTCATGTTTTGCGTTGTCCTTGCGGCAGGGAAGCATCGTAGGCAAAACGGTTAAACCAGGTGCTGTCACCTCTACCTGCAGCGTGTTGTTGCCCCGCACCAAAGCTTTGGTAATATCTGCCTGGTATGGGCTGCACCATACCGTATCGATAACTTTTCTATTTACTGTTATTATGGCAATCATGTTCACATCTCCCAGGTTCAAAAGGCAGCGCGAAGCGGCTGCAGGCTGTGGCATTTCGAACGACGTGGTATAGGTTGCCGTGCCGGAAAAAGCTTTGGCTTATGCACAGGTATGTCTAAATCTTTCCAGGCTTTTAATTCAGTTACCTGTATTAGTTTTGGAGCGCGCCATCCAGCAGAAAATGATAAAGTCAAGGGTTGTGTCAATGGAAGAACTGAAAGCGTTTTTGATGGCGCTGTTTTCATGCTTCCTGCTTCTTTTTTGTTATGATGAAAGACAATAAAACAAGAACCCGAAATGGTCAGTTAGAGTGATACCGAAATACGTTCGCCGCTTGTGGCAGGTAACGTTTCCACCAATAAAATAAAACCAGGCTTCAAAATAATACACTTTGGATGGCGATGCAAAAGAAGCTTTATCATAAGCGCCGAAAGGACGGTTTAGTTGTGCTGCAGGTGGTGTAATGGGTGCTGTCTGCGCATGCGTCAGCAAAGGATTATCTATAAAAAGCAAAGGGCAATCAACGGGTAGAAAAGACTCTTTTTAATGTTCATCTGTAAGAAATTGCTGGTTTGGCAATCCTGCCTTTATTCTGTTTAAAAGCTGCTATGGCTAATGCATTATAGTTCCCGAAGCTATAGCGCAGACAACTATCGGGTTAAGAAAGACGTAATTATAAGTGTACTTATTATCATGATTTTCATAAAGGCAATTTTTATTTTTTTAAAATCGCTTCCAATGTAAAATTTATAATTTTTATGGATGATAAACAGTACAGAATGATGAAACGGAATATCCTTCACTTCGCAGAGCGCGTTACAAAGATCACCAGGCAATAAAAATCGCCTTTACTGTTTTCCTGTTACATTGCATTCCTTATCAACTTAGCTATAAGGTAATAGTAAAGGAAAAGAAACAAAGCAGGTATCGGAGCTGCCATTTAATGAATCATAATGAAGAGGAAGTTCACTTGAAAGCAGGCATCATGAATACAATTCAAAAAAGTGGGAAATTCTATCTCATGGAAGCCATCGGTATCGGTGGCTTTGTATTATTAGCCGGCGCAATCACTACCTTTCTCGAACATCCCTCTTTGCCTGTCATGAAATCAGGGCTATCTGAATATCCTTTCATCCGTCGCGCCATGCTGGGTATCGCTTTGGGCATTTATGTTGCCCTTACAATAAAGTGGTTTGGAAAGCTGTCGGGCACACATGTCAATCCTTCTGTAACATGCACGTTCTGCCGGCTTGGCAACATTCGCTTTATTGATGCCGCGGGCTATATTTTATCACAGTTCATCGGCGCTGTTATAGCTTTTTATATCCTTAAATGGATGTTAGGCAACTGGTTTGCTTATCCTTCCATCAACTATGGTATCAGCAAACCAAAACCACCCCACACACTAACGCAATCTTTTATCGCCGAATTTATTATATCGTCTATCCTGATGGCAACCGTGCTGATATTATCCAGTTCCCGCAAAGGCGAAAAATATATGGCAGTTAGTATCGGAATATTGATAGCTCTCTTTATTATTTTCGAGCTGCCTTATTCAGGCATGAGCATGAACCCTGCCCGCTCCTTTGCAGCAGCATTCGGCACAAACCAGTGGGACGGCTTGTGGGTGTACTTTGTATCGCCCACCCTTGCCATGATTATGGTAGCGGAACTGTTCATCATCTGGCGCCGGAAACGGGTAAATGCTGCACACCCTGACCATAAAGACATTGGCATGTATCCGCTAAATAAAACCTGATTTTTTTAACCATCATTACTATACGTCTCCCGCTTCACATTGCCCTCATTCCAAGTTATTGCATTCATTCCGCATCGGTAATGCAAACCAAAAGGTACTGCCTTTTCCCGGCTGGCTATCAGCGCCTATTTCGCCATTGTAAGCTTTTACATTTCGCTGCAGATGTATAAGTTCAATCCCAGTGCTGCAGCATGGCGCGGAGGAAAGAAAAATAGCAGTGTCTTTATCTGCATGAATAGCGTTTCCGGTTGCGAAATATGCCTTTATACTTGTAAAGAATGTGCATGAAGGGGTAAACAAATTTATAACCTAACTGCGTTAGGTATTGTTTATTGGGTGGTGTTGCACCAAAAGTATCCGGAAGAAAATATTGTTTTGCAACCAGGCTTTTTATCCCGAAGGAACACAATACCACCACACACCAGATTTAATCCGGTGGGTGATGATATTCCGCTTATCCTCTTTGTATCTGCCGGATTTCAACCTGGCTTATTTATTTAATCACTTCGGCATTTTTCTGATGAATATGAACAGTGAAAAGACCAATTGAAATAACAATATTCAAAGCGGAACAACACGATTCGTTATTTTAATTATTATGGAAGAGAAAGCAACCCTACTCACTTAATTCACCAATATCTTTTCCAGGTATAAACGCTTCTTATCGCTGCTTATAAAACGAACGTAATACACGCCCGCAGCCAGTTGCGGAAGCTGAAACATCATCGTAGCACCATCGTTGCTCACCTGCATAATTTCTGTTTTTATCAGGGCAGATGCATTGCTCAATAATTGTATTTCGTACCCGCCTGCTTTCTTACAGTTGATCTGTAACTGGCTGCCGCTTCGCGTCGGGTTAGGGTACACTGTAAAAGGGTTCAGGCGTAATAGCTTACGCACAATTGAGTCTCGTTTTTCTATACGGGAAATGTCACTATACATACTGAATGCACCCAGCCTTCCGCTAATACCATTCGAAGTCACTACCACACTTCTTAGTTGCACTTCAGCAGACTTACAAATCAGCACCAGTTCACTCTTCGCTTCCTCTAAACTTACTTTCTTTTCCATTGGCTGATACCCGATAGAAGAAACCTTCAGCACCACTGAATCTTTCTCTCTGCGCATTTTTACCGAAAACCTGCCGGCACTATCTGCCACGCAACTGTATAAAGTACCTTTTACCTTTACCGATGCATTCTCCACCGCATTCCCTTTTTCATCTTTAATAATTCCATGCAGCGTTATCCATTCAGTAAGCACCGGCACTATTGGCGCGCCCATTATAATACCACACTTTGCCGGTGATTTATGTTCCACCTTCACAGCCGGCTTGCCCATCGTTATTTCTTCTTTTTGCCCAAAACATTTTTGAACGAATAATGAGAATGGTAAAGCCAATGCCAGGTACCAACTCTTCTGTTTGCTCACAGCCGGTTCTACCAGTGGGCGCGACAGTTGCCCGGCATCGAAACGACCGCAAAGCCCGCCCTTATGCTCGGCAAGAAACTTTAAAATCTGTGTATCGCTCATGACTGTAAAATCGACAACCTGTTTGCTGCACGAGGTGCAAAACTTTCCCATGTCAGTAGGCGTCATAGCGCCCCAATCTTCATGGCAGGGTGCGGCAATGTGTAAATTAGTTTGTTGCATAGCAATTATTT
Source organism: Ilyomonas sp. (assembly GCA_965199905.1). Taxonomy (GTDB): domain Bacteria; phylum Bacteroidota; class Bacteroidia; order Chitinophagales; family Chitinophagaceae; genus Ilyomonas. The sequence goes on along the minus strand of OZ241366.1, from coordinate 3,504,836 downwards.
TTTACAAGGATGCAAGGCAGCTAACAATTACACAAACCAATGATTAATTTATTCTCGAAAACCGTAAGGAAGGTATTCGCAACCAGGCGAAACATACTGCATAGAACTTTCAGAGATAATAAGTACACTTATTTTAACCCTATCCGCAAGTGATACTAAACATTCTTGTAAAGGCTAATCCCGAAAGGAAAACATTCTTATTCAAGCTACTTAATTCCTTTATAAGAAAGCACTTGTACTCTTTTCATAGTTAAATTCTTTGTGCTAACATCATTAAAACACTCTTCATAATAATCATCTTAAAATCGTCTAACGTCATCCTAAAAATGACAGACTTTATAGCAAATCATCACTTATCTTTTTTTCCACCATTATCTTTATCGCCTCTTATTCTAAGATGTATGAAACGAATCAAGCTGCTCATTTCCTGTTTATTGCTTTTTGTTTTTTCCGGATCATTCTCGCAAACGGCGCCACTATGGATGCGCTATCCAGCTATTTCACCCGATGGCAAAACCATTGCGTTTGGTTATAAAGGCGATATCTATACGGTGCCGGCAAGTGGCGGTATGGCAATGCCTCTTACCATTCACGAAGCGCAGGATATGATGCCTGTTTGGAGCCACGATGGAAAAAGCATTGCCTTTGCTTCCGACCGCTATGGCAACTTCGATGTCTTCATTATGCCTGCCAAAGGCGGCACGCCGGTAAGGCTTACTTACAACAGCGCGGCTGATTATCCAAGCGACTTTACACCCGATGATAAAAGCGTCATCTTCGGAAGCGCACGCAATGCACCGGCAGAGAGTGTTCGCTTTAGCATACGCTTGTTCCGCAACTTATACAAAGTGCCGGTTGAGGGCGGAAGGTCTATCCTCATTAGCGCGGCTGGTATTGAGAATGCGCACTATAATAGCAAAGGCACACAGCTTGTTTTCCAGGATACTAAAGGCTACGAAGATGAGTGGCGCAAGCACCATACATCATCCGTTACCAAAGACATCTGGCTGATGGATGTAAAGGGAAATACGTATCGCCGGTTAAGCGCTTACGATGGCGAAGACCGCGAGCCGGTTTTCTCTCATGATGATCAGTTTATTTACTATTTAAGCGAGAAGAATGGCAACCAGAATATTTATAAAATGCCGGTGTTGAATAAAATGGCAGAGCAGCAATTAACCACGCTTACCAAAAACCCGGTACGCCATCTCAGCGCTTCGAATGATAATACGCTTTGCTTTACGTACGATGGTGAAATTTATACATTGAAAGAAGGCAGCCAGCCGCAGAAAGTAGCCATTCAAACTAATAACGATGGCAGGGCGGGTGTAGAAAAGAATGTGCCTGTAAATGGCAACACTACTGAGTTTATCTTAAGCCCGAACGGGAAAGAAATTGCTTTTGTTACGCGAGGGGAAATCTTTGTAACTGCAGTTGATGGCGGACAAACCAAGCGCATTACCAATACGCCGCAGCAGGAGCGCATGGTGCAGTGGAGCCCCGATGGGAAAGCCCTTATTTATGCCGCTGAGCGCAATGATAACTGGGACATTTACAAGACTACCATCCTTCGCGCTGACGAGCCTTACTTCTTTACGGCTACAGCCTTGAAAGAAGAGCCGGTTATCGCTACTTCTGCCGAAGAATATCAGCCACGTTATTCACCTGACGGAAAAGAAATCGGGTACATCGAGAACCGCAATGTGCTGAAGGTGTATAACATTGCCACAAAGAAAACACGCACCTTATTGCCCGAAGGGCACAACTATTCTTACGCCGATGGCGACTGGGATTTTCACTGGAGTCCAGATAATAAGTACATACTTACTGATGACCAGAAAGGCTATTTCGGAGTTTCTAATACATCGCTCATCGACGTGCAAACCGATACCAGTATGTACCCCATCAATGGTGGCTTTGGTGAGTATGCAGGCAAATGGTATGATGGTGGAAAAATAATGACCTGGCTTAGCAACAAAGCCGGGCGAAAGTCGCTTGCAAACCAGGGCAGCAGCGAGTTTGATGTGTATGCTGTGTTCTTCGATAAAGACCTGTACGACCAGTACAAGTTAAGCGATGATGATTATAAATTGTGGAAAGAAAAGCAGGATAAGGCAAAGAAAGATTCTGCCGATACCGGCAAGAAAAGCACCGCGCAGAAGAAGAAAGATACCTTGCTGAAATTAGACCTCACCGACCTTGACCAGCGCATTGTAAGGCTCACCATCAACAGCTCATCTATATCTGATTATGAACTGAATAAAGATGCCAGCAAGCTCTATTATCTCGCTGCCTTTGAGAAAGGTTATGACCTTTGGGTAACCGAGCCACGCACAAAAGAAACAAAGATTCTTGCCAAGCTTGGCGGCACACCAAGCGGCATTGAAATCAGCGATGATGGCAAGAGCTTGTTCGTAAGCAACGGAGGCAGGCTGGTGAAGGTAGATGCCGATAACGGCAAGGTAACGCCCATAAGCATTGATGGTGAAATGACACTGAATGCGGCAGCCGAACGCCAATATATTTTCGACCATACATGGCGCCAGGTAAAAGAGAAATTTTACGACCCTAAAATGGGTGGCGTTGATTGGGATTATTACAAAACAGAGTACGCTAAGTTTCTTCCGCATGTAGGCAACAACTACGACTTTCAGGAACTGCTGAGCGAGATGCTGGGCGAGCTGAATGCCTCTCATACCGGCGGTCGCTATCGCCCGCAAAACCCAACCGGAGATGTAACACCTGCCCTGGGCTTGCTGTACGATGAAACCTACACAGGCAAAGGATTACAGATAAGTGAAGTGCTTGCAGGTGGCCCTGCCGATAAAGCTTCCAGCCATATCACTGCGGGTTGCATCATCCAGAAGATCAATAACGAGCCGGTGACTGATACGGTCGATTGGGCAAAATATCTTAACCGCGCAGTCGGTGATAATACCTTACTTACCGTTTACAATCCTGCCACCAAAGCCACATTTGAAGAAGTGCTGAAACCCATTACCGCTGGCGAAGAAAGTGTACTGATGTACAAGCGCTGGACCAAGCGCGAAGCAGAGATGACAGCGAAGCTAAGCGGCGGAAAAATCGGCTATGTACATGTGGAAGGCATGAATGATGAAAGCCTTCGCGAAGTGTATGATAAAGCACTGGGTGAGAACCTGGACAAACAGGCGTTGATTGTAGATACGCGCTTCAATGGCGGCGGCTGGCTGCACGATGATTTGAACACGTTCCTTACCGGCAAACCTTATCTTCAGTTTGCCCCGCAGGGTCATAAACTTAAAGGTTCAGAACCTATCGGCAGGTGGCAAAAACCAAGCTGCGTAATTACCAGTGAAAGCAACTACAGCGATGCGTTTATCTTCCCGTATATCTACAAACAAAACGGCGATGGCAAGCTCATCGGTATGCCTGTGCCCGGCACCGGTACCGCCGTGTGGTGGGAAACGCAGATTGACCCAACCATCGTGTTCGGCATTCCTATGATTGCCACCATTGGTAAGGAAGGACGCCCTACGGAAAACCTGCAGGTGAACCCCGACATCCGCGTGCCTCTGCCATATGAAAATTTCCTGAAAGGCAAAGATGACCAACTGGAAGCTGCGGTGAAAGAGATGATGCAGGAAGTAAGCAGCGGGCAACAGGCGAAGCAATAAGTAAGACTTTTTTGCTTAACAGAAGTGCATTTAATTACGATAAAGATATCTAAGATATTGAAAAATATAAAAGCCGGTTTACCCAAACCGGCTTTTATATTTTGTAATAAACCATTCTCCTTTTGTGCGTTTGCTGATGTTCGTCATCATAGGTGTTGAAAAGAGAATTATTTTGATGGTAACTCATGTTTTGACCTTGGAGGCGTATAATTCATTTGGTGTACTGAAGGGTAAATTTTGATATTTCTAATTTCCCGAAATATAAGTAGCAAATTTTTTGAAATGGCCGTTTCGTATTTGCTTTTGTAAAAGCTAAATCATTGCCCGGAACATTGATGGGAGCATTCCTGCGTGTCGAAGCCGCAGGAATGGCAACAACAGGCGATCACAATAGCGATGGACGATGGTTACCAAAAAGTGTATTTGTATTTTATTTTAAAATGATCTGCTGCTAAAATGTACTATAAAAAAGCGGTGCCAAATGGCGTCAAAATGCAACTGCATTCACATTATTTCTTATTATTGCAGCCCTGATTTATGTGCAACCATTTACTACGAAAAGGAATGCTGCTTTTTCTTCTTTGCTATTCTGCTGTATCTCACGCTCAGCCGGGCTTTGACTATACTTCCCTGCATGATGTGGAGGCAACAAAGAACAGCTTGCTGCAGGCAACCAAAAAGCGTTACGAAACGGATATTGCTTCCCTGTCGGGAACCAATAAGAAATACCTGGCTTATGTATATACTAACAGGTATCATTCACTCGAGAAGCATTACAGCGACAGCAGCATTGTTACCGATGCCAAAGCAGAGCAATACCTGACTGCGATTCTGAAAGAAATTGTGGTAAATAACCCGGTGCTGCAGCCATTGGACATGCGCGTGTTTTTTTCGAGAGAATATTACCCGAATGCATCGTGCAGCGGCGAAGGCACACTTTTGTTCAACATCGGTTTGTTTAATCGCCTGCACAATGAAAGTGAGGCTGCTTTTGTGTTGTGTCACGAACTGTCGCACCAATACCTAAACCATGTAAACCGGCACATTGAGCAATATGTAAACGCACTTTACTCCGACAGTTTTCAGCGCAGGCTGCAGGAAATAAAGAAAGCAGAATATCAGAAACGGCAACTGCTGGAGCAAACGGTAAAAAGCGTTTCTTTCTCTACCCAACGCCACAGCCGGGAACATGAAGCCGAAGCCGATTCGATGGCATTGATTTTTTTGAAAAACACTCATTACAATATAAACGGCGCCACTACCTGCCTGGCTTTGCTGGATACCGTGGATGGTGATAAATACAATGTGCAGCCGCATCCTGACAGCTTGTTCAATTCGGCTGAATATCCTTTTCAGCCGGGCTGGGCAAAAGGAGAACCGGGCTTTTTCAGCCAGTTGGCGGCTTCTTCAATAACTGAAACAGAGGCAGAACGCGATTCGCTGAAAACGCATCCCGATTGCCCGCTGCGCATTTCTCTTTTGCAAAGAGAAGAAAGAGGAACTGATACCACGAAGGGAGCGCGCTTTCTGGTGCTGGATTCGGCGGCATTTGTGCACCTGCAGCGCACATTCGATTTTGAAATTGTGAACTATACTTACGGGTCTGGCCTGGTTTCGCGCAGCTTATATTATAGCATGCAAATGTTACAGTCATATCCCGGCAATGCCTTTTTGGTGGCTAATATCGGGCAATGTTTCAACAAAATATATGAGGCGCAAAAGCGCCACGAGCTGGGGTTGATTACGGATGCTCCCTCGCCGTTTGCCGAAAAGAAGTACAACGATTTCCTGCAGTTTCTGCAGCGGCTGCGCCTGCCGGAACTGGCTGCCATTAACTATCATTTTTTAACGGCTTACAATGTGAGTCTTGCATCGTATAAACCCTTTGCCGACGCTTATAATAAAAGCAAAGAACTTTTTACTAATTAAACAAAATAAAACCAGACAAAACTGTTATGAGAACAACGTTTGTAGTGCGCTGCCTTTTGGCTGTAAGCGTGTGCGTGCCCCTGGCATCGCTGGCGCAAAATAAGCTTAGCATCGCCAATGTATATTCTGCCAAGCTTCGCAATTCAGGACCCATCATTTCCAACAACGAAGTGAAGGGCTATTTCCTTTTTTACCAGAGCGATAAAGTAGACAGGAAAACCAACGAATACACGCTCCAGATTCTTGATGAGAATATCAATAAGGTAAAAGACATCAAGTTTACCGACGATAAAAACATTGAACTTGTAGAGTCGGCTTTCAACGGCACGGACATCATGTTCGAGTTCTTCAACCAAAAAGACAAGCTGCTCGACTTCCGCGTGTATGGATTGGATGGCAAACAAAAATCATCATACACCACCGGGCTGAGCAAACGAACTATCGCTTACATGGAGCAGAAGAAAGTGGGCGATGAAGATGAGGCGCAAAACAGCTCACTCTTTGGCGCTGAAGACAAGGGGTTTATCAGCCTGATACCGGTGCGCGATGGCAGCCACTACAGCTATGAAATCAGCGGCTACCGCACCGATAAAAAAGGACAATGGACTTACACGCCCGATGAAGATGATGACTATAAATATGCGGCTGCGCAATACCTCGGCTCTACCGATAGCCTTGCCATATTCGAAGTGACCAAGAAGGAAGGCGGCGCTATGTCGGGAAAGTTCCAGTCGTGGCTGCTCGGCATGTTCCTGAACAATGGTAAAAAAGCTTTCGAGTTTGAAACCAACAGCAAAGACAAATACGCTTTCTTTCCTATGAACGTATCTAGGCTGGAAGGCACGTCTTCATTCGCACTGGCAGGTCCCTACTTTGATGCCGATGCGCGCGTGCTGAAAGATAAAAGCCGCGGTATGGGCATTTGGGTAATGGACACCAAAGGCAAGCTTACCACATCAAAATACAGCTCGTGGGATGGCGATCTTGCCAAATACCTGCCGGTAGATAATAAGGGGAAAATTGATGAAGTAGGTTATATGTACATCCACAAAGTGATACAAACTAATGACGGTAACATCTTCGCAGTAGCTGAAGGCTATAAACAGGCAGTAAGCGCTTTGGGTATGGGCCTAAAGCTGATGGGCGGCGGTGTTAGCGCCATCAAGCTAAAGATTACTGATATGGTGATGATGCAATACGACAGCACATTTAAACTGAAGAACGCCAAGATTTATCCTAAGGGTGCTAACACAATGGAGCTGCCGGGCGGTGCGGAAGCGCTCGGTCCGCAATCTATGGCGATGTTAGCCGATGCCTCCGGTTATTTCGATTATTCGTTTACCGAAAAAGCATCTGACAATTCTACGTTTGAAGTGGGCTACACAGATTATGTAAAAGAAGATGGCTACAAGGGCGGCACCTTTAACACGCTTACATACAACCAGGGCAAAATAACCACGGACCGCATTAACCTGAAAACCAGCGCCAAATCGATATCTGTGTTCCCGGGAAAAACAGGCAGCGTGATGGTGCTTGAATACTATAAAAAAGACAAGCGCCTGGATTTGAGAATAGAAAAGATGAACTAAGCGAATTGATATTTAAGCACAGGTGTGCTGTAGCTTACTATACTACAAGGAGAGCTGCTTATACATAGCAGCTCTCCTTTTTTATTCTTTCGCGCAGCTACCCGTCAAGACTTTAAAGAACCAAAAGAGCCGAAATACTATCATAATAATGACTATTCTTTTGTAGTAACCTTCAAGGTTAAACATAAAAATTGGGAGAAGAATAGGCAAACCTGACAAGTACGATCTGGTTCAAAACGATGGAAACAGTTTGTATAAATTTTGTCCCGACATCGGTGCGATGCCGGTTGCGTAATACGATTATTGTTATACAGCCTGCGCTAAACTGAAAGTAAATGTGCTGTCGGGATGGTTCAATTCATTGAGCCAGATAGTGCCTGTATAATCATCGGTATTCTTACAGATATCACCTCCGGGAAACAAAGCAGAGTATTATATTCTTCAAAAGTCTGCCATATTTCTCCTTCACTCAAAATGCCACATCCTGCTTACCGCCATGCAGCGCAATCGTTTTTCCCTGCCACACAAACGTTCCCTTCACATCTGGTGGCAGGTTCACCGTGCCTTTTATATGATCGCCATTATGGTTCAGAGATACTGTTATTGTTCCATCGGGGTGCGGCATACTGCCTTCCACCAATGTTAGCTCGCCGGGCGCAGGTGCAATGGTTACGGTGGCAAAGCCCGGCGATTGGGGCATAATCCCGCATATGGTAGCTAAGAAATCGTACAGCGGGCTGGCGCTCCACGCATGGCAGTCAGAGCGCGCCGGGTCTGGTTGTTCGGCGAATGTTGTTAACCCTTTGGCTATCATATCCCGCCAGGGCGTTAGCTGGCTGTAATACAGGTTTGCCATGCCGGTTTTCTTAAGTGCCTGCACGAGGTAAAAACGGTAGTAAAATGTAGCCGCGTCAAGCGTTGTATCGTACAGGATCGTTTTCATCACGGCTGCTTCGTCTTTCTTTGAAATACAACCCGTAAGAATCGCCATAATGCCGGCGTGCTGGCTGAACTGTTTCTTCTCCGGGGTGTTTGCCATCGCGCCTTTTATCTTGTCAAAACACTGCGTATACGTGCCCTTCATCATTCGCTCCGCCAATTGGATGCAATGCGCCGCTTCTTCCTTTTGTTTGCTATGTTCAAACAGCGCTGCTGCCTGTTGCAAAGTATAAGCGTATTGCAGCGTTATCACTGCGCTGTTGCCATCGTTGGCACCGGGCGGTGTGCCGCCACTAAACGTGTTTGCCCAGTCAGCAAAGTTCCACCAGTTCATGGCTCCCAGCATTTCTTTTGAAGAATCTATGTGCTGCTCATACCAATGCAGTACACCTTTTACTGCCTGCAGTTTGTCTTCTACAAACGCATCATCGCGGCGGTGCATCATATAGTCATACAACATACTAATCCAGAACAGAGAGAAAGGCGGTATTACCTGCAGGCGACTACTCGGGTATCTACCCTGTGTCAACCCTTCTGCTACGCGCGAATTATAGAAGTCGGTAATTGCCTTCCGCATCAGCCGGTCGTCGCCGGTTACATACAGCGATATCAGCGATTGAATACGCGTGTCAGCTTCGTACTGCAGTTGTTCGTAATAAGGACAGTCAAAGTAAGTTTCGCCTGCGCATAACCGCGCTGTGCGCCAGCCTACATTCCACAACGTTTGCAGCGATGTATCATTACTTTTAAAAGAAGCTTGTTGTTTAAAAGGATAGCCCGTGTACATGCCATACAAGTCTTCTATCACAAGTGGCTCATCGCCCGTCGTTACTTCTACCTGCAGGTATCGGTATGTGCGAAACCACAACGGGCGAAAGGTTCTGTTGCTGCCACCATCGGGCATAAAAACATCATAATTGCCAATCATCTTTTTACCTGCTATTTCATTGCGGTTGCCTTTACCGCCTGCGGTATCAAACAAGGCTTCTGCATAGGTTAACCTTACCACCGCGCCCTTTCCTTTACTCACCACAAGTTGCGGGTAAGCCACGGTGTTATATGTCTGATCGAGCAATACACTCGCAGTGCTATGCGGCGCTACCGTTACGGCATGATTACCCTTTATAAAACCAGCATCGGTGAGTCCTGTCACGGTACGCGAAACAAGCATACGTTGCTGCGTTTCTTCCATTTGCGGTATGCTGCGTGGCACAAGCGTCCACAGGTTATCGCTTCCTACGCCATAAGGTACCGGCGTTGTTATGTTTCTGGCAGCTTGCCAGCCGGCATCATCGTATTCTGCAGTCTGCCAGTTCCAGGGATAGCGCTCTGCTATTACTGAATCACCGGGACCAATCACCATGTACGAATGCAGCCTGCTGCCATTGTCTAATGAGCAGGGATTATAAGCACTGTCATGATACGCTTTCCAGCTACTGTTGGTATTCACCACTTGCTCTTTTGCATCATCACCTTGTAGCACAAAACCTGTTTGGTTAGATATCTGTGCCACGGCTGCATACTCAGCCATATTCCACACCTGCGCTGCTAATGTGTTGTTGCCAATATGCAGGTAGGAAGCAATGTTTATCGTTTCAAAATTCCAGTGCGCCAGGTCGCCGCGTGCTGGTCCGGTGCATACGGCTTCACCATTTATAAACAAGCGATAGCGGTTATCGCCAGATACATGAATCACGAACTTTTCCAGCTTGGCTGCCAGGTTAAACTGTTTGCGGAAATGATATACACCATACGCACGCTGCGCAACACCGGGACAGCTTATCCAGCTTGCCTTCCAGTAATTGTGCAAAAGTGTATCGTTGACGGGTTGAGAAAAAAGAGAAGCCCAACAGAAAAATGATAGCAAAAAGACAATGAATTTCCGATTCATGCAGCAAGCGTTAAGGGTAGTAAAGTAAATGCATTCCTGCTTTACTGCAAGGCTTATGAGCGTATGCTTTTGCTGCCTGTTATAATTTGATTTTTATAAATGGATATGTAGTGATGAAGTGAAATAGTTTACTTCATTAGTGTGTTTTGATTGGTGATGATATTCTGGAAACAAGAATGTAAAGTAGGTGATGGATCTTCCTGAAATGCTTTTTCATAACATCCGTTTTCAAGCTGAATCACTACCACATCTTCATTATATATCATTGTGATGAAGAGAATCAGTTATATCCATGCACCACATTGATGTATAACATTGAGCCGCCTGTTATGCGGTACAGGAATCCTTATTTCTTTTTATTCTTTCAAATTCTGTATCACCTGTTACTTCACAGCACTGTCCGCCAATACCGGGAAGAACGGCACGCCATCCATTACCAGTTTATCTTCTTTTCCTTTCACCTCCACAAACCGGCTTTGCACAATGGCTGTAGCGCGCGGCGATACCTGGCTATTGCTGTAATGCGTATGAAACACATACCACATAGCGCCCGCCGCATCCGTTACAAAATCGCCGTGCCCGCTGCCATTGAAGCCAATGGTGTGGCGGCTTAAAACAGGGTTGCTCTCATACTTCTTCCAAGGACCTGTAGGTGAGGCAGAAGTAGCGTAGCCAACTGCATAATCAATGTTACGGAAGTCGTTGGCAGAGTACACCAAATAGTACATTCCTTTATGCTTTAGCACAGCCGGACCTTCGGTAACCGGCCAGCTTGCATTCGCCGTATTTTCCCAGGGTTGCGTAGCGCCAAAACATTCTTTTACAGTTTCTGGTTTAATGTCCGACAGATCATCTTTTAGTTCAGCAACAAACAAGCGGTTGCCATTGGTAAGCTTTACGAAGTAGAGATATTTTTTACCATCTTCATCTATAAAAATATACGGATCTATTTGTTTGGTATCGCTACTTAAGGAGTCCATCTTATGCTGCGCGAAAGGACCGGCAGGGCTGCTGCTTTTTGCGATGGCAATTTGCTCATTGGCTGCATAAGCCATATAAAAACTGTCCTTATAATGCAGTACTTGTGGTGCCCAAAAGCCTTTGGTACCATAGGCTTCGCCTTTCTGCAAGGCATAACCATTTGTGGCGCCTGAGGGTCCTTGCCAATTATGCATATCGGTAGAAGTATATACAAAAAAGCCGCCTTCTTTATTACCTTTTCCGCCGGTGCCGTATAGGTAATAAGTGTTGCCATAATGAAACATGGCAGGGTCAGCAAGAAGGATGGCATTGGCAGGTAAACTATCCGGCGTTGTCGACTTCGCGCCCGATGGAAGCAGTTGTGGTGTCGTGGTTGGACCATGTACTATTATTTTACCATTCTTTACCGTCATCCGGTCAATAAACACAACACGTTCATCACCGGTTTTGGTGGTGCGGGCATGGTACACACAAAACATCTCTTTGCCATCCGGCGAGTACACAATGCTGTTATGTCCCGTCCCGGATACGATGCCACCATTCCCTGTGTTTTTTTGCAGCACCGGGTTATCAGACGCCTTTTTAAAGGGGCCCAACGGTGAAGATGAAGTGGCATAGCCAACCGCATAATATTGACCACCAAAATAATTAGCTGAGTACATGATGTAGTAAATATCGTCTTTCTTAAACGTTACCGAACCTTCCGTCCAGCGGCGGTTTACTTCGTGCGCCGTTACCGAGCGACTTTCCCAATCTGATTGTTTATCCTTACGGCTTACCGGCGGACGAAGCATTAAAACCGGCTCACCTGTAACGCCCGAAAAATCAGGCTTTAATTCCACGCCATACACCCAGCTTTCTTCTATTTCTTTATACCAGCCTTTCTTACGCGCCCAGTCAGCCACTTCGCTTTCAACGGGATGTTTATAAGCCACACGCGAATAGTACAAGTAAGCTTTGCCGTTATCATCAAAGAACACATCGGCATCAATGGTGGGATAGCCGGGGTCAAAAACAGGCTTGTTAGTTAAATCAACAAAAGGCCCGGCTGGTGTATCAGCCACGGCTGCCCCAATGCGAAAGTTCTCTTCTTCATTAGCCGGGTTTTGCTTCCATTGCGCACTGTAAAACAGGTAAAACTTTCCCTTTACTTCATATACTTCCGGTGCCCAGTAAGCGCCGCCCCATTTGGCAGCCGTATCGCTCCATCCGTTTTTGTTGTTATAAAAATAGACTTGCCCTTCACTTTTCCAATGCACAAGATCCGTTGATGAATAAGCCGCAAACCCTTTATCGGCGCCACCTGTGCCATACATGTAATACATATTCCCGGTATGCAGAATATATGGATCGCCCAACTGTACAGGCAAAGGATTGCTAAACGTAGCGCTTGTGTCAGAAGCTATGTTTGTCGTTTGGGCAACAATACTATTGCTTGCAAACAATACACAGGAAAGCAACAGGTGCAGAATGATTTTCATACAGTAAAGCGCTTTGTTATCAACTAAAAATGGGTAAACATAATGATACAAACCGATACAATTTATGATGCTATATTTTTAGTAATAGTTCATTATAAAATGGCTGTTTATGATTCGCTTTTGTAAAAGCCCAATCATTGCCCTGAACCTTCATGTGAGGATTCTTGCTGCTTCGACACGCAAGAATCACAACTGTCGATCACAAAAGTGACGAACGATGGTTACCAAAAAATGTATTTTTATTATGCTAACTGAGCTGAAACTACATTGTTAGCAATGTATCATTGTAAAGATGAATTGTATCATTCATTTTTGTAAAAAAACAATGCTGTTATTGGTCGCCGACCAACAAAGGCGTTAATAATATTTCATGATAAAATAAGATTTAAACGACTGCAATAAAAAAGCCTGCAACAATAATGCGCAGGCTTTTACTTCGTTTTACGGATACTTTATTTCGTATCTTTTTTTGCTTTTTTCACGTCGTGCCTAAGCTCTTTTTTATCGGCGCTTACTTCTGCTTTTTTCCTGGAAGATTTAGCAGTGGCGGCACTTGCTTTTGCATCAGATTTGCCGGCTACTTTATCTGCTTTATCAGATACTTTATCCATACCACGACGGTCGGCAGCGGCGCTTACTTTTTCAGCCGTAGCTGCTTTTTTTGTTTGATGAGCCGCTCTGCGATCCGCTTTCTTTTTTGCGTTCACATCCTTCTTCGTCTCTTTTACATCCTGGCGAATTTCTTTCTTGTCTTGTTGCTTTTCTGTTGTTTGGGCATTGGCAGCGACTGTAAGAAACAAGCTGGCTGCGAGAACTAAAAATGCATTTTTCATTTTGCGTTTATTTAATCTGTTAAGTGGTATAACAGATTTGTGCCAAACAGTTTTGTTTAATCAAAAACAGAAAAGATTTGTTAAGTAAAACGGATGGCTTTTACTACAGAAAGTAATTTACTTCTGGTTGACTACCGTTTCAATGATAAGATATTGCGATTCTTCCAACGCTTGTATCGTTACCATATCTGTGTCCCAAACACCTAACGCATCGCCTTTACCAAGCTTTGTTTCACTTACTTGTAAATTGCCTGTTATGTTGTAAATAAAGAGGCATTTATTTACAGGCGAAAACGGGTACGTAGTGCTTTCACTTTTATCAAAATAACCCAGCGAAAGTTTTGCATTTTGGTTGATCCAGCAATGTGCAAGGCCTTCTTCACCGGATATGATAGTTGTGAGTTGATTCCTGCGGCTTTCTAAAGGAAAACGGCGCGTTTGATAGCGCGGCGTAATGTTCTGCAACTTAGGCTGTATCCATATTTGCAGGAAGTTTACCTCGTCGTCACCAATGTTATATTCTTCGTGCCGCAAGCCGCTGCCGGCGCTCATAATCTGCACGCCGCCTTCCTCTATTGTCGTGCTGTAGCCAAGCGTGTCTTTATGGTTCATTTTTCCTTTCAGCAACACAGAAATGATTTCCATATTTACGTGCGGATGAATGCCGAAACCTTTGCCCGCCTGCAGGTAATCATCATTAAAAGCTACGAGTGTTCCAAAGGCGCTTTTAACGGGCTGAGAATAATCGCTGAAACTAAAATGAAACTGGCTGCGCAGCCAACCCTGGTGTTTACTGCCACGGCCGGCGGCTGCGAAAAACTGAGTTTGCATAATTGTGTAATTTACAAATGATGGCCTCCTAAAATAGCGTTTGCATGTTGAAGTTCTTCTTCGTTAATGGTATGCCCCATATTATCGTAAAGTTTTTCGGTAACATCTGCGCCCATGTCGCGAAGAATGTTGGCGCTGGCATAAACTCTTGGTACCGGAATATGAAAATCAGGATTGCTGCTGCCGATGAAAACAGGCGTTTGATGGAAGTCTCCTTTATAATTTTCAGAGTAAATTTCATCGCCGATCAACCCGCCGCTAAAAGCAATGACACCACCATAACGGGTCGCATTTCTTGCCACATATTCAAGCGATAAACAAGCGCCCTGCGAGAAGCCAAGAAAGTAAATATTTTCATTGGAAATTCCCTGTGCGAGTGTATCCGTAACCACTTCTTTCATTACAGCTAACGCTGATGATAACCAGGGTTCGTTTTGCGCCGCAGGCGCTATAAAAGAATGTGGATACCATGTGTTGCTGGTGGCTTGCGGAGCTATCAGCGCAAAGTCTTTTATAGCGAGATATTTAGCTAATGAAAGAATGTCTTCTGCATTCGCTCCGCGACCATGAATCATGATAATTGCCTTGCTAGCTTTATCTAAAGAAACACCTGCGGTGATGATTCGTTTTGTATGCATAATGAGAATTTATGGAACACGAACAACGCGGATTATATGCACATATCTTCCGAATATATGGAGTGAATAAGATGGAATATGAGTGATAATGTTGCTTGTTGCCGTTAGCCTGAGTATGCACATATCCCGGTTCAAATCATCCTCTTAGCCGTGCATGCCATCCGTGTCATCCGTGTTTTATTCTTACCTATATTTTTCAACGTTCAACGTTACAGGAACGATAGTCATTTCTATCTCGGTACGGAATGATTCATACTGAGCCGGAAGCTTCAGGCCTTCACCCAAATGCGCCTCATCTTCATCTATCGAAAAGCCTGGACCCGAAGTAGCAATCTCGAACAACACACCACCCGGTTCGCGGAAGTAGATAGAAGTAAAATATTGCCTGTCTAATACTGGTGTTGGATTCAGGTATCGCTGCGCAATTTTAATGCGTGCTTCTTCCTGCGTTTGCGCATTCGGCGTAGCAAAAGCAATGTGATGCACGGTACCATTGCCGCCTAAGCCACGCATACTGTCGGGCGAGCAGAGAATATCGATGTAATTGCCGGGTGTATCGTTTGCTGCAAAGCGAAAGCGGTTACCCTTCTCTGCAATCAGTTTATGATCCATTTGCTCCGTTAATAAACCGGCTGTGCGCTCATAACCTTCTGCCCATATTTCAGCGCTGTAAAAGCCTTTGATGGCATACTCCTGCGGGATATGTCCGTACGTGAATCCCGGGCGTTTATCCATGTCGTTAAATACAAGTTCTAATCCCAAACCATCACCATCTTCAAAGTAGATAACAACCTCAGTACCGAAGCGTTCCTGTGCAGGCTTATAATTGATGTTGAATTGCTTCAAACGCTGCTGCCAGTAAGCTAAGCTTTCCGTAGGAACGGAAAACGTTGTTGTGTTCAGCATGCCCTTTCCATGCCTGCCACTTTGCACCTGTCCGTATGGGAAAAAAGTAAGTATGCTTCCCGGCAAACCCTTCTCATCGCCATAATAAAAATGGTACACTTCAGGTGCATCAAAATTGACCGTTTTCTTTACTAACCGCAAGCCTAAGATGCCAGCGTAGAAGTTTATATTTTTTTGTGCATCACCAGCTATTGCCGTGATGTGATGAATGCCTGTAATTAATTGTGACATAGTGTTGTGCTTTATAAAATTCCTATTGTGTGAAGTGCATCATAAAGTTTTGCCAGCTTTACGGTTGCGCAATAGATGAATGACGTTTTCATAATGCAAACATACTATGCTGTCATAGCCGTTTCCATTGAGGTATGATAAGAAATGGCATTGATGTAGATCAATGAAAAGTTATGAATTATGAGTGATGAGTTATTGGTTGGGATGTTGTTCAGTCACTGCGAGGCACGAAGCAGTCTGTAAATTGTATGAGTGATGAGCAGTAAGTAATAAATCATCTTATCATTTGCAAACAGGATTTACTGCATAGTATAGATTGCTTCGTACCTCGCAATGGCGCATGTGCAGCCAACCTCTGTTTTCTTTATGTAATCATGCCTTTGTGGCAACATTTCATAATCGCATCGCAATCTGTCGGCGAATGCGGCTTAACGTCTCTGGTGTAATGCCGAGGTACGAAGCGATATAATGTTGAGGCACGCGCTGAATAATATTGGGCGAAGAAGCAATGAGTTGTAAATATTTATCTTCCGCCGTAAAGTTAAGCGAGCTAATGAGGCGCCTTTGCTGCGCAATTAAACTGTTCTGCATAAGCAACCGTAAATAGCGTTCCATCTTCGGTATTTGAATCACCATTTCGTCTTGTGCGGCTTTTGTAATGAGAAGCAGTTCTGTATCTTCCAACGCATCAATATTCAGCGTAGAAGCTTCGCCGGTAAGGAAGCTGTATATATCGCTCATCCACCAGTCTTCGCAGGCAAACTGAATGATGTGTTCATTGCCATTATCATCTATGCGATAAGAGCGTAGCAACCCTTTGTTTACAAACACGGTGTATTTACTTACATCGCCTTCCTGCAGCAAATATTGTTTTTTGCGCAGCTTTTTATGAGTGTAAAAGGTTGGCAGCCGATTTTTTTCTTCTTCTGTGAGAGATACTTTTTTATCAATGTTTGCCAGCAGTAATTCAAACATATTTTGTTTGTAGAGATAAGTAAGACATCAAAAGTAAAAATTAAAAAAAGAGTAAAGGCAATCATATTCCCACGCTCCTTTTTCTTCCTGAATCAATATAATTTCGGTAGTGTTTTATTTTGAATTTTTGCGAACGATAAACCTGTCAGATTTGGCTGAAGCATGATAAAAACTTCAAACAAATCTGACAGGTTATTTTCAAACTGAGACACTACTGTAAAAGATATTTTGTACATGATGGGAACGACAAAACAGAGTCTGCCTGTTTACGTTAATCAGCGAACTTAACAATACCGATAACACCATTACAAAACGCTATATTGACCTGCAGGAATCTATCCATAGATTCACCAGCAATTTCGCAGAAAACAATCTCTTCAGCTTTGCCACCCGGTTCAACGAAAATCAAATTATTTTGCGTTTGCAGAGATGCTGAAAGAATTTACAGACGAAAATAAAATCAGCGAATACAAACAGGGAGTGGAAGAACGGTTTGCTCATATCATCCGCAGTATCGGCACCGAAACCAACGACCTCATTTCAAAAGAAGCAGAGATAAGCAAAGTGGTAACGGATATCAACAACGACTTTATTGCCAAAAATTTTGCCGGGATTAATAATTACCAGAATGAGTTTAAAAAACATCTCTCTGACAAAGCCGGTTTTTTCGTTCCTGAATTCATTCAAAAGTTCGGCAACAGGCAGCGGTACGATGAGCAAAAGATAAGCTTCGCCTTAGACTTAATTAAAGAAGAAAAATTACTTAAGCTGATAGCTTCTCTTCATAAATTCCGTAAAGGCTTAGACCAGGAGATATTGATTGACACGAGTTTCAATGGCGATTTACCGGGATGAGCCAAACTCCAGGCGATAAATTCTTTAATTTCCTTATAGTCTCTATAGTTTTAATCCTATTTCCAGCCACCGCCCAGTGCCCGGTATATTTCCACCACCGAGTAAAACATCTGTGCCTTTGCGTTCACCAGTTGCAATTGAGCATCCACCACGTTGCGCTGTGCCGTAATCACTTCTAAATACGATGCATAACCCGTTTTAAACAGCAGGTTCGATGTTACCACGGCACTGTCCAGCGTCTGCACTTCCTGCTGCTTCAGCGTAAATATGTTCTTCATATTATTCAGCCGGCTCAGGCTGTTCACCACTTCGCGCACGCCGTTGTATATCGTTTGCTGATAGTTGTAAAACGCATCCAGTTGCTCCGCGCTTGCTATTTTTAGTCCCCGCTTAAGCGCACCCTGGTAAAAGATAGGTGCAGTAAGGCTGCCCAGCAGTCCGTAAGTAGCCGAGCCGCCGTTCAGCAGCAGCGGCAGTTTAAACGAGTTCAGCCTCAGGTAAGGCTCTACCTTAAGTGCCGGAAAAAACGCAGCCTGCGCCGCATTTACGTCTGCGCCTGCTGCTGACAATTCCAGCTTTGCCTGCTCTATGTCTGGTCGCTGCTCCAGCAACTGCGATGGCACGACCGCCTCCGTTACCGGCGGCAGCGGTTTATCCAGCAGCGAACTATCTCTTTGTATCGCCTGCGGAAAGCGCCCCAGCAGGTAGTTTATCTCGTTTTCTGTCTCCGTTATCTCTTGCAGCACACCGCCTTCCAGGCCTTTCGTGTTTAGCAACTGAGCAGTAAACTGCTGCACCGCCAGCTCGTTTACCCGCGCTGCCTGCTTCTGTATTTTCACAATTTCCAGCGCCGAATCCTGCAGGCGTATGTTATCGCGTATTACCTGTAATTGCCTGTCCAGCGCCATCAGCCGGTAGTATCGCGTTGCCGTTTCTGCCACCAGTAATGTCTGTATGAACTGCGCTCCTTTTGGCGAACCTAAAAAACGCGCCAGCCCTGCCTTTTCAGGTTACGCAATCTGCCCCATAGGTCCATTTCCCAGATGCTGCACAACCCTACAAAAAAGCCGGGCGTTACCGGGTACGGGATATCTTGTTTGCTGTTGATATTGGGCGACAGCTTTGTATCGTAGTTGCCCACGCCGTTCTGTGTATAGCTTCCATATTTGTCAAAGCCTGCCGATGCCACACCTTCCACCCGTGGCAGCAGCGCCGCACTGCTAATGGCGTATTTAAAATATCATCTATCAAACAATAGATTCCAATAACTTTGTCCTGAAGCATCTGAGTGTCTGTTTTTATTCTCGCAACTCAAAAATACACATCCTCAAATGCTTCTCTTTCTTACCGCACCCATATCAGGAAACTTGAATTCATTATTTAAAAAAGGAAATTATATCACCTTAAACTATCATAAAAAAATATTTATTGCTTCCCGATCCAGATATCTGTGCAAATGAATTCTTTCTAGCACCCTCTGGTTACGTGTAAGCATACGATACCGCCCACTTTAAGTATTTTTTCATCATCTGATACTTCTATTTCCTCCGCAGACATTTCCATTACAACATTGTATACGGCAGGCAGTCATAAGTTTTAAGCAGCAGTATTCCTTTCAGAACTGCGGGCGCGTTTATCAAGTTAAAGACACCCGTAGTTCTATATGAGATATTTAATGGTAAAAGATCTGATAAGCTTTTACTGTTTAGTAAATGACTGTGTTATAACAGTATTATCGTTCTGAATTTTTATCACATAATTACCTGGCGTCAGGAAAGAAGTATTCAGCGAGTAACTGCTCCCGCTAGAAACTAATTTTGAGCGGATATTTCCGTTTAAATCCAGTACACTGATATTGCTGTTACTTGCTGTTGATAAGCCGTAGAGTTGAAGATTGGCCCGCACCGGATTGGGAAATATCTTTACTTCTGCCGTATTATTTACAAATATGTTATTGGAATAGCTTTTAGAGCCATCCTTGGCTGTTGAAGCAATGCGGTAGCAGTCATTGGCGCCGGCATTCACTCCTCCATCTTCATAAGTAAGGCTCAGTTGGTGGTTGTTATATACTTTGGCTACCTGCTGAAAGCTGATGCCTCCGTCTGTGCTGCGCTGTACATTGTAGTATCGCACATTGTTATCGGTTTGCCAGGTAATGCCGTGATGCTGCAGCCATCTTTTGATATTGGTAACAATAATCAGCTTCTTGCTGTCATCTCCGTTATAGCGGACCAACGTGGTGACAAACGGAGCTTCGGAAAGAAGTTGACTAAAGCCGCTGACAACAATTTTCCCATCCTTTTGAACAAGAATCGAATGGCTTTCATCTTGTCCGGAAAGAGATGTATTCGCGATACCATTAATACCGAATGTTGAGTCAACAATGCCATCCTTATCATACCTTGCTACGGTCGAAATGGAAGACTGCCCTTTGAGCAGGTATCCGCAAATTAGCGTTCTGCCGTTTGCCTGTAATGCCACACCTGTTGCATGAGCATCAGCACCCGCATATGATGTAACAGTGTATCCATTTGTGCCAAAGCTACTGTCGGGCATACCGTTCTGCTGAAACCGGCTTGCAAGAAAAGAACCATTGAATGAGTTGTTGAGATAAGCAACGCCTGCTGTTTGTATCCGATTATCTGCTGTTATCGCAATATTGGTTATGGAAGGTAGTGTCACTTTTGAATCAAAACTTAAGGTGCCGGCACCCTTCACTCCGAAGTTATCATCTTCAGTACCGTTACTGTTGTAACGCAGCAATAATATTTTTCTTTGAAACAGGTATTCCCCGCCAAGTACAATCTTTCCCTCTTTTGTTACGGCATTGGAAGAGATGATGGCATCGTCATCTAATGTAATGACGACAACCCCGTTGCTGCCAAAGCTTTTATCCGCTGTGCCGTCGGGCATAAAGCAGGCAATAAAGGCATGGTTGTTATCATTGATCTTATCAACTGTGTTACCAGTTACGAATATTCTTCCGTCGGGCAGCAAGTTCATATCGGTAGCAGAATATTTGTGGTCTGCGTTTCCCAGCGCAAGTCCTGCCACACCGAATGATTTATCAATCGAGCCGCTTGTATCTACCCGCATCAGGGCAATGCTATTGTACCCATACATCGCTGAAATCACTTTGCCATCGGGCTGCAGAGCCGTTGCATAAATTCGTTGCGAGGTAATAATTGGTTGCCCGGGATTGTAAAAGGCTCTGCCGCCGCTCCCGAAAAGCAGGTCTGGAGAGCCATCGGTGTTATACCGGGCTAAAAATGAGTAACCGGTTGAGGTGCTGCTTTCGTTGGAGGTGCCGAGACCTCCGACTACAATCTTGCCATCAGGCTGCAACAAGCTGGTATAAGCGAAGCTTTCAAAACCTGTGGAGATTACTTTTCCTTTGTCTCCAAAAGTTACATCGAGACTGCCGGGCTGCGCGTTTATCTGTGCAAAACACATAATGGCTGTGAGCAGAGTAAATAACAATTTCATTGTATTTGATTTAAGTAATGATTAAGGAAAAATTGGTGTGCCGTCGCATAAAGTATCGAGGTCGGTACCGGTGCAAGAGTAATTTTTTGTTGTCTGGGAACATGTCCTTTTGTTTTCGCAATCTTTGAAATAGGACCTGCCTGCGGCGCCAAAGAATATTTGGGGAGGACTGTATTTCATAACAGCATGTGAGAAGACCGCAATGCGGGCCGCTAAGTACACCAATGTTGCCTGCGCGTTGGCTGCATTGGTGCCGAATGTGCTCTCATAATCGCAGGTCGCGCAATCATCATCTAGTCCGTGTGCCATAGAGCAATCAACATAAAGCTCCGAGAATTTATTAATATCCGCGTCTTTCATCACGCGGTATAGGTTAAGGGAACTGCATATTTTTAACTGAGGCGCGTTGGCTGTTTTTTGCGTAAATGACTTTCCGTTAGGAGTCGTTGGACAGTTATTGCCCAGTGTACAGAGATTTTCAGTTCTGAACGCTGAGACAGTCGATAGGTTTACATATTGCCTGGCATTATCGTAAAAATTTACAGTTGTATCTTTTGCACCGTGAAAAGCAATCAGGGGTGGATTGGCAGAGGCGCTTACGGTCTTAAAAAAGGCAGCGTCGCCATTAGTGGGTTTTGGAATTGCAAATCCGCCCCACATACTTGCCACGCCGGCAATCTTTGGCCAATAAGTAGGATCTGCAGGAGCGTAATAACGGTTAGAATGCATGTTGCCCAAAACATCCTTAATTGTATTTACACTCGTAGTAGCCTTCTGAAATAAAGCATCAATCATAGGCTGGCTGGTTAAGTCGGCAGATGTTTGATAATAGGCACAGCCCAAAGCAATAAAAGCACCGGCGCTTTGGCCGCCAACAAACACTTGATTTTCATTGAAAGTGAAGGCAAATCTATGTGCGTCTCCATTCCTGTTTTTTTCACGAAGCTTCTGATGGCGCCGCAGCCATCCTGGATGGCGCGGTACACAGCCATTTGTTGTTGTACCGATGTAAAAGGATTAGCTGCTGTTGAATTGGTATCAAAAATTCTTCCCCTGCGGTATTCAACGTTGAAGCAGATAAAACCTTTACGAGCCAGTTCAGTACATACTATTTTTGGCTGTCCTCCGTCAAAGCTTGAACACTCCTGAAAACCTCCTGCATGAAAGTTTATATACACGGGCAAAGGTGTTGTTGCATAATTGTGAATGGTTTCTTTAGGATAGTACACTCTGTACCGGAAAGGATTTTGCCCGATATGTGAAGATGTGCCTTGAACATAGTCGTTAGGACCGCAACCATTAGGCAAAGCAACTTGGCAGGAGGGGTCAAAACCATCTCCTTCTGCATCATATACTACATCATTACAATAAGGATTGGTAGCTGTGCCTCCGTCTGAATAGTAGCCAACCGGCGATTGAACAATTTCACTATCGCTCGTTGTATTTCCGTTGGCATCTTCAATATAGCTGTACTTGTAAGATGTAGCGAGATCAATTAAGCATTTGACCGGATGATAAGAATCAAGTGCAGCGGGGCCTTATGTAAGGCTGACTCTTTAGCAAAGAGCTTAGAAAAAGGCAGACACATACTTGCTGCTGCAAAAGCAGTTTGCTTAATAAATTTTTTCCTTGATGTTGACATATACTGCTAGTTTACTGATTATAACTAAAGTGTTATTTACAATAATTTGCTTATTTCTTATCCTGTAACATCTTTATTATGAGCTTTTCTTCCCCGCCATGCATTCATTATAAATTTTTTGCGCATTGGTCACGAGACATTGCCTTTACTACTGATAAAGCAGACCGTTAAAAAGCCTTACTTCTTACATGTTCCACAGTTTCCGCCATTCTTAGCACAGTGCTTACAATACTAGCAGTTCTTATCACCCTCACAAGTCGCTTTTACATCTTTATTGGGTTGTAATGTCCACCAAAGCTCAGGCAACTCAGCAGCAGTACAGGCGCAATCTTTTTATAACAAAGGGGCGATTATATGTTTATTTAAAAAGGAAAGCTAAATCAGGTTAAAGTATTATCCAAAAACATTAGCGTTGCGTTGTTAAAACAGTTAGTTCTTTGAAAGTATTGTCAGTATTGAGTTTGCGCCGATTTTAGGTTGGAAACGATTTGAATTTTTGAGAATCAAAAAAATCATAACTTTTTGATTTTCAATTATTATGAATCAAGGCAAATATATCTTCTCCCAAATAATGGAGTTAATATCACACAAGCAGTTCCAAACCATTGTTAACAGGCATTATGGTGATTATAAGACCAAAGATTTCAACTGCTGGAAACAGTTTTTGTGTATGTCTTTTGGTCAACTCACTCATCGGGAAAGTTTAAGTGATACAATGATGTGTTTAAAAGCAAATGCACCGAAACTCTATCATCTGGGCATTGGTGAATTAATAGCAAACAGCACACTTACCAGAGCAAATGAAAATCGTTCTTATCTTATTTACGAGCAGTTAGCAATGCTTCTTATCAAACAGGCAAAGCAATTGTATCTCGGCGATAGTGACCTTGAAGTACAGTTAAAAAATAATGTATTTGCTATAGATGCCACAACAATTGATTTGTGTTTATCTGCTTTTTACCGGGCTACTTTTCGCACTACAAAAGGTGGAATAAAATTGCACACGCAATTAGATTTAAAAACGTCTGTTCCAGAGTTTATATTATTTTCTGCAGCTTCAGTTCATGACGTAAATGTGTTAGATGTCATAACTTTTGAAGCCAATAGTTTTTATATCATGGACAGAGGATATGTAGACTACAAGCGGCTTTACAGGATGAATCAATGCGATGCCTTCTTTGTTACAAGAGCTAAAGCTGGCATGAACTACCGACGGCTGTATTCACATGCAGTTGACAAAACCAAAGGTGTTCTTTGCGACCAAACCATCAGGCTCAATGGTTATTATGCAGCAAAAGATTATCCTGAAAAAATGCGAAGGATAAAATTCTATGATGACCAAACAGGAAAGCGATTAATCTTCCTCACCAACAACTTTCATCTTGCTGCAAACGAAATAGCACAGCTATACAAACACCGATGGAAAATAGAATTGTTCTTCAAGTGGATAAAGCAACATTTGAAAATAAAATCCTTTTGGGGACATTCAGAAAATGCAGTAAAAACGCAAGTCTGGATTGCTGTGTCTGTATATGTTTTAATTGCTATTGCAAAGAAGAAGTTTATGCTTCAGCAATCACTCTACGAAATTCTACAGATCTTAAGCATATCCATTTTTGAAAGAATGCCCATAAATCAACTGTTTCAGCAAACTGGCTTACAATATTTCAAAGAACAAAATCATAACCAATTGAAAATGTTTGGTTAAAGACGCAACGCTAATGATCCAAAATATTTTTTTTACTAATCAAACAAGCTCAAAACAAGGCAATTCACTCAGCTTCTCACTAAATTTGAGCATGCAATACCACTTCATCCATGCCTTTTTAATTTCCTGCTTTCATTATCGGCATGCTCTCGGTATTCTTCAAGGAAATGCCCTGCACATCGCTGCCACAGCAAATAACTTCCTACCTCAACAAAGAAGCCCTCTTTGTCTGTTTCGTTGGTATAAATACATCATTACAGTCAGGTTTGGTACAGTCAAAAACCATCCTGCCTTTTTACAGTAGCCTGTGGGCAAGCATTCCTATACTGCGGTGGCGTTTTTGTGGCGTTGTTATTGCAAAAATCGATGCTGTTATAACGGGTTTTCGGGTTAATTAATAAAGGAAAAGTTGTGGTAAAAAGAGATTACGATGCTATCGTTGTCGGCGCTGGTCCCAATGGGCTGGCGGCGGCCATTACCTTGCAGCAGCAGGGAATATCTACTTTATTGCTCGAAGCCAAAGCCACCATTGGCGGTGGCATGCGCACGGCAGAGTTAACCTTGCCGGGCTTCCATCACGACATCTGTTCTGCCATTCATCCCATGGCGGTCAGCTCACCTTTTTTCAACAAAATACCGTTAGATAAATTCGGGCTCCAGTTCATCAACCCCACCTATGCAGCCGCGCATCCTTTCGATAATGGCACGGCGGCTATCCTCGATGTATCCATACAAAAAACAGCACAGCATTTAGGTATTGATGCAAAGGCTTACAAAAAGCTAATGACGCCTTTATACAGGCACCGCGGTAAGATTTTTCCTTTTATTCTCGGTCCGCTTCGCTTTCCGAAGCATCCGTTTATCATGGCTAATTTTGGTCTTCGCGCTTTGCAACCAGCTTCTTTGTTAGCCAATACTTTATTTAAAACAAAAGAAGCAAAAGGACTGTTAGCAGGTATGGCGGCGCACTCCATGTTGCCCTTACATAAAACAGCAACCTCAGCCATTGCTATGGTGCTATTGCTGGCTGCCCACAACAAAAACTGGCCAATACCTAAAGGCGGTTCGCAAAGCATAGCCAATGCTATGGCAGATTACTTTGTGTCATTGGGTGGAAAGATAGAATGCAATGTAAACGTTACCTCCCTGCAGCAACTGCCTTCTTCTCGGGCTGTGCTGTTCGATGTTACACCAAAGCAATTACTGCAGATTGCCGGGCATAAATTTTCCTCTTTATATAAATGGCAGCTGCGTAAATATAAATACGGCGTCGGTGTGTTTAAAGTAGATTGGGCGTTGAGTGAACCCATCCCATTCACTAATGAAAAATGTAAAGGCGCCGGCACTGTCCACATCGGCAATACATTACAAGAGATTGCTGCCGGAGAGAAAGATGCCTGGCAGGGCAAACACTCCGAACATCCCTTTGTTCTTCTTGCCCAGCAAAGCCAGTTCGATACCTCCCGCGCACCTGCCGGAAAACAAACTGCCTGGGCTTACTGCCATGTTCCCAACGGTTCAACGAGGAACATGACAGGCATTATTGAAAACCAAATCGAGCGGTTTGCACCCGGCTTCCGCGAGTGTATCTTAGCCAGGCACGAAATGAACACCGAAGCCATCCACGACTATAACGCGAACTACATAGGTGGTGATATTAATGGCGGTGCGCAGCTCATCACCCAACTCTTTACCCGTCCCGCGCTACGATTATCACCCTATAAAACCTCAGCCAAAGGCTTATACATCTGTTCTTCTTCCACCCCTCCCGGCGGCGGTGTGCATGGCATGTCCGGCTACCACGCCGCAAAAAAAGCTTTACAAGATGTGTTTAATATCAGGATATAGTAAAAGCGGTAACCTGCCCGGTTACATAATCTCTCACGCCCAAAGCCTCTTAACCTGACAGGTTGCATCATATACTTTCCATATTGCATAACATCTCTTTTCGCAACCACCCTATTCCCTTTTTAAAAAGTTCGTATTATTGCCACTACTCAAAAACGCTTTATGAGAAAATATTTACTTCCAATTATCATCGCACTCTTTTCCTTAGTATCATCTGTAAAAAGCAAGGCACAGGTAAATGTGCAGGATTCGCTTGCTCTTGTCGATTTTTACAACAGCACCGATGGACCCAACTGGGGCACAAAGTGGAACCTCAACGATCCTGTAAATACTTGGCATGGGGTAGGTGTTACCTACAACAAAGTATTACGCATATTTGTTGCGGCTAACTTCCTGTCGGGTTCTATTCCGTCTTCCTTTGGCAACCTCAAGGATCTTCAGTTACTTGCTTTGCAGGGTAACAACCTTACAGGCGAGTTGCCTGCCTCCCTCGGCAATCTTACTAACCTCCAGACAATGGATTTGTTCAACAATCATTTTTCAGGTTCCATTCCTCCCGAACTGGCAAATGCGGTTAGTATTACAAGGATTGACCTCTCCGGCAGTCAGCTTACGGGTTCTATTCCTCCCGAACTTGGCAATCTTACTCATCTTGTTACGCTGGCTTTGGCAGGCAATCAACTATCCGGTCCTGTCCCATCCACCTTCCGTGGGCTGCCTGATCTTGCCTATCTCGATTTTACAGGCAATCAGTTGTCTGGGTATTTCCCGCTGTTGTTAGATTCGATATATGTCCCCAAAATCTATCTGGGAGGCAATCACTTTACGTTCGATGGTATTGAGCAATCAGTTGCCTTTGAAAAGGGCATTTACGCCGATGCTCTTACGTATGCTCCCCAGCTACCCATCCCGCTCTATCACAATCTTGATTCCACCCGTCTCTATGTATCCGCCGGTGGCACAACATCCAATAACACATTCAAACTCTATCGCAACGATGTACTGGTAAGCACTCAGGTTGCTGATTCTGTTTTCTTTATCAATACCTCCGGAGATTATCACATTGAAGTCGCCAATGCCATCGCTACAGCACTCACCCTCCGCAGCGATGTACTCACTGCCGATACCTCTCTGGTCGAGCGTGATTCTCTCGCCCTTGTCGACCTGTACAACAGCACAAGCGGCGCAAGGTGGAGGCATAGTACCAACTGGCTCTCCGCACAGCCACTCAGCTCCTGGTATGGCGTCACCGTCCGCAACAACCGCGTTATCGGTCTTTCATTAGATACCAACAACCTCAAAGGTCCCTTACTAACATCCTTTGGCAACCTCACAGCGCTCGATACCTTGTCGTTGTACTATAATTTTATTTCCGGCGACTTTCCTTCTTCCATAGGCAATCTTACAAATCTTACCTACCTCGAAGCGGCACGCAACTATTTCACCGGCAGTTTGCCGTCCTCTATCGGCAATCTCACAGCATTGCGTACACTCGATTTGGGTCAGCAGCAATACATGTCCGGTCCGTTGCCCTCTTCTATCGGTAATCTAACCAACCTCGACACACTGGCACTGTTCTATATCGGCGCAACAGGTGCGGTTCCCGCCTCTTACGGTAATCTTGTTAAACTGAAATATCTTGACATCAGCGGTAATTCCTGGTCAGATACCCTTCCTGCTTCTTTAGGCAACCTGGTCAATCTTACTTATTTCGATGCCAGCAGCGGCAGCCTTCCTGGCTCGTTTCCGGCTTTTATCAGCCATCTGGCAAAGCTGAGAGTTCTTCATGTAAGTAACACACGCATCAGTGGTCCCATCCCGGCTTTTCTCGGCACACTTTCGTCTCTGGAAGAAGTAAATCTGGCAGGCAATCGCCTCAGCGGTCCCATTCCTTCTTCACTCACAGTTTTGCCCAAACTAACAGCGCTCGACCTGCGGTTCAACCGCTTCACCTTTGCCGGCATGGAGGCTATCGCCAAAGCCTATCCCTTTGCCATCTATAGCGAGCAGGACGATATTCCCCTTTACTACTATAAAGGCACCTATTCCGTCTCTGTCGGCGGCACGCCGTCCAACAATACGTATACCTGGTATCAGTATTTGAACGATGAAGACGATGATGAAGTAGTTGCCACCAAAGTGGCCGATTCTACCTTTACCCCCACTACCACCGGCATTTACTACGTAGAAGTAAGCAACGCCATCGCCACCGACGAAAATAATTACAACCGCTCTCTGTATTTGTTAAGTGAAGAATTCGTAGAACCTGTCGAAAATCCCGCTATCCTTCCCGCCACTCCCGCCACCCTCTTCGCCTCCCGCGAAGAAACCGACACCACCGGTTGGACAAACTATTACTACGATAACAACACACCTTACGATGATAGCGACGACATCCTCGTTTTAGCTCTCCAAAAGCGCGGGCAAAACATTGGCACCCTTGGCGATGGCACCTTCAAAGTACAGCTTACCGCCACCGATAGTGCCGGTAGTAACACCGCCATCAAACTCACCAACCCGTTAATCACAAATCCATCAGGTTTTTGGGTAATGAACCGCTTCTGGAACGTTATCCCTTCCAGCCAGCCAAAAAGCGATGTAGGCGTTCGTTTCTATTATAACAATCAGGATGTCACCGATATCAACGGTTCTTATCCGGCACACAATCTCGCCAACGATGGCTTGATTCTTTACAAAGAAGTCGGCGGCAATCCCGATCCCACCACCAATCTCTCCGGCGCCACTAAAATCATCAGCATCCTTCCCGGCGCCTACGCCAGCGATACTACGTGGACTTACCATCAGCTTTCCGACACTTCCCAGTACGCCGAGTTCTCCGTATCCTCCTTCTCCGGCGGCGGTGGCGGCGGCACCGGCAATGGAAAAGCGCTCCCCGTACAGCTGTTATCTTTCACCGCTGCGCAAACCGAAGCAGCCAACACGCTGCAATGGACCACGTCCAACGAAACCAACAGCAGCTATTTTGTGATAGAAAGAAGCACAAATGGTAGTCAGTTTACCGCCATCGGCACCGTAACAGCAAAAGGCAACAGCAGCACCAGCACCGCTTACTCATTTGCAGACAACAGTCCTCTTTCCGGCACCACGTATTATCGTCTCCGCATCATAAATACAGATGGCACTTTCTCGTACAGCGAAACCCGGTATCTCGAAAGAATACTCCGCTTTACTGCAGCCATCTATCCCAATCCCGTAAGAGACAAAGTAAACATCCGCTTCACCAGCCCTGCCAGCCGGCAGGTCACATTAACCATCACTAATACAGCCGGCAAACGCCTACTTACAAAGTCGTTCACACTATCGGAAGGCACATCCATACAATCACTCCCGTTTGCTTCCGCAGCCAGCGGTGTGTACTATGTATCTTGTATCTCCGCATCCGCTACTATCACTGTAAAGTTCATCAAACAATAACCTTCCGCTCTCTCCCGGTTAGCCTCACCGCCAGCCGGGAGAGAAAACAGGAACAGGAAAAAAGAAAGCAGCAAAACACAAACTTTTTTTCACAGCTAAAGCAAAAGGACATTTACTAAAAATGTCCTTTTTTGTCATGTCTTGTACTAAAAAAGCTTTACATAGATCGAAGTAAATATAGTAAACTTGGATAGTATGGAGATACCAAAGAAGCAGCGTGGGCGTGAGGATGTGTACGCCCCTTCGTTAAAGATTGCTATCGCCAGAGAGTACCTGACCTCCTCGTTGGGGTTTGTAAAACTGGCAAAGAAGTATGATCTTCCAGGAGAAGCGACGGTCAGGCATTTTCTCAGATGGTACAGGCAGAAATATCCCGATGGACAGACAGAGGAAACACCTGGACTGACACAAACAGAAGCGCCACCAGCCGGACACAAAGAACTGTCGGAAGCCAATTTAAAGATCACAGCACTGGAGATGCTGATAGAAAACGCTGGTAAGGAGCTGGGCGTTGACCTGGTAAAAAAGTTTGGTACCAAACAGCCAAAGAAATGAAAGCCATTTATCCGTCCATAGGACTGGAAAGGCTTTGCAGGCTGTTTGGTAAGACCCGCCAGGCGTTTTATGATCACACCTGGCGTTATAGTGATGATCAGCTTCAGGATGCTCTGATGATAGGCCTTGCACACATCAGAAAATCGTTACCTAAAGCAGGCGGATTGAAGTTGATGCATCTGCTCAAAGACGACTTTAAAGCACACAACATCTCTGTTGGCAGAGACAGCTTCTTTGCCCTTTTAAGAAAGCATGACCTGCTGGTGAGAAGAAGGAAAAGATATGCCGTCACCACAAACTCCAATCATCCTTACAAAAAGTGGCAGGACCTGATAAAGGGAATACAGCTAACGTCTGCTGAACAACTCTGGGTAAGTGACATTACTTATCTCAGAACAGAGAGCGGCTTTCTCTACCTGTCACTCATTACGGATGCCTGGTCAAGAAAGATTGTAGGCTATCATGTAAGCCAGCACCTGAAAGCGCAGGGTTGCCTGATTGCATTGGAGAAAGCCCTGGCTTCTCTTAGGCAATCTAAAGAACAGCGAACGCTCATTCATCACTCAGGCAGAGGCATACAATACTGTTGTGAACCTTACGTGTCGATACTGCAGGAACATAACATTCTTATCAGCATGACGCAGTCGGGCAGTCCTTACGACAATGCGATGGCAGAGCGGGTCAATGGCATCCTGAAAACAGAATTAAACCTGGGTAACACATTTGCAGGCTACAGCGCTGCCGTTCCGGTTGTTCACAGAGCCATAGATGCTTACAACAGGCTCCGACCGCATATGAGCCTCGGTTATCTTACGCCTGACCAGGCTCATTATTCAACCCAAAACCCCTTTAAAAAATGAAAAACAAAAAGCACTGTAAAGCAAAATCAGTACTCTTGTAAATCACTGTAAAGCGATACCGGTAGTAAAATCACCAACTGTAAAGCTCATGCAGTAATAACACCTACACCTGTAAAGCTTTTTCAGTACAAGACATTCACTAAAAATGCCCCTTTTGCTATTCTGTCACCCCCAAAAATCTTCCCATTTTCTTCGCACCTTGTTCGTGTTTCCTTCATGTTTTGTTTGAAGATGACCATCTGTAGCCTACCACCCTATCCCTGACAAACTAACAGTCGCCAGACCATTGGGAAAGAAAACCACCCTAATCTAACCACTTCTACCAACAAAACGTGTACCTGCACCCAAGCCATCAAGGCCCAAAGCCCTTAACCACAGTACTACAAAAGCTAAAGTAACGTATCCTGTACGAACGGGGAGCTTTCATTCGTGCTTGCTCTTTTTTGTTACTTTTTCTATCAAGAGAAAAAAGCAGAAGTGGAATAAACAGTTAGAATGACAAGTCAACCAAAGCCCTTCACAAAGGGATATCCTAAAACAACCTCACTTTATTCTTCTTCCCCGATAACCACAACGCCCCAATCGTCATAAAAACGGTAGCCGCTACAGCACGCAATGTATCGCGGTTTTCTGCCGCCCACAGCGTAAAGCTTTTGTTGGTTGCTATGCTTCCAAACTCACCGTGCGCGCCCCTGTCTTCATGCACAGGCTCCCACAAATACTCTTTCCGGTCCGGCGATTTTGGCTGTTCTGTTTGCTGACCCTTAATACCTGTTTTCGATAACGTCCAGTCGGCAAACCACGGCGCAAGGCGATTGCCAATAATGGCTTCATAAACAGGATAGCCAACCCATACTTCTCTGCGCTTGGCGGCAGCAGCAAATACGATGGCTCTTGCCGCCACTTCAGGCTGATATACTTTTCCCATTGGCTTAGGGTTATTAGGCAGCTTGCTCATTACCCAGCCAAACTGCGTGGTGTTCACGCCGGGCAACTGTACCATACTAATGTGCACCTTACTTTTCTCATGCATCAACTCAGTACGCAGTGAGTCGAAAAAACCCTGTATGCCATGCTTTGCCCCGCAGTAAGCGCTTTGCAGAGGAATGCCACGATACGCCAGTGCGGAGCCTACAAAAATGATGGTTCCACTATTGCGCGGCAGCATGCGCCTCATAGCCGTCATAGCGCCATATACTTGCCCCAGGTAAGTCACTTCGGTAACGCGCTTAAACTCTTCCGGCGTTACGGAGCGTGCCGGTGCAAACACGCTGTTCATCGCGTTGTTTACCCATACATCAATAGGTCCAAAAGCTTCTTCAGTTTGCACCGCAGCACGTTCTATAGCTTCCGCATCCGCTACATCAGTAGGTATGCAGATGGCGTGTCCGCCATATCCTTCCACTTCTTTTTTAGTGGCTTCCAGTTGTTGCTCGTCCCTTGCCAGCAACGCTATTTTAGCACCCTGCTTTGCAAATGCCCATGCAGTTGCCCTGCCGATGCCGCCACTTGCGCCTGTAATTACAATAACCTGATTTGTAAACTTATTTTTCAATGCCATGTTCGTTCTTTTTATAGCAGGCATCATAGTTTCAAAAAAACTGCCATAGATATACCTAGTGCAAAAGAATAACAAACCGATGCCGGCAATCATGCTGCCTTATCAAATTGATGGAACAGTTTATGAATGAGGACAGCAACGCAAAAAAGGATAGTTATGAAGGATTTTGTAAAGCGGTATTTTCTGCGGGGTTTTATAGCGGCAGCCATTTACTGCATCATGGTACTTATTTTTTTATTTCAAAATCACTTTCAATCTATCTGGCTGCTCTTTTTGGGTAATGGATTATACCTGTTAGCCGTAGCAACCATTGTGTACCTGAGCAATAAAGCCAAAAAGTTCAGCGAGTCTCCATTTACCTCAGCCATATCAGGTCACGTGCTATCTTTAACAGGTGCCGCGTTTGCAGTAGTGCTGTCACTGGTATTGTATTTCTTGTTTTATCTTGGCATCGATGGCACCAAAGGCGAAACCCTGCATCAGGCACCTACAGAGATGAGCCACAATGCATCGAACAACGGGATTGTTTTTGTGTTGATCATAGTAGCAGCTTTAGGCAATACGATTACAGGTTTTTTTGCAGCCGTTATTACCTCGTTTACTTCCTTTACTTCCAGCAAAAAAGAATTAGGGCAGAATAAATCATAAGCCATTTACCCATAAAATCATATACAGCTTCTACGCGGGCACACGTATAAAGCGACAAAAGGTTATGTACACATGTATGCGCAACCCTTGGCAACGACTTCTCTATTTTAGCAACTTCGATTACCAACTTCTGACCAGGAAAAAATTCATCGGCAATTGCTGTTTATATGCAGGTACATACATCACAATACAACCGGCAGGATGATTTATACACCGTTTATTTTATTGCTTTTTGTAAATTGTCAGCATGCGTTAAGTGCAACTGCAATACCGGCAAAGCAGAAGTAATAATGATATGCAGGGATGAATCCTTTACGTTTTTTTCGCCCTTCTCAAACGCATCAATATCATCTTTGTGTTCATCTTTTATCAGGTCTGCCCAGGCTTCAGGGTAAACGCATCTAAATTTTCGTCAGATTCAATAGAGGGGTTAGAAAACCGTTTTAGGGATAAACGTTTTGTATGTTATCTTTTTTCGATGGGGTAACCGATCCTCGGGTAGAGAGAACCAAGCTTCATTCTTTGAGAGACATCATTGGGTTGACAATTTGTGCGGTCGTCAGTGGCTGCAATGATTGGGAGGAAATTCAGATTTACGGAGAAAGGAAGCAGGCATTTCTGAAACAGTTTTTATCTCTTCCCAACGGCATTCCCTCGCATGATACTCTCAACCGGGTGTTTTCCATGCTGAAGCCCGAAGAGCTTCGCAACTGCTTTATAAATTGGGTGCAAAGCATAGCCCGCCTGACCGATGGCAGAGTCGTCAGTATTGATGGAAAGCGGATGTGCAACAGCGGAACAGATGGCAAGAAAGGATTTGTGCATATGGTCAGCGCCTGGTGCAACAGTAATGGCATGGTGCTGGGGCAGAAAAAGACGGATGAAAAGAGCAACGAGATAACGGCGATACCGGCTCTGCTGGAACTGCTGGTGCTGAAGGGAGCCATTGTTACCCTTGATGCCATGGGTTGCCAGACGGATATTGCGGCGAGGATTGTTGCCCGGGAAGCAGACTATGTGCTGGCAGTGAAAGAGAATCAGGCGCATCTGCTGGATGATATAAAAGAAGCCTTTCAGCAGACCCCGCAGGCATCCCGCAGCACAACGACAGAGAAATCACACGGGCGCATTGAAAAACGAACCTGCAAGGTCATAGAAGATACGCAGTGGATATGCAAACAAGGACAATGGAAACACCTGCAATCCCTCGTCTGCATAGAATCAGAAAGAACGCTGCTGCCAACAGGAGTCAGGCAGACAGAGCAACGGTTTTACATCTCCAGCCTGTCTGCAGAGGCAAGCCGTTTCAACAACATCATCCGCCAGCACTGGACGATAGAGAACACCCTGCACTGGAGCCTGGACGTTACCTTTCGGGAAGATATGAGCACAAAACAGGCAGGTAACGCCGCAGAAAACTTCAGTCTCATTACTAAAATCGCTCTCAATCTGCTCAAAAACAATACAATGAAAAAAACAAGCCTCAAAAACAAACGGCTCATCAGCCTGCTTGATGATGACTTTCTTTGCCAAACTGTCTTCCAGTAATTTAGATGCGTTTGCCCTGGCCCAGGCTTTATCCCATTCAACGCCTTTTGTATTTTTGTTCAGCTTATCCAGGTCATCGCTGCTTTTACCCTTGTCGCTTGCAGGCGCCGGGTAGCCATTTTGCTTGCATACGATTGTAGCTGTATTTTCAGTTTTGTATGATCGCTCAACATCATGCGGGCATCGCTTTTCAACTGGCTGTTGGTGCCTTTCGCCAAACCTGCATTAATCAGAATCAGTTCCTCATTGTTGCTTGCCATTGCTTTTACTACAAAGGATGAATTTTCATTGCTGTTCACCAGGTTACCCACATCGTTTTTAACACCGGAAGCAGCGTTCTCCATCTTCGAGCCAGCCTATGCTGTCGCCCGTATTGTTGCCCAACGTGCTATCGCTGTTGTTGCCGCCGGAACCATTGTTGCAGGCGCTTGCCGCCAGGCAGAAGAAAATAGAAAGGCCATTGATTGTTTTGGATGTTGTTTTCATATCGGCTGATTTTAAAACTGTTTACATAACGTTTGCTTCGCAACGTACTCTTTGGTTAATCCATTTCTCCCTGTTCCATTCAGCTTTTCTTTTTAGCTAAGCAGTCATGCACAATTATCCATGTAAAACTCAGTTATCAGATTCCGCATGGCGCTGAAGACGCCAATGGTGATATGATGAGCTGCCAGGTAATCTTTGCGTATATGAAGCCGCTTCAATCTGCCTGCATCGGGCAGGGAGGAACGCACAGATTTTAGGAGGTCAATGATGAGAGCTTCCTGCCTCTCTTCATCCAGCCTGTGCCGGCTATGGTCATAGAATGCCTGTTGGGTGTTACCAAACTTTATTACAAGGTTAACGGCTCTTACCTGCGTTTTCAATGAACATTTGTAAAGCTATAATTTCAAGGTTGGCTTCTTTTAATTTTGTTATACAAATTGTTTAAGAGAGTATTGTGAGCCGGGAGGGAGATGACTAATAGTGAGTTCAAATAGAAAAAGCCCGTTCGTTTGGAACAGGCTTTTTTTTATTATCAGCAAATTTAAAAGTTACTTTTTGAAATAAAGATCAGCGGTATAAGTGAAAGGAAGACCATTAAGATCAGTTGTTCCTTCAGTATGCAATTGTAAATTGGTAGAAGTTAGCTTTGGAACATTATAAGTGATTGTCGAATCATCGTCAGTTTCTATCAGTGTTTTTGTACTGCTGTTATAGTTGTATGTAGATGAGGAAGTGCCAGTTGAATCTGTTGAGATTGCGGTGCCATCAGATTTAAATTCCAATGAAGAAGTACCATCACCAGCAATTGTGGTATCGAAGCTAAGACCACCAGAAGAATACTTAAATGATGCAGAGGTAAGTGTCCATTTGCCAATAATAGAGGTCTCATCGTCCTTATCTTTATTACAACTAAATACAACTGCAAGGCTTAAAAAGACAACAAAAGAAAATAATACTTTTTTCATAGCGATTTTTTGGTATGATATAAATACAGAAACGTTGTTTCAACAAAAATGTTTTAACAATAAAAAAATCCCGGCGAAAATATTCCGCCGGGATTTTAGTAAAGAATTTGTAACGAGTGAATTATTTGCTTTCGTCGCGCATAACCTTATCTCTCGTAGCTTTACCTGGCAAATAAATCTGGAAACCTACAGACAAATCTAAATAACTATTAGTTGAAGATGTTCCAAATCCTACATTACTATTAACTTTTAAAAGCGTTTCTAATCCAATGTTTGGTGTGATAAAATAGGCATAACCGGGTCCAACTCCTAAGTCAAGACCATTAGTAGTGCCACCACTACCCTTGGTATAGTTAGTTCCGCCAATACCGGCAGTACCTTCAGCAAAAAAGCGCCCATGCTGAAGGAGGTTTACTTTAGGATCATTTACATAATACCTTGCCAGAGGACCTACACCATAAGTAATTTTTGAACCTGACCCACTACCACCAAGTGTTTGAACCCCGAATCTGACGTAAGCACCTACTGCAAAATTATTATTCAGAAACCAAGCCGCTTTAGGTGATATATCCATTGAAAAGGTGCTTCCTTTTTTAAGTCCTAAATTAAAGTCGGCAATATTTCCGCCTACCAGCACATTTCCTTTCTGCAATTGTGCATGAGATACACTTGCTACGCTTGTAGCCACTAACAACAATGTAATGATCT
This sequence comes from Ilyomonas sp., assembly GCA_965199905.1. Lineage (GTDB taxonomy): Bacteria > Bacteroidota > Bacteroidia > Chitinophagales > Chitinophagaceae > Ilyomonas. The sequence continues at coordinate 3,467,651 of OZ241366.1, read as the reverse complement.
TTTTCATAAACTAAATTTTTCAGTTATTGAATGGCAGGCAGTTTCATAAACCATGCCATCAGGTAAGTACGATATTTCTACCTAATTCCTTCCACATTGCCCGGAAGATGTTTTGCCCTGCAATCAACACCTGCCAATATCTTCATTCTTCTTATTTTTCCTCTTCATAAACAGGAAAATCGGTATCCTCACGGCGGCTTCTATTGTCATTGTAAATATGATCGGCACCGGGGTATTCACCAGCGTTGGCTTCCGGTTATCGGCTGTGCAAAACACATGGAGCTTATTTTTCTGTGGCTGGCAGGTGGGGTGTGGCTCTGTTTGGCGCTTTTGCCTATACTGAATTGGGCACTTATTTTAAATAGTCTGGCGGTGACTATATTTATCTCTCGCGGCAGTTTCATTCTTTTGCCGGCTATTCGGCTGCGTGGGCTTGCCTTATAGTGGGGTTTTCGGCGCCGGTATCGCTGGCGGCAATTGCTTTTGTTAAATATTTGGCGCCTTTCGGATTTCAAAACACATGACTGAGCGTGGTGGGAATTATTCTGGTCAATGGTGTGATGCACAGTTTCACGCTGAAACACAGCAGCCGGTTTCAAAACCTGTTTACCCTTGTGAAGATTATTGTCATCGTCATACTCATTATCATTGCGTTTATTCTTCCCGCCGAGAAGCCGAACGCACTTAATTTTCGCCCATCCTGGCACGAAGAGATCAGCCGTTCCGGTTTTGCCGTATCTATGATCTACGTCAGCTTTGCTTATACCGGCTGGAATGCGTCTCCTTATATTTCTGCTGGAATAAACACCCCGAAGCGCAACCTGCCTCGCTCTCTTATCATCAGCACGCTGTTCGTAGCAGCGGTTTATATTCTGTTCCAATATGTGCTGCTTCGCAATGCCACCGTTACGCAGTTGCAGGGAAAAGAAGAAGTCATTCATTTTATTCAAGAATTTGCCTGGCACAACCAGCGGAAAGTGGGTAAGTGTATTTATCACGATACAATTAATCACCACCATGAGTTCCTATCTCTGGGTGGGTCCGCGCGTTACGGCGGCGCTTACCGGCGGGTATCGCTTATGGAAGCCGCTGGCAAAGCAAAACAGGCACGGCGTTCCGGTGCGTGCCGTTTAGGTTCATGTCATTCGCAAGGCAGAACCCGGCGCATTTGTTAGTCCCTTCAAGCCTTGGCCGCAGATTGTTTTCCTATTATTTAATGCTTATGTGCTGCTGTTTACATTAAGCGTACCGACGCTTCCGTACATATTGAAGTGTAAAGCCAATCAATACAACCAGCGCAATGGGCAGCGCAATATTTATCAATTGCCACTTTGTTCTTCCTTCCGCTACTTTTTTCTTGTCTAATAACCGCAGCACAAAGTCTTTATTTCTCGACTCAAAAATGCCTGTATTACTCACTAAATAATCTACACTATTCAGGAAAAACTCCCGGTTGGCAAAGCGGTAATTTTCAAACGGCAATTCACCCATTGGCAAAGGTCCGTTCGTGGGGCTTACCGCGTTGGTTACAATATCTGCATCCGACACCACGATTTGTTTTCCCGGCTTGGTCGCCACTTTTGCAAAAGGTTTTCCCGTAGCGCGCTGCACCGAATCCTGCGTTGCCGCATCCAGCCGGTTGGCAAACAGGCTGTTGAATTTTCCTTCCAGCAACACCGCTACCGGCACATGGCTCCGGTTCATGGCAGCAAAGTCTTCATCCGACTTTATACTGCTTAGGCTCACCAATGCCGGCGTGCTCAGCGTGCGGCTGTTGGTATCGCTGGCTAACAAAATTGTCTTCGTTATTCCCGCTGCCTTTACGGTATCTAAACCCGATGGAAACACAGACAAAACTCTATCTAAATTCTTCGATATCGGGTTATCGTTGAACGATTGCAAAAAGGGATAATACGGCCAGGGAATCCGCTGCATCCGCGGGCTGTTATCCGGGTTGTAGCCCGTTACCACCGGTATTTTGGAGCAGTTCAAATCCTGCAGCAGATCGCCATTGATGCGCACGCCATATTTAAATAAAATATCGTCTACATTCAGATTGCGGTCGTAGGCAATAAAGTCGGCACGGCTGCGCATCAGGCTGTCAAGTTCTGCATACAGCTTATCTACAAACCAAAGCACTTTACCACCGTGCATCACGTACTGGTCTATTTTCAGCTTGTCTTCATCGGTAAATGACTGCGTCGGTTTTACTATCAGCATCGCATTGATCTCGTTAGGGTTCGGGTATCCTTTTTTCAGGTCAAACACTGCCAGCCGGTATTCATTGCGAAGGCTTTCACCCAAATCATTTACGGTAAAATCCGTCGGCTCACCGTTTCCAATACAATACGCAACCGCCGGCACATAAGTGCGTGTCAACTTGTCTATCGCACCCGCAAATTTGAATTCCAGCAAGGCTTCCGCAGCGTTCCTCGTGGCTTCCTTATCCGGCTGCGGTTCCTCGTTTATTACATTATAATTCTTGAATACCGTGCGACTGCTGCGCAAGTCTATGGCAACCGGCGGTTTTTGTTCGTAGTAAACCAGCGCCGACGGAACGATAAGCTGGTTGGTACTTTTATTATCTGCTTCGCTGATGTCTTCGTTCCGTTCAAAGGCAACGCCTATCCGGTTCAGGCTATCGTAAAGCTGCGCCTTCAGGCTGTCATTCAATCCTTCTCCCGGCGTTTCAAAACTTACTTTTATGTTATGATGGCTCAAATCAGAAAACTCGCGCAGCAAATCCTGCGTGGCAAGGCTCAGCTTTTTATAATCTGCCGGCAGTTCTCCCGTCAGGAATACTTTAATGGTTATGGGTGAATCTAAGCTGTCTAATAGTTTTTCCGTACTTGGGCTTAAAGTAAAACGCTTCTCCGCCGTCAGGTCTATACGATAATGCACGAGTGATGATGCGAACACAACCACCGCAAACAGTGCGATGATAATTACCCACCACAATTTTCCACTCAGCCGTTTATTCATTGAATCTCTTCTTGTTTCTGTTTTTTAATCTTTCACAGTTCTGCGTCCAACGTTCTTACTTCGGAAGCCGACGTTCTTCATTCGGAAACCAATATTTGTCGTTTGGAACCAAACGTGCTTTTTGACCAGATGCCATTCATCGCTTCGCAATATTTCTCTGTGTAATCAATAAAAACAACACAATGATGCCCGCGAAATAAACTAAATCCCGCAAATCCACCACGCCCCGGCTAATGCTCGCATAATGAAAATTGATTCCCATCAGCTCAATATAATAATCCGCCCCGGAACGAAATATAGGCAACTGGCTGATGGCTTCAAACCCATTATAAAACAAAAAGCAAACAAATGCCCCCATAATAAACGCTACCACTGTATTATTTGTGAAACTGCTTGTGCAAATGCCAATAGCCGTAAACACCGCGCCCAGCAACAGCAACCCGATATAACTGCCAATTGTCGCCCCAATATCAATACCTCCAATTGCACTTAGCTGCTGAATGGATATAGCATATATAACAGTCGGCAACAACGCCAGCGCCACCACCAGCAGCGCCCCAAAGTATTTGCCCCATACAATCTGCGATGAACTTACCGGCAACGTTTTCAATAACTCGAATGTGCCGCCACGGTATTCATCCACCAGGCTTCGCATTGTAATCGTCGGCACTAAAAACATTAATATCCACGGCGCCAGCGTAAAGAAGTTTCCCAACGACGCATACCCGAACGAAAGCAGGTCTGTATCTGGAAACACAAAAAGAAACAACCCGGTAAGAAGCAAAAAAATGGTGAGAGCAATATAGCCCGTCAGGCTATTGAAAAACTGCTGCCACTCTTTTTTACAGATCATCCACATGCGGTAAAACTAAATTTTTGTTTGCCACAAAGGCGCTAAGGCACAAAGATTAGTAGAGAAACGTTATACCACCCGCAAGATTATCCTGCAACTCAGCCTTTAACTTTATTACATAAAAAAGCCGGATGATAATCATCCGGCTCACTATTAAAATGTTCTCTGTGGCATAAAGTCTATACAGCAAAGCTTTCTCCACAACCACAGCTACGGCTTGCATTTGGGTTATTAAAGTAAAAGCCTTTTCCGTTCAAGCCATCACTGAAATCAAGTTCCGTATTTACTAAATATAGAAAGCTTTTCAGGTCGGTCACTACCTTCACACCATTATCTTCAAATGACTGATCCATCGGTTTGGCTTCGTTGTCAAAATCGAGTTTATAACTTAACCCCGAACAACCGCCACCTACAACGGACACTCGCAGAAAATAGGATCCGTCATCAGCAATACCGGCATCTTCCATTAGTTTGTGAACCTTGCTTTTTGCCTTCTCGCTTACATATATTGCGTTATCCGTCGCTATCATTTCTTCTAATTTGAAAATCTGAAAATGTGTGAATTTGAAAATGAAAGAATCACTCAATCATTTTCAAATTTCCAAATCAGCACATTTTCTGATTGCTTAATGAATCCTTTCTTCAAACGCCAATGCTTCCAGCCCATTCTTCTGGCGGTAGTCGTTGATGGCAGCTTTAATGGCATCTTCTGCCAATACAGAGCAGTGAATTTTTACCGGGGGTAAATTCAATTCTTCAACGATAGTCATGTTGTCTATCGACAAAGCTTCATCTACCGATTTGCCTTTCAGCCATTCTGTAGCCAATGATGAAGAAGCAATGGCAGAGCCACAACCAAACGTTTTAAATTTTGCATCAGAGATAACGCCGGTGGCATCGTCTACTTCAATCTGCAGGCGCATTACGTCGCCGCATTCAGGAGCGCCAACCAAACCGGTACCTACGTTCTTTTTGCTTTTATCTAAAGTTCCAACATTTTTTGGATTGCTGTAATGATCAATCACTTTATCTGAGTAAGCCATATTCTATTTTTTTATTTTAAATTTTAATGGTCAATTGAAAATTACCAATATGCAATTATCAATAATTAATGTGCTGCCCATTCAATACTGTCAATATCGACACCTTCTTTATACATCTCCCAAAGCGGGCTCATTTCGCGCAGCTTAAGCACCGTGCTTTTTACATGCTCAATGGTATAATCAATTTGTTCTTCGGTTGTAAATCTGCCCAACCCGAAACGTAAGGAAGAGTGTGCCAGATCATCACCTAAACCCAATGCTTTTAACACATAACTTGGCTCCAGTGAAGCACTGGTACAAGCCGAGCCGGAAGAAAGTGCAATGTTTTTATTGAAGCCCATCATGAGCCCCTCTCCTTCTACATATTTGAAAGAGATATTAGCTACATGCGGGAGGCGATGCTCACGATTACCGTTTACATAACTTTCCTCTATTTGAGTCAATGCATTTTCCAGTTTATCGCGCAAAGCACTGATGCGTTTTGTATCTTCTTCCATATCGAGGCGGCAAAGCTCGCAAGCTTTACCAAAGCCTACAATACCCGGAACATTCAGCGTACCGCTTCTCATACCGCGCTCGTGACCGCCGCCATCAATCTGGGCTGTTACTTTCACACGTGGGTTTTTACGACGCACATATAAAGCACCCACACCTTTCGGTCCGTACATTTTATGTGCAGAGAAGGTAAGCAGGTCAATGCCATCTTTTATTACATCAACCGGAATTTTACCAGCCGCTTGGGTAGCATCTGTAAAGAATAACACACCATGCTTGCGGGCAATGGCGCTGATTTCTTTTACCGGCTGTATTACACCTACTTCGTTGTTAGCATACATAATAGCAATCAAAATAGTGGTTGGCCTGATAGCGGCTTCCAGTTCTGCCAAATCAATCAACCCATCTTCTTTTACCGGAAGATAAGTAACATCACCACCTAATTTTTCAATGTGCTTGCAAGTGTCGAGCACTGCCTTGTGTTCAGTAACAGCGGTAATAACATGATTGCCTTTTGTTGCATACATTTCATATACCCCTTTGATACCGAGATTGTCGCCTTCAGTAGCGCCGGATGTAAAGATGATTTCTTTCGGGTCGGCGCCAATCAGCTTCGCTACCTGCTCACGGGCATAATCAACCGCTTCTTCAGCTTCCCAGCCAAACGGATGATTGCGGCTGGCAGCATTACCAAAGTGTTCTGTAAAATAAGGTATCATGGCTTCCAGCACACGCGGATCCATTGGCGTGGTGGCATTATTATCTAAATAAACGGGTAATTTCAACATAGTGTTATTGTTATACGCTCTTGCTTAATTATCCACAAAATTAAAGTAAAGATGTGTATGAAAAGAATTCTGGGAAACCCGGCAGCGGTATTTTTACTAATTTATGAGATTCTTTTACGCAATCCTCTTTTAAATATCCATAATTTATCCTTCAGAAGGATACAGTAAAAGAAAAACGCCCCTAAGGGCGTTTCCAATATCTACTTATAAATTTTTAGTAAGACCAAAGCGCCTGCTCGTAATTAAATATCTTCTCCTTGATTGCATCGCCGGCATACAAACGGTACATTGGATCATCAATGTATTGTTTCAGCGGCATGTCGTATGGATTATCTATCGTTGAGCGAGTAATGTAGCTACCGAATAAACGGTTTTCGAACAGTTCTTCCCAGGTCATACGGGCACCCATGTTTTTAGGATTGTATGCCATATACTTCGCCAGCACAGGACGCAAATCCGGATAATAAACCCACCAAACCGGATGTTCACTATTGGGTACCATTTCGCCGGTAGAAAGTTTCTGAGAAATAACCGGTGCAATACCTAAAATGCGGGCATACATACGGCTTGACTTCTTATCAAAAATCCACTCTTCTTTAATACGGAACAGGTAGATAGAATCAGGCTCCACTGCTTTCGCTCTTACCTGGTAGCCTTTTACGTTTCCATCCAAATCATATTCTTTTACAGTGTCTGCTCCGCCACCAAATGCCTTTTCTGCATCAGCCGATGTAATTGGTGTGGTAAAACGGTCATCTTCAGCGCTAAACGCGGTGATTCCGTTTAAAGAATCTTTTATAGCTGCCAATAAAATACTGATAAAACGCTGGCTGCCATTATCTTCTACTGCCGCATAGCGGAACGGAAGATTAATTTTTTCACGGGTATCTATTTCGCGCCAAACCCTAACACGATAAGCCGCATCATCTTCACGCAGATTTTCATAAGGCAAAGGTGTACGATCTTTTACAAGATTTTCCTCGAAAGGCGCATCGTTCCGCAAAGAAGGCTTTACACTATCCAGCAATCCGCCGGAGGAAGGCATTACTGTTATTGGCAATGTACTGTCAATTGCCATAGCGCCACTTTCTGCGGGAGCGGTTCCATAACTGTTGTAGCTATTTGATGCTCCGGCTTTAGTACCTTTCTTTTTAGTTGTATCTGTGGTATTGCCGTAGTTATTAGTACTGCCATAATTATTATTACCATAATTATTGGTGCCTGGTCGTGTTTTCTTAGTCCGCGTTTTTTGCGCGAACACAGAACTCAATGCCATAACTGACAAACCGAGAATGAAACCTGTTTTAACGAACTGCTTTATCTGCATAATATTTACCTTATCAGATTATCCTCTTAAGTTGAAAGATACCGGAGGCAACGTACGCGTGCCGCCAGGACCTGACGCTTTGATATTATCTATAATCACCGCTGTTTTCGGGCGGCATTTTTCAATCAGATCTCTTACCGAATTAAAGGTATTGCCCGATACTTCTTTATAAGCAAAACCTTCCGGCATTCCCGGACCCGTAAATGTCATAGTAAAGCTGGTTACTGTAAATTTTACGCCTTCAAATACGAAGTTTTCCAATTCAGCACGAACACCTGCCTGTGCTTTGAAATCGTTTACACCCATCATTCCCCCTTTACTGGCACCTACCATACCTACCGGATCCGGAACTGATTTTACACGAAAATCAAACTTTTGCGGCTTGCCATCAATGGTTAAAGTAACAGTAGCTGTTCCAGGTTTGCCCGGGCGAACAATATAGTGACCTGGTCTATCCTTGGTAAAGCTTCCATTATCCATGTTAAAGCTAACTTTTTCATCACCAACGTTTCCACCACTAACAGAAAGTGGATTATCTAACCCAATATAAAGAACTTTTACTGCATCGGCACTTACTGAAGCACCTGTTGGCGAACCTACTGTATAAGGCACTTCAACATCTTTTGTTCCGGTAGTACCATCTGGTTTTACAAACGAAATGTGCACCTTTTTAGTATATGAACCAGCACCACCTACAGTAGTTTTATAAACAGCCGCCCCATCAGCATTCAAAGCAATATTGGCACCATCAATAGTTATAGTTGGTTTGGCTGCTGCACTAAAGGCGCCTATACCAGCCGTAATCTGCAATTCCTGACCCGGCATTAAATACTGCGAATTTTGCCCCGCAAATGCCTGGAACTGGTCAAACACAACCGGCACCGTACTAACCTGATTATGACAGTATTCAACAACCTGAGCTTCACTGTTTCTTACATCATTCTGAAATTTGCTGAGAATGGTAAGTGCAGCAATTGTCGGAGTCATATGAAAATAGGCTGTTGCAAACGTATTATTTGCCGAGTTCTCAACTTTTGGTGTACTGTAATCGATAGGCAGCGTTTGTTCAAATACCTTTTTTACAGCCGGATCAACATTTAAAAGAGCTTCTTTAAATTGCTTCAATTTTGCCTGTAGCTTTTCTCCTTCACCTTGCTCGTTCATTAGGCGTGTAGCGGCTTCTAAACTGGCTTCATTAAACTTTCCGGTAGCAGGATCAAAATCAGCTTCTTTTTTCAATCGATCCTGCAAAGACAGAATGTAACCATTCATATCATCGGACAATTTTTTAGCAGCATCTGCTTTTGCACCCCAAACAGCCGCTTTTTGAGCTGTTTTCGGATCATTTTTTAATTGCGTAAAATCACTGAATAGAGTATTGTTTTTTTTCTCGATGGTTCCAGTGGCATTATTCAAACTGGTATTCACCGTTTTGAAAGCATTCAGGATTTCTGATGATACGTTCAGTGCCAGCAGGGCTGTCAGCACCAGGTACATCAGGTTAATCATTTTCTGCCGTGGCTCTTTAGGTAGTGCCATTTTAGTAGTACAATTTTGTCTTTAATAATGTGATGAAACAGAAAAACAGGATTGCTGTTGCAATATTGCTTTTCTGTCTGTATTGTTTATTTAGTAAAATATCTTTTTTGTTACTTCAATTGCATTGCTGTGAGCATACCACCATATACCTGGTTCAGTTTCGACAGGTTAGTTGCCAAAGTAGCAATCTGCAATTGCGCTTTTTTAGCATCTTCAGCACTGGTAGACATAGCTGCAGAAGCTTCTGTTAATTTACCGTAGAAGCTGTTTAAAGCTTTCAGGTGGTTATTGCTTTCCTGCATTTCCAGTTGATAAATAGTATTCAGCGAAGCCAGGTTTTTAGTCAATACCTGCACCTGATCCTGATAGCCTTTTGTGCTTTCTGAAGCCGAGTTGAAAGTATTCATAGAAGTGGCAAACTTCGAGTAAGCGTCTTTAACCGTTCCCATGGCAGCAGCGGCTTCGTTCGTTTTAGCGGTATAGTCGCCGGTAGCTTTTACTACATCGCTTATTTCACCCATTTTATCTACGGTAGTTCCCAGTTTCTGGAAACCTGCACTTAATTTAGTTAAATTGGCTGGTGTAATGTCAGCATCTTTCAACATTTTTTCCATAGTGTTAAGGGCAGGATTGCCAGCGGCTGCTGGCCGAAGTTCTTTTGGAAGATGAACTTCCATGTCGTCAACCGGCGGATATATTAGGTATAAACCACCATAGATTAGAAATACCACAGCTTCGGTGCCTAAGCCCACAATAAGCATTTCATCGGCAAAAGCCCAGTGTTCAATTTTAAATAATGCGCCTACAATCACCACTGCGGCGGCGATGGATACAAGAATGTCAACGATTCGGCTTACTTTAGGAGGAATTGCAGCTGCCATTGTTCTCTTTTTTGTTTTATGTTTTGTTTTGTTTAAGATATTGAATTACACAGCCTGTCCTTTGGCTGTTGTATTGGATGCTCTCTGTAAAAACGTTTTAATAATTATTTTTTCATTTGTGCAGGCAGGTCAATCGCACAACGGAATCCGATGTATGATTTGGCACTGTCCTGATATTCATAACTACGTGAGCTTGTTTGTAAATAATAAGCTACATCTTTCCAGCTTCCACCTCTTACTACCTTCCGTTTCATCAGCGGCGGATCTGTATCTTTTGCATTGTAACGAACCGTTGGGTTCATATCGTGCTGGAAATTATAAGAACCTTCATAGAAATAAGATTCTGTCCACTCAGATACATTACCAGCCATATTGTATAAACCAAAATCATTTGGCCAGTAAGCATCCGCACGTACGGTGTAAAAACCGCCATCTTCAGGATAATTACCGCGTCCCGGTTTAAAATTGGCTAACAGGCAACCCTTTCGGTTACGTGTATAATAGTTGCCCCAGGGATACATTGACTGAGAGCGTCCACCGCGGGCTGCATATTCCCACTCAGCTTCTGTAGGCAGACGAAAATCACTTTCGCGGGCAAACCTGCGTTTTTCTAAAAAGTCGTTCAGATGACGTGATCGCCAGTTGCAAAATGCGAATGCCTGTTTCCAGGAAACACCTACAACCGGATAATTGCCAAAAGAAGGATGTGAAAAATAACGCTTTGCCATCGGCTCGTTATAAGAGTAAGAGAAGTCTCTTACCCAAACCAATGTATCCGGGTAAACCTTCTGCCCATATTTATAGATAAAATCTTTACGGGGACGACCGATGTTCTCGCGCCTGGTAGCAGCTTCATAATCATACCCCTGAACGCTGTACATGATTTTATCCGGATCAAGTTCCATTTTACCGTAAATGCGGTTGTCAGGAGCTAATACCAGATTAGACAATTTTTCCATGGTCGATTTATCGCCCCATTTGATAGCGCCTGATTTTTTTGGATCGATGGAAGTGTCGCCATCCGTTCCGGTTTTAATATAACCAAGCTCAACGGCGGCCAATGAATCTCTTGTCCAGTAAACGAACTGGCGATATTCATTGTTTGTAATTTCAGTTTGATCCATCCAGAAGCCGGAGATGGAAACTTCCTTATTACGCGATGAGAAACTGAAATTAACATCTTCGTCACTGGGCCCCATGTGAAAAGTTCCCGGTGGTACATATACCATTCCGATCGGGCGGGTCATACTGCTGCGAGAGCTGGGAGCAATACCCATTAACTGCCCGTTATCCGGTACCACAGTTTTGGTTCCTTTGGGGCTGCATCCAACCGATGCAACAATGGCAGTCAGCGCCAGAAATGAGATAATGTGGGTCTTCATCTATATTATATTTGAAACCTTTTTGCTTTATTTTGAAAGAACGGCAATAATACGATTTAACGGTGCGCGGAAAGAATATATTGCATTAAGATTCTTTAATCGCACTTTAAATTTTGATTAAACCGAAATTGATGAAACTTAAGTTGCTGCCTTTGATGTGATTGTAGCTTGGTGGTATAGCAAAAATAGCAGCAATTTTAATATCAGGAAACTTTCCGGAATAAATTCTTTATTTACAAATGCTTTATCTCTATCTTAATAAGATCAAGGCTTCTTCTACTTTTTCAACTGGCTGTTTACATGTGTTGTCCCGGCAAACATATACGAATGTCTTGCCAGTTTTAAAGCGATCCTGAAATTTTGACAATGCCGCGCCGCCTGCCTTTGGCGGCTGAAGCGCTGTCAAAATAATGCGATTACCAATAAAACTTTTTTGCAGTTGAAGCAATAAATTAATTCCGTTCTCCCCTGCAATGATAATCTCATTGGTGCCGTACACTATTTCCTGCGTAAGAATTGCCCAAACACCAAAAGAACCCGGATATTTTATTATTGCCTGCAAAATAGTTCGAACCATACCGATAGATTTTGCCTTCCACTTTGGTATATCAAATATGGCTGATAAATAATGAAGCAATTGTGCTACGGATGCATTACCCGAAGGAATGGCTCCGTCGTATACTTCGGTTTTCCTAACTACAACGTCTTGTTGGTAGATTGGCGTATAATAGAATAAGGAAGAAGACTCATCTTGAAAATGACTCAAAATGTACTCGGCAACTTTTTTTGCTGATAACAGGTATTCGCTTTTTCCTGTTACTTCCTGCAACTGTACATAAGCCCAGCTTAGGTATGCATAATCATCAAGAAAAGCAGAATGGTTGCTTCTGTTATTTTTCCAGCTATGTTGCCATATATCGTTTATAAAAAGATTCTCTTCCAGAAACCGGATATTCTTTTCCGCCATTTTCAGAAAATCATCATCGCCCAACGCAGCAAAGGCTTTACAGCAAGCAGTTATCATCAGGGCATTCCAGCCCAGAATAATTTTATCATCAAGCTGCGGACGAATTCTTTCCTGCCGTGCAGAAAGCAGTTTTTCTTTACAGGCTTCTGACCTGTTTTTTAATTCTTGATCTGATAAAATCTGCTGCCATTTTCTATTATGAGACAACCAGAAGATATTGGTATCTTCCCAATTGCCGGCTTCACTCACATCATAAATTTTGCAGAACCATTCACCATCTTTTTCACCTAAAATATCTATAACCTCATCCTTGTGCCAGGTGTAATATTTTCCTTCCACACCTTCGCTATCGGCATCCAGCGCACTGTACCAGCCGCCTTCGGGCAACGTCATTTCCCGGTTTATAAATTGCAGCGTTTGCCGGATTACGTCAGCATACAATTCGTTTTGCGTAAGCTGGTATGCTTCGCTCAGCACAGTAACAAGCAAAGCATTATCGTAAAGCATTTTTTCAAAATGCGGCGCCAGCCATTTTTCATCGGTGCTGTAGCGGGAAAATCCGCCGCCCAAATGATCATAAATACCACCGCCAATCATACAATCTAACGACAGCAGGGCTTGCTTTACCGATTCTTCATTACCTGTAAAATAGTAATGCCGCAATAAGTTTTGTATAGAAAAAGTTTGCGGAAACTTAGGCGCATTGCCAAAGCCACCCCAGGTTTTGTCCCCAGCCTTTAAAAGATTTTCATTTATCGTATTAAGAGCCTCAACATTAAAATCGTTATCGCTTACCGTTTTATTTTGAAGAAATGAACTGGCTGCCGAAAGGTGATGTAATAAATTATCTGCCTGTGATTCTACCTCATTTCGCTTTTCAGCAAACATGTCGTGGATTGCGCTCAACAGTTCCGTCCAGCTCATACGGTTAAAGGCGCGAACGGGAGGATAATAGGTGCCGCCATAAAAAGGCCTGCCATCCGGAAGCAGAAATACGTTTAATGGCCAGCCGCCGCCACCGCCGCTGATTGCCTGCACCGCATCCATATAAATATGGTCAAGGTCTGGCCGCTCCTCGCGGTCTATTTTTATATTAACGAAATGGCGATTCATATAATCCGCCGTTTCCTCGTTCTCAAAGCTTTCACGCTCCATTACATGACACCAATGACAAGCGGCATAGCCAATGCTTACCAGGATTGGCTTATCTTCTGTTTTCGCTTTCTGCAAAGCGGCTTCACCCCAGGGATGCCATTCAACAGGATTATAAGCATGCTGCAATAAATAGGGACTGGTTTCGTGGATAAGATGATTGGTATGTTTGTGTAATGTCACGCGTCAGCAGATTGAGCCCGAAAAACAGCAAATGTGAAACCAGAGGGAGGACAGGAGATAAAAAAGTTTGAAAAGAAAATACAAGAAAGAAAAAACCTACTTCTTTTTGACGGAAACGGTTGAAGCTAAATATTTATCCAGCCCGGTAACCATACTAGGCGTTTGCGGCGAAGGCACCTGAATACTGGCAAAGAGCCCGGCATCTTCAATTGCTTTTAGTGTATTGGCGCCAAATGCCCCAAAGAGCAACTCATTTTGCTGAAAACCAGGATAATTATCCAGTAAGCTTTTTACACCACTTGGCGTAAAAAAGCAGATGACGCTGTAAGTGTCTTTGTCCATTACCAGCTTTATATCATTGCTGATGGTACGGTACATAAATGCCAGTTGAAACTCGCATTGATTTTTCTTCAGCCAGTTTACAATGTCATTGTCCTGCTGGTTTTCGCTGCACACATACAGAAAGCGTTCATTTTCCTTGTGCCGGTTAATAACGTCGAACATTGATTTGTTGCTGCCATCAGTGCCGTAGAACACTTTTCGCTTGCGGTAAAGAATGAATTTTTGCAGATAAAGAGCGACAGCTTCGGTAATGCAGAAATATTTGGTTTCCTGGCTGATGGTAATTTTCATTTCCTCGCACATACGGAAGAAATGGTCGATGGCATTGCGGCTGGTAAAAACGACAGCCGTGAAGCCGGAAATATCTATTTTTTGCCGGCGAAACTCTCGCGCAGGAATGCCTTCAAGCCGGATGAACGGATGAAACACAAGCTCAACGTTGTATTTTCTGGATAAATCAAAATAAGGCGATTTATCGCTTTCCGGTCTGGGCTGAGTGATAAGAATTTTTTTACTGCCTTTCTTCACAGCAGCAGCTTTCACCCCGTTTTTTAACATTCGACGCCTTTCAGAAAAAAATGTGATTCTAATTCAGAGTTCCTTTGTTATCAATAATACTTTGTAAGTAATTAATAACGGCAATATTTCAACGGCGCAAAGGTAAAGAAAAAAGTGCAGCGGATGTATTTTCAGCTTTTTCCCAACCATACCCAGAGATACAATATAACGATACAGCAACAATGCTATAATAAGAACAAGAGAAAGTGTAGCTGCTATCTGATAGGCTTCTTCGGTAGAATAAAGAAGAATAAGCAACAAGGGTATAAAACAAAGTCCGGCTACTTTATTTACCAGGAAAACAATAAAATGGTAATTGCCCGTAGCTTCCTGCGCATCAAAAGCCCAGCCGAACAAAGTGATAAAGAATGATTTGGCAATATAAATAATCGCCAGGGCGCAACCTGCGTACAACCACACCAGCGGAAAGGATGTAAATTGAAAGAAATTATCGCCCCTGATAAAAACAGCCAATAATAAACCACCCGAAAAAATAAAAACCAGGTTTAGCAGGAAGGAAGGAAATGTATCCTGCGCCATGTGTTCCTTTATATATCGCTGGCGTTGCGACGATTGAAAAAAAGACTGTAATAACGTATTAAAGTATTTAGGAAACAGCACCCTGACAATACCCGTAAATAAAAGCAGCCCAGCCAGCATATAAAACTGCCCGTCTTCGTGCAAAGGCTGCCGCACAGCATTAATAGCAAATACAGACTGTTTGCTTTTTGAGAACTTTTTATTGACAAAAAATTTATTAAAAGCAGTGTCTTGCTCCCAAAGCAAGGCTTTCTTTTTTATGGCAGAAACAGAATCGTTAATTGTTGTGTATGCACTTGTACCCTGAACAGACAAATGGGTACGAACCGAATCTGCACGCCTCAGTGAATCAGTTTGCGCATGAACCGTTAAACAGCCAAAGAAGAAAATAAGAAATAAAAAGCGTGCAGGCATAAGCAGGAGCAAAAGTATTGTTTCGGTTGTTGTTTCAATAAAGCTTGTTGATGATTTTTTGCAGTAAAAAGACTCTCATAATAGCAAAGTCTAATATTTTGATACCTATGAGAACTGATGTCCATTATATAACTCCATTCCAATTACTATATAAAAATTCACAATGGGAATAAATAATTTTATATCCAATTAGTATTGCATTGAATTTCAATGTAATATCTGATGGCATTATATTTCATTATTCATGGCACGCTGTAAAAATCCAACTGACATAAAATTCATTATCGCAACAGCCAAAATTGAAAATCTGATAAATCAAATCCAATTATGAAAAGAATCATCTACATTTTGTTAATCCTTTCAGCGGCTTTAAATGCTTATCATGCAAAAGGACAAAACTGCCCAACTACCCCGACGTACAAAAACCAGTCAGGAACTTTCGATTTAAGTTCCGGTCGTTCTATCGTTTTGAACAATGGCGGCTCTTACCAAATTACAATTCAGAACAACTTTTACGCAAACGCTTCCATTTGCGTAACGAATGGTTCAACACTGACTCTTCAGTTTCAGAATGTAAATACTGTGCAGAAAGGTGGCAGCATTTACGTTGATAAAACTTCTAAGCTTGTGTTTGCCGGAAGCACTATTAGCAATTTCCCGTTTACACTCACTAATGCAGGTACTGTAAACCAATCAACCAGCATCACTTTTACTGATGGCGCTACTATTACCAATTCGGGTAGCTACAGCATCAGCACCAATACTACGCTGAGCAACGGTATTGTTACGATATCAAACAGCGGAAACTTTGATGTATCGTCTTCAATCGGTTTTAATACCGGCTCTTTTTCTATCACTAACGCGGCTAATGCCACGATGCAAATCAGCAGCGGACTGACAATAGCTTATACTACTATCAAAAATTCCGGTACTTTAAATATAAGCGGCGCTGTAAAGCTGCAAGGCTCGTCTAACGTTACTAACAATTCTTACCTGAATATAAGCGGTGATCTGAATGTAAGCAGCGCTACTGTAACCAATAACGGCGTTTTATCGATTGCAGGCTCCAGCGTTATTAATACAGGCAGCTCACTCATTAACACCTGCACAATAAAAGAAGCCGGCAATATTGGAAATAATGGTACAGTAAATAATTCAGGTACTCTTATTATGAATGGCACACTTACCAACCAGGGACTTTTTATAAATACAACTGCCGGTTTTGTTCAGGGTGTCAATTTCATTAACAACAACAGCATATCTGGTGGTGGTAATTTTTATTTCTCAGGAAACACCACCAACCAGGGAACTTTCATCGGTGGTGATAATGGCATTAACTTTTACGATGCTACCCTGAATAACGGCAATAAAAAATACTTCGATGTTCAGAATGTAACACCTGTTAACACAACAAAAAATAAAATCTCTCCGAATACTTCTGCTTCATTTTCACCTTGCGCTGAATCAAGCCTACCGGTAATCACAACACAACCGGTTGCTCAATTGCTTTGCAGTTCTGCCAACACTTCAGCTACTTTCAGCGTAATAGCTACCAGCAACAACACGCCAACTTACCAATGGTATAAAAACGATGTTGCTATTTCCGGTGCTACCGCAGCTTCTTACACTGCTACCGCTCTTACTTTCAATGATACGTTGAACAATTACTCTGTAAAAGTTACCAATGCAGCTGGCTCAACCACCAGCAACAGTGTTTCTGTAAAATATATTATTGTATCTCAGCCTTTACCGTTGTCGCAATATTTAGCTACCGGCAACAGCGCTTCTTTTTCCGGTCTAAAAGTATCAAACGCTACCTCTATGCAATGGCAAAAAGACGGCAGCAGCATCAGCGGTGCTACTTCGTCTATGTATTCGATTTCTACGGTAAACTATGCTGATTCAGGAAAGTATACTGTACTGGTTACATACAACGGAGGCACTTGTACAAGCGATGCAGCCGTTTTAAAAACGTCTATCATTCTATATTCAAAAGGTACAGGTAAATTGAACCAGCCCGGTAACTGGGGTGTAAACACAGATGGCAGCGGCAGCTCACCGGTTAATTTCACAAGAGGCGAACATACCTTCGTTATTGCAAACCGCGCAGAAGCTGAAACAGGTGCTGATATTAATATTGCCGGCACTTTAGATAT
This sequence comes from Ilyomonas sp., assembly GCA_965199905.1. Taxonomy (GTDB): domain Bacteria; phylum Bacteroidota; class Bacteroidia; order Chitinophagales; family Chitinophagaceae; genus Ilyomonas. The sequence continues at coordinate 3,450,049 of OZ241366.1, read as the reverse complement.
TGCCAATGCGCAAATGAGCATCTCGCCTAACACAACCTTACACGCTGATAAAATTACCAGGAGCTTATCATTTGGTTTAATCATAGCTTCAGCAACTTCAAACCTGATTGTTGGTAACGGCAGTACATCTGCAGCTCAGTCAGACTTATATTTCGATGTAAAAAACAATACACTTAAGAACCTTACCATCAATGCAAAAAATGTGGTTCTGCACACAGCATTAAACCTTACATCAGGCAAGGCGTTCGGTGTTCTTCAGGTTGCTTATGGCACCTTCAATACTTCTGATCTTCTGACCCTGAAAAGTGATTCTTCAGGCACAGCCGGTATTGCCAAATCAGCAGGTACTATCATCGGTAAAGTAACCATTGAAAAATGGATACACTCACGCCGCGCCTGGAGACTGATAGGTGCCCCGGTATCAGGCACAGATGCGCAAACAATCAATGCTGCCTGGCAGGAAGGCGCTACAAGCTCTTCAGCCAATCCGGTTCCTGGTTTTGGCACACACATCACCGGCGGTACACAAGCTAATGGCTTCGATATCAGCCCTACCAACAACGCCAGCATTAAATATCTGAGCAAGGCTGGTCAGTGGACAGGTTTGGCCAACACAAATAAAACACTGGTTACACAGTACCCTGCTTATATGTTGTTTGTAAGAGGCAACCGCTCTTATAACATCAGCGGTACAACCAAGTACACAACACCAATGACAACTGTATTGCGTATAAAAGGAAATGTATACCAGGGAACAATGGCTGCTAAAGCGGTTTCAGCAAGTGGTTATACAATGGTTGTAAATCCGTATGCAAGCCCTATTAACTTCTCTAAAGTTATCTCTGCCAGCAGCAATGTAAAGAAGCGTATCCGTGTATGGGATCCTACGCTTGCCGGTGAGAATGGTGTAGGTGGCTGGGTAATTGTTGATGGTACAACAGGTACTTACCGCAGCACGCCTCCTTCTACTTATGTATCTACTGTATTGCAGGCCGGGCAAGGCTTTATTATCGAAAGCGCTAATGGCAAAACCAACGGTTCATTAGCTTTAAATGAAGATGACAAAGACTTCACTGTTAATACTATCAGCAGCGACAGAGTGGTAGGCAGCACAACCGACACATCGCTGGAAGTAAACCTGAAGCTTTTTAATACTGACAGCACAGCGAGCATTGCCGATGGCATCCTGTATAACTTTAGCACAGGCAACAATGATTCTGCTGATGTAAACGATGCGCTGAAACTGTACAACAACGGCGAGAACATCGTAGCCAAAAACGGCAGCCAGGACTTAGCTATTGATAGCCGTACCGCACCAAAAGAAGGCGACTCACTGGCATTGAACCTGTACAATATGAAAGCAGCCAGCTACCAGATTGAATTTGTGCCTTCACTGCTTACAAACAAAACATTTGCTCTGTACGATAAATACCTGAACACGCTGACGGCTATCAGCTCAGTTGATACAACACGCATTACGTTCAGCATATTATCTTCTGTAAATGCTTCTAAAGCAACAGATCGTTTTACTATCGTAACACAAAAATCAAAAGCGGCTATCTCTTTACCTGCTGCTCAATCATTCACTTTTATCAAAGTAAAAGCAGAAGCAAAAAACAAAGCCATCAATGTAGGATGGAATGTAGAAAACGAATCTGCTGTATTGTATTACACGGTAGAAAAATCAACTGATGGCGTTCGTTTCACTGAAGCCGGCAATGTAGTTGCTTCTTTAAAAGGCACTTATTCTTACACTGATGCTACGCCAGCTTCAGGCATGAATTACTACCGTATCAAAGGCATCACTAAAACCGGCAGTCAGTATGCACCGGTAGTTAGCGGCAGCCTGAATGCAGCTACTGCTGTAAGCCTGAACGTATATCCTAACCCACTTACCGGCACTACGTTTACTGCTACGCTGAGCAACTTATCAAAAGGCACTTATACACTTTCTGTAGTAAATAGCAGTGGCACAACAGTAGCCGTAAAAACACTGGCACACAATGGCGGTACTGCTTCACAAAAAGTAACGTTGAACAACCATCTTGCTGCAGGTGTTTATTACATCAATTTATCTGCTGCCGGCAACACAATCAGCACAACTAAAATCACAGCTTTATAGAATAAACAGATAACCTCTTTACAGCATAGACCTTAACCTCAAAAAGAGAGGCCTTCTTCGGAAGGTCTCTTTGCTTTTATAACAGTTGTCTATTTCCTGACATTTTATAATGACCGGCTTGTTAAGGTGTGCCGGTACTGGTAGAGGCAGGGCAGTAGTAAAGGGCAGTCGCACTCACCCCGTCGCCTGCCATCACTTTTGTATTGTGTTGGCTCCAAGGGTCTTTCCACCTGCGTTTCCCAGGCGACTTACAGAACTGCCGATGACGCTGTTCGTCCAGCCCATTGAAGAAGGCAGCATCTGCTTTACGGCTGGCTATATAATACCTTGTTTTTGTTTGTAAAGCGGCAGTTGCCTTTTGCGTTCGCTCACTTTGAATTCTTTGGAGCGTTTGCACTCCTTCCCATTTATCTTCTTTACATATCCACTCTCTATGGGTGATAATACTACAGCTTCTTTTTTCTATACGTCCGTGTCCCAAATTGAGCTGTATATCTGTTTGAATGCCTTTCTACTGCTCAAAGGCTTCCCTGATATCATCGTACAAATGTTCCATTATACCTGTCGTCTCTTTTAAAAGACATTCAACTGAAACCTTTCTGTTTTATTTACCATTCTGTATAAATAGGTTGAATATCTTCAACCAATAAGCTTACTGTTAGTAACTCTTCCAAATCCATTTTAATGCGTTTGCCCTGTCACTATTACCCCCTAAAACAACATTCCCAATCCACCTTACCTTTGTCACCCGTCTACAAACGCATTTACACCATGAACATCATCATCACCGGCGCCTCCAAAGGTTTAGGCTACGCCATCGCAGAAACATTCGCAAACGACAAACAACCACATACCCTCTTCCTCTGCGCCCGCCGGCAAAACGAACTCACCAAAGCGGCAGATCAACTAAAACAAATTTCCCCCAGCCTCACCATCCACATATACCCCTGCGATGTTAGCCAGAAAAAAGACATTTTCGCCTTCGCAGGCTTCATCTTACAACAAACCAACACCATCGACATCCTCATCAACAACGCCGGCACCTTTCTCCCCGGCACCATCGCCACCGAAAAAGAAGGCACCCTCGACACAATGATGCAAACCAATCTTTCCAGTGCTTATCATCTCACCCGCGCCCTCCTTCCCACCATGATAAAAGCCAAAAGCGGGCACATCTTCAACATCTGCTCCATCGCTTCCCTGCAGGCATATCCACCCGGTGCTTCTTACAGCATCAGCAAGTATGCACTCATGGGTTTTAGTAAAAATCTTCGCGACGAAATGAAGCCGCACAACATCAAAGTCACCACCGTTTATCCCGGCGCTTTCTGGAGCGAAAGCTGGGAAGGCAGCGGCATCGATCCGCAACGCATTATGGAAGCCGCCGACATCGCAAAACTTATCTATTCATCTGCCCATTTATCACCACAAGCTTGTCTCGAAGACATTATCATCCGTCCGCAGCGAGGTGATTTATGATAGGGTAAAACATCTCTTACTTAGGTTCAACCTAACTCTTTTCACAGAGCCATTTCTCCCTGCTGCTTGTTTACCTCTACTCCAAAAACGATTATTGAAATCGGATAAAGTCTACTTTTATCTTCAAAACGCGACTGTACCTCTTCCGGCTAAAAAGGAGTCGCTGCGAAAGCATTTATAATATGGTGCTATTCCTTTCATAGGCAGCACTACGGTTGCATACGGACTTTCTGACAGCAACTCACTTGCCGGCCTGATGACCCGTTATTTCATTGAAAGCATTTTAAACGGTGCTTCTGCAGGATGTGCTTTGCTGAAAGCCAGGCAAAAATTTTTATCGGAAAGCGGACCACAGCTTGACCCTTATGAGCTGAAAACATTAGCGCAATTCCTGCTTCCTGGCGATCCTTCGATACAGCCGGTTGTGGGCAGGGAAAGCGCAACATCAAATACAGGAGATTGGGTGATTGTTTATTGATAATTGTTAATGGTTTATTGATGATATAAAGCTTGTAATCTCTCTTTTATCACACGCCTTATCTTCGCCGCATGGAAGAATTGTTGCAGCAGATAGAACAATACAAAGCAGACATCAACTCATATACCGCGCAAACCGGGGACGAAGCCGAAGCCTTCCGTATTAAATATCTCGGTACTAAAGGCATTGTAAAAGCCATCATGGGCGAGATGAAGAGCGTGCCGAACGAGCGTAAAAAAGAGTTCGGTCAAATTCTGAATGAGTTCAAGCAATTTACCGAAGCAAAATATGAAACGATAAAGGAAGCTACAAGCAACGAGCTGCAAGCCGCAAGTAATACAGTTGATATTACCTTACCTGGTTCTTTTGTGGAAATGGGGTCAAGGCATCCATTGAGCATGGTACGAAATAATATAGTTTCCATTTTCAAGCGTCTTGGTTTTGCGGTGGCTGAAGGTCCGGAAATAGAAGATGACTGGCACAACTTCGGCGCGATGAATTTACCCAAAAATCACCCGGCGCGCGACATGCAGGATACGTTTTACATTAATCAAAACCCTGACTGGCTGCTGCGCACACATACCAGCAGCGTACAGGCAAGAGTGATGGAAAAACAGGCGCCGCCGATCCGTGTGATTTGTCCTGGTCGCGTATATCGCAACGAAACAATAAGCGCCCGCGCGCACTGCTTCTTTCACCAGATTGAAGGATTGTATGTAGATGAAAATGTGTCTTTTGCCGACCTGAAACAAACGCTTTATTTCTTTGTTCAGGAGATGTTTGGCAATACGGTGAAAGTTCGTTTCCGACCTTCCTATTTTCCTTTTACCGAGCCAAGTGCCGAGATGGATATTACCTGTTTGATCTGTGGTGGCAGTGGCTGTACCGTTTGTAAACATACAGGTTGGGTTGAGATATTAGGTAGTGGAATGGTGCACCCGAAAGTGCTGGAGAATTTTAATATTGATCCCGAAAAATATACCGGCTTCGCCTTTGGAATGGGTGTTGAACGTGTATGCCAACTGAAGTACCGTGTGAATGATTTGCGGTTATATTCACAAAACGATATACGTTTCTTAAAGCAGTTTAAAGGAGCGGTATAATAGGTTGCCAAAAGGCTACAGCCACAAATATTTCTTGATTAGTAAAGACTTGCCGGATTTTGGAAATCCGGCAAGTCTTTTTTGTAACCGTTATTTTATTACTGCTTTTGAATTGATCACAATAGAACTTTTGTGATACAAAAAGAAGAATTCAATAACAGTTCATTTATAATAGCAGCCGCTTTTTATTCTACCTTGCCTTTATGAAAACGCTTTTAAAAAAGCATCCGGTTGCTATCCGATGGTTTCATTGGGTTAACTTTCCAATGCTTGCCATCATGATATGGAGCGGCATGCTGATTTACTGGGCATACGATCCTTATAAAATCAACCTTGGCAGTAAAGAACTTTTTCATTTTTTTCCGGATGGATTTTATAAAGCGCTCAACATTCCTCATCGGTTGGCAGAAGGCATGAGCTTTCATTTTGCGTTTGCCTGGCTGTTTGTCATCAACGGACTTCTTTATTTTTTTTATACCCTTTTTTCGGGCGAATGGCGATACCTATTGCCCAATAAACATTCTTTTAAAGAAGCCTGGCAAGTGCTGCTTCACGATTTACACATCCGTAAATATCATCCTCCGCAGGAGAAGTATAATGGAGCGCAACGCATTGCATACACAGCCGTAATCGTTATGGGAATTGGATCTGTACTAACCGGTTTTGCTGTTTATAAACCTACGCAATGGAATTGGCTGTCTGCCATCTGCGGTGGGTACGAAGCAGCACGGGCCGAGCATTTCATCTTAACCATTGGTTATGTATTGTTTTTTGTGATTCATGTTGCACAGGTTATTAAAACCGGGTGGCATAATTTTCAGGCAATGATTACCGGTTTTGAAGTAATCCCCAACGATACATATCCTGCACCCGCTAAAACAGAAGTTCATGAAGAAGCCTGATTTTTTCAATCGCACCGAAAAGGTCGATGATAAAGTAATACATCGCCGCACATTTTTTTCATTTCTGGGTTTTGCTGTCGCTGGTATTTCGGGTGCCTTTGGCTGGCAATGGCTAAACCGTCAGCCGAAAGATGCCGGTGCTTTGCAGCCATTGCGAAACACACTTGAAACAAATGAAAAAATACTCACTTCTACTTTCAGTGAACATCGCCTCGTAAAAACATACCCGGTAGAAAAAGCTGTAAAAGAAGCTCGTGTCAACAGTCTTGTTGGGCTTCCGAAAAGTATAGGTGCGGCTGACTGGCGATTGAATGTAAAAAAATTAGACGGCAGTGCTGTTGCTTTTACTTTAAACCAGTTACGTGTTTTACCTAAAAAAGAAATTGTTTACGATTTTAAATGTGTGGAAGGCTGGAGCCAGATTCAACACTGGGCGGGCGTGCCGCTGAAAGAATTTATTGAAAAAGCAGGCCTTGCCGATCAAACAAAGGCAAAATACATTGGTATGCAAACGCCAAACGGGCAGTATTATGTGGGGCTTGATATGGAAAGTGCGCTGCATCCGCAAACGATTTTGGCTTATGAGATGAGCGGCAAGCCATTATCGATGGCGCATGGATTTCCACTGCGCTTAATTGTGCCGGTAAAATATGGAATCAAAAACCTGAAGTGCATTGGCTCTATCTTTTTTACGGATGTAAAACCACGCGATTACTGGGCAGAAAGAGGATATGATTATTATGCAGGATTGTAAAGCAACAGGCTTTTAAAGCAACGAATAAAGCGGAATACTCATGCAATCTTGCACAGCACAAACGGCTTATAAATGATTCGGCTAACAGGCTTTTGTTGCTAATTCGCTCCTTTATTTATCATAAACCACACGTTCAGATCACCTTACCGCATTACCCCAATTTCGCTTTCTTGTTTTCAGCACTTATTGCCTTTCTTTGTTCCTTATCTTTGAAGCCATCAGGATAGCACATGTGAAATAATAAATTCGCTGGCTTACTGATAACAAACTAAAAACAACAATGCGACATTAGTTACTCATTGTTTGTAATACCAAACATTACCAGAATAAGTAAAGCACCATTTCTTTTCCTTTTATCTTAATAAAACGCTTCGCGATTGTGCCAATGAAACCGAAGTGAACAGGTATCATCTTTAAGTTGATAGAGATATCTATTTTAAAAACACACAGCTAACACAATGAAAAGACTATCCTTCGTATGCATGTTTGCATTTACCACTCTGCTGCTCACAAACTGCCGGAAAGATGATGGCAACAATCCACCTGTTAACGTAAAAAGCGTTGCGGTTGATTTTATCATTGCCGACAGTGGAATTCATGTAAACCCTAATGGATTTACACCCTTGTCAGCCCGGCTCAATTTTAACTCTGTAAAGAGCGGGCGAACTTTTATTAAGGTTCATGGCAGGCATGGCGCGTTAAGCGATATAACACACCTGTTCAGCGATACCGGTGTTTCTCATTCCATACCTGTGATAGGCATGTATGCCGATACCAGTAACACAATAGACATACGCATTTTAGATGCTGATGGCGATACACTGGCACAAAGCACTACCACAATTGTTACACAATCGCTGCCATCAGATATGCCGGTTTCTATTGTGTCCGATAAAGTAGATGAAGCCCGAAACGGTGCGGGTATGTACCTGGTTAGCAATTTCAGTACGTATGGTGCTTCGGGAAAACCTTATATCCCCTACCTGCTGGATGCGTATGGCGACATTCGCTGGGTGCTGGATTATTCAGGCAGTACAGAACTTTCCAACATGTATTACGAAGATGGTATCGCCCGCTTGCGCAATGGCAATTTCTATTTTGCCAATTCTATAAATAATATCATTTACGAAGTAGATGTACTGGGCAACATTATTAACAGGTGGACGATGCCGGGCTATTTATTTCATCACGAAGTGCATGAAGAAGTCAATGGAAACTTTATTCTTACGGCTTCTAAAGAAGGAAGTACGTTCACCAATGGTACCCCTACACTTGAAGATTATGTGATAGAAATAGATAGGAACACAAAAGAAATCAGTACTGTTTGGGATTTAAAAGAATCATTGAATGAATATCGCTCGGTGATGGGAGATGGTTCTGGGAATGGTGATTGGTTTCACGGTAATGCTGTAACTGATGATTCAACAGACAATACCATTATTGTATCGGGAAGAAGCCAGGGCGTTGTAAAATTAGACAGGAGCAATGGTGTAAAATGGATTTTGGCGCCGCATAAAGATTGGGGTGTAAACCGCCGCGGCGATTCGTTATACAAATACCTGCTAACACCGCTTGATGTCTCCGGCAACCCGATTACCGATGACAGCATTGTTAACGGCTATACATCCAGCACCGACTTTGAATGGAACTACTACCAGCATTCAGCTATAAAAATGCCAAACGGCAACCTGATGGTGTTTGACAATGGTACAAACCGGGCCCTGGATGCGGCTGATGGAAATGCTGTGGTTAATGGTGCGCCTGGCAAATACAGCCGCGCCGTGGAGTATAAAATAAATGAAGCCGACATGACTGTGCAGCAAGTGTGGCAGTATGGAAAAGAACGCGATGTTGCTTGTTATTCATCTATCGTAAGCAGTGTGCAATATTTGCCGGGAAGTAATCATGTGGTTTTTGCACCGGGTTCCTTTGTACAAAATGCCACCGGGAAAGGCGGAAAAATAATAGAGGTTGACTACAGCACAAAAGAAGTAGTGAATGAAATCAGCATTACAACAACCAACCAGTTCGGCTTTCACCGCGCTAAAAAGATCAATGTTTATCCTGATAATTTGTAAAGGAGTCAATTTTAATACAAAGAGCGAAGGCTGGTGCCTTCGCTCTTTTCGTTTATAGCTTTTTAAAAAGACTCTTATTCAATAATCCGCTAATTTTTAATCTTTACCTTTTTAATTTTTACTTTTCTATCGTTTTCAGGGTTGGATGATTCTTTAGCAGGAGGCGTTGACGTTTCTTTTATACCGCCGGGCTGCAATACCCATTCGTAATCAAGCTGACGTTTATCAAGATTAGCTGCCACCACTTTTATCCAAACTTTATCGCCCATGCGGAAGGCGCGCTTGCTGCGCATTCCCACCAAAGCATAATCACTTTCAATTAATCGGAAATCATCAAAGTCACTCAGGCTGCTGATGCTTACCAAACCTTCACATTTCTGCAAAAAAGTCTCTGCAAAAAAGCCAAACGATGTAACGCCGCTAATAACGCCTTCAAACTCCTCACCCACATAATCGCGCATGTATTCCACCTGCTTGTACTTATTGGCAGCGCGCTCGCATTCCATCGCAGCACGTTCGCGTTCGCTGCTGTGGCGGCATTTTTCACCCATCTTTTTATCAATGACAGGTTCGCCTTTCAGGCAAGATTCCAACACGCGATGAACCAACACATCGGGATAGCGGCGAATGGGCGACGTGAAGTGACAATAGTTTTCAAAGCCCAATCCATAGTGACCAATATTGTCCATTGTGTACACGGCTTTCGCCATGGTGCGAATGCCCAATTGCTCCAGCACATGTTGCTCCGGCTTGCCCTGCACATCTGCCAGCATAGTATTGAACGAAGAAGCAATTTTTTCAGGCGTATCGGTATTGAACTTGTGCCCGAACTTTTTAGCAAAATCCATAAATGGTTTCAGCTTTTCTGCATCCGGCTGGTCATGCACGCGATACGGAAAAGGTATCGCCTGCTTGTTCATTTTTATCTTCGATACATTCTCCGCAACCGTTCGGTTGGCAAGTAACATCAGCTCTTCAATCAGTTGATGCGCTTCCTTACTTTCCTTTATTACAATGCCAATCGGCTTTCCTTTCTCATCTAAAGTAAACCTTACTTCCTGCGAAGAAAAATTGATGGCACCTTTCGAAAACCGCTCCCCGCGCAGGTTCTGCGATATCTCGTTCAGCAGCAATACTTCTTTCTTATGCTCACCTTTTTTGGTTTCAATAATATTCTGCACTTCCTCATAAGTAAAACGATGATTGCTGTGGATGGCGGTTTTACCCAACCAATATTGCTTCACTTTTCCCTTCTTATTTATTTGGAACACAGCCGAAAACGTCAGCTTGTCTTCATGTGGACGCAACGAGCAAAGCACGTTTGAAATATGCTCCGGCAACATTGGGTTTACCCTATCAGGCAAATACACAGAAGTCGCCCGCTTATAAGCCTCATCATCCAAAGGCGTTTCCGGCATCACATAATGACTCACATCTGCAATATGAACGCCCACTTCGTACCAGCCGCCTTTTAGCGAGCGCAGCGAAATGGCATCATCAAAATCTTTCGCATCTGCAGGGTCAATGGTGATGGTAAAAATATCGCGGAAATCGCGCCGCGCTTCAATTTCCTGCGGTGTGATGCTATCAGGAATTCGTGCAGCAACTTCAATCGTTTCATCGCCAAACCGGAGCGGAAAACCGGCTTCCGCCAGCAGGTTTTTCATCGCAATATCATTCTCATCTTCTGCCTGCAAAATGGCGGTCACTTTGCCTTCCGGCTTGCGGCTATCCTTATCCCATTTTATCAGTTGCACACTTACTTTATCTCTGTCAACCGCGCCGTTGATATTGTCCAGCGACACATAGATATCCGGCATCGGCTTATCGCTGTCAGGCTTCACAAAACCGAAACGCCCGCTTAGTTGCAGCCGTCCTATAAACTCAGTTTGCTTGCGCTCCACTACGTTTATAATCCGTCCTTCCTTTTTGCCGCTTTCCGCGTTTTGTTTTACCACTTTCACCGTTACTTCATCGCCATTCAGTGCCGTATTAAAGTCGTGCGGGCGCACCAGCACATCGCCTTTTCCATCGGCAATCACCACGTAGCCAATTCCCGAACGCGTCACTTCCAGTTTGCCCTGCGCCGTATGTACGTCGTGTGTGGCGTGGTACGATTGCGGTTTCTTTTTCTTCTTTTTTTTATCGCTCATTTGTCGTTATACATTATTTGTTGTTCGGGGTTGACTTAGCATACAAAATACATTTTTTGGCAGCTATCGTCCGGCTCTCTTTTGTATCGTTCGTTGCAACTGTAAGGTTGTTCTTATTTCTCTTTTAAATAAAGAGAAGTAAGAATCACACATGAGGGTTTCAGGCAATAATTAGACTTTATTTAGTTTCTGTTTTATTGTTTGCAACCATCTTATAACAAATACACACATAAAGCACACAGGTTTCGCGTAAATTATATGTTTCCTTATGTTACTGCTTCTATGTGGTTCAATAGTTTCTTTAAACTGTTATCTCTTCCCAAACACCCTTAAAGGTAATTAAATAAAAAATTTGTAATTGATATATAACAGCAAGGCAATGTTATTTAACGATGAAATCATAGCGGCACTTCTATCTCTTCTTTTCTTTCATCATTCCATTCCACTTCAAAATTATTTCTGCCATCGTTAACGGCAAGGCTCATATAATTCATTTGCACCAGCTCAAGTATGGATAAGAATAAAAAGATAGCATGAATGCGGTTTTCGCATTGCTGAAACAACCGCCTGAAAGTGGTTTTCTTTTCGCTCTTTACATCGTTTATAATTTGGGTGCGGCTTTCCTCCATCGTGTAGTTGTAGCGCACCACGGTATGCACCGGCTTGTTGTTTTTATCGTACAGCCGCTGCATCACTTTTTCAAACGTCTTCATCAGTTTAAAAAGCGTTACGGTTTGTATCTCCGTGCCTTCGGCAGACTGTTCGCCAACGGAAGCCATCTCCGCCGAAATGTTTCCGCGTTTTATCATCAGCATGCGCGCCGCTTCCTGCTCAGCCATTTGCACCGAGGCTTCTTTGTAGCGTTTATACTCAAGCAGTTTGTCAACCAGCTCAAGGCGAGGGTCAATTTCCTGACCCGACGCATCCACTTCTTTTCGTGGCAACAGCATCTTGGCTTTCACACGCATGAGGGTAGAAATGAACAGGATAAACTCGCTGCTCAGCTCGATGTTCAGTTGTTGCTGGTTATGGATGTAAGCCAGAAAATCGTTGATAATTTTCGTGATGGGGATATTGTAAATGTCAAGCTCGTCGCGCTCAATAAAAAAAAGGAGCAGGTCGAAAGGTCCTTCAAACTGCTCCAGCTTTATCTGATACGATGTTGTTGTATTCAATAGAAAAATGAATTAATGATATTAGATAGTAGGACGCTTTTTCAGCTCGTCGCGAATGTCCATCAGCAGCTTTTCGGTATCTGTTGGTGGCGGTGCTACCGTTGGCGCCACCGCTTCTTTTTTCTTAAACGAATTCATGCCTTTGATAATCATGAACAGAACCAGCGCTATAATAATGAACGAAAGAACATTGGATAAAAAGACGCCGTATTTAATTGCCGTACCCGGAATTACAAGCTGCTCAAGGTTTTGCAGGTTTGCTTTTTTAAGTAAAGGAGCCAAAACGCCCGGCGTAATAATATCATCTACCAGCGAAGAAACGATTTTTCCAAATGCGCCGCCGATAATAACTGCAACAGCCAGGTCAACAACATTACCTTTTAAAGCAAACTCTTTAAATTCTTTTACGAAGCTCATAATCAGGTGGTTTTATAAGTTATGAAACAAAATTAAAGATAATAGAATTTCATAAACTCAAATCGCCATCATTTCTTTTTCCTTCGCTGCCAGGTGTTTATCCACCAGGATGATGTACCTGTCTGTAATTTCCTGCACGCCGTTTTCCGCATCTCTTGATTCGTCCTCGCTGATGTCGCCATCCTTCTGCAGCTTTTTTACCTGCTCAATAGTATCTCTGCGCACACCGCGAATTACCACTTTCGATTGTTCGCCTTCGTTGCTTGCTTTTTTAAACAATTCGCGTCGTCTTTCTTCTGTTAATGGTGGCATAAACAGGCGAATTTGAACACCATCGTTTTGTGGTGTGATGCCAATATTAGCCGCCATAATAGAACGCTCAATCGCCTGCAGCATCTTCTTTTCCCAGGGCTGAATGCTGATGGTGCGCACATCAAGAATATTGATATTCGCTACCTGGCCAATAGGTGTCGGAGCCCCATAATATTCTACAGTGATGCCATCAAGCATGGAAGGATTGGCTTTGCCGGCGCGTATCCTGGTGAGTTCCGATTCTAAATGGCTTATGGCTTTTTTCATGGACGATTCGGTATCATCCAGCAAAAACTCGACATCTTCAGACATATACTGTTCAATTTATTTTGACAAGGCGCAAATTAAGGAAACAGCTTACATCATTTGTGTGAAAATGTTATTCGATGTATGAGGTTATGCGATAAATTACACTTTCGCTATATTACATCAGCGATAATAAACTTCAGATTACGCTGAATGGATTTTCCCCCATACTTGGCCAGTTTACAAAGGCAGAATTGAAATAAACTATGTAATTAAAAAAGAGAATCGAATATGTGTTCGATTCTCTTTTTTAATTGACCAATCTGGTTAAGTAGTTTATACAGCCTGTTTCTCTTTTTTGCCAAACAATTTCAGGCGCAGGCGGCGCGGCTCTTCGATGATTACTTCGCCATCGTCCTTTTTCTTTATCCGCATTGGTGCCGGGTCGTACAGGTGAAGAGCCGAAATAACAGCGAAGAACAGTACAGCTTCCAGCACAAACACAACCGTTGTGTTGAACGATGCCATGCAGAAAAACAGAAGCGAAAAGGTAAGACTTAGAGCTGCCAGCGTAAATGTAGTTTGCACCGAGTTAAAACCTTTATCCAAAAACATGTGGTGAACATGATTACGGTCGGGCAGAAAAGGTGAGTTGCCCCGCGACAACCTTATACAGAACACACGCAAGGTATCCATTAGCGGGATGAGCAGCAAACCAAAACCGATAGCCGGCGATGCAGGCACAGCAAAGGTTTGGGATACAGGTGCAAGATTTATAAAGCGGATAACAAGTATAGCGTTTACAAGCCCCAGCATCATACTGCCGGCATCGCCCATAAAAATGCTTGCCGGATGGTAATTATAACATAGGAAAGCGAGGGTGCTGCCAAACAGCGTGAATGCAATCATAGCATAAGCCATATCGCCGTTCAGGTACAGCCAGCTTCCAAACAGGAATGTAGAAATCAGGCTCAGGCTGCCCGCCAGTCCATCTACACCATCTATTAAATTAATAGCATTGATAATAACAATAATAGTAAAATAAGTAAGCAGGTAGCTCATCACCTCCGGAATCTCGTTAATACCCAAAAAGCCGTGCAGGTTATTGATAAGTAAATGACCTTTAAAAATCAGGATGAAAGAAGCTACCAGTTGCCCGATGAATTTTTTGAATGCCGAAAGCACCATAATATCATCGCCAACACCCAGGAAAAAGATGATGAGAAAAGACGCCAGCAGGTATTGAAACTCTGTAAACTGTTTGTTAATGCTGATGCTCAGCAACATGCTGAACACAAAACCGGCAAACATGCCAATGCCACCAAAGCGGGGTACCGGGTCTGTATGAATTTTTCTTTCATCAGGGATATCTACCAGCTTTTTCTTTTTGGCTAAATGAATAATAACAGGAATCAAATAAAAGCTTATAAAAAAAGCGACAATAACGCCTATGATTATTTGCTGCATGTGGTCAGTTTAGTGGTTTAATCAGGTCTTCTTTCTAATAATGTAATTCTTTCCACACGCGAAAATATCCTTTTCATCGCATTGCTCTGTGCAAAATAATTATAAGAGATTGATTTCACCATTGGTTCCCTTTTTCGTGATTCTTCGGGGTGCTTCATAAGTAGTAATATTACACCTGATTTTAATTTTTGGATCCTTCTTTTTGTTTTGTAACTCCAAACGCGCATACTTTATGCCAGATAAGTTTATGAAAGTATATCAGCGCATATTTCCCTGAACTTTTCGGTATTGTATACCCAAACAGGCAACAAGGTTATGCTAATTCTATTCTTTCGTTACTAATCAGTTTATATTATTTCATAGCTTTAAAAATTCAACGGGAAGCCGTTTTGCAGACGGCGAATACAAACATAGATGCTATGGAGCCTGAAGTTGTTGCCTTCCTGAAGCGGGTTGCCCTCTGTATTTTTATTACCTTCTTCTGGCTGGCTATTACGGTTACAGTGGGACTAAAATTTGACTTCGCTTTTGTGAATGAACACGTATCGGCGGGTAATATTATTTTCTACCTGTGGATGGCAGCGTCCTTTGTTGCCATGGTTTTATACTTTATCCGCATCTGGAAAAATACGGCAAAATGGTAACGCCGGTTTTAAGCAGCCTTACTATTACTGATTATATTATTTATAACCATTATGGATTATATCGAGCATTTATCTAAGGATAAAAAATTAGCCCCACATCTTACCGAATCGCTTGCACCATTACAGCTTCACCGAAACATTCCGCTCCGGCTGATTGTGAATATCATGGGTCAGCAATTGAGTACCAAAGTAGCCAGGGTTATTTACCGCCGGTTTCTTGATTTATATAATGGAGATGAACCAACGCCCCGGCAAGTGCTGGCTACCGATACAGAAACCCTGCGTGCCATCGGGCTTAGTTATGCAAAAATCAAGTACATCCACAACGTGGCGTCTTTCTGTATGGAAAAAAAGATTGACGACGCCATGCTGATGGAAATGGACAGCGAAACGATTATTGAACTGTTAACTGAAATTAAAGGTGTAGGCAGATGGACAGTAGAAATGCTGCTGATGTTTTCGCTCGGCAGGGAAGATGTGTTTGCCGTGGACGATTTAGGCGTTCAAAATGCCATGATAGGTATCTATAACATCAAAGCCGAAAACAAAAAAGCTCTAAAGGAGAAGATGTTGAAATTATCTGCCAGGTGGAAACCTTACCGCACATATGCCTGCCTGCACTTATGGCGATGGAAAGATAATATTCCGGCGATGTAGAACACGAATAGCAAGGATTTGCCGGATTATGTGAATGCAGATTTGCAGGATAAATATTACTTATTCAATATTAAGCCCCGAACATCCGTGCCCTCCGTGTTCTATAAACTTGGCTTGTACCGATCCGTATGCACATTCGCTCCCAGCTCGTGAAGAATATTGTACAAACCAAAATTGGTGCGGTTCACATAAATAAAATGCTTTACGCCACGCGCCTGTTTGAATTCCGGCATCTTAGCAATCTTATCACCATATTCATACAAACTATCAAAGAATTCAGTACGACTAAAATCGAATGATTCGCTGGCGTAAGGCTTGGCAAACAAAGTCACCATTTCCTTATACCATTTGTAATAAAATTCAACCTGCGCCGGCGTATCTGCCGGTAAAATCATCTCTAATTTACGGAACGCTTCAATAGTCTTTTCTTTATCACTTAACACGTCAGCCGTAACGAGAGAAAAGAATGGATAATAAAAATCTTCAGGCAAGGTTTTAATACAGCCAAAATCAATCACACCCAGTTTTTCATCTTCTGTAATGAGGAAGTTTCCTGGATGTGGATCTGCATGAACTTTCCGCAACTGGTGCTGCTGGAAATTGTAAAAATCCCACAGCGCCTGCCCTATCTTATTCCTTGTTTCCTGCGATGGATTTGTAGCTAAAAACTCCTTTAAATGCAAGCCTTCAATCCAGTCCATCGTAATAATACGCGGTCCTGATAATTCGGGATAATAGTTTGGAAAAACGATATTCTCCAACTCCGCACATGCTTTTGAAATCTCGATGGAGCGGCGCACTTCCAGCTCATAATCGGTTTCTTCCAGCAGGCGCTCTTCTACTTCTTTTACATACACCGCAAACTCTTTCTCGCTCATACCAATCAGGCGAAAGGCAATCGGCTTCACCATTTTGATATCTGACGAAATGCTGTCGCCAACGCCGGGAAACTGGATTTTTATGGCTAATGTTTTCCCGTTCAGTTCTGCTTTATGTACCTGCCCGATGGAAGCCGCATGTGCTGCCTTGCTGTTGAATTTATCAAAAATCTGGTCAGGTGTTTTGCCAAAGTTTCTTGTAAATGTGCGCACGATAAGCGGACCTGACAAGGGCGGCGCATTGTATTGCGACAGCGAAAATTTATCGGTATAAGCGCGTGGCAGCACGTTCTTATCCATACTTAGCATCTGCGCTATTTTCAGCGCGCTGCCTTTCAGTTCGCTTAGCGAATTATAAATATCTTTTGCGTTGTCTTCATCCAGTTCGTCGCGTGTCTGCTCTGCGTTAAAAAGCTTTTTTGAGTAATGCTTTATATAGTTGCCGCTAATCTGGAAACCTGTCTTCACAAACTTTGCCGAGCGTGCCACTTTCGTGGTGGGAATACTTTCCTGTTCTTTCATAATCCGTTTATACTGTCTCTAAAAAATGTTGCGGAATGCCGTAAAATGATTAAACCACAAATACAGAAAGAACATAGAGAAACACAAGAACAAATAATTATTTTTTGTGCGCCTACTTTACTTCGCGCCTTTGTGGTTCCTGTTGCTGACCGCTCTTTAAAACCGCATCCGTTCAGTAAAGGCTCTCCGGTTGCGTGCGAAAAATTTTCCGTAATCAATCAGGTTATCCAGCGTTGAGCGTTCAAACAAATCAAAGGAAATGTTGACACCTCTTTCAATAGCTTCATCCGTTTTTTCAAAGCCGGCGCTGCTGTCGTTTATCCAAAAATTAAGGATAACGCCAAACTGCACCCAAAGCGCATCTTTATAACGTTTAGAGAAAAACTTACGGTCGGCCAGTTCGCCTTTATCAAGGCCTTCGCGGATGGTGCTTTCGGCAAAGTTTTCAAACACTTGTTTTGTGTCTGTCAGTACGTCCGGCGTTTGCAGCTTGGGCGCATATTTATAACGATTTAAGCTATATACAATGAAGCTGCGCCTGCTTTTGAGAAGCTCGATATACGCATAAAAGAAAGCCAGCACTTTCTCGCGCGCCGAATAACCCGACCACACTTCCTGTGCTTCTATTTCAACGATTGTTTTTGTGGTAAGATCCGTCCATACTGCTTTTTCAACAGCGGTAAACGAAGAATAAAATGCATAAAACTCTGGCTCGGTAATGCCGATGTTTTTGGCAAAAACATATACCGATTTGGGCGGCTCATTATTCGTAAGAACATAATCTATATAGCTGTCCTGTATCTCTTGCGCGGTTGCCATAATGTTGTGTATTAAATGATACTCGTAAAGATACACAGCAAGTACGATTCCTTTTTAAGGTATGATGTTAAAAGATAGAATTCTATGTAGATGTTAGGTGTGTGATATACGATGTAAAGCGCAGGTGCATGTATGGATAATATATTCTAATCTTCCGATAAAGGCAGTGTAAAAAAGCTGCTGCCAACAAGTACACTTACACCAGCACCACTTCATCCACGTCCTTATTTTCCTTCCATTTTACAATTACTTTTTGCGAAGCGAATGTATCAATTGTGCGACCTACATAATCTGCTTGTATAGGCAGTTCGCGGCTGAAGCGACGATCTATCAGCACACATAATTTCACCTTGGCAGGGCGTCCAAAATCCTGGAGAGCATCCAGCGCAGCCCGTATGGTTCTGCCCGTCCAGAGCACATCATCGATGATGATAACATTTTTATTTTCGATACTGAAATTAATATTGGTAGCATTGGCAAGATGAATGGTACTGCGCACATCATCGCGGTAAAAAGTAATGTCTAATTGTCCGTATAAAATAGAAGACGCAGCCACCAGCGAACGCAGCTCATTCACAATCCTGTCGCTTAAATAAATACCACGCGGCTGCAGCCCGATAATGACGGTATTCTTTAGCTCCAGGTGGTTTTCCAATATCTGGTGCGCGAGACGTTTTATGCTTATTGCTATCTGCTGTTCGGTTAGGATAGACTTCATCGCCGATAATTTGAAGCGCTAAAAGTAATGAAGAAGCTGCAAGCAACAAGTAGTTAAGCCGCAAGCTGTGAGCTACGAGCTGTGTTGTTTTCAAATACAGCTCACACCTCGCCGCTCAAAGCCATCTGTTCAATTTTTGCGCTTCATTTACAAACGCTTCTCTACCTTCCCTTAAAATTCGCACTTATGAAACGCGTCCTTCAGTTAGCCATTTGCCTGCTGCCGTTTGCCTTGTTTGCCCAAAAACATAAAGTACCTGCTAAAACATCAAAACCTGCAGTTGCTCAGCAGGATAGCGGAATTCAGTTCGTTCATCACCTTACGTGGAGCGATGTTCAGCGCAAAGCGCGGGCAGAAAATAAATACATATTCATGGATTGCTACACCACGTGGTGCGGCCCCTGTAAGCTTATGAGTAAAACTGTTTTTCCGCAGAAGGCAGTAGGCGACGAAATGAACAGCAGGTTCATCGCTGTAAAAATGCAGCTCGACACCGCCGCTACGGATAACGACGAAGTAAAAAGTATGTATGGTACAGCACATGCCATAGCGCGCAATTATAAAGTGAATGTGTACCCTACTTTTTTATTCTTCAACCCAAATGGCGATCTTGTTCATCGCGCCGTCGGCTCTTCGGAAGCAGAGGCTTTTATTGCCAAAGCAAAAGAAGCACTCTCACCGGAAACGCAGTATTACACCTTACTGAAAAAGTATAACAAAGGGCAGAAAGACTCTGCTTTTCTGCACCGTCTTACCCTTGCTTCCATGAATGCATATGATATGGAAAACGGCAGCAAAATAGCCAACGATTATTTTGCTACGCAACCCGACTTGTACACGTTTGCTAATCTTTCGCTGTTAAAAGACATGACACAAAACAGCACTGATAAAGGCTTCCATATTATGCTTGATAACCCGGCTAAAGTTGATTCGGTGTTAGGTAAAGGCACAGCCAATGGTGTAACGCAGAATATTATTTTGCAGGAAGATATTTATCCAAAACTGTTTCCCAGGAGGGTAAATTCACCGCAGGAGCTGGAAGAGCCTTCATGGGATAGCCTTGCTGCGTCTTTGCAAAACAAATACCCTGCACAGGCGGCTTCTTTATCGGCTTACTCCAAAGTTGTGTTTTACATGCAGAAGCAGGAATGGGAGAAATTCGGCCCTGCCGTGGTGGATTATATGAAGTCGTATGGCGATAATGTTGACGAAGCGCAGCTAAACCAATTTGCCTGGACGGTATTCCAAAATTGTGCTGACGGCACCTGCCTGCAGAATGCGCTCGACTGGAGCAAACGCTCGTTTGAAAAAGAACAGAACCCGGAGTTCATGGATACATACGCCAACCTCTTATATCGCTTAGGTAAAACAGACGATGCCCTGGCGTGGGAACAAAAGGCTTTAGGTCTTGTTTCGGACGCTGAAAAGCAGGGCTATCAGCAAACAATGGAGAAAATGAAAGCGGGTGAAAAAACGTGGAACTGATTCGGGTTATCTATCAGCAAAAAAGCGGGTTCAACGTAATGAACCCGCTTTTTTATTGCCGGAAATACTTCTTTTATCTTATACTCAAGGTATACTCATCCTATACTCAAAGTACGGTCTCTTTGGCTGAGGTGTTGTCGGGCATATCGAAGGCGGTAATTGTAATTTTGTCGCCCGACAGGTCTTTATTATCGCTGGTGGCGGTGTAGGCATAATCGAGCCCGTTGCTGTTTAAAACGGTATCGCCTACCATGCCGCTTAAGCCATGTGTGACGACATTGTTTTTACTTTCTGCCCTGATGAACAGGTATTTGAAGTTAATAAATAATGACGGTGACGTGTATACGGTTTGTGTAATGCAATCGTTGCTTTTATGAATTGAAATAACAGTAGAGAAAAGGAAGACTGAGAGAGTAGTTTAAGGAAGTTTTAATTTTATACTTGATGAGTTTGTAAAGAGAGTATTTTTCGTTTTTGAACGGAATGCTTATTAAAATGCAGGGTGCTGTCCGGAGAGTTCCGCCCCGGGCTCTCCGGATGCCGGATAAAAGCCAGTTTCCCGGCTGGCTGACACTGACAACAGCTATCTTTTTTAACCAATAACTTATCCTCTTATGCAACACGAAGGCTATAAAATAAGAGACCCGCAAGGCGTGTACTTCATCACATTTGCTACCGTGCAGTGGGTAGACTGGCGGCAGGATAACCAGCCGGTGCAGTTGGAAAGCGTTTCTTTTACCCTGAGTAAACTAAACTGCCTGCACAACAACCCGGTGAAGGCAGGCTGGATGGAGAAGCCGGAGGATTACCTGCTGAACAGTGCGCGGGATTATGCTGGTGGCAAGGGCTTGCTGCCGGTGGCGCATTTGACGGCGGCGCGTACATTGAAAACATGAATGGTTCTAATATGGAAATGGCTTTTGTGGTGGTAACCAGTCGGAGACTGGCATTTTTGAGACATCGGGAGAGCCCGGGGCGGAACTCTCCGGTGAGCAGGGAAAATGAGTATATGAAGAATATTTTAAGGAAATTTTAATTTTCAATTTGGAAGTTCCTGCAAACCAGTTATTTTTAATTTTAAACAATTTATCAGCTTATGAAATGGTTAGCCTTACTCTTCTTTCTACATACCTGTTATTTTGGTTTTTCGCAGTGTATTCCTCAGACTATTCAAGGATATGGTTCTGTTGACTTTACAACGATCCAATACACAGTAGAAGCAACATCGCCAATATCCTATTTAAAAGATAGTAATGGAGATGGGTTGCCAGGACCAACAGCTGATCCCAACATGTCAGATCCTAAATATCCGGCTACGGCAGGAAATGAGAAATGTAACAAAAATGCAAGTTTAACTTGCTTATTAAGTGCATCAACTATTACATATCTGGTATATTATCCAAAAACCAGAATCAGTAGCGGAGCAGTTGCTACGAGTTGTGTATTCCCGGCAATTATTCTCTTTCATGGAGGGGGCTTTTCCGATTGCAACGGCGGTGGTGATGCGGGCAGCGCTTTGGGGCTAATTGCGCAAGGTTTTGCAGCAAGAGGTTACGTAGCATTTGTAGTAGAATACAGGACCGGGCGTTACCTAGATCCAACATTCACTTATCTTTCGGCACAGCAACTACTGGCTGAATACAGAGCGTTCCAAGATGCTCGTGGTGCCATACGGAGTATTATATATCACCAGCAAAATCAAACCTCGCTATTTCAAAATGATCTGTATCATATTGATCTTTCCCGAATCTTTTTAGGTGGGAACAGCGCAGGCAGCATAATAGCTCTGCATACTGCATATTATAATGCAAATCAGATTGCAGCCGTTTTTCCGGCTGTCGGTACTGTTACAATAGCTAATGCTTTAGGTCCTATTGATGCAGATTATTACTATGGTGCTCCTACTATTGAATACCAGTCAAGAGTAAAAGGCGTATTAGATATGTGGGGACAGATGGCTTTACCAAAAAGTTATGCTGTCAACGGTAATTATAAAGATTTCTGGATTAACAATAACAATACAATTCTTCCACCCATAATTGGCTTTCACGGGCAGGCCGACGGTACGCTGCCTATTGATATTAATCCAATAACTTTTTCTCCTGTAAATCCTAAACTACCGAATGGCAAGACACTGAACAGTGAAACAACATGTCTGCTCAGCAGTCCTTTTAAACTTGATGTAAATACAACAGGCCCAAATGGAATAGACTTATATGGCGCTGGCTCAAAAGGAATTTATGATATCTTTCATTCCTTTTCTCCTCAAAAACGGATAGAGCTTCTTATAGACTGTAATATGGGGCATGGTCTAGATAAGCCAAAGCAGGATCCACCTGAACCAGACTACGTTTTTACTAGTAATTTTGGTACAAGTGCTACAACAGCCGAACAAACGACTGAATATATTATACAGCGAGCAGCCATCTTTTTCCAAGCGATATTAACAGGTAAAGAAGGGTTGCTGCACAATGATATTTTTTACGATTTAGAAAACTTCAGGAAGTTCTCCTATCCCAATTCGCAAGTGTCAACCGATAACCCTGATGTAGATCCAAATACATGTGGTAACTGCAATACTCCATGCCCGCCTGTAACCTTAAAATATCCTGATGAGGAATAAACGTTTATAACATTTGTTTTACCAGTAAAACCAGATACAATATGAAATCTCTACTCTTTTCTTTTCTCTTATTACTTACCATGGCTTTGCATGCTCAGCAGCCAGGCACCTTAGATGCATCGTTCGGTGTAAAGGGCATCCTTACCACTCCGCCGGGCAATGACCCTGTCGGTCAGGGCGCTCTTGTGGTTACCAAACAGAGCAAAATCATCAGCGGGAATAGAGGAGCATACGGAGGATTCTTCAGCGCTTTTCGGATTAGCGCTCTGATGCCTGACGGTACGCCCGATCTTTCTTTCGGCAAAGGCGGTAGTACTTACGTGGTGTTCCCACTCCAGAAAAAAGCGCAGGACTACTCCTTCATTTCCTCTCTTGCCCTGCAGCCCGATGGTAAAATTCTCGCCAGCGGAGAGCTGTACATAGGTCTGGATGATTCCTATGTAGCGTTTGCCCGGTTTCTGCCCGATGGCACGGTAGATTCTTCGTTTGGCAGCAATGGTACGGCTACTGCCACATTCGGTTACGATATGGAATCGGCAGGTTCGCTTACCCTGCAGCCCGATGGTAAGTTTCTTATCGGCGGCAGGGTGTTTACTGATGCCGATCAGAACATTTTTAAGTTCTATACAGCTCGTTTTCTGCCGGATGGCGAGAAAGATGAAACCTACGGAAATGGTGGAATCGTGCTGAGTAAGAATAGAGGAGTGGCGAATGGCATTGCGTTACAAAAAGATGGGAAGATTGTGGCAGCCGGATATGCAGGTATCTCATCAAGCGACAGAATCTTCTATCTGGAGCGATATAATTCGGATGGGAGTTACGATAAAAGTTTTAACGGGACTGGTATTGTTTCTACAACAATAGGAAACTCAACTAACCCGCTTAATAATAGTGCTTACATAAACAGTTTAACGATACAGGATGATGGGAAAATTACAGTGGCAGGAACTTCAAATGGAGTGATTAACACAAGACTTACGATTGCCCGTTATAATGTGGATGGAAGTTTGGATAAAACCTTTGGAGAGGGCGGTATAAATAGTACGACATTTTCCCAATTTTCAGAAGGAAAAAAAATATTGATTGGTGGAGAGAAGAAAGATAAATTGATAGTAGCTGGCAGTACGACTACCGATGGCAACAATTACCTACTTACTGTTATTAGTTATCATTTAAATGGCTCTCTATATACTGAATTTGGTAATCAAGGAATTGAAATAACAGGTATCGGTGGCTCGGATGTTCCCTACAATGCGGCTATCCAGCCAGATGGCAAAATACTGGTAACCGGCTATTCCTACTTAGAAGATAATTATAATCTTTTCTATACCCGCTACTACGGCTACCCTCAAAAAGTGTCTCTGATCGTACGCATCAAACGCTGGTTACAAAATCATACACTTTCTTGGAAAGGCCTTCCTGCGGAAGACAAGATTGCTTACTACACCGTAGAGCAAAGCGCCGACGGCACATCGGGCTTTACGCCCGTAGCTAAAGTAAGCGGCGCAGCCAACCTGAAAAACTATTCCCTCACCAACAGCCGTTTGCTTGATGGCACCAACTATTACCGCATCAAAGCCGTAAGCACCGATGGTGTGATAAGGTATAGTGAAGTGGTGAGTGCAGACAATACATCCAACACGGCAAGTGTATTTCCCAACCCCGCTAAGAACTATGTAACCGTTCAGGGTTTATCAAATAACGAAACGGCTAACATAAGCATTAAAGATGGCAGCGGCAATGTGCTGTCAAGAGGCGTAAGCAGTGGCAGTGGGCAATACCGCTCGCCGCTGGGCAGCAACATGCAGCCGGGTACGTATTACCTCAACATTACCACCGGCAGCAAAACAGAAGTGCTGAAGTTTGTGAAGGAATGAGGATAGTGAATGGTGAGTAGTGGTAAGATGTGGGGCTTTTATTGAGCATCCGGAGAGCCCGGGGCGGAACTCTCCGGATAGTGTGAGTATTTGTATTTTATTTGCGCAAGTCATAGAAATCGCGGTGAAAAAATTTGTTTTTCAATAATTAATGTTAGTTTTAAATTCCGAAAACTAACTGTCCATGAAATTTATACTAATCGCATCCTTTCTTACTTTAATTATTAATCCCTTATTTTCTCAGGACACAACTGGAAAACCCTCTTGCGTATCTCCTCTTCAATGTAATGTTAATCATTCTCTTACTTATTTTGCCGATGCAGATATAGATAGTCTTACTTATAGTTACGCTGACCCCCTCACTATTAACACAAAGTTTCATGATGTTCATTATAATCAAGATCCCGATTGCAATCCTGTAGCTAATAATTGCCGGCAGGATACAACGCAACTTCGATACGAGGTTTATTACCCCGACCCAAAAAAGTTTCCCTATTCGAACAATTGTAAGCTTCCCACAATATTATTGATTCATGGTGGTGGATTTAGAGACTGCGGTGGCAATTACTATGGATCGCAACTTCAGTTACTTTGTCGATCATTTGCTAAGCGAGGTTTTATAGCCATCACTATGGATTACCGTTTGGGAGTGTTGTTAACTCCACCTCCCAATCAAAATAGTTACTCAGTTCAGCAAATGCTTGGCATTTGGCGGGCTGGACAGGATGCCAGAGGTTGTCTCCGTAGTATTATAAAACGTGAGATCGCAGCGCAGGAGCCTTATAGAATTGATACAGGTAAAATATATATTGGTGGTAACAGTGCAGGAAGTGTTACCGCTATGAATGTTGCTTTTTACAATAAAAGTTCTTTATTAGATGCTGTATATTTTGGTGTTAGCAATAGTGATGTACTGGGCAGTATCAACCAAAACTATTATTATGCAGACACAACCGTAAAGTATACAATTAAAGGAGTCTTGGATTTATGGGGCGGCGTTCTTATTCCTAAAGCTAATCTAACTAATCCGGGTAGTTTCTTTTTTGTGGCGGATAATCCTATGCCTCCAATTATTGCTTTTTGTGGAGGACAAGACCAGACATTTGTTTATACGCATGAGGATTTGACCTTCCCGCCATTGACATTTCAGAGTGGTAAATACAATTCTACAACTTTTTGCTTAAATACTTCTTCTGCTTTTACCATTAACCGCGCAAATCCTGGACCAAGCGGCTATATTTTGGGTTCCCAAGATATTTACGACATGTTTAAAGTTGCGGCAAAGCCTACAGAGTTTTATTTAGACTGCGATATGGGGCATGGACTAGAAAGTGGTGGTGCTGATTTTGGAATCACATCTCCTACAGAAGCTAGCTTAGAAGATTATTTTGCAGCACGGGCAGCCACTTTTTTTCAAGCAGTAGATAATAGCATCTACAGTTCGTTAACCACAACCAAGTTTGTTGATTGTGAAAACAAACGAATCAAATGCAGCACAGCGGATGCGGGAGGTTGTTCTAATTCTACAATTTGTCCACCCTTCCCATAATTTAAATTGTTACACAAACAAAAACAATCATGAAACATTTTTTTACTCTTTTTATTGGCATAGCCCTTTTAACAACCGCTAATGCCCAACAACCTGGTACAATTGACAAAAGTTATGGTGCTAGTGGAGCCGCTATAACGTCGGGTAATGGTACTCTCATTTTTTCTTCTGCCATACAACCAGATGACAAAGTAATTGCCGGCGGCGAAGATTCTTCAAACCAGCGGTTCGTGCTTGAGCGTTATAATAAAAATGGTTCCATTGATTTAACATTTGGTGATAAAGGAAAAGTTGTCACCAGTGTAGATCTTTCCGTCTACATATTTGGCGTTGGAAACGGCTGGACCAATATTGCAACACAGCCAGATGGAAAAATCATAGCTGCCGGAATTGGAGATAAATTAAATAAAAATGGTGGCACCGATTTTTTTAGTACGGATATTCTTATTGCTCGCTATCTACCTAATGGCGAACTAGATGAAAGCTTTGGTTTATTGGGTAAAGTAATATTGGACTTAGGAGGAAGCGAAACTGTCAACGCTATTACTGTGCAGAAAGATGGTAAGCTTGTTATCGCCGGTAATGGCTCAAGCAAGCTCCTTCTCGCACGTTTCAATACCAATGGAAGTCTGGATGCAAGCTTCGGAAATGGTCTTGGGTATGTTGAAAATCCCAGTATTAATGCCAGCGCGTATTCTGTAGCCTTACAACCAGACGGTAAAATATTAGCAGGAGGCAGTTCCCATTCGAATATGAATTTGCTGCTAACCCGTTATTTAGCCAATGGCACGTTAGACCAAGAATTTGGCGATGGTGGTACAATTATCACATCTGTAGGGTTTTACTTTTTAGGCATGTATATAAACAGCCTGGCTGTAGACGAAACCGGAAAGATTATCGCCTCTGGAAATACGCAAGACAATGAAGGAAACAATCAAATAGCAGTCCTTCGATATTTACCTAACGGAACTTTAGACAACTCATTTGATGCTGATGGCAAAAAGACGATTGTTTTTGGCGGCATCAATGGATATAGCACGAAGCTTCTGTTACCTAATCAAGATAAAATTATTGTAACAGGTTATGCTTATACAGATCATCCCAATGCTGATTTTGCCTTAGCTTTCCTCAATGCAAATGGTTCTTTCGATTCTACTTTTGGGACCAATGGCAAAACAACTGCTGATTTTGGACACGACGAAACAACATGCGGTGCCCTGTTGCAGTCTGACGGAAAGATTATTCTTGCAGCCAGCGATTTGAATGATCTGGATTTTGTAAATACTCTTTCACGCTATTATGATTACCCTGTAAAGGTCTCGCTCATCGTACGCATCAAACGCTGGTTACAAAACCACACGTTGAACTGGAAAGGTTTACCGGCAGAAGATCAGATTGCTTACTATACAGTAGAGCAAAGCCCCAACGACACATCCGGCTTTACACAAGTGGCTAAAGTAAGTGGTGTAGCCAACCTGAAAGATTATTCCCTCACCAACTCCCGTTTATTACAAGGCAGCAACTATTACCGCATCAAAGCCGTAAGCACAGATGGCGTAATACGCTATAGTGAAGTGGTAAGTGCAGACAATACTGCCAACACGGCAAGTGTATTTCCCAACCCGGCTAAAAGTTATGTAACGGTACAAGGCTTACCAAATAACGAAACAGCAAACATAAGCATTACAGATGGCAGCGGCAACGTGCTGGCAAGGGTCGTAAG
This sequence comes from Ilyomonas sp., assembly GCA_965199905.1. Lineage (GTDB taxonomy): Bacteria > Bacteroidota > Bacteroidia > Chitinophagales > Chitinophagaceae > Ilyomonas. The sequence continues at coordinate 3,421,868 of OZ241366.1, read as the reverse complement.
CACAGGCAGTGGGCAATACCGCTCGCAGCTTGGCGCCAACATGCAGGCGGGTACCTACTACGTAAACATTACCACCGGCAGCAAAACGGAAGTGCTGAAGTTTGTGAAGGAATAAGAGAAACTATATGATTGCTATAAAAAGCCGGATGATGTATGTCCGGCTTTCTTCCTTTTACAGAACCGGCTGCCTCTGTAGGGAAGCCTGCGAGAGAAGTGATGAATTTTGACGGTGAAGAACACCAGCAAAGGCGGAAAGAAATCGTTTTGTTTAGAAACGAGGATGAAAGTAGAAAAAGTTATTATATAAGGAGTGGTTTAAGGAAAATTTAATTTTTGTTTGGGAGGGATATAAGAATGTTTACTTTTAGTCATTAAAACAAAATGGTTGCTTATAAAATATTTTTACATGCTATTTATTTTGTATAGCAGTGTAAGTTACTCGCAAACGCAGGACTGCCTTTCTTACACTTATGCCAGTTATGGGTCAATTAACTTCACTGATACTCAATACACTGTAAAACAATTCATAAATCCGATCACAAACTCTTCTAAGATTTCATACAAAAAAACAGCATCTTCCGCTATATCAGATGTTAAGTATCCACCTGCCAATAATTTCGACGAACTGTGTAACGCAGATGTTACAGACGGAAAAGTTCATTGCGATTTAATAGACTCCAATCTTACTTATGTTGTTTATTATCCTGTTTCAATAAACGGCAAGACAACAAAGGGTTGTTTGTTTCCGGCGATAATCCTGTTTCATGGAGGAGGTTTCGATGATTGTAAAAAGCCAGATATTGGCGATTCTACATTAGGTGGCATAGGAGCTATTGCACAGGAATTCGCTAAACGTGGCTATGTAGCTTATGTAGTAGAGTACCGTACAGGCAGATACATAGATCCCTTCGGGTATTATTTAACCTCACAGCAGCAACTGGCTGAATACCGTGCCTTTCAGGACGCACGTGGCGCTATCAGAAGTATTATCCGCCATCAGCGCCGAAGTTCATTAGATTTTCCTAATGATCCCTATCAGATAGATACAACAAGGATATTTCTGGGTGGCAATAGTGCAGGTAGCATCATCGCCCTTCATTCTGCTTATTATAATGCAGCTCAGATTGCAGCTGTCTTCCCTTCGGTCGGTTCGTCCACCATAGCGCAGGCTTTAGGAGCTGTAGATATTGATTACTATTACGGCGGCTTAAACGCCGGCGTCAATAACGACTACCGTCCTTTAATCAAAGGTGTATTTAATATGTGGGGACAGATGACCATTCCTATCAATTATTACAATTCTGCAACGAACACATACCATATACAGGATTTTTGGTCGGATTACGGTAATACCATTATCCCACCCATGATTGCTTTTCATGGCTCTAAGGATTCCACGCTTCCAATTGAAATAACAAAAATTAAGTTTGCCCCGAATGCGACAATATTCGTTAAAGATCCAAGAACCGGCGTTGTGGTACAGGTAAATTATACACCTTATAATTCCGATACCAGTTGCCTTTTAAACAGTCCCACTCCTTACCAATTGGATGGAGTCGAAAGTACATTTGACCTTATTGGCATCGGCTCGAAGGGTATGTACGATCTCTTTCACAACTTAGCCATCAATAAAAAGATTGAGGTGAATGTTGACTGCCAAATGGAACATGGATTGGATGCGGATGTTACCTGTATTTCCTGCGGCATACCGCCTAAATATCCCCGCATACGCAATACCAACAATAAATGCGTGCTATGCAAGCCTTTTCAGAGCAACTTTGGAACTCCATATACCAACTCCAAAGATGTTCAGATATACATGGTGCAACGGGCAACTACCTATTTCCAAACCATCCTTACCAACCAGGTAACCAATCTGCACAATGATATGTTCATTGAATGCGAAAACAAGCGCGTAACCTCTTATACTTCTACCCTGCCTCACAATGCGCCGGTAACTACGGATAATCCTTCCAGTTGCCCGGCAGCAGATTGTTCATCCGAGTAATCACTTTTTATCATTCAATAAATACGCAATATGAAATCTCTGCTCTTCTTTTTATTCCTGTGCATAGCCACTTTGCTTTATGCACAGCCCGGTATGCTCGATCCATCATTCGGTAACAAAGGCATTTTCATTGATCCCACTGTATCTTATGTGGGCGAAAGAGCTATGATTGTTACCAGGGACGGAAGGATTCTGGTTGGTACAGGCGGACCCTATAAAGGCTTTGACTTTACCTTCCGGATAGACGCCTACCTGCCTGACGGCTCACGCGATCTTTCCTTCGGCGAGAACGGCAGCGCTTATGTACTGTTCCCTGATATGAAGGTGCCGCAGGACAATGCCACCATCGGCTCGCTTGCCCTGCTGCCCGATGGCAGAATACTGGCGCAAGGCGGCCGGTATAACCTTATCTTTTACAACTATGTCGCTTTTGCGCGCTTTAAGCCCGACGGCACGGTGGACTCTACCTTCGGCACCAACGGCACGGCGGTGGATGACAGCTTCGAGGACAGCTCGGACTACCTTGCGCATGGGGGATCCCGCATTACGCTTCAGCCCGATGGCAGGATTATATTGGCAGGAGGCGTTACCGTTGGTGAAGGGCAGGATATGTTTAAAGTAAGCACGGCGCGCTACTTAGCCAACGGAAAGCCGGATAGAAGCTATGGGGAAGGAGGCATTACGGTAAGCACCACCCATGGTACCGCCTATGCCGCTGCCGTGCAGAAGGATGGCAAAATTGTAGCTGCCGGTAACAACGGCGATACCCGCACAAACCTGTCGAAGTTTCACCTTGAGCGCTTTAACCCGGATGGCAGCTACGATAAAGCGTTTGGTGTGAAAGGGGTTGTGGATACGAAGATTGGTACAGGAGGAAGCTTTATCAATGATGTTGCAATACAGGAGGATGGGAAGATTGTAGTAACCGGCAATGCACCGATATTTACGGTTGCCCGATATAATACTGATGGTAGTTTAGATCAAAGTTTTGGTGTAGGCGGTATAATGGCAACTACTTTCACTCAATATTCCAAAGCCGATAGAATATTTATTACAGGAGAAAAGAAAGATAAAATAGTAGCAACTGGTTCTATTTCTGATAATACAACCGGCATTGGTGATTTTGTTGCAGCAGCATACAATTCAGATGGTTCGCTTGATCCTGAGTTTGGTAATGGCGGCATCGCAATAACCGACTTGGATATTCACGACTATTCATACAGTGCCGACCTGCAAACTGACGGAAAGATTGTTCAGTTTGGCAATACATTTTCAACCGAGAGCGCTAAAGAACACCGTGCCTTTACCCGCTACTACGGCTATCCACAGAAAGTACCGCTTGCCATCCGTATCCGCCGCTGGCTGCACAACCACGGCATCTCATGGAAAGGCTTGCCGGCTGAGGATAAGGTAGCCTACTACACCGTAGAGCAAAGCGCCAACGGTACATCAGGCTTTACGCCCGTAGCCAAAGTAAGCGGCGTTGCTAACCTGAAAGATTATTCTATTACCAATTCTCGCCTGTTGCAAGGCAATAACTATTACCGCATCAAAGCCGTAAGCACAGATGGCGTAATACGCTATAGTGAAGTGGTGAGTGCAGACAATACTGCCAACACAGCAAGCATATTTCCCAACCCGGCTAAGAACTATGTAACGGTACAAGGCTTAGCGGCTAATGAAACAGCTAACATAAGCATTAAGGATGGCAGCGGCAACGTGTTGGCAAGGGTCGTAAGCACAGGCAGCACACAGTACCGCTCGCAGCTGGGCAGCAACATGCAGCCGGGAACCTATTACTTAAACATAACCACCGGCAGCAAAACAGAAGTGCTGAAGTTTGTAAAGGAATAAAGAAGGTGAATGGTGAATAATAAAAGCAAAGAGGCGATGATTTATATGTCATCGCCTCTTTGCTTTTCAGTGAATAGTACGCTTACGAATGGAAATACATCATCTGGTACAAAGGTGTTATCAATACTCTCGCTGCAAATAAACTCTTGTAATAAAAGCGCACAAAGTACCGGGTGATGTGTTTCATAGTTGCTATGGATTAATGGTATAGTTCACGTTGTGCGTAATGTCGCTTACCTGCTGTGTCTGCTGCATAAAACCCACCTGGTTGCACACTAAGTTCTTGCTTCCGCTGGCAGCCTGTATGCGGATGGCAGAGGTGCACGACCAAAGCTGCGTGCCCGTCATGGTTACGTTCTGCACAATGCCCACGCCGCCGTAATATCCAAACGTAAATGCACTGCTGTTGCCGGATGAGCCGACTGTATTGAGTTTGCCGCCGGTTACGCTAACATTGCTAAGTGTCAGCCCATTCCACGAGCCTAAAGCCAGTGTGCTGTTGTTGGTTGCGGTACTCGTTACATCGGGATAAAGGATACTAATATTACTCGCATTTTTATTTGTTACCGAGCCGGTAGAAATGGCAATGATGCCGTTCTTTACCACCGGGTGATCGAGTTTATTATTGCCGCCAAATATCTCGTAGCCTGAGCGCTGGCTGCCAACGCCACCGTTCATAGTATTGTAGTAAAAATTAGCGTTGGTATAATATCCCGAAATTCCATTGTTACCGGCATTGGTATTATCGGTAAAGCTGCCGTTGGAGATAACAATATTATCCACGTTAGCTGCCGCGCTTTCAATGGCAAACTGAATGCCTTCGTAGCCCTGCGTTACCGGCGAAAGGATTTGTACGTTTTTGCTGTCTACCGACTGAAACTGTATGGCAGGCGAGTTGGGATTTTGTTGCCCCCAGTGCTGCAGGTTCGGCTTGTCAATTACCAGATTCTCCACACCGCGGCATTCAATAACGGTTCTGCCTGTTTGCTTCGATTTAATATTAAGCAGGTTGATGTTTTTGCAGGTTTTGCCGCTGATGCCTTTTATCTGGATGGCGCCATAGTCTTTTGCATTATTTACCGTTACACCGTCAATGGTAATATTATAACAGCCTTCATCCATCTTTATGCACGCAAGCTGGCTGCCGCCGCTGTTGTTCTGCCAGTTGGCATCCAGTATACCACCTTTTATAAAAACATCATGTGTGCCCGCCGGAAAATATAAAACCGGTTTTTGCGTAACCAACGGATTCAGCAGCATACGGAAGCCGCCATGCATCACGATGGTATCATAGGAATGCACGGTAAGCTGGCTGGTAAGATATGTACCGGTGGCTGAAATCGGATTCGTGGCTTTGCTGTCAATCAGAGATTGCAGCAGCAATGTATTATCTATGATTCCGCCCGGCACCAGGCCTAAGCTGTTGCCTGCTTTTGTTTTACCTGTTTTGTCAGAAAACAGTTGCGGGTTGCCCTCAATAAAATCCTGCTTCTGGCTGCAGGAAACAAAGAACAAATAAGCGAATACTAAAAATGCCATCCCTTTTGTTTTTAATGCAGGATTTGTTACCGTCAATTGCCCCTTCATATTGTTTTGGTTTTGAATGTTTTGGTGATGTTGTATTTTTATACAACAGATGTTATTGATACTGGAATTTGCCGTGTAAAACGCTCAGAAAGAAGTTGTATTCTTCTAACTGCCTTAAAAAGAGCTTATAAAAAAGGAAGAAGAAATGTATAATGCCTTTCCCTTTTTTACAGTGTAAAAATTAAATCAACACCTTATGAAAATTTTTGCGGCGATTGGCAAAAACTATGCACAAAAAGCGTTTTTGATAAAATAATGTAAGCGTTTGAATAATAAGACGAGTCTTTGCCACTTTTTAACAAGGTAAGAGAAAATTGTCTGTTTACCTGCTCCAACCTTTTACAGTAAGTTCGCGCTCAAACAAAAAGGTATGATTCCTTCTTTTCTGGCAGATTTATTTGCAGGGCAATCCTATGACAGCGATAATTTCTTCCTTATTGCCGGACCATGTGTAGTGGAAAGTGAAGAACTGGTAATGGAAGTGGCGGAGAAAGTGTCTGTCATTTGCAAAACCCTTGGTATTCCTTATATCTTCAAAGCCAGCTACCGCAAGGCCAACCGTACCAGCGCGTCTTCTTTTACCGGCATTGGCGATAACCCTGCGCTGGAGCTTGTGCAAAAAGCCGGAAAGAAGTGTGCTGTTCCTGCTACATCCGACATTCATGCACACGATGAAGCAGCCGTGGCTGCGCAATACATTGACATTCTCCAAATTCCCGCATTCCTTTGCCGGCAAACCGATTTGCTGATTGCCGCCGCCGGTACGGGCAAAATTGTGAACGTAAAAAAAGGACAGTTTACCAGCGGCGAGGCTATGAAATTTGCCGTAGATAAAATAAAAAAAGCCGGCAACGAAAAAGTAATCTTAACGGAACGCGGCAACAGCTTCGGCTACCAGGATTTGATTGTTGATTACCGCAATATACCCGCTATGCAAAAGCATGGCGTGCCGGTGGTAATGGACTGCACGCACAGCCTGCAGCAACCTAACCAAGTGAGCGGCGTTACGGGTGGCAACCCGCAGATGATCGGCACCATTGCCAAAGCCGCAATTGCTGCCGGTGCTGATGGTTTGTTTATCGAAACGCATCCCAACCCGGCGTGCGCACTAAGCGATGGCGCAAACATGCTGAACCTGTCGCTGCTGGAAGGCTTGCTGGAAAAATTGGTAAAACTGCGGAAAACAGTGGTGGAAATAGGTGACTAGTTAATGAAAATAAGAACGCCGGTAAAAAAATACCGGCGGACATCAAAAGCAGCCGCTGAAACGGCTACATCAAATAAAAAAGTAAAGAGAATGTTGAGTATAGTATAGATACGTGCGATAAATAGGAAGCGTTGCCTGCGCTTTTAATAAACATATCCTGCTTTATCACCGCTATTTTTTATTCCTGAAACAAAACCTCAAAATAACCATCACTTATCTTCGTTGTTAATCTTTTGTATGAGAAACCACTGGCTGCTGCTTGTCATTGTGATGTGTGCCTGTTGTGTGCAGGCGGACGCGCAGTTTCGCGTATATTCAAACGAATTTTTAAATATCGGTGCGGGTGCCCGCGGTTTGGGCATGGGCAGCACTTCTGTAGCGTCGGCTTCCGATGCCAATGCGGGCTACTGGAACCCGGCGGGCTTAACGGGCGTGCGCGATTATCCATCCGTTTCTGCCATGCACGCCGAGTATTTTTCTGGCATTGGTAAATATGATTTTGTATCGGCGGCTTTCCCGCTGGCTGGCGAGAAGCCACGTACGCTGGGCATTTCAGTGCTCCGCTTTGGGGTAGATGATATACCGAATACGTTATACCTGGTGCAGCCCGATGGCAGCCTGGATTATAATAATATAACTACGTTTTCATCGGCAGATTATGCGTTCCTCTTGTCATACTCGCAGGCCATTATTAATGAAGAAGACCGGAAGCTGAGTTTTGGCGGTAATGCCAAAATCATTTACCGCAAGGTGGGTTCCTTTGCCAATGCCGTTGGCTTTGGTTTCGATGCGGGCGTAATGTATAGTGTGGGTAAATGGCGGTTAGGCGCCGTAGCCCGCGATGTGACGACGACATTTAACGCGTGGAAGTTTTCGTTTACCGACCAGGAAAAGCAGGCTTTGTATCTGACAGATAATGACATCCCCGTAAAATCGACCGAGCTTACTTCGCCGCGGCTGATACTGGGTGGCGCCTACAATTTTGAATTCAGTGATAAATTTCACCTGCTGGCAGAAGCGGACTTAGACTTTACGTTTGATGGAAAGCGCAATACCATAATCAGTGCAGACCCGATAAGCATTGACCCGAAAGTGGGCCTGGAAGCAGATATTAATAAAGTGGTGTTTGTAAGGGCGGGCATCTCAAACTTCCAGCAGGCGCTAAAAGACGGCGACACATTGAACCAGAAGAAAGTGTGGATATATCAACCGAGCGTGGGTGCCGGTTTTCATGTGGGAAATGTAACGGTGGATTATGCGTTTACAAACCTTGCCAACCAAAGCAACCCGCTGTACACGCATGTGTTTTCGCTGAAGGTAGATTTGATAAAAAAGGAGAACTGAGATATTTGGTAATTGTAAAGGAAAATGAATTGGCGGATAACGGGAATGTGCCTGACTGATTGGTATATCGGGAGAGAAAAATGGGCTATTTAATGAATTAAGCGGTTTAAACTGCGGGAAAAGTGGGCTGTTTTTGGCTGTAATAGGTTGTTTTTCAGGGTTTAACTGCTTGTTTTAGCAACAAACGGTAGAAAAAGCCAAATGGATACTGGAACGCTGACGGGCTGCCGGATAGAAGAGGAAAGCCCGTAAAGCGGCGGGAGGAGGAAGAGGTTGGTGTTTAATAGTTGACAGATAGAGGAACAGCCGCCGCTGCGGACTTGGAACGGATAGCCGGAACCGGAGCTGATAGATAATTGAACGATGACAGCTCCTGATTTTCCTGAATAATATTGAAATAAACAACCAACTGCGATAAGCAAAACGAACTGTGATGAAGACATGTTTACTCCTGATTTCCTTTTTGTGCTGTGCGGCTGCGTTGCACGCGCAATACAATAATGAATGGATTGACTACTCGAAAACCTACTATAAATGCAAGGTGGGGCAAACGGGGTTTCACCGCATCAGCACGGATGCCCTGGCTGCCGCCGGTCTGGGCAATGTGCCGGCAGAGCAGTTTCAGCTTTGGCACAACGGGCTGGAAGTAAGGTTGTACACAAGTGCTGCAACGGGTGTACTGCCGTCGGGGGGGTTTATCCAGTTCTACGGCGAACAAAACGACGGTGCTTTTGATGACAAATTGTATAAAAACCCGGCGAACCACCTAAATAAAAGCTATAGCCTGCAAACAGATACCTCGGCTTATTTTCTTACGGTGAATAATGGAACAAACCTGCGGTATATAAACACGGCGAATGCTGTGCAGGGCAATACGCTGCCAGCCGAAGTGAATTTCCAATATACTTATCAATCAGATTTCAGGCAGGCGCTGAGCCGCGGCAAAGGATTTAATTATGGCGAAACCATTTATTCGTCTACGTATGATGCGGGTGAGTTCTGGAGTTCGATACCGATAGCCGACAACCAGTCGTTGCGGGTAACGATGAGCGGATTGAATGCGTCAAACACCGGACCTGCGGCTACGCTTACCGTGTCGGCATCGGGTGAAAGCCCGGGCGGCGTAAACCGGCGATTGCTGGTGAGCCTGAATAATGCGTCTTACATTAATCAACCGGTAACGGGCTATAACGGCGGCGTGTTTACGGCGGCAAATATTCCCCTTTCGATGCTGAGTTCCGGCACGGCGAATATTGTTATTACCAGCCAAAGCACTGACAGTAATAAATTTGATAACCTGGTGGCGGGCATTGTTCACCTTACCTATCCGCACACGTTTAATTTTGGCGGAGCCAGATTATTTTCCTTTACACTGCCGCCTTCGGCAAACGGAAATTATATAGAGATTACAAATTTCAGCGGTGGTGCCGCGCCCGTTTTGTACGACATTACAAACGGGCAGCGATATGCGGTAAACACGGTAACAGCCGGTGTATTAAAGTTTAGATTAACAGCCAGCAGCGGGGACAGGAACCTGGTTTTGACGAATGAAGATGCATCGAACCTCGTTTCCATTTCTTCGCTTAACCGTAAAAACTTTACTGATTATAGTTTAGCTGCCAACCAGGGCGATTACCTGATCATTAGCAATGCCATTTTGTTATCGTCGGGTGATAATTCGGTAGAACAGTACCGGCAGTACCGCAGCAGTGCGCCGGGTGGCGGATACAGTGCAAAAACGTACGATGCAGATGAACTGATAGATCAGTTTGCATTTGGCATAAAAAAACACCCGTTAGGCATTAAGAATTTCCTGCAGTATGCGAGGAATGTGTTTGGTATGAAGCCAAAATTTGCTTTCCTGATTGGTAAAGGCGTTACCTACGATAGTTACCGGCCTAATGAATCGTCACCGCTTGCCGACCAGCTAAACCTGGTACCGACATTCGGCTGGCCGGCTTCAGATATTTTGCTGGCTTCAAACAATTTAGAGCCGGTGGCGGCTACGCCTATCGGGCGATTGTCGGTTATTCGCGGCAGCGAGGTGAGAGATTATTTAACCAAAATAAAAGAGTACGAGCAAAACCAGCAGACGAATGCGTTGCAAACGATAGACAGCCGCGCCTGGATGAAAACGGTGGTGAATGTAACGGGCGCGAACAGTGTATCGGAAGACAATGAGTTGTCTGGTTACTTAAATAAATATGGCGCTATTTTGAAGGACACTTCGTTTGGCGGCAACCTGTATAGCTTTAATAAATCTACCACTGGCGAGGTAACGCCGATTACGGATGCGTTGCTCACAACTTTGTTTAATAACGGCATCAGTGTTATTAATTATTTCGGGCATTCATCTAACACGGCATTAAACTATAACCTGAACGATCCGAACGCTTACGACAACCAGGGCAAATATCCTTTCTTCTTAGCCAGCGGCTGCGATGCCGGTGACTTTTACAGCTTCGATACTACGCGTTTTTCATTACTCAGCCTGCTCGCGGAAAAATATGTGCTGGCACCGGAGCGCGGCGCCATTGCCATGCTGGGTAGCAGCAGCTTTGGTGTGGGCACTTACCTCGATTATTATAATGTCGGCTTTTACCGCACGCTCTCCGGTACAGGTTATAATAAAGACATTTCGGTGAGTTTAGCCGGTGGCAACAGCAACCTGCTGGCACAGCGCAGTTTTGGCGATTTTGACTCCAGCACCAAAGTACTGCACGCCGAAGAATCGATCCTTCACGGTGACCCGGCGCTGAAGGTGAATGCTTTTGCGAAGCCTGACTTTACAGTGGAAGAACCGCAGATTGTAATCAACCCAACTGTGGTGTCGGTTGCAGATTCATCGTTTTCTTTAAAAACTTATTTCTACAATATTGGGAAAGCGACCGGCGATTCGGTGGCGGTAACCATCAAGCGGCAATACCCGGATGGCACAACGGAAACGCTGGTTGCCAGGCAAATCCGCGCGGTTCGATACATTGATTCGATCTTATTAAAGGTACCGGTAGTGGCTTCGCGCGATAAAGGACAGAACCGCATTACCGTAACCATTGACGATGTAAACAAGTACGATGAACTGAGCGAAGTGAACAACACAGCTACCAAAACCTTTTTAATTTATGAAGATGAGCTGACACCCGTCTATCCATATAATTATGCGATTGTAAATAAAAGCAGCTTTAAACTGGCGGCTTCCACTGCTGACCCAACGCTTCCTTTGCGGCAATATGCCATGGAAATAGACACGACTGCGTTGTTTAATTCATCTTTTAAAGTTGCCAAAACGGTTAGCTCGTTAGGCGGGTTAATCGAGTTTGAACCAGGCGCCTCTTTTACCGACAGCACCGTGTATTATTGGCGGGTTGCGCCTGTGCCTGCAGCAAACGAAGCCTATCGCTGGAATAGCAGCAGCTTTGTTTACCTGCCTGCTTCTTCTTATGGGTATAATCAATCGCATTTATATCAGCACCTGCGTTCTTCTACCAACAGATTATACCTTGACAGCACCAGTCGTTCGTGGAATTATATTGACCGGCAATCGCAGATGAAAGTAACCAACTCGGTGTACAGCTCCACCTTTTCATTAGATGGTGATTTTGAAATCCGCATCAATGAAAATGTCATCACGCAAAGTGCTTGTTTAGGGCATTCGGTGATCTATAACGTATTTGACCCGGTAACTTTAAAGCCGTTAATTAACCAGGCAAAACCATCCACTGCGGATGCTAACACGGGGCATGGTGGATTTATGGGAAGTGCAACTGCCTGTGAAGGACTGGCAGGCGCGCCGCTCCATACAGGATCAAAATATAATTTCGAGTTCAGCTATTTAGATACCACCGGCCGCCGCAAGATGCGAGACTTTATGGACTGGGTTTCAAATGGCTTTATTGTAACGGCGCGTTTGATTTTAGACCAGGTAAATGGTTCGTATAACAACAACCCATTTGTACCTGACTACAAAGCGGATCAACAGGTGTATGATGCCGGCAATAGCTGGTACGATAGGCTGGTATCGTCAGGCTTCACCAATATTGATTCATTCACTTACCCAAGAACCTGGGTACTTATTTACAAGAAAAATACAACTGCTTTTGAACCCACACAGCAATTAAGCGCCGGGCTTGGCGACCAGATCGTTGTGAACCGCCTTATATTATCGCCGGATAGTTTAGGATTTATTACATCGCCACAGTTTGGTCCTGCCCGAGCCTGGAAATCGGTAAAATGGCGGGGTAAAATCATCGATGCATCAGCCGGCGATAAAGCTACCGTTGATGTAATTGGCGTAACGGCAAGCGGTGCAAAGCAAACGCTTTATACCTTGTCTTCTTCGCAGCAAGACTTTGATATCAGCACGGTAAGCGTAGCTCAATATCCATACATCCAACTGCAAATGCGCAATGCAGACAGCATACATTTTACACCTTATCAATTGCAATATTGGCGCGTGTTGTACGATCCTGTGCCGGAAGGTGCATTAAGCGCAACTGTCGCTTATTCTTATAAAGATTCTTTGGCTGTGGGTGAAACCATCAACGGGAAAATCGGGTTTAAAAATGTGAGCGATGTGGCTTTTTCAGACAGCATCAAAGTAAATGCTGTGGTATATGATAAGGGCAATACTTCAACAACGATACCTGTAAACCCGAACCCGCTGAAGAAGCTGGCGCCGGGTGATACGGCTACCATCAACTTTACCATTGACTCGAAAAACTTTAGCGGCAGCAATACTTTTTATCTTGACGTAAACCCGGAAACTGCGCAGCCTGAGCAGACACATGACAATAACTTCCTTTACAAAGCATTGGTAGTAAGTACCGATGTATATAAGCCTACACTGGATGTAACGTTTGACGGCGTGCATATTCTGAACAACGATATCGTATCGGCTAAGCCATACATCACGGTGAAGCTGACCGATGAATCGCAATACTTGTTGCTGAACGATACTTCGCTTGTTGGTGTACAGGTTCAATACCCGGACGGCTCGTTGCGTAAGTATAATTTCAACAGCGATACACTGCGCTTTACACCCGCAGCCAGCGGCAGCAATAATGTGGCAACGGTGGAGTTTCTGCCTTACCTGCCGGTGGATGGCGAATACAAATTAATTGTAAGCGGGAAAGACCGCAACGGCAACAGTGCGGGCAATACGCAATACAGCGTTTCCTTCCAGGTGATTAATAAGCCGATGATTTCGGATATGTTCAATTACCCGAATCCGTTTACGACATCTACCGCATTTGTGTTTACCGTTACGGGCAGCCAGGTGCCTCAGAACCTGCGCATCCAGATATTGACCATTACGGGTAAAATTGTAAAGGAGATTACGAAGGAAGAGCTGACCGATATTCATATCGGGCGAAACATAACAGAGTATAAATGGGATGGCACTGATCAGTATGGGCAGAAGCTTGGCAACGGCGTGTATTTATATCGCGTGCTGACAAATTTAGATGGAAAATCTTTGGATCATTTCTCCATAAAAGATGCGGGAGGCAATGATGTAAATACATCGCAATACTTCAATAAAGGATATGGAAAGATGTATTTGATGCGATAATTGAATTAGGTAATAAGTAAGATTTAATATTTAAAACAGCTATTGAGTATTCATTTCTGAATAATATTAAATCTTACTTATTCAATATTACCTCTCTATTCTTCCTTTTTTGAAAACAAATTTTCCTTTTTTGAAACGGAATGGTACGTGTTAGTTAATATAACTCATTCATTATCATTATATTTTTCGTTTGGCACTTGGCTTGGCTAATGGTATGCGTCCTTTTCATGTGATTCTTTTTTGTTTTATACTAAGAACCGCAACCAGAATTTTTTACTGCTTCATTATTAGCCTGTCTTTTTTAAGACGGGCTTTTTTTATGCTGTAAAGTGATTGCGCATGACATTTAAAAACTTCGTTCTTTTATAACCTCAAATCTGCCTTATGGTTACAAGCAAATCATTCCTGTTTTTTATTCTATTGTTATTGATTATTCCCTTTGCAAAAGCCCAAACTGCCGGGAAAGTGATTGAGCAGCAAAATGTAAAAAGCGCCATCCTGAAGAAAGATGTGCACTGCACCATTTACCTGCCGCCCGACTATGAAACATCGAACCGAAATTACCCGGTTGTATATCTGCTGCACGGCTTTAGCGATGACAATACCGGCTGGCTGCAGTTTGGCGAGGTAAACCGCTATGCAGATAAAGCCATTGCCGAAGGCACCATTCCGCCAATGATTATTGTAATGCCGAATGCCGATTCAAGCTGGTATGTAAACAGCTATGACGGCAAAGAGAACTATGAGGATTTCTTTATTAAAGAATTAATGCCGTTTGTTGAAAAAACATACCGCACCAAGGCTGAGAAACGCTACCGCGCCATTGCCGGGTTATCTATGGGCGGGTACGGTACTTTATATCTTGCCTTTAAACATCCCGATTTATTTGTGGCGGCGGCGCCATTGAGTGCCGGAATTATTATGGATACCACGTTAGCCGCAATGCCGCAAGGTGGCTATGAAACCGTGTTAGGAAAGGTATTCGGAAAAGGAGTTTCAGGTAACGATAGATTGGGTAAACTCTGGCAGGATCATTCCATCCTGAACCTGGCGCAAACAATGCCTGCAGATAGTTTAAAAAAAGTAGCTTACTGGATAGATTGTGGTGATGATGACTTCCTGACCATTGGCAATTGTATGCTTCATATAGAGCTTACGCAAAGAGGAATTCCGCACGAGTTTCGCATGCGTGATGGAGCGCACAACTGGACGTACTGGCGCACTGGCATTACCGATGCTCTGCATTTTATTGGTGAAAGACTCAGGCAGTATTAATAGTGGTTGGCGAGTTATTAAAACATTTACCTGTAAACAAAAAGGTGTCTCAAAACAGAGACACCTTTTTATTAGTTTAACTTGAGTCAATTCATTATTCATCACTACGCTAATGCAATATCCAGCACTTGCTGCATGGTTTTTACGTAGTGAAAATTGACACCCTTAATAAACTCGCTGTCTATCTCGTTCACGTCTTTTTCATTCAGATAACACATAATGATATCGCGGATGCCGGCGCGCTTGGCAGCCAATACTTTTTCTTTAATTCCACCTACCGGAAGCACTTGTCCACGCAAGGTGATTTCACCCGTCATGGCTAAGTATGATTTTATTTTTTTGCCGGTAAAAGCAGACGCCAATGAAGTTAACATCGTAATACCCGCACTCGGTCCATCCTTTGGCGTAGCGCCTTCAGGAATGTGAATGTGTATATTTTTTTTGTTGAATGAATCGTTGCTGATGCTGTACTTCTTTGCATTTGCCTGCAAATAAGTGTACGCCGTGGTAGCACTTTCCTTCATTACGTTACCAAGGTTGCCGGTGAGCTTCAGTTCGCCTTTTCCCTCGCTGAGTGCCGTTTCAATAAAGAGAATGTCGCCGCCTACATACGTCCACGCAAGACCTACGGCAACGCCGGGCATATTGGCGGTTTTATAAATCTCATTGCTGTACCGCTGTATACCAAGAATATCTTCCACATCCTGTGCCGTGAGCGGGGATTTTACTTTACCGGTAACGGCAAAATCTTTCGCCTGGTTACGCATGATTTTCGCCAACTGGCGATCCATCTCGCGCACGCCGCTTTCGCGGGTATAACTTTCAATAATTTTCTCTAATACTTTATCGCCAATGCGCAGGTTTACTTTTTCCAATCCATGCGCTTCTTTCTGTTTGGGAACCAGATGGCGGCGGGCAATCTCTACTTTCTCTTCAATGGCGTAACCACCCAGGTTGATGATTTCGAGACGATCGCGCAAAGCAGGCTGAATGTTCTGCAGATCATTTGCGGTAGCAATAAATAATATCTTGCTTAAATCATATTCCAGCTCAAGGTAATTATCGTAAAACGTATTGTTCTGTTCAGGATCGAGCACTTCAAGTAAAGCAGAAGACGGATCGCCGCGGAAGTCGTTACCGATCTTGTCTATCTCATCCAGAATCATAACAGGATTCGATGATTTTACCTTGCGAAGATTCTGCAATATTCTGCCCGGCATGGCACCGATATAGGTTTTGCGATGACCGCGGATTTCGCTTTCGTCGTGCAGACCACCAAGACTAAGGCGTACATACTTTCTACCCAAAGCATGCGCAATGCTTTTACCCAAAGACGTTTTGCCAATGCCCGGAGGACCTACAAAGCAAAGAATCGGGCTTTTGAAATCGCCTTTTAGCTTTAATACGGCAAGGTATTCAAGAATGCGTTCTTTGATTTTCTTCATGCCATAATGATCGTCATCAAGCACCTGCTCGGCACGCTGCAAATCATAATTATCGTTGGTATACTCTTCCCATGGAAGTTCAAGCAATAAATCGAGATGATTGTAAACCGTAGAATAATCCGGCGTGCTGGGATGCATACGCTCCAGCTTGGCAACATTGTTTTTGAAAGCCAGCTTTGCCGCTTCCGGCCACTTTTTCGTTTCAGCCTTCTTCTTCATTTCCGCCACTTCGCGGTCGTTGCTTTCGCCACCCAATTCTTCCTTGATGCTTTTAAGCTGCTGCTGAAGAAAATAATCGCGTTGTTGTTTGTCTATCTCTGTGCGCGTTTTAGTGGTTACCTTATTTTTCAGTTCAGCAAACTGAAGCTCTTGCTGCAATAATATAATGAGCGTTTCTGCCTGTGCCCGCACATCCATAATTTCGAGCAGGCGCTGCTTTTCGATAATGTCGCTGTTAAGATTACTGCCTACAAAGTTGATCAGGAACGAAGCGTTCTCAATATTGCGAAGAATAATGGAAGCTTCCGTTGGCATATTGGGCGATAGCTGGATAATCTGCGTAGCCAGATCTTTGATGGTGGCAATATGCGCCTCGAAGTCTTTATCGTCCGGCAGTTCGCCTTCGGTAAGCAGGTTGATGCGGGCTTTGAAATAAGGTTCTTCTTCCACAATGCCTACCAGCTCAAAGCGGCGCTTGCCTTGTATAATAACGGTGGTGCCGCCATCCGGCATTTTGATGAGTTTTACAATTTTGGCTACGATGCCAATCTTAGATAAATCTTCAAAACCAGGGTCTTCTACATTGGCGTCTTTTTGCGATAGCACACCTACCAGTTTATCAGCTTTATAAGCGTCCTGAACGGCTTTAATACTTTTATCTCTGCCTACCGTAATAGGCAATACAACGCCGGGAAAAAGGACCGTATTGCGAAGCGGAAGAAGCGGCAGTACATCGGGTACCACCATATCCTTATCGCTTTCCATATCATTTTCATTAATGGGTATAATGGGCAAAAACTCAGCATCCTCATCGGTGCTGAACTGCAATATATTTTTATTCATATTTATCGTCGTGAGTTGTAGTCAATCTGTCATTCTATGTTCTAAAGTACGATGCCATGACAGAGGAACCAGTGTAAGTCAATAGAAATGCCAAAGGGCGGCAAGGTAGGAGAAATGTACAAATTGTCGGTTACAGATGAAGCAGATAACACGTTCTGTCTTATCCTCTTTTTAGGTGCAGGTTATTGTTTTGTGAAAGAGATACTATGATTGTTAATTCTAATATAATCTGGTTCATAGGAATCCGGTTATTTTTTGTATGCAAAAGGAACATACGGAGAAAATGATGAAGACTGATTAGGATTAGATTAAGTTAAATGATGGGTGAGATAACCATTTTACATCAAATAATATACTCTATACAATGCGCTTCCTGAAGTTAGCAGCTTGCAAAGGTTTAGTGCAGCCACAGAAGATATAGTGAAAGCATTGATGAAATGTAAGGGAAAATTATAAAAACTGCCTGCTTGAAATAAACATTACAAACCAACCATTTCATACTTCACGCCTAATTTATCAAACGCATCTTCTAAGCGATGTTGGTGCGTATCGGTGATAAATACCTGCGCTTGCTGCTGCACACATACTTTGTAAAGCAGGTTGTGCATACGTTCGGCATCCAGCTTTTCAAATACGTCATCGAGCAAAAGAATGGGTGCAAAACCTTTGTGTTTGCGGATAATATCAAACTCTGCCAGCCGCAGGGCAAATAGCAGGCTTTTGCGTTGTCCCTGCGAAGCAATGCTTTTAAAAGATTGACCGTGCATGATTATTTCCAGATCATCTTTATGAATACCGGCACCAGTACGTTGCAGATATAAGTCGCGTTGCCGGTTTTCGTTTAAAAGTGTCTGCATGTTGTTCTGATGAAGCTGGCTGTAGTACCGGATACTCACTTTATCATCCCTGCCGGCAATGTTGTTATATTCTTCCAGAACAGCAGGCAGAAACTCCTGCGTAAAAGCGCTGCGATCTGCATATATCTTATCGCCTTTTGCACTTAATTGTTCATCAAGAATCAGGAGCAGATCGGTGTCTAAACGGTTGTGATCGGCAGCGGCTTTCAGCAGGCTGTTGCGCTGCTGTAATAGTTTATTGTACTCAATCAGTTGCTGCAGGTAATCGGCATTCAGTTGCGATAGTATGGTATCTATAAAACGGCGCCGCTCCTCGCTGCTGCCGGTAATGAGTTCTACATCGTCCGGCGCTATCATTACGCAGGGAAACCTGCCTATGTGCGATGAAAAGCGTTTGTAGGTTTCATTGTTTACGGTAATTTCCTTCCGGTTGTTTTCGCGCAGGATGCAAATGATATGAAATGGCTGTGCATCCCTATCCAGCGAGGCTTCCAGCCTGAAACCCTGCAAACCGTGATGTGTATTCAACGCATCGGCGCGCGAAAAATAGCTTTTGGTAAAACAGAGATAATGCACGGCATCCAGCAGGTTTGTTTTGCCGCTTCCGTTGGCGCCATAGATGCCAACCACCCGCTCGTTGAAACGGAAAGATTGCAACACATAATTACGAAACTGAGTAATGATAAGCTCTTGCAGAAACAACACCACTGCAATGTACATAGGGCAGAGAATTGGCGAATAAAAATTTAGTGGTAATGGTTTAACAGGGATTGCAGTGAAATGACTATTAGCTTTGCGCTCATCATTTGGCTATGCGCGTTGTAGGTACAGGAACAAGAGTATTGAATTTTCTGGTTGATGCTATCATCATTTCTCTTATTGCATTTGGTGTGTTCAGAGGCTGGACGTTTTATGTATTTTATTATCACATTCCTTATATCGAATCGTATTATTTTCTGGCGCTGATTGCTTTTTTGTATTACCTTTTTTTTGAAGCTATCTGGAAGCGTACACCGGGCAAATGGTTATCCTTATCTAAGGTAATAAATAAAAATGGCAGCAAGCCATCTTTTGGACAGATATTCATTCGCAGTTTGGCCCGGGTGATAGGCGCAGTGGTGATCGACAGCCTTTTTCTTTCCTTTGTAAATAAGACACTTCACGATTATGTAAGCGGCACCGAAGTAGTGGAAATATAGCCGCCACCCGTTTCATCCGCCAAAAAAAATTACCTGAACAGCGGTAATATCACAAACTTCACCAGCATAAAAACCAACGCTGCCAGAAACACCAGCAATGAAATACGGTTCATTCCATGCATCAGTTTTATGTTGGTATCGCGCGGTGCATTCGGGTCGCGCTTTTTAATGTATAAATATTCTGCTACCTGTCTCAAGAAGCCCATTTTCCTTTTTATATCAAATTTATAAAGACAGAATGAAATAAAACACTATGACAAAATGTCCATGGCATAAAAATGGATAATCATTTATCCTAAAAAGCTGTAAATCATGGACAAAAAATATAAAGTTCTGTTGTGTGAAGACGATACGAACCTTGGTATGGTGACAAAAAATGTATTGGAACTGCACGATTATGATGTAACTCTTGAGCGTGACGGACGCCTTGGCTTAGCTGCCTTTCAGCGCGAGCGCTACGACATTTGTTTGCTTGATATTATGATGCCGAATATGGACGGCTTCACGCTGGCAGAAGAAATCAGGGACATTGACCCTGATGTGCCCCTGTTCTTCCTGAGCGCAAAAACAATGAAGAGCGATATTCTGGATGGATATAAGCTGGGCGCTGATGATTATCTTACAAAGCCTGTAGATACCGATGTATTGCTTGCAAAAATTAAAGCTATCCTCAAGCGCAACGAAGAGCTGAATAAGGAAAGCGAAAATATTGAGTTCGATCTGGGCTCTTATCACTTTAATCCAAAGCTTCGCCAGTTAGGTGTTGATGGAAAGATGCAGACTTTATCGCCTAAAGAAAATGAATTGCTGAAAATGCTTGCCGAGCATAAGAATGATTTGCTTCCCCGCGAACGTGCGCTGAAGAAAATTTGGGGCAGCGATACTTATTTCAACGGTCGCAGTATGGATGTATACATTGCCAAGCTGCGCAAATACCTGAAAGAAGACAGTAATATTGAGATTGTGAACATTCATGGCAACGGCTTTCGCCTTGTAGCGCCATAACCGTTTTAATATAAACAGCCAAAGCCGTTTCAGCTCTTTTGCGAAGCGGCTTTTGTTTTGCCAATACCTTCAAACTTTTTTTTGATATATATTTCACTAAATCGGAACATACATTTGCGCTTTGTTACGCAATTCACGTAGTTTCGTATCTAACACTTTTATTCAAAAATGGCAATTTTCGATATTTCGCTTCCAAAACGTATTGCCAAAGCATTGCACCTGCCACCAAACAGTCCGCGAAATCAACAGCTTCGTGTATTAAAAAAACTTCTTCGCAGAGCACGCTTTACCGAGTTTGGCCAGAAGTATCAGTTTGATGAAATCCTCTTCAGCAAACATGCCGGGAAGAAATTTCAGGAATTGGTTCCTACTTACGATTACAATTCTATTTATAAAGAATGGTGGTATAAAACGCTCGAAGGCAAATCTGATGTTTGCTGGCCGGGCAAAGTAAAATATTATGCGCTTAGCAGCGGTACCAGCGAAGCTGCCAGCAAATACATTCCCATTACCAACGATCTTTTGCAGGGCAATAAAGTAGCTATGATTAAGCAACTTCTCGGCCTGCGCAACTATATAAACATTCCTGTTAAATCATTAAGCAAAGGCTGGCTGGCTCTTGGTGGCAGCACCGAACTGGAAAAAGGTCCTGGTTATTATGCCGGTGACCTGAGTGGCATCACTGCAAAAAAATCGCCCTTCTGGTGGCAGCCATTTTATAAGCCCGGAAGAAAAATAGCCAAAGAGAAAGACTGGAATAAAAAGCTGGAGGAAATAGTAAGCAAAGCGCCGCAGTGGGATATTGGTTTTATTGTTGGCGTACCTGCCTGGATACAGATGTGCATGGAGATGATTGTAGAACGATACAAGGTAAAAACCATACATGATATCTGGCCAAATCTTGCCTTTTTTGTGCATGGCGGCGTTTCATTTGAACCTTATAAAAAAGGGTTTAAAAAACTTCTCGGCAAACCGATTACTTACATAGAAACTTATCTTGCCAGCGAAGGTTTTATTGCTTATCAGGACAGGCAATATTCGCAGGGCATGCGACTTGTTACCAACGAGCATATCTTCTTCGAGTTTATTCCATTTGATGAACATAATTTCGATAGCGATGGCAATGCCTTGCCGGATTCTAAAACTTTAATGATACATGAAGTAGAAGAAAAGAAGGATTATGCAATTCTCATCAGCACCAGTGGCGGTTCCTGGCGTTACCTGCTTGGCGATACCATTCGCTTTACCAATACAGAGCGTTGCGAGATTGTAATTACCGGTCGTACAAGACAATTTTTAAGTCTTGTGGGTGAGCATCTCAGCGTAGATAATATGAACAAAGCAGTCCGCTCGGCGGCTGAAGAACTGAACATTTCCATTCCTGAATACACGGTTGCGGGTGAGCCTTGCGGTACTTTCTTTGCACACCACTGGTATGTAGGTTGCGATGATATTGTGAATGCGGAAACACTTCGCATTAAGATTGACGAAAAACTGAAAGAAATTAACGACGATTATCGTGTGGAGCGCAAGAGTGCGTTAAAAGAAATTCTTGTTGATGTACTTCCTACAGAGCAATTTCTTGAATTTATGCGTGCGCGTGGCAAAGTGGGCGGGCAGCATAAATTTCCGCGTGTATTAAAAGGCGCTATACTGGAAGACTGGAAACGATTCCGGGTGAACGAAATGGCTTAAGTTATACCGGTTGTTTTATAAAAAGCCTTTATTGGTGTTCAGATAAATAAATCAAATAAAAAGCCCTGCTTACTAATTTAAGCAGGGCTTTTTATTTGATTTATTGAAAACTTTATAATGTTGATCTGCCTCTGATTAACGACACGAGGAACAGCACGATAAAAATGAAGAATAATACTTTCGCAATTCCGGCTGCACCCGCAGCAATTCCACCAAAACCTAAGATAGCCGCAATAATTGCGATGATTAAAAAAGTGATCGTCCAGCGTAACATAGCTTTATCATTTAATGATGATTAAATCAATTCAACACACTTAAAAATTCAGAAAGCGTGCCAAAGAAGATATGAACGAAGATGCATCTGATAACCCGTCAGCGGAATAATTCTACATTTTTGGGAATGATTGGGATTTGCATAGCTTTTTTAAATCTTACAAAATCAAGCTCAAAAAATAAATCCTTGTTATCTTGATACAATGAAAAAGCAGAGTTATCAAATAGTACAAGACATTTATTAAGATTGAAACTTCTCAGCAAGCCATTGCGCACATTCTTATTTATAATAACAACATATGTTTTCATTAACAGGATACAAAACAGGTTCGGTTTATGATAATCTGCCGATGTTATAAAGCAACAGGAAGAAACCAAATCTGCACACCTACATTTGCCACTGCATGATGACCGCCGAGCAACAACGACTAAAAGTAAATAAAGGCAAGAAAATTCCCCTGGAGCAATGGGGTCCTTATGTCTCCGACCGCCAGTGGGGCACTGTACGCGAAGACTACAGTGATAATGGCGATGCCTGGAATTATTTTCCGTTTTCTCATGCACACAGCCGCGCTTACCGCTGGGGCGAAGATGGCATTGGCGGTATTTCCGATTTCTTCCAGAACCTTTGCTTTTCCGTTGCGTTGTGGAATGGTAAAGATGACATTTTAAAAGAGCGATTGTATGGCCTTGGCAACTACGATGGCAATCATGGAGAAGATGTAAAAGAGCTCTATTACTATCTCGACAACCTGCCTTCGCATTACTACATGCAGATGTTATACAAGTATCCGCAGGCAGCTTTTCCTTACGATAAACTGACTTACACTAACCGCCGCCGCAGCCGCTACGAAACTGAGTATGAACTGCTTGATACAGGCGTGTTCAATGACAATAAATACTTCGATGTTTATATTACGTATGCCAAGCATGACCAGACTGATATTGCCATTAAAATTGAAGTTATAAACCGAGGCGATGAAGATGCTTTTATACATGTGCTGCCAACGCTTTGGTTTTATAACCGCTGGTGCTATGGTGGTCTTGAGCAGCGCCCGGTTTTAAAGCAGGTAGATGATGGCTGTGTAAAGGCTACACATGAGCGCACCGGCAATTATTTTCTCTATTTTCAAAAGCCGACAGATGCTTTTTTTACTGAAAACGAAACCAATACACAGAAGCTTTTTGGCAAGCCAAATACTACAGGCATTCATGTAAAAGATGCTATAAACGATGCGGTAATTCATAAGAAGAATGTGCATCAATTGCGCAAGGCAAAGCATGGCACCAAGTTTTCGCCGGTGTATAAAATGAATGTGGCTGCCGGTGGCTCGCGCATAGTATACCTGCGCTTGTGTGATAAAATGCAGAGCCGCCCGTTCGGTCAAAATCCCGAGCAGATTTTTACGCAACGCAAAGAGGAAGCTGATGAATTTTATGCGGCTGTGTTGCCAAAAAAAGTGGCTGACGAAGACCGTTTAATATCACGGCAGGCGCTTGCGGGTTTGCTATGGAGCAAGCAATATTATCACTACGATATTGAGCGATGGATTTCTACCAGCGATGGCATTACTCCATTATCGAACCAGAGAAAATATGGGCGTAATAATGACTGGCAGCACCTGAAAAACCAGGACATTATCCTCATGCCCGACAAGTGGGAATATCCCTGGTATGCCGCGTGGGATCTGGCGTTTCACTGCATACCGATGGCAATTGTAGATCCTGTGTTTGCAAAGCACCAGTTGCTGCTCATTATGCGCGAATGGTACATGAAACCCGATGGGCAATTGCCGGCGTACGAGTGGAACTTTAATGATGTGAATCCGCCGGTTCAATCGTATGCAGCGCTTGAAGTCTATCGCATTGAAAAGAAGATGACAGGCGAAGGTGATCTTATCTTTTTAAAGAAAATATTTCAGAAGCTTATTATCAACTTTACGTGGTGGATTAACCGTAAAGACCCTAACGGCAACAACATTTTTGAAGGTGGTTTTTTAGGGCTTGATAACATCGGTGTGTTCAACCGCAGCATGCAGCTTAGCAGCCATATGGAACTGGAACAGGCAGACAGCACAAGCTGGATGGCTATGTATGCTTTGAACCTGATGGATATGGCGATTGAAATTGCCATTCATGATCCTTCTTTTGAAGACACTGCTACCAAATTCTTCGAGCATTTTGTACTGATAGCCGAAGCCCTGAACGAGCTTGGCATGTGGAACGAAGAAGATAAATTTTACTACGATACACTGGCTGTGCTGAATGAAGGTACGCGCCAGCTTCGCATTAAATCCATCGTTGGGCTGGCTTCCATTTTTGCGGTGTCTGTTATTAAAACGGGTGTGTTAGATAAGCTGGAAGATTTTAAAAAACGCATTGTCTGGTTTGAAAAATACCGAAAGGCAAACAAGCGCTTTTGGCCGAATGAAGAGCACGCTGAAAGTAATGAAATTCTCATTTCTCTCATTCCTAAAGAAAGGCTGATTGCGCTGCTGCAATACATGCTGGATGAGAAGGAATTTCTTTCGCCCGGCGGCATACGCGCTTTATCAAAATATCATGAAGACAAACCATTCACCATTCGCCTTGAAGAGGTGGATTATTCCATTCAATACGAAGCCGGCGATAGCACTTCCGACTTTTATGGAGGCAATAGCAACTGGCGTGGACCCGTGTGGATTCCGATCAATTATTTACTGATTGAATCTGTAAGAAAGTATGGTGAGTTTTATGGTGATAGTTTGAAGATTGAATATCCCTCGCACTCCGGCAATTATATGAACCTGCAGCAGGTATCGGGTGAACTGGCAAAGCGCGTAATTCGTTTGTTTGAAAAAGATAAGGACAACGGGCGTTGTTTGCATGGCGAATACAACTGGTTTTACAGTCGTCCGGAAAATCAGAATCTGCTTCTGTTCTATGAATATTTTCATGGCGATAACGGTCGTGGATTAGGAGCTGGTCATCAAACGGGTTGGACATCGCTTGTAGCTTCGCTTATAAAAGAACTGGCGGAAGAAAAGGACTAACAAGCAGCAAAATGCTCACTATTGCTTACGATCCTGTTTATGCGCATCCATTGCCGGAAAATCATCGTTTTCCCATGCTCAAGTATGAGCTGATACCGGGGCAGTTATTGCATGAAGGCATCATTACCGAAGACAATATTTTTTCGCCGCTACCACTTGATGAAGACATTATTCTGCAAACGCATAGTAAAGAATATTGGCTTCGCATGAAGGAAGGAACGCTGACCGTTAAGGAAATGCGCGCCATTGGTTTTCCGCAAAGTGCTATGTTGGTAGAAAGAGAAATCCGTATCAGTCGCGGCACCATTGATTGTGCGCTGAATGCGTTGCAATATGGCGTGTCACTCAACATTGCCGGCGGTACACATCATGCGTTTCGGGATCGTGGCGAAGGCTTTTGTTTGTTGAATGATTTTGCCATTGCAAGTCATTATTTGCTCAACCATAATCTTGTAAAAAAAATACTTATTGTTGATCTTGATGTGCACCAGGGAAACGGCACGGCGTCCATCTTTCAGCACGACGATCGCGTGTTTACCTTTAGCATGCACGGCGAGCACAACTATCCTTTTCATAAAGAAAAAAGCAACCTTGACATTGGCTTGCCCGATGGAACAGGCGGCAACGATTATCTAACTATTTTACAACAAATACTTCCTTCCTTAATCAACAAAGAAAGACCTGATTTTATCTGTTTTGTTTCTGGTGCAGATGTATTGTCTACTGATAAGTTTGGTAAAATGAAGCTCAGCATAGAAGACTGTAAACACCGTGATGAAATTGTATTCTCTTTGTGCAAGCAATATAACATTCCGGTTGCGGTTGCCATGGGTGGCGGCTACTCGCCAGATGTAAGAACCATTGTAGAAGCGCACTGCAATACGTTTAAGATGGCAAAGGATGTTTGGACTCTGTAACTCGCCCGTTATCTGTTAGGCATTTATTAAATGATTATCTTTCATTCACCGAATACTTCTTATCATGGCGCATACTCTCAAAACGTCTATCCTTCAGGCAGGCCGCAGCTCCTTCATTATCGAGTTGGTAAAACACGAAACCGGTAAACAGTATGTAGATCTGAAACAAATCGTTCATGCAAGCAATGGTGCGGGCAGCGTATCAAGTGTAAAGCTAAATCCGCGCATGCTGGGCGACCTTATAAAAGAACTCACCATTCTTCAGCAGGAAATAGCTCCGGAAGTGCCGGTTATACAAAAGAAAACATTTAGCGAAGAGCAAAAAGCTGAAATGATAAGACGATACCTGATTGGTGTTGATATTCCTGCTCTCGCCATTCAGTTTAATTGTAAAGAAAACCTCATCACGGAAACATTGCAGGATGCTTCTATTGAAATTGTTAGCAACAAAATTCCATACATCAGCTTTCGCAGGTACAATCGCAAAAAGAAATAACCAGACACAAAAAGCAAACAATGGATTTGCCTTCTTCGTTATAACAAAAGTTACTGACTAATTCTAACTTCACTTTCATTTAGAAATACTGCTTTACATTAAAACAGAGGCATACGGTTCTCTGCTATTATTCTACAACTGTACAAGTATAAATGCGTATTCGCCCTTATTTATGCGTTGCTCTTACCTAATCAAAAAACGACTACAGAGAAAATATTAAAAAAATCTTTTTGCAAGCCCCTCTTCTTCTCTTTCTGGTAAGGTATCTGCTATAAAAAATGAATACAAAAACAAAGAGCGAAACCGAATGGAAACCATCTTCATTGTAGATGACGAAGAAGACATGCTGCAATCCTTACAGTTTTATTTTCAGAAAGAAGGATACGAGGTAAAGACCTTCACCAAATCGAAAGACATGATGGAACTGCTGGAAACACAAAAGCCAGCCCTCATATTGATGGATGTGAACCTGCGCCGTACAGATGGTCGCACTGCGTGCCGCATCATCAAAAACAAGTATGGTATAAATGCGCCTGTTGTGCTGTTTTCAGCCAATGCCGATGTAGAAACAGAATATAAAAAGTACAATGCTGATGGTTTTATCAGCAAGCCTTTTTCCTTTGAGCAAATCTCGCAGGCTATCTCATCGTACCTGCATCACAGCAATTAGTTTTTAGCCCTTTCTGATAAATATCAGAACGCTGCAGGCTTACTTTTTTTGTACCGGAGTTTCGGCTGCAAAAGGATTATAACGCGGGTATACCAGGCTTGATTTTATTATCATTACACATAGTCGATGATAATAAAAATGTAGCTGTCAGTCAGGTTAATTTGGTCTTATTATGAACTAATTAAGGCTCATTTGTCAAAAAAATTTTGGCAGAATAAAAGAACTCTCTTTCTTTGCTATACCGATTTAGCAAAATGCCATACATAATTACTTACGGCTCCTGTTTATTGCCGGTATAAAGAATATTGCACTTGCTTATATCGTACTGAGAATAACAAATTGCCAACACTGCCTGTGAAGAAAGGTCCATCTATATACGACATTGCCACACACCTCAAGGTATCCGTTACCACGGTGTCGTTTGTATTGAATGGCAAGGCAGAAGAAATGCGCATCAGCGATGCTGTAGCGGGAAAGATACGCAAGTATGCCGATGCCATATCCTATCATCCTAACATGATTGCCAAAAGCCTGCGCACAGGCAAAAGCCGCATCATCGGGATGATGGTAGAAGACATTTCTGATCCTTTCTTTTCAAGCATTGCACGCGGTGTGGAAAGGATTGCTTACGGGCTTGGCTATAAGATATTTTTTGCCAGTACCGAGAATGAAACCGACAAGGCAAAAGGCTTGGTGAAAGCTTTTCGTGAAAGACAGGTAGATGCTTACATTATGGCGCCACCGCCTGGCTTTGATGGTGAAATTCAATCGTTGCTGAACGATGGAAAACCTGTTATTTTATTCGATAGATATTATCCCGGTATTGATACAAATAATATCATTGTTGATAATTACGGAGGCACCGTTGCAGCCATTGAATATTTCCAGAATGTGGGATGCCAGAGCATTGGTTTTATTACACTTGAATCTGACCAGTCGCAGATGAAAGAGCGTGAGCGCGGCTATCGCGATGCGATAAAAAAAACAAGCAAAAAAGCCTGTGTACTTAAAGTGCCATACTTAATGGATAATGAAGTTGCCATCAATAAAATGAAAGATTTTCTTGCCAAAAATAAATCGCTGGATGCGGTTCTGTTTGGCACCAATTATCTCACACTTAAAGGTCTTGACGCCATCCGGAGTTTGAAGCTGAAAGTGCCAAATGATATTGCCATTATCAGCTTCGACGACAGTCCTGTTTTTCACTTGTTGTCGCCTGCCATTACAGCCATTGCGCAGCCGGTAGATGCTATATCGGAAACGGTAGTAAACAAAGTGCTTCATTGCCTTGATAATACAGAAACCGAGGAAGCAGAAACGATGGTGCTGCCAACCGAATTCGTCATCCGCGACTCTGCCAGGCGCAAAAAAACAAGGAGCGTTTAATTACACAATCAATAAACAAAAAGAAAGAAAGCCAATGTTGCTAAAACGGTTTAGTAAAAGATTGCATCCATTCTATTTTTTAACCAATAAAATGTCATTTATGAAACGATTGCTACAAGTAACAGGACTGCTGTTTTGCCTGCTGTTCTGCAAAGCAAGCTTCGCGCAGGAAAGCGTAAGCGGAAGGGTAACCGACGATGCCGGTGCCGGTGTGGAAGGAGCCAGTGTAACGCAGCAAAACACATCCAACGGAACCCTTACCGACTCGGCAGGAAATTTTACCATCACCATGCGGCCAGGCGCCAGCCGCAACCTGCAGATTTCAAGCATTGGCTTTGCTGTTACTACCGTAACACCTGTTAACGGCACCGCAAACGCATCTATGCAGCGAACCTCATCCACCAATAGCGAAGTGGTGGTGGTTGGTTACACCAGTCAGCGCCGCACCACCATTACAGGTGCCGTATCTACTGTAAATATGGGTGATGCCGACAAGCGCCGCATACCCGATGTTTCGCAATTGTTGCAGGGACAAGTAGCCGGCGTGCAGGTTACACAAAGCACAGGTGCGCCCGGCGATCCTATCAGCATCCGCATCCGCGGGGAGGGCACTATTGGCAACAACAGCCCGCTGTATATTATCGATGGTGTACCATCAAGAGACATTACATTCCTGGCACCGTCAGATATTCAATCCATATCTGTATTAAAAGATGCTTCTGCAGCAGCTATCTATGGCTCACGCGCTTCTGCCGGCGTAGTGGTAATTACCACAAAAGCAGGCAGGGCGGGACGCACACAGGTTAATATTAATTATTTCAACGGCATACAAAAAGTTGCCAACCTGCCTACGCTGATGAACTCTGATCAGTACCTGGACAGGCAGGCGGCTGCGTGGACCAATTCAGGTTATACAGGTGAGAATCCGTATGCAACTTTAAAAGCAGGCGGCAATTATGTAAACACCGATTGGCTGAATGAATTGTTCACCACAGGTCATTCGCAAAACCTGCAGGTAAATGCCAGCGGCGGTTCTGATAAAGTGCAGTTTTTATTATCAGGCGCTGCTTATAAACAAAATGGTATTGTGGTGTATAATAATGACCAATACCAGCGCCTGAACTTCAGGGCAAACATCAATGCAAATCTGACGGATCGCTTACGAATTGGCACCAACCTGCAGCTATCTTATGCTATCCAGGATAAGCTGTCTTCAAGCGGCGATGCGCCGGGGTTGATTCGCCACGCACTCATTCGCCCGCCGGTAATACCTGTGTATAAAGACCCAAGCGACCCAACGTATAACCCGGAAGATCCGTTTACTGACCTGCCGTTCTTTGCCAACCCCTGGAGCAACGCTGATAACCGTTACGAATTTAGCCTGAACCCGGTGGCAGCAGCGAAGTACACGAACGACAAAAGAAGCGATTACAAAACTTTCGGAAGTATATATGCTGAGTATGGATTTTTACGGGATAAAGAACTGAAGTTTCGTAGCAATGTAGGGCTTGAATTAGATATGACGCATAACAAAGCGTTTGCAAAAAACTTTGGTGATATTGATGGCAATTCTGCTTATCCCGGCACGGGACGCCAAAACCGTCCTACTTCGCTGAACGAGAACCGCGGAACGGAATATACCGTTACCTGGAACAATACATTGAATTATACAAAAACCTTTGGCAAGCATTCCATTAATGCTTTGGTGGGAACGGAATACATCACCAATCATTCGGAAGTACTCGGTGCTTCGCGGCAGATATTTGATTTCTCCGATCCCTCATTTCAATACATAGATTATGGCGGTGTTGCTAACCTGTACAATGGTGGCAATGCATCTGAGTGGGCGCTGTTCTCTTACTTTGGTTCGGCTACTTATTCTTACGACAACCGTTATATGGTAACGGCAAACCTGAGAGCTGATGCTTCATCGCGTTTTCCAAAGAATAACCAATGGGGATATTTCCCATCGGTATCTGCCGGCTGGGTTCTTAGCAACGAAGCTTTCATGAAGGATGTCAACTGGTTATCTTATATGAAAATCCGCGGAAGCTATGGACAACTCGGTAACCAGGAAATTGACAATTACATTTACCTGACTACATACGTAAGAAACGGAGACCAGTTTGTAAAATCAAGATATGGCAATGATAATGTGAAATGGGAAACCACAAACCAGGCTGACGTTGGCATTGACATTGGTTTTCTGAAAAACCGGGTGTCCTTATCACTCGATTATTTTGATAAGAGGACATCTGATATCCTGTTGCCAATCTCCCTGCCAAGCTTTGTGGGAAGAGTATCGCCAACAAGTGTGAATGCAGGCGATGTAAGCAACAAAGGTTTTGAAGCTTCACTTTCGCTTCGCAATGCCGGCAGAGCTTTCAGCTATAGCTTTAATGCCAATGTATCGACCCTGAAAAATAACGTGATTAAACTGGCGCCAACATATCCTTATATACAAGGCGATGTGTACAGAACGGCACCCGGACATTCGCTGGCATCTTACTATGGCTATGTTGCTGATGGCATTTATCAGAACCAGAAAGAAATAGATGAAAACTTATCGCCTGCGGGTGCGGCTGGTATTAAGCCCGGCTTTATCAGGTTCAAAGATTTGAATGGCGATGGTGTAATTAACGATAACGACCGCACTTATCTTGGCAATTCAATACCGGAACTTTACTATGGCTTTACCCTCACATTGGGCTACAAAGGCTTCGATCTGTCAGCTTTATTTCAGGGCGTTGGCGAAGTGTATCGTTACAATGATGCGCGGCAAATTACAGACTACGACAGTCGTCCGTTTAACCACAGCACAGATATTATCAATAGCTGGAGCGGCGAAGGCACCAGCAATACCATTCCTATCGCTACGTTTGAAGACAATGGCAGCAGCAAGAAGTCGAGCATCTTTGTAGAAAATGCTTCTTACTTCCGCTTCAAAAACCTGGAAGTAGGCTATTCATTTCCTTCATTCGGTAAAACGGGAATCAAAGGGTTGCGGTTGTACGTATCTTCTCAAAACATCTTCACCGTTACCAAATACAAAGGCTTGGATCCAGAATCTACCGACCTCTTAGACAAGGGAACGTATCCGCAGTCGCAGGCATTTCTATTTGGTGTTAATGTAAAACTTTAGTTCAGCAGTAAAAACGATTCAAGTATGAAAACAGTTTATAAAATAGCCGCCTTTGCACTGCTTTGCACCGGTGCAGGCTGTATGAAAGATTTGCGCAGAGATCCGATTGGTGTAATTACACAGGATCAGTTAACACAGGCTCCAACAGTAAATACCATCAATTCGGCAGTTACGTCTTCGTACCAGATGCTTGCCAATACCTTGAACCTGTTGTCAACATGGGACTGGAACAACGGGCTTGTATTCAGGGACGATTATGTTTTGCAGGATGTGGCTTCCGATGACCTGAAAAAGAAATGGAACCCCGATGGCGACCAGCCATGGATGGACGACGTAGATAATTTTGTATTTACATCGGCAAACGCAGCATTCAACGGGCAATGGACGTATGATTATGAAGGCGTCTCGCGATCCAACCTGGCTATGAGTTATCTGACCAATGATACGCTCATTAATGGTTTAAGCATTGATCCTGCGGTAAAAAACCGGATGCTGGGCGAAGTATATTTCCTGAGAGCTTACTATTATTTCGATCTCGTTACCAACTTTGGTGATGTGCCTTTGTTGCTGAAACCACTGGAGAATTTTAATGATGCCTTCAGCGTTGCTAAGCGCATCGGGAAAGATTCTATCTGGGCGCAAATCAATGCCGATTTAGCGGCTGCAAAGCCATTGATGCCGAACAGTCATTACTCTGATAATACGGATAAATGGCGCGCTTCATTGGGCGCTGTTATTGCCTTGCAGGCAAAAGTAGCCGTGTTTAACCAGCAATGGAACGATGTGATTGCCCGTGTATCTGAGCTTGAAACGTTAGGATACGCTTTAGATGCGGGCTACTTCGATCCGTTTGATGTAACGAAGGAATATGCGGAGAATGAAGTAATCTTTTCGTACAACCACATTAGCGGCGAAACACCAAGAGACGGCAACGGTATTTGTGCGCCTCTCGACTGGGGTTTCTTTGCTCCTACAACCGACTTTGTAAATGCTTTTGAAGCCAATGATCCGCGTCTTGGTTTTACGGTAAATGTTGACCAGAAAGCCGTTTATAAATTACTCGGCGCTACCAACACTTCTTACAAAGGCAACGATGATGCGCCAAGCAACAAAGTATATTTCCGTATGGCAGATGCAATGCTGTGGAAAGCAGAAGCGTATATGGAAACCGGCAACTTACCGGCTGCCATTGGCATCATCAATCAAATACGTGCAAGAGCAAGAAATGGTGTGGATGTAACAGGTACATTACCACCTGCCGGCACATTGCCCGACAGAGATGTAACCACCAGCGATAAGAACGTGGTAAAAGACTGGCTGATCCATGAAAGACGCGTGGAGCTTGGCTTTGAGTCAGAACGCTTCTTAGATTTGAAACGCTGGGGAATTGCCAAACAAGTGCTGACTGCCGCTGGCAAAAACTTCCAGGATTACAATAACCTGTACCCAATACCACAAGGTGAAGTTGATAAATCGGGCGGCACCATCACACAGAACGCGGGTTATTAATTAAGATGAAAGAAACAGTCAGGAGTATAATGCTTCTGACTGTTTCTTTGTGTTGCAAAACAAAACAGAATGATAAATAAAAAAAGAATATTGGCTATCCTAGCCTTTCTGCCACTGTTAGCCATTGCCCAAAATAGCGACACGCTTCCCCGCTGGGCATTTGGTGGTTTTGTACGGCCAAAAGGCGTGAACCCGATCATTGCACCAACAGCGGAAACCTCGTTTACAGACCCGATGAACGGCAAAAGCATCCATTGGGAATCGAACGACGCATTTAACCCCGGTGCCACCCTTAAGAATGGCAAAGTGGTAATTTTATATCGGGCTGAAGACAAGTCGGGTATTGGCATTGGTGAGCGCACGTCGCGGCTTGGCTATGCCGAAAGTTCGGATGGGATTAGTGTAACGAGAAAACCACAACCGGTGCTATACCCCGGCGATGACAGCCAGAAAGAATATGAATGGCCGGGTGGCTGCGAAGATCCGCGTGTGGCTATGACGGAAGACGGAACTTACGTAGTGTTTTACACGCAGTGGAACCGCAAAGTGCCGCGCCTCGGCGTTGCCACTTCCAAAGACTTAATTACCTGGGAAAAGCACGGACCTATTTTCGAGAAAGCTTATAACGGTAAGTTCTTCAATATCGCCAGCAAGTCGGCTTCTATTCTTACCAAATTAAAAAGTGATAAGCAGGTGATTGCCAAAATCAACGGTAAGTATTGGATGTATTGGGGCGAAGCCGGTGTGTTTGCCGCCACGTCTGATAACCTGGTTGACTGGCAGCCGCTGACAGATGAAGATGGCGAATTAAAAGCTCTCATCTCGCCACGCAAAGGGCATTTCGATAGCGACCTTACCGAATGCGGACCGCCAGCCATCATGACTGATAAAGGCATTTTGTTATTGTACAATGGCAAGAACAACCCAACGTATGGCGATAGCCGCTTTCAGGCAAACAGCTATTGCGGCGGGCAGGTTTTATTTGATAAAAATGATCCAACCAAAGCTATTGAAAGGCTTGATGTGCCTTTCTTCCGGCCGATGGAACCGTTTGAGAAAAGCGGGCAATATGTAAACGGAACCGTGTTTATGGAAGGCCTGGTTTATTTTAAAAAGAAATGGTTTTTATATTACGGCTGCGCCGATAGCCGTGTGGCAGTTGCGGTTTACGATCCGGCAAAGCGGGCGGCACCGGATCCGCTTCCATAGAGTGCTATTTAAAATTATTAGTTCAGCCTGAAATGAGTATTGCGCTTGTTTCAGGCTGAGGTGTTTAAAAGGCACTTTCATACCAGCTAACGTTTAAAACGTATCATGTAAAAGTCAAGTTGATTGTTTTGAAGTTCGTTTGATGTGAAATGAAAGACGTTTGATATGAAACGATTTTTTTTAAGTAAAACGTTGTTTGTTTTCATTGTTCTATCATTTGTTTTGCTAAAACGTCTTTTGGTTTGATACGGGATGGAATTTGTTTAAGAAAAGAGAGTTATTATTAAGTTGATACAATTGCATTCATTCTGCATGCAGTTTGAATGCTAAAGGTGCGTATATTTGAGAGTTGTATGCCATTTAAAAAAAACTCGCTGCTTAGACTATGCATAAAATAATACTTACCCTTTTACTGACTTTAATCACGCTGACATTTTCATTTGGACAAGTTCCAAAAGGCACGGTAATTCATGAAAGATTTTTAGCTCAATCTATCGTTGGAAATCCTGCTGGCGAAGATGCAATGCGGAGACTTACAATTTATTTACCGCCGGATTATTATAAAAGCAAACAACATTATCCTGTAATTTATTTTCTACATGGTATGTATGGAGAAGATAGTGCTACAATGGATGACTTAGAAATAAACTACTTACTTGACACAGCAATTTATACCAAGCATATCAAGCCAATGATATTTGTACTTCCAAATAGCTTTACAAAATATAAAGGAAGTTTTTATACCAATTCAGCATTAACAGGAAAGTGGGCAGACTACATTTCAAAGGATGTTGTTGATTATATTGACAAACACTTTAGGACAATTGCAAATAAAGACAGCAGAGGTATTTCTGGTGCTTCAATGGGTGGAAACGGAGCTTTAAAAATGGGAATGCTTTATCCTGATGTTTTCAGTTGTGTCTATGCTAATACACCTGCAACACTAAATTGGTCAGATGGTATTAACACAAGCCTTGATGCATTTAAAATAATTAGTGATGCAAAAAACGACAGCGACATATTCGATAATAATTCAGCTACTATTATGGTTGATTTAGCGAGAACATATTCTCCCGACTTGAACAAACCTCCATTTTATGCTGACATGCCAGCGTACTATATCGGTGATAGTTTAATTATTGACACAAATGTTGTAAATAAATGGACACAAAATTTTGCGACTAATATGATTGAAACTCATCTAACTGCTTTAAAAAGTTTGAAGGCAATAAAGATGGACTGGGGTAGAAACGATGCAGGCAGACATGTTCCTGTTACTTGTTTGCAATTCAGTAAAAAATTAGAATGGTATGGTGTAAATCATTTTGCAGAAGAATATTTAGGCGGACATGCTGAATATTTGGAAGGAACAGATGGAAGGATTTATACAGAAATACTTCCTTTCTTTGACACATACTTAAACTTTCAGAAATAAACGGCATACAACACGGGTATTGCCAAAATGCAGGCTGACGGAACGTGTCTTTCAGCTTTTTGTTTTTCAATTTGGCTTTTATCCCAACCTGACTTTATAAATTTAGCTAAATACAAATCATCAACTTTTAAATATAAATTTGGCTTCAGTTGCCGGTCTGACGGAATTCTATTTCCTGCACTTCGGCAATACTTTTCCGTTAGCGGCATTTTAAAGTGATATCCTAATCATGCAACTTGACAACAAGACACAGACAGTTTATAATTTTAAAAACACTTGTCACAATTGTTTTAACGACATTGAATATCCATTGTTGAGTGACTTCTCTTACGGAGAATTAATTTTTCAAACGAAAGACGGACAAGATTTTGGTATTGCAGTGCTTATTGACAATATAACTTTTGAGTTTGTTGTGCAGACTTTAAAGAAAGACAAAGAATTAGAACGTAAGAAAGTTGACCCGCAAAAAATTTTGACACTTGTTGCAGACAAATTAAACAATAAGGAGTTTACTACCGACTATCCGATATGTCCAATTTGCAAAAAGAGACAAAGGCACTTTAACGATAACGTCAGGACAACCAAAAGGGAATTAAATTTTGTAACATGGCATGACTTTGAAAATTTGACAAGCGACGACAAAATAAAACGAATAAAAGAAGCAATCCTTAGCATGACATGAAAAACGACCGCACAACAAAAGTATTTGCAATAGCAGGGCTTGACGGAAGAGCAATCCGCAGCAAATCTTTAATCAGCTACAGTTCGGGCTGGACGTTAATAATTAAGCGACAAATGTTATCTTCAACCATAAAACATTAATCAACTTCGGTACCGGCGTGACGAAACACAGAATATCCTGCCATCGCAAATACCGATTCGTTATGCGCAACCTATGACTTTATTCGGTCGGCATTGCTTGCTCTCTTTTCAGTATTGGTTAGTTTGTTCAGGTTGACAGGGCTAAGCAGGTTGCTGCGACAGCAAAGCCATTGTGTTTTGTGTGGCTTTTGGCAGGCAGTGTTTAGGTTGATACAATCAGGTCTGCACATAACATGGGGTTTTGTGTCAGCACGGCTGACTTTGCGCGTCAGCTGCTTCACCTCTCCTTTGGGCTCCGGTTCTCAGCCCGACATTTCTCTGTTTGGCATCATCAAGGCATTGTATCTTCGGTTCGCTATTGGGCTTTTGTCCCAGCCGACGGATTGCATCCGTCGTGCCGAACACAAAGCCCTGAACGTTGGGCGCTATACGAGACCTAAAAATGACAAACATTTCCGCTATACTTTCTGACACTTCTCATAGACCTTTTGAACTTCCTATTGGACAGTGGAAATATTATCAAGAATGGAACAATGCGCTTTTCCTGCATTGGACAATTCCATTTGACATTTTACGAATGTACGTTCCTGAACAACTCAACCTTGACAGTTATGACGGCAGCTATTATATCTCTTTAGTTGCTTTTACAATGCAAAGAATCAGACCTAAAAATCTACCAGCGCTTAAATTCATTTCTGATTTTCACGAAATTAATCTTAGGACATACATTAATAACGGCAATAAAAAAGGTGTGTATTTTTTAAACATTCAGGCTGAAAAACATTTATCAGCTTTTATCGCTAAAAATTTATCCGGGCTTCCTTATGAAAAATCAACAATTAAACGGACTGACAAAACGTACAGTTCCAAAAACGTTATAAAGAATTTTGTTCTTGACGCAGAATTTAAAGTTGAAGAAAAACTTCTTAACAAATCAGACTTAGACAAGTGGCTGACGGAACGTTATTGTTTGTATTTTGACATAGACGGAAAAATATATAGGTACGACATTCATCACAAAGAATGGGAACTCAAAAATGTAGTAATTAAAAAACTGAACGTGAGCTATAATATTGGTGAAATAGACTTATCAAACAAACCACCTGATTTGACTCATTATTCCGAAGGAGTAAAAGTTCTTGCTTGGGACAGACTCAAAGCGTAGGACAGTACAGCACACAACATGGGGTTTGCTACAAGTTTTCTATGACTAAATCAAACATATTTTTACCTGCTTTAGCATGTGGTTATGCACATTTTCGGACATAGTTTTTCTCATACATTCGTTCATCTCTTACCACTGCAAATACGCGGTGAACGAGCTTGTTTCTGACGGCGTTGATGACGCTCATTTTGTTTTTCCCATCCTTTACTTTTCGTTCATAATATTGTTTTATGTCAAGGTCGTTTTGAATAGCAGACATAGCGCACAGGTGCAGCAGCTTCTTCAGTTTTTTGTTGGCAAAAGGACTGACTGTTGGTTTGTAACGTACACTGGTTCCCGAGCTTTTGTCGAAGGGTACCACTCCGCAGTAGCAAGCGAGTTGCTTTGCATTATCAAAAGCTGTAAAGCCTTTGCTGTACACCAGCAGCGCTACTGCCGTCACAGGTCCGATGCCTTTGATAGATGTAACCCGTTTTACTTTGTCGTTCAACTCTTCATCCTGCTGCACCGTTTTAGTAATTAATGCTTCAATGGCTGTTTTGCTTTTTTGCAATGCAGTGAGTGCAGGCTTCTGCAGCTTCTCCATCAGCCGCGCTTCATGAGTGCA
Source organism: Ilyomonas sp. (assembly GCA_965199905.1). Taxonomy (GTDB): domain Bacteria; phylum Bacteroidota; class Bacteroidia; order Chitinophagales; family Chitinophagaceae; genus Ilyomonas. Next base: position 3,383,098 of record OZ241366.1, on the reverse strand, counting down.
TCCACATTCTTTCAGTTCATTGACCGGAACGCTCAGGTGAGTGATAGAAGTAATGATCCTGTCCCGCTGAGCAACCAAGTTCTTAATGCGTTCAATGCTTGTATCTACCGGCTTCCACAGTTTTACACGGTCCTGGTAGCGAAGGGCATACCACGCAATTTTTACTGAAGCCGCTTTATCGTCACTGCCTCTTTCAAAGCCGCCTGCTTTCTTGATACGCAGTGGCATTTCTACCCAAAGCATTGCATCATCAGTTACCAGGTGATGTATCAGACCGGTGTTGTAAATGCCGGTGTACTCCATACAGAAAAGCGTTTCATCATTATTATATACTCCGTGCTGCTGTAGCCATTGCTGCATTTTTGTGTAACCTTCCGGCTTCTGGCAAAACTGCTGGTGAATGACTTCAGCCGGATGATCTGACCGGATAAGGGCAGCATCAAACCATGTTTTAGAGATGTCGATACCGACAAAATTTTTTACCTTGCTCATGCTTTTGGATTTAAAAAAGTAAATAGATCAACCTGTTTTTGAACGGATCAAGACCTTACTAATGGGACTGCTATTCCCTATTTTCTATTTGATTCCCTGTTCAAAAAAGCCAGCATAAGATTAGAACTTATGATAGACCTGAAAGTCTTGTGGGGCGATAATTCGCTTATGCCGGCAGGTTGGTTTATGCACATTATAGTGTGAATTCACAAAAGAAAAAAGTAACAAAAAAGAAAAGGTAGTAATAGTAGTAGCTTTCTTTTGCTATAGTTTCAATGCAAATCTAAAGGTGGGGCTGGACGTTGGAGCAATCGGCAGCATATCGCTATTCAGCTTTTGTTCGGGCGGAAGGAACTCTTTTCAGCATCAGAATTAATTTTTAATCTTTGAATAAATAATGAACTTCGGTTGCCGGGCGGAGGTTTTTCAATTCCCCCACCATCGGCAATACTTGTTCGTTATGTGCAACCTGTGACTTCATGTAATCAGCATTTCTTTGCTCCGTTTTAGTATTGGTTAGTTTGTTCAGGTTGACAGGGCTAAGCAGGTTGCTGCGACAGCAAAGCAATTGTGTTTTGTGTGGCTTTTGGCAGGCAGCGTTTAGGTTGATACAATCAGGTGTGCACATAACATGGGGTTTTGTGTCAGCACGGCTGACACAACTCAACAGCAACTTCAGTTCTTTTCTCATCTTCGGTCATCGGCCCGACAGAACGCTATTGAGCATCAGTGGTTGTTTGTATCTTCGGTTCTTTATTGGGCTGCCGTTCATGCCGACGGATTTCATCCGTCGTGCCGAACACAAAGCCCTAAACGTTGGCGGTCATTCTATTATGACATCCTACGACATAGCTCTATTGAAAAAACTTTTAAATTGTTGTCTGAACAGTTAACTTTGTAAAGTGGAAACTAAAAGACAGGTCATTGCCTATAAACGCTATTTCTTGGACTTCTATGAAGACCAGTCTGATGAAGTGCAACTGAAAATAGAATGGACTTTGAACCTGTTGCGGACGATTGACCGAGTTCCTAAAAAGTATTTTGACCATATGACCGGGACAGACGGACTATATGAAGTTCGTGTGGAGCTTGGCGGAAATATTTTTAGAATTTTCGCCTTCTTTGACAAAGGTAATTTGGTGGTATTGGGCAACGGCTTTCAAAAGAAAACACAAAAGACACCAAAAGCAGAAATTGATAAAGCATTAAAAATAAAGGCACAGTATGAAAACGAAAAGCGAAAATAACATCACAACTCTTGATGAAATTCTCGACAAAAAGTATGGCAAGCGAGGAGTTAAAAAAAGAGAACAGTGGGAGCAGGAATTTGAGGCTTTCCAACTTGGCGTTTTGCTCGAAGAAGCCAGACTTAAACTTGGTATGACACAAGAGGAGCTTGCTGAGAAATGCGGGACAAACAAATCATACATTTCACGCATTGAAAACAATGCAAGCGACATCAGACTTTCGACCTTGATGAAGATTATTAAGACAGGTTTAGGGGGGCATCTAAAATTAACTTTGCAACTCTGACAAAAAGAACGAACCGCCAACAAGAACTGTGTAAAAAACCAAAATAATTAAGCAATATTTTTTGAGTAATTATTATTGAACAGAGTTTAGTTGTGAACGACAGTAAAAACTTGTTTGAGAAGCTTGTTGCACACAGCGATCAGCGCGGGTTTTTTATTCTTTCCTTTAGCCACCATCCGCTCATACAGTTGCTTGCAGACAACGTTACTTTTGATGGCACTCAGAGAACACATGTACAGGATATTGCGCAGCGTCTTGCCTCCCTGCCTGCATATCTTACTTCGTCCGCGGATGCTGGTACCGCTGCTAAACTACCTGGGACTGAGACCTGCGTAACTGATGAGCTGCCGGTAGTTGGTCATGTCTTTAAAGCCCTGGGTATATACAATCAGCTCTGCCGTAGCCCGCTTGCCGATTGACACGACGCTCTGCACTCTTTCGACCAGTTGGGGCTGCCATTCCAGCAGTTTTTTATCCAGCTCTTTTTCAAGTAACTTCTGTTCTTTCTCCAGTTCCCTGACGATCCTCTGGTAGGCTTTGATGACCGCCGCACTGCCGGCAGGCAGCTTCTCCAGGCTGTGGATCTGGTTAGTAAAAGCCGTAATCTCTGCCGTTATTTTCTTAATGGCATTGTTGAGCGTTTTACATTCAAAATAAAGCCTGCCTTGGGCATTTGGGAAGCTGGTGGTTTCCGTTCGATACCATACTCACAGATGCGCCGGGCATCCTTGCGGTCGCTCTTGTTGCGCTCCAGGTGCATCTGGATGTAGCGTTTGATCTGCAGGGCGTTGACCACACTATAGGTGCAGTGATGCTCGTACAGAAAGAACATCAGGCTGATATGGTAAACACCTGTTGCCTCCATCACAAAATGATAGTGCTGGTCCAGTCAGCTTCAGGAGCTGTGCAAAACCTTTTACTGTGTTGGGCAATTTAGCATGTTGCAGCGTTTTCTCTGATGTTTGATAGCAGATGTCCAACGTATCACAGGAGACATCGATGCCGCAATAAAGAGAAGTTGATTCATTCATAGACAATTGTTTTATTTTTACAATGAAGAAAAAAGGAAGAACAATCTTACCGTGTGCCTACTATCCTAACACGAGCTGCAAGCTCAATGAACTGTCCGGCATTTTAGTAAGAGGAAGGCAGGGATAAGCATGTTAGAGAAGCTCTCAGGCTTACTGAGGTGTGTCGATTTTGCCGGACAGAGAAGTTGCTTAGGTTTTGTAAAAATAGTAGTTCTTTTCAAAGTTGTTGGGACATTCATAATTAAGGGATGAGTGCCTTCGTTTTGTGTTGTAATACATCTCTATGTATTCAAAGATTTCCGTTTGGGCATCTGTCCTGTTGTCAAAAGCGCCATCCTGCAACAGCTCTGTTTTGAAGCGGCTGAAGCAGGACTACATAAACGCATTGTAATTCGCGTATAATTATTTTTATTTGTCTCATTGAGGCTTCGCGTTCATAGGGGTTATCTGCCCGGCTCATGCTCTGCTGCATCTGGCGGGAGGCAATCAGTTTTCTGAATTGATTGTTCATACTGACCGCCACGGTCAGTATGAACAATCAATCCTTTTGCATCGCTACGGCGGCTCATCAGTGCTTTTTTGAAGGCGGTTACCACCAGCGCTTCTTTCATGTGACTGTCTAACTGCCAGCCAGTGTGAGCTTCCGGGAATACAGGTCCATCCATACTGCCAGGTAAAGAAAGCCGCCGCCTGCCAGCGGGATGTAAGTGATGTCTCCTGCCCAGACTTCATCGGGCTTTTGCGGCGCCGCTCTTTCCAAAAGCAGGTTAGGGCTAATGGGATAAGGATGGCGGCTGTCGGTTGTACGGGGCACAAAGCTGCGGGGCTGAAGGGCTTTCAACCCATGCTCTGTCAGCACTTTACGAACTTTGTACCGGCTTGTCTTTACCTCTGCTGCTTTCAGTTCCGCCACTATCCTGCGCGCACCATAGCGCCTGCGGTGCTCCTGAAAAATATCAACAATATGCTCTTCCATTTCTTTTTTCTTTTGGTCAGCAAGGCTGCTTCTTTTCTGCTGCTTCCAGTCGTAGTAAGCGCTGCGGCTTACCCCAAGCACCCGGCATAGCATCTGTACCTTGTATTGTCCCGCTTGTGTCTCAATAAACCAGTAGCGCTCCCTCAGGTCTGACGGCTGAAAATGAGCAAGGCTTTTTTTAAAACATCACGCTCCTGCTCTAACTCTTTGATTCGTTTGAGTAAGGAAAGCTGATCTTCACCCGCAGCCGGGCTGTTCTCCTTACCCACTGTAGCTGGCTGTTGGATACTGTTGTGACTGCGGCTTCTCCACCGGTAAATGATGTTCTCACCAATGCCTAAGCTTCGGGCAACCTCACTGACCGGGCGACCGTTGCTGATCATTTGTAACACTTCTTCCTTAAAAGACACATCGTACTTGCGGCGCCTTATACCGCTGCTGTTCTCTTTCATCTAAGTTGCTAATTTATAGCAACTCTACTGTCCGATTTTATTAGACCATCTCAAAATGCTTGACTATCTTATTCTGCCTTCTGTTCTTTCAAATTTCTATGCTAAAACTAAGGATTTGCAAACGTAGGAAATGCTTGCTGCTATAGCGGCTGATTGCTATGGAATAAAAAGTTTTAGTGAACTATTTTTTCAGGCAGCTGTTTTTGTGTTGTCAACATAAGGCTTTTGATTATTGATGACTGCCACTGCCCGGAGCACCAGTTTGTTTTTAATGGCATTGAGCACTGACATGCTGTGCTTGCCTTCCTTCTTTTTACGGTCGTAATACTCTTTTTGAACTCCGGGTAGTATTTGATGGCTGACAAGGCGCACAGGTGCAGGCTCTTTTTGAGATGTTTGATCGGGTGCACTTTTTTCCTGCCCCTGACACTCGTGCCGCCCGTATGCCCGAACGGCACCACGCCGGCATCACAGGCAAGCTGCTTTCCTGTGATATTGCAAACAAAGTTATTGGTGCAACAGATCAGGAGGTACACCGCCGTCAGGTGACCAATGCCGGGAACAGTGAGAAGAAGATCATAACCGGCTTTTACTTTCTTGTCTTCCTCCAGGCGCTGCCTGATTTCTTTTTCCAGCAGGGTGATGGATTTCTTTAGTCCGGCAAGAGCGTCTTTGTGCGTCTTTTCCATCAGCTTCTGCACCTCTTTGTCACTCACCGCCTTTAGTTCTTTGAGCCATGTTTTAATGGCACCCGTCTGCGTAACCAGCTTGCTTCTTGCTGTCAGAAGATCTTTCAGTGTTACAGGCGCAGAATTAAGTGCAGGCGTGGCTTTGAGCTCTTCTGCATGCTTGTGGGCATAGTGGCACAGGCGCAGGCTGTCCACCGGGTCGCTTTTGCCCCTGGCAATACCGAAGCTCCATTTGATGTGGGCGGCATTGCCGATATGCAGGGGCAGGTTGTGAGCCGAACAGAACTGCCGGATCAGCCGGTGATAGATGCCGGTGTTTTCAATGACCAAAAGAGTGTGTTCACCGAAGGTTACCTGTTGCTTTTTGAGCCAGGCATTGAACGTTTTTATACCTGCCGTTGTGTTATCAAAGCGTTGTGTAAGAATATCCTGCTTTTGATAATTGATGACTTTGAGCAAGGAAAGGTCGAAGTAAGGCTTGGAGACATCAATGCCCATGAAGAACTTTGTACCTGGTTTCATACCTTGGTTTTTTATTTGTAAGCCTTAACCGGTTTACTTCCCAAAGTCTGAGTCCCTGATAACGGGTATAAAAGCCCTAATTGCTATATAGACACGAAGGAAGTAAAAGGCAGCAGCGGATTTGATCAGCCGATAGGTCGTGAGCCCTGACGAAAGCTTACATGAGCCGCTGCTGCCCGGTTAGGTTATCTGCAAAATATAGAAGCCGGCGAAAAGAAAAATACAGTTTCTAATAGTGCCGTTTATTTGAAAACAAACCTGAAGGACGAATCTCACTTCAACATTTGTAATTCTAATTATCTTTAGTAAGTTATTCGGCTGACGAACAAAAATGCCAGCACAGCAGAAAGCCGGAGCCGTTAGCGGTAATTTTGCGGCGACTGCATTTCTCTCAAAAAATTTGCAAGACAATTTGGAAGTTTAAACTTTTCGTAATTACTTTATAATAACAAAATTAGACAATCATGGAACTTTCAGTTATAAATATTGGAAACTCAAAAGGAATTAGACTTTCCAAGACAATTCTTGAAAAATATAGCATCAGCGACAAAGTTGAACTAATCCTTGAAAAGGGTTATATCATTCTTAAACCCAAAGCTGAACCAAGAAAAGATTGGGATAAAGCATTTAAAAAAATGCATCAAAATGGTGACGACCAACTGTTAATGGACGATGTTTTTGGAGATGAAAACTTTGAAGAATGGAACAAGTAAATCAATATGACATTGTATTGGTTAATCTTGACCCAACGATTGGAAGCGAAATGAAAAAGACACGACCTTGCATTGTTTTATCTCCAGACGAGATGAACAGATATTTGCAGACAATTGTGATTGCACCGATGACAAGCAGTTCAAAACCCTATCCGACAAGAGTAGAGGTAAAACATAAAGTAACTAACGGTTGGATTGCGATTGACCAGATACGAACAATTGACAGAATGCGAATCGTAAAGCGTTTTGAGTCTTTGACCGACAAAGAGATTGAGAAAGTAAAAGATGTAATTCAAGAAACATTTGTGGACTAAAACTACCGCCAACAAAAGGCTTGGCAAAAAACTGGATGACAAAATGCAGCATCAACTTTTGTTTGGCTATTGTGCTTCAGTTATCGGCTGGACATTATAAATTTGGCGACAGTGATAACAATGAACTTTTAGTTATAAATTTAGCAGTAGTTCAGGCTGACGAGTTTCAAATACCAGTTCTTCGCCAAGCCCGAACGTTGTAGGTAAAGTTTAGGGCGACACCATTCGACAATTAAAATGTTAGACAGACTTTTGAAAATTTTTAACACTTCTGTAAGTACCCCCAAAAAACGGACAGTTTAGAATTAGAGAAAGAAGTATATTTTAAACTGCAAACGATGAAGCATTCAAGATTTTCGGAGACACAGATTGCCCTGTTATTTTGAAGCAGCAGGCAGGGGGCAGAGCCACCAAAGAACTCTGCCGCGAGCACAACATTTCGGAAGCCACATTTTACAACCGCAAGAGCAAATACGGTGGCATGGAAGCCCGGATGTAAAGCGATTGAAAGACCTGGAAGAAGAGAACAGCAGGCTGAAAAAGATGTATGCCGGGCTGAGCCTGGATCATTCCATTTTAAAAGACGTCATCTCAAAAAAAGGCTGGGGCTCTCTGGCAAAAGGCAACTGCCGAAGAAATTGTCAAAGGTTATCAGTTGCCCGTTCAGAGAGCCTGTGAACTAACCGGTCTGACCCGGTCACAGTATTACTACAAGAGTGAAAAAGATGACACAGAAGTTACCGGAGCCTTGCAGGATCTGGCTTTCAAACATCCCTGTTATGGGTTCAGAAAGCTCTTTGCTTATTTAAGAAGAGCAGGTAACGACTGGAACCACAAGAAGGTGTACAAACTACTGAAGCTGAAAAAAAGAAGAAAAGGAAAGCGAAGATTGCCGGCAAGGATCAGGCGTCCGTTGGTAAGACAAACAGCCATCAACCAAACGTGGAGCATGGACTTTATGAGTGACAGCATGGTAAGTGGAAGAACGTTCAGAACGCTTAACATCATTGATGACTGTACAAGAGAAGCACTGGCTATTGAGATTGACACCTCTTTGTCTGCCAAAAGAGTGACAAGAGTATTGAACAGGCTTATTGCTGAGCGAGGTAAACCTGTAAGGATAAGAGTGGATAACGGACCGGAGTTTACCTCAAATGAACTTACAATGTGGGCAGGCGAGAACCACATTTCCATTCAATACACGCAGCCAGGCAGACCGATGCAGAATGGTTTTATTGAGCGGTTCAACCGGCTGTACAGAGAAGCTGTTCTGGATGCTTATCTGTTCTTTGAATTGCATGAAGTAAGATTGTTAACGACTGAATGGATGGAAGAATATAACCTCAGAAGACCACATGAAGCACTGGATAATCTGACACCTGCTGAGTACAAAAACATGGCTGACGAAAAGAAAAAACATCAATCAAACACTGTCTGACTTTTGGGGTACTTACACTTCGAACTGAATAATAGACAGATTTACTTAAATTTTGTTGTCTTTTCATTAAAAGGAGGCTTAGGAAAAACTATTCATTATTCTTGGTATGAAAGAGAGGAGGTAAATAATGGCTAACGAATTTACTCTACCTCAAGATAAAAAACTCGCTCAAAGTGTCTTAGAAGGAAAAAACCAAATAGATAAGATAAGAGCTGAGCAAGGATGGCTCGGAAAAACATGGGGTAGCTCATCAAGTGTACCTCATAATATAGCAGCACTTATAGCACTTTTATTAGTAGTCTTTGTATTAATTTATTCTTTCTGCGCTATGTCATCTAAACCGGAAACTTTGTCTTTATCCCTTAAGGATTTATGGTCAATTATAACTCCTCTGATTACTTTATCAGTCGGCTATCTGTTTGGAGAAAGAAAAAAAGAATAGAAGCAACTTTTTCTTCTCCCGCTCCGAGCAGTCCTAAATCAGCGAAGTTTGTCGCATATAAGTTCAACGAAGCCTGCACCTTCCTTTTTAATCATCAACAAACAAAACACCAGGTCAAACGCATCTAAATTTCCGGATGATTCAATAGAAGGGATAGAAAGCCGGTTTAGGGATAACCGTTTTTATGCTATCCTTCTTTGATCCGGTAAGTGACCCGAGAGTGGACAGAACAAAACTTCATTCCTTAAAAGACATTATTGGCTTAACTATATGTGCGGTGGTAAGTGGCTGTGACGATTGGGAAGAGATAGAGATTTATGGAGAAAGGAAGCAGGCATTCCTGAAACAGTTCTTATCATTTTCCAATGGCATTCCTTCTCACGATACCATCAACCGGGTATTTTCGATGCTGAACCCCAAAGAACTTCGCGGCTGCTTTATCAATTGGGTGCAGAGCATAGCCCGCCTGACTGATGGCAGAATCGTCAGTATTGACGGCAAACGGATGCGCAACGCGGGAACCGATGGAAAAAAAGGGTTCATACACATGGTAAGCGCCTGGTGCAGCAGCAACAACAACCTGGTGCCGGGTCAGGAAAAAACGGATGAGAAAAGTAACGGGATCACAGCCATACCGGCTTTGCCTGACCTGTTGGTGCCGGAAGGCGCTATCGTTACCATTGATGCCATGGGATGCCAGACAGACATTGCCGCCAACATAATCGGGCAAGGGGCAGATTATGTGCTGGCAGTAAAAGAAAACCAGGCGCATTTACCGGATGATGTAAGAGAAGCCTTTCAGCAAACTTCTCAGATCCGGGGCAGCACAACAATAGAGAAATCACACGGGCGTATTGAAAAGCGAACCTGCAAGGTAATAGAAGACAGGGACTGGATATGCAAACAGGGACAATGCAAAAACCTGCACTCCCTCATGTGCATAGAATCAGAAAGAACGCTGCTGCCAACCGGCGTAAAGCAAACACAACAAAGGTTCTACATATCCAGCCTCGTTGCGGAGGCTGCCCGTTTCAATACTATCATCAGGCAGCACCGAAACATAGAAAACAGCCTGCACCGGAGCCTGGACGTTACTTTTAAAGAAGATATGAGCACAAAACAGGCGGGAAACGCAGCAGAGAATTTCAGCATCATCACAAAAATCGCCCTCAATCTGCTGAAAAACAATACCACCCGAAAAACAAGTCTCAAAAAGAAACGGTTCATCAGCTTACTCGATGATGACTTCCTCTGCCATTCTGTATTCCATGACATTTAGATGCGTTTGACCTGAACAAAACAATCCCTTGCCAATTGAAAAATACACAGAGAAAACAGGCAGTATTTGGATTATCATTTGTGTGAGTAGCCACATCAGGAAACAAAAACGATAAAAGAAATTCCTATGAAATATGTAATTACAGGTTCACTAGGCAACATAAGCAAGCCGCTGGCAGAAGTCCTGCTGAAAGAAGGACACCAGGTGACCATCATCACCTCGAACCCTAAACATGAAGATACCATAAAAGCGATGGGTGCCAGGCCTGCGGTAGGCACCGTGGAAGATAGAAAGTTTCTGAACGAAACCTTTAAGGATGCCGATGCAGTGTACACGATGGTGCCGCCGAAATGGGATGCCGGCGACTGGAAGGGCTGGATTGCCGGGATTGGCGACAACTATGTAACGGCTATAAAAGATGCAGGCATCAAGTACGTGGTGAACCTGAGCAGCATTGGAGCGCACATGCCCGATGGCTGCGGACCTGTGTCGGGTATGCACCGTGTGGAGGAAGCCATGAATGCGCTGGACGGCGTACACATCATGCACCTGCGCCCGGCTTATTTTTACCCGAACCTCTTAGCCCAAATCCCTTTGATAAAGCGTGCAGGCATCATGGGCGCTAACTATGGAGAGATTGCCTTTCCCATGATTCATCCCGAAGACATCGCCAAAACTGCAGCGGAAGAATTGTTAGGGCTGGGCTTCTCAGGTAAGTTGGTTCGCTACCTGGCAGCCGATGAAAAAACTGGAGCGGACATTGCTTCTGCTATCGGGAAAGCGATTGGGAAAGATGATTTGAAATGGGTGATCTTCAGTGATGAGGGGACTATTGAAGGTATGAAAGGGGCAGGTTTGTCGGATGAAGTATCGAAACAATATACGGAAATGGGTGCCGCCATGCGTACGGGCGAGATGAGCGCCGATTACGATCAGCATAAGCTACCCTTCAGTGGTAGTACGTTTGACGATTTTGTGCCGAAGTTTAAAGCCGCTTTTTATAAGTCGTGAGGCTTTTTATAAAAGATTCCCACCTTAGGTGGGAATCTTTCTTTTGAGTGATATAGTAAAACTCAGCTTTAATTCAGGGCAAACGCATCTAAATTACTGGAAGACAGTTTGGCAAAGAAAGTCATCATCAAGCAGGCTGATGAGCCGTTTGTTTTTGAGGCTTGTTTTTTTCATTGTATTGTTTTTGAGCAGATTGAGAGCGATTTTAGTAATGAGACTGAAGTTTTCTGCGGCGTTACCTGCCTGTTTTGTGCTCATATCTTCCCGAAAGGTAACGTCCAGGCTCCAGTGCAGGGTGTTCTCTATCGTCCAGTGCTGGCGGATGATGTTGTTGAAACGGCTTGCCTCTGCAGACAGGCTGGAGATGTAAAACCGTTGCTCTGTCTGCCTGACTCCTGTTGGCAGCAGCGTTCTTTCTGATTCTATGCAGACGAGGGATTGCAGGTGTTTCCATTGTCCTTGTTTGCATATCCACTGCGTATCTTCTATGACCTTGCAGGTTCGTTTTTCAATGCGCCCGTGTGATTTCTCTGTCGTTGTGCTGCGGGATGCCTGCGGGGTCTGCTGAAAGGCTTCTTTTATATCATCCAGCAGATGCGCCTGATTCTCTTTCACTGCCAGCACATAGTCTGCTTCCCGGGCAACAATCCTCGCCGCAATATCCGTCTGGCAACCCATGGCATCAAGGGTAACAATGGCTCCCTTCAGCACCAGCAGTTCCAGCAGAGCCGGTATCGCCGTTATCTCGTTGCTCTTTTCATCCGTCTTTTTCTGCCCCAGCACCATGCCATTACTGTTGCACCAGGCGCTGACCATATGCACAAATCCTTTCTTGCCATCTGTTCCGCTGTTGCACATCCGCTTTCCATCAATACTGACGACTCTGCCATCGGTCAGGCGGGCTATGCTTTGCACCCAATTTATAAAGCAGTTGCGAAGCTCTTCGGGCTTCAGCATGGAAAACACCCGGTTGAGAGTATCATGCGAGGGAATGCCGTTGGGAAGAGATAAAAACTGTTTCAGAAATGCCTGCTTCCTTTCTCCGTAAATCTGAATTTCCTCCCAATCATTGCAGCCACTGACGACCGCACAAATTGTCAACCCAATGATGTCTCTCAAAGAATGAAGCTTGGTTCTCTCTACCCGAGGATCGGTTACCCCATCGAAAAAAGATAACATACAAAACGTTTATCCCTAAAACGGTTTTCTAACCCCTCTATTGAATCTGACGAAAATTTAGATGCGTTTACCCTGAGCTTTAATTCAGCGAAGTATGAAGCATGGAGAAATGGGTGAAGTTTGCAATTACTTACTGTTTGAAATATTGGAAAAGATCTTTGTTTATTACACAATCACCTTCTACTTTTCCCTTGATGAAAAAAAGTAGCAAAAAAGATCAAGGCAAACCCGATCGCTCCGCGCGTTTTGCCGAGCCAGCGCACCTTCCTTCGCAGCCTTTTACAACTTTTTTGCGATGTGTTTTTTATGTAAAAAATATTTTAAACAGTAGTGCCTCAATACCTCGCCTTGTTATAGAAACCGAGCTATAAATCTCTTACACCGGCATCTTCTTCAGATAATTGTAGCTATTGGTAACGTTCTGTATGGGCTGCGGGGCGCCATCCTGTTCTACAAAAAAGTATTTCATGCCAGATAGCTTTGCGTTATCGAAAGCGCGTTTAAAGTCAACCACGCCGGTGCCTACTTCTGCCGGGTTCATGGTAGCTTCATCAAGATCTTTTACATGCCACAGCGGATAGCGGCCGGGATGCAGTTTGAACAGCTCGACGGGGTCTTGCTTGGCTTTGGTAGCCCACGCAAGGTCAAGCTCCATTTTCACAAGGTCCTTATCGGTGTTATTGAGGATATAATCGAAGGGCCGCACGCCTTCTATTTGATCAAACTCCGTCTGGTGATTGTGGTAGGCAAACTGAACGCCGTTCTTCCTGCAAGCTTCGCCCGCTTTGCTAAACACTTCTACCGCCGTTTTCATTTCTGCCATGGTGCTTACCGGTATGCTGGAACAAACGAGGTAACTGATGCCACCTTCTGCGGCGGCATCTGCCAGCTCCTGGTGGTTTTCGGTTAGGTTCAGGGATTTCGGAGCGTCTTTATACTTCTCCATGATATTTTTTATACGGGTAGAGTCTTCTGCTGTTTTTGCCATCTTCATTACCCCTGCCATTGTAAAAGCGGCGCCGCCTACGTGTGCTGAGCGCCACGTCATGCCGGCGTCCTTTACCATAGCCGCAAACTCTTTTGGCTTGTAGCCATAGAAATTTCCCTTTTGCGAGCCGGCGCTTTCGAGCTCCTGATAGCCGATTTTTGCAAGCTGCTGCAACGTGCTTTTGGCATCGGTTGTCATGAGGTCGCCAAGCGTGTACAACTGCAAACCAATGGGCATGCCTGCCCTGGCTGAAAACAATGAGTGGGCGCGGGTGAGACCCGGCAACAGCACACCGGCTAAGGCAGCCGCACCGGACTGTCGTAAAAACTTTCTTCTGGTAGACATCGTTATGAGTTATGTGAAGAATAAAGATATTGATTGTAAGGTAAACCTGCCGGGTTGGGCTGAAGTAAGATAAAATACCAGACAAACCTGACAGATTATTTTCAACTAAATGAGGAAGGAATCGCCCTATCTTTATACAAATGCCGCCGTCTTATGAAAGGTATGTACCAGTTGTTGTTTTTGTGCGCACTACCGTTGCTGGTATGTGCACAAAAGGAGAAGCCGTCTAAAGCTTTCAGAGACGATTTTAATGGGGCTGCTTTAACTTATTTCCGGTACGGCAGCACCGGCAATAAAAGCCCATTTAAATGGCAGTCGGGTGTTCCTTCCACTACAGATTCTGGCGCTCATGTGCTTCTTTTCAAAATTGATCCTGCGGACAGTGCAGGCGCGGGCATAGGACCTGAGATTATCTCGAATCAACCTACGTATTTCGGTAGGTACTCTGCCCGCCTGAAAGTGCCGCATGTAAAGGATATACAGCCGAATACGGGTGCAGTGTCAGGTTATTTTACTTATTACATGGACAGCGTGTATGGGCTGAGCGAAATAGACTTTGAATGGCTGGTGGCAGACCCTACCATTGTGTACATTGGCACCTGGACGGGCTTTGAAGGGCATCTGCAACGCATCGGGAGAACCATTAACCTTGCCACCGGCACCATCTACAGCACCATTTCCAAAGAAGGATATGCCGGGGCGGAAACGACGCTCTCTGGCGCGCAGAACGAGCCTCTCTCCTTGCCCGCTATTTCCGGCTACGATGCTTCGCTGCAGTTTTATACGTACGGCTTTGACTGGCAGCGTGACCGGCTTACATGGTGGATGCTGAACCCGGCTACAGGAAAGAAGCTGGTATTGTGGGATTATCACGGTTCGCAAACAGGTATTCCGCAACACCCGTCTTTTTATCGCATGAACTTCTGGCACACGAATAACTGGGCGGTGGAAACCAATAAAAATGCAGTGGAAAAACCGGCGCATCCTTACCCGCTGGAAGTGGATTGGATGCAGTATAAGCCGGTTAATAAATGATGATTACACGCAGCGAGGTATGTGGCACAGGAGGCTTAGCGAAGGTTTGCAACACTCCGCATCTTTCCCGAAGTCTGTTACTTCATTCTCAACAAGCAAGCAATCAGTTATAAGCAGGCAACAAAACGACAATTCAACTATAATAATCTCATTTCTATAAGTCCAGCAACTTCTTTTTAGCGGCTGCATACTCTTCCCCGGTAATGGCGCCTTTATCATATAGTTCCTTCAGCTTGATGAGCTGGTCGGCAATGCTGGGGTTCTTACTTACCAGTTTTTCCTCGTTTACGCAAGGCATTACTTCGCAGGCATCAATAGCATCCTCTACGGCAAGAACATAGTCAGTAAAAAGATTGGCTTTAAAAAGAAAACACACTTTCTCTGTGCCCCTGATGGTGTACCTGCGAATCTTTTTAATAAGGAGATTGGTGTGCGAGTAAGCTCTTCCCACATTGCCCGAATCGTTGCTACGGGCAGCTCTTTTTTCAGACAATCCTTTCCAGGAGCCGATCTGCAGACAGAGGAAATCCCCGTTCACGGCGGAACCTTTACCCAGCCGGACGGTATCGCCAACACGATATGTAATGCCGTTCGAGGCTTTGTATTCATTTATGTATTGCGCTTTGACCCCTGTAAGTAAAAAGATAAAAGAAAGAAGAACTGCAACGTGTTTCATACTATGGCGCTTTTAATGAGTAGCATAAAAATAAAGAAAGTTGTGTAAGCGTACTCTTTAACGCGGCGAGGTATGTTGCACGGGAACTCAGCGAAGTCTGCGACTGCATTTCACAATCTCACACTCCTTATCGCTTACACCAAACCGCGCCAAAGGAGTCTGTCGCTTCACCTGCAATGTATGCTTTCTTTCTGCTGATTTTATTACTACTCCAGCTATAGAAGGCAGGTTTAAAATAAGTGAAACAGGCACCAGGCAACCGGCTTTGTATAAATGCAGGGATTACCGGCTTCGTTATGTTTTATTCTTTGTGTAATTACCGTTTTTTCTGCTATTAAAAGAAACGATTAGCCGGCATTAATCATAAACATAATAATTACCGGATTTTTTTGTTTTTGGTGTCATTGAGATTGTGAGTAGCGACTCAGTTTGAAACTAATTTCTTCCCGCAAATAACCGCAGATCAAATATCCCGCAGATCACAGAGATTTTTGCAGGCAGAAGAAGTGTAATCTATGTACATCTGTGAAAGGAATCCGCACTATCTGCGGAAAATTTAAATTGAATCACTACCCCGATTTTGCAATACTGTTTTATACGCTTCTTTATTCGGCTTATACAACAGAAGTTATAGCAACGGCCTAAAGAAAGGGATAACGCAAACCAAACAGGAATGGCAGGATTTACCTGATCAATTGCAGTTTATCCTGTGTGTTCTTTACGATAACAGTGCAGCGTGGAAGTGGAGATACAATGATGCCGAGGATTATCTATAAACCAGAGCACTTTTTTGGTAGCACTACAACCCAAATTGCTTTAAATGATGGTCGCAATGTTTATACACGATTATCCCGGTGTCTTCTCTTGTTAACGCACCAAAAAATGGGTGCATAAAACCATCGCCTGAGAGGTTTTTATATTCTCCCAACAACCGGATCCATTTCTCTTTTTCCACTGCAAAGTGTGGATTGATCTTTATTTTAAAAGATGGAACGGTAGGCATGTTCCGCTTTAGGGGCGCATCATTCATCATACTTCGCAACGCCATTTTGCCAAACAGCCTCCCCATAAACGATTGCCGGTATTTCTTTTTTCCCTGCGCCATTTCATCCCATTGCGAGCAATGTTTTATCATTTGCGAAACCGTCATTTTGCCCCATAGCGGTGCACTGCTTTCGGTAAGCAAATGAATGCGTTGTATCAGTTCGTCTCTTGTTGATGTGTCAGCTATTGTTTTCATTGTCAAGTATGTATGATGGTACAAACGTATGGCTTTCTTTACAGCTAAAGCAGTGCTAAACGCGTCAATAAAAGTGCAAAATGCGACGATGGTATGTTATTGCTCATTCACGTCAACTCAGTCACAGTCTTTAGGATGATAATGCAGTTACATCGAAGAACAAATATGCTGGGTAAAACCAGCTGTTTACAAGGCAGTATTTTTGTACAGGTGGTTGAAACACCAGCTCTTTAATCCTGGCAATTACAGGCGGATAGTCATCACTCGCTTCAAATGCTTTTATATTCTCTTCTTCCCATAACGAATAAGAGATAAACTCGTTGCTGCCGCCCGGCGCCTCCAGCAATAACATCTGTTTGTTTCCTTTGTGTTTGCGGATAACAGGTGCTATCTCACTGTTGTATACTGCTTTGGCTTCAGGCTGTTTGTCCTCATTAATATAGAGGTAAGTAAATCTTGCAAACATGAAACCCTGTTTATTGTTTATGAATGTATGATGGCAATAAAGCGATACTAAAATAAGAGTCATTCTTTTCTTAACCGCAATAATCTTCAAAGCCCGGCTCTCCATCGTTCCCGTTTCCTTCCTGTTCCCTCCATCAGTTACGCAGCACATCAGATGGTGATCCGATATCTCATCCCATGCCTGCTTCTGCAAAGCCTGTCGTTGCAGAAGCTGTACAACGGGCATAAGTGCCGGGAAAAGTTCGGGCGCCTGCTGGCAGAATATTCTTCAATCATTCACAAGGCAGCGCCGAAGACCCGTTGCTTCTAACCCACGAAAACAGGTGTCTGAATCTTATAAAAACGTCCTACCAATAAATAATTTCAGGAAATTCGTATCCCTAAGCAACGCTATCGTTCGTTTACTTATCATTAAACAAACAATTGCCATGAAACCATTTTTTTTCCTCTTCGCCAGTCTTTTCCTGCTTGCAGCCATAGGTTGCAAAAAAGAACAAGTGCGTAAAAGCAATATTGTAAAAGGTCCCAATGCATTGCCCGGCGAATGGGAGTACAGGTCATATTGGGGTGGCTTTACCGCAGGCGGCACAATGGAGCCTGGCAACGGCAATACATACAAGTTTACCG
Organism: Ilyomonas sp.; assembly: GCA_965199905.1. Classification (GTDB taxonomy): domain Bacteria; phylum Bacteroidota; class Bacteroidia; order Chitinophagales; family Chitinophagaceae; genus Ilyomonas. Next base: position 3,365,651 of record OZ241366.1, on the reverse strand, counting down.
GCACCATGTTCTGGCATTACGAAAATCATATTCTTCTTGATAGCGGGAGCTACAACCTCGCACAGACGAAGGGTCCGGAGAATGGTGATCCTATCAGTGCTATTATATTCAATTCCACTGATACAATCGGGTATTCCATTGGCAACGATACTTTAACGCTCGACCCGCGGGCGCCTACGTATGATGGCATTGCCAGGCAATATGTTCGCATTGCCAATGCTGACTAATGATTATTGTAATTCCGGGCTTACCATCAATGCTACAGCTTACAAAGTCATATTCATAATCGGAACTACTCTTTGATCTTTTTTTTCCAAACCGCCCCTGCAAGCCTATCACTTATACGGTATAGCCAACGCCTTTTTCAAAGCCACCGGGTCGTTTTTAGAAGGCTCCAAATTCAGCAAAGCCACTTTCCGAAACTGCACCGGCGCGCTCTCTGCCTGCAGGGCAATGTATCCTTCCTTCAGCGGCGCATCCATCTTGCTCTGGTATCCGGCAACATCTATATAACGCGCTATGTCGTCACCGGTTTCACCAATCTTTGGGTGCGTAAATGCCAGTACTATTTTGCCATCTACCAAGTGCTGTATCAGCGAGTCGCCCAGTACGATCATTTCGACCGTTACCCACTGGTCGCCGTTATAAGTTTTGGAGGTAGAATTAATGCAATGGTTACGGTTCACTGTGTCTCCCATTTCCACATAAGTGCCGGGTGTGCAGAGGTTGGCAGTCGTTCGTTGTCCATCGTTCAATCCACCTAATAGCTGGCACTCCAGCGATACCGGAAACTCCTGGTCTTTACCTACACTGGCGGCAGACTGTGAGTGCACCATCACACCACTGTTTCGTACATCCCACGAAGGTCCGCCCTTTGCCTGCTTGCCTACAAAGCGGTACTCCACCACAAGCCTGTAATAACTATAGCTTTTGTTGTAGTAAATGTGCCCAAACTGGTTGGTAAACGTGGTGTAATTATCATAGTTCATTTTCATGATGCCGTCTTCTACCCGCACGGTGTTGTTGTAATTTTCGTTCAGGTTAGAGCCGGTAAATTTCATATCCCAGCCCGCCATGTCCTTCCCGTTAAAAAGTTGTTCCCAGTGCGGTGTTTCTTTTTGTGCATATAACAGAGATTGCGCGAGGCAAAGGCGCAGTAATAGCATCATTCCTTTTTTCATAGACTATATTGTTTGGTTTATTTTATAATTGGGCAAGAGGCATCAAAAATAAGGCGTCCTTCACGTATCTGTTGATATACTTACCTTAGCGAAGCTGCAACTTTGCGGTTTTTATCCTCACACGTCTTTGCCGCATGAAAAACCTTTCTTTACCTCTTCTCATTCTTTGCCTCGCAACTGCTTCTTTTGCGCAGCGCAACAAAGCAACGCATACTGCCAAGCCGCATATTCATTGGGATCCAGGCACAGGGGTACAGGTTTCGCCAATGGGCGCGACTGCTAATTATGCACGCATGATACAGTCGGCAGAAGGCGATCTTTTCTGTGTGTATGAAAGTGCTGGCGGCATACAGTTTACCAAAAGCAAAGACGAGGGCAGAACCTGGCAAACGCCTGTACCGATAGTAGATAAAAGAGATGGCATCAACATGAGTGTGCCCGATATAATACAACTGCAGGATGCCTCGCTGCTGGTATCTTACAACCCTCGTCCGCATAAAATAAACGGCACCTGGGACACTACAAAACACTTTGCCATCTGCACCCTCAAAAGCTACGATGGCGGCGATACATGGAAGGATGAGCGCACTTTATATACCGCTTCTTTTGCCTTTGAAGATGGCTGCTGGGAGCCGGCGCAACTACAGCTTCCTTCGGGCGAAGTGCAACTGTTCTTTTCTAACGAAGGCATTTATACAACATCGAACGAGCAGGATATTTCTATGTTTCGTTCTTTCGACGGCGGCATCACATGGAGTGCTAAACCTGAGATTGTTTCGTTCACGCCGCATCACCGCGATGGCATGCCGGTGCCCTTACTTCTGCATGGCAATAAAGAGATTGTATTTTCTATAGAAGACAATGGCGGCGGGCAATTCAAGCCTTCTATCATCCGCAATACGCTTGCACAAAACTGGAAGGCAACCGTTGACGCTACAGACAGCAACAGAACGTCTGCCTTACTTCCGCCTTTGCCGGACACGGTGTATGCAGGTGCGCCTTTTATCAGGCAATTGCATAGCGGCGCAACAATCTTATCGTATCAAAGCAATGAACACCGCAGCCACAACTGGGAGCAGTCGGCCATGCAGGTAGCTATGGGTGATAAAGAGGCAAAACACTTTGTAACGGTGGAAGAACCTTTCCATATTCCGTTCGATAAAAATGGTTTGTGGAACTCGTTGTGCATATTGAAAGACAATACCATTATAGCCATTACTTCTACCAATGCCTTTGGCAATAAAACAGGTATCTGGATGATAAAGGGAAGACTGGTGAGAGAATAATCCTTCAAATAAAAACCGTAAAAAGAATACAACTACCCGCCATTCGTATTCCCTGTGAGCAACCTGTCCTCTGGAGCGTTGCACCATCATTTATAACTTCAAAACAATGAGCCAGGCAATTTTAACTACAGGTGCCAGCCAGGGAAATTTCAAACTAAGATATAGCGCAGGAAGAAGATGCCAAAATGATATTGGCAAGCCGGCGGCAATCGGATAATGCATTCTTTACAAAAGAGCTTAAAAAGCAGTTAAGGCTTTAATTTTATAAGCTGCTGAAAGCAGAGCCGTTGCATTGGCAATGGTTCTGCTTTCAGCAGCTATTTGCTTACATTAATTCACTGGTTATGAGTATATTTATCTATCTGCAAACGGTTTCAGATACATTCCATTTCTTTCGGATAAAGAAGAACACTTAACATCCTTTGGTTGCCTTGATTAATTTTAGCGAGATAAAGGAATTTATAAGTGATGACACCAAAGTGTCGGACGATTTTATTCACTCATTTTCAAAAACTATAACCGCAATAATGTAAATTATAGTCGTAACCCGGAAAAACAGCTAAAAGCCAGCTTTCAACACAATAAAACCAACCCGGCGAAATTGTAAACTTACCTCAACAAAAACACAAGCAAAGAACTCTCTCACCCTTTTCTATCTTGCGCCCCGAACATGAAGAGCTATTTCAATCTATTCGATTTCAAGCAACCTGTCAATTACAAAAATGAAGTACTCGCCGGCCTTACCGTGGCAATGACCATGATGCCCGAGTCTTTATCCTTCGCTATCCTGGCGGGCTTTCCGCCGCTGGTGGGTTTATATGCCGCATTTATTATGGGTTTGGTTACGGCCGTGTTTGGTGGCAGACCGGGGCTGATATCCGGCGGTGCCGGCGCTACCGTAGTGGTGCTTATTGCCCTTATGAAATCGAGCGGACTTGATTATGTATTTGCCGCCGTGGCCATTGCCGGTTGCCTGCAGATATTGGTAGGCGTATTCAGGCTGGGCAAGTTTATACGCATGGTGCCGCAGCCGGTTATGTATGGGTTTGTAAATGGCTTGGCCGTCATTATTTTTATGGCGCAATTAGAGCAGTTTAAAACCGTGGTTAATGGTCATGCAGCATGGCTGTCCGGAACGCCACTTTACATTATGGCAGGCCTGGCAGCGCTTACCATTGCCATTGTGCTATTGCTGCCACGCATTACCAAAGCGGTGCCGCCATCATTAGTGGCAATTGTTGTTGTTTTCCTCATAGTACTGGGCTTTGGCATTCCTACCAAAACGGTTGGCGATATTGCTGCCATCAGCGGTGGCTTTCCGCCGTTTCATATTCCGAAAGTGCCCCTCACCTGGGAGACATTGCAAATCATTTTTCCCTATTCATTAATCATGGCTGGTGTGGGTTTAACGGAAGGTTTGCTTACGCTGAATCTGGTAGATGAAATGACAGCCACGCGCGGCAACAGCAACCGCGAATGTGTGGCGCAAGGCAGTGCCAATATCCTCAATGGCTTTTTCTTTGGGATGGGTGGCTGCCCTATGATAGCGCAAACATTAGTGAACCTGTCTGCCGGCGCAAGGGCAAGGCTGTCGGGCATTATAGCTTCGCTCACCATCTTATGCGTGGTTCTGTTTGGTGCACCGGTTATTGAGCGTGTGCCGATGGCTGCCCTTACCGGTGTTATGATTATGGTAGCTGTTGGCACGTTTGAATGGATCAGCTTTCGAATCATTAATAAAATGCCGAAGCACGATGTGTTTGTCGGCATACTGGTAGCGCTCATTACCATCTGGCTGCATAACCTGGCGCTGGCAGTGCTTATTGGTGTTATTATCTCTGCTCTCGTGTTTGCATGGGAAAGTGCAAAGCGCATCAGGGCAAGGAAATATTTAGATAACGCAGGCACCAAACACTACGAAATATTCGGTCCCTTATTTTTTGGCTCAGTAACGACTTTTACTGAAAAGTTTGATGTGCTTAGCGATCCGGAAGAAGTGATTATAGACTTTAAAGAAAGCCGCGTATCAGATATGTCGGGCATTGAAGCACTGAATAAACTGACTGCCCGTTATAAGCAACAAGGCAAGAAACTTCATATCAAACACCTAAGCGAAGACTGTCGCCAGCTTCTCCGGAATGCCGCAGATGTGATTGAGGTGAACATACTGGAAGACCCGGCTTATCATGTGGCTACGGAGAGATAAAATAATAAGCAAAGTTAGTTGTATAAAAGAGTAAGATAAGTTGCAGCTTTATCTTATCTATTTCAATATCTTCAGCTTTATTTCACAAACACTATAGCGCCACAGCGCAGGTTATATTTGTAACGCCTAACAGCAATATTAAAAGATGGACACAGAGAATACAACACCCGCACAACGCGCAATAGCGCTGGCTAATGAATTTCTGACCCGCGTATGGGGAGCCACGCACGACCTTGATGCCATTGATGAATTGATGACCGAAGATTACTGCATCCGGACGGGTGGCAAACCTGTTATCGGGCGCACCCATTTTAAAGAATGGGTGCGGCATTTTCAAACCATATACAAAGATGCTTTTTGTCGTATTGATGAAACATTTGCCAATGAAGCCGGCGACCGCGTTGTATCCCGGTGGTTTGATGTTGGCATCAACAATGGCATGTTTGGTTTTCAGGCAGACGGGCGGGCAGTTGAATTTTCAGGCATTGCCATCTGGCGTGTTCAAAACGGAAAACTTGCCGAATGCTGGGTAGAACGCGCAGCCTTTGAAGCTTTTCAGAGACTTTCAGCCACATAACTCCTGCTCTGTTATTCTTCACAAATGCCAATGCAGGAGTTAAAATAAAAGGCTTGATTAAATGAATAGTGCACACATTATACGCAAACACGCAGAATGTATTCTACGCCTGTTCGTACTCAACAGAAAGCTGAATAAACTTATGTCGCAATACGATAAGTTTGCTTTTATAAACAGGGTGATTGGCGCAGGGGCTAGCGCGCTTCCTTGACATGGAAGAGGTCACAGGTTCGATTCCTGTATCACCCACTTCGATGATTCGCAACTATTTATAAATCAATCTTTTATAAATGCTCCGAATTGATTGGGCAAGATTGGGGGCAAGAAATGTTCGTCACCTTTGTTTGAGTGAGTTTAGGAAATTTCAAAACGATCGCTGCCAACAGACAAGATTTTGTGTAAGTGTAACTTGATTAACCTAAAACTTAAAATAAAAACTCAGCTAAAATTACTCTACAGCTCGATTAATAACGCCCAGTCTACAGCTGCAATCGAACTAATTTTCATACTGTTTATTATCAAGCTTAAGCCAACAATTTAAAGGGAGCTGTTACCGTGTGTAACGGCTTTTTTTAGATTAAACATTTATATTGCTTGTTTCTAAATGCAAAATTGAATATGGAAGCATCTAAAGATATTCCCGAAATGCTTCATCCTGATTTCACAATGAATAAACCGAATGACGACATCGTAATTCATGACGGAATTTTTTATTTGAAGACTTCTCACGAAGAAATAGAAGTAACTGGTTCTGTAAAATTTACATGGCTCCCTAAGCCTCGTCTACGAATAACAGCTTTCATAAAAAGAACTCCTCATGTGCTTATTCGACCGCACGATACTTCCGCTTTAATTGGAAATCACAGGTTAGGAACTATAACTATACAAGAGACTAATTACACTGGTGATGAGATTATTATTTACGGTTATATTTATGATGGAGTAGTTACGGAAAATGCTTATGATGTTGACGTCATAAAATTCAATATCACAAATTTATGCTCTCTACCAGGTGATGAAGTAAAAACAACAATCGATGGGGAAGAGGTCATATTACCTAATTATCGCACCACTTTAATCAATGAGAGGTTCACTTTAATTTTAGAAAAAGAACTAAACTTTCACGATAAGGAGAAAGCTTTAAAAAAACAAGGTGGTTATTTGATTCTTTATAATTGCGAACTGAGATACACGAAAAAGGTAAAGCATGAAGTTGTAACTCGGGATTTATATTGTCTGCATCATTTCATCAATCTTATAAATGGTACAGCTTGCGGTTTAGTTTTAAGGCACGGCTATTCGTCTGAAATTATAAATTGGAAAGATTATAAAGGATATGCCGGCTATGAATATAATTTTGATCCAGGTGCCTTTCCATTGTACAAGTCGTATCCTATCAATGCTTTGTGGGAGCAGTATTATAGAAGGTGGCACTCAAAAGAAGAACGACCGTTTTTGGAGTCTTTAAGCGATTGGCACACTGAAGTTCATTCTCTAACAGGGTCTGGTCACTTTGAGACACAGATCATTATAATTCAAGCCGCTTTGGAGCTAGTCTTTAATTGGCTGGTTATCGAACAATTGAGAATGCTTGAAGATGATGAAAGGACAAAGCTCACTGCCGCTAATAAAATCCGCATCCTAATTCACTTATGTAATGTGAAGAGAGAAGTACCAGCGAATTACCCCAATTTTAAAAAATTTTGTGAACAGATAAAATCAAAAGATACGAAAGAAGCTGACGCTCCGGAAGGATTTGTAGCTATCAGAAATGCTCTTGTACATTCACAAAAAAACAAACTGGCTACAGTTTCAACTCTTTCTATGCAAACAAAGTTAGAAGCTGTGCAAGTGGGTTTATGGTATTTGGAGCTTGGAACGTTGAGGTTATTGAAATATAAAGGCTTGTATAACAACCGAGCAAATGAGCAGAACTGGACGGTTTATGAGGTCTTAGTACCATGGATGACAGATGAAGGAAAAGAATAAATCTACATCACAACCTTTTTACAATTTTTGAATAGCAAATAATTATCTCGATGCAAGATTATCCAAAAGTGAAAGTAATTCTGGGTTATAAAGATGTTTATGATTTCCCAATGCCTGAGAATAGGCTGAGCTTATTGAATGGAATTTCGAAAGTTCATTTAATTGCATTGCTATGCTCCATCAACTATCGACTTCGGCCTAAATTCAATCCCTTTGGCGATCAATCAAATGAAACACAGAACGATATTCTAAAAATGATGTGTTATCCAGATTCACAATTGTATAACTATTATGTCATAAGAGCATCCGGTTTTATGGTTGAACACAACTTGAATTCAGATGATCCGGTTGACTATCCATTAATTTTTACTAGACAAATGTGTCTGTATTCATTGGAAGAAATTATACAATCCGAGTTGCAACAGATTGAAAATTTTGATGCAGAAAATTTGGAAGTCAAAAACGCGATTATGCAATACATATTCTGCATAAACACGGCTCTCACAAATATCGAGGAACAAAAAGAAAAGCCACTTTCTGCTCTGGAAACGATAAACGCCCCAATGCTTGCCTTAAATGAGCTTAATGTTGATACACTCCTACTGCATATTCCTTTTCGTGGTTATCGCCTCATGAGATTTTTTTCAGAAAATGATGAAATTGGAACCCATTTCAACTCTTACTTCGAGAATTATTACCACATTGATTTTGAAACATACATTTTTCGGGTGATGTCGATGTACGCCGCTAATAAAAACGTTAATGAATTACATGACTTTTATTATTATGTACCCGAAAAAAATGATTCTCTTTTTACTATTTTTTCCCAACTTCAACCAACTGATAAAGTTGAAAAACTGTTGTCTATAAAAAAGTATCCCTTCTACAAAACTGCACCTTTCACGTATCTATTATTTGACATGACTTTTTTAGTCGAGAAAATGTATCAACAGCTTATCAATGATTTTTGGTTCGATTATCTGAAAAATCTTAGAGGTGCCAACGAATCAAATCTATTTTCAGCCAAAAGATATTGGTCAATCGTTGGGTTATTTCTTGAATCTTATTTACATGAGATTATAACATCTATCTATCAAGATTCGGATGAGATTGTTTTGATGTTTGATGAATTGAAGTTGACGGTAAAAAAGCAGCCTATAGAGCTTGCAGACTTGTACATCCGACGTGATAACGAGATTATTGTGGGAGAAGTGAAAGCCACGACTATTTTTGATAAAGCTAAGTATTCCGGCAATGTTGATCAACTTTATAGCAGCGACAGAGACAAATTCTTTTATAGCTTTGGAATAGATCAAATTGTCAAACACATTGGTCGAATTCAAAAGCATATCTCTTCTTTGGATGAAGCATTTGACAAATCTGTCCGATATGATTTTTATCCGGTAATAATTGTAAACGAAAAGGCTCTGCAAACGCCTTTTATGAGCCAGATTTTTCAGAACAGATTCGCAGAATTATTAGCTCAAACCAATTTCGAAAATGTTCGAATTTTTCCTTTGTCCTTAATTCACGTTAGCGATTTTGAGCGAGGCTATAAATATTTCAAAGAGGACTCTTCAAGGCTTTTGCAATCAATCAAGAAAACTGTCGTAAACAAACGATACATTGCCCCTTTTTATCACACGCTGAATCTTGACGACATTAAAGATGTTTACCCTAAAGCCGAGGAATTTTATACTGAGATTATCACAAAGTACGCTCTGTCGACAGATTCCAAATTCGAAATATAAAGCGCTTGCAATAATTCAATTATATATCCACATACATAATAAAAGAGTTGAGTAACAGAAATGAGAATTAACTGCTCTTATGTGGTCAACTTACTGTCGAGGATGGTGAAGATGAGCAAATTACGGTGTTCCCGTGATATTCGTTTGTGCACCAGACTAAGCGCCAGAAGGCATAATATGCTTTAGAGCAGGACCAATCTGAATTAACTATAAATTTCTTCCCTTCTTTTTCTTTTTTCGCTTCTTAGGCAACAAACTTGGGGGCTGCACCTCGGGTGAAGTTTCAGAATGGAACAGTTCTTTTAGGAAACTGGTCCTCGACAACTCCCAATCAAGTTTCTTTATTTTTCTTGTTTCGTTCTTTGTGGAGTACCTCCTTTTCCCATCAACCGGAGTGTTCACCGCTACAATCGGGATTAGGTTTTGTCGCCTTACAAGCGCTTTAGCCAAATTTGCAAGCGAATAATTTCGATCAACCTCACTTCCTTTAAACTTATACTCATTCATTGAAAAGCTAACACCCTGCCTTTCGCTCGTTCCTGCATTATACTTATATGTTGTTTCGACTCCTTTCTTTTGAAGAGTGGTTATCAGTTCTTCCATCGTTCGACACTTTGGTAGTTGTTCGCTGATGATGCCATAGATTTTGTATCGAATAGCTTCTCTTTCGTTAAGGCTTTCGATGTTTGTTTTAGAAAGGTCTTTCCCTTTAGCTTCAATCAGTTTGTAACCAATTGTAATTAGCTCAGCCGCTTTCTTTCCTCGCAGTCCGATAAAATTATCTTTTATCGTCTCTCCTTTGTTGTTTACCATGTTCGCCAGGATGTGCAGATGCAAATGATCTTTGTCTGTGTGCTTAGTGACGACATACTGCGTGTCTTTGATACCAATGTGTTTTAAGTAATCCCGTGCTATCTGTATCATCGTTTCATCCTCGGGTTTCTCTCCCGGATAAAAGCTCAGGATACCGTGGAAGACGGGCTTCCCTAACGAGGGTCTTAGGTTATGCTGCACCTCGAAGTCTCGTGCCATTTCCCGGTAGTTATACTCCCTCACACCTTCCGCTTCCAGAATGACAGCTCTCTTCTCATTCCCGCACACGTACCGGCAGGCTCCGTAAAATGTTTTTCCTCTCACTACTTTGCTGATCATTTTTGCTTGTCTCCCTTTTGCGTTTCTCCTTCTATCCGGTTCATCAGCTGGCGAATGGCTTTGCCTAAATCCGCGGAGAATATTCTGCCTGTTTCGAGGCCTGCCTGGTGATATTTCCTTGTGAGCTGGTTGAGGTTGTTTGCCATGCCGGCAAGCTGCCGGATTAGCGCCATCTGTTCCGCATTAAGAGAAGCTTTTACATTACCTCCTCTCAAAGCTGTCTCCCTAATATATACAGTAGGCTTCCTGCCCGCTTCCTTTGCCTTGTTTTGGACGATCTGATATTCTGCCGGGGTGAACCTTATTCCGGTCAGGCACGAGCGCCCGTTGGGCTTCCGTGGACGACCGCCCTTTTTTTTCTTTTCACCCGCAGATTTTTCCTTTCCATCGGTTTCACTTTCGGGTAGGTTTTCAGTCGTTTCTCTTTCCACATTTTCCATACTCTCCTCCGTTTTCTTTCAGCATCTTTTGCAGTTCTCCCTGATGCGACCACCGGGAGCAGAAGGGCAAGCGAACCTGTTTTTGTGTAACAAAAACACCGCTTGCTACTACCCGAGTTTGTTACAAGTGTTTTCCCCTATCGCGTTTCATCAGCTTCTTTCCATCAGTTCTTTGATGCCACTGGTTTAAGTCTTTGTATCCGCGATAGAGGGCGGACCTGTCCAAAAAATGGTCAGGTCGTTTGAGGGCTTCTTTTGTGCATTTTCTGCCGGCTGCGTCCCTATCTAAGTACAACTCAACCCGTTCTCTTTTTTCTAACAGTGACAAGCTCTTTTGGAAGAAAGAAAGAGAGTTTAGAATCAGGTAGTCCGAACCGTTTGTTTGCTCTTCCTTTGGCAGCTTTCTTTCCCTTTGAAGAGTCTGGTAAGAGAGGAAGTCGAAGAAGCCTTCAAAGACCTTAATTGAACTATTATTTCCGTTGTTTAAGAGAGTAAAAGCTTTGGGTGGGGATGACGCCTGGAAACGCTCATTGCGAAGCTCCCAGCCACCCTCGCTGTTCTGGAAGCCGATGGCAATAAACTTCCGCTCATTCAGAGAGAAGAATACCTCTTTGCAGTATCGGTTCAGCACGTCTTCGGGTATCTTTCGGGTGGCTACATAGCGGCAAAGGCGGGGGTCTGTGACGGGGCTCTTTGCGGCTATGACAATGAGAGCCGGTTCAGGGGCACTCCTTTCCGTTTCTTCTCCCGTATGGGTGTGCCGGTGAACCGGTGTCTTTTCGGCAGCTCCTGCTACTCGTGTTTCTGATTCTTTCCGCTTTTCGGCCCTCTCAGTGGTGCTTCCTTTTGTCAGTAATGGAGAGTGCGGGTGAAAAGAAAAAAGAGCCAGCTTTTGTAACAAGTCAGCAATACTGCAGGCGTGATATGAAGTGCCGAAATCTACTAAGGTTCCGCCCTTGCCGGTACCGTGGTCATACCAGACATTTTTCTTCCGGTTCACTTTAAAAGAAGGCTCTCTTTCTTCCCGTAAGGGAGAGAGATACCAATGGTCTTCTCCTCTTATCTTTTGAGACTGGTGTCCCAGGAAAGAAAGGTAGCCGATGAGCGAAAGCTCATTGGCTTCTGCGCAGTTCACAGCTCTAACTTTTAGGGTTATCAGAAGGAAAGAAAGGACTTGGGGGGAGATGTCTTCCTTTGATCACCGCTTCGACATCCTCACGGGTAAAATACCTGCGGTTACGAATCTTGAATGAGCGCAGCTTACCGTCATTGATCCACTCATAGATGGTGGGCTTCGATACCTGAAAAATGAAGCACAGGTCGGATAGTTTAAACAGGGGTTTCTGCGGGAGGTGTTCTTCCTTTTGTAAGGACTGCTTCTGCGCTTTTTCACTGACCGCCTCTTCTATCAGTTTCTTCATCTGCTGCCAGAACGCATTCGGTTCTATTGGGAACAGCATCGGTGTCTCATTCATACTCTTACCTCTTTTTCTTGTTCACAAAATGATTAGATACCGAAAGTAGAAAGAGGAACAAGAGAAGTCAATACCTGACCAAATATTAGTCAGGTGAAAAAGCGGTCATTTTGCGGAAATTTTGAAGGGCGATAAGCTTAAATTTGAATCATAAAATGCAAGGTGACTCAACAAAATTTTGGGGGATATTTCTCCTTTAAATTTTTGATTTGGGAGCAGCATTAATGCGCTTCTTTCTTAAGGAGATACAGCAAAAAAAGAAACTAAAAATTACGTGTTTAAACGTAGAGTTTGAGAGGTTGCTTTCTCTACTTTTAGAGCGACATTGATTGCAATTCGAACGCATTCACAAGGGTGTCGGAGTGTGCGAATTGAAAAGAAGACTTCCATTTTTTAGAGTAACTATCAGAAAGCATGATAAGCTATACTCGTTTTGAAATCCAGTGATGGTAAAGCGGCATTTTCCGGAATCCATATCAGGAGAAATCGAGGGTCAAAGTACCATCTACCTCCAGTCAGAAAAGCTTACGATGTTTTACGAAAGGTAAGCTAGAAAATGGCGTTTCTGTGTCTACCGAAACTGCCAATCCGGAAAGCAGAAGTTTGAGCGATATCAAAATGCTTTTCGAACAGCAAAAGCATTTTTATATCGCAACGGCGAATGCGATGGTGAGCAGAGCCCTTTGTACGATTTAGATTTTGTTCAATGAGGGAGCTATTGATTGCTCTGATACTTTGTTTTGTATCAAGTGCCGCTTCACTTTATATTCGTATTTTTGAAGAAGGCGAAGCAGGGATTAGACAGATTCTATTTTTTTGTTCGTTCTTCTTTTTCTGCACAACTTATTTAAAACTTTGAGCGCCAAACTTATGAAGATGCACGTCGGAGACAAAATCAGGAAAGTCCGGGAACTGAAAGGCTATAAGCAAGAGTATGTAGCTGATCAATTAAACATGAGTGTGACCGCCTATGGCAATCTCGAAAGGGGTGACAGCAGTCCAAGCTATGACAGGCTGGAAGAAATAGCAAAGGTGCTGGAAGTTAGTGTTGTTGACATCCTCAATATTCCTGACGAAATCAATATACAGCACATCAGCAACTCTTCAAATGTTGGAATCGGATCTCACTATACGCACAACGACAATCGCCGAAGCGATATTGAGGTGGAAGGATATAAAATGGCTATTAATTCTTTGCAGAAAGAAGTTGAGTATTTGAAAGAGCAAAACAGAGCTATGATGGAGTTGCTTGCAAAGAAATAAAGAAAGAAATCAGCATATCCTCTTATCAACTTGCACCTTACAATTCAGCTCTTCTACCATGTTTTGTCCGTCTGTCTAATTGCACTGTATAATTGTATTACTCAACCTAGGTGAGCATAGACATAATGCCTATCTTTATGTCTATGTTCATATATAAATCACGTTTAAATGGGGTGAACATAGACATCATGTCTATGTTCATGTCTATGTTTATGCTTTCTACTTTACGGAATACCTCAACTTAGGAGACTTTTGAGTTTCCTCATTGTTCTTTATTAAGCCTAGTTTCAACATGGTACTTAAGTGACGGTTAGCAGTTCTTTGTGTATATTCAAAGTGTTGTGCATAATCCCTAGCCGATATTTCGTCTTGTGACTTTATCCATTCATACCCTTTCAACTCATCATCTGAAAGCTCTGCCACACCTTCATGTTGGGAAACTCTCTTAACAGCCTCTAATGTTCTGGCAAAAGTTAAGGTAAGATATGGCTCTTCATACGTATACTCAGGTAGCGGCAGATCGTATTGCTGTTGCAGGGATCTAAGAGCATCCATTCCAAAGCCAGTTTCTTCCACATATCCCATAAGATTAAATGCATAAGCAATAATAGGGTTGCGGCTAATAGATGGCGCCTTGAATGTATTTAACTGTTCTATTGAGATTGAACGCACAGGAGCACCTGGGCTTTTAATCTCAATCTTATCGCTGGTAATCTGAAAGTATGATTTTGCACCTTCTATAGAATAATCTCTATGGACAAGAGCATTAATAACGGCCTCACGAAGCACTTCAATCGGAAACACTGGAATGTCCTTCCTCTTAAAGGATGATGTATTCTTAATCACAGGAAGAACCTTTCGGATCCATTCCTCTACTAAATCAGGTACTAAAACGAGTGGTTGGCTAAAGTCTTTGGTTTCTATATTCTTATCACCATAATCAACAGAGCATTTTAACACGGCTTGCTTGAAAATAACTCTGGGATTAAAACCGAATAATAAAATACCAAAACCTGTTGGTCGTAATTCACCTGTCTTTTTATCAACCGCTAGTACACCAAAGTCAGTGAGATATTTCTTAAACTCCGGTTGTTCGATTTTAAAGGCCAGCTTAGATTCGACAATAAATTTTTGTAAAGCTTCTACAGAAAAATCATCAAAACTGATTTGACTATTGGGTTTCTCCATAGAAGGAAGCACAACTTCCTCTTGAACACCTCGCCTTCGTTCTATAGCTTGTTTCAAAAAGCCTTCATTCTCTTTCTCTATCTGCTTCTGCAAATCCCGATCAAACATGATAACACTTACACCACTCTGCTCTAAGTGAGCAATGCCTTTGGAAGATACAGTAGGATCAGGATCTATAATACCAACATATACAGTCTTGATTCTGGCGTTAGTTGTTCGCTTGCAGCAGGCAATCTTAGGTTTATTTCTTTGTACGCAGGGTTCTAAAGTGGTAAATAGAATGCAATCATTTAATCTTTCATGAGGCAGCTTTCTTTCTATCAAGGTATATTCTGCATGGTCTCCTTCTCTTAATTCCCCTCTGTGTGCTCTTTTTACATCTCCATTTGGAAATAATAAAACAGCACCAACTTTGGGAGGTATTTTACCATCAGGCCTCGACTCGTTTACAGATTTATTCATTTCCTCTATTGCAAGCTGCATGTACGGTCTTGGATCAAATGTTTTTTGCTTAGATGCTTTTGCCATCGAAAAAAATATAATCAACAAATATCAACTCTTTGAAGAAAATCGTACTACCAATCTTCAAACATCTATTGAGAATTTCTGTCTTCAAAAAGCAACTTCCTTTACACTGAATTGAACAGAGCTCTTAACCTGCCTGAAAATCGTTTCTGATTTTAATAAGTTTGGGTATCCACAAGGGTAGATATAAGTCTTCTATTGTCTGTTACATCTTTTAAAGCGAAAAGGCTAACCTAGATAAATAATGATTATGACCATTGTGAACCCGTCTTCCCTTCTGCATCAGTTGGTAGTTGTATTGTTTGACGCTCTCCAGTACACTTTCTTGTTCCATACAGGTAAAATAATCCCCTGCCGAAATTATAATCGCCTGCTGGGTGTCTAACCCTTTCGGGTAATAAAGCTCTTTGTCAATCATCACATCCGGAAGGCTTTTCTTCAGCTTTCTAAACTCCAATGCATTCAGTATTGACTTATCTGTGTACACCATAATATCCCATTGTATAGCATCTTCTGTTGAGGTTTGAGCTTCCTGTATGCGAAATACCTCATGCCAGTAAATATTGATTCGGATGGGCGTATTGTAATTGCCGGGGAAACAGGAACACATCCAGTATTCATTTTCTAAAGCTACCGGAGAGGGAATGCAGTTACGCACATAGTGTCTGAAAATGTCAATTAGCTCCTCAGTATAAGGCAGTTCTTTTAATTTTTCTACTCTTTTGAAGTAAGTTTCATTTTCATCAAATGATTTTCCCCTGCTGCTTGTAATTCCAAATTCATAAGGGATTGTGGTAAGTTTTTCATTTGGCATAAGCACTGAATTATTAGTAATAGTGTTTTTGTTCTTTCAATCCATTTTCAAATTATCATGTCGGTGAAAACATCTGTGTGAGCAAAGAATACTTTAAAGGGAGAGATCAAAATGCTGGATGCTAATAAATTACTTCTCTTATATTACGAAATGCCTTTGCGCTCCAGTCCATTAATTTTTTTACATGGCGCATATCGATGTAAATCTCTTCGCTGGGAAGTGTAATGCTATAACGAAAAGCTGTACTTGAAGGGTCAATGTAGGAAAACCCTTCAACTAAATTTTCGAACCATTTTGGCAAGTCCTCATTAAAACAAAGTTTAATTTCCTGTTTTAGTTTATTCAACAGTTTTGCCAAATTGTGGGTTTTCTCCACTCCAACGATTGCTTTCATATACAGTTCCATTGCATGCCTGTAGTTATAAATAGCTGGCTGAAATAACTCTCTGTCATCATCGCTATTCGCTGCTAATTCTACAAGTTTATCACCTGCTGTTTTGAAAGATTCTGCTGTCGAAAAAATGTCTCGTAACTCAAAATCTCCACCGAACACTACACCCCTCCATGTTTCATCAATACCATCCGGCATGTCCTGAAACAAAGGAGTTATTTCGGTTAGGAAATTATCTATCGGAGGACAGTCGATACAATCTCTTGAATTCAAACCCCATTTGATATTTTCTATATCAGGCTCGTCTTCCCAATACATCAATACGAAAGCAAAAATCCGTAAATCAGTGATTGTAAATACTCGTACTTTTTCTTTGCCCGGATTCGCCTCACTGCTTAAATAATCAGAAAAAAGGTATGCCCATTTCTTAATTAAGAATCTATCTACTCCAAGCAAACGGGCAGATTCGGAAACGCCATATTTCATGGAAATGTTAAACATATCGAGGCTTCAGTATTTAAAAGTCGTAAGCGTTGTATACCCTCAGCAAATCTAAAATGTTCTTCCGCGGCTGAATAATGAGATTCAATTCCGGCTTTCATATTGAAACTTTCATCTGTCTCAATTGCGTTTATTCTTGTTCTGGAAAAGATTTATAAATGTCCTACTTGAATGAATCCATCCTCAAACGCATTGTTGCTGAAATAGATGGTCTCTAAAAGAGAGGGATCGAATTTATAAGAAACTCTAAATCTTTATGGTAAGACTTGTTTTGAAGAGCTCTTTGAATGATATTGGTCATAATGATGATTTTAAAATTGTTTACAGGTAAGTTGCCACTTTCACTTTTTCGCCCGTTTGATTTCCTTTCCAAAGCCATTCGGCTCAAATTCATTCTCCTGCAACCATTGTATGCCTTTTAAAATTTCATCTTCGGAATAGCGGCGCTTTCTGTCGCTCCAGTTGTAAAAATCTTCGGTTAGCCATTTGTTGGTTACCGGCTCTTTTTTGATAATGCGATTATTCCATACAGCATATATGGTGGCAATGATTTCGGCCTCGCCTTCGGTAGCCGTGAGCAACAATGTAAAGAGCTTACTCAAACTATTCTCAACCGGTTTAAAATACCCGGTGTAATAGTCTTCAATCTTATCATAGTTTGATAAGAGAATGAACTGGTACCGTTGCTCATTAAACCACTTTAACTTTCTGAAACTGTCGGAAATAGTATGCATAAAGCGGTTGTCGTAGGGACCGGCAGCTTGGAAATAATAGTTGAGGTTCAAGTCGGCCTCCGCAATGTGTTCTGCAAGGAACTGCAGCTTTTGAAACTTAATGCGGGTGAAATGTTTATCTTCTATGAACAACAATACGATTTTGCCAGCTAATACCTGCTTGGCAAAGCCTTTACTTTTGTCAGGAATCGAAAGATTTTTTACTGACGTTTTATATTCAGAATTTGGTTCGGCGGATACATTTACTGTTTCCTCTGCTGTTTTGTAAGCTTCGTTTATGGTAACCTGTCCGTTCATGAGCATGGGAAGCAGCCAATCGCGGAGAGCAGCAAGGGTTTGGTTTTGGTATTGGTTGTTTAAAATTATTTGATAAGCACTTTGTAAACTTTTATTGTAAGTACTTACTAATTCTTTGTGAGGCAAGACTAACAAAATATCATTAATTTGCTCATTGCTTATGTTAGGTTGAGCCGCGCCACTTGCGATTGTGAATACATTTTCTCTGAAATATTTTTGATTTAGCGAATTGATTAGAAATGGCAGTTTAAATATTCCCTCTTCTCCAAGCTGAAAGAGACCCACACGTTGATTAACAAGCATTGCCTTGTCTGAATATGGCACTATTGCATATTTACCGACTGTCGCACCAGTCATGGCAATAACAATATCACCAGGCTTTGCAATAAATTTTCTTGCAAGCAGGCTTATATCCGCATCAACAAAAGAAAAATCAGAAATGCTCAAGGTATAATTTTCTTGAATATCTTTTATTTTGATAACAGGTATTCCTTCTTTTTGCCAGCAAGTTGATTTAAAGGCAAATCCCCCTTTAGATGGCACATAATTCCCAAATGTCTTCTTTTCCCAACCTTCTGGTATCTCTCTTTTTAATTCGGCATTATACACCATGCTACCGCCCGATGATTTGTAAGGTTTACTGTTTTCATCAGGAAAGTCAAACTGTACAAACCAATAATCGTATAGCGTTTTTGCCATAGCTTCTAACTCTGCATTAATTTTATTGTTGAATTCTATTTTATCGTCAAAGGCAGAAAGAATAGAACTAATTTTTGTTTGTTGATTTTTGTTCTTAATGTACGGTACAGTTAATTCGTGTAAATCGTTTCTATTAATCCCTGGAACTGCGCTTTTATCAGATGTTTTTAAATTTCCTAAGCACTTCATTAAATAGAAAACATACTTTGGAACGTTGTCGTGAAAATCTATAGCATACAAGGTTGTATTGTGAGGCCAATATTTTTCGTTTACGTAATAGACTTCACCTAGCGTTCCATATCGACCTATAATTATACTTTCGCCTTCTTTTTTGTATTCTGAATGGTAACCTGACACTCCACCAGAACTTATGACTGGAAAACTTCCGTTTAATCGTTCGTTCGTTGATAAATCATAACCTCTTTTAAAAGTTACAATTTCACCGATTTTTCTGTTCTCAATGTTATACATAAGTAAGCTCTCTCGCTTGTAGTTGTATCTGCATTTCCAATTCCCTGCTTTGCGCAAAGAACTGCTGCAAATTATTTTGATAACCCTGCATCTTTTCAGCAAATTCTTCCGCCGTTATATCCACGTAATCTATCCTCACTTCAAAGTATTGTCCTGCGCTAAAGCTGTAGTTCTTCTGCCGTATCTCATCAGCCGTTACAACCACACTAAAATCTTCTTCGGCTTTTGCTTCGTTCATGGCAGCAATGATGCGCTCTTCTTCGCTGTCTCTTAACCGGGTGCGCTGGTTCTTCCCTTCTTTTATGGTTTCGCCCAATTTGCTGGCATCTACCAGCACAATGTGTTCGGCATCGGCGCGGTTATCCATAAACAACACGCTGATGTTGGTGCCTGTGCTTGCAAATATGTTGCTTGGCATACTCACCACGCCACGCAGCAGCTTGCGTTCTATCATGGCTTCACGTATGTTTCTTTCTATGCCGCTTTGTGCTGTAATAAAACCGGTAGGCACCACCACGGCAGCCCTTCCTTTTTTGCTAAGGCTATACATGATGTGCTGTATAAACAAGAGATAGATGGCCATAGATTCCTTCTTGTTTTGCGGCACTTTGGGGATGCCGGCAAAAAAGCGGGTCTTGTTGATGTCTTTATCCAAGTCACTGCGGAAATCAGAAAAGTCGAGCTTAAACGGCGGGTTGCTGACGATGTAGTCAAACTTCTCTTCACGATAAAAAGGTTCCTGTATGGTGTTGCCTTTTATAATGTGCGGTATGCTTTGGCTCAGGTTGTTCAGCACAAGGTTTAGCCGCAACATGCTGCTTGACTTTTGCGAAATGTCTTCGCTGTAAATGCTACAATTCTCCTCACCAATGGCATGGGCAATGTTCATGAGCAACGTGCCCGACCCCGCGCTCGGGTCATACACTTTTACACCCTTCGGTTTATCCGTTACCATAATAGCCGCCATAATGCGGGCTACGGCGTGAGGCGTGTAATACTCGGCATACTTGCCGCCGCTATCGCTGTTGTAATCTTTAATGAGGTATTCAAAGATGGTGGCGAAGAAATCGTATTTCTCACCAAACATCTTTTCAAAGCTGAACTCAAACAGCTTACTGATAAGAGCCTTACAAAACGAATCTCTTTGAGAAGGATCACTGATAAACTGACTTAGTTCATCAAACATCTTGTCCTTAGCTCCGGATGATGATTTAACGGAATAAATCTCTGCATTGTTGATGCTGATTTGCCGCAATGTATCGTCGAACGTCTTTGCAAAATCATCCTCGTTCTGTTTGTTGAATAAATAAGTAATGGTGTGATGAGGTTGCAGTTGCGGCGTGTTTGGGTCAATGAACGCTAAGAGCATCCCATACTCTTCTTCAGGAATAGCTGCCAAAGCGGTCTGAAAATTTTCTGCCGTATCCAGTTTGTATTCCGGCAGCTTTTTAGTTTCAAAGGCAAATTTGTCGTTCATGAATTTATACAGGAATACCTGCGTAATAATTTTGAACTCGTTGCCATCGTTGCCCAAGCCATAGTTGGCGCATACGGCTTTCAAGCTGTCTATCAGTTGCTTTGTTTTCGCAACAAAAGTTAGGTCGGTCATTATAAGTAATTGTTGTATTGCGCTATGTATTCACCGGCTATCAATGTGTTGATAGCTTTGGTGGTGTGGATGTCTAGCTTTAATTTTTGCTTCCGTACAAATTCGTTGGCAACGACGTTCAGCATATACCGGTCGGTAAAGAAAACCTCATTGTCAAGCACATTTTTGTTGTTCTGTAGCTGTTCGTCGGTTTGCGTTTTTACGTTCATTAAGGCTTCGTGCAGTTGTGTTTCTTTTGCAGAGATGCTTTTGTTTTCTACAAGTCGCTTATGGATGCGCGCATATTTTTCGTCCTGCTCGTATTTTGCTTTGAGTAAAGAGTTTCGCCGGTTCAGTTCAGTAACCCTGTCGTAAATGGATTTCAGCAGTCCGATGTTTTCGCGCATGTCCTGCTGGTTCACTTCATCGAGGTTTTTCTTTTTAAATAGGCGTTCCAGTTCTTCTTTGAGTGAAATAAACTCCGGGTCTTTTTTATCGAAGTTGAAAAGCAATACTTCCCTCGTTCGTTTCAATTGCCCACGTAGCTGGTCGGCCAGTATCAGTTCTTCTTCCGATATTTTAGTGAACAGGAAAATGACATCCTCCAAGGCGGTATTCAACAGGTTGGTGGTATCAGCTTCGTTGTTTAGCGTGTCAATCAGGTTCAGTTTATCCAACTGCGCCTGCGCCGCATTGAGCAATTGGTTTAGTTTATAGAAATCCAATTTTGCCAACAACTCATCATAGCCCTGCAGGCGAATGCGATTCTTCATTTCTTTCGCATTCTCCAAAGCTTTAATTAAAACCAACAGTTCTTTCTTCTCTTTTATTTCGCTTACTTGCTGGCTGAATAGTTCAGCATTGATAGTGTCGAACTTGAACAGGGTTTCTTTTATTCCTTCTATTTCCCTTTCTATCTCTTCCGGCGATTTAAAGAGGTTGGTATAGTTCTGCATTTCATCGCCAAGTTCCTGTTGCAGCTCGCGGAAATAGTTGTCGTTGGTTTCTTTAAAAGCCTTGCTGATGTCAGCAAAATCTACGAGGTAGCCGTATTTGTATTTTTTAAAAGGACGGTTTACGCGGGTAAGCGTTTGCAGAAGGTTATGGTCTTTCACC
Organism: Ilyomonas sp.; assembly: GCA_965199905.1. GTDB lineage: Bacteria > Bacteroidota > Bacteroidia > Chitinophagales > Chitinophagaceae > Ilyomonas. The sequence goes on along the minus strand of OZ241366.1, from coordinate 3,344,007 downwards.
ACTCGTGCGAGGTAGAGTTTTTTTAGCCGCTTGGCATCGAAACCTGTCAACAGCATGTTGAACACAAACAGAATATCGATGTCGCCGGCTTTAAAGGCTTTCACCTGTTCTTTACGGTCGTCTTTGCTGTTGATGTCGTGCAGAATTAAAGCAGCGCGCAATAATTCGTTTTGTTTGTTGCCATAAGCTGCCTTGCTTTCTGCCGCCATAGTAAGCGGCTCCACTTCCTGAATGCCATAAATAGTTTCAAACTGGGCAAACAACTCTTTCGCCTGTTCTGATGTATCGCACACCACCATTGCCGCTAAGTTGTTGTCCTTTTCGGTTTCTCTAAAATGGAGTAAGTCGGTTAGGATGTAATCCAACATCGGCTTTACAAACTTCGGATGCGCAAATACTTTGCTTTTCGGGATGTCGCCCTGCAACACGTTTATTTGCTCCAGCACATCCTGCATCTGCATTTTATAGGTGGTATCTATCCCTTCCCGAATAAGGCGCAGTGTATATCCGTCTGCGATGGATTGGTTGTAGTAATATTTGTGTATGTAATCGCCAAATAGGGCTTTGCTGTCAAATTCCTTAGCTACCTCGCGCAATAGTGGCGTACCAGTGAGCGCAATCTTGATAGCTTCTTTATCTGAATTAATCAGGTTAGCTAAATAGTTTCCTTTTGGATTGTAACTGCGGTGTGCTTCATCTAAAAAATAGATGCGCTGAATGTTTACATCATAGCCTACATCTGATGTAACCACAGATTCTTCTGTAAACTTTTGAATGTTTACAACAGAAATTTCCCTGTCGCCAGAGTTATTATGTACTGTGCTGACCTTTCTTATATCTTTTAGAAAGTCAATGCGTGAGTTCACAACATTTACAACAAGTCCCCTATTGGCAAATTCGGTTGCAGCTTGTATTGCAAGGTCTATACGGTCAACAATGAAATAGAACTTTGGGATTATATTTTTCTTTTGGAAATAATCGGTAAGAAACCTTACGTTGTAATAAGCCAATGCTGTTTTACCGCTGCCTTGCGTGTGCCAAATGATACCTTTCTTTACGCCCTCATTTAGTTTTTGCTCAATGGCTTTTGTAGCAAATAGTTGCGGGTAGCGCATGATGTGTTTTTGCAAATCCTTTTTTCCATCTACCTCTTCTTCTACATATACCAGCGCGTATTTTAAAATAAAGGCTAGGCGCTCCTTGCTTAACAGAGAACTGAGAATGCGGTTGGTTGGTGAACGGTAAGATTTATTCGTAATGAATTCCGGCGAGTGCTTAATCGCAATAATATTGTTGTCTCTTAGTACTGCATTCTCTACCGAATCATCTTCAGGTAACAGAAGCTTATCTACACTTACATTTTCTTCTTCCCTAAAATAATTGAAGCGTAAATCTGTGTAAGCTGAACTTGCATAGTAAGCTCCCTGCAAAGGCTCAATCACACCATCTTCATATTCCATGTTATTGGAGAAAATCATCAGTTGGGTAATGTTGGCGAAGCGTCTAAATTTTTTATTCTTATACCGGTCATTTATTCTCTTTCTTTCTGCAAGAACCCCTTCTTTGTTATTCGGCTTTTTTACTTCGGTAAAAACTAAAGGCATTCCGTTAATCAGCACTGTTATATCCGGACGAAATTCATCATCACCGTTTTTACAGGTTAGCTCTGTTGTTACATGAAAAGTGTTGTTATTGAAATCAAGAAAATCAATCAGCTTAATACCGGAAGTAGCTGTAATGGCCTTAAAGAACTCATGACCTAAATCGACATAGTCCAACTTAAGAGTTAGTTCTTCGCGCAACCGCTTAATCTCATCGCTGGAAGCAGCAGGATTTATTTTTTGAATGCTGGTCTCAAATATTTCAGGAAAGATGTTTGTTTCTTCTTGTCGCTGATTATGATTCCTTCTAGGTATATAAGTGTATCCGAGCTTAACCAAATGTAGTAAAGCCGGTATCTTCACGCGGGAGTCCTCGTTGAAAGCCATAGTCAGAACAGAGTAATTGGTGCATTGCTTACTGCTTCAATCGCTAAGCATCTAAACAATTAGTTTTAAATGTCTCGAATAAATTATTTGCCTAACTTTTATTTTCTTATTCTGAAAAAAATATCTAATCTTCAAGATTTTATGAACAACTAAATTTTTTATCTAAAATTTCAACAGATCGATTTTATAAAGATAGGTTTCAAGCTTCGAAGTGAATGATTTCATCATCTCTGATCAAACATTTTTCAGAATATTGAAATATAAGTATTAGCAACCAATGATGGCACTGAACATTTTGCATACGATTAGTGCTTCAATACAACATAATCTTCACTACCATACCTATCAACTGAAAAAATTAGTCGCTGTTTTACTAATCAAATTCAGTCACTATTTATAAAGCAACTTAAACATTTTAGCAGCATCTAAACCATCTATTTTTATGTAGCGTAAAAAAGCTTTTTCAGATTTATGCCCTGTGATAGGCATTATGAATTGATAAGCAATACCTCTTAAAGCTGCATTGGTCGCAAAAGAACGCCTGGCTGTGTGATTTGTAATGAGAGAATACTTGGGTAGGTTTTCTGAAACTCTTTTTCCTTCTACCGTTTTGTTATCTATAACCATCTTTTGTAACAGTTCTACCTTGGAGGCGGCTTCCTTCACATACTCATTGCATTTCTGATCTGATATGGCTTTCGGAAAATAACGACCTGTTGTTGTCTTATACTTATCCATCAGTTCCTCCACTTTAGAAGAAATCGGAATGGTAACTGGTCTTTCCGTCTTTTTCATTTCTATTTCGATGAACTTATCATCTCCATGCTGAACGATGTTGTGTTCACTTAGCCTTTTCAGATCCGATATTCGTAAAGCCGTGTGGCAACCGATAATAAACATATCCCGAGCTCTTTCAAGCCTTTTATTGCTACTTAAATCGTGATTTGCCAAGGCTTCGATTTCCTTCTCTGTTAGGTAAATTTTATCAACGTCTTCCTTGATTACTTTAAAAGAGCGCATACGGAAGTCAAGGTTGGTATTGAGCTTTTTTTCAAAGGCAGCGTTCAGAAATGTTTTCAGGTTGGAGATGTGTTTGCCGGATGTATTAATTCCTAAATGCTTCCCGGTTTCCTTACTGACGAATTCGCGGGTCATGAAGTAGATGAAGTCTTTATAGAAATTACTATCTATATTTTCAAAGAAGTATTGTCTGTGCTTTTGCTTTGAAAAAGCCGAAAGCAAATTGCAAGTTTGCATGTAGGTTCGGATTGTAATTATCGAAACCGGTTTTCCTGTAATAAAATTTAAGTGTCTTCCTTCCTTGGCATCGTTAATAAAGCCCATCACAAAAGCAACTAAGTCACCAGCTTCAACTTTATCTTTTGAGCTATTTGCACTTCCCTGGTTTCTCTTTTCTTTAATTAAGTCACGCAACTCTGCTTCTTTTGGCTCGCGGTTGTGTTCATTCTTATATGTTCTGTAGATCGCAAGAATATCGGATTCGATAGCATTCAGGGTATGATTCAGCGCAGCATATCCGAAAAAGCTTTTCGTCTCTTTCGCACGTTGCGTATTCTTATTCCAAAATTTCGATGGAACAGATAGCTTCTTTTCGTAATAGTACATTTGAGTACTGTTAAAACAAAAGATAGCCTTTATAACACTGACCTCAACTTTAGGGGTTTTTAGAACAAAGGTTACACCGGTATTCGTTCTTGCCATGGTTGTAAAGATTATACAACAAAGCTAATAAAGGGCAAGAATAGGGGCAAGAAATAATTTAATCACAGTTCATTTCACTTTACTTGAACTGGCAAAATAAGGGATTTTACATCTAGAGAATGATACAAAAAGAATAACTGATGTCAAGTAAAGTAAAAAGGTTCGATTCCTGTATCACCCACATTTGCTCCGCAGATTTTGCAGACTTTACTCCTTCACACAATACTTTTATCCCGCTGTATTTCATCTAAAGTTTAACTGTATCAATTACCTTTACTGCTATCGAATACAACCACATGAACGAAACACAGGAAAAGCTAAACGAGTTGTTTAACCGCATTCCCCGGCGCCACAATGCAGACAATGTAAAAGAAATCTATAGCATACTTGATGAGTATGAAGAACTGCTTCAAACCATGGAAAGCGACACTAAATACGAGCCCCAGATAGCTCCCTTTTTTGATGCCCTTGATCCCATCAGGGCAACGATTAAAAAATCGAACGATAACAAAGCCTCCAAAAAAGTAAAAGACACTTTGTTTGATGAAGCCTCCGGCGCATTGAAAGATACGATGCAGGAGCTGATGCAGTTGTAAACCTGTGTCTGCTAAAAACGCAGAACATGTATGGCTCATAGATTTTTGACAAAAGCGGGCAGCCAACCTGCTTTTGTCATCATAAGTATCCCGGTACGGCGGCAGTGCTGTACCTGATTGTTCAGATTGTGTTTGACCTATCAATCAAACGATTGAAAAATTTAGCAAACCATAGAAGAAGTACACACAGGCGTTTTTTGATGACATTTTTGAAAAGCTTGGCTGAAGCAGAGGCGATGCCGAATAACAACAGCCGGCAGGGTTGTGCAGAGTGATAAGCGTACGGGACTGGCGGAGCTGAATGGCGCTATCTGCAGCTTGTTTCAAACCTTGCTGCTTTATATTGAAGAAGGCTTTACCGAGAGCCGGTGGAAGGATATGAAGCAGGTGGCGGGCGGCGGGTGACTGGAATACATTGAAGACGAAGCAGGAGATGGCAATCCTTTTTATGACGAAGTAAGTTGCGGAACTGGTGGTTGGATAGAATTATTGTTTATTTTTAATTGTTAATGGATAATTGGAGACCTCGCGGATGTGCGGGGTCTTTTTTTGTTTTATGTGTATCTTAAAGCTACTTCCGAAGTCTGGCGTAGGCAAAGCCATACGCCGAGTGTGAGCCGCTTTAATGTTGGTGATAAACTACAGTGAGTGGGTATTTTCTTTGCTGCCATGTACCGAGCCAGAAAAATCCCTGGTTCAGGCTCCATCTCTCAGGCGATGCAGAAGAAGGCAACCTCTTTATCAAGTGTCATTTTCACAAATGGATGCGGCTTGTTCAACACATAGAATGATTACTCTAATGCAAATACTTTTCTTGCGTCGCGTCAAATTTTTGTTTGCCACGAAGAAGAAGCTGGTTTCACCAATAAAAGAGGCTGACTCAAAAGTAAAATGAAGGCTTTGAGAATCGCTTAAACGAGAACTTTCTCCATCAGGTTCCATCAGGTATCCGAATAAAAAAGAGGCTGTCCCGACTTTTGAGACAGCCTCTTTTTATTTACTTCGTGATACTGTTATTGAATTAATACAGTTTGGCTTTCCGTTTTGTTACCCTCGCGCCATACTATCTTATATGTACCTTTTGCTATTCCTGTTACATTCAATTTTGTCTGCGTATTTTCTTTAGCTACTATAACCGTTTTTACTATCCTGCCCTCCATATCAGCAAGCTCAATCTGAGCTGTATTGATGGCTGCTTTATGCTCAACAACCACATAGTTCTTTGCCGGATTTGGATAGATGTACCATTTAACAATATCTGGATTCAGTAAAACCGGAACCACAAGGCTGTAAGTATTTTTTTCATTTTTATCAACTGTTTTCAGGCGGTAATAATTGGTTCCAATCGCAGGCGTATAGTCTGTAAAATGATAACTGTTAATATCGCCCGAATTGCTTGTTGCGGCTACTGTACCAATAGCTGTAAAGCCATTGTTCAACTTACGTTCAATGATATAATTTGCAATATTTACTTCCTTGCCGGTTTTCCAGTTTAACACTATGGCTTTTCCTTGTACCTTACCCGTTATATTTAGGAGCGAAACCGGTAGTACAACCGGACCCGTAAGGTATGGTGTGTAGGTAACCAGTCCATAGTTTAAGTCGTCATTCTGGTCAAAGATCAAATCATCTATCGTTTGACTATTGCTAAGCTGATAATAGTTGTATAAGGCAGAAAAATCTTTCTTGCTTTGATTGTTTATATCATACCTGCCCTGGAGGTAAAAGTTGTTAGAATCTAGCCGGATTGTCTTAAAATCATTTACCGTAACAGCATCATAAAAATTCTCAAAGCTGTTGTGGATAAGGGTATTGTATCCATAATTACCATTGTAATCGCCATTGATATAGATACCGGTAAGTGCATAGGAAGAATTATTCACAAACTGAACGTTGCTGATGAAGCCTTGCGAAACGTTCAGCAGATATGGAATGCTGTTGCCGTACTGGTCAACCAGTTTATCATTTACAGTAAATTTAGAATCGCTGATCTCGAAACTAGTGAACCCATAATTAAAGTAAGTATTTGTAAAGTTAGAGTTCTTAATCACAGTCATTCCGCCACTTCCTAAAGGGTCTCCTTTGCTATTCTCTACCGTACAATTCAATATTTCGGCATAAGCCTGCAAGTATAAGCCATCGCTACCGAGGTAGCAATTAGACAAACTGATAGAGTTAGAGCTGCTGCTCCATATGAAGGAGTTAATAACCTGGCTATTCGTTACGGTGATACTGTCTCCATATGCAGAATAAGCATACACAGAACCATTGTTCATACTACTGCTATCAATGAAAAGATGTGCTTGTGCACTGTAGTTATTTGCAGTAACGAAGCCATTGTTCAGATCCGAATGTGCTATCGCAAGAGTGCCTGAGTTTTTAGGATTTGTTTGAGACCCGCTGCTTTCATTCCCCAGCCTTACGTGATTCGTTTGATAATTGCTTTGCCAGAAACTAACATAGCTCAGACTCGAATTGTCGAGTTTACTTTTTTGAAATTCAATAAAGGGTCTGGTGTCTGGTGCAAAGGGGAATATTTTAGGCGGAGGAACGGGATTAATGTCCGTAACGAATTGAATACTGTCTGCTGCCGTTCCGTCAATTTTTACCGCACCATTAATGAGTATTTGAAAATCACCCGTTCTTCTCACTATCACACCTGGTTCAATTGTAAGTGTAAAGTCTGAACGCACGCCTAAATTCCCGGTAAGAATGTAAGGACTTCCGGTTTTTGTCCAGGTTGTATTTCCGGAAATGTTGCCGGAAACATTGGTCTGTGATTTAGCTGAAAAGAAAGCAAAGAATATGGCAGTCGCTAAGAGTAAATGTTTGCTCATCGATATTGTTTATTTGAAAAATAATTTAGCCAAATGTATAACATTAGGTTAATCACTTTGTACAAATGAGACAGAACAATTTATTTAATTTTTTCGGCTCGTTTGCAGGGAATTGTTTTCTGCATTCTCAGGTTCCAGCATTGTTTTCTAAAGGGACGATGTGGTAAATTTTGTTTCCTTTCTGCTTTTGATTCCCGGATTTCATCCGGGGTTATTTATGTTTTATCCCTTCGGAATAAGGCTATACAGTTGGATTTACGTTGATGAAATTATGTGCTGCCTTACATGTTTAGAGACGGTACCGGAACCTAAAGGTTGGGAAAGGGTTGCAAGATGTCAGGTACACTAATTTTCATTTAAAAAGAAAACCAGGTTTTTTAAATCGGTTTCATTGTTGAACCTCGTTGTATTGTTTTTTAAATACATTTCCAGCTGCGTTTCTTTTTTCCCAATAATTTCATCAGGTTCTTTTTATTAGCGGGCAAAAAGCGGTTATAGGTATCGCCGAGGTAGTAAGTGGTTTCTTTTGATAGCGCTACTTCTTTTTTTTCGGAAAGAGTAGTAACACTGTTGTTAAGCCGCACAGAACTGACGGTGGTAATGGCTGAGATGGAAGAAGACTGATCGTAGCCGCACGTCTTTTTTATATCGCTTGTTTTTAATGCTTATCTTCTGGCAAATTTTATAATCGCGTTACCGGTAATTAATTTAAGGTACAATTTATCGTAGTAAAAAGAATTTTTATTAATGGTAATGTATTTAATAGTGGCTTCTTCAACCAGAGATAATGTGTCTCCTTTTTGGCTTATAAATTTCATTTCCTCATTCAACAGATTATAATTAAGGCTTGCCTGCGAAATTGTTCCATTCTTAAAATAAACACTGCGGCTATAAATTGCGGATACATAAACTTTACACTATCAGGCAGAATGTATTGCGCATGTTCGCCAGACTTTACAGTCCAGCTTTCTTTTTGCGCATACGAATAACTGTATATTAAAAACATATAAATAGCAAGCAGTGCAATCTTCATTATAAAAATATCTTCAAATAAATAAAGAATCCGGCTTTTACTTTCAGAGGCAAGGCGCAACAGTAAGCAATTTAAGAACAAATAAAGGGTGAGATTACTCTTCTATCGATTGGCGTCTATACTATACCCGCCCGACTTAGCAAAGTATATCACACAGGAACTCAGTAAAGTTTGTAGCTTCATCTTCAACAACCGAAATAGTCAGTCTCAACCCCCTAAGATAAAATGGACGAAATCTATACCTCTACAAATTCCACCAATAATTCAACTTCAATACAAACGCCCGCACCTTAGCCGCAAACGGCGATGGATAATAGTTATCGGTGTACACCAGGAACAGGTCGGAAGCGGGCTTGTAGCGCCATTGCAGGCGGGTGTTAATGTTGATGTTGTTGCCCTGCTGGTTGTACTGAATATACGTAGTGAAGAAAAGCGTGTTGGTAAACGTCACATCGATGCGTGGACCAATGAGCCAGAAATGCGTGTTGCCCCAGGGTTGCGGCAAAATGAGGTTGTTGTAAGCGGCCGTAAGCGTGATGTTTACATAAGGCTGAAAGCGGTAGCCGACATTGCCGTTCATGGCAAACAGGTGTCCGTCGGCATAGTAAGTACCATACCGCATAGAGGCGGCATAGGTAAGCGTGTGCTGCGGCTGCGATACATAATCGAACCCCGTTAAGTTGTAGCGGTGCTCGGTGCCGGCGGCAAGGGAATCGTGGCGATAATTGGTAGGGTCAAAAGGCTGCAGAAGCTTTACATAATCGTTCTGCGCTACGAGCGATAAAGTGCTGCGGCTGCGGAAGGTGAAGAGCCAGGAGGCAATGTTTTCATGGTCGGTACGGTGCCCTTTGGTGTCGAAAAAGTAGTTCATCGTCAACTGCGGACCATGACTGAGTATGATGCCTTTATCCGGGAAAAAATACCGCGCTATCTGTGGGTTGATTTTCATAAAATCGTGGCGCGGTACGTAGCCTACTTCGGCATTGTAATTTTTACCCACATATTCATACACACCATTAATCAACCACCGGCGGCTGCTATACTGCAGGTTGCCCGCGGCTGTAATATCATCGCTGCCACTGCCCGGCGTGAAGGATTTCAGCAACAGAGCTTTGCCCGTAAACACATTATTGGCAGAAGCGAGGTTATATTCCAGACCGAGATTGCGGTTGTATTTCGTGGTGGTATTTTTAATGCTGTCGTTGTAAAAAGGCTTGTAGTCAATCCCCGTTTTGTCAATGTATATAAACCCAATGTTTGAGCGCCTGAATACCTTTTGCTGAAGCGAGATCACCGCATAGTTCTGCGAGGGCATGCCTACATCGGTATTGCCGCCCGTCTCCATATCCATAGCCCCGATGCGAAGTGTTTTATTAAGCTTGCCGCTGATCCTCGCCCCGGCATTTATAGGCACATTCAGGCCAATGCGGCGCGAGAAGAAAGGGCGGATATCGGCGTAGCCAAAGTTGCCAAACAAGTCCCCATTTTCTAAAAAGAACTGCCGCTTTTCGGGAAAGAAAAGCTCGTAACGACTCAGGTTGGTTACCTGCTGGTCTACTTCTACCTGCGAGAAATCGGGATGTACCGTAAGGTCAAGGTTGAGCGAGGTGGAGAAGGAGATTTTTGCATCGATGCCTTCCCTGCCTAAGATGCCGGTTCTGGTTTTTTGGGTAAAATCCTTGCCGGTGCTTGTAAGAAAATAAGGAATGAGCGAGATATTACTGCGTGGCGCGGGTGGCGCTTCATCCCACAAAATAGTACCTGTATAAGCCAGCGATGCCGTAGGAAACTGTCGTGGCACCGGCGCCCAGGCGCTCTTTTCGGTGGTCTTTAAATCGTTGCGGCTAAAGTTAATGCCCCAATGCGTCATATCTTTTTTATAACGAAGGGTTTTGAAAGGGATGGCGGCTTCAAAGACCCATTTGTCGGGATCATTTTTAACGGCAGATACCCATTTGTTATCCCAGTTGAGGTCGACATTACCACCATTGTACATGGTGCCATCCCACTGTGCGCCTTCTGCATTCGCGCCAAACGAATAACCAGTGGTTTGGTCTTCAAAAGGATCTAAAAAGAAAATGAAATTGTCGTTCTTCAGGAAGTTAAAATCGCGCCGCAGCGATTCTACCATGTTGGCGCCGGGCAGCTTGTTGTAGCATACGGCAAGAATATAAAAATAGCGGTCGTCGTAAGTAAGTCTCACTTCTGTTTTTACCCGCGCAAGGCTGGTATCCATGGGCAGCACCATGTAGAAATCCGTTGCCGGAACAGCCTGTTGCCAGGCGGCTTCATTCATCACGCCATCAATGGTAATGAGGTCTGATGTTTTGTGTATTGGCAATTGAAACGCAGCGTTTTTCTTTTGTGCAAACAACAAAGAAACCGGGAGGAAAAAACAGAACAGGAAGAGAACATACTTCATAAGCAGGTAGCAAAGCAGGCAACAATAATAACCTAAAAAATCTAATGGAAACTATTATACAAAGATGATGGGCAAAGCTAATAAGCTTTTATAAAAAATAATAACACAGGCATTCATTCTTAATTTATATCATCCGTACATTCTCTACAAAAAAATATTGAGAACGTACAGACAGCTACCAAACATAAAGAGGCTGTCTCAAAAGTAAAATAAAGGCTTTGAGAATCGCTTAAACGAGAACTTTCTCCATCAGGTATGCGAATAAAAAAGAGGCTGTCCCGACTTTTGAGACAGCCTCTTTATGTTATATCCGAAGCAACATCTATTCGATAATTACCTTCTCCCTTTTCACACCATTGTCTCCAATTACCTGCACAAAATACAGCCCTTTGCCAAGCGGTGGTAACGGAACGGCTGTTGTGCCCGACGCATTCGCCAAGCTTTTTTCAAATACCATTACGCCATTTGCATTGAACAACTGTAGCTTATTGGCAGGTGCGCCCAGGCTGATGTTCACCATTCCATTCCTGATTACCGTCGGATAAATTTTCACCCAGTTTGCACCATCCGGCATCACCTTTACAACTGTGGAATACGTGACTCTTCCTCCCTCATCTTCGATAGCTAACCGGTAATAAGTAGCAATGGTGGTGGAAAACCGGTGCTGAAATGTATAAGCACTTCCCTTTCCATTACCTGATGCAGGCACCACGCCTGCCCGCGCATAATTGCTTTTATCGGTACTGTATTCTACATAAAACCTCGCAGTGTTTGTTTCGCTTTCCGTTGCCCATTTCACTTCGTTGTAATTACTGTAATGCGCCACGCTAAAGCGGCTCAGCACTACAGGCAACACGCTACCGCCCGTAGCCACCACTTTATATACAGCATTCGTAGCTTCTGAAACGGCATACAAAGTACCGTCTTCACCCTCTCCATAAGCCGCTATAAAGGTTTGCCCGCCGGTTTGTTTAGACGAATCAAAGCCGCCATTGCCATTGGGCCACAGCAGTATAATATCGCCCGAATAAAACTCCGTAGATATATAATAACCGGTAAAATTCGGGTACTCCGCACCGCGGTACACATACCCGCCGGTAATGGCAATAGCAGGCGGGTTGCTGGTGGGGTGAACATAAGCATATACCGGTGGCACATAACCAGCCGGCGGTTCGGGCGAGCAAGCCGGCACACCGGGCGTATGCGTGTATCCTTCATAACAACGCCATCCAAAATTGTTGTGACCGGTGCTATCTGCCGGGCGATAATCAATTTCTTCCGCTGTTCCCTGCCCTACATCGCCTATCCACATGTCGCCGGTAAGCTTATCAAAGCTCCAGCGAAAAGGGTTGCGCAGTCCTAAATTCCATACCTCATCAGCTACCGTACCGCTTCCGGCATAAGGGTTACCGGGCGGAATGGCATAATTAGGATGCGCCAATGGTCCTGCATTATCAACGTCTATGCGAAGCATTTTACCCAGTAGCACCGTACCCGTTTGCGCATTGTTGGGCGGGTCGTTAGCGCTGCCGCCATCGCCGGTGGCAAAGTATAAATAGCCATCGGTTCCAAAATTCAGCTTGCCGCCATTATGGTTTGAGTTGACAGGGTGCGGAATGGTAATGATCACTGTACGCGTTGCCGGATCGCCGGTGTTCGGGTTTCCCTCCGTTGTCTGGTACCGGCTCACTTCCACATTGCCATTTACGTTGGTATAATACACAAAAAAGTACCGGTTGGTGGTTCCGTTAAAGCCGGGATGAAAAGCCAGGCTCAGCAGCCCGCGCTCGCCACCGCTGCTGATGATGGACGACAGGTTCATAAAATCAGAAGCCGTGGTTCCGTTCCAAACTTTAATCAAACCACCTTGCTGCGCAATAAACAACCGGTTGCTGCCATCATGTGCATTCACAATATCAACCGGCGCCGATAGCCCGGTAAGAATGGACTGGTAACTGATGGCAGGCGGCTGTGCATTTGCATGTAAAAAAAGGAAGACAAAAGAGATTACAGCAACAATAAACCGGATGGAGAAGTACACTTGTTTCATAGGCAGATTTTGTTCTTTTTCGCCGCAAAATCAGTGCCTGAGAGTTTATAGTTGTTGCAAGCATACATACATTGCCAATACAAGTGACTGTGTTATGATTTATAGAATTATTTCATTTCAACTTCGAAGTGTACAGCGCTAATAATTTAAAGAAAAGCGGGTATAAATTGGATTTGACAATGAGTAAATTTGTGTACTTTAAGTTGCTTAACTTTGAGAGTTGGCTGCTATGTTACTTGACACTAAACTAATGACAAACACTAATCACTATAAAAATGAAAAACTGATTCTTTTCGTTTGCACTTTTGTTGTAATTATCTCTTGCAGCAATAATTATGTAAACAGTAATATTATTGACACTTCAATAATAAAATCTGAATCTTTAAATACCAACTCTCCAGTCAAAAATTCATCAACAAAACAAGAGTCAAACGTAAGTGCAGACAAAACTTCAAGAATTAAATTTCCTTCTACATTCAATAAAATCATCCTGTCTATCTTTGCCGGCTTATGCAAATAAAGCGTTCGGTGGCATTTCATACCTTAGGCTGCAAGCTGAATTTTTCAGAAACATCCGCACTTTCCAGGCAACTGGAAGCAGATGGCTTTGAAAAAAAAATGTTTGATGATATAGCCGATGTGTATGTCATCAATACCTGCTCTGTTACGGAAAATGCTGATAAAGAATGCCGGCAACTGGTGCGTCGCATTCAGCGCAAAGCACCGGAAAGCCTGGTGGTTATTACGGGTTGCTATGCGCAATTAAAGCCAAAGGAAATTGCAGAGATAGAAGGCGTTGATCTTGTATTGGGCGCTGCCGAAAAATTTAATATTGGCAACCACTTAAAAGAGCTTACCAAAGGCGATTCAGCCAAAATATCGAGCTGCGATATTGAGGATGTCAGCGGCTTTCATTCTTCATATTCATTAGCCGACAGAACCCGTACGTTTTTGAAGGTGCAGGATGGCTGCGATTACAATTGTTCTTTCTGCACCATTCCAATGGCGCGTGGCAAAAGCCGCAGTGATAGCATTGAAAATGTAGTTCGCAATGCAGAAGAGCTGGCGCAAAAAGGTGTAAAGGAAATTGTTTTAACCGGCGTGAATCTCGGCGACTTTGGTAAAGGTGCTGATGGCAATAAACAGCACGAAGAAAGCTTTTATGAACTGATACAACAGCTTGATAAAGTAAATGGCATCGGGCGTTATCGCATCTCCTCTATTGAGCCAAATTTATTGACTGAAGACATCATTCGCTTCGTGGCAAACAGCAGCAAGTTTATGCCACACTTTCATATTCCCCTGCAAAGCGGAAGCAATACAATATTGGGCGCCATGCGTCGTCGCTATCGCCGCGATTTGTATGCAGAACGTGTTGCGTTGGTAAAACAACTGATGCCGCATTGCGCCATCGGCGTAGATGTTATCGTTGGTTTTCCCGGCGAAGGTGATGATGAGTTTACCGAGACATTTGACTTCCTTCACGCTCTTGATATCAGCTATCTGCATGTATTTACTTACTCTGAAAGAGACAATACAAAAGCCTTGGAGATAAAGCCAATTGTACCTGTCAATACCAGGCATCAACGCAATAAATCGCTGCGCAATCTGTCGTATTTGAAGATGCAATATTTTACTCAACAACACGAAGGACAAACGCGTACTGTATTGTTTGAAGATGCAGAAAAGAATGGCATGATGGAAGGCTATACAGACAATTATATCCGCATTGCAACGCCGTATAAAAAAGAATGGGCGAATGAGATTGTGGAGTGGAGGATTTAATGATTGCTTTTTAGTAAATCTTACTTTTGAATTTCAACCTTAACTTGATTTGATATTAATCATCCCTGATAAGTACAACTTTCTGCCAAGCCTGATTTTCCATTTTACCGAATCCTGTCCAAACTCTTTATCAGCTTAACATCTTTCCTGATTCCACCGATTGCCATCACACAAAATACAGGTATCAAAAACACAAATACAGACGATAAGGCAATGCCTGGTTTTACCACCGCATCCATATATCCAAACTGAAAATACAGGTAAATATTCAGCGCGCTGATTACTAATGCTAAAAAGGTCAGCCGAAGTTGAAGTTTCCTGTTTTTATATAAAAAAATGCTGATCAAAAGCAAAGCTCCCAATATAGAAGTCAGCACAACTAAAAGGATATGACTCTTTGCCGTGTACTCTTCTGTAGCCACGCCGGGAACAATACTGTTAATATAAAAGAAAGGAAATTCAATAGACAAAAAAGCGCATACCGAAGCCAGCAGCAACCAGATACTTTGTGAACGTTGAATCATAACAACCGGAAGTTAAGAATGATAAAAACAGGGAACAAAGTAAAGGATAAGCAAGCTTCACACCACACTGCATAAGGGTTTCGCAAAAAAATCATTATGCTCTTTTAATAAAGTTTGGCACGGTATTAAAATTATAGATAAGCAAACAGAACGATCATGAGGTACAGAAATATACTTAATGCTATTATGTTATCAGCGATAACAATAGCCGCCGGTAACACGTATGCACAGCAGGATACCGTTACAAACGCGAACAATACCGAGATGAACAAATACACATACACGCCAGAAACATTTCAGCGCGGTGCAAGTGCATCCGGAGTGAAGATGTTTCCCAATCCCGCCCGTAACCAGGCAACACTTTACATTAACAGTATTAAAGAACAGGATCGTGGTGAAATGGTAGTTTATAACAACAGTGGTAAA
The DNA here is from genome assembly GCA_965199905.1 of Ilyomonas sp. Lineage (GTDB taxonomy): Bacteria > Bacteroidota > Bacteroidia > Chitinophagales > Chitinophagaceae > Ilyomonas. The sequence continues at coordinate 3,328,624 of OZ241366.1, read as the reverse complement.
GTGGTACAACGCAGCACAATAACGCCTGGCAACAATGATATTAATGTGGCTTCTTTTTCAACAGGAATATATAATGTAACGGTTTTATCGAAAGACAGATCAATATATAAGCAACAACTGGTGGTAACAAAATAGAACGGAAATAATAACAAGTTGCAACAAAAAGTGAGTCTGATTTCAGGTTCACTTTTTTGTTTTTACTATAGTGCAATCGAATTTTCGCCCGCTATCTTTGCATGCTGTTTTATCAGCACGAAAAAATAAACTACTCATGTTTAATAACTTAACCGAACGCCTTGAAGGCGCGTTCAAAAACCTGAAAGGTGAAGCCCGCATTTCCGATCTTAACATTGCCAATACACTTAAGGATATCCGCCGTGCATTGATTGATGCCGACGTAAATTATAAAATTGCTAAAGACTTTACCGACCGCGTAAAAGACAAAGCTCTCGGCGAAAAAGTGCTGAATGCTGTAAGTCCCGGTCAGCAAATGGTGAAAATTGTAAAAGACGAGCTGGCCGATTTAATGGGCGGCACAGAAGCGTCTTTTAATATTAGTGGCAACCCAACAGTCATCCTTATCGCAGGTCTTCAGGGTAGCGGTAAAACTACATTTAGCGGCAAGCTTGCCAATTATCTCAAAACAAAAAAAGGCAAATCGCCTTTGCTTGTAGCTGCCGACGTGTATCGCCCTGCTGCCATCGATCAGCTTATGGTATTAGCAGGTCAGATTGGTGTGGATATTTACACCGAGCGTGAGAATAAAAATCCCGTTTCCATTGCACAAAACGCCATTGCGGAAGCCAAAGCAAAAAACAAAAATGTTATAATCATAGATACTGCCGGTCGTCTTGCCGTTGATGAAGCAATGATGACTGAAGTGGCGGATATAAAATCAGCCATAAACCCAACTGAGATTTTATTTGTTGTTGATAGCATGACCGGCCAAGATGCTGTAAACACAGCCAAAACGTTCAACGAACGTCTTAATTTCAGTGGCGTGGTGCTTACCAAACTTGATGGCGATACACGCGGTGGTGCGGCGCTTTCCATCAAATACACCGTAAACAAACCCATCAAGTTTGTAAGCAGTGGCGAGAAGATGGAAACGCTGGATGTGTTCTATCCTGAACGTATGGCGCAGCGTATTCTCGGTATGGGCGATATTGTGTCGCTGGTAGAAAAAGCGCAGGAACAATTTGATGAAGAACAGGCGAAAAAATTAGAGAAAAAAATCCGCAGAAACCAGTTCGATTTTCAGGATTTTCTCGACCAGCTTCAGCAGATTAAAAAGATGGGAAACATAAAGGATTTACTGGGTATGATTCCCGGCGTTGGCAAAGCGGTAAAAGACCTTGACATAAGCGATGACGCCTTTAAAGGTGTGGAAGCCATAATACACTCAATGACGCCACAGGAACGTGCAAATCCTGATTTAATTAATCCCGGTCGCAAAAACCGCATTGCCAAAGGCAGTGGTAAAGACATAAGTGATGTAAATGCCTTTATGAAACAGTTTGACCAGATGCGTGAGATGATGAAAATGATGAACAAAATGCCAATGGGCATGGGCATGCCGAAGATGCCGGGCGGCTTTAAAAGATAATATTTTAGAACACAGATGCACGGACTTTGTGCACGGATGTATTGAATTTTTTGGCTAAAAAATGAAACACGCTTATTGATAGTAAGCGTGTTTTTTATGCTGATATCACTGTACATCACACGCTGGGAGATGTAAGTGTTTTTCTTTTGGTAGCCATCGTCCGGCGCTCCGGTTGAACTTTCGTTGCGACGCTCCGTTCATCGTTCCGGGCAATGATTGAGCAATTATCTGAACCGGGATTCATGTATGATCGGGATAATGATAAATACAGATATTGCAAATGATATTCAATATTAAATCCAGAACATCCGTGCAATCCGTGGTCGACTATTTTCATACCAAAATCCTGTTTCTTGTTATTTTACACGCATGATTTCTCACCATCACAAGCTTATCTTTATTCATATCCCCAAGTGCGCCGGCAGAAGCATTAGTAATGCTTTGGGCGAGCCGTTCGACCATTATACAGCGGCTTATTATCAAACGCATTATGCCCAGCACCGGAATGATTACACAACTTTCACCACTGTGCGAAATCCTTACGGGCGGCTGGTTTCAGCGTATCATTACATAAAGAGCGAACCTTTTCATACCAACCACGCCATCACCAATTATGGCAATATGCTTCCGTTTAAAGGTTGGGTTTTGCAAAATATATCAGCCTTCGAAAAAGAGTTTGATTTTAATAGCGCAGAAGGCTCGCGCGAAACCGATGGCGATATCGGAAGTCCGTTTTGGTTTAGTAGTCAAAGCCGCCGCATCAGCGATGCTTTGGGTAAAGTGTTTAGCAATATTCACCTGCTTCGTTATGAAGACGGAATGAAAGCAGTTGAACAGTTTCTTCACCAGCATACAAGCTCCTTACTCAACATTGCTCATCTCAACAATTCGGGCAGCAATCACCGCAGTTATCTTTCTTATTATGATGATGAATTATTGACTGCTGTCAACGCCTTTGCACCGTTTGCTCATGATTGCAAAACATTAGGTTATCAAATGATTGATAACAAGCACTCAGATTATCTTACGGCTTAATTAAACACACATACATTTTACCTGATTGATAAATGGATTTTCTCTCGCCGCTCTTCTCAATATGATGATAGCCTACTTTGATAAATAACTCTTTTAGTTGTAGAAATGAAGTGGGGTAAGGAACCCAGTGATTAACGCTTGCATTGTCGTATTCAATGATAATAAAAACCCCTTCCGGTAATAAGTATTGCTTTAGTTTTTGAAGTAAAAAAACTTTGTCTTCCACATAATGAAGTGAGTTTGCCATCAGGATACCATGCAGATTTTGTAATGGCAAATCATCATTTACAAAATCAGCTTTGCTTAACAAAATGTTTACTTCTTTATTGACTGAATTAATAGAATGCTGAACTGCTTTATCAATGGCATAAATAGTGCTGCCATTACACAATCGCGATGATAATACCTGCGAAAACAAGCCATCACCACAACCTAAATCTGCCCATAGCACAGGCTGAGAATTATCAATTTCTGTGGCCGATAAAAACCGGCCGGCGTCGTTAAGTGTCATACCTTCTACTTCCCGGTTTCTGAACTTATACCAATTGTAAATCGCTCTCCTGTGCCAGGCGGGCAAGCCATTCCGCAGGTTGCTGAACCACAAATTTCTCAATTTTATTTTCTCTTAGCGTTACAGACAAACCATTATTAACGATACCCAAAGTTTTATACCTTTCTGCATGCAAAATATCATCTGAGCTGACAGAAAACTCATGATTTTGAAAATTGAATTTATGCGATTTAAACACCAGTCTTTTATTGGTAAAATATAATTTTCCTCCCGCAGCCTCTGAACCTTTAAAATGATTGGCGCCGGTTTCAAATAAAATGGTTTCATCTTCCGGTAAAGTGATCCGGGTAGCTTCTTTTACTGATTTTGAATTTGCAAACAAACCCATCAGCCATCCGAATAAAAAGCCTTACATCGCTCCGCCAGTCAATCCGAAAACAACAAAGAGGAATATTGTTTTTGTAGTTAAATTATCATGAGTTAATAAGCTTCGCACGATATTAAAAACGGCTGATATTACTCCAAACCACAGTCCGGCTCTGAACCTGCTTTTCTTATCCATTTTATAAAAGTAGAGTGTTTTATTGTAAGTAAGCCAAAAGCCGGTAGTGGGTCTTTTTGAAATTTCTTAAATTTCTGCTTGAGCGAACAAGAAAGTAGTTTTGCTGCATGGCAAAGAAAAAAACAAACGGCAAGAAAGACGTAAATGAGTTAGCAAAAAGTATTGTTGACCAACTTACAGACCCAAATAAAAATACACCAAAAACACCCGCAGAAACACCTGTAAAGAATGAAGCGGCGGTAGCATTGGGAAGGTTGGGAGGTCTGAAAGGTGGTAAGGCAAGAGCAAAGGCATTGACACCCGAAAAGAGGCAAGAAATAGCCAAAAAAGCAGCCGCGAAACGGTGGAGTAAAAAAGAAAAATAGCCTTTCCGGTCAAGCATTTATATTTACTTTTCTAAGTAGGTACTATGCAGTTAGTATTTGTTCGGCTCAATTATGCGCTTGCTACAATCAGGGACTTATACGAGATAGATAATATTGCTAATATTATTAACCATTATGAGCAAAAGGATAAATATCCAGAACAATCACATTACCTTGACGAACACGAGAAATACGTTTACGATACACATCAAGATTTAGACAGCGAGATTCATCAGGTTATATTTACCCATAATCACAACGCACTTACCATTTTCTTTGAAAGATTAAAAGAAATACTTGAATACGATGCGGTAAAAGATGTTGCATCCTTAACCATTTTGCAACGCGCTGACGAATACAACAAGAAGAAAGAAGAAGAGGTTAGAAAGGAAATGGAAAATCAATCATTTTGGGTTCATCCATTTATTATAAACAATATCTACCTCCCCCAATATTTAGAGTATGCAGAAAACGTTACCAATAATTTTAAGAAGACAATTGAAAGGCATGTAAAGCTATATAACGAAGGTAAAATTCATGCAAATACCGCCATTGTTGCATACTCTAATCCCCCTCAAATAAACACACATACTCTACCTGAATTACCGCCGCAACAAAAGGAACAAAAGCTAAAACTCAATCTTACCATTCCTCAAATCACTTTTTTATTTAGGCTTTTAAACGATAGTAAGCCAGATGTTTTTAATGTAAAATCAAATGCAGAGCTATATCGTTTTATATCCGCCAGTTTCACCACAGAAGAAAAGGGAGACAAGGATATAAGCACAAACCGGCTAAGTAATCTTTTCACCACAAAAGATACAGATAAAAGTGTGATTGATTTTTGGATAAAGCACTTGAAAAACATGCTTGAGCAGGCAAGAAAATCGTAATTTTTTAAAGGCTAATATCCTTACTGCTATTGGTTTTCATTGGGGGTTGTGCAACCCCTTTGCAACCCCCTTTATATGTCTTTCTGAATTTCCTTTACATCATGATAGTAAATAAAAAAGCCCCTCAAGTCTTCACACAAAAGGAGCTTCTTTATTGCAATAAATGGTGTCGGTTGAGCTATTGGTAGCTACAGCGGTCTGTAAAACCGTCCTCCGTCGCAAGAGTTGCGGGTTCGATTCCCGTCCGACACCCCACAAATCTAATTCATCAAATGTTACCAAAAGAGAAAAATATTTTCAAAATAATTCTCTTTTATGCTTGAGCGGTCAAGAATATCATTATCTTTGTTCTATGAATACGTTATCACTGGAGCAGCGCAGACAGATACTTACACTTTTGGTTGAGGGCAATAGTATTAGAAGCACTTGCCGCATTACAGGTGTTTATAAAAATGCCGTTACAAGATTACTTGTGAATGTAGGTAAAGCTTGCATGGACTTTCACAATGAGAATGTGATTGCAGTAAAGGCAAAACGGGTTCAATGTGATGAAATCTGGTCATTCGTCTATGCGAAAGAAAAGAACGTTTCAGAAGCTATGAAAAATGGTTCCGGTGATGCTTGGACATGGACAGCTATTGATGCAGATAGCAAGCTTGTTGTATCATGGTTTGTAGGCGGCCGCGATGCAGAAAGCGCAAACATATTTATGCAAGATGTTGCTGCCAGATTAGCTAACAAGGTGCAGCTTACAACAGACGGTCACAAGCCTTATTTAGAAGCCGTTGACAATGCTTTTAAGTTAGATATTGACTATGCAATGCTGATTAAAATTTACGGCGCGCCGAAGGGAGAAAACAACACAGAAAGAAAGTACAGCCCAACAGAATACACCGGAAGCATTAAGAAAGTTATATCTGGCGCACCCCGCGAAAAATTCATTTCTACATCATACGTTGAACGTCAGAACTTGACAATGAGAATGCACATGCGCCGGTTCACTCGCCTAACTAACGCATTCAGCAAGAAGATAGAAAATCATTGCCATGCAATAGCCCTTCACTTTGTTTATTATAACTGGTGCAAAATTCATAAAAGCCTTTCAGTTACACCGGCCATGCAAGCAGGATTAACCAAAAGACTTATGTCGATAGAAGATATTGCGCGCTTAACGGACGATTGTTATAGTGCACCTAAAACAAGAGGATGCTATAAGAAGAAAGACAGGGAGATAAATTAGTTATCAAGGCTTTTAAGATCATACCAAAAAAACTCGTCTGGATATATAATTTGCAAATGTGCATCCCAACTTCCACTCTTCAATAGTTGCAAATTGATTTTACATTCCTTGCCATTATAATTGACAGCCTCGAAGATATATTCTCCCTTAACACTATCTGCCGGATTAATTACTGCACGATAAGAGGTAATATCATAGGTAAGTTTATTCTTGCCATAAATTGATATTCTTTCTTCATCTATATCATAAGTGATTAGCTCATTCATGGAATCTGTTTTAGGCTTTTCGGCTCTATAACTTATATCGAATTTTCCATAGGTTAATTCCTTTGCTCTCCATTTTGCAATTTGTGAAAAGCTATTTATAGACAGACAAAGGAAGAGAATAAAGGAGATTAATTTCATGGCGATTTTGTGTTTATGTATTTGAAATAAAAAAGCGCAACGTCTCAAATGCCACACAAGGTTCGCCAGAACCCACAAAGCAAAATGAGATAGTTACGCCTATGCGGCGCATCCTATACTCACTGATTTGCTTTGTCTTCTTTGAACTGGCGATTCTGTGTTGACAATAACAGTGAATACGAAAGCGGTTTGTTATCGTATTTGAAACGCTAAAGTAGGAAGAGATTAAAGAATTTTAAGGTAGCGCATACAAAGAATTTAAGAATTTTCATCTTGAAGTTTGTATTATTGTGTCAACAATCTTACATGGAAGCTGAAGAAAAAAATAATAATAGACCCTTTAATGCTCCCGCAAGTTTATTTACGAATAACGTGGCAGTAGGCTCAACAATGAGTGAAATCGTTATTTCCTTTGGTGTTGCTGGTGTTCCTTCACAATTGCTTTATTTATCGTTGCCGGTAGCAAAGTCATTAAGCAGATTGCTTGATGATGCTTTGGTAGGATATGAAAAGAAAACAGGAACAACAATCTTCTCAGTAGAAGATCTTGTTTCTAAAGAAAAAGAAATAACGGAAGCGAACAAACAAAGTGACGATGCAAAATGATATTGTTTTTTATATAAGCGCCTCCCCCCAAATCAGCGCGATTAAACAACGAATAAACGAGTTGCAGAATCTACCGCAAGGATGGGATTTTGGACAAGGAGACGTTATTTCTAATACCGTTGCAAGAAGATGCTTACGTATATGCGAGTATGGAGTTTTTTTGGGATTAAAAGCAAACGTTCGCCCCTCAACTGACGGCAGTTTGATTCTGTGCCTATTTTACGACGATAACTTTCTCTATATTACTATTAGAGAGGATGGACTATTTGACACAACCTATGAAAAAGGTATTGGCTCTGATTATGACATCTTAGATAATCAAGATGACATTTCTCTCACCACCTTAAATCAATACATTAGCACATGGTTCTCATTAGGGCCCTACATTGGGAAAAGTATCATGCAGAAAGCCAGCGCTTTCCAAGCGACTCCTTTAATCAATACAAAGGGGGCATCTCAGTCTTCGATGAGGAGTGCGCCAAAGCAGTTAGCAATAATTCAATCTGCGAACACATACAACAATATTATCAGACCGTAGTCGGGACACCAATAATATTTTGCAGAATCCCATTGGAGGTTTTAAAAACATACAAGGGTTTTGAAAAATTTCAACTTGAAAACACAGAAAGCGAATCGCACGACTTTTGTCATTACGATATAGTCAATACTCCTAAAAACGCATCACAAAAGGTTGCAAAAGGTCATATCAAAGCTCCTAACGTATTTATGTGTTGCGATGGACAAGAATTTCAACTAACGCAACCGCAGTATGAAGACCTTTTAAATAACCTTTGTTAAGCATAATGCAAACCGACAAACTTACCGACATTGAAGAATTACTACACTATCGTAAATACTACAGGAGTCGTAAAACATGGACAGTTATTGTAGGCATTCTTTCCTTTCTTCTTGGTGTAGCATGTACTGATGCTTACTACCGATATTTTAACTAAATTTCAAAAAGACCCACTACCCAAAAGCCGTTTTAATACATTATATACAAGCACTTAGTACATTGTTACATAAACAATAAGCTGGAAATAAGTTTTCTTTCTAAACTTTCAATAGTTATTGAAAATTCAGAAATATTTACTTTCTTTGCTTTATGAATCTACCGGAAGCGAAGAAAAAATTCATGGAGCAATGGGGCATACTGGCAACGCAATGGGGCATCAGCCGCACCATGGCGCAGGTACATGCACTGTTGCTGATAGCAAACAAAAACCTGAGTACGGATGATATTATGGCGGAACTCAGCATCAGCCGCGGCAATGCAAATATGAATGTTCGTGAACTGATAGATTGGAACCTTGTCAGGAAAGTGATCACGCCCGGCGATAGAAAAGAATATTTCGCAGCCGAAAAAGACATTTGGAAAGTAGGCATGAACATCATGGAGCAGCGCAAAAAGCGGGAGCTCGACCCAATGGTAAAACTGCTGGACGAACTGAGCAAAGTGGAAGGCGATAAGCGCAATCCTGAGATCAAATCATTTACCGATACGGTGAACAATATCAAAAAGTTTTCTGCTCATGCTGATAAGATTATGAGCGTAATGATAAAGGCAGAAGAGAACTGGTTTTGGGGAAGTTTTCTCAAAGTTTTTAAATAATACAAAACGTTTCTTATGAAGTCCGGAGTGCCAAATGCTCTGATCGTTATTGCGGCGGTCGGACAAATATTTACTGCCATTATTTATCCTTACATCCGCCTTGTGGTATTCGATTGGTACAACGATATAAAGAAGTTGAAACCGCTCAACCAGGAGATTGCTAAAACCTACGGCAGATACATCCAGGGATTGAATTTTTCATTCGGTATCATCTCACTTCTCCTGACCAATGAACTAAAAAACGGAACCGGTTTAGCCATCGCTATTACGGGTTTGATTGCTGCTTACTGGACGGGCAAAATAGCCACACAATTCGCTTATTACCCGATGTACGAAATCCCTGACAAGCTCATCTTCAAAGTGGGCGAAGTGCTGATGAACCTGTTGTTCATAACGTTTGCCATTGTGTTCATGTTATTGTTTGTAACCAATATTATTCACTACCTCAATAAATTGAAATGAAAAAGATTGTTATCGCCGGCGGCACTGGTTTTATCGGCAAATATCTGCAGGCAAAGTTTGATGCTTTACAATATCATGTCGTTATCATTTCAAGACAAAAAGTTTATGTACAATGGAATGATAAGAGCAAACTCATTGAAGCTGTGAATGGCGCCGAACTGCTTCTCAATCTTGCCGGTAAGTCTGTAAACTGCCGGTATAACGAAAAGAATAAAGCAGAAATTATTAACTCACGAACAGAAACAACCCGGCTATTAAGTGAAGTAATTCTGCAATGCGCTCAATGCTTCTGCGCCAAATCCGATTCCCAATAAAACATTCATGCAAAATCTCAGAAATGCTATGCATGTAAGCATTGGTTTGCCATCACCCAAATGGCTGTTGAAATTAGGCGCCCTGTTTATTAAAACAGAAACGGAATTGGTGTTGAAAAGTTGTTGGGTATTAGCTGAAAAATTACTGCAAGAAGGATATCGGTTCAGGTATGATACTATCGAAAAAGCATTGGATGATTTACTAAAATAAGAGTTATGAAAAGGTCTGAAAGAGTTATGAATTACGATGATGCCTGCCCCATGTGTGCTGTGTATACAAAGGCGTTTATTAACACTGGCTTGTTATTAAATGATGGCAGGCAATCTTTCTCAAATGTAGATGCAGACTTACTTTCACATATTGACCCGGTTGTAAGCAAACATGAAATTCCGCTCATCAATTTAAACAACAATACCATTTTATATGGCATTAATGCCATGCCTGATGTATTGGGCAGCAAGCTTTCTTTTGTAAAACAATCGGCACACAGGCACTTTCAGGTTTATGCGATGCAACTGATATAAAGCAATTTGTTCAAGCTTTAAGCGGCGCAAACTACCGTCCGGTGCATCCTGCAAATGTTGCAAACTCGCATCATTATTAATATCAGCCCAGAGAACAAAAAGCACCAAGTCAGATCGGATTTTAGCAATTAGCTTACTATAATTTACAGCACTTGCAGAATTAATTTTCTTTTATAATCTTCTTACCCAATTTAAGCTATGATTATTTTTTGAAGTGAATATAAAATACATTTTTCGCAACAGCAGTATTTACAAGCATCGCAGCTAAGTTTTACCACAAAATAAAACGGCGAACAAATTATATCTGCTCGCCGTAAGAGTGTATTTGTTTAACAACAAAATGTTTAAAACCTAAGCTCTGTGGGTAAATACTTCGCGACCAGATTTTCATAGTAAGGACGAAGCTGATTCCAGTCTGGCGGCGTGGGATTTTTAGAATATAAATCATACGGATTGAACAACTTCACCCACTTCAACATGGCGCGGTCATGGTCGTCGAGCAAGTGGTCGTAAGCGCCCTCGCGATGCCATGCATAGAACGAATGATAGCGCAGCATGTACAAGCCTTCTTCCGGTATCGTGTTCTTAGCAATCTGGTACACATATTCATCGTGCCCCCAACTCATCGTTACATTCCTAAGCCCGCAGTTGGGCTTATAAATACCATACTTTGTATTAAACCGCTCGTTGTTATAATCAGGATTATACTTGAAAAATTCAGGGTACACAATCTTATCCGAATATGCGCAGCCAACGGGAAATGTATCGCCTACCACTGCCCATTGCGGCTCGCCGAAAAGGCACAATACTTTGCCCATATCATGCAGCAAACCAACCATCACCATCCAGTCGGGATGACCATCTCTGCGGATAGCTTCCGATGTTTGAAGCAAGTGTTGAAACTGGTCAAGATCCGTGTCAGGATCAGAATCATCCACCAATTGATTGAGGAACTGAAACGCATCCCACACCGGCATTTTCTTCTTATCAAACTTTAAATAGTCAGATCTCTTTTCCTGCACAAAATCAAATGTCTGGTATGTATGATTCAGCCTGTAAAACTCGCGCACCGTATCACGCCCCGGCTCTTCGTAATTGCGGTATTCTTCTTTTCCTTTTTCTGTGGCAATAGCGTCCGGATCGGGATAACGTTTCAACAGATCATCTTCCCATTCATCAAGACTAACGAGTGGATTGGCTTCTGCTGTAAGAACGCCATTTTGTGTGGCTTTATTCATGACAAGTCATTTTATGAAGAATAAAAATAAATGTTTTTAAGGTGATAAGGAAATTGAAAACCGCAGATGTTTGCCGTTGTAAAATATGAGAAATACAAAATAAAGTTTTTGGTAACCATCGTCCATCTCTTTTGTAATCGACAGTTGTTGCCATTCCTGCTGCTTCGACACGCATGAATGCTCCCATCAGCGTTCAGGGTATTGATTGGGCTTTTACTAAAGCGAATACTAAACAGCTATTTTAAAAGATCCGTTACTGGCTTTAAATAGAAAGTTAGCAATACTAAAAATATATAAAATTACTCATCGCCTAAAGACAACTTTTACTGCGTAACACAAATTGCTTCTCGCCTCGCAATAACGGGTTGTTTATCCGTATTACCTTCACGCTATGGACTTTTATAAACTCACAGACTTTCAGTTGTATTCCATCATCAACAGCCGGCATTTAGATAAAGAAAGTAAAGCGCAGGCCGAACGGGAACTGGAGCGGCGACATTTACCTGAAGAAAAAATAAATGAACTGAAAACAGAACTGGCTGAAAAGACAAAAGCAGCACCATCCGTTTTTAATCTGAGTTCGAACATGCTGCTTCTGCTTGCGGTTCTTGTATTGCTATTTCTGCTGCTGCGATTCCTTTACAGATAAGTCATAAACTTTATTGGCTTTATTGGCTGCTATTTTCATCATTTGGCAAAGGAACCGTCATATCTTCTATCGTTGCAATAATTTTTGTATTTGGCAACGCTTTGCGAAGCACATCAGCATTATTAATTGCATTTTTTGTAGCGGCTATATTCAAATTTTTTAACCAAGTCATCTTTCCTAATTTTCTGAATTCTCTTTTTGTATCAAAATGTGAATTAAAACAAAGCTCAAGCCGTTCCAACTTTTTTAATTTTGTTATACTTTCCGGTAAACTTTGTATGTCGTTGAGCACCTAAATCCAATGCTTTCAATTGCTGAAGATTTCCAATTTCTTCCGGTATTTCCCGTATGCGGTTTAAACTATCATTTCCATCGGTTCCATTGCTTAAGGCAGAAAGAGGTGGATACGTAACAAAGCTATTTCCTAAAGACAAATATTCAAGTTTGGTAAGCGTAAACACACTGTCAGGAATTGTCAAAAGTTTTTGATTACCTAAATTTAGGGTTGTAGTTTCAGATGCAGGCTGTGTAGTGCAGGAAACCATTAAAATGGTAATAATATTAAGAAATGCAGCAAATCTGTCTTTCATATTTTATTAAAAAAGTCTTACACTTCTTCCTTTTCCATCATTAAATACGCTTTGATAAAACCATCCAGTTCGCCATCCATTACGGGTTGTACGTTACCCACTTCATAATCAGTCCGATGGTCTTTAATCATCTTGTAAGGATGGAAAACATAGCTGCGTATCTGGCTGCCCCATTCAATTTTTTTCTTGCTTGCATTGGTGGCATTTTTGGCTTCTTCGCGGCGGCGAAGTTCTTCTTCATACAAACGACTCTTCAGCATTTTCAAAGCCAGCTCGCGGTTCTCGCCCTGCGTGCGGCTTTGCTGACATTCTACAATAATACCCGATGGAGTATGCTTTAACCGAACTGCCGTTTCTACCTTGTTCACGTTCTGCCCGCCTTTACCACCACTGCGGTAAAACTCCCATTCGAGGTCGGCAGGATTGACTTCAATTGCTATGGTATCATCAATCAAAGGATAAACGAAAACGGAGGCAAACGATGTATGCCTGCGGGCATTGCTATCGAACGGTGAGATGCGCACAAGACGATGCACACCGCTTTCAGCCTTTAAGAAGCCATAAGCAAAGTCGCCATCAAACTGAAGCGTGGCACTTTTGATGCCGGCTCCATCGCCTTCCTGGAAGTCAAGTTCAGATACTTTGTAGCCATGCTTGTCGCCATACATGCGGTACATGCGCAGCAGCATTTCCGCCCAATCCTGGCTTTCGGTACCGCCCGCGCCGGGATTGATTTGCAATACCGCCGGAAGCTCATCTTCGGGCTGGTTAAGCGTGCTTTTAAATTCAGCATCTTCTATCTGCGAAAGTGCAGATTCGCAGGCTTCGCGGGTTTCTTCTTCGGTGGCATCGCCGCCTTTCCAGAAGTCGAAGAGAACGGCAAAATCTTCCACGGATGTTTCTACCTGTTTGTAGAGTTTCATCCAGTATTCATTTACCTTAATGTCCTTCATAATGGCGGTGGCGCGGGCATTATCATCCCAGAAGCCGGAAGAAAGGGAAAGGCGCTTGTCGTTGTCTACTTTTTCGTTCCTGTTATCGTAGTCAAAGAAACCTCCTCAGGACGGAAACGCGGTCCCTCATATCTTTAATTTGCTCTTGTGTCATAGGGCGCGAAGATATTGTAAAGGTGAAAAGCGAGATGTGAAAAGTGAATTGAAAAAATTGAAAAGAATATGAGCATATAATATCATTCTAAACCATGAATGGCAAGAATGAATAGTAAACTACTTCTTAACTTTCCAGATACCATTTCGCTGTTTCCTTCACGCCTTCTTCATACGAAGTTGGTGTGAAGCTGAATGTTCTTTCAAACTTCGATGAATCCAGTATATAGCCAAATTCATCCTGGTAAAGCATCTCGTACACTTCACGCATGACGGGAACAAATAAACCGGTGATTTTTAACATCCATTTTGGTAATACAAACGGCTTTGTTTTGCCCTGCATATCCTTTGCTGCCAATGCAATAAACTGCTTGCCGGTAAGCGTAGGCTGCGCCGAAGGCAATACCCATGTTTGGTTAAAGGCCTCAGCATGTTGCGAAAGAATATAAACCGCTTCGGCGGCATCAGGTGTATATGTAAAGGAGCGTTTCACATTCGGATTCACGAACCATTGCGGCGCCTGTCCTTTCTTCATACGGCTGAATACCAGCAGGCCCGGCGCGCTTTTATGCGAATGCGGCTCAGCGACTCTGGCGCTACGCCCAAATACGAAGCCATATAGTGTTGCGGCACGCGCTCAAAATAAACAGCATTGTCGTGAAGCACTTTTAAATAGCGCTCTTCAGGCGTGGAAAGAAGAAGGCTGTTCATGCGCTTATCCAAACAGGTAACCAGGTATTCTGCCATCAGCCTTCCAAAGCGTTCCCACAACGGGTGATGCTCGTACAGGTATTGCATACCGGTGTATGATATAGACCATATCACGGCATCGTCCATTGCCTCAATAGTTGCGGCTGCAGGTGTTTTAGTAAGAAAGCTTGAATAGTCGCTGATCCAATCATCTTCAAACGAAAAATAAGTGGTGGTTTCTACCCCATCAACCATGCGGTAATAACGAAAGGAACCTTGCGTAACAAATGCCATCTCGCGGCATATTTTACCTTCTGTGATATACGTTTCGCGCTTCCCCATTTTGCGACGCGCAAAGCGCATTTCTATATCTGTCCACAAAGCATCCGGCACCGGGATCATTTGCTCCAAAAAATGTCGCAGCCTGTTCAGTTCATCTTGCATAGCATAAAGGTAATGTGCAATGATTGCAGGAAGGAATCAATCAAACAAATCGCCGGTATTCAAACAACATAAATGATTCTGACTGACACTTTTTATGTTCAAATTGGGAATAAACTGTCAGAAAAGGAAAATTCTTATGCATCTGTTTCATTCCATTTTATATTGATTACCAAAGGTTTGAAAATGAATAAGCCATCACAAAATCTACGGGCATTCCATTTGTTTTGGTATGGCAAAATCTAATAGTCTAAAAATCCGGTTGTTATGAAAAAGCATATTACGTTGTTCGTTCTTCTATTTCTTACTGCCTTTTGCGGGCAGGCAAAAGAACTGGCAGATGGCTATATTATAACTTCTGGTGGCGATACTATACGCTGTCAGATTGTGCTGCAAACCCAGTTTAAAAACCGGTACGATATGTATCAGCAGATAGAAACCATTGATGATAGCAGAAAACACACAACTTACTACGCAAAAGATGGAAAGATAGCCGGGTTTGGGTTTGATTATAAAGACAAACCCGAGTGTTATATGCTGCGCAAAGAAGGCAGCAATTCGCTGTTTGAATATTGCGAACTATCGGGCAGGCGGCTGCGGCTGTATAGCTATTGCACCCTCATAAGCTGCGGTATGGGCTTGCCGGCACGTGTAAAAGTGTTTGTGATGGAAAACCACACACGGGAAGCCGTAAGAATTCATACCGGTTTGTTTGCTTCCGGCAAACAGAACATCCGCGAGTTTCTCTTTAACGACCACGATCTACTTCCCCTGTTCGATGGTATGGTATCGCGCTTTGCCGATATCCGGGGTTTTGTTTCGGAAGCCAATAAGTTTTATAACTAAACATTCGTACACTTACTATCTATACACTTATTATCTCTTACTGAAGGAGTAATAAAGTTATAACATTATTGTGTTGATGGCGAGTTCGTTTGCAATAACAATCAGTAAAATAAAAAATGCTGCCGCCTTTGTTTCAAATCAAACGAGGCTATAGCAGCATTGTATATGTCCATCTAAACGCCCAAACACTTTACTTATTCACCAGCACAAAATCAGGTGCCGTCATCGCGCCTTCTATGCGCTGAATGGTTTTGCACACCTGCCGTGATTACCTCTTTTCTTTATTCTTTTCTCCTCGTTGTCCTTTACTGCCTTGCTCATCAGCCGGAACGTTTTCTTCGTTACGCCCGCCAGCCGCCTGAAGGATGACGCTTCTCTATCCTTAAAATCTCTCCAAAATATTCCGCAAAGCTTCGGCATTCTTTGCTTCCTGCAATTACTTCAATGACTTATGAAAGATATCTAATAAAGACATCCGAAAATGCCGCAGTGTGTCGTTTTGAAATAAGGAGATTAAGATTTGAGATTCGCTTTTATAAAAATCCCATCACTGCCCAAAAAGATTGAGGTTTTACAATAGCGAATTTCAAACTCCGCTCTTCTCTCTTTTTAAATGAACTATTACTAATATTGAATAAAAAAGCTGGCAGCGTTGTAACCACTGCCAGCTTTTTTTGTTACAATTTCCCGATACGAAATTTATCGGAGCGGTATAACCGGTAACGAATCAGCAACTCAAGCGATGTATTCTGCTTGTCTTTTTTTGCACCATCCGGTAATGTATAAGTAAGAAAAGGTTGCATATCATGTAAGTATCGCAAACCAAATGTCCACTTCTCCTTTTCATAATCCGTTTGAAGCAATAAGCTTGCATTGGTTTTATATAAAAACGAATCTGTAAAACTCTTCCATGGCAATACGCTTTCATCATAAACTGAATGTCCTGATACCACATCATATACAGATGTTTCCCTTTTTGCCGAAGCACCACGAAGCCTGTTATACATTATGCCGGCGCCTATTGATAATGACGGGCGCAGATAGAGATTGAAAGACACCGGGATTTCGTTATACCATGTTTTTTGTAGATAATATTTATCCATTGTTGTGCTGCCATGGCCATAATCAGCTGTTGTTTTTTGCCAGTAAGCAACTTTGCTGACAAGGCGCGGTGCTGCATAATGAAATTCGCCCTGCAGAAACCAACGTTGTTCTTTTTCAAGCTTTATATAAAGCGATGGTATATAGTCACCAAGCCATCCTTTATTTCCATTGTAATTATAGAAAGTGAGTGTTTGGTTGCCAACAGGCAACTGCTGTTTAATACCAATGCCGGCATCAATAAAGTAAGAGTTGTGGCGTTTCGCCCGGATCATTGCTTTTGCCGCTGCATTGTTGTTGGAAGTGCTATCTGCTTTTTGAATATTGCTTATAACAACGGTTGTATTCTGATTGCTGTCATCGCTGACAGAAGGTGATAAACTGTTGTTTGTTTCGGTAAGCGATAGGGAAGAATCAATTGAGAAATTTGTTTGATTTTTTTGTGATGTTGTACTCTTTAATTGTGTCTTAATATCACCATTTTGCGAGGCATACGTATCATCCTGCCAGGCTCTTTGTTTGTTTGTTTGCGCTATATTTAATTGCTTGGTAAATGCTTGCTTTTCTGCTACCTCGTTCTGACTTTTTATTGTCGCAGTATTATTTTTTACAGATAAATGCGTATTGCTTTTTGAGGCATTTTCTGATGTTGCATATGAAGATATTATTGCTGATAAAGCAGTGTTGGAATGAGCTTTAGTTGTATCTTTTATTTTGCTTGTTTTCTCTGAATTGGTTTCCCTTTTTATTTGATTGAAATACGCATTTTTACTGGCTTTACCAGTTGTTACATCCTGGTGTGTGGCGATGTTTACAGATTTCTTTTCTGAACCTGTAATCAGGATAATACCTGCCAGCAAAATGCACAGCAACAAAGCGGCGCCAACTATCTTTTCATTTCTGAAAAAGAAGAATGATCTGCGCTTTTCTTTTTCATTAAGTAGAGCTTTCATCTTCTGCCACGATTCATTTTCATCCGGCAATGGCAGCTCATTCATTTTCTGCCGCAAAGCTTCCTCAAACGATGTTTTCTTACTCATATCTGTACTTCTTTAGAAGTGATCATTTGTTGCAGTTTTTTACGGGCTTCGCTTAAGTGCCACTTACTGGTTCCTTCACTGATATTTAGTAGTTTCCCAATCTCTTTATGGTTATAGCCTTCTATCACATACAGGTTAAACACTGCCTGCGCTGATGGTGTTAGTTGTCTTATCAAATGCAGTAACTGCGCGGCTTCCAGTGCACCAATGGCTTCCGCTTCGGTTTGTATATCCGTAGCTTCTTCTATTTCTTTATGGATTTCTTCCCTGCTCTTTTGCTTAATAAAATCGAGGCAACTACGAACAACAACGGTACGAATCCAGGTGTAAAGACTGCCCTTCCCGGAATCGTACTGCTGTATGTTTTGAAACACTTTTAAAAAGCCTGTATTCAGTACGTCAAGTGCATCGCTTTCGTTCCTGGTATAGCGAAGGCACAGGTTCATCATCGCACCATAATAATTGCGGTACAAATGTTCCTGCGCCTTCCGGTTGTTTATCCGGCAGCCATTGATAATATCTGTGTCTGTGAGTTGGATATTAGTTGCTTCGTCTTATCTTAAATGTTGCTGTCACCGTATGCAATACCGACGATACATCAGTAAATTTACCCGATAAGCTTCCTTCATAATATTCACCTACGGAAGCCGGAAAATTTGTAAGCGTTACCGTAAAAGGTTGTTCCATGGTTGTCACACTATAATTTCTGTTTGGCTGAAATTCAACAACGGGAAAAGTGCCGGTCGCATCTGCATTATATATGCTGAAGTAAAAATAATCTGATGTAATACCTGAGTTTGGAAACCCATATATATATGTTGTATGATTGGTATCTCCGTTTGTATATCCTATTACTGAATCCATATTTAGTGTGGTTAGGTTGAATGTACTGTCATCCAGTTTATAGTTGATGTACGACTGTTCTACCGCAGAGCCACAGGCAATAAGGTTTCCAACACTGGTAAGTGGTGTAGTAACGGTAACCGTTGTTTCGCTGCTCTGCTGTAAGGCAACTTTATCCACACCCATTATAGTAGCCGTAGGTAAAATGCTTGAGCAGGAAACATAAGTTGTACTGAACTTTCCACTCGCATCTGTTGATGCGTAATGTATCATACCGCTTACATTGATGAGGGCATAACCATCCGCAATAGGTTGATTGCTGCAATCTAACAAGGTTCCTGTAAAGGTTACTACCGATGAGGTATTTCCTGATACTTTAATAATGCCTAACTCAGTACTGCTGGTGACAGGAGAAATATCCTGCGAATAAATTGCACTCGAGCAGGTATTATACACAACAATTTGCAAAGTCTTATTTGCCGGCACAAGTCCTTTTACCTGTCCCAAACTATCTGTATATCCATGAGCTAATCCTCCCTGTGCTGAATCGCTGCCGGTTGGTTTAATTTCAACATAAGTGTTTACCAATGGCAAGCCATCAGACGTTTGCAACGTAAATGATACATTCGCCGATGCATACGGATAATCGCAGTTCCAATAACTGAAATGTTTTACTTCACCTACATAGTTATTTCCCTGCTTTGTAGCAGTTCCTTCTTCCTGCCAGATACCTGTTGTTTCATCTACATACCATAAAGGAATCGTTGCCGGCGCTGAAGTTATAGATGCCGAAGCAATGGGTATGGTAAGCGTCGCTGTACTGCCACTTTTAATCTGTAACTTCTCACCGTTTGTTGATGAAAGCTCCACGGCAAGCATGCCGTAAGATTGAAGAGTTACCCGCTTTCCTTCTTTGCTATTTGCTACCAGTGAACCGGGAATTATTTTGCTTATATCGCTGCTGGCTGGATTAATATATGATGCATATACTTTTACATCACCGCTGTAATCACTGTTGGAAGAGGCATTCACAATACCACCGGCAGGCAATTTTACAATCGCACCATTTAATAATTTGGCTTCACCGCCAGATGAAGAAGCCACCGTTCCGGCAAGGTCTTTTTTTATTAACTTAATAACTACCTGGTTGCAGCCTGATGTAGCGGCAAATACACGATAGCCTTTGAAGTAGCCATCTTTTGCAGCCGTTACCAGCGTTGTGTTTTTATCAAGCGTAGCATCTGTAAACCGGAAATATCCATTGGCATCCGTAATAGCTGCAACCGTTCCGGCTGTAACCGTTACACCTGCTGCGGGCTGGTCGTTTTCGTCTGTAATGTTTCCCTGCAGGCTGGCGTTAATAGGATCGGGTGCTACCGAAACACCAGTATCAGGTCCGCCGGCATAATGCAATTCTTTTTGACATTGGAAAAATAAAACGGAAAGAACAATAGCGGTAAGAAGCCAGTACAGCTTTTTCATAAACAGGATTTTGGTGTTATATACCAATGATAAAAGAAAAGGGTTGGGTGAAAACGAAAAATAAATTGTGAGATTAAATGAAAGGGCAGGAGAAGCGAATATCTTACACATTTACTACCTGCACCGCCGTTCCATAACACAATACTTCCGTTACGCCATTCATAACTTCGTTGGCATCGTAACGCACATTAATGATGGCATTGGCGCCTCTTTCATTGGCATGTTGAATAAGATGATCATAAGCTTCCTGGCGCGTCTTCTCACATAGCTGAACATAAATAGAAAGCCTGCCACCAAACAGGGTTTGAAAGCCGCCAGCCATATTGCCAAAAATACTTCTTGAGCGAACCGTAATGCCTCTTACAATACCCAGGTGCTTTACGATTTTGTAACCTTCTAATTGATTGCTTGCAGTTACTAATTCCTGATCTACCATACGTTTGATTTTTTGTTTGATGAATACTATGATGAAGTGTAAACTAAAGTCATTTTCTGTTTAAAAAACCTACTTGTTGCGCTTTAATTTTACTTACCACTCACACAATTAATAAAATCACTATCGTTTTGATGTTATAGAATGAAGTTCCTGAAAGTATTGTCACTATTGAGTTTGCTGCGATTTCATTTTTGGAAACGATTTGAATTTTCCAAATCTTTGATTTTTTATAAATTATTGATTATCAATAAATGAACCAAGGCAAATATGTTTTCTCGCAGTTGATGGGTTTCATTTCGCACAAAAAAATGAAGCAGAGCTTCGAGGAATTTAACCTTTAGAGATTAAGAACATTAGTAAAAAATGGACGATGCCAATCCATAATTGGGAACTGGCATTTTCACAACTTTATATTAGATTAGGAGACAGAATTCTCAAGGAGCAAAACAGCTTCTGAGGAACATTAATTTAGAACCGACACTGTTCGCGAGACACTTCCTTGAATTTTATAAAAACTACAGTGTATTTTTGTATAGTAAATCCAAAACAGTTTTAATGCAATTTGCCAGACCGTCCAGCAGCCCAACACAAGTAACAACCAAATTACAATGGAAGGTTGATGATTTACAACCTAAATTAATTTTCTGCGTTTTCCTCTAATTGTCTGTGTCATTTTCATTCATAATGAAAAGTCCGGTTTTTCTTTATCGGGAAATCATTCGGAACAGATAGTGTACATCTTCCTCTTTTTACCTGGAGTTCTCATTTTGCTATCATTCTTTGTCGTGTTGCGGTTCCTCTTTTCTTTTTCATGTCGGGGTTTTTATTCTTTTTAAGAACTGAATTTTTTACAGCACAGGTTTATTTTAAGAAGTTAAAAAGCAGGTTTCGCAGTCTGCTCATTCCTTATTTGTTCTGGAACCTTGCTCTTCTTCTACTTGTGTTTGTACTATCTATGATACCATTGCTAAGTGGCTTTTTAAATAAGAAGCCTGGTATGAGTATTCAATACATTTTGTCTGCCTTTTGGTCGGCAGATGGAACGTTGCCTATTTCTTATCAATTCTGGTTTATCCGTGACCTGATGGTTACCGTTATTTTGACACCTCTGATTTATGTTTATATCAAATATTTTAGTTGGCCTGGCTTACTTGCTTTAGCCATGTTATGGTATTATGGATATGGCTTTCCAATACCCGGATTAAGCATGATAGCCATCTTCTTTTTTACGTTTGGAGCCTGGTTTAGTTTACATAAGAAGAACTTAGTGACTGTAACGGAAAAAATAACTTATTTCCCTTTATTGTATCCGTTGATTGTAATTGCTGATTTGCTAACAGAGCGATATACATGGAACCCAATTTTACACAATGCCGGAATTATTATTGGAATCTTTTTCTGGTTTAAAGTAGTTAGCTATCTACTTATTAATGGCAAAATCAGAGTACACACATTTCTTTTACAATCAGCTTTTTTCCTGTTTGCTATACATGAACCTTTACTTACTATTATTAAAAGAATACTATTCATTGCTTTTCACCCTCAGAGCGATTTATACTTAACTTTTTTCTTCTTTTTTGTAGTATTAGTTGTTGTCGTTTTATCATTACTTATTTATTGGCTTTTAAAGCGGATGTTGCCACGCTTTACAACAGCTATTACGGGTGGCCGATAAGGAAAGAGTAGGGAATAGGCTTATTCAATATTAGGAGATTCTAATTCTTACTTACGGCTGAACAGGTTTTTAAAATCAGCCCGGTGCTCTTTGTTCAGTTTTGAGAACAAATGATTTTCACTGTCAATGCCCAGGCATTCTGTGGTCAGGTTTACCGCCATCACTTCATCATTCCGCAACCTGTGGCATCTTCAGCGCCATGCGGAATCTGATAACTGAGTTTTGCATGCATAATTGTGCATGACTACTTAACTATATTATTTCTTCGGATAAGTGAATTTGAGGCGTTGATGTATTTCATTTCGGAGATGCCATACTCGTAAATGAAGGACAGGTAATCTTTTACTTTTTCGGCGACAGGCAACATGCCGGTTTGTTTTGGTTTGTATTTGCCATTGGTGGTAAAAACGCCAATGAGCTCGGAGAAGAAAGCAATCTGGTAATCGTAGGTACGCTGCGAGGTGGAATGTTCGGCAGGCGGTGCGTCGGGTACTTCTTCCTTTGGTTTCTTTTTGGTGCGGGAGGAGCGAATCTTGCCGGTTAAGGAAACGGCGGTTTCAACTTCTTCTTCGGTGTCGGCAACCGCTTTAGAATAAACGGGAAAGGTTTCTTTGCGGATGCTGGTTATAACGGGCTCGCCTTTAGCGATGATGTTTTGTGCATTTTCAAGTGAGGCGAGGGGATTGTCAGGCTGGTAATCTTTGACCATACCCATAATAATGTTGAGCTTTTAAAGTTGGCGAAGTTCTTTTCGTGGCCGGTTTCGTTTTGTGCCATAATTGCGGATGTGATTGTTTATAGAATAAAAGTTATTTGTGGTTGTTAATGGTTTACAAGCTGTCGGTCTGCACGGTTCAGGACTCTCAGAAATTGCGTGGGAAGAAAGTTTTTGATGCTTTTAGGGAAGATGAATTCCTGATTCTATCCGGCGCTTTTTATATTTGGTGTTTTCTTTTTATGAAACAATACCAGCACTTATTCTTTGACCTTGATCATACATTGTGGGATTTTGAAATGAATGCAAAAGAATCGCTGCATGATTTGCATATCGCTCACCAGCTTGATAAAAGGGGCGTGTATAGTTTTGACTCTTTCTTCAATCAATACAGTTATCATAATCATAAGCTGTGGGACAGGTACACAAAGGGTTTCATAAAGCAGGAAGAGCTGCGGTGGAAGCGTATGTGGCTGGCATTATTAGACTTTAAGATTGCAGAGGAAGCGCTGGCTAAGCAGATGTCGGTAGAGTTTCTACAGATATTGCCGCTGAAGAAAAACCTGTTTCCATATACGATAGAAATTTTGACTTACCTGCGGGATAAAGGATACGCAATGCACCTTATTACCAACGGTTTTGATGCAGTGCAACACAGTAAGTTAGCAAGTAGTAACCTGCGGCATTTTTTTACTGAAGTGATTACGTCGGAAAACAGCAATAGCCTGAAACCGGATAAAGAGATTTTTGATTTTGCCATGAAGCGTTGTGGTACAAATGCGGATGAATGCATCATGATAGGAGACAACCTGGATGCGGATATTGGCGGCGCAATGAATGCCGGTTTAGACACTGTGTTTGTGAATCATTTGTGCATTGATGTGGATGATCTTATTGAACCCACTTATATCATTCATCACCTGCAGGAGCTGGAGGAAATATTTTAAAAGGTATGAGGCGTGGGTTGTCAGCTATAAGTTGTATTATGTAAACAAACCGGCTTGTTCAAAATGGGATTTTGTTCATAACAATCAGATGTTCGCTTTTTTATTAATTCAATTTCCAAAACGGTTGGCTCGTAGCTAACGGCTGATGGCTATCTGTTATCTTCGCCTTTGCCATTACACCAAAACGGTTTCATGCAATTTAACAGGAGAGGGTTTTCTAACGAACAACTCATTGCTATTTATAAAAAGCTTTTACTGCCGCGGCTGATAGAGGAAAAAATGCTGGTGCTGCTGCGACAGGGAAAGATCAGCAAATGGTTCAGCGGCATCGGGCAGGAAGCCATTGCTGTGGGCAGTATATATGCCTTGCAGGATGATGAATGGATTATGCCGCTGCACCGCAACCTTGGTGTATTTACCACGCGCAACATGCCGTTGCGTAAGTTGTTTGCTCAATGGCAGGGCAGCTCGGAAGGATACAGCAAAGGGCGGGAGCGGAGCTTTCATTTTGGGAGCCGCGCGCATCATATCTGCGGCATGATTTCTCATCTCGGTCCGCAGCTTGCTATTGCCGATGGTGTTTCATTAGCTTATAAATTACGGAGTGATAAAAAAGTGTCGCTTGCCTTTACGGGTGAAGGCGGCACAAGTGAAGGCGATTTTCACGAAGCCCTGAATGTGGCTGCAGTATGGAAGCTGCCGGTTATTTTTTTAATAGAAAATAATGGCTACGGGCTTAGCACGCCGACGAACGAACAATATGCCTGCGAGCATTTGGTAGACAGAGCGCGTGGATATGGAATGAGCGGTGTGCGCATTGATGGAAATAACATTCTTGAAGTGATTGAAACGGTTAGCCGCGCCAGAACGCAATGCATCGCCGAAGGCAAACCTTACCTGATAGAATGCGATACCTTCCGGATGCGCGGGCACGAAGAAGCCAGCGGAACGAAGTACGTGCCGGCAAAACTGTTTGAAGAATGGGGTAAAAAAGACCCGGTGGTTAACTATGAGAATTTCCTGTTAAAGGAAGGCGTTATTGGCAAAGAACAAAAGGAAGAATTATACAACGATATAAAAAAACATATTGACAACGAGCTGAACTTGTCTAATAATGACGCCATAAAAGTAAACACGGAAGAAGAGCTGCACGATGTGTATTCGGCATCCGCGTCCGGGTATCGCCGCCCTACGGTGATGGTATTAGATAATTCTTCACCATCAACTACCAGCTATCAGCCATCAACCGAAAAACGGTTTGTTGATGCTATTAAAGAAGGATTGTATCAAAGTATGGTTCAGTATCCGAATCTTATTTTGATGGGGCAGGACATTGCCGGATATGGCGGAGCTTTTAAAATTACGGAAGGATTTGTTCAGGCATTTGGCAAGGCGCGGGTGCGTAATACGCCAATCTGCGAAAGCGCTATTGTGGGTACATCGCTTGGGTTGAGTTTGGAAGGATACAAGAGTGTGATGGAAATGCAGTTTGCCGATTTTGCAACCGTTGGCTTTAACCAGATTGTAAATAACCTGGCGAAGATCAATTATCGCTGGGGACAAAATGCAGATGTGGTGATTCGTATGCCAACGGGAGCGGGCGTGGGCGCGGGTCCGTTTCACAGCCAGAGTAATGAAGCCTGGTTTGTACATACGCCGGGTTTGAAAGTGGTTTACCCTTCGTCGCCAATGGACGCAAAAGGTTTGCTGATTGCGGCAATTAATGATCCCAATCCTGTATTGTTTTTTGAGCACAAAGCGATGTATAGAAGTATTGAAGGCAATGTGCCAGCGGATTATTATGAAGTAGAGATTGGTAAGGCGCGTATTGTAAAAGGAGGCTCAGATGTGAGCATCATCACTTATGGTATGGGCGTTCATTGGGCAATGGATTGTGCAGATAGATATAAAGATGTGTCTTTTGATATCCTTGATTTGCGAACTTTATTACCGCTGGATTACGAAGCTATAAAAGCGAGTGTACAACGCACAGGAAAAGTTCTGATTTTGCATGAAGATACCTTAACCGGCGGCATTGGCGGCGAGTTATCAGCGTGGATAAACGAACATTGTTATATGATGCTGGACGCGCCCGTGGCGAGATGCGCGAGCCTGGATACACCAATCCCTTTTAATATAGAATTGGAAAAGAATTTCCTGGCAAAATCGAGGCTGGATAAAATAATAGAAAAGCTGATAAAATATTAAGTTGGCTGTCAGCTTTCAGCCATCAGCTACCAGAAAAATAATGCTTTCTCTCTACTTCTTTCAAAAGTTAAAAGCTGACTCCTGATGGCTGACAGCTTCTTCAAAAAACGCTTTGTTAATCCCTCTTGCAGCCTTGTAAAACCACCTTATTTCCTTGCAAAAGGCTGCCTCGTTTTATATCTTTGTAAGCTATGCAATTAGCTTCTCACCTGTTGGAAAATGCGGTAAATGAATTTGCAAAACTGCCCGGTATTGGTAAGAAAACAGCCCTTCGTTTAGTGCTTCATTTGTTAAAACAGGAAGAGCCTGAAGTGGCTCATTTTGGTGAGACGATTACGAAGATGCGTGCCGAAATCAAGTTTTGCAAACGCTGTAGCAATGTGAGCGACGGGGAAGTATGCGCTATATGCGCTAACCCTTTGCGCAACCAGCGGTTGATTTGCGTGGTTGAAAATATTCGTGATGTGATTGCCATTGAAAGCACGCAGCAATTCAGCGGTACATATCATGTGCTGGGTGGTGTTATTTCACCACTTGATGGCATTGGTCCTGACCAGTTGAATATTGAGTCTTTAATTAATCGTGTAGGCGAGGAAGAAACAGAAGAACTGGTGTTTGCCTTAAACCCAAACATACAGGGCGATACAACAATCTATTACATTCAAAAAAAGATACAGCAACTTCCTTGTAAAGTGACAACCATCGCCCGTGGCATTGCTTTCGGTGGCGAACTGGAATATGCCGATGAACTTACTTTAGCCCGGAGCCTGACCAACCGCTTACCGGTGGGCAGCTATATTTCCAATAGATAATCATATATCTTTGCACCCGCAGGAAGATTTGTTTATTGTTCCGCCTGCCGAAAAAAGCTGAACTAATAAACGATACGAAACTCTCTCTTTACAGTTTTCCATTCGTTTATAGTTTGGGTTGAACCACAGATATACAACAACACAACATTGTATAAAGCTGTGTATTTTTCATCAAAAAAAGGATGATGTATGAATGATATTTTGTCCGGTAAAAAAGGCTCTATTTACAGTGATTTAGAGCAGCGCATTTTGGTGATTGATGGTGCCATGGGAACCATGATCCAACGCTATAAACTGGAAGAAGAAGATTACCGCGGCGGGCATTTTGCCAACTGGCATACCGATGTAAAAGGGAATAACGATTTGCTGTGCATTACGCAACCGCAGATCATTAAGGCGATACATAAAGAATACCTTGCTGCGGGTGCGGATATTTTAGAAACCAATACTTTCTCCAGCACCTCTATTGCGCAGGCAGATTATGATATGCAGGCAATTGCTTACGAGCTGAATGTAGCGGCTGCCAAATGTGCAAGAGAAGCGATTGAAGAATTTACTGCCAACCATCAACCATCAACCACCAACCAGAAGTATGTTGCGGGCGCTATTGGCCCGATGAATAAAACATTGTCACTGTCGCCGGATGTAAACAATCCCGGTTATCGCGCCGTTACATTCGATGATGTATCCAATGCTTATTACGAACAAATAAAGGGTTTGGTTGATGGTGGTGTTGATGTGTTATTAATTGAAACCATCTTCGATACACTCAACGCAAAGGCAGCCATTTTTGCCGTAAAAAAATACTTCCGTGATATAAAACAAAAACCCTTGCCGGTTATGATCAGCGGCACCATTACCGATGCCAGCGGACGCACATTAAGCGGGCAAACACTGGAAGCTTTTTATGTATCGGTAATGCACGCAAAGCCTTTAAGCATTGGTTTAAATTGTGCTCTCGGCGCGCAGGAAATGCGCAGTCATATTGCCGAGTTGAGTGAAATTGCGGCTTGTTATACATCGGCGTATCCCAATGCAGGTTTGCCAAATGCCATGGGTGAATATGATGAGCAACCGCACGAGACAGCACATTTCATTGAAGATTGGGCGAAGGAAGGATTTGTAAATATTGTGGGCGGTTGTTGCGGTACCACGCCGGATCATATTAAGCACATTGCCGAGAATGTAAGAAAGATTGTGCCGAGAAAATTACCGGTGGTGGAAGAGGAATTGGTGTAACCATAAGGACTTAAAGTCACAAAGAAATTTTGTGACTTTTTATTTATTCGTTTTCTCAAGATTTACTTTGTGACTTAGTGCCTTCGTGGCAAATAGAATATGAGCTCGATCAAACCTTACTTGCGTCTTTCCGGCTTAGAGCCTCTGATTATTCGTCCCGAAACAAACTTCATCAATATTGGTGAGCGCACCAACGTAACGGGCAGTAAAAAGTTTGCGCGGCTCATCAAGGAAAACAAATACGAAGAAGCCCTGAGCGTAGCGCGGCAACAAGTAGAAAGCGGCGCGCAGGTGATAGATGTGAACATGGACGATGCCCTGCTTGATGGCGTACAGGCCATGACCACGTTCATAAATTTGTTGCAAAGCGAGCCGGATATTGCGAAGATCCCGGTGATGATAGATTCCTCTAAGTTTTCGGTGATAGAAGCCGGCTTGAAATGTGTGCAGGGCAAGTGTATTGTCAACTCCATTTCAATGAAGGAAGGTGTTGAAAAATTCGTTGAGCAGGCCTTTATTTGTCAAAGCTTTGGCGCTTCTGTAGTGGTGATGGCGTTTGATGAACAGGGACAAGCCGACACATACGAACGGCGCATTACCATTTGTTCCAAAGCGTATGATATATTAGTAAATGAAGTGGGTTTTGCACCGCAGGATATCATTTTCGATCCTAATATTTTTGCGATAGCCACCGGCATTGAAGAACACAACAATTACGCGGTTGATTTTATTGAAGGCACACGTACCATCAAGCAAAAAATGCCACTCGCAAAAATCAGTGGTGGCGTAAGTAATGTATCGTTTTCGTTTCGTGGCAATGAGCCGGTGCGCGAAGCGATGCACAGCGTGTTTTTGTATTATGCCATTAAAGCAGGTATGGACATGGGCATCGTAAATGCCGGTCAGCTTGTGGTATACGATGAAATAGAACCGAAGCTGAAAGAGCTTTGCGAAGATGTAATCCTCAATCGCAACAATACTAACAATGAAGCCACAGAAAAGCTCATTCAATTTGCGGAAACAGTAAAGAGCAAAGGCAAGGAAATAAAGAAAGATGATGCCTGGCGCAACACGCCTGTAAAAGAGCGTTTAAAGCATGCGTTGGTCAATGGCATTACCGATTATATAGATGCAGATACGGAAGAAGCGCGACAACAATATCCTCGTCCGCTTGAAGTAATTGAAGGTCCGCTGATGGACGGTATGAACGTGGTGGGTGACTTGTTTGGTTCTGGTAAAATGTTCCTGCCACAAGTGGTAAAAAGCGCGCGCGTGATGAAGAAAAGCGTTGCCTGGCTCACACCGTTTATTGAAGAAGAAAAGAAGAACAATCCAAATGCAAAACAAGGCGGCGCGGCAAAAATTTTACTCGCTACGGTAAAAGGCGATGTGCATGATATTGGTAAAAACATTGTAGGCGTTGTACTGGCTTGTAATGGTTACGATATCATCGATCTGGGCGTAATGGTTGCTACCGATAAAATACTTGATACTGCTATAAAAGAGAACGTTGACATCATCGGGTTAAGTGGATTAATAACGCCATCACTTGATGAAATGGTGAACGTAGCGCGAGAGATGAGGCGCCGCAATATGCAACAACCTTTGCTCATCGGCGGCGCCACCACAAGCCGTATGCATACCGCTGTTAAGATATCTCCGGAATATCAAAATGGAGTTGTGCATGTGCTCGATGCATCGCGTAGCGTAACAGTTGCCGGCACATTATTGAACAAAGAAAACAAGCCCGATTATCTCGGTGGTATTGTAAAAGAATATCAAAAGCTGCGCGACGATTTTGCCAGCAAGCGCACAGCAAAGCCTTATCTTTCTTTTGCCGAATCGCAGAAAAATTCTGTAAAGGTTGACTGGCAAAATTATGAGCCGCCAATGCCAACTTTCCTTGGTACAAAGTCGTTTGATGATTATGATTTAAGTGAGATACGCAAGTTTATAGACTGGGCGCCTTTCTTTATTTCATGGGAGTTGGGCGGACGTTTTCCCGACCTGCTAACCGATGCCGTAATTGGTGCAGAAGCTACCAAATTGTACAACGATGCAAATGCTTTGCTTGATACTATCATCGCAGAAAAATGGCTCACACCAAAAGCAGTAATAGGTTTTTATAAGGCAAAAAAATCAGCCCCGGATACCCTATTAGTTGAATACAATAATGAGCAAATTAATCTTGAATTTTTGCGCCAGCAAGTTAAGAAGACAGCATCAGAACCAAACATCTCGTTAGCTGATTTTATAGCACCTGTTTCACATGAAACACAGGATTATATGGGTGCGTTTGCCGTTACCATTCATGGCATTGAACCGCACATTGAGCATTTCCAGGAACAGCACGATGACTACAATAAAATTATGCTGCAGGCACTAACAGACCGCTTTGCGGAAGCGTTTACAGAACTACTTCACAAAAAAGTGCGTACTGAATATTGGGGATACGCAAAGAGTGAAGAGCTAAATAATGCAGAATTAATCAAGGAAAGATATGTGGGTATTCGTCCTGCACCCGGCTACCCGGCTTGTCCGGATCATACCGAAAAATTCAAACTGTTTCATATACTGAATGCGTCGGAACAAACAGGAATTACACTTACTGAATCATTGGCTATGTATCCTGCCAGCTCTGTATGCGGCTGGTATTTCAGCCACCCGCAAAGCAAATATTTTGGTATTGGTAAAATACAAAAAGACCAATATGAGGATTATAAGCAACGCAAAGGCTGGGACGAAGACATGGCGGAAAAGTGGCTGCGCCCGGTGGTGGAGTAAATCAATTTTACTTTTTACTTATAAACTTGGTATAAACCAAAAGTCATTTTCTGTAAATGCTTTTTGGCTATTCCCTTATTTGTAGAACATTACTACCACTTACCACCATTTGAAAACATCATACCCAGGATGTTGTTCAAATCATGTTCACTCTGCTGCAGGAGTTTTTGATTGTCTCTCCAGTCCTGCACAATATTTTTTAAATAATGTGCAGCCTGCTGTCCCTGTAAACCCGCAATATCTGTGTCTATTTCTTTTTTCTGCAATTGTAGATCATTAATGTTTTCTTTTACAGTTTTCACAGGATAAGTTAGTGGCCGAAAACCATATCGCTTTACCAAAAAGCCATACCTCGGCTGTTGAAGAATGTGCCATTTTTGTGTCTCCAATTCTGTCGCCTGGCTTCGCAAAATATCGAGATACACGCCCAGCTTTTCCTCAGTCAAACTTTCTATGTGATTGGTTTCATTGTGTATCCATTTCAGCTCCAGCATCAGCAGGGTGTGCAGGTTTTTAGTTTCGTAGGCTTCGGTCAGTTGCTTCATCAGCACTTCCTTTTCCATGCGCCGGTCTTCGTCTTGTTCCAGGTCGGGGTGAAACAGCTTTGCCAACTGGCGGTAAATGGTGCTGATGTTTTTCTGCTTTGCTTGTTCCGCCGCCTGTTCCGCTTTTTCTTTTTCTACCTGTTTTGCCGTTTTCGGGCGGGTTTTATATTGCTCTTTCCAGCGGCGTTGCTCTTCGGCTTTCTTCTCCTGCACCTGTTGCTGAAACTCGTGCAGTTTGCGTGTCATTTCTTCTTCGCTCAGCTTCGTGTCTTCCTCCCAGTTCATATCCACACCAAAGCTTTTAAAAGTCTGCCGCATTTCCTCTTCCATCTCCTTCTCTTCCCGTTTCAAAACGGTTTCGTAGTCTTCGCCTTCCAGTTCCGTAAAGATGGCCTTCAACTCGTCATCGGCTTCGTCGGGACTGTTTTGCAGCACGTCGCTTATCAAGTTTTGCAGCATATCTTTCAGGTACGGATGCAGGGTTTTAGGCAGTTTTTTTTGCTGGTAAAACGGATACATCAGTAACAATAACTGGTGGCGTTGCCGGATGACCTCGTCCTCCAAAGGCGGCACGGTTTGCCCGTACAAAATCACAGCTTCGTCAAGTTGTGCTTCTTTTCGCTCAATTTCTTTCCGGATTTTTTCAATGCGGGTTGCCAGCTTATTAAAGGCAGCCTGGTTAGAGCTTAACTTTTCGGTTCCCTTTTTTGTAATTGCCAGCGCCGAGGTGGTTTCGGCTTTCTTTACCGCTGTTTTCTTCGCTTTTGCCATGTCTGCAAAATTGCGCGAATTGGTTGTTTTTTTCAAATGAATTGCCTTAAAAAAGCAGAACCTGTTATCAATTCAAATATTTAATAATCACTTTTTTTCCGCTGCAGTATATCATTGAGTGTTAGCTCTAATGCTTTGATTTACTGTTCTATCTGTTCCATTTCAAAAATAATTCTTTGCTGCTCGGGAAACGGAGGAACGGGAATTTCATAAGATTCAAGAAATGATTTTGGTACTCTTCTATCACCAGAAACTCCAGTCATTGATTTTTCTGCTGACAATCGCAGTTCTTTCCATTGGGTAAAATGGAAAAGAATCTTAGGTAAGATTTTAGACTCATCAGGCCAAAACCAATTTGGTTCGTTAAATCCGGCACCAAAGCACCTTTGCCATTTTCCATACAAGGTGTAATCTTTGCAAAAAGCACATCATCCTTTGGGAAAAAAGTAAATTCTTTAGTTACCGATTTTTTGGGTGATAAATCTTTTGAAATGGCTGTTTCTTATTCGCTTTGGTAAAATCACCCTTATTGCCCTGAACCTTGATGGAAGCATTCCTGCGTGTAGAAGCAGCAGGAATGGCAACAACTGTTGACCACAAAAGTGACTGACGATGGCTATCAAAACTGCATTCTGCATTATTTAAATGATCCGTTAATCGTTATGGGGTAATAAATATAATGTAATAAGGACCGTTGTTATATTAGTTTGAAAAATCATAAAGTGTGATGGTAAAAGTCATGTAAGTATTGCCCGGAACGGTTTTATAACCAGAGGTTCCGTAAGCCAAGCTGGGCGGCAGATAGAGCGTCATAGTGGCTCTTTTTTTCATTAAAGGCAGGGCTGCTTTTAATCCTATTACATTGGTGAGAGGCAAGGAAATAGCGATAACAGAATCTGACCTTTCGAAAACAGTATCGCCCAGCCGGGCAATGCTGTAAGTAACGGCTACATTGGAACAAGGCGTGGCATGAACCCCTGAATCAGTCGCTTTGGTAGAATCCATACTATAAAAAAAGCCGTGCGGGTCTTGCTGTGTTGAAAGAATTCCGAGTGAATCGAGACGTTGTTTCAGGGTAGAGATTTCGCCCACAGGTGCTGTTATGGTGATTCCGTCGCAATCAATAGCCGGCGTAGCATTGCTGTTGTCTTTCAAACAGCCCGTTATAAAAACGCTTATGCCTGTAAAAAGCAAAAAGGATACTATGGATTTTTTCATGTCTTGTATTTCATAGTGAAAAAAATGATTTTCTCTTTTCACACTCCATGTGAATAAGGTCGGTTTTTGGTGTAAAACGCTGCCTGCGCCTCTTTTGCTTTGTGGAAACTGGTAGAACAAATAACCGTCTTTTGCCTGGAATGCGGAAAAAGAGAAAACTACTCACCATTTTTCTTCTCTTAACCAACAGTGCATTTTATGTGGATAGCGGAATATGAACAAATCCGGCATTAAATTTTTGGATTGTTGATAAACAGGCTAAGCTGTTATTACAACTGATTTGTTGAAATCAGCTTATGTTAACATACATGTGGAAAACACATCAGTTAAGTACCTTTGTACTGTGTGTATAAGTAAGTTATCACGATATACACACCCGTAATAGTAATAGGTATTTTATATAAATAAGTATTATTAAATACATACTACAACAGTTATGAACATAGCAGAAGCAAAAGAAAAAGTTTCGAAACGCGGGTTTCTGGATATCGACATAAATCCCACAATTGATTTATTTAAAGAGATAGAACGGCTGAAAAAGGAAAAGAACGCGGTGCTGCTTGCGCACTACTATCAGGATGCGGATATACAGGATGTGGCAGATTATATCGGGGATAGCCTCGGATTGGCGCAATACGCCGCTAAAACTGATGCAGATATAATAGTGTTCGCCGGCGTTCATTTCATGGCTGAAACAGCCAAAATTCTAAATCCAACACGTAAGGTTTTGTTGCCCGACCTGAATGCAGGTTGCTCACTGGCGGATAGCGCACCGGCGCCCTTGTTCAGGATGTTTAAAGAGAAGCATCCGGATCATTTGGTGGTAAGTTATGTAAATTGTTCAGCCGAAATAAAAGCTTTGAGTGATATTATCTGTACCAGCAGTAATGCAGTGAAGATTATTGAAAGCATACCGGAAGATCAGCCCATCATTTTTGCACCGGATAAAAATCTCGGTGCTTACCTGAATAAGAAAACCGGAAGAAACATGCTGCTGTGGAACGGCGCCTGTATGGTTCATGAGATTTTCAGCCTTGAAAAAATCACAAAGCTGAAACTGCGCCACCCAAATGCGAAAGTGCTTGCGCATCCGGAATGCGAAGATGCCGTGCTGCGTGCGGCGGATTATATTGGCAGTACTACACAAATACTTCGTTATGCTGTGCAGGACGAAGGTCAGGAATACATTGTGGCAACTGAAACGGGCATTCTTCACCAAATGCAGAAAGACGCCCCAAATAAGACGTTTATTCCTGCGCCGCCGGATAATAGCTGCGCCTGCAACGATTGCCCGCATATGAAGCTAAATTCCCTCGAAAAAGTGTATTTGTGTATGGAGTATGAGATACCGGAATTAACTATGCGGGAAGATTTGCGGATCGCTGCTTTAAAACCTATCGAAAGAATGCTGGATATCAGTAAAAAAGCCGGGTTGATTGGATAATAAAGGATGATTAATTGGTTCCTAATATACTTCTGCGGTGAGTATCGTTTTTCTGTTTCCGGTAGTCATCAAAACATAACTCGATATAATATCCTAATTCCAGATCGTTCATTTGCTGCAGGATGTCGTATTCCGGGCGATATTGATCCATAAATGTTTGTAATTCAGGAGGTTCTAATTTTGTAAGTTGTTTCACCAGTCTTACGCTGTAGCGATGATCAATGTATTTGTCCTGCTCTTCTTTCATCAGGCGATTTTGAAAAGCTAACATTTGGCGGTTTTTTCGGAAGCGAAACATATTGATGAGTTCGTCCAAATCGAAACCTACCGTTAAAGCGCCGGGAACATATGTTGATGGAGAATTTCTGTTAATGGCGATACCTGGTTTCTGATAATTAAATACCTTGGCATAAGCACGCCTGTTTTCCAACGAATCCATGTAATAATTATGGGTTTTCACTTTTACTTCCGGCAACCATTTTACATCTACATGCAACCCGATTTCAAATGCCTCCGGGTATCTGATGGTATCAACAGGATATTTGATGGTATTTTTTCCGAGGTAAGAGAAATATAAAGAATCATGTTCCCTTACCAAGATATTGTAATGCCCGTTTGAATCCGTTATCGTTCCGCTGCCACAAGTGCACACCACGCTAACAGCTTCTATTGGGAGCCGGTTGCTAAAATCGTAAACAGAACCGGATACTTGTACAACCTGTGCTTTCAATGTTGAAGAAGCACCGGAAAGTAAAAGAAAAACAAATAATAACCGGAACGTTTTCAATGAAAAGGCAGATTTGCCTGTAATATTACAGATGAACTATGGCAGTTAAAAATGTCAGACCGCTTTTAACCGGAATTTGGGAATGATTAATATTTTTATTTATTGTAATCTATTGTTTATCAATTACTTATCTTCCAATATATATCATAAGTATTTGAATATCGCTTGGGTTTACGCCGCTTATCCGGCTGGCTTGTCCAATGGTTCTGGGACGAATTCTTTTAAACTTTTGAAGCGCTTCATTGCTTAAAGCCGAAATGCTATTATAGTCAAAAACATCCGGAATCACCAGATTTTCCAATTCATTCAGCTTTGCAACAAGTTGTTCTTCTTTTTCTATATAACGTTCATATTTAATCTGTATCTCGCTTTGTTGTAAAGAATCAATCGAATATCCGGAAAAACTATTCTCTAATTGAGAAAAGGATTCTATCACAGCTTGCAACGATACATCGGGGCGTAAAATAATTTTAGATAGCTTTTGTTTTTCTACAATTGGTGCAGATTCTATTTGCTGTAAATAACCATTTATTTCTGAAGGAGAAATGGTAGTTGTGTTTACTTTCTTTATAATATCGGCTACTTCCTGTTTTTTTGCTGACATCAGTTCCATTCTTTTTTCACTTGCCAATCCAAGTTTATAGCTCATTTCAGTCAAGCGCAAATCGGCATTATCTTGCCTGAGAAGCGTCCGGTATTCTGCTCGGCTTGTGAACATACGGTATGGTTCATCTGTTCCTTTATTAATCAGGTCATCGATTAATACACCAATGTAAGCTTCATTTCTTTTCAAAATAAGTGGTTCTTTCTCCTGCACTTTTAAGTGTGCATTCATTCCGGCTATTAGTCCCTGGCAGGCTGCCTCTTCATAGCCTGTTGTGCCATTGATTTGCCCGGCAAAAAACAGGTTGTTTACATACTTGGTTTCAAGACTTGCTGTCAGTTGTGTTGGTGGAAAAAAATCATATTCTATCGCATAACCAGGGCGAAACATTTTTGCATTTTCAAAGCCCGGCATTTGCCGGATTGCCTGGTGCTGAACTTCTTCCGGTAACGAAGTAGAAAAGCCATTTACATAGATTTCAACCGTTTTAAAACCTTCTGGTTCTACAAAAATCTGGTGCCTGTCCCGATCAGCAAAGCGGTTTATTTTATCTTCAATACTCGGGCAATAACGTGGGCCTGTACCTTCAATTCTGCCTGTAAACATCGGGCTTCTGTCAAAACCGGTTTTCAGAATATCGTGAACGGTCGAATTGGTATAGGTTACAAAACAGCTTAGTTGATTTTCAGGTTTCAACTTTTGAAATGGCAAGTAAGAGAAGCCAATGATTTCATCATCGCCTTTTTGCTCTTCCATTTTTGAGTAATCCAGGCTTCGCCCATCAATGCGAGGCGGTGTTCCTGTTTTTAAGCGGTTACTGCTAAAACCCAAGCTCACTAATTGTTCTGTAATACCAGTAGCTGCTTTTTCTGCCACACGGCCGCCGCCTATCCGCTTCTCTCCTATGTGTATAACGCCGTTCAAAAAAGTTCCGCTTGTTAAGACGACTGCTTTGCATCTGATTTCGTTTCCCAAACTGGTGATGACTCCGCAAACCTTCTTATTTTCAATAATAATGGATTGAACAGTATCTTGGTAGAAATCGACATTCCTGTTTTCTTCTAATTTTTCACGCCAGGTTTGTGCAAATAGCATTCTATCACATTGGGCACGGGGGCTCCACATGGCTGGTCCTTTGCTTTTGTTGAGCATGCGAAATTGTAAGGAGCTTATATCTGTAACAATTCCACTCATACCTCCCAGTGCATCTATTTCCCGAACAATTTGCCCTTTTGCAATTCCGCCCATAGCTGGATTGCAGCTCATTTGAGCTATGGTTTGCATATTCATTGTTACCAATAATACGCTACTTCCCATATTTGCTGCCGCACATGCAGCTTCGCAACCTGCATGGCCTGCGCCAGCTACAATTACATCGTATTCTAAAAACATAATTTTCTTTATTGTTTCACGTGAAATGCCGCAAACCTGGCGAGCAACTGATTCTCTTTTTCCGTCATTTTTTTCTTCTGTAAAGAAGTTTTATCACTAAAGCCGCACAAATGCAAAATTCCATGAAAAATAATTCTCAGCAATTCATCCTGAAAGGAAACATTTAGTGAGAGTGCGTTTTCCTTAACTCTATCTATGCTGATGTAAATTTCTCCTACAGTCGAATAACTAAAACCTAAATCAAAAGTTAGAATATCGGTATAATAATCATGCTGTAAAAATTGGCGATTGAGCACAAGAAGATATTCATCAGAACAAAAAACAACAGTAAGTGATTCAAGTGATAACTTATAATCGGAAAAAAATTCCGGAATAAACTTTTTGAGTTTCGCTTTGCCTTTAAAAACAGGCGTAGCATCTGCATTTTGAAAAGTAACCAAAGGCATTTGCAAATTTACCGATTCGGGTTGTGAAGGCGTTATTTTACGATGGTATGAGACTTTAAAAAAAATCTAATTCTACTTTTGCTGCATGCTTAAAAAATTAACGGAAATGCCAGCGGGAAAAGAAGTTACAATTAAGGAATTTGCAAATGAGGATATACATATCAAACTGATGGAAATGGGTTGCGTGCCTGGAGAAGTTATTTGGATTGATAAGATAGCACCATTAGGTGATCCTATATCAGTTGCTGTTTCTGGTTATATACTAAGTCTTCGTAAAGAAGAAGCTGCAAACATTCTGGTTGAAGAAATCAATTAATATGAATATCGGATTGTATTTTGGCTCTTTCAATCCTATTCATGTCGGTCATCTTATTATCGCTGAATTTGTACAGCAACATACCGATGTAGAACAAGTTTGGTTCGTTGTTTCTCCGCAAAATCCCTTTAAGCCATCGTCGTCTCTTTTAAACAGTTATCACCGGCTGCATTTAGTTCGCCTGGCTATTGGCGACAGTTCTCATTTGCAGGTATCTGATATTGAATTTAAACTGCCTGTTCCGTCTTATACAGTTGACACACTCACTTATCTGCAAGAAAAAAATCCTTCACACAATTATAAAATCATTTTAGGGTCAGATAGTTTTCAAAACATCAGTAAATGGAAAAATGGACATATTTTACTTAAAAATTTTTCATTTATTATATATAATAGGCCCAAGTTTCCGGTTTTAAATTATGATAAAGCAAATTGCCGGATTGTAGAAGCTCCTCTATTGGAAATTTCTTCAACTTATATTCGTCAACAAATTCAAAGTAAAAAAAGTGTCAGGTATTTATTACCAGATACTGTTTATGATGAGATTAT
Source organism: Ilyomonas sp. (assembly GCA_965199905.1). GTDB lineage: Bacteria > Bacteroidota > Bacteroidia > Chitinophagales > Chitinophagaceae > Ilyomonas. Next base: position 3,289,575 of record OZ241366.1, on the reverse strand, counting down.
AAGGAATCGCTATTATCAGCAGTCAGAAAAAAATACCAAGGAGCAAGCAGGCTAAAGCAATAAAAGGAGCTCTCAATTTTGTGAAATAGAGAAAGCAAAAAGTACCCACAATAACGCCGATATCAACAAACGCAGAAAGCGGTGTAACCGGCAGTAAATTGCCACTGAAAATATCATGAATCAGGAAAATACAGGAACCCGTAATAATTCCTGCAACTGCAGCATTGATGCCTTCCAGCGATCGATAAATAGCTGTATATTTTTTCAGATTATTCCAAACCGGAAAGAAGAACAAGACCAAAAGAGCGCTCGGCAGAAAAATAGCGATCATACCAATTAAACACCCAATCGCCTGATAATCGATATTTTTTTTGCCTAACACAGTTCCGCCAACATATGAGCCAATTGAAAAAACGGGTCCTGGAATTGCCCGAACCATTCCTGAGCCTGTTAAAAACTCTTCTTTCGTCATACGAAGTACATTCGGATTTTTTTGCCGCACAATATCTGTATTTGGACGCACAACATACTGTTCATACATCATAGGCATTAGAACATCGCCGCCACCAAACACAAGGCTTCCAAAACGGTAAAAATTCTCAAATAAATTATACGGTCCGCGGTTTTTCCATTCCTGGTTTCTTGCTGTTTCGCTCAAAGATGCCGCAATGAGGAAGAGAGAGGAAAAAATAATAATATTTCCCCACCTGATTTTTTTTCTGCCCTCTTTTTTATCAGGATATCGCTTGTCGCTGAAATTGGTGGCAATGCCGGCAGATATTAGCATAGCTGGAAATATCCAGGGAGTTTTGAAGAATAAAAAAGTAAGCAAGCTCACAATCACCATAATAAACCGCGTAATGGTATTGTGCACAGAAAGACGAAATAGCCGGAACGCCGAAAAAGTAATAAAACCAATTGCCATTGGTTGTATGTACTTGAAGATCTGTACATTAAAATATTTATTGCTGATATAAGGCAATAAAAAAGACAATGCACTCATGATAAAGCAGGCAGGTAAAACCCAGATAAGCAGAGTCAGAATTGCTAAAGGAAGACCACCTCTCTTGTACCCTATTAGCGTTAGCGTTTGTGTAGATGATGCGCCCGGCAGCATCTGGCAAAAGCCAATATATTCCGTTAGTTCTTCTTCTGTTATGTCCTTCCGCTGGTGAACAAATGTTTTCAGCATCATTCCATAATGCCCCTGCGGACCGCCGAAGGCAGAAATACTATGTAGAAAAACGGCTTTTAAAAACGGAATATGACGTTTGGTAATCAAAGGCAGCTATTAAAATCTATTGTAAATGTAGGCTTCAAACGAATAAAAAACCCGCTCAAAAGAACGGGCTTTTATAAATTAGGTAAGCGGCTATTAAATTTTTGTGTACCGGACAGCTTTGATAAAGTGATCATCTGAAAAAATATTGATAATGTATTTACCCGTACACAAGTCCTCAACATTCAGGCGCAACCTGTCAATATTGTCTTCAACACTTTGACGAATGATTTTGGCAATTCTTCCCTGCACATCAAGAACCTTAACCACCATACTATTGCCAGTGCACGTAATGGCAGCTATTTCTAAATATTCAAACGTACTGTGCAGATCAGATACTGTCGTTGTCATGTATGAAAATTTTTGGGAAATTCCGTATTGTAATTTCCCAAAGTATATGCCATTACAACCGCAGAAAAATGTTGAAAGGATTAACCTGAAAAAAAATTAAGAAGATTACAGGCAAATACAGTTTTCAGTAATGCAAATGGCTGAAAAAGACAACTTGTATTTCTGTAAAGGCATCTTTTTTCCACAAACTATTTCCCATCCGTCATCTTCACTTCCGCCGCATCTGCTTCCGTTAGTACATAGCGCTTTACACCATTAATAAGCATTTCGTCCAGCGCATCTACCACATTTTTATAAGATGATTCTGGTGTGGGTTTAATAAGGGTAAAAAGCTCCAGCTTATCCCCAAACTTTCTCGCTACCTGCTGCTGTGCCCTTTGTATTTCTGCACGAATGCCAGCTCCTGAATAATTTGTAAACTGCATAGCCGCAGCATCCGAACCAAAATAATAACCAACCAAATTATTCTTACCTAACACAAGTGTAAATACTTTGTTTTTAGAAACAGTCATTTTGTCTTCAACATCATCAACAGGTAAGTTCAGCTTCATTACCGACGGTGTAGACAATGCCGTTGTAAAAATGAAAAACGTAATCAGCAAAAAGCCTAAGTCGACCATCGGGGTTAAGTCGATACGCGTGGAAAGCCGCTTCCGTGTTGGCTTTCCGTGTTTGTGTGATGATGTTGCGGTTTGAATCTCTGCCATAAAATTGGTTTTCAAGTAAGATGCAGCCACCTTTTTATTTCCACAAAAAAAGCCACGATGCAGTCGCATCATGACTTTTATTTATAATATGAACGTATTACTTATGACTAATTTCCGTACTCGCTTAAAAATTTGATACGCATAATCTTCAACTGTTCCCAGTTGTAATTACTGTCAGATAATTCTTCCCTTGCCACATCTAAAGAAGACGTCTCGCAACTGCGGAAATAATCAATGATCTCGTCCTGGTCGTCATCATCCAGCATGCTTTCAATGGCATAATTCAGGTTTAGCTTCGTACCGCTTGCCACAATCGTTTCCATTTCTTCCAGCAAAGAATCCAGCCGCAAATCTTTATTGCGGGCAATGGTTTCCAACGGAATTTTTTTATCAATATTCTGAATGATGTAAATCTTATTGCTGCTCTTGTTGGCAACGCTTTTCATTACAAAATCATCCGGCTTTTCAATGTCATTTTCCTCTACATATTTCGCAATCAAATCAATAAACGGACGACCAAATTTTAAAGCCTTCCCTTTACTTACGCCCTGGCATTTTTCCATTTCTCCCATCGAAGTCGGGTACATGGTTGCCATATCTATCAGCGAATTTTCAAGGAACAGCACAAAGGGAGGCAAGCCTTTTTTCTTCGCTTCTTTCTGGCGCATCTCTTTCAGCATGTCAAGCAGTTTTTCGTCTGCTGCACCACCGGTTGCGCCCGCACCTTCACCTTCCTCATCATCATAGTTCGCATCTTCAAATGAGTTGTTCAATACAATCTTAAATGAATGCGATTTCTTTAAAAATGCATGTCCTTCTTCTGTAAACTTCAGTAAGCCATATTCTTCAATGTCTTTGCGCAGCAAATTAAAAAGAAGCATCTGCCTGATCAGGCTATTCCAGAAATGATCATCTTTATCCTTACCAATGCCAAACACATCCAGTTTTTCATGGCGATACATCTGTACCTGCGGCGTTTGCCTGCCGGTAATGATATTCACCGCGTAATCCGCGGGGAAGCGTTCTTCCAGCGCATTCACCACTTTCAGCACTTTACAGGCTTCCTCTTTAGCTTCAATTTTCTCTTTCGGATGCAGGCAGTTATCACAATTCTGGCAATTCTCATCACCCCAATCTTCACCAAAATAATGCATCAGCACCTTTCTTCTGCAAACCGAAGTCTCTGCAAATGCCAGCGTTTCATTTATTAGCTGCGCACCTACTTCTCGCTCGCTTAAAGGCTTATCGCGCATCAGGTGCTCCAGTTTGGAAACATCCTTATGAGAATAGTATAACAAGCATTTTCCTTCCAATCCGTCACGTCCAGCACGACCTGTTTCCTGGTAATAATTTTCAATCGATTTCGGCACGTTAAAGTGAATCACAAACCTGATATCCGGCTTATCAATCCCCATCCCGAAGGCGATGGTTGCCACAATTACCTGCACATCTTCATTCAGAAACTGATCCTGTCTATCTGCGCGCAGTTTGGCATCCAAACCCGCATGATAAGCTACGGCTTTAATCCCGTTTGCCATCAGCACATCAGCCAGCTCTTCCGTAGTTTTTCTATTGAGTGTATAGATAATGCCACTTTTATTTTTCATACCCGTAATGAAGCGGACGATACTCTTAATCGTCTGGTCTTTCTTCACTTTCGGCACAATTTCATAATACAGGTTCGGGCGGTTAAACGACGAAATAAAAACATTGGCGCTGCGCAACCCAAGGTTCTTTACAATATCGCTCTGCACTTTTGGCGTAGCTGTAGCCGTTAAAGCCACTACAGGAATTTCCGGGTTAATGATATCCATCATCTCGCGCAGGCGGCGATATTCAGGACGAAAATCATGTCCCCATTCCGAAATACAGTGCGCTTCATCCACCGCAAAAAAAGACACCTTCAGATCTTTAAAGAAATCTAAGTTCTCCTGCTTCGTCAACGTTTCAGGCGCCACGTACAGCAGTTTTGTTTTGCCTTCTATCAAATCGCTTTTTACCTGCGTAATCTGTCCTTTGTTCAAAGACGAATTTAAAAAATGCGCCACATTATCATTCTCACTATAACCACGCACAAGGTCCACCTGGTTCTTCATTAACGCTATCAGCGGACTCACTATAATAGCACAGCCTTCGAGAATCAGCGCCGGCAACTGGTAGCACAAGCTTTTTCCGCCGCCCGTTGGCATAATCACAAACGTATCACGCCCGTTCAGCAGGCTGTTTATCGCATCTTCCTGCAAGCCCTTAAAATGTTCAAACCCAAAGTTTGCCTGCAGATGTTTATGAATTTCGTAATTGTGAGTAAAGGTATTAGCAACTGGTTTTCGCTCAATCTCTTCATTTACACTTTTGGATTTTCTCGCAGTTCGCGCGGTCGTTGTTCTTTTTGAAACTGTTGCCATAATTGTCGGTGCCTCTGTACGTGCAGCAAGGCGATTTAAAAAACTTTATTGAAAAATAAAAAGTAAGGAAAAAGGGAGACGAAATTAACCCCGAATCGTCCATATAAACAACCGTAACTTGTTAAAGTTCCCTCAGCAGATTTCTATTGTTTAAAGTTACAGTTTCCATCCGAAAACAGCCTTTAAACTTTTTCTTCATTTACCCGGAAATAAAAACCGCCTTTTCCATTACCAGAAACCGCCTTTTCGTGAAACAAGAAAAGGCGGCATCCAACAACCGGATAAGCAGGCATCTCTTGCCCCAAACCCAATCTTCCCCATTACCTTTGCCCCGCATGACCACAGATATCCTCGCTACCGCCATACAAACCATCCGCTCCGAAGCTCGCTCCATTGCCCGCCTTGAAGAGTTTATCGGCGAAAATTTCCAAAAAGCCGTTGAAGCCATTCAGGCCTGCACCGGCAGAACCGTGGTGACCGGCGTTGGCAAAAGCGCCATCATCGCCCGGAAAATTGTCGCCACCTTCAACTCTACAGGTACACCTGCTCTTTTTATGCACGCTGCCGACGCTATTCACGGCGACCTCGGAATGATACAAAAAGATGACCTCATTATTATACTCAGCAACAGCGGAAACAGCAGTGAAATAAAGACGTTGGTGCCGATTTTAAAACAATTGTGTAAAATAATGATTGCCATTACCGGCAACCATAAGTCTTACTTAGCAGGCGAAGCAAGCCTTGTTCTCAATGCTTCCGTAACCGAAGAATCTTGCCTCAACAACTTAGCTCCCACCAACAGCACCACTGCCCAGCTCGTTATCGGCGATGCCCTTGCCGTCTGCCTTATGACGCTCAAAGGTTTCGACGAAAGCGATTTTGCGCGTTATCATCCCGGTGGCAATATTGGCAAACGTCTTTATTTAAGAGCTGAAGATTTATATAAGATAAACGAAAAACCGCAGGTGCTGCTCACCACGCCGGTAAAAGCCATCATAAGTGAAATCTCCCGCAAACGACTTGGCTGCACTGCCGTGGTAGATGAAAATGAAACCCTTCTCGGCATCATCACCGACGGCGATATCCGCCGCATGCTCGAGAAAACTGATAACATCAGCAGCGTGACGGCTTTTGATATTTACTCTAAAAACCCTAAAAGCATTGCGCCGCAAACGCTTGCCACCGAAGCCTTCGAAATTATGAAAAGAAGCGATATTACACAATTGGTTATTACGGGCGAAAACAATACATACTTAGGAGTTCTGCATTTGCACGATTTATTACGGGAAGGCATTTTATAAGATGGATGACGATTATCATCTTTCAGATAGCAAACTAAGTTCCGCAGAGAAACCTTATTTCCCTCCGTAAAAATAAGGTAATAAGGTTGTATAGTCCCAATCCTGGATGAATTGCTAAGGACATAAGGTTGAACGCATAAAATAGGTTTTGCAAACAGACTTTATAAAACAACTTTTATAACCTGCCATATTAATAAAACCTGAAAACAAGAGTTGATTTGTACATCTGGCAGAGTAAAGCACAATTATTGATTAACGGTAGCGCGGATTATCATTAACAGGTAAATCCACTATCGCAAAACAACAGCATGAATAAAAATCATTACGTCGCCATTATGGCGGGTGGTATCGGCAGCCGCTTTTGGCCCCAAAGCCGCATTGGTCGCCCCAAGCAATTCCTTGACATTTTAAACACCGGCAAAACCCTTATCCAGTGGACATTTGAGCGCTACAGCCGTTTTATTCCCACCGAAAATATTTATGTGGTAACATCGGCCGAATACGCCGACCTCGTGGCAGAGCAATTGCCGAATATACCGGTACAGAATATTGTAGCCGAGCCGAGCCGCAAAAACACAGCGCCGTGCATTGCCTACGTTTCCTTTAAATTGAAGCAAAAAGACCCCGATGCCACGCTAATCATCGCCCCAAGCGACCACATGATAATTGATGTGGAAGAATTTATAAAGATTTCAAACGAGGCGTTAGCATTTGCGGAAGAGAAAAAAGCATTCGTTACACTCGGCATTAAGCCAACGTATCCAAATACTGGTTATGGTTATATTCAGCACGAAACAGAAGAAGCCGCAACGAATGTTTATAAGGTAAAAACTTTTACCGAAAAGCCCGACCTGGAGCTTGCCAAAACCTTTTTTGAAAGCGGTGACTTTCTTTGGAACGGCGGCATTTTCATCTGGCGCGTGCAGGATATTCTGGATGCGTTTGAAAGATACCAGCCGGAAATGTATGAAGTGTTTGCTGTGGAAGCAGATCATTTTAATACCTCAAGCGAAAAAGATGCTGTGGAACGCATCTATTCACTTTGCACCAATATTTCTATCGACTATGCTATTATGGAGCATGCGTATAACGTGTACGTGATTCCCTCTTCTTTTGGCTGGAGCGACCTTGGCACCTGGAACAGCGCTTATGATAATCTTGAAAAAGACTATCTCGGCAACGCGGTTTCTGCCAACAACGTTATTGTAATTGACGCCGTGAAATGTATGGTGGCTGCACCACATGAAAAGCTTGTTGTGTTGCAAGGCTTGAATGATTTCATCGTGGTAGATACGCCTGATGTATTACTCATCTGCGAAAAAAATAAAGAACAAGCCATTAAAGAATATGTAGCTGAAGTAAAGCGCAGTAAGGGCGATATGTATTTATAAACTTTATGGCCGCAAAGGCGCTAAGAAAAGAAGGTGTAGTAAGAATATTTTTACTACACCTTCTTCGTTATATTGCTTTATGTTCTTTGTGGCAAAATCAAAACTCTTTCTGTACAAATAGTTTATTCCGCTCCTTTAGCTTTCCATCTTCATACAGCTCAAACGAAAACCAGCCGGCATGCAGGAAATTGGTTTTATCTATCATGAGGTCGGGTTCCAATACGCGTTTGATGGAGAACACAGGCGTCTTTGCATCTGCTTCAAACACATGCAGTGAATACGTTTTTTCTTTTGCCAGCGGCAAATGCAAATTGATAACGCCACTTCTGTCGGTAAAAAAATACACCGACGCCCGCCATGGACCATCGTATATGTATGGCTTCAACAAAACAGTATCGTTGCTAAGCAGCAAAAGACTGTCTTTTGTTTTGGTAAACACCGAATCTCTGAATTTTAAGAACTGGCTGTAAGGCAGGCGCGCCAGGATGGTATCGACCGTTTTTATGGTTACTGTATCATTTGTTTTGGCTAATTGCGCTGCCATGGAATCAGTCAGCAACGAGGGCAATGTATTTTTTACTTTGGTAAAGAAATACGCATTGCTGCTAAGCATGTAAAAGATGCGGTAATAAGTTTTCACACCGGGATAATACGGCTCAATGAAACCATTCTCTGGCAGCTCCGGCGATGGCGTGGAGAATACCGTTTTATAACCGCGAAGACTATCGTAAGAACGCTGTACATTGATTTGTATCAGGTCGGCACCATATGGATTTACCCAACTGATGCGCACCCTGTCTTTGCCAATAATCTGAAGATCAAACTGCGGCAATGCGGCTTTCACTTCCTGCTGCTGTGCATACAGGTTTGAACAGCTAATAGTAATAATGAGTATGATAAAAAATCTGATTAGTCCTTTCATCCGGTGGGAACAAAAAACAAATATAGGGTGGCGGGTTTTATGAAAAAGTCAATACCTGATTTCCCAGCGATTCATTTCCCTGCAAACCTCCTGTATGAATAAATAAAATGCGGCTTCCAATCGTAAAAACATCTTCCTTTTCAATCATATCCTGCAAGCCATAAAACGCTTTTGCGGTATAAACAAAATCCAGCGGCAAATGATGCTGCTTCCAAACATCGTTCATATAGTCTAATAATGCCGCATTGTATTTGGCGTAGCCGCCAAAGTGATAATCGTGTATAATCCTGAATGGCTTTGATGCATCAGGTTCACTTAATAACTCTCTAACCTCTCCTTCCAAACCGGCATTATTTTTCAAAGCACTAAAACCAATCATCGTTTGATTTGACAATGCCTTTGTTATCAAGCCTGCCAGCGTGGTTCCCGTTCCCACAGCGCAAGCGATATGCGTGTATATTTTCCAATCATCTGCCAGGGGCAAAATATTCGCCGCACCGGCAGCGCCCAATTCTCCATAGCCACCTTCGTTTATCCAATAGGCTTGGGGAAATAATGCTTTCAATTCTTCTTTCTTCCTATATTCTTCACGACTAACAAACTGCAAATGCATGCCATACGCTTCTGCATTCAATAATGTATGTGAAAACCGCTTCGGCTTCTCACCTCTTATAATGCCAATGCTTTGCAAGCCCTCTTCCTTACAAGCAAATGCTGTGGCTACAATATGATTGGAATACGCACCGCCGAAAGTAGCAACCGCAGCAAAGCCTTTTTCCTTCGCTTCCCGCAAATAATATTGCAGCTTAAACCATTTATTCCCGCTCACAACAAGGTGCCATTCATCAAGCCGCAGTACATCTAAATGTATCTTCCGTTTCTTCAGCCAGTCAGCTTTTATATGTTGCACCGCGATGCGCTTTTCTTCCTTCATATTATTTTACTAAAAACGGTTGCCCGCTATCCGGCATTGAATTAGCTTCGCAACGTTCTAAAAAAAATTCAATTATGCAGCCAACCTTGGTTATTCTGGCAGCGGGCATGGCCAGCCGCTATGGAAGTATGAAGCAAACACAGTCGTTCGGTCCTTCGGGCGAAACCATCATGGATTATTCTATCTATGATGCCATTGAAGCCGGCTTTCAGAAAGTAGTATTCATCATCCGCGAAGACTTTTCTGATGTGTTTATGGGCATCTTCGAACCCAAACTGAAAGGGAAGATAGAAACCGAATATGTGTATCAAAAGCTCACTTCTTTTGTTGGCGACTACCAGGTGCCAGCCGACCGCGTAAAGCCCTGGGGAACCGGTCAGGCGGTATTGTGTACCAAAGCTGCCGTGGGCGAGCCGTTTGCAGTTATTAATGCAGATGACTTTTATGGCAAAGATGCGTTCAGGAAAGCATACGATTTTCTTACTTCCCGCGTAGCGGATGACAGGTATGCTGTGCTTGGTTACGAATTGTCGAATACATTGAGCGAAAACGGCAGCGTAAGCCGCGGTGTTATCAGCACAAATGATAAAGGTGAATTGACTGCCATAGATGAACGTCTGAAAATCTACCGCAAAGACGGTGGTATCGTGTATGAAGATGGCGGCAACTTTGTGCCCCTAACGGAAAATACTAAAGTGAGCATGAACTTCTTCTGCTTCGCTCCTAATTTTATTACGCTTTGCGAAAGATTATTTGGAGAGTTTTTAAGTAAAAACGGCACCGACCCAAAAGCTGAATTTTTAATGCCAAAAGCGGCGGACCAATTCATTAAAGAAGGCATGGGTAAATTAGAAGTGATACCAACCAGCGCCAAATGGTTTGGCGTTACGTATAAGGAAGATGCACCGGTAGTAAAAGCAGATATTGAAGCCTTGGTAAACAGCGGCGCTTATCCAAACAACCTGTGGCCAAAGGAATAAGTGCCGGACAGCCATTAGTTAAAATAAATGATATGGAAAGAAGGTGTAAGCCTTCTTTTTTTATTCTGTAAAATGAATGACTTTGGGTAAGTAAATATGACAACCAATCAGACAATGATAATAAAATCAGACATAATAATAATTGGTGCCGGCGCCTGCGGGCTGATGGCAGCCAGGGAACTATCGCAAAAAGGAAAGAAAGTAACGGTGTTAGAAGCACGCAACAGAACCGGCGGGCGCATCCATACCATTAACGGCGATGGCTTTTTACAGGCCGTGGAAACGGGTCCTGAATTTATTCACGGCAACCTGCCGGTAACGTTTAAGCTTTTGAAAAAAGCCGGCATCACTTACATCGAAACAGAAGGTGACATGATGAGGAACAAAAGCGGCGAATGGCGCGAAGAAGAAGAGCAGATTGAGGGCTGGAATGTGCTGATGAAGAAGATGAACAAACTGAAAGATGACACAACGCTTTCGCAGTTTTTAAACCAACATTTTAGCGAAGAAAAACACAGCGCTTTGCGCGGGCAGGCTTTGCAATATGCACAGGGTTTCGATGCCGTTGATCCCGACAAAGCAAGTGTGTTTGCGCTTCGCAATGAATGGCAGAACGAAGAAGAAGTCACGTATCATATTGCTGGCGGTTATGTTCGGATGGTTGATGCATTGGTCTCTTCCTGTTTAGAAAATGATTGCCTCATTTTGCTGAATAAAACGGTGAGGGAAGTAAGCTGGCAGAAAGGAGAAGTGACTGTAACAACAGCAGCCGGCGAAGCATTTTCTGCAAAGCAAATTATTATGACCGTTCCGTTAGGTGTATTGCAGGAAAATGATGAAAAAAGTTCCATTCTTTTTTCGCCTGCTTTGCCGCAACTACAGGAAGCGATCAATAATATAGGTTATGGAAATGTGATTAAAATATTGCTTCAATTTTCTCATCTTTTCTGGCAGAAACAGAAAGAGGCTTTGTTCTTTTTTTCTGATCAAATAGTAACTACGTGGTGGACACAAAAACCATCACCTTACCCGATGTTGACAGGTTGGATAGCAGGTAAAAGAACAGCCTCTTTCGATGAGATGAGTGATGAAGAAATGCTGCAGGTATCGCTACAATCTATAGCCGGTATTTTCGGAAAATCATTAGATGAAATAAAGCAAATACTGACCGCTTCGCACATAGTAAACTGGAGAAAAGATGTGTATGCAAAAGGGGCATATTCTTACAGCATGACTGGTTCGGAAGAAGCGAAAAAAATTTTGAGAGAGCCCATTGCTGATACTATTTATTTTGCTGGCGAGGGTTTGTATTCCGGCGCTTCCGGTGGAACGGTGGAAGCCGCGCTGGTGCAGGGTTTGGAGGTAGCGAAGAAAGTATTGAAGAAGTAGATTAATGCTGAAAGACCTCTCGAAAAGCCATTTCTTCAGAAAAATCTTGTCAATATTTATAGTACCGCAAGCCGATGAAAATCATCTTTAGCCGCAAAGGGTTTGATTCAAAGTTTGGTAAGCAGCCAAGCCCGGTATTGCCGGACGGCACCCTGCTTTCTTTGCCCATCCCGCGGAAGAATGATATAACAACATTTAATGAGATTTTTTATAACGGCAAATCATACTTCGAAACCATTAAAGAACTAAAGCCGAGCACGACTATTCAAGCGAATGATACTTGTCATTTAGATCCTGATATAAGAAAGAATATAAGCTCGCCGCATCCACAGGAACGTGTTTCTATTTTCGGGCAATGCGATGCGGCGCTAACTGTGCCGAAGAAGTATGAAGTAAAGAAGGAAGATATTTTTTTATTCTTCGGCTGGTTTAAAGAAACGGAATATGATAATAAAGGTGAGTTACAGTATAAAAAAGGTGCGCCTTATCTTCATATCATCTATGGTTATTTGCAGATAGGTGCTGTATATCACTGCAGTGAAAACGTTCCTGCTTATTCACGTCATCATGCTCATTTAAATGGCAGCTTTACAGATGTAAAGAACAATAGTATTTATGTGGCCGGCAATACATTCTCTTTAAACAACTCGGTTTCAGGTTCCGGTTGTTTTACTTATAACGCCGACCTTGTATTAACCGCAGAAGGAATGACAAGAAGTAAATGGAAACCGTACACTTTTTTCAAACAACCAATGTCGTATCATCGCCCGGCTTCTTTTCGAGAAACACATTTTCAAAGTGCGGCACAGGGGCAGGAGTTTATTATGGAAGGAGGCGCTGAACTGGTTGATTGGGTAAAGAAATTGATTCAGGAAAATAGGGAAGGATAACGCATTTTCATACTGCTCCGTCATTAGTCCGAACTTTGATCCGCCGCGGCGGACAACTGCCGATCACAAAAGCGACAGACGATGGTTACCAAAAACTGTATTCTTTTTTTTACTTTATAAAAAGATTCAACAAAAAATAAATGCCGGCGGCCAACAAAGCGCTAACCGGAATGGTAAGCACCCAGGCCCAGATCAGGTTAATGGTAACGCCCCAGCGAACGGCAGACAAACGCTTGGTGGCGCCAACGCCAATGATAGAACCGGTGATAGTATGCGTGGTGCTGACAGGAATGCCAAGGCCTTCGGTGAGTATCAATGTGCTGGCAGCCGCCGTTTCCGCCGCTACGCCTTCAAGCGGAGTAACTTTAGTAATGCGTGTACCCATGGTTTTTACAATGCGCCAGCCGCCGCTCATGGTGCCTAAACCAATGGCGGAATAACAGGCAAGCGGCACCCAAAAAGGCATTTGCTCTACTACGTTATCAGGAACATGACCATTGGTTTGATGATAGACAATAGCCACCGTAATCAGTCCCATTACTTTCTGCGCGTCGTTGCCGCCATGACCTAAACTGAACGCGGCGGATGATACAAGCTGCAACCGTTTAAACCATCGCTCCGTTTTATACGGCCGCGATTTTCGGCTGATCCAGACAATGGCAACCGTGATAAAAAAAGCGAGTATCATACCGATGAGTGGTGAGAGGAAAATGAACAGAACAGTCTTGGTAAGGTTTGCCATTACTACAACACTAAAGGAACCCACTTTGGCAACCGCTGCACCTATAAAACCACCAATCAATGTGTGTGATGAACTGGATGGAATGCCAAACCACCACGTAAAAAGATTCCAGATGATGGCGGCAATCAAGCCAGCGAGAATTACAACCAGGTCAACATATTCGGGATAAATGGTTTTTGCAACTGTGTTGGCAACCTTGTGTTCTTTAAAAACAAAGAAGGCAACGAAGTTCCAGAACGCGGCCCACAGCACTGCCTGGAAAGGTGTAAGCACTTTGGTAGATACGATGGTGGCAATAGAATTTGCCGCATCGTGAAAGCCATTGATATAATCAAAGATGATGGCCAGGGCTATAATGACTATGAGTAAACTCATGCGTGTAGTTAGCAGTAAGTGTTATAAATGATACTATGCGTACTTAACAATAATAGATTCAATTACGTTGGCAGCGTCCTCGCATTTGTCAGTTACGATTTCCATTGCCTGGTAAATTTCCCTTTTCTTGATAAACGCTTTCATGTCGTTTTCGTGCTCGAAAAGGTGCTCCAGGTTCAGGTCGTAAATATCGTCTGCCTGGTTCTCAATGCTGTTTACGCGAACCATAGCTTCCGTCATGCGGCGCAGGTTCTTCATATCGCGCAGCTCGTTCACTGCAATTTTAATTTCTGAACAGGAATCTACAATCAACTCGGCCATCTTGCGGATGCCGGTATCATCGGGATTTACGTGGTAGAAATTGATTTTTTTGGCAGAGCCATAAATATAATCGCATATATCATCGAGCGCCGAAGTAAGCGAGTGAATGTCTTCGCGGTCAAATGGCGTTATAAAGTTGCGGCTTAGTTCAGTAAAGATGCGGTGTGTGGTGTCGTCGTTGCGATGCTCCATATCTTCAAGCTGCGAGATGAGCTGCGTGCGTTGTTTTTTATCCGGCTCGTACACCATTTGCTTCAGCAGATTTGCCATGCTTTGTACCGTTGTTCCTACCTGTTCAAACAGTTCATAAAAAATTTTGTTTTTCGGCATGAACAATTTACCAAACGTATTTAACGCCATAGAGTGAATTTATGCAAAAATAGAGATGGTGCTCTTGTCAGCCGATAAAGAGCCAGAATTAATATTAAGATAATGTCAGAGCAACGTAATAAGTAAGATTAAATATTAATATTCTTCAAAAGAAGTGCTTAGCAATTTATAAAATACAGATTTTGGTAACCATCGTCTGTCTCTTTTGTGATCGACCGTTGCGTCCGCCGCGGCGGATCATTGTTCCGGGCAATGATGTGGCTTTTATCGAAGCGAATAAGGAACAGCCATTTCTTAAAAGATTCACTATTAAAAAGATTATTGCTTTCGGAAAATATTAAACCTTACTTATTCAATCCCCATCATCCCATTCCCAACTCGCTCTGTATTTGCTCCAGCGATTTGCCTTTTGTTTCAGGCACTTTCGTTACTACCCAAATCAATTGCAGCACCATCATAAAGGCGAAGAAGATAAAGATATAATAAGGCTCATCTTTAAAAACTCCCTTTTCACTATCAATAAATGTAGGTGTAAACAAAGTAATGAGCGCCGCAAAAACCCAGTGCGTGCCCGCACCAAACGACTGACCCAGCGCGCGTATTTTGTTAGGAAAAATTTCGGAAATAAATACCCAGATAACAGCACCCTGTCCAATAGCATGAGAAGCAATAAACATAGCCAGGAAAAGCGTAAACAGCCAATCGCTGGCATGGCTGTAAAAGCACCAGGCAACTGCACTTAAGCTGATGATATAACCAATGGAACCAATCAGCAATAGCGTTTTTCTTCCCACGCGATCTATTAAGTACAAGCCTGCAAAAGTAAACACCAGGTTGGTAGCTCCGATGATAATAGAACTCATTAACGAATCTGAAGTAGCCAGGCCTGCGCTTTCCAAAATGCGCGGCGCATAGTACAGAATGAAATTGATGCCGGACATCTGGTTAAAGAAGGCAACAAAGAAGGCAAGCCACAGCACCGTTTTATGTTTGGCACTAAAGAAAGATTCGGTTTTGCTGCCGCTGTCTTCGTGCTGCACGCCTGCTTTTACAGACGTAATTTCGGCATCGGCATTTGCAAAGCCCAGCTTGTTCAGTATAGTCTTCGCTTCTGCTTCCCTGCCTTGCGTTATCAGCCAGCGCGGGCTTTCGGGAATGCTAAAAACAAGTATGGAATAAATGAGAGAAGGAATCGCCATCACACCCAGCATATAACGCCAGTCATTTTCGCCGCCTACACCTTTTAAAAGATAGTTGGAGATGTAAGCCACGAGAATAGCAAACACAATATTAAACTGGTACATAGCTACCAGCCTGCCACGCGAAGCCGGTGTCGAAATTTCCGATACATAAGTAGGTGCCGCTACCGATGATACACCAATGCCCAAACCACCAATAAAACGGAAAAATGAAAACACGTACGGATCAGTGGCAAAGGCAGAACCAAGCGAGGAAACCGTAAAGAAAATACCGATCCAGATCAGCACTTTTTTTCGCCCGTATTTCTGCGTGGGAATACCGCCAAACAACGCCCCAACCACAGTTCCCCACAATGCCATCGACATAATGAAAAAACCATGAAACCACGGAGACGTATGCCATAAGGCTTGTATCGGTTTGTCGGCACCGGAAATCACCACGGTATCGAAGCCGAAAATAAAACCGGCTAACGCTGCAATCAATGAAATGCCGAATAAAGAACTGCCGCCTTTAGCAGCTTGTGCAGAAGATGTTGGTGTTGTTTCTATGAACATGGAAAGTAATTTATCATGGACTGTTAGCGCAACTATTTTGCGTAAGACCTGTTTGTGCAATCGTTATTATTTGCAGCGGCTAAAGATAGAAGGTTATTTAAAATGTGGCTGGCTTTATTTATCATTTTGTATCAAAGCAATTCCTGTAAAGACACCTTTATATAGTTACAAATTGAATCACTGTTGAATCCTCTTTTGCAAAAGTAAAAGTGAGCTCTGCAATAATTGTATAAACGAATGAAGCGGAAGGAACTTATTCTTGCTGATTCCATTTATCTTCACTCTTCATGCTTCATCGCTCTACCATACAGTTATTGCGCTTTCCGTTCTCATTTTTCCTGATGCCTGTCTATTGGTTTGCATTGAGCACGATGCCTGTTGTATATGCTGTTAATGCCATCCTTGTTTTCGGTATCCTGCATCTTCTTGTCTATCCATCAAGCAATGGATACAATAGTTATATGGACAGAGATGAAAGCCCAATCGGCGGTATTGCAAATCCTTTACAGCCAACGGAACAGTTATTTTATACAACCATAATATTAGATATCACAGCCATCAGCCTTTCCTTTTTTATCAGCGTTTATTTTGCAGCAGGCATCATTGTGTACATTCTTTTTTCGAGGTTATACAGTTATAGAAAAATAAGATTGAAGCAGTATCCAATCATCGGTTATCTTACTGTTATTCTCAACCAGGGCGCGCTTACATTCGCGATGGTTTATGTTGGAGCAAATGCAATGCGTTCAACTTCATTTCCCGTAACAGCATGCGTTGCGGCTACCTTTTTAATCGGCGGCTTCTATCCTATTACGCAGGTGTACCAGCATGAAGCCGATAAAAAAGACGGCGTAAAAACCATTAGCATTTTGCTCGGTATTAAGGGAACATTTATATGGTGTGCTGTTATGTATGCCATCGCTTTTGGCTTGCTGTTTGTCCACTTTCAACGCGCGCAGCAGATCACTCGTTTCTTACTATTGCAGGCCTTTTTTATTCCGGTGCTTTTTTATTTTTTTTATTGGGTAAATAAAGTCTGGAAAAATCAATCAAACGCAAATTTCATGTATACAATGCGTATGAACTGGCTGGCATCGATATGTACAAATCTTGCGTTTATCACCTTATTTATATTCAATCAGGTTGGCTAATATTATTTCTATAGCAACAGCGGTTCCTCAGCATTGTCACCGGCAGGGCGACATTCTAAATTTCATGCAGCACGCATATAATCTTGATGCAACCGATAAGCGTAAGCTCGCTTTTCTCTATCATCAAAGCGGCATCGAAAAGCGTTATTCGGTATTGAAAGATTTCAGCGTGCCACCGCAGCAATGGCAGTTCATCAATGTGGAAAGCAATGAAGAAACACCGCTGGATACAAGGATGAAAATATACAAGCAACACGCGTTGCCTTTGAGTTTAGAGGCAGCGCAAAGTTGTTTGGATAATTTGAAAGATGATATCACTATTACGCATCTTATAACCGTAAGCTGCACCGGCATGAGTGCGCCGGGATTGGATCTTGAGCTAACTGAATCGTTGCAATTATCACCCAATATCTTTCGCACATCTGTCAATTTTATGGGTTGCTATGCAGGCATTCATGCATTAAAATTGGGCAAGATGATTTGCGACAGCACACCCAATGCAAATGTATTGATAGTAGCCACAGAGCTTTGCACGCTTCACTTTCAGCAGGAATATACTTTGGATAATGCAGCCAGCAGCTTGCTGTTTGCCGATGGCAGTGCGGCTTTAATTATGAGCAATGATAAAAGCAAAAAAGCTTTGGCAAGCATCGATACATTTCATTCTCACATTGCTTTCAATGGAAAAAAAGACATGGCCTGGGAAATCAGTAACAAAGGTTTCCT
Organism: Ilyomonas sp.; assembly: GCA_965199905.1. Lineage (GTDB taxonomy): Bacteria > Bacteroidota > Bacteroidia > Chitinophagales > Chitinophagaceae > Ilyomonas. Next base: position 3,271,627 of record OZ241366.1, on the reverse strand, counting down.
GATGACGTTGAGCGGCTATATTCCGCAATTGATTGAACAGGATATTTCTTCTCTTGTGGCAGATGCTTTAAAGCAAAGCAATTTAAGTATTCATGATGTGAAACACTGGTGTCTTCATCCCGGCGGACGGCGCATTGTTGATGCCATTCAAAAACAACTGCAACTGCCAGGTGAGGCAACAACTGCATCGCGCCGTGTATTGAATGATTACGGCAATATGTCGAGCGCCACCATCTTTTTTGTATTGAAAGAAATATTATCTCAGCAAAAAACGAAATCGTCTGCCCCGATGTTAGGCGTTGCTTTCGGTCCGGGCTTAACCATGGAAACTTTCACTGCAACTGTTCTATGAATTTGCGCAAGCGCTCCTCTCAAAAAGAACTGTTAGACAAGGATGATATTCCGTTTGCTGACATTAAACAGAATATGCAGGAATTGGACACGATTAACACGCTTCTTGGCGGTCATCGTATCACACTAAAAGGGTTTAATGCTTTGCGCAGCAACAAACAGCAAATTCATGTTTGCGAAATTGGTTGCGGCGGCGGCGATAATTTATTGGCTATTCATAATTGGTGTAAGAAGCATAATGTGCAAGCCACTTTTATTGGTATTGATATGAAGCCCGAATGCATTCAGTTTGCCCAAACAAAAAAAGAACTGCAGCCTTTTGCAACATGGATAACGAGCGATTATAAAAACGTTGTTTTTGATGCAAAACCAGATATCATTTTTTCCAGTTTATTCTGTCATCATTTTGCGGATGAAGAACTGGTTATGCAACTGCAATGGATGAGGCAAAACACAGCTATTGGTTTTTTTATTAATGATTTGCAACGTCATTTTATAGCGTATTATTCCATCAAATGGCTGACGAAGTTCTTCTCAAAATCTTATCTTGTAAAGCAGGATGCGCCGCTAAGTGTGGCGCGAGGGTTTCATAAAAAAGAATGGCAGCATTTATTTACAGAAGCCCGCATTACATCTTATAAAACCCAATGGCAGTGGGCATTCCGTTATCTTATTCTTTGCAACCATGTATAATAATGATGAATTTGATATTGCCGTGATTGGTGGCGGGCTTGCCGGTTTGTCGCTGGCAATACAAGCGGCGCAGGCAGGCTACAAAACCGCTTTGTTTGAAAAAGAACAATACCCGTTTCATAAAGTATGTGGCGAATATATAAGCAACGAAAGCTTCGGCTTTTTGCAACGGCTCGGCGTAGATTTGCCATCACTGTCGTTGCCTCATATCAATCAACTAACCGTATCTGGTGTAAATGGAAAAGCGTATTCTTTTCCTTTGGATTTAGGCGGCTTTGGCATCAGCCGTTTTTGCCTGGATAACTTATTATATGAGCAGGCTTTGAAGAAAGGCGTTGCCTTGTTCACAAAAACAAAAGTGAATGATGTAAGGCAGGAAGAAAATGGATTTATTATTACGACAACCGATTATACATACAAAGCAAAAGTTGCGTGCTGCGCTTATGGCAAACGAGGCAATTTAGACATTCAATGGAAGCGAGCTTTTGCGCAGCAAAAGGTAAGCAAACTGAACAATTATATCGGTATCAAGTATCACATCAAGTATCCGCAACCTATTGATACCATTGCCCTGCATAACTTTCCGGATGGCTATTGCGGCATTTCAAACATTGAAGATGATAAGTGCTGTTTATGTTATTTAACTACTGCCGGCAATCTGAAAAAATATGGAAACAGCATTGCGGATATGGAAAAAGAACTGCTATCGCAAAATCCTTTTTTGAGAGATATTTTTACTAAAGCCCATTTTATTTACAAACAACCACTGGCGATTTCGCAAATCTCTTTCGAAAAAAAAACACAAGGGGAAAATGGGATGCTGATGGTAGGCGATGCTGCCGGATTGATAACGCCTTTATGCGGCAACGGGATGAGTATGGCAATGCATGCATCGCTGCTGGCATTTGAAAACATCGACTTGTTTTTACAGGAAAAAATAATGCGCCGCCAAATGGAAGAGCAATATAAAATTCATTGGAACCGGCATTTTGCAAAGCGGTTATTTGTAGGTCGAATGATTCAGCGTTCATTTGGCGGAACAAGGTCTACCTCGCTGTTTTTAAAAGCGATGAGCGCCGTTCCGGCACTGTCACGCACTCTTATAAAAGCCACACACGGCGAACCTTTTTAAGAATGGTTGTTTACCTGAACGATGGCAAGGCAATAATGCCGGAAATAATGCTTGTAGAATCTTTATACGTTGGAGTAATATTTTTTGTTTGAACTGCAGATGCATTATTATACAACTGCGAACTGAATACAGAAGCTGTGCAAAGCAATAGTATGAAGAGTGTAAAATAAATCTTTTTCATGTCAGGTGGTTTCTATGAATAGTACAACGGCGGAAAGATTGTTTAGTTACAAACTTTTTGAAGTTGTGCCAATAATGAGGATTCTGTCAACCTTTTCGCTGCTTGCTAAATTCCTAAATTCTGAATCCTTATTTTTATCGCAAAACATAATAAGTATGGCAGCAGTAAAACTGACAGTAAACAGCAATGGTTCTTTGAAAGTAGATGGTGATTTTGAAATTGTAGATAAAGACGGCAATCCGTACGGTTTAGGCGGACGCACAGTTGTATCAATTTGTCGTTGCGGTCTTTCGCAAAATAAGCCTTTTTGCGATGGCTCTCACCGCGGGCATTTTGAGCATGAGGCAGTGGCGTTTGCATTGCCGCCGAAGAAGGTATAGTTCTATCAAATAACAAGAGGCTGTCTCAAAAGTAAAATAAAGGCTTTGAGAATCGCTTAAACGAGAACTTTCTCCATCAGGTATCCGAATAAAAAAGAGGCTGTCTCGGCTTTTGAGACAGCCTCTTTTTTTATACCTTTTATCGCGGCTTCGACGCTAATATTCCGGCCGGCACTTTCAGCTCGCCCGTTCCCGCATCTATAATACCGTTTCTTTCTTCTTCAATGTTTGTTGCCTGTGTATAAACATCACCGGCTATCGGGCGTTTGCGAAGCTCTTCTTTGAACAATGTTATTTGCTGCGCGCGCTCATCCGCATCTTTTGGTCCGCCATAATTTACAAAGCCAAAACCGCCCCATTCGCTCACTAAAAGCGGCATTTGGCGGCGATAGAAATAGGGATCGCCAACTACAAGCGGAAAAGCTGCCACGCCATTCAATTGTCCATCCACCAACTTATCCAATACTTCGCGCCACCTGTCTATGTCAGGCGTGTAAAGATGCGCGGTCAATAAATCAGATTGCAATCGTCCTTCAAAAGATACATGCTGCCAGCCATCATTATCGACCACCAGAAACTGCGGATGCGCTAACTGCATGTATCGATAAGTATCAATGATATAATTGCGCGTATCGGCACTTGTACCTACATCCTGAATGCCCCAGTCTTCATTATACAAACTCCAGATAACAACCGAAGGATGATTTTCTATTAAAGCCAGTGAGCGTATTAGTTCAGCTCTGTGCGCAGCCCGGCTTACTACATTGGAACGGTGCGGGCTGGGTACTTCTACCCATAGCAGCATGCCCATTTTATCAGCAAGATTATATACGCGCGGGTCAACACCGGCAATATGTATGCGCACAAGGTTGCAACCCAGTTCCTTCATTGCATACATGTGCATCTTAATCTCTTCGTAGGTAGATGTATTGGGCTGATATAAAATACCATCCAGATAAATCGCTTCGTTATTCAGGTAAATACAACAGCCGCGCGCTTCTATTTTGCGCAGTCCGAAACGGGTTTCTATTTCTGCTTCATATCCTCTGTTATCTATCAGAGTTGCCTTCAGGCGATACAGGTGTGGTGATTGGTGCGACCAATATTTTGCATCCGGTATTTCCAGTACAAGACGCTGCTGTTTTTCCCCTGTTTCTAAGTGCAATGGATAATCGGAAGAAGCAATAGGTTCGTTCGTTTCCTGTTTTCGGTTAAATACCTGCAGGCGAACGGTGTAATCACCGGCATCATGAATGCGGGTGGTGACGTTGAACCGTACCAGATTATCTTCTACAATGCTTACCACGCCCACACGCGAGCGAAGCCGGTTGCGCTCCACCGCTTCCAGCCATACACTGCGCACTGCACCGCTATAAGTTTGGTACCAGATGCCGCCACGTTTGTACACATACGATTCCTGTTTGCCACGCGGAATATCGGCATCCATCGTATCAGCAATGCGAACCGTAAGGCGGTTCACCAGTTGCAGGCTTTCTTCGTTAATTTCATACGAGAAAGAAGTGTATTCGCCTACATGTGCATTTTCTCCTTCAATAGTTGATAATGGCTGACCATTGAGCCAAACGCGCGTTTCATACCCACAAGCGCCAAACGTAAGCTGCATCATGGTTTGCGGTGATAACTGAGAACGATCAGGCATTGGAAAATCCCGTTCATACCAAACCACAATTTTATCCTGCCATGCAGGATGATTCAGTTCTTCCTTGCCTTTATTAATCTGCTCTTCAATACTGCCAGGCCAATGCGCGGTATCATGATATTGATGCCAGAGAAACCAGCCTTCCTGCAAGCCGGCATCTTCTTTATCCAGCTCAAATTTCCACTCACCATCCAATAATATGTAAGCATTAGGACGCACAACGGCACGCGGCAAAGGGCTGTTAAATATCTCGTCTTCTGTGCCTTCTTCGCGGCTGTTGGTTGTACTATAATTGGGATGAACCTGTTCCATAACTATCATGAAATTTATCCGGCAAGTGATTCTTATTTCCGAAGCGCATAACAGCTCTCAAAAACAGAACCAACGAAGGCACAATAAAAGTTAAGGCATCTTTTTCAACAAGTATAAATAAGCACCAATGCCATGATGAATGAATATTTTCTTCTTATCGTCAGGAAACTTTTTGTAGTAATCTGCATCGGCATTCAGGATGATATAATTGCCCGCGCGCTCAAACTGCAGGGAGTTATAATAATCCGGCTCTTTCAGTTGCGGCAAAGTTTTGCGAACAAATTTATTAGTAATGTCACCCAGATATCGCTGGTATGTTTTCCTGGCTTTGCGCGTCGTTTTATTCAGCCTGTTATAAGCATGACGCAAAACTACATTTTTTGGAAATTTTTGTTTGCGAAGCACCGCTCTTATGTCACTGAACGGATTAGTTTTATTAAAGTCATCGAGTGTTTGAATTGTTACCGGCGTTTGTGGCACCCAATCGGCCGTGTTTACTACATTGTATGCCCAGCCGTTTGTTGTATAGCGTTCATAATCGTAAGCAAAAAATAAGTTGCCAGGCTTAGGCGCGGCGCTGCAATAGGTTTTAAAGGTAATGTCACGCGGCAGCGAATCAGCCATTTGTTTGTAATGAAGATAAGCCGTGAGCAGGTAAGCAATAGCGCCGCCCTGGCTATGCCCCATGATATAAAAATCGTGAATGCCTTTTTTGTAGCAAGAGTCTATTTGAGCAACCATGCCGTTTGCCATGCCAGCAAGCCCAACAAGCCAGCCAAGATGCACAGCGGCTTTATCGTTATCAGCTAACTGGTAGGAAAAAGTAGTGCTGTCATTTAACTGTAGTTCACCTTTTGCAGGCACCATTGCAGAATAAAAATTTTCAAGCCAGCTAACGCTATTTGCAGTTGTGCCGCGAATGCTGATGGTAGCAATATCTTGTTCTTTATTCACCCAAAAATCCCAGCGATTCTCCAGACCGGTAACCGGCGAGCGATACTGCAAATCAAAATCGGAAGGCCCAGCAATTGCATGATTTGCCCAATAACTACTATCGGTTTGCCGCGCTGAAATGCGCAACATTTCAGCGTATTCGGCTTTATCAAAACCAGGTTTTAATTGTTGAGAGAAAGATGGAAACGGAATAAAAAGAAGAAAGAAAAAAAATCGTTTACCAGTCATATTTTGTTTGCAAATAGTAAAAACATTAATTATAACAGATAACAGCAAAACAAAGCGAATTAATGTGTTGATAACAGGATTTAAGTTTGATTTTAGAATCACTTTTAAAACGAACTGTTAGCGTCTAAGAAAAATCATCTTTGAAGGTAATATTGTTTTTAAGAAGCCATGCAGAGTGATGAACGCTGATAATGTAAACATGCACATCATCAAAACGATAAATGATTCTATACTTTTTAAAAAGGATTTCCTTATAAACAGAATCGGGCAATTCCTGAAGAGGCTTACCGATTTAAGGGTAACGTTCAATTTTCACTGTTGCAGCAAATAATTTTTGAACAAACTGCCTGGCATAAAATAAAGAATCTTTACTGAATAAGCAGCAATATTATCAATATCTGATAAAGCTTCGTCTGTCCATATTATTGAAACCATTGCGCAAGCTTTTGTCTGGCTTCTTCGGTTGTATAAACTTTATTATCAATGATGTTCTGTTCTGCTTTTTCAATTTTTTCTAACACCATAATGCGTTCAAGTAAAACATCAATATTCTCAAACTCATCTTCGGGCATTGCGCTTATGGTATCGATAATTTGCTGTTTGCGGATTGCCATATATCTCTTTTGTCAAATGTAAGCAATCAAATTTTATAAATTGTTACAATACAATCTTCTTTCCCGATGCCGCCGATCGTTTTGCCGCATCTAATATTTCCATCACAATCATGTTGTAACGAAGAGACGATAAATCATTATCGCCGGTAAGTTGATGATTCAATACAGCGGCTAAATAAATCAACGGATCATTCTGTGGAGCTGCCAACGCATCTGCTTGTTTGGAAGCTACTATCTTCTCGCGTTTGCGGCTGTAAATATTGGTGTTATCAAATGCATGCAGGTAGCCGGTTTCGCACCATACTTCCATATCTTTAATGGAGAACGGCCAGTTCCACGAACCTTCAATCAAACCCGTGGCGCTATCGTATTCTACCAAAACCGTTGCATCATCATCAACCTTAGGATACACATCAGGCTTGTAATGTTTGGTAACAGCCGTTACAGATATCGGGCGCTTGCCATGCATCAGCCAGGTCATTAAATCGGCACCATAACAACCGAAATCATTAAGCGCGCCGGCACCATTTAAAACCGGGTCTGTCAGCCATTTCAGAAACTGGTTGCTGCAGTTAATTTCTTTAGGACCCTGGTGACCATCATGGCAAACCATTTTCTTAATACTGCCCATGCTATGGCTATTCACCGTATCATACACATCGTGAAACGAAGGATACCACGTGGTTTCGTAATTCGTGAGCAAAAGCGTATTGTATTGCTTTGCCAGCCGCTCCATTTCTTTTGCCTGCGGCAATGTAGCTGCCAGTGGTTTTTCCACCATTACAGGAATGTGCATTGGCGCACAGATTTGCACAATGTCAACGTGTTTTCCCACTTCATTATAACCCAATACCGCGTCGGGCTTTTTGTGTTTTAATAAGTCAGTAAGACTTTCAGAAAACAGTGAATCAGGCAAATGATATTGATCACCGAATTTCTTCCATAAACTTTTATCAGGTTCTGCAATGCCAATGATAGAAACCTTTCCATCGGTGTAAGCATGCAATATATTGTGCACATGGTCGTGGTTCAAGCCTGCAACAATCACATTCAGTTTTTGCTGTGCAGTCGCATTCACAAAGCATCCTGTTATTAATACATAAGTCAGGATGATTTTGAAAGAAGACGATTTCATTTTATTCATAAGGAATCATTAAGCAAATTAAATATAGCAACTATCTTTTACCGAAGATATTTATAATGATCAGTAGATCGATTTGAAGAAATACAAATACAATTTTGGTAGCCATCGTCAGTCTCTTTTGTGATCGACAGTTGTGTCACTCACAGATGGGTTCAGGGCAATGATTGAACTTTTATAAAAGCGAATAAAAAAAGCCATTTCAATTTTTCAATAGTATTCTCCAATAATTTACTTACACGCTTTCCATATTTACAGAAGTTTATTCTTTCAGCAGCTTATCAACTTCTTCTTCAAATTCCTTTTTAAATTCTTCGTAATGCACGCCTGTTGCTGGTCCGTCATAGCCAGTATGTATCTTATCTACCTGTCCTTTTTTATTAATAAAAATAGTGGTAGGAAATACTTTGATCTCATCAAGTTGCGGCAGCGTTTTTTCTGTTTTCAGCGAGTCAGAAACCGACACGCCTGTTACTAAAAATGGATACTGTACGGCAAAGCGTTTGCGAAAAGGTTGCAGCGCTTCTTTCGATTCTGTAAAGTCTTCCGTGCGCTCATAAGCCAGCCCGATTATTTCAAGCCCTTTATCTTTATTAGCGTTATAATAAGGACTTAAAAACGAAGTTTCATCCATACAGTTTGGGCACCATGAGCCAAGTATCTGCACGATAACAACTTTACCCTTATAAGCCGCATCAGTATTTGAAATCATCACGCTGTCTGTTGAAGGAAACCGAAACGAAAAGCTTGTTTCGCCCGGGCGCATCTTCGTAATTCCGTAGCTGTCCGGCAGTTTTGCACGATTATTTTTCTTCGCTGTCCAGTTTATTTTGCTTGTTAATCCTGAATATAAAACACCATCGGTAATTGTCGTATTATCTGCAATGTGTGCCGCAAATAAAATAGCATGACCGCCATCAAAACCCGACAAGCGTAAACTGTCTCCGCTCACACTTCCTTCCAGGTAGCGGTAGTCGCCTGTCGCCGTGCGAAACGTGCCTGTTACAATGCCTTTCGCGTTTTGTATAAACTCGCCAAGTGCATACGACGAAAGTGAATCGCTGCCTTCAAACTGCGCCTGCCAGGTGCCGCTGATATGATAACGCGGCGTTGTTGCCACAGCATAACGCACGCCTTTTCCATACATAGCGGTAAAGGGTATTTCCATCTGTCTTGCGCCATAATTTTTAATGTATGTGCCTGCAAGGCTGCCATCTTTTTGTAAAGCCAACGCAAAGCGCGAAGCAAAGAATGGCATCTGTACAAAAAGCGAATCATCTTGCTGATAAATGCTGTCAACCAGTAAACGCTCACCTGCATTTTGTATATACCAAACCGGTTTTTTGTTTTCTTTTACTGTGGTAAAATTGAATACAATATCAGCGCTGTCCGGGCGGTGAAGAACGCCTTGCCATGTGCCTTGTTTTATAACGGGCAAACCATTTTGCCCAAAGGAAAATAAAGAGAATAGCGGGCAGATAAGAATAAAAATAAAAGATGTTTTCCGCAGCATTGTCTTACCACAAATCATACTGCAAAGTAAGAGAATTGAAGGCTGCTATAATCTATAAAATTAGCAGCCAATAATCGGTTGCTGATTGCTTTTATCAAATAAAAAATTCCGTTGTTTTTTACAACGAATAATAATTTGCACAAAGAGAACGGAGCAGGCAGCGTTAGTAAATTTTTTTAAAAAGTAAGTCAATCTCAACAGGGAAATCGCATAAAATTTCTACTTAATGTGCTTCCACAAACTTCACTACCACATAACCCAAAAGGCAAAGCAGTAAAACAATTATCACCGCAGTTGTTAGCCACGAAGGACTTTCCAACCTGCGCTGCCAGCGCTTCTTTTTGCGGTTAGCCAATTGTTGATGCAGGCTCAGGTTCAACGTTCTTACATACTGATCGAGCTTTTTACTGGAAGAAAACTGTTGCAGTCCTTCAATGGCATCAGCTACAAACGCATCATCCTGCAACTGCTTTTCCATCTGCGCCAGTTCGTCGCCCTGCAGCTTGCCTTCGAGGTAGCTTAAAAGCTGCTCGTCGGTCATGTCGTTGTCAGATAATATGTTGTTGCTATCAGCCATTTTGCTCTTTCTGTTTTTTGCTGATTAAAAGCTTCAGGTTGCGCTTGCCGTTCTGTATACAGCTCTTCACCTGCATCAGGCTTTGCCCCGTTATTGCGCTGATTTCGCTGTACGATTTGTGATGAAGATAAAATAAAGTTACGCAGGTTTTTTGTTCCGTGTTCAGTTGCTGTATCGCTTCCTCCATGTACAGCAGCAAAGCTTCTTTATCAAGCCCGTTCCAGTCGTCGCTGCCAGCTTCTTCTGTCAGCCAGTCGCCCACTTCTTTGGTAATGATGTGGTTATCGCGCAGCTTCATTAAACAATGGTTACGCGCTATCATATAAAGCCAGCTTTTCAGGTATTCAACCTTGTATTTTGGAAGCTCCGAAATGGCTTTTAAAAACACATGCTGTACGGCATCTTTTGCTTCCTCTTCATTCTTCAAATACTTCATACACACACCCAGCAGCAACAACGTGTAGCGTTGCAGCAATGTGCCCAACAAGCGATTATCCCTTGTTTCGTACCATTGCTCCAGCAACTGTTGATCGCTCGTATGTATATTACTTTGTTCGCCCACGCAATGAAAGCTCTTTTATTCTGTAAGATGCATGCTTGCCAAAAATTCCACACCGAAGGGACATAAAATTTTGGAAGTAAAAATTAAAATTGCGATGTCGTTGCTAACACCGTTATACTTTTGAGCCTGCCTGTCGGCGGATAAGTGTTTACGATTTTCATTTTCTCATTATGATGTTTGCTCTGTGCTCCGTTGCCGTTTGCCCCCTGCGCAGCGATCCTTCTCATCGCGGCGAAATGGTTAGCCAGCTTTTATTTGGCGAAGCCGCCGAAGTATTGGATATAACAAAAGACTTCACAAAAATCAGGTGTCTTTACGATGATTATATTGGCTGGGCACAAACAAGCCAGGTAGCAAGAGTAGATAGAAATATTGCACTGCGAAAACCTCTGTCTTATACATTCCGGCGCAACAATACGGTGGTAATTAACGGAACGGAAATGTATATATCCGTTGGTACACCCGTGTTTGAGGAAGCCAGTTTTGCCAATTATTCTGTTCAATATTCCGGAGAAGAAGCCCTGCTTTTTGAGCCTTCTTTTTATAAAGATGATGTGGTAAAAATGGCGGCTTTGTTATATGAAAATGTACCTTATCTCTGGGGTGGTAAAAGTTCGTTTGGTATTGATTGCAGCGGCTTTGTACAGCAGGTTTGCAAACTGTTTGGAAAGCTCTTGCAGCGCGATGCCCACCAGCAGGCATTAGAAGGCGAAGTGGTTCATTTTTTACAGGAGGCCCAGTGTGGCGATCTCGCTTTTTTCGATAATGAAGAAGGACGCATTATTCATGTTGGCATTCTCTTCAGCAGCAGCGAAATCATTCACGCCTCCGGCAAAGTACGTGTTGATGATATCGATTCGTTCGGCATCGTAAACCGCGATACAGGGCAGCGTACACATAAGCTGAGGGTGATAAAGCGGGTGTAGTTTCTTCATGCCTGGCAAAAGAAAATCAAGTTGCTATATCTGTACACCAACAAACTTTCACCAAACTTTTTTTACTGTCCGCTAAATACATGCAATATCTTATTCAAAGCACCTTCCGAATGCATTTGCTCACCATTTTGGAGCGATTCTTTTGCTGCCGCTGATGCTCGTTTACGCATGTTTATTTCATAAGCAGAAATGGCTTCGGGCAAGGTATTATAAGCATCATTTGTTACACACTCGCTCAGTTCCAAAGCATCCAGCATCGCAGTGTTGGCGCCTTCTCCAGCAAAAGGCGGCATCACATGCGAAGCGTCACCAAGCATGGTTGCATTGGGCAAAGCTTCCCAGTTTTGATCTAATGGCGCACAGTAAATAGGGCGCGGGATAAAAGGTGTGCTTGCGTTTTCAATCAGCTCGTACCAGGCTGAGCTCCATTCAGAATATTCTGTTTTAAACCATTGTAGAAACTGAGCCTTATCAAAATAATCCAGATCATTACTTACAGACCAGTTTTCATCAATTTTAAGGCTTAGATAAAATCCTAAATCGCCATTGCCTTTCTGCCCTCCCAAAATGCATTTTTCATTTCCGAAAGCCATAATCTTTCCGCCGTTGAGCAATGCATAAATATGTGGCGTTGCTATGGCGGCATTATGAATATTGATTTCAACCATAGTAATACCTGAATAAAACGCTTTACTACTTGTGATGTAAGGACGGATTTTAGAATTGGCGCCATCAGCCGCAATCACCAGATCTGCGTATGCTGATGATCCATTTTTGAAATGCAATAGCCAGCCTTTATTCTGCGCTTCCATTGAAAGAAAATGACTGTCCCACACAACTGTTCCGGGTTGCAAAGATTCGAGTAATACTTTTCGTAAAACACCACGATCTATTTCTGGACGGGAATATTTACTGGCAGCTTCTCCGGGTTTGCTTTTGTGGTCACTGAAAAAAATCTCTCCCTGTTCATTGGTGATTATTTTTTTATCAGCACCAATACGAACATTCTTACCAAACTCATCTGCCAGGTTCGCTTTGCGCAAAGCCGCCATTCCTGATTCTTCGTGCATATCAAGCGGCGAGCCTTGCACACGGGCATCTTTATTCAGGTCTCTTTCATATACATTTACATTGGCACCTTTTAGTTGTAAAAGCCTTGCCAGTATTAACCCTCCGGGTCCGCCGCCAACAATGGCAATGGATTTATTTTCTATCAGCATTTTCTATCGACAGTTTTATGACTGCAAAACTATTTTGATAGCAGCGCTGAAAATTGTATAAATCGGTCGTTTTCATTTTTCAATAATACTTTCGGTATCACGCCTGAAAACTTCTTGATTTCTTTTATAAAATGACTTTGATCTGTAAAGTTTAGTTGAGGAGACAATTTGCCTTGTGCGATATGTTCCAGCGAAGCCCTGAAGCGTAAAATATTGCAATACGCTTTTAATGAAATACCAAACTGCTGGTTGAAGTATCGGTTGATTTGTCGGCTGCTCCAAAACACTTTTTGAGAAAGTTCTTTGATAGAAATTGATCCGTTTGAAGCATACAACAATTCAAAAAGCATTTGCTTCCTGTTGTCAATTTCTTCGGGTAATAAGGAAGCAATTTTCTGAGATGATTTTGTACAAAAAAAATTGAATTCTTCTAAATCGTTTGTATTGAAATTCCAAAAGTTAAGAGGCAGATGTTCTGCATAGTTTAGCAAATTGGAGATCGTATTGTGGAAGATATATTCTATAGAAAGCAGTTTAAAACTGATGGCAAACGTGAGTGTTTTAGCCGGTATTATTACAGGTTCAGGATATGTTTCAATGCCAGAGAGTGTGGCATGAAAAGGCTCAATTGCAGATTGTGAGAAAGTGAGTTCTATGTGTCCATCCGGTAATACAATAATTTCTTTATCGCTGTCAGATGGATTCTGCAACAGCCAAAAACTTTCTACAAAATGGGAAAGTGATTTTTCGGGTTTGATAAGTTTGAAGCGTAAGTCGTTATCCATTGTAATTTATGCTTTAATGGGATGTTGTTTTAAAATAATGTACAACATCTTGCCGCATTCCATTATAGCGGCACCAAAAACCGCCAGCTCAAATTTAGCGCTTAGTTTTAACTGTAGCATGCAATAATAGAATAAGATACGTCAACCATTGCAAAGCCGCATCTACTTATTAACGCCAATTTTCTTGTTTTACTAAGTATAAATTATCCCACCGTTTTTCCTTTTCCTATATCTTCGCTCTTTAATGAAACTATCCACGCCGCATCTGCTGGGCATTAAAGACCTTACCAAAGAGGATATCTCATTACTACTCTCCACCGCCTCTCAATTCAAGGAAGTATTACAAAGACCGGTAAAAAAAGTGCCTTCCCTCCGAGATGTAACTATTGTCAATTTGTTCTTCGAAAATTCCACGCGCACACGCATCTCTTTCGAGCTGGCAGAGCGGCGGTTAAGTGCCGATACGCTCAACTTCACCGCTTCGGCTTCCTCTGTATCCAAGGGCGAAACACTCCTTGATACGGTGAATAACATACTAAGCATGAAGGTAGATATGGTGGTAATGCGTCATAGCGCCAGCGGTGCGCCGCACTTCCTGGCGAAGCATATTTCCGCCGCCATCATTAATGCCGGTGATGGTATCAATGAGCATCCTACGCAGGCACTGCTTGATGCGCTATCTATGCAGGAAAGATTAAACCGTAGTCTGGAAGGATTGAAGGTTGCTATCATTGGCGATATCATGCACAGCCGCGTAGCGCTAAGTAATATTTATTTGCTTACAAAAATGGGCGCCGAAGTTACTGTAGCGGGTCCGCCTACACTCATTCCCAAATACATTCAGCAAGCTTTTGGGGTACGTGTGGAATACAGTGTAAAAAAGGCGCTGCAGTGGTGCGATGTTGCCAACGTATTGCGCATACAACTGGAACGTCAGAACCAGCCACTTTTTTCGTCGCTGCGCGAATACAACCTCGCTTATGGCATAAGCCGCAAGCTGCTTGACGAAGTAGGAAAAGATATTGTCATTATGCATCCCGGTCCTATCAATCGCGGCGTTGAGCTTGACAGCGATGTGGCCGATGGACCTTACTCCATAATATTGAACCAGGTAGAAAATGGCGTTGCTGTACGCATGGCTGCCTTGTATCTTTTGGCAGGAAGAGACAATTAAAAGATACGGGGTTTAAGGTATGCGGTATTAGCACAAAGGCAGGGCATTCATAACTCATAATTCATAACTCATAATTCGAAAAGAATGTCGCGCATCGCATTATTTCCGGGCACATTCGATCCTGTTACATTGGGGCATACGGATATTATTGACCGCAGCCTCAACCTGTTTGATAAACTATATATTGGTATTGGAAAAAATGCCAATAAGCAACCCATGTTCAGCGACGAGCAAAGGCTGCAATGGCTGCAGGAAATTTATAAAGATGAGCCTCGTGTAGAAGCTCTTATTTATGAAGGATTAACGGTAGAATGTTGTCGCAATGTAAACGCTAACTACATCCTTCGTGGCATACGTTACGTTAGTGATTTTGAATATGAAAAAGTAATTGCCGACATGAACCGCAGCCTTGACCTAAACATTGAAACCATCTTTCTTACCTGCTCTCCGCAATACACATCGGTGGCTTCTACCTTAGTGAGAGACATCATTCGCCACGGCGCAGATGCCGGAACTTTTTTGCCCGGGCCGGTAAAAAAATCTATCCATAGATAGCGATCTTTCTCAGTCATTTGCAGGAATAACAATCCATCATTCATAATTTATAATTCATAACTCCAATCATGTCCATCTGGTTTAAAAAAGATATTACCATACACGATCTGCAGAACCGTGATACCGACACCATGAGTGCACATCTTGGCATCGCGTTCACCGAAATCGGCGATGACTTTTTACGCGCCAGCATGCCGGTAAATGAAAAAACAAAACAGCCTTTTGGCATCCTTCATGGCGGCGCTTCAGCCGCTTTGGCAGAAACCGCAGGCAGCGTTGCCAGTGCGCTTGTTGTTGACAGGGAAAAATATCGTTGTGTGGGTCTTGAGATTAATGCGAATCATTTGCGCAGCGTAACCGGCGGCAACGTAATTGCTACCTGTCGCCCGATACACCTCGGCAGGCAAACGCATGTGTGGGACATACAAATACGCGAAGAAGCTACGGGGAAAATGACATGTATCAGCCGGCTGACCGTAATGGTGCTGAAGGTGAGTGGTGAATGGTGAGTTGTTGGCAATGCGTAAATAGATTTTATTGTCCTTTTCATTTCCGCAATATTGTAAGAGCTTGCAATAACATCGTACACCGTACATAGAACGATGCCCGTCCAATACAATCTTATTAATCCGTTCTTCTCTATAAATTGCGACCTTCACAAGAGGAAATGTCTGAGATGAAAAAAGTGCTTCTTGCCATTGGTATCATCATCGCTGTTGCGGCTTTATACTTTGCCTGGATTACGTTTGGCACTGCCACTACTTTTTCATCCAAACCTAAATACCTTTTTCTCTACGATAACCAGCCTGTAAAGCGGCAGGCGCAGCAGCAACTGGGAGACAGCAATTATATTAATCATGTATGGTGGTTTAATATCCTTGCGAGACAAGCTGGCGTATGGGATCGGTTAAAGCCGGGCCGCTTTGCCATTGAGCCGGGGCAAAGTGTGCTTGATGTGGTAAGAACGCTTCGCAATAACAGGCAATCCGCAGTTCGCCTCGTTATTACCAAGCTGCGTACAGCCAATGATTTTGCAAAGCTCATCGGGCGAAACTTTTCCACCGATTCTATTCATGCTTCTCTCTACTTCAACAGCAATGATTCTTTACAACAACTCGGCGTAGATACCAACACGCTGATGACACTGGTGATACCAGATACGTATGTTGTTTACTGGAATACATCGCTCACCAAAATTCTGCGGCGGCTGGAAGATGAAAAGGATAAATTCTGGAGCAGCGATAACCGTTTGCAAAAAGCAGATGCTGCCAGCCTTACGCCTGCGCAGGTTGTTACCATAGCATCTATAGTAGAAGAAGAAACCAACAAGGCGGATGATAAAGGGAAGATTGCCAGCGTGTACATAAACCGCTATCGCAAAGGGGACAGATTACAAGCGGACCCAACCATTAAATTTGCCCTGAAAGACTTTAGCATAAAGCGCATTCTGCGTGGTTATCTGGATGTAGTTTCGCCTTATAATACGTATGTAAATAAAGGTTTGCCGCCGGGTCCTATCTGTACGCCATCGGTAAAAACAATTGATGCCGTATTGGATGCACCTAAAACCGATTATTATTTTTTTGTAGCCAAAAGCGATTTCAGTGGCTACAGTCATTTTAGTGTTACGTATGCCGAGCATATACAATACGCAAAAATGTATCAGCAGGCACTGGATTCGTTACTAAAAAGCCGCCAGTTGAAGTAAGCCATCATGACTAAGATAGAGCGCATATTTGTTACTGCATCACCGGTTGTTGGCATTCGCAATGCCAGCAAAAAACTTACGCTGCCCGGCTTTCGCAAGCTGCGCATCTTTGATGTATTCAATATGCTGGCTGCACAAATAAAGCAGAACGGGCTAAACATACGCGCGGCTGCCATTTCCTTTAATATCATCACTGCCATTCCTGCTATTACGCTGTTCCTGTGCATACTGGTTCCATACGTGCCCGGCTCAAAACAGGTATATGAGCAACTGCTGCTTTTTATACGTGACTTTACACCAGACAACGATACTAAAAAAGCATTGACGGACTTCCTGAACGACTTCTTCAATAAGAAAACAACCGGCTTGCTATCCTTCTCTTTCATACTAGTTCTGTTCACCTCGTCCAATGCCATGATGGGTATTATCCGCACCTTCGACAGGTCGGTGGTAGAAAAGCGTAAAACAAACTTTCTCAAAAAGCGGCTGCGTGCCATCCGGCTTATCATAACACTGGTAAGCCTGTTGATTGGTACCATTCTTATATCGGTGGGGCAAGGTTATGTATTTGCTAAAATCATGACATGGGCGAACATAAAGAATGAAGCACTTATTGCGTTAATTCAAAATTCACGCTGGCTTATCATCCTGTTTTTATTTATTTATACCATCGGTTATATTTACAAACATGCGCCTACTGTAAAGTTGAAAAGCCGGCTGTTTACACCGGGTGCATTCTTTGCTTCGGTGTTGATGATTATCATTACCGGCTTATTTTCATATTGGGCGCAAAACATTTCCAGTTATAACAAAATTTATGGCTCTATCGGATCGCTTATCATCCTGATGCTGCTGGTTTTTTTAAACTCTATGATGTTGTTGATTGGATATGAGTTGAACGTAAGTATTGCGTACTTAGATGCGCAGCGGGAGAAGGAAGAAAAGGAATAAGTTTTTATCTTTATCATTTACTAAATAGAAATATCATGAAATTGGTATATGCAGAAATTGAATTGATTAATGGCGGCGATCTGGAATTAGCCAGGCGGCATTATATAGGTGAAGAAGAAATAAAAAGAATGTATGTAACGGCACTTGTCGATACAGGAAGTTATATGCTTGCTATTAACGAAAACATACAGGAGCAATTGCAATTGCCTGTTGTTGAAACAAGGAAAGCACAATTGGCAAATGGATCAATAATAGACTGCAACGTAGTATCGCCGGTAGAAATCCGGTTTAAAAACCGTCGCAGCAGTTGCAGTGCTATGGTGTTGCCGGGTGACAGTGAAATTTTATTAGGAGCCATTCCGTTAGAAGACATGGATGTGTTGATTCATCCGCTGCGCCAGGAGTTAATTGTCAATCCCAATCATCCGTATTTTGCCCAGATGAAAATGAAATAACTTCTCCATTTTCAACATCCCTTTATCATTCACCTTCCTACATTTGCCCATTCCTTTTTGTATGAAAAAATTAGCTGCGGCTGTTCTTCTTTTTTCTTTTATTGCATGTAAAAACAATACAGATACCAATAGTGATAACAATATAAGTGATGCAAGCAATCCGCCACCGCCAACCATTTCTTATCGCTTAATAAAAGAATACCCGCACGATACCAGTAACTTTACTGAAGGTCTCATCTGGCACAACAATGCTTTATACGAAAGCACCGGTGAACCGGAAGAAAGCCGTTTGATAAAATCTGATTTAAGTACAGGCAAAGAAGAACAAAAGGTTGATTTGCCTGCCACAGATTTTGGTGAAGGCATTGCCATCATTGGCAATAAGCTATACCAGCTTACTTACCAGAATAACAAAGCGTATGTGTATGATTTGGCAACGTTCAAAAAACTAAGCGAATTTAATTTTCCTTACGAAGGCTGGGGCATGACGACAGATGGAAAACAACTTATCGTAAGCACAGGAAGCAGCAATTTGTACTTTGTAAACCCGGATAGTTTTAAAGTAATAACTACGCTCGGCATCACTGATAATTATGGACCGGTGAGCAGCATTAATGAACTTGAATATGTGGATGGCTTTGTATATGCCAACATCTGGCATGAGAAGAAAATTGTGAAGATTGACCTGCAAACCGGCAAAATTGTAGGCGTTATAAATATCGGTGATATTATGGCGCAGGCCGGCAAAAAAATTGACGAAAACAACCCTGACAACCGTGAGAAAGTGTTGAACGGAATTGCCTACGATTCTGCTAAAAAAAGCTTTTATATAACGGGTAAAAACTGGCCGTCCCTATTTGAGATCCAGCTAAACTAAAATTTAGTAAAACGCAGCTACATTTTCAAAAACCAATCTTTAATTTGTAAAAAGGAACGAATGTTACCTGCCTGCTAAATAAAAGATCATCATTCTGAAACCAGCCGCAGCCCAATCAGCGAAATGATAAGCATGCCGATAAAAAACAGCCGCCAGAAATCGGTTGGTTCTTTAAAGAAAATGATTCCAACAATCACGGTTCCAACGCTGCCTATGCCCGTCCACACGGCGTAAGCGGTGCCAACAGGAATGGTTTCGATGGCTTTGTACATCAGCCATAAACTTACAAACAGGAAAAACAGGAACGAAGCCGTCCAGCTCCAGAACAGCCAGCCAAGGGTGTCTTTCATCTTTGCCAAAGAAATGCTGAACCCGATTTCCAGAAAACCTGCTATCAATAGATAAAGCCAGCCCATGTGTTGTTGTTTTTGCGTTGCAAAAGTATTGGCTGTAAGTAATGTGATGTTTTGAAACTGAAGAAAACCGGAGCTTCTTACTCGCTTTGAGAAAAGCCCAATTATTGCCCCGAACGTGATGGGAGCATTCCTGCGTGTTGAAGCAGCAGAAATGACAACAACTACCGATGAGAAAAGCGACGGACGATGGTTACCAAAAGAAAAAAATGTTGCACTGCAAAAGCTGTGATATAACTGGTTAAATGTTTACTGAAGGTTGCCTGTGCAAAATGCGGTGAGCAGATTGCACACAAAGCCACCCGTTGGTTTGATTACAATGCGGTTCAATGTTGGTGGCAATTGTGGAATGACACAGACCTTGCTACGCACTATTCACTACTCACCATTCACAACTCACTACTCGCCCGTTTCTCAAATCTGCCAAATACAATACCTTCGCTTTCCGATTTAATGATTGACTATGGTAACGATAGAATTAAGCAGGCAGCAACTGGATTATGGCTTTGTATCGACCGATGCAATGGGTCATACCGTTCCGATGGATACCAGCCCCGAAACCGGCGGTAAAGACTTTGGGTTTCGCCCTATGCAATTACTGCTGAGTGCGCTGGCAGGTTGCAGCGCTATTGATGTCATTAGCATATTAAATAAACAGCGCCAACAGGTGACCGATTATAAAATGAAAGTGCATGGCGAGCGGCAGGCAGGCGTAGAACCTTCGCTATGGACGAAGATTGAAGTAGAGTTTCATTTATTTGGTGAAATAGACACTGCCAAAGCGCAGCGCGCGGCTGATTTGTCTATGGATAAATATTGCTCCATAGCGGCTACGCTTCGCAAAGCCGGCGCCGACATAAGCTGGAAAGTATTTGTAAACAAAGCTTCTGAAATTACCGTTTAATTATATTGATGAATAAAGAAATCTGGCATCCGCAAACGAAAGCCATCCGCCTGCGCGGAGAAAAAACTTTGCAACACGAACATTCAAGCCCGATGTACCTCACCAGCAGCTTCACGTTTGACGATGCTGACACGATGCGTGGTGCATTTACCGAAGAGAATGATGAGAATATTTATAGCCGGTACAGCAACCCCACGGTAGATGAATTTACGGCTAAAATGATAGCGCTGGAAGGTGCAGAAGCGGGCTTTGCTACGGCATCGGGCATGGCGGCGGTGTTTGCTTCTATTTTTCCTTTGTTAAAAGCCGGCGATCATTTGTTGTGTTGCAGTTCGGTGTTTGGCGGCACGTTTACCATTGTTACAAAATACCTGTCGCGCTATGGTATTGAGCATACTTTAATTGCTGCCAATGATAAAGAAGCGTGGGAAAAAGCGGTGAAGCCAAACAGTAAAATGATTTACTTAGAAACGCCAACCAACCCACAGCTTGAAGTGCTCGATTTGGAATGGATGGGAAGCTTTGCGAAGCAACATAACTTAATACTGAATGTAGATAACTGCTTTGCCACACCTCTGCTACAATTGCCTATTAATTATGGCGCTGACTTAGTTGTTCACTCGGCTACTAAATGGATAGATGGACAAGGTCGCGTATTGGGTGGTGTGATAGTAGGAAAGAAAGAATTGATACGAGATATTTATTTGTTTTGTCGCAATACCGGACCAACTTTATCTGCCTTTAATGCGTGGGTTTTAAGCAAAAGTTTAGAAACGCTTGATGTGCGCATGGAAAGGCATTGTAAGAACGCTTTGGCGGTGGCAACAGCACTGGAAGGCAACGGGAAAATCAGTTGGGTAAAATATCCGTTCCTTCCTTCGCATCCGCAATACGAGATTGCAAAAAAACAAATGACTGCCGGCGGCGGAATTTTGTGTTTTGAACTGAAAGGAGGCATTGAAAGCGGGCGTAAGTTTTTGAATTCGCTGGAGTTATTATCTATGACGGCAAACCTTGGCGATTCGCGTTCTATTGCTTCTCACCCGGCGAGTACAACGCATTCTAAGCTTACAGAAGAAGAGCGTTTGGCAGTTGGCATTACGCCGGGATTGATCCGCATTTCAGCAGGCTTGGAGCATGTGGATGATATTATTGCTGATATAAAGCAGGCGCTGGAAAAAGCATAAGTTTTGTTTGCCACAAAGGCGCGAAGTCACAAATTTTTTTCTGAATTTTCTATTGTGGCTTCGCGCCTCCGTGGCAAACTTTTTATAAGTTTGTGCCACCATCATCGCCAACGCTAAAGTTCTTTTTGTTCGAATAAAACCGGCTGTATTTATCCGTAGTTGCCTTGCTTTGTTTTGCACCGTTAATATACAAAGTTCCTTCTTTCAATTGAATGTGATAAGGCTTTCCATCTTCAATCAATCCATCATTTTTCAAGGCTTCTTGTAAGCCTTTATAATTTCTCAATTCCACCTGTGCAGCCTGCAGGCTTTTCTGCGCATTCCGTAATGATTCCTGCACCTGTTTTTGAATTTCAGCTCCGTTTATTTTCTGTTCTGATATTGCTTTTTGCGCTTCAGCCTGTGCCTGAGCCACATTGGCTTTTATCTCATCCCAATTAATGTTATTAAGCGCCATCTTAGCACTGTCGAGAGCAAGGGAAACATCTGCGTTTATCTTCTTCCAGTCTATTTCTTTCATAGCCTTATTTACTTCAAGATTGATCTTGTTATAATCAATCTGCGCCATCGCTTTCTGTATATCCGCATTCATTTTTGCGTAATCAATATTTGATAAAGCAATGTTTACTTGCTGCATTACAGAATCAAGGTTCAGTTGAAGGTCAATTTGATTAATATCGGCGCGCTTTGGTACTGCGGTGTCGATGATTGCAGGCGTGTATTTTTTCTTAACTGCCTTTGTGGTGTCGGGCTGCCAGGCAACAATAGCAGCGAAAACAAGGATAGCACCAGCCAGCGGCAGGAACGGAGATGCAAGGCGTACATATTTCATAATTTGAGTTTGAAAAGTTTATAAACGAATAATTTCGTAACAAACATACGATGTATTTCGTAAATCTCTCTTTTGTTATCCTTTTTTAAATTTCTTTAACCAGAACCATAAGAATAAAGAAGGCAAAACAGGTGATTGCTTATGATGATTTCGCGTGGCAATCTTATTTTCGCAAGCGATAAATTTTGCTAACAGACTATGCACGTTACCTCTGTTTCTTCTTTTTTTACAGTACGTTTGTTGCCTGTCATATAACAAGTATTTTAGGATAGAAATAAACGATAACCGGAATGAAATTCATAGTCTCTTCTTCATCATTATTAAAACAACTGCAGCAGATCAGCGGCGTTATTAATGCCAACACTGTGCTGCCGATACTGGAAGATTTTTCATTTGATATTACCGATAAAAAACTCAGCATCACAGCTACCGATCTTGAAACCGTAATGCGCGTGCAGATGGATGTGGAAAGCAATGAGAATGGCCGCGTTTGCGTGCCTGCGCGGATATTGCTTGATTCGCTGAAGAACATTTCTGATCAGCCTTTGACATTTAATATCGATAAGAATTTTGGTATCGAAATCACGAGCAACAACGGGAAGTATAAGATGATGGGCGAAAACCCTGACAACTTTCCAAAAGAGCCGGTGGCAGATGATACCAACAACTTTACCATGGCAAGCAGCTCGTTGGTAACGGCTATCAACAAAACATTATTTGCGGTTAGTTCCGATGATCTGCGTCCTGCCATGACGGGTGTTTACTTTGAGCTGAATACAGGCTATGTGCAGTTCGTAGCTACGGATGCGCATCGTTTGGTTCGCTATAAAAGAACGGATGTAAACTGCCCGAAGGCTGACAGTTTTATTGTACCAAAAAAACCACTGAACCTGCTGCGCAATGTGCTGCCGGATAATGATGATGAAATCATTGTTTCATACAACACCAATCACCTGTTTGTAACGCATAAAACCACGCGCCTCATTTGTCGCCTGATAGATGCCCGCTTCCCGGATTATAAAGTGGTAATACCGGTGGATAATCCATATAAGCTGGTGGTAAATAAAAACGAATTTCAGAGTGCGCTGCGCCGCATTAATGTGTTCAGTAATAAAAGCACCAACCAGGTAGCGCTTGCTATCAGTGGTAGCGAATTGCAATTGACAGCTCAGGATGTTGACTTTTCTTTTGAAGGAAATGAGCGCATGAACTGCAACTATGATGGCGAAGATCTGCAGATTGCTTTCAACGCCAAATTTCTGATTGAAATGCTTAACGTGGCAGATGATAATGAAGTGAAGGTAGAGCTTTCAACACCAACAAAGGCGGGCATTGTAAAGCCGATTGAGCAGGAAGAAGGTTCTGATTTACTGATGCTGGTGATGCCATTGATGTTGAATAATTAGCTGTCAGAAATCAGCTATCAGTTTATAATACAGAAACAAAAAAGCGAAGCCGTTTATTTTCTTATAAACGGCTTCGCCTTTTTTTATTACGCTTCAAGCTTGCTTACGCTTCCCTCTTTAAACACATAAGTGTCTCCCGTTCCTTTGCAGGCAGCTTTGCCATTTTCATCAAATAGCAACTTATAACCTTGCTCACTCATCCAGCCTTTTTGCCTTGCCGGATTGCCTGTTATTAGCGCATAAGAAAGAACATCTTTTGTAACAACGGCTCCTGCACCAATGAAAGCGTATTCGCCAATAGTAATGCCACAAACGATAGTTGCATTAGCACCGATTGCAGCGCCACGTTTCACTAATGTTGGCTTAAATTCATGCTTGCGCGAAACGGCGCTGCGTGGGTTAATGACATTGGTAAAAACAACTGACGGACCAACGAACACATCATCTTCAAGGGTAACTCCTTCATACACCGATACATTGTTTTGAATCTTTACGTTATTGCCTATCCTGACTCCTTTTCCGATCATTACGTTTTGACCGATGTTGCAGTGGCTGCCAATTACTGCATTCTGCATAATGTGGCAGAAATACCAGATCTGCGTGCCTTCGCCAATGCTGCACGGCTCATCAAGGTAAGAAGAAGGATGTGCGTAATACTTGTTCATCAGTTGCTTTCGTAAAATGTAAATTTCATCTTTTTTATCTTGAAAATATTCCCTGCAGGTTAAACCAATGGTGAGAAATAATTACTGTGTAATAAACAAATGCAGACAGAGAAAGGTTATCAGTAAATTCTTGTTTCTTTGGATGTTCAAAAATCAATGCAGCGAATGAACAAAACGATTGAAGGGATTTATACCGAAGCAAACTTTGCACTACCTGAAAAACCAATTGAGACCATTAATAACCATTTTACTTCATCATAAACAGCGAATCCATGCTTTTACTCCTCTTATCAAATTATAAAGTATAACCGCCTGCCGCGCGCTTTATGAGCAAATGAATTCATGACTTGTCAACTGCCAAGTTGTGCATGTAATTTACTCGTCACCAATCACCGTCATCTTCAAACAATAAAAATAGACTTATGAGGTATAACTTTACACCGCTCTTTTTCGTGCCCCTTTTTGTTTTTGCTCAAATGAAACTAAATGCGCAGGCTGTTGATAAAGCCGACTCTGCCGCTTTGGTTGATTTATACAACAGTACCAAAGGTGACGCATGGACAAACCATGATAACTGACTGTCGCAATCACCTGTTTGTACCTGGAAAGGTATAACAGTTTCCTTCAACCGGGTTGTGGGTATCGATCTTGGCGTAAATAATCTGAATGGCAAACTGCCTTCTTCATTAAGCAACCTGGCAGCGCTTCAATACCTGTACTTGTATAACAATAAGCTTACAGGCGCCATTCCTTCTTTAATTTCTAACCTCGTAAATCTGAAAGAGTTTTTAGCCGGAACAAATTCTCTCACCGGCTCTTTTCCATCTTCTCTGGGTAAATTAAAAAACCTGCAGCAACTGGATTTGTCAAATAACCGGCTTAGCGGCGCTATTCCATTTGCCATCGGCAGTTTAGCCAAGGCTCAATACATTAACCTGAATAATAACAGGCTGTCGGGAAGCATCCCGGTAACTATTGGCAACCTCGCCAGCGTGCGCATCCTGGAGATGGCAGGCAACCAGCTAAGCGGAGCTATACCAGGCACCATTGGAAACCTCGGCAGCGTTCAGTATTTATATCTTCAAAATAATAAACTGAGCGGAGCGGTTCCCGCTTCTATTGGTAACCTGCAAAGCCTGCAGGTTTTATATTTGGATAATAATAGCTTGAGTGGTTCTCTTACAAATACCATTGGTAATGCAACAAACTTACAGTTGCTTTCAATAACCAATAACCGGTTAACAGGCAGTATTCCTTCATCCATTGGTAACCTTTCCAGTTTGTTTCAATTATACCTAAACAACAATGAATTGCGCGGAGTAGTACCTTCTTCATTTATGAAGCTGACCAATTTGCAATACCTGTATTTAGATCATAACCACCTTTCGCAGGGCACAAACAAAAACCCGGTTTTGCCATTGAACGTCTTTCTGCATGCCGATATCAGCCATAACGATTTTACATTCGACGGGATGGAATTTGTAGCAACGCATTATCCGTTTGTTACATATTCTCCGCAGGCTTCGCTGTCCATTCATAATAATGGCGAAAGCATATCGCTGTATGCCGGCGGTACATTGAGCAATAATTCTTATACCTGGTATAAGGTGGAAGACAAAAGCAGCATGGCTATAAAAGGAGATTCTTCATTTAGCCCTACCGCCGGCGGCCATTACTACGCGCAGATAAGAAATGCAGTGGCTACACGGCTTGTTTTGTACACAGACACATTTGAATATGTGATGCCTTCGCAAACCAGCAAAACAGCAACTTCCATTGCTCGTGTTCAAGGCAGCCGGAAGTTTTCTATTTATCCTAATCCGGCGCGAAATATTGTTTATATTACAACAGAAGAAACTTCAGTAATAACGGTTACAGATGCAGATGGAAAACGTTTATTTTCAAAAACCGTTAGCGGCAATGAAGTAATGGATATAAGCCGCTTAACGCCGGGCACTTATTACATACATAACCACGCAACCAGCGAAACACAGAAGCTGATTGTGGTACAGTAATCTGGTTTTTCTTTTATAAAACAAAGGCAGTTCAGCAATCGGGCTGCCTTTGTTTTTGGCAACGCTTGTTACATATGTGAACAACAAGCCGTAAGTCTGTCTTGTTATTTACATTATCTCTATTCTACATCGGCTTAGATTTGCCGCTGTGAAAACGATCGCGATAAATATTATCAATCGCTCCGCCAACCCGCTGCCACATTATGCCACAGGCGGCGCGGCAGGCATGGACATCAGGGCAGATATTAAAGAGCCAATCACATTGCAGCCTTTGCAACGGGCGCTGGTGCCAACGGGTTTATTTATTGAATTGCCCGAAGGGTACGAAGCACAGATTCGTCCGCGCAGCGGGCTGGCTGCCAATCATGGCATTACCTGCCTCAACAGCCCGGGAACAATTGATGCCGATTATCGTGGCGAGATCAAAGTGATATTGATTAATTTATCTGACGAAACACACACTATTGAAAGCGGCGACCGCATTGCGCAAATGGTCATCAGCCCTGTAGAGCAGGTAAGCTGGGCGGAAGTATCAACGATTAGTGATACTGAAAGAAGCAGCGGCGGCTTTGGCCATACCGGCAGGCATTAATTCGGTGGGTAATGAATGATTAATAAGAAGAATTATTTTATTTACCATTCACCATTACCATTCAAAAAAAATAACGGATGACAATAACAGATAACTTACAGCGATGGCTTCTTTTTTCTTTGTGCATATTGATAATGTTTGCTGCCTGCCGGCCAACAAAAAAAGTGCAGCGCATTGGCAATGCCATTACCACGAAAGACACGGTTTCCAGGCCGGTGACGCAGCCTGATATAATAGACTCGGCAGTCATTATAAAAGGTATCATAGGCAAGCTGGAAACACAACGAATCAGTTTCAATACATTTTCTGCCAAAGTGAAAATGGATTATAGCAGCAGCAATGGCAGCGATGGAGCGACGGCTTACCTGCGAATGCAGAAGGACAGCGTTATCTGGCTATCGCTTACCGGCGCTTTGGGCATAGAAGGATTTCGGGTAATGATTACGCGCGACAGTGTAAAAGTGATGAATAAGCTTGAAAAAGTAATTCAATATCGGCGCATCAGTTACCTGCGCGAGCTGACAGGCGTGCCGGTTGATTTCAACAGCCTGCAGGACATTTTAATTGGCAACCCGGTTTATCTTGACAGTAATATTATTTCGTACCAGGTAAGTAATAACAACCTGCTGATATTGATGTCGGGGCAGATATTTAAAAACCTGCTGACAGTAGACAAAAACAATCTCCGCCTGCTCCACAGCAAGCTTGATGACGTGAACCCGGTAAAGAACCGCACGGCAGACATCACGTATGATGATTATAACAAAGAAGGCAGTTTCTATTTTTCTACTTCACGTAAAATATCGGTAGCTGAAAAATCGAAGACTGATGTGTCGCTTGATTTCAAACAATACGATTTCAACAAAACCCTGACATTTCCGTTCAATATTCCAAAAAATTACAAGGTCAGATAATAATTAACAGGCAGTCAGCGTAATCTGTTGGCAACGTGAGATAATTTCATTTGTCCTATCTGTAAACATTGACTACTATGATCAAGAAAACGATAGCCGCTATCGTATTTGCTTTGTTCTCGCTTTCTTCTTTTGCGCAGCAAACCAAGGAAGAAATACAGCGCAGGCAACAGCAACTGCAGCAGGAGCTTGCCGACCTGAACAATACGCTTAGCAGCATTAAAAAGAATAAAAAGCAATCGATTGGCCAGCTTGCATTGGTGCAGCGGAAAATAAAAGCCCGCGAAGAATTAGTGGGAAATATTAATAAGGAACTGCATAAAATTGATGATGCTATTTATCTGAATAACCTCGACATTTATCGCTACCGGAAAGAGCTGGATACACTGAAAGACCGTTATGCAAAAAACCTGGTATTTGCCTATAAAAACAGGAGCAATTATGATTATCTGAACTTCATTTTTTCAGCCGATAATTTTAATGATGCCGTTAAACGCATGGCTTACCTGAAAAGCTATCGCCAGTACCGCGAAACGCAGGCAAATAATATTACCGCAACGCAGAACCTGCTACAGGTAAAAATGAATAACCTGAATAGTACCAAAAGTGAAAAAAACAACACGCTGCAGGAGCAAGGCAAGCAGATAAAAGAAATGGAAACCGACCGGAAGGAGAAGGACGATGTCGTGCGCGGTTTGCAAGGTCAGGAAAAAAACCTGAGCGCACAGATACGTGACCGTGAAGCTGCCCGCAAAAAGCTACAGGGACAATTGAAAACCATTATTGCCCGTGAAATAGCGGATGCTAAGCGCAAAGAGCAGGAACGCCAGGCACAATTGGCTAAACAGCAGGAAGAAGATAGAAAGCGCAAAGCCGCTGCGCAACAGGCAAATGCTAATAACGGTACGGCCGCTACTGCTGATAATAAATCTTCCAATACAACGGCAGTAAGCTCCGGTTCAGCTTCGGTAACGCCGCCGCGCAATACCAATCGAGTGTATAGCCCATTGGAGTCTACGCCGGAAAATTTAACGGCTTCTGTAAACTTTGAAAACAGCCGCGGGCGATTGCCTTGGCCGGTAAGCAGCGGAACAATACTCATTCCGTATGGCAGATACAGTATACCAGGAACTAAACTGGTTGATAACAACGACGGTATTGATATCGGTGTTCCCGTTGGTGCTACAGTAAAAGCAGTAGCGGACGGTGTTGTATCGCAAATAATAGATTTGGGAGACGAAAAATGTGTAATGGTAAGACACGGGAAATATTTTACAGCTTACAGCCATCTTTCTTCTGTTAGTGTTACCCGAAACAATACAACACAGGCAGGAACCATACTTGGTAAGGCGGCAGTAAATGATGATGGTGGCGGGATGGTGCACTTTATAGTATCAAATGAGCAGGGAGGTTTTCTGAATCCTGAAAGCTGGCTGAAAGCTCATTAGGTTGCTGGGGGAAAGGGATCATAAAAACAGGCTGAGGAATCATTTCCTCAGCCTGTTTTGCTAAAACCCTGTTTTCTGTTTAATTGTTTAAACCTCTGCCGGTTTTGTGCTGTAGCTCATCAATCTTTTTTGAGGCATCTGCTTTCGTAAGGTCATTATCCACCTCTTCGCCAGCCTGGTCAGATAATGTTTTCAGGTAAGATTGCTGCGCACCTGTCATCGGTTCTCCGCCCGTTGTCCATTCGTTAGGATCCTTTTCTGTGTTTGAGTTTGAGGTAGCCGGATCAGGTTGGGGAATATGCTGGTTTCGGGGTGTTTTAACCTCTTTCGCTGTTTCGTTTTTCATACTATATTTTTTAGCAAACAATAAGTCAAATAGAGGGCCAATTTTGGTTTTAGTATCCTTTCTTCTTCTGTTAAGAAATTGTTACGGAATCTGAATTATGTATTTGGTGCACATTCGGGCTTTACTTTTGTTTTATCGTTTAAACAAAGGCCTTGCTTTCCACTCAAAATGGTAACAGGTCTTCTCAATATCCGGATTATTAGTATCGCTTTCGATTCTTGTTCATCTTTCGACTATTGCTTTTGCCGGCTCGGTTGTATGCCGTTGCACATTATTCCGATTGATGCCTTTTTTATTAATAATTAAAAAAGCAAGTTTATGAACAAGCAAGTATTGAAATTTGGACAAAAAGTAATCGTTCTCGCCGCCATCGCCGGCACTCTCTCGTTTTCCGCTATTGCTGCTGATAAAAACAGCGAAAAAGAAGCTGCTTCTGCCGTACAGTATGTAGGCACTACAGAAAAAGGAATTGTATTTAATGTAAAATACGATAACGCTGCAGCTACGCCATTCAGCCTGATTATCATGAATGAGTATGGTGATGTGGTTTACCAGCAGCAATACAGCGACAAAAGCTTCGACAAAAAAGTGTTGCTGACTAAAGAGCCGGGTGATGCTCATCTTACGTTCATCATCAAGTCAGCTTCTGCTAATATCAAGCAGTCGTTCGACATCAGCACCACAACAAGAACTGTAGAAGACGTAGTGGTAAAAAACTCACAGTAATTAAATTTTAGATTGTGTAAGTGATGAATCCTGTCTGCCTCGCGCAGCAGGATTTTTTATTTGTAAGCCATTAATGGCTGGCTTGTTTCGGCGAATTATCATTTTAAATCATGCCACTCAAATCGAATATCATCCGGCATTTCCTCTTACCTTTCCTTCATGAAAATATTTCTCTTCGTTACGTTCCTGGTTTCTGCATTAGCAGGTTATGCGCAAACTGCACCATTCCAAAACGAGATCGATGCTTTTAAAAAGGAAGATAGTGTTCATCAGCCGGTAAAAAATGCCATTTTGTTTATCGGCAGTTCCTCTTTCCGCATGTGGAGCGATGTACAAAGCTATTTTCCCGGTTATCCCATCATCAACCGCGGTTTTGGCGGCAGCCAGCTTCCTGATGTTATCCGTTTCGCACCCGATATTATTTATCCTTACAAACCGAAGCAAATCGTTATTTATTGCGGCGATAATGATCTTGCCGCCGACACTTCCTTATCGGGCAAAGATGTATTTGACCGCTTTAAAACTTTATACCAGGAAATCAGGAAGAACCTTGGCAGAAATGTAAATGTTGCTTTCGTATCCATCAAGCCCAGCCCCAGCCGTGAGAACTTATTACCCAAAATGATTGTTGCCAATGCACTTGTTGAACAATATCTTTCGAAAGAAAAAAAGGCTGCTTTTATTGATGTCTTTCATCCTATGCTTGATGCTAACGGGCACATGCGCTCCGAATTGTATAAAGAAGATAACCTGCACATGAAGCCTGAAGGTTATGCGATATGGAAGACGGCGATAGCACCGTATTTATTGAAATAATTATTCTTTCTGTTGCCTGACCGATTACATAATTACTATTGAAAATTCCGGGCAGAATGATTTCATAAAATCATTTGCCGCTTTCTTTTCCACTACTCCTTTTAGTAATTTTACTGATTCGTACAGCTATGGCAAATCCCAATTTACAAATAGAAAAAACGACTCTTACTCCCGCTGAAAAAGAGTTTGAAAATACCATCCGCCCAACGGAAATCGATGATTTTTCCGGTCAGCCTACCCTGATTGAAAATTTGCGCATTTTTATAAAAGCCGCGAAGCTGCGTGGTGATGCGCTCGACCATGTTTTGTTTCATGGTCCTCCTGGTTTGGGTAAAACAACATTAAGTCGCATTGTAGCGAATGAGTTGGGCGTGAACATTAAAGAAACCTCAGGTCCGGTGATTGAAAAACCAGGCGACCTTGCCGGGCTTCTCACTAATCTCGAAAAAAATGATGTACTTTTTATAGATGAAATTCATCGGCTGAGCACCGTGGTAGAAGAATATCTATATGCGGCTATGGAAGATTTCCGCATTGATATTATGATTGATAGTGGTCCCAATGCGCGCAGCATTCAACTAAACCTGCCACCATTCACATTGATAGGCGCCACTACCCGTAGCGGATTGCTTACAGCGCCCTTGCTGTCGCGTTTCGGTATAAAGTCGAGGCTTCAGTATTATACGGCTGATGTGCTGCAAAAAATTGTCGTTCGCAGCGCCGGTATTTTAGGAACGCAAATCACTTCTGATGCCGCCATGGAAATTGCCGGGCGCAGTCGTGGTACGCCGCGTATCGCAAATGGCTTATTGCGCCGCGTGCGCGATTTTGCCCAGGTGCTAAATGATGGTCAGATTGATGTTGGCATTACCCAACATGCACTGCGTGCACTAAGCGTGGATGAATATGGACTGGATGAAATGGACAACCGCATTCTTACTACCATTATTGAAAAGTTTAAAGGTGGTCCTGTTGGCATTACCACCATTGCTACCGCCGTTGGTGAAGAACCTGGTACATTGGAAGAAGTGTACGAGCCGTTCCTCATTCAGGAAGGGTTTATGCAGCGCACACCACGCGGCCGCGAAGCCACTTATAAGGCGTATGCGCACCTGAAAAAAGAAGGCTACACAAATAAAGGAAACGGACAGTCAAACCTGTTTGGAGCCTGATCAGAAGAAATAATATTGGCTGAAATAATTAAGAGTTGTGTTCTTACAAGAAGGCATAGTAAGACCACAACTCTTAGTGGAGAAATAATTTTGGTATCAGTTACAGTAATGGTTGATAGTTATGGCAGCTAAAACCGGATTTGTGGCGATTGGCAGATAAGTCAGTATCAGTTCGGTTGCAGCCCCTCGGTGCGATTGCGTAAAAAAATGAAAAAAACGGTGAAATCCTCATTTTCTGGTGCGAAAATATACGAATTTTCTTTCCAGCCAAGTTTTGTGTAGAATATTTTTTACTTTTTCCCACATATTTATTGATAAAATACGTTTTTCATTCGTGCTGAATACCTGTAATTTCTGGTATGGCATCGCAACGTCAATATTTTGTAGAAAATAAACCCGATTTTTGTTTACTTATCGGCTAAGGCGGGCAATTATATTTTTATATGCTGGAAATGTTTCAAGTAAATCTTGTTTATCAGCCATTGTAAAGTCAAAGAAGTTAAAACCAGGCGATACAGTGCAGCCGGTTAATACAAAATCGCTTCCTGATGCGAGTTCAGCAGAGAACCAGCACATTGCCGGCACTACAAATTGAAATTGTTCTCCTTTTTCAATTGCATTTCCAAGTGATATCCGATAATAGTTTCCATCCGGCTCAAGTACGTGGATGTAAAGGGTATCGCCTGCATACCAATGCCAGCATTCATCGCTTTTAATGCGATGAAAGGCAGAAAAACTTCCTTTCTCCAGCAAATAATAAATGGCGGTGGAAAAATGCCTGCTGCCGCCCGAAAAACGCTCCGGTAAAGCAATCGCAACAATGGTTTCTGTTGCCCGGTATGTTTCTTTATACCATCCACCTTCAGGATGTGGCTGCAGGTTCAGATGCTGTATAAAATAACGGGCGTTTCGGTTTTCCATACAAAAAAATGGTGCCCGCAAGGAACACCATTTTACCAAAACAAAACATAACTCTTTTATACACGCACCTCAACCATTAAAAGAATCGCACTGGATGTTAGCGCCTCACACTCTATTTCTTCCTGTTCCCACAGCTTAGCCCATCGCGAGGCATAAGCAGCCTGTATTGCACTTCCATCTGCCCGTCAATTACAAAAGCGAAAATGCCATTGCGTTCATCTTTAATTCTACATTTTCCTTCTTTTCTTCCCGCAAATTTGCCGACCGAGATGCCGAACTGGCGGTGCAAAATCACTTTGTTCATCCGGTTCATACATTCATCCGGCAATACCTCAATTGTACTTTCCGGAATATAGCGGCAAAATTTTTCTTAGCATTGCTGTTCCGTTGAATCTTGCGGATCATAAAATAAAAAGATTGCAGTTGCTTTTGTCGTAGAAAATATCTTCCTCACACAAATAAATAATACTATCCATGAATGTTTTATTAGGCGACAACGAATATTTCAAAGGCATTTCACAAGTAAAATATGAAGGGCTTGAAAGCGACAACCCGCTTGCTTTTCGCTGGTACGATGAGAGCAAAGTGGTGGCAGGTAAAACATTGAAAGAACATTTCCGTTTTGCCTGCGCTTACTGGCATTCGTTTGTTAACGATGGCTCAGATCCTTTTGGTCCCGGCACGCACATTTTTGAGTGGAATAAAAAAGCAGATGCGGTAGAAAGAGCCAAAGACAAAATGGATGCGGCTTTCGAATTCATTACCAAGATGAATATTCCTTTTTATTGCTTTCACGATGTAGATGTGGTGGACTATACAAGTGATGTAAAAGATAATGAACGCCGGCTGCAAGCTATGGTTGCCTATGCCAAGCAAAAGCAACAGGAAAGTGGTGTAAAATTGCTGTGGGGAACGGCAAATGTATTCTCTAATCCACGCTATATGAATGGCGCTTCTACCAACCCTGATTTCCATGTGCTGAGTCACGCTGCCGCACAGGTAAAAGCTGCCATTGATGCCACAATAGAACTCGGTGGTGAAGGCTATGTATTCTGGGGCGGGCGCGAAGGCTATATGACGCTTTTAAACACTGATATGAAGCGTGAAAAAGAGCACTTTGCGCGCTTCCTTCACACGGCAAAAGACTATGCAAGAAAGAATGGTTTTAAAGGAACTTTTTTGATTGAACCAAAGCCAATGGAACCCACTAAACACCAGTATGATTATGACTGTGAAACGGTGATTGGTTTCCTGCGTCAGCATGATTTATCAGGTGATTTTAAAATCAATATTGAAGTGAACCATGCTACCCTTGCCGGGCATACGTTTCAACATGAATTGCAGGTATCGGCTGATGCCGGCGTGTTAGGTTCGTTAGATGCCAATCGTGGTGATTATCAAAATGGTTGGGATACAGACCAGTTTCCCAACAATATAAATGAACTTACAGAAGCCATGCTTATCTTTCTGGAAGCCGGCGGACTGCAAGGCGGCGGTATCAATTTCGATGCAAAAATCCGCAGAAGCTCTACGGATCCGAAAGACTTATTCTATGCGCATATCGGTGGTATGGATACGTTTGCGAGAGCGCTTATAACAGCAGATGCTATTCTTACTAAATCTGATTATAAAACCTTTCGCCAGCAACGTTATTCATCTTATGATAGCGGCAAGGGAAAAGAATTTGAACAGGGAAAATTATCTCTGGAAAATTTACGCGATTACGCTATTGAACAAGGTGAACCAAAAACACTAAGCGGTAAGCAAGAGTATTTGGAAAATATCATTAACCGCTTTATATAATATTTGTGCCTGAAAACAAGTAAGGTTGAATATAAATAAAG
Organism: Ilyomonas sp.; assembly: GCA_965199905.1. Lineage (GTDB taxonomy): Bacteria > Bacteroidota > Bacteroidia > Chitinophagales > Chitinophagaceae > Ilyomonas. The sequence continues at coordinate 3,236,468 of OZ241366.1, read as the reverse complement.
CACAGCGTGTAAGTAATCAATCACCGCTTTTAATACTATTCAATTTTACTTATTAAATATTCAATTCATCATGTTACTTCTGGGCATTGACGTTGGCACTTCATCTATTAAAGTATCTGTGGTAGATGGTACTACACAACAAACCATTGTTTCTTCACAATATCCTGACACGGAACGGGACATCATTTCGTTGCAATCCGGCTGGGCAGAACAATCGCCGGAGCAATGGTGGGAAGATGTGAAAGCTGCCATCAAAAAAGTGAATGCTTCTGGTCGATATAACAAGGAAGATATTGGTGCAATCGGCATCTCTTATCAAATGCATGGATTGGTGTTGCTGAACAAAAATGGTGTTGTACTTCGCAACAGCATTATCTGGTGCGATAGTCGTGCGGTGCCTTACGGTGATAAAGCTTTTGCTGCCATTGGTGAAGATGTTTGTCTTAAAAATTATCTCAATTCGCCCGGCAATTTTACGGCTGCCAAGCTTGCCTGGGTTAAGGAAAATGAGCCGCATATTTATAAGCAGATTGATAAGATAATGCTGCCCGGCGATTTTATTGCACAACGATTAACAGGAACGATTACTACAACGCCTTCGGCGTTATCGGAAGGCATCTTATGGAACTTCACTAAAAACGAAATTGGTAAAGATATTTTATCGGCTTTCGGCTTTGATACACACCTCATTCCCGAAGTAAAAAATGTGTTTGCAGAGCATGGAAAATTATCTTCCGGAATTGCTGATGAGCTTTCATTGAAAAGCGGCATTCCTGTTAGTTATAAAGCCGGCGATCAGCCAAATAATGCATTGTCTTTAAACGTGCTGGAGCCGGGTGAAGTAGCAGCAACAGCAGGTACTTCAGGTGTTATTTATGGCGTGAGTGATGAACTGACTTACGATCCGCAATCGCGCGTAAACAGCTTTGCACATGTTACACATACGAGTGCCAATACAAGGGTTGGTGTGTTGCTTTGCATCAACGGTACGGGCATCTTAAACAAGTGGACAAAAAATATTACCGGCAATCTCATTTCTTATCCTCAGATCAATGAAATGGCAGCGACTATAAAGCCAGGAAGTGAAGGTTTATTCATACTTCCTTTTGGTAATGGCGCGGAACGTATACTGAGCAATAAAGTAGTTGGCGCACACATGCACAATATTGATTTCAACAAGCATACACCTGCGCATATTTACCGGGCAGCGCAGGAAGGTATTGCGTTTGCGTTTCGGTATGGATTGGATATTATGCGAAGCAACGGAATGAAGCCAAACATCATTCGCGCAGGGAAAGCCAATATGTTTTTAAGTGATGTTTTTTGTGAGGCATTTGTAAATGCAACTAACACGCCGATAGAGTTGTATAACAGCCATGGCAGTGTGGGTGCGGCATTAGGCGCAGGTATTGGCATCGGCTTTTTTGCAAGCCCGCCGGAAGCTTTTAAAAGTCGCGAAATCTTGAATGTAATACAGCCTTCACAGCCAGAATTGTATGAGGATTTATATGAAGAATGGAAGGCTTTATTGGAAAAGCAAATGCAACCTGTATAAGGCTTTGTAAACATTTAATTCGCTTTAATAAAAGCCCATACATTGTTCGGAAGCTTGACCCGCCGCGGCGGATCAAGGGTCGATGGGAAAAGCGATAAACTGCGGTAACATAAAACTGTCTTTTATTTCGAACAATCTTTTGCTCAATGCCCATAATATTTTTTGCAAACTGAACGCTGGCTAAAGCCACAGGCTTACCTTTACCGCAAAGGAAATGGTGTCTTCCTACCAAACCGCCGGAAGGCTGATGGCGCCTACGAATAGTGAGATAATCACCAGATAAACTATTTGTAGTATGCGCAACACAAAATACAACTTCGAACAATTTTCTATAGCTGCACTTCTTCTTCGCTGGACACTTTTAATCATCCCGGTTTCGGTTTCTGTTGGTTTATTGGTGGCTTTATTTTTATGGCTTCTGGATGTGGCTACACAAGCGCGCTGGCAGCATTTGTGGCTCATTTACCTGTTGCCGTTAGCGGGTGTATTTATCAGTTGGTTATACAATGCTTTTGGTAAAGATGCGGAGCGCGGAAACAACCTGATAATAGATGAAATTCATACGCCGGGTGGCGGTGTACCTGTACGGATGACGCCGCTGATTTTTATTACAACAATTGTTACGCATTTGTTTGGTGGCTCGGCAGGCAGAGAAGGCACGGCGGTACAAATGGGCGGCAGCATTGCATCACAGTTTGCACAATGGTTTCGGTTGCATGATGAGGATAAGCGTATCCTTCTTATTTGCGGTATGTCGGCAGGCTTTGGTGCGGTGTTCGGAACCCCGGTGGCAGGTGCTGTGTTTGCGCTGGAAGTTTTAGCAATAGGGAAGATACAATATGATGCTTTGCTGCCAAGCTTAATGGCTGGGTTGATAGCTGATATTACGTGTTCTTCCTGTGGCATTCATCATACGCAATACCATATTCTTTTTGCTGATGACACTTCTTCTTTTCTGCCACATATTTCATTCGATATTCCCTTGTTGGGTAAAGTGATTGTTGCAGGCGTATTGTTTGGATTAGCGAGTTTTTCTTTTGCCGGATTGTCTCATTTTATTAAGCGTAAAGCCATCGAGTGGTTGCCATCTAAATGGCTGATTCCGGTTGTTGGCGGCGTCCTTGTTATTGGAATCAGTTACCTTCTTGGCACCTACGATTATCTGGGTTTAGGAGTTACCACGCCAACACCAAACGGTGTTAGTATAGTGAATGCGTTTCAGCCTGGCGGCGCTGCCAGTTTTAGCTGGCTGTGGAAGCTGTTACTGACGGCTATTACATTAGGTACGGCTTTTAAAGGTGGTGAAGTAACACCCTTGTTTTTTATTGGTGCCACCTTGGGTAATGCCCTTGCTATGCATAGCGGTGCGCCGGTTGATTTATTTGCCGGTCTTGGTTTTATTGCTGTGTTTGCGGGTGCTACCAACACACCTGTTGCGTGCATTTTTATGGGCATTGAATTGTTTGGTTCGGAGAATGTTATTTACTACGCGGTGGTTTGTTTTACGGCGTATTATTTCAGTGGTCATTCGGGCATTTATTCATCGCAGCGTGTGGCGATAACGAAGTTTCATAAGCTATATGGTGATGATAAAACGAAAGGAGAATAAACAATACGCATACAACACATAGGGATGCTTAATTTATAGACGGACGATGAACGGAATGCGACGCAACGAAGATTAATCAGGGCGAGGACGCTGGTACCAAAATTCATTGTATAAAAAAACACAACAATGATTACTCACTATTGTGTTTGTATGAAGTTTTATTGCTCTTATTATAAATCAGTTATCACTGAAATACTGACCAAGGGAAATTACAAAAAGTGCATGACTGCTTCTTTCTCTTTTGTTGCAAAACACTCATTGCGCACTGCTATTTAATGGCAGCAATAGCCGCGGTGTAGTCAGGCTCCTGACCTATTTCAGGCACTTGTTGTTCATACACAATTTTTCCTTCGGGATTCACAACAATCACAGCACGGCTTAATAATCCACGCATAGGTCCGTCAGCTATTTGCACGCCAAAACTGTGTCCAAAATCGGTTCTGAAATCGGAGAGCATAACTACGTGGTCTATGCCTTCCGCACCACAAAACTGCTTTTGCGCAAACGGCAGGTCTTTTGAAATGCAAAGCACCGTGGTGTTGGTTAAACCTGCGGCGTCTTCATTAAACTTTCTAACCGATTTGGAACACACGCCGGTATTGACACTGGGGAAAATATTCATGATGATATACTTCCCTTTGAAGTCGCTTAGCGTTTTTTCTTTCAGGTCATCGCCTGTTAGTGTAAAGTCTTTAACCGCAGTGCCTGTTGCCGGTAACGTGCCTACCGTATGAATGGCATTGCCGCCTAATGTAATGGTAGTGCCTGTTGTATTCTCCATTTTTGTTGCTTTAGGTGATTCTTTTGTTTGTGCCTGGCAGCTAATAGCAATACTTGTTACAAACAATGTGATGCAAACCATGTTTATAAAAGAAAGCTGTTTGTGATGTTTCATAGTGATAGTAAATTATTAATGCGGTGGCGAAAGTAGTGTATAAGACGAACTTAAATTGTTACAAAACGGATGTATAAATACTGCGCGGTATTGCACGATACATTTCAGGTATGTTAACTGTCTTGTTTATCTTTTCATCAGCTTCTCCCACATTTCAGGAATGCGTTTAACCCATACCAGTTCTTTCTTTTTTTGCAATGCATCTTCAGCGGGCGTACCAAAATAAATCTTGCCGCTTTTTAGTGAAGCAGGCACGCCACTTTGCGCTAATACAACAGCATTCTCGCCAATCGTCAATGTCTTGCTCACACCTACCTGCCCCCACAGCGTTACGCCATCTTCAATAACAACGGCACCGGCAATGCCTACCTGCGCAGCAAACAAGCAATTTTTGCCAATATTACTGTCGTGACCGATGTGAACCAGATTATCCATCTTGGTTCCTTTACCAATTCTGGTAGATGCTGTAACGCCTCTGTCGATGGTGCAGCCGGCGCCAATTTCTACATCATCTTCTATCACTACATTGCCACAACTTTGCATGCGCCTGTACCACATATCGCGGTTCTTTTTTGTGTTGTAATAAAACGCATCGCTGCCAATAACAGAGCCGGCCTGTATCACTACATTATCACCTATTTCTGTATAGTCGCTGATGGTAACATTTGCGCCAATAATACAGTTCTTTCCAATGGTAACATCTTTGCCAATAAACACATTCGGCATGATGATGCTTCCTTCACCAATTACGGCAGAATCGCTGATTGGTTTTGTTGCCGGCGTAAACGGACGAAAATAATTTACGATGGTTAAATAAGATTCAAATGGTTGCTCGGTAACCAATAATGTTTTGCCTTCGGGAAGAGTAACATCTTTTGTATTGATGATGATATGTGAAGCTTCGCTGTTGAGGCAAGTGTCATAATATTTAGGATGATCAACGAACACAACATCGCCCTTTTCCACTTTATGAATTTCATTGATACCGGTTGTTTGTGCAGAGGCATCGCCAACGATGTCTGCATGTATTAAATCAGCAAGCCATTGTATCGTTACAGGTGCAGGAAATTTCATGCGTTTTTGTTTTACGAATGTCAAAGATAGAAGCCATGAACATGAAGACTTTGATAAAAATATTTAGTAGCAACATTCATTGTTGTGTGATGATAGATTGATAAACAGAAAAAAAGATAGCAGGCTGAAAGCCTTTGCCAGAGCTTGCTTCAGCTCTTTATAAAAGTTAGCGTTGGTTGTGTTCAGTGAAATATACAATGACATCGCTCTCTTTAATTCACATCACGCCATCTCTATGTGTATAAAAATCAAAGATTTTTTTTTGCATTGGTAAAAACTCTTTCTAATATTGTGATGGGAATTGGATTCCCGGTACTTACTAACCCATCTACATAGTGAATCCCGCAATTGAAATGCGGGATTTTTTATTTCATGACACACTACTTTATCATCTACAAACCATACCTGGTTTTATCGCAGTTCACTTCGGAAAATGAACAGCAAAACCTGTCTCATTTTTTTCCTGTACCGAAAGATGTATATGCTGTGGGAAGGCTTGATGCTGACAGCGAAGGCTTATTAATTCTTACCAACGATAAAGCTTTTAATCATCGCTTGCTGAATCCAGAATTTGAACACGAAAGAGAGTATTGGGCACAGGTAGATGGTGCTATAACAAACGATGCTTTGCAACAGCTTCAGCAAGGAGTTGACATTAATGTGGATGGTAAAATGTATCGCACAAAATCTTGTATTGCAAAGCAGTTACCGGATAGTATTATTGTGCCTGCACGCAACCCGCCGATAAGGTTTCGCAAAGAGATTCCGGCACCATGGATCAGCATGATTTTAAAAGAAGGAAAGAACAGACAGGTAAGAAAAATGACAGCAAAAGTTGGCTATCCAACCTTGCGTTTAATCAGGCAACAAATTGGAACTATTAAGCTGGGAAGCATGCAGCCGGGAGATATAATTGAGCTATCGCAAAAGGTGATTTATAAGAAGCTTGGGTTATAATTTTTTGTGAACCAAAAAGGCAGGAAGAAAAAAAGTAACACAAAGAAATTTGAGTAATTACTTTCCATCATTCTTCGTGAAACTTTGAGCTCTTTGTGTATTTGTGGTTTGCGTTTGCAAAGCCTCATCGCGCTTTACTTTATTCCAGTATTTTGTAGCCACCATTAAAAAACCAAAGCTCTCGCCATTCTCTTTCCCTAAATGTTTATGATGCATTTTATGCGCCCAGCGTATCACTTTTACATACCGCTTATTGCTGTGCGTAAACCATTTAAAGCGTTGATGAATAATAACATCATGCACAAGAAAATAAGCCACGCCATATAATGCCAGACCAGCACCAATACATACCACCCAATAAGCTTCGTGCTGCATACCAAGCATGATACAAAGCCAGCTTGGAATGGCAAAAATGAAAAAGAACCAATCATTTTTTTCGAAAAAGCCAGGATACTTTTTATGATGATCTTCGTGCAGGTACCACAGAAAGCCATGCATCACATACCGGTGTATAAGCCAAGTAGCGCCTTCCATAACGAAGAAGGTGAGAAGCGTGATAAAAATATAGAACAGCCAGATCATAAAAACACTCTTAAAAGCATGAAAAACAATACCTGTATAATAAACAAATGTACTGCCAGCCGGTTGCCTTTATTAAAGGGAAGCAGGCGGAAAACTGTTAATAATAAAAGGCTGGTAAAGAACCAGCAGGCATAGTTGTAAAAAGGTATCTCTCCATTGCCTAACCATTGCCAAAAACCCATTTTTACAGCAACCGGTTCAATGATAAAATCGAACATCGTAGCTAACAAAGCACCATCTATAATAAAAGAAACAAAACGTACAGCAGGCTTTACTTCTGCGTCCGCTTCGGCTAACTTTTTATTTGCCCAATCATAAAGCTGATTCGCTATAACACCGGTACAATACATAATAATAAACCAGTTAATGCCTATCAGCAGCGGTACTCCAAAATGCTTTACACCTAATACATTTCCGTACTGATATTGCCCGAAAAGATACCCTGTATTTACACCGATAAATTCTACAAGAAACCCGACAAGGAAAGTGACAATAAAGAAAAGAAAGAAAGCTATGTTTTTTTGCTTTTGTGTAACGATAAGCAACAAAGCCATTACTATTAAATTCAGCGGCGTATTTTGTATAAACCAATCTCTGTGCGATGAGAAAAGGATACCGATAGCGCCGCTAACATGAAAAAGCAACACAATGAACAGGGCTATGTTTTGCAGGTTGATTTTAATGCGCATGAGCCCACTTTTTCTTATCACCGGCAATAATATTACTCATGATTTTTGCGCTTTGCAAACACAATGGAATGCCACCGCCGGGATGCACGCTGCCACCTACGAAATACAAGCGCTTAACAGCTTTACTAAAATTAGGATGACGAAGAAAAGCAGCCATTCGGCTGTTGGAACTTGTACCATATAAAGAACCCGCATACGACGATGTATTATTTTCAATCAACACAGGATCAAGTACACGTTCTGTTTCTATCAATGACTCAATATTCGTGTTCAAAATGCGGCTCAGTTTGGCAATAATATTCTGCTTCAATTGCGCCTTCCATCTTTCTGAATACTGACCAACATTAGCCGGCGCGTTCACCATCACAAACCAGTTTTCTTTTCCTGCCGAAGCTTGTATTCCCGGTTCGCATTTGCTCGTGATATTAATATAAACTGTTGGATCATCATGCAATGTTTTAGTCTTGAAAATATGATCAAACTCTTCTTTATAATTGTTACTAAAAAAGATATTATGAAGCTCTAATTGCGGAAACGTTTTGTTGATTCCCCAGTAAAAAATAAATGCACTGCTGCTGCGCTCCTGTTTCAAAATCTGCTTCGCTTTATAGTCATTTTTCAACAGGTTTTTGTAAGTAAAATACACATCCATATTGCTTACCACAACATCGGCAAAATGATTCTCATTATTTACCACAACGCCTTTCGCTTTCGTTCCATTGCAGATGATGCTTTGCACAGCCGCGCCGAAATGAAACACCACGTTTTTTTTTACTGCAAGCTTGTATAAAGCATTGGCAATGCTAACCATGCCGCCCTTTGGATAGTACACGCCTTCATTATATTCCAGGTGCGGAATCACGCTCAGCATGCCCGGCGCCTGGTAAGGATTGCTGCCGTTATATGTGGCATACCTGTTAAACAATTGAACGGTATGCAATTTGGCAAAGCTGGCTTTGTTTATTTTATGAAAAGATGAAAACAAATAGCGGGGCGATGTATGCAGCAAAGCTTTCAGTATCGGTGCTTTAAACAGCGTGCTTCGCTTATGAAGTGAATAATTTAAAAAAATGCGTCCTGTGGTTTCGTATAAGTTTTTTGAACGAGACATATATTTCATCACTTCCTTTTTGTTCTCGCCTTCTTTTGCCAGTTCTTCCGCTATTTTTTCAGCATCAGCAAAGCCATTAATCACAGTGCCATCCTCATAAAAATACTTGCAGGCAATGGGCACAGATTGATACCGAAAATAATCTTCAATCGGTTCGTTAGCCAAAGCAAAAAGCTCTTCTATATTTTGCGGTTGCGTAAACAAACTGGGACCACCATCGAAGCAATATCCCTTCTCTGTAAAATAGCTGATTTTGCCGCCGGCGCAATCATTCTTTTCAAACACAGTTACTGCAAATCCCTGCGCTGCCAGCCTGATAGCGCTTGCCAAACCAGCCACGCCTGCGCCAATAATGATAGCTGATAATTGATGACTCATAGTTGCGAAAGGCTTCAAAGATAAGCTGCCCGTAACAGCTTGCCGAGGTACATAACAGTTTTATCAATGGTTTACATTTGCCTTGCACAAAACGATTGTTTCTTATAAAATTACTGCTTACAAATAGTTTGAAATACAGTTCGTTTTATCTCGCGGTTCATCTCTATTGCCATGCCATACCGGCGAACATAAAACAGCCAGATCGGTGAAGCGAAAATGCAAAGAAGAAACACAATCAAATGAGGAAAATCACACAATTTCATTAGCGTATGATGTTGTTAAAGAACATAGCTAAACAAGGGATGAATTGTTTTAAAAAACGGCGCTTTCTTACTATGTGCTTACTTTGGCAGCGTCATTCATTCTTCATTCTAACTGCATGAACCGTAGCCGGCGAATCTTTTATTGCTTCCTGCTTTTATTATGCTGTCAGAATATTGCTCATGCGCAGGTGTCTTATGATTGGTTTAAAGGCCGGTGGCAATACTATAGTATCAAGCCAGATACTTTGCGTGGCCAGGCAATTGAAAGCGGGCTGGAGATAACAAGTGTAGCTGATAACCACTATTCAGGTACACAAAAAGTATGGTGCAGCAACGACACACTGGATGCCGTAAAGCGTAACTGCAGCGGCGCTTTTACTGACGGCGGAATTTCCTTTTTACCCGGAAAAGAAACGTACCGGAAAGAGCCACAGGAAGTTTATATCTGGAATGCCTACACAAAATATACGGTTGAGAAAACCTATTTCTCCATTAACGCGCGAAAGCTGGTACTGCACATTAAAGTAAAGAGTGAACAGGCTGATTTTGTAAAGGAATTTGCTTATTACCGCGACTTAACAACACAGCCATTTTCGGTTCGCACAAACATTCAAAAACGGTACGGCACGCCACAGTTGATTGATGAAACAGATACTGTAAAAGTGATTCAACCACGCGAGCCGGATAGAGGTGATACCACCGTTTATACTACTATAATACCAGCGGATAAAAATTTGCCGCCGGAAATTATTACCCGTAAAAACACATTGGTAAAAACGCTGGATATAAGCTCGCCGGATATACAGGTTATCCTGCTGGATGATGCAGAAGTGGATGGTGATGTTGTCTCGCTGTATCACAACACTGAATTGGTGCTGAACCATAAAACCATTGGGAAGGAATTGGTGAAATACACCCTGAAAGCCGACGCCGAACACTCACATCACGAGTTTACACTGGTGGCTGAAAATTTAGGCAGCATACCGCCAAACACTGCGCTGGTACGCATTCGGGCGGGCTGGCTTAAGTATGAGTTCGTGGTTCATTCTGATTTGAACGAGAACATAAAATTTATCATCAATTACATTGGTGATAAAAAGATTGACATTACAGCACCGAAGAACTAAGTTTCTTTTCACAACTCATCTTTATAAACAGTTTGGCAACGCTCTATTTTTGCGCCTCAATTCTTCCAATGAATCATACTATGTCGCTCGCGAGCGAGAATTATGCAGGTATTCATCCTCTCATTCTTGACGCTGTTATAAAAGCCAGCACAGGTCATGTAAAATCGTATGGCGGAGATCCTTATTGTTTACAAGCCATCGAACTTATGAAAGCGCATTTTGGTAAAGAAGCGGAAGTGCATTTTACGTTTAATGGCACCGGCGCTAACGTATTTGCATTAGCCACAGCCACGCGTTCTTTCAATGCTGTTTTTTGTTCTGATCTTGCGCATGTGTACGAAAGCGAATCAACCGCAGTGGAAGCTTTTACAGGTTGCCGGTTAATACAGGTAGAAACAAAAGACGGCAAGATTATTCCCGCTGCTTTGGAGCAATCCATCACTCGCATCGGCGATACGCATTATCCGCAAGCCAAGATACTAACGCTTACACAACCTACCGAATGCGGAACCGTTTATACGCCGGAAGAATTGCAGCAATTAGCCACCATTGCGAAGCAAAACAATTTATATATACACATTGATGGAGCGCGTTTGTTCAATGCGGCTGCCGCTTTAGATACTTCGCTGCAGGCTGTAACGGCAGGCGCAGATATCATCTCACTCGGTGGCACCAAGGCAGGAATGATGTTTGGCGAAGCCGTCATTTTTTTAAATAAAGATTTGTATAAAGACAGTCAGTTTTTTTTGAAGCGCAGCATGCAACTGGCTTCCAAAATGCGCTTTATTGCCTGCCAGTTTCAAGCGATATTAACTGACAATTTATGGCGCAATATAGCAATGCATACCAACCATTTGGCGCGCTTACTCGCGGAACGTTTACAGCCATTTTCGCAAATACAAATTACGCAGCCGGTAGATACAAATGCCGTGTTTGCCACTATTCCGGAAAAGTGGAATGAACCGTTACAAAGTGCGTTGCCATTTTATGTTTGGGACGAAAGCAAAAATGAAGTGAGATGGATGTGCTCATTTGATTTGCAACCAGAGCATTTATATCCATTTATAGAAACGATTGAACGGCTATCTCAGAGAAAAGAATAAAATGTTGGAAAGAGGAAGCAGGGAATACCGAAAAGTACACCAGTTAATTTCCGTTCTCTTCTTGCAAAAGAACCTTTTTTTGCAAGTGCTTAACCTCTGTGGCACAACATTTATCGTATCTTACAATTGAAAATCATTACCATGAAGTTTAGATTTATTATAGTTGCTTTATTGGCCGCGTTCTCATTCAGCCAGTGCACACAGGCACAAACAAAATCAAAAGACGCTAAAAATTATCCCGATCCGCAAACGGTTAAAACCGACAACAAATACCCGGTAACGCATACGGATGCAGAGTGGAAAACGATGCTGGCACCAGACCAGTATTACATATTGCGGCAGGAAGGCACAGAGCGCGCAGGCAGTGGCAAATACGACCATTTTTATGAAGAAGGTACATACTATTCCGCAGCTTCTTTGCAGCCATTATTTACCAGCAAGGCAAAGTTCAACAGTGGTACAGGTTGGCCTTCTTTCTATGCGCCAATTGCTCCTGATGCTGTAAAACTGGTAAAGGATAATAGCTTTGGTGAAACGCGTTGGGCAGTAGTAGACAGTAAAACAGGCTCGCACTTAGGGCATGTATTTGATGATGGTCCGGCACCTACCGGCAAGCGTTATTGCATGAATAGCGCAGCTATGATATTTGTACCAAAAGGCGGCAATGCACCAACCAGCGCAAAGCAGTAAGCATCATTCTATTACAATAAAATAAAAGCCTCTTTCTTTTGAAAGAGGCTTTTATTTTATTTCAAACCGGGCATTAATACCTGATCATCTGTTGTCATGAAAGCAGGGCGGTAAAATCTGTATTCTCCTCCTTCCATACGTCCTGCAAAGAGGATTTGATAATGATTCAGGATCATTTTTATAAGTCTTTAAACCGGTAAAATTTTGAATGAACAAGGAAAAAGATAGCAGGGCTATCAAAAGTATCAGGGCTTAATAGCAAAGGAATTTGCCTTGTAAAAATTGACAGACAGAATTATAATCGACATGTTATTCAGGATTCATCTTTAGAAGTTATTCCAATCATAACCAATCCAAACAGGAAAAAAATAATACCTGCATACAGGTTGATATTTTCGGCTAAAACAGAGCTGATAAAATAGCCAATTATAAGAACCAATGCGATTAGCACGAAGAACAATCCAATAATAAAACTAAGCGATGTAAAGCGGCTATTCATAGGAATGATTTAGAAGAAAATGATATTTAGAATGATGGTGATAATAATAAGTGCAATGCCAAGTGGCGCAACCCGTTTGTACCATTTGGCCTCATGAATTTCCGGCTTATTGGTAAGCGAATAAACCAGTCCTTGCAAAGCTTCAGCAGGCTTAGGTTTGGTAAGAAGACTTACAATGATTGTTACCACAAAATTTGCAACCCATGATACCGCGGCGACTATAAAAGCTTGCCCCATACCACTGCCTATAGTGTATAAGGGAGCAATCCATCCACCCTTGCCTTCTGCTACTGTTAAGCCATGCGTAAGCGTTGCCGCTATTGTGCCGGCAAGCAATCCACAAAAAGCACCATGCCCTGTTGTGCGCTTCCAAAACATACCTAATAAAAATGTGGCGAACAGAGGACCATTCACAAAAGAAAATACCAGTTGCAGGAAGTCGTTGATGTTATTAAAACTCTTGGCGATATAAGCTGTAACAATTGAAATAAGAATGCCGGCAATCGTAACCAATTTTCCAACCCAGAGATAGTGCTGGTCAGATTTATTGCGGACAAAATAAGACTGATAAATATCGAAAGTGAATACAGAATTGAATGCCGTTACATTGCCTGCCATGCCACTCATAAACGACGCAATCAAGGCTGTGATGCCTACGCCCAACATACCACTTGGATAGTAATGCGCAATAAGCGAAGGCAACGTTAGTGTATAATCGAGTTCGCCGTTTGCCGCAGTGGGAATTACAAAGCCTTTCGATTGCAAAGCCGGCTGCATAAGAGCAATCGCCACAACACCAGGTAACACAACAATCAGCGGCATCAGCATTTTAGGAATGGCAGCCATCACAGGCGTGCGTTGCGCTTCACTCATATTCCGGGCAATCATCGCTCTTTGCACCACGAGGAAATCTGTGCACCAATAACCAAACGACATTACGAAGCCAAGCCCGAATATGAGCGACATAAAGTTTAATCCCATCGGGTTGTTTTCAGCCTTATCCATATACTTCCAGGCATGTGTAAGCTGCGGCGCTAAATTGGCTTTAATGTTTTCCCAGCCGCCTGCATCGTGAAGCGCAATAATGACAAGCGGCGATAAGCCAAGCACGATTAAAAAGAACTGCAGCACTTCGTTATACACAGCACTGGTAAGTCCGCCAAGGAACGTATAAACCATAACAATACCGGCAGCCAGCCAGATCGATACATCGAAGTCCCAATGCAGAATAATTTGAAGAAGTTTGGCTAACGCAAACAATGAAATGCCGGACGAAAAAACCGTCATTACTGCAAATGAAACGGCGTTCAGTGCCCGCGTTTTTTCATCGAAGCGCATGTATAAATATTCAGGAACGCTGCGTGCTTTGCTGCCATAATAAAACGGCATCATAAACACAGCTAAAAACACCATGGCGAAGATGGCGCCTACCCAATAAAAATGCACCGTCATAATGCCGTACTTAGCGCCGGATGCTACCATGCCCAATACTTCCTGCGCACCGAGATTGGCGGAGATAAAAGCGAGGCTCGTAATCCATAAAGGAATGCTTCGGCTGCTGGATAAAAAATCGTTGCTCGATTTGATTTTCCGTTTGATGAGAAACCCAACCGTTATTACAAAGGCGAAATAAACAGCAATGATGAGATAGTCAGCAAAGTGCAGTGTCATGGCGGCAATCGTTGGTAAAGTGCACACAAGATATTTATTTGCTCATACTTGCGGGAATAAGTTTTCGTCATTGCGAGGCACAAAGCAATCTGTGGATTGTGCTGTGAGTGGTGAATAGTTTGTTGTGAGTATGTGATGTAAATTCTCTATTAAACACGCACAGCACTAATTGTATAGTATAGATTGCTTCGTGCCTCGCAATGACGCGTTTAGCAGTTTCATTGTGTGCAATCCTGGCTCTGTGATGCTTTGTGTTACTGTGACTTTGTGGTTAAAATACTCGCTTCGGTAAAGCCCAATTATTGCCCGGAACGCTGATGGGAGCATTCCTGCGTGTCGAAGCAGCAGGAATGGCAACAACTGTCGATTACAAAAGAGAGTTGAACAATGGTTACCAAAAAATGTATTTCATTTTCAAATGTTTCGCTCTTCACCAACAACCTCAATATTTAATACATAGATTGCTTCGTACCTCGCAATAACGGGAGCGAGTATCCTTTTCAGCAAACCATTTTTAACTAAAAATCCAACACATCCCGGTACGCAGTCCGTTCAATCCATGTTCCAATCATTTACTTTTGTACAAATCATTTCGCGCCGTGAGTCTGATCATTCAAACAAACAACCTCGTAAAAATTTATAAAAGTCGCACCGTTGTTAATCACGTTTCGGTAAATGTGCGGCAAGGTGAAATTGTAGGTTTATTGGGACCAAACGGCGCCGGTAAAACCACAACGTTTTACATGGTTGTGGGTTTGATAAAACCCGAAGAAGGCACTGTGTTTTTGAATGATATCGACATCACCAAACTGCCCATGTATAAACGCGCGCAGATGGGCATTGGCTATCTGCCGCAGGAAGCTTCTGTGTTTCGCAAACTAAGTGTGGAAGACAATATTCTTGCTGTGCTGGAAATGACGAAGATGACTAAAGGCGAACGCTTTCATAAGCTGGAAGAATTGCTTGACGAGTTCAATCTTCACCATGTGCGCAAGAATAACGGCGACAGCCTGAGCGGTGGCGAAAGACGCAGAACTGAGATTGCCCGCGCGCTTGCGGTTGACCCGAAATTCATTTTGCTTGATGAACCTTTTGCAGGTGTAGATCCGATTGCGGTGGAAGATATTCAAAGCGTTGTAGCCCGATTAAAATATAAGAATATCGGCATACTCATTACTGACCATAACGTGAACGAAACTTTATCTATTTGCGACCGCGCTTATCTTCTGATTGAAGGCAAAATATTTCAACACGGAACGGCTGAAGAACTTGCCGGTAATGAAACGGTGCGCAAACTTTATCTTGGTACCAACTTCGAGCTTCGCCGTAAAGACTGGATACTTGAAATGGGTAAAAAAGGAACGGCGAATATGCTTTAGTTTTTTAAACCGCTATGGCAAAAAGGAAATATAGTAACACAAAGAGTTTTTTCTGCAAACATTCATTTCATTGCGTTCTTTTGACCATGCAATTAATCTTCATGAATCTTCCTCATCTTCGCGCCTTCGTGGTTCATATAACACATGGCTGATACAACAAACAAACAGGTATATTTTCTTTCCGATTTCCATCTCGGCACACCTTCTTACGAAGAAAGTTTACAGCGCGAAAAAAAGATTGTTTCCTTTCTCAATAGTATACAGGACAAAGCATCTACCATCTTCATTGCAGGTGATATGTTCGACTTCTGGTTTGAATATAAAACGACGGTCCCCAAAGGTTATGTGCGGCTGTTAGGCAAGCTGGCAGAGCTTACTGATAAAGGCATCCAGATACATTTTTTTGTCGGCAATCATGACATGTGGATGAGCGGTTATTTTGAAGAGGAACTTAACATTCCTGTGTATTATCATCCCAAAGAATTTACGTTTAGCGGTAAGAAATTTTACGTGGGTCACGGTGATGGCTTAGGTCCCGGCGATCACAAGTACAAGTTCCTGAAGTTTATCTTTCGCAATCGTTTTGCACAATGGATGTTTGGTGTTATTCATCCATCGTGGGGCATTGGCGTTGCCAATTATTTCAGCCGCAGCAGCCGAAAAAAAACAGGAAACAAAGACAGGAAATTTTATGGTGAAGACGGCGAATGGCTCGTCATTTTTTGCCGGCAAATGCTGGCGAAAGAACATTTTGATTTCTTTGTATTCGGGCACCGCCATTTCCCGATAGATTATAAGCTGACAGATAATAGCCGTTACATTAATTTAGGCGACTGGCTGCACAATTTTACCTATGCCGTTTTTGATGGAAACGATATGCAATTGAAAAAATGGGAAGAGTAATTCTGCTGATTGTAAGTACACTTATCTTCCTGCAGTTACAGGCAGCAGATACTACATTGCATCTGCAGCCGGTTGCAACCATTCCCGGCAGTTACTCTGATTTTTATACCGACAATCTTCAGAATATTTACCTGATTTCTTCAGCCACCAACCAGATTAAAAAACTGAGAAGTAATGGCGATTCTGTGGGTGTGTACAACAATGTTATTCGCTATGGAAAAATCTATTCGCTTGATGTAACCAATCCGTTGAAAATATTGGTTTACTATAAAGAGTTTGCAACCATCGTCATCCTTGACCGCTTTCTTGCAACCCGCTCCATCATTGATTTACGCAGGCTTGGCATCCAGCAGGTAAAAGCCGTATCGCAAAGCTACGACAGCAATATCTGGCTATACGATGAGCTGGAAGGAAAGATAAAAAAGGTTGATGAAAATAACAGCGTTCTGCTTGAATCATCTGACCTGCGGCTTGTGTTTGACGACTCCTTAAGTCCGCAGAAAATCATCGATAACAATGGTCAGTTATATCTCTATGATAATCGCCTCGGCTGGCTCATTTTCGACTATTATATGGCATTCAAAAAGAAGCTGCCGTTTAATCATTGGAAAGATGTAAACACAGTTGATAACATACTATATGGCAGAGAAAACAACCGCTTTCTATATGCTTCGCAAAATGATATTGACTTCCATTCATTGCAAAGCAATCTCGTTGCAGATGGCATCATCAAAACAAAGCAGCAGCAGGGCAAATTATATGTTCTTACTAAAGAGGGAATCAATATTTACGGGATAGTTCCATAGCTTTTAAGAAAACCCTTTTCGTAAAAAGGCAGATATTGCAAACAATTTATTGAAGCACATCAGAACATAAATTAACAATCGTCTGATTCTTTGTGCCTTCCTGGTTAAAAATATCTTGTCATGAAAGAAACTCCGTTCCATAAAAAGCATGTTGCTCTTCGCGCGAAGATGGCGCCGTTTGCCGGTTATAATATGCCTATTTCTTACACAGGTATTAAGGACGAACACATGGCTGTGCGCACCAATGCCGGTGTGTTCGATGTAAGCCATATGGGTGAGTTTATGGTTAAAGGCGAACAGGCTCTTGACCTTATTCAGCGTGTAACAACCAACGATGCAGCAAAGCTGAAAAAGGGTGAAGCGCAGTACTCTTGTCTTACAAATAATTCATGCGGTATTGTAGATGATCTGCTTGTGTATTGCATTGAAGAAAACAATGTATATATGCTGGTGGTAAATGCTTCCAACATCGAAAAAGACTGGGAGTGGATTCTTCAGCACAATACAAGTAGCGCAGAATTGCAGGACATCAGCGACCGCACATGTTTGCTTGCCGTACAGGGACCAAACGCTATCCGCATCATACAGCCGCTTACAGAGGTTGACATTATGAACCTGAAGTATTACACGTTTGTACGCAGCAGGTTTGCAGGTGTTGACAATGTAATCATCAGCGCCACCGGCTATACCGGTGCCGGCGGCGTGGAACTGTATTTTGAAAACAAAGGCGACAACGCCGATAAAATATGGAATGCCATTTTTTCGCTGGGCGATAATTCATTGATACAGGCAATCGGCTTAGGCGCGCGCGATACGTTGCGACTTGAGATGGGCTACTGTTTATACGGCAATGATATTGATGATACGACCTCTCCGCTGGAAGCTGGTTTGGGATGGATTACGAAGCTGAATAAAGAAGAAAATTTTTCTTCCAAAGAAAGCCTGACAGAACAAAAAGCTGCCGGCATTAAACGCAAATTGGTTGGCTTTGAAATGATAGACCGCGGCATTCCGCGCAGCCATTACCAGATAAAAGATGCAGATGGAAAACTGATTGGCAGTGTTACCAGTGGCACGCAGGCGCCATCGCTTGATAAAGCGATTGGCCTGGGTTATGTGGATATGGCTT
Organism: Ilyomonas sp.; assembly: GCA_965199905.1. Classification (GTDB taxonomy): domain Bacteria; phylum Bacteroidota; class Bacteroidia; order Chitinophagales; family Chitinophagaceae; genus Ilyomonas. The sequence goes on along the minus strand of OZ241366.1, from coordinate 3,218,048 downwards.
ATGCCGGTTTAGACGGTGAAATTTACATAGACATCCGCAACCAGTTACTAAAAGCAAAAGTGGTGAAAGTGCCGTTTAAATAATGTATGCCGCACATTTTTTTAAAAACGATTATTAACGCACCGCTAAGTAGAGTGTTCGATGTAGGCAGAAGCATTGACCTGCATCAGCAAAGTATGATTCATACGAATGAGAAAGCGGTTGATGGCAGAACAAGCGGCTTGATTGAAACGAATGAAACGGTTACATGGAGGGCAGAACATTTGTTTAAAACACGTTATCTCACCGTTGCTATTACGCAGATGAAACCGTACTTTTTCTTTCAGGATGAAATGATAAAAGGTGATTTCAAAAAGATGATTCATCAACATCATTTTAGCCAGAAAGAAAATGATATTACGGAGATGACGGATGATTTCTATTTTGAATCACCTTATGGTATCATTGGACAATTGGTCAACAAACTTTTTCTTACTTCTTACATGCGAAACCTGCTGATAACACGCAACCGCATTATTAAACAATATGCAGAAACCGATGAATGGAAAACCATTTTGCATGAAGAATAATATTTCCTTTCTGATTTCATTTGCAATCATTTCTGCTTTTCTTTTTTCATCCTGCAAAACGGTGGATGAACAAGGCCGCGCTTCTTATTATGCTGATAAATTTCAAGGGCGCAAAACCGCCAGTGGCGCACGTTTCAGCCAGCATAAAAGAACAGCCGCGCACAGAACTTTGCCTTTCGGCACCAAGGTAACCGTGATAAACCAGGACAATGGAAAACGGGTTCATGTACGGGTGAATGATCGCGGTCCTTTTGTGGAAGGGCGCATGATAGACCTAAGTAAAAAAGCGGCGCGAAAATTAGGTATGCTGAAACAAGGCGTTGCCAATGTTGAAATCAGGTACCGGAAGAAATAAGAGGCTTGATTACAGACCTGACGCAGGATGAAAAATAGGGTTAATGGACAAAAGTAATGGTAAAAATGGCTGAGAGTGAATGCAGGCTTATGTTTGCTGTCATTTAAGTTTATGAATAAAAAATCTGCTTTTATTGCGGTTCAAAAATCACGTCCAAATACGGTTATGCCAAAGGCAAACAGCGATACAAATGCCAGGTGTGCGGCAAGCAGTTTATAGCCCGCCGCCACTGTCTTGACAATGCGCAGATTTGGGAAGCCTATACTGCCGGCAAGCAAACGTATGGTCAACTGGCACAGCAATATGGCTGTTCGGTAAAAACCATTCAGCGCCGCATAGATTTCTTTACACCATCGCCCAATACCACCTTTGAGGCGGTTGCCAATGTAGTGATGGACACGACTTATTTCGGGCGTTGCTTTGGAGTGATGGTCTTTAAGGATAGTATCAGCGGCAAGTGCCTGTATAAGCAGTACGTAAAAAATGAAACCAACAAGCTCTACTTATCCGGCATAGCAGAAATCAGCAGAAGGGGAATAAAGGTACAGGCAATCATCTGTGACGGGCGCAAAGGTTTGTTTCAGTTATTCGGTACTATCCCTGTTCAGATGTGCCAGTTTCACCAGGTGCAGATCATTAACCGCTATCTTACCAGAAAGCCTAAAACACAAGCTGCTATTGAGCTTCGTGCTTTATCACTTACGCTGGTCAAAAGCGATAAAGCAGCTTTCAGCGCAGCACTGGCGCATTGGCAGCACAGATGGGAAGACTATCTGAAGGAACGAACCCTACATCCGCTTACGCAAAAAAGCCATTATACCCATAAACGGCTCAGAAGCGCATGGCTGAGCTTGAAAAGAAATCTTTCGTGGCTGTTTGTTTTTGAGCAGCATAAAGAGCTGATGATACCCAATACCACTAATGCGCTGGATGGCTCCTTCTCTGATTTAAAGAATAAACTCAGGAACCATAACGGCTTATCCATAGCCCGCAAGAAGAAGCTGATAGATGGGTTTTTTAAGGCATAAGGCACGATAAAATAAAGACTTACCCTGTTGTTACAGCGGTAAGCCTTTGAATGACACTTTTATCGTGCATCAGTTTATCCCTTGGCTGGTTGCTCCCCAGCAGAGCCTGCCTCCGTTTTGACTGATAAAAACAAAATTATCACCTCCGTTCAATAGGATCATTAAAAGCCAAAAATAAACACCATTACTTTTGTCCATTAGCGCCCATCACACCCTCAAACACCATTACTTTTGTCCATTACACCGAAAAATATTATATTGCACCAGTATGAGTCATCTGGTTATCTATTACCATTGGTCATTCCAATCATACGAAAGAACGATAGATTTCCTTCAGTTTTTCCTCTTCTTTTTCCCAGCACAATTCCTTCGCAGCCTGCTTCGTATTTTTCTTTAAAAAAAGATAATGATCATCATTATCAAACAAAGCTGTAATCTGCTCTGCCATTGCCTTCGGCGAAGTATCAGTAATACAAATACCACATTTATATTCGTCAACGATATGTTTGATTTCCGGTATCGCGGTAGCAAATAATGGAACGCCGGCATGGATATAATCAAACACCTTATTAGGCAGGTTGAATAGAAAGTTTTTATGGTTAAATGAATCGAGGCTGATACCCAGATGAGCCAATGGTGTATAGGTTTTTAAAACGGACGGCAGCATGCGTTCCATCATATCAATACGATGCTCTAAGTGGAGGTCTTTTCTTCTTTGTTTTAATTGTTCCCAATAATTACCGCTGCCGATAAACACCAGGTGAAAACGTTCCTCCAAATAAGGCATTGCATCTATCATTTCTATACAGCTTCTGCCTTCGTTTAATCCGGCGCCTTGCGCTAATAAAATGATTTTATTCTTCCAATGTTCGGGTAAAGGCGCAGGTATAATTTGCGTTGTAAAAGGAACATTCCTGATAACACGAACCGGCACATTGTATTCATTCTCATACTCATTTTTTACGGAACAATTTACTGTATAAACCGTTTTTAGTTTTGGAAAAATCCAGTCCTCAATCCGCTTCCATATTTTCTTTTTAAAAGGTGAATAATCCAATTCAGGAACACCGGTGAAATATTCATGAGTATCATAAAAAAGATACTTGCCGCGCAGCTTCGATACTAAATAATTCGGAAGCAAAGTATCCAAATCATTTGCGAGCCAATAATCTGTTTTGGTAAACAATAAACGAAAAAAAAGTTTGGTCATAAACTCAGCATACTGCGCCGTTCCTTTGGTGAAATAGCAGCGGATGCGTGAAGCTGTAAACGCATATTTCTCCAAAGGCAAACTGTCAGGTAGTTCACGGGCAATAACATGCACCGTAAAGCCCATGCTTTGAAGCGTAGTGCAAATGCGTATTACACGCTGATCTGTTGCCAGATCGGTAATAACAGAAACCGTTATTTTCTTTCGCTTGTTCATGGGTTAATGAGCCAAACTGTTTAGGTGCTTTGCAATGTTCAGCCCTGCATTTCCATCGCCAAAAACAGGGGCATCGAATTGTGGTTGTAATTCTGATAGCAAATTAAACTCGCTCATCATCATTTCCTTATCGGCTCTGCAATGCAGGGCTGCACCCGCTTCCACGATTTCATGCCAGAACGGATGCTCCATTACAATCAGCGATTTCTTCTTTGCAAAGAAAGCCTCGCGACTGGCACCGCCACTATCAGTAATAACAAAATGCGCTTCGCAAATAAAGCGTTTCATTTCCCTGTAACCCAATGGTTCAATTGTAGTAAAATGCGTATCAGTTTTAAATTCTCTTAATCGTTTCGCGGTATGCGGATGCAGCGGAACAATCACTTCCATTTGCTGATGAATTTCGTTCAGCGCATCAACAATCTGCTTCAGATTTTTACGGTTCGTAATGTTCGCTGCACGATGAATGGTGCACGCAATATAATCAGCAGAAATGGTTACATTTTTATCCGAAGGTGCAATATGAAGAAACGCATCCAGCATCAAATCGCCGCTATGAATAACCTGCGAAGGAATGGCAGAACCATAGCCTTCTTTCAATAGCACATCAACATTTTTTTGCGTGCAGCAATAATGAATATCCGCTAACCGGTCACTCAACACACGATTGATTTCTTCGGGCATTGAAGTGTCTTTCGTTCTTACACCAGCTTCAAAATGAAGCAGCTTTTTGCCGCTTCTTTTTGCTGCTAAAGAAGCAGCCAGTGTAGTGTTTGTATCGCCATACACAAGCACCCAATCCGCCTCTTTTCTTACAGATAAAAAAGCATAAATCTGCGCAGCGGTTTTACCTATAAATTCATCTGCCGTTGCTGCCTCAATAGTCAATTGAACATTGGGTAAAGGAATCGAAAGATCAGTAAAGAAAACATCACTCATCACAGCAGATGAATGCTGCCCTGTATGAATGATAAGTTGATTAAAAGTGGTATGCTTCGCAATCGCATCATACAACACCGCCAGCTTAATAAACTGCGGACGGTTGCCAACAATATGTATAATGGTTCTATTGCTCATATATGAAACTATCAACCGCCAACTATTAACTATCAACTAAAATGCGCCCGCGAATGTATTGAAGTATCTGCTGATGCAGCCAGCGGAAATGCTGCTTATTGTTCGCTGCCAGCGTATCGTTGTGAAAGATGGGAATGAAGCAGCCGTTCACTTTATTCACTTCCTCAAAGTATTGAATAAAGTAAGGCAGCGCTTCCTGTACCGGCATTATCATATCATCGCGAAACGTGCTTTCCATAATGGGCGACGGAAATATTTTCAATGAAGTCACGACATCTTTTTCCACATCAAAAAAATAAAACGGCGTGCAGGTGCCAGCCCTAAAACCAGGCATTTCCGCATACGCCATAGAGTAGTCTTCTTCTATATGGTTGTGCAGCAAATGACGGTACGTATCGGGTACTGAGAAACGTAAATAATGCTGGCGGCTGCGCGCTATTTTCTTATCCGTGTACCCTTCCAAAGTTTTCTTTTCAACCGTTATTTTCTTCGGAATATCTGACGAATAAAACGAAGGATGCAAACCAACCAAAGCCTTGCGATGAAGCTTGATGGCAAGCTTTTTCATAATCCGGTTTTTCGGGTCGATGTTGTGATCATACCTTGTTTTCTTTTCACTCAGCAGCAAGAAAAAAACCGGGCTGATGCTTTCCTGCAGAATGTAATCATACGTATCAAACGGGTCTTCGAAATAGCCGGCTAATACCGCTGTGCGCTGCGCCAGGTTGTAAGGGTTAATGCGCAGTATATCTCTGAACGCCGAGCCGCCTTGTCTTACAATGTGCCTGCCTTTATAAGCATAAGCCACATCAATATCATACGTGAATCGTACAGTCGTTTTGCGATGAACAGCGAATGATGAATGGTGAGTAGTGAGTTGCCGGAAAAAGTTTTGTATCCAGATGTCAACCACAGGCAGGTGAAGAAATTGATTCTTATAAGCGATGCTTTCTTTCGCCGGGAAGCGTCCCCATTTATCCTTCGCACGGCTACCATATTCCTCATAGCGGCTTAGCAGGTAAAAGATGGCAGAAAAAAGGTCGAATGAGTAGGTATCCGGCGGTGTGTTTGGCGTGGGAAACAATACGATTACATCATCCACTACAGCTATATCCGGCAACCATGCCCGGTGTTTTGTTTCGCTCAGCAAGCCGGAGGGAACCATCCGGATTTCACTACTACAGATGGCAGCATCCGAATAGTTGATTCTTGGTCCTTCATATTGCGCAAACTCCTCTGCCGATGCCGTTACCCGGTACGGAACCGTTGCCCGGTCTTCACAAAGAAACCGGAGCACATACAGCAACCGGCTGGTTTGTGTATCGGCAAAAATAATCACGCGGCAAGATAGGAATGTTTGGGTGTGGGTAGAGAAGAAGCGTAAACCATCAATAACTTCTCGATTGAAGGCAGAAAGCATGATAGCCTCATTCCGCAAAGCCTGTCCCGATCTATCGGAATGCCTCAACATTATTTATCACAAATTATCCTTGCAAGGGCTTTAGTTTGTGGCGTTTTTAGCACCATACAGAATCTGGCAACTCAAACCAAATCTTATCTTCCTCACCAATGAATCAATTTCGAAGAGATAAACTCGCAGATGATGGTTTCAGTATCTGTCTCTATAAGTACAACGGTATATTTCTTTTTGTCATCGGATATAGTTATAAAAAATCGTAAATGTCATCTGCAAATTTTTCGGCAGTCGTTGTCATTCCCTTCGACTCAATAAACCAGGAAAGAGCAGCGATGCTTTCTGCAGCATTTTGCTTAACCGTTACTTTTCGGCTGCCCATTGGCGAATAAGTTTTTTACTATAAGCACGTGCCTCATCTACCGGCAAAAGCTTTTCGGGCTTCGTTTTCAGGGCAGCCTGCTTTTAAAGGGCTTTGTAATCTTTGTCAGCAATCAGAACATACTTTTTTTTATCAATAATAACCTCTGTCATACTTCCCGATTTTCTTTTCCAAATATAGGGAAAGGAGTTTGCAGAAATGAAGATGGGTTTGGTCGTTCATTTCCATAGCTTTTGATATTTTTTGCATGTTGTTATAAAGTCGGTCAGGTAAAGATTTTGTTTAGAGGTTAAATCTGCAGGAATGCCCTTTTGTGCAATCCGGTCTTTGCCATTGTTTATGAGTAATGTTTATGAATTTTCCTTTGTGTGCTTCTTCAATCTTTGTTTGGTGCAAGGTTAACAGAACACCAATCTTTTTATCGCTGTTGACAGAATCCCAATAGTCAATCAAATCATTGTTTAGCTCGTGGTTGATTTTATTTTCAATGATGATGGCTTCATCGCCTTTTGTTGTTCAAATCAATAAATCAATTCGGTTGCCTTTGTTAGTTAAAACTTCGGTTGAGCAATCGTAATTGTAAAAATGAAACTCTTCTTTGAAGCCTTCTGCTTCAATTAGTTCTAATAAAGAAGAAAGGAAAAGAGTTGCAATCGTAGCATTGTTTGCATTTAAGTAGTAAGCATAAATTCGGCTGATGATGGTTTCTCGAAATCTTTGTCGGGTAATATCTAAATAACTGTCTTCTTGTTTGATTGTATGGGGAATATTAAGACTAAGCAATTCTTTTAATTCTTCCATAAAGGGTTTGTTCTAATTGTTCAATACTTAATTTCTAAAGTAAATTTCTTATCACTATTTCTTTAACGCTTTTATAGTCTCAATAAAATGATACCAGCCATCTTCGTCATCGATTATATTATCTGTAGCACGACTCCAAGTATACAAATACCAAAAATGCTCATAACCAATAGCCTTTGAATCTTCTCTAATTAAGTCCACACTTTCAGGACCACAGCATTCTGCAAAAAGCCATATACGGTCTACATATTTCTTCATATTCTCGCAATAAGCTTTTTCAATAGCAGTTCTAGTTAGATAAGACTTGCAACTAATAACTGCTATTGAATTTTCTTTTTCAATGAATCGAAAATCCATAATATGATTTCCACCATCATTTCCATTCCATTTATCGTAATGTCCTTTTTTATGGATAATTATATCGCATTCACCTGAACACGCATAACCGTCATCATCAACAATTTGCCCCCAATTTACTTCTAAATCGGAGCCAGACAGTGCTTCTCGAATTGTGTAAATCAATAGAGCAGAAAACCTTAACCCTCTAGCAAAAGGAAATATTAACCCTTTATTTGTTCCTTCTGTTCCTTCCTTTTCTCTGATAAATGGGTCTAAGCGATAGCTAAGCAGCTTAGCCTTAATTGTGTCATACTTTTCCTTTTGAAAAGATTTGTGATAGCCTTGTAACATTTTTAGCTGATTAAAGAATTTATTATCCGTTGAAAAGTTAAGTGTTCCTTCTTTGCCTTTTCTCGAAGAATCTTTTCCCCAGACTTACTAATTTTTATGTCTATAAAGTCTTTGTTAGGTACAATTTCAAATACATTTTCACTGCCTACTAACTGTTTAAAAGTTTCATATAGAACGTCAATATTTTTATGAGTATCATCATTGTGTACTCTAATTACTGAAACTTTTATGTTCTTTGTTTTCTTGAGATTATTGATAATATCAGTAATAGAATCATTTTCATGTGATTTTCGATATGGTATTAATACTCTCAAGTCTTGAGTTGAAAGTTGTTTATTCAAAATATAGGGAAGCAAATCAAGAGAATCTTTTTTATCAAATTTTGATAGATAATACACCATAGAAACTTGGTCAATTTCTCTATTTTTGATATAATCTATAATTTCTGTTTGTAACCGAAAAACACTTAAAAATTTGTCGATCATACTTGGTGACAAATCAATAATTTTTCCTACTTGCTTTTTACTTCCTTTTATTTTGATGAGTGTCTCTAAATCTTCTGCTATTTCTATAACGGAATATTGTCTACTTCGCCTTTTTGTAGAAAGGATAATTTTAGCTCTTAACTTATCAATCTGTTCATCTGTCATAGAAAGGTTTAATCAACTAAAAAATCATTAGTTTTTAACCAAGTTGTTATTGTGCTTATAGCAAGCTCTTCTACATCAATAAAAAGTTTTTGCGAAGCATCTAAAAGAGCTTTATGGATTCTTCTTGGTAAGTTTAAAATGATCGTTTCTTCTTTCTTTGGTTGCCTTGCAATTTCCAAAAGGCTACCCGCATCATTTTTTGGATTCTTTATTCCAGATTCAACTAATCTAATCTTTTCGTATTTTGATAATCGACCAATTTCATCAATTAGTATGTCAGCTTTCTCCAAATCTCCTTGTGATGTATCAATAATCCTTTTGGCATCTATAAGTGAAATTGCTCCTTTACTTAAATATTGCTTCATTTTTTCTGAAGCTTGTTCATTAATATCAACGTACCGTCTAATCATTTGAATACTAAATCCCGTATGAGCTTTAACCTTATTCACATCTTTATCATAGTAATTGTATAAAGTAGTAATAGCTTTAGATGTATCCTCATAATTCATTTCTTGACGACACATATTCTCTGATAATGAAAGCAATAATGCTTCTATATCATTTACTTCATCAGAAAAGGTTGCTTTGATTTTTTCTTTACCGAGCAGCTTATGTGCTAAAAATCTTCTTTGTCCTACAATTACATCATACGGTATTTTGCCCTCTGGACCTCTTAAAACTATTGGTTGTAATAGACCATTAAGCGCAATGTTTTCCGCCAATTCTCTTAAATTCTCTTGCGAGTTTGGCGACGATAGATCAGAACGAACGTTTGAGTCCTGAATACTTATCTCACTAATGTCAACCTCCTTAACTTCGGAAAGTGTCATAGTTTTTTATTTTAAAAGTAATTATAATCATTTTGCTAATTCACCCAAAATCACATCTCCCTTAACCGCCACAAAACCTTCTCCTCTCTCAATCGTTCCCACTTGCCTCAACAAGTCCTTCGCTCGATTCGCATTTACAGAAAACTTCTGTTCAATAAACTTATGCGAACTGGGTTGCGACTTTAAAACAACAGGAAACTCAATCAATTCAAGAAAGTTGAACTGCTCTTTATCGTAATCGTCAGGAGATTGAGAAGCTAAAATGATAGCGCCGCCGGTAGAACGCACATCGCGTATCATATCGGCAAGAATCTTTGCGCGTTTCGCGTTGCTAAGAAAATAATGCGCTTCGTCAATCACAACGAACGTGCGAATCTTTCTGGCTCCTGTTGCCGGGTCTTGCGGTGCCACGCCGAGCTTCTTTAATTCTTTGTGTACCTGGTTTAGTACAAAGAAGCAAAGCAGTTCTTTCTTTTCTATTTCGTGAATGTCTATTACCAGTGTTTTGTTCGTCCAACTGCTGTATATCATTTGCGAAGCATCTGCAAAATAGTTTAGGTCAATCAGCGGTCGCAATACAGACGTGAGAGAATCAGCTTTTGGATTGAGCTGTTGCAGTTCGTTTCTTACGGCAGCAAAGTCGGGGTAAGGCTTGTTGTTTTGATACGCGTTTAAGATGGCTGTGTATAGGTTGTCTTCCTGCACCTTACCAATAGCCGCTTCTACATTCTTTACTATTTCAACAATGCGCTCAGCTCGCTCTCTTTGTTCTCTTTCCGTTTCGGCACCGGCAAATATATTTAAGGGCAATGGGTTCTTTTTAATATCAATGAGCTCTGCATTGGCATTGCTTAAAAAGTCTTTGTCCTTGGCTATGTCGCCATCTTTATAATCGAAGATGATGAAGTTGGTTTCTTCGTGAGAGTTTCGGCGTATCTCCGTAAGCAGGTGTTTCAGGAAATACGTTTTGCCGGAACCGGAACCGCCCATGATTGCCATGTGCGGATTGTTGGCAGTGTTGATGTTGAAAATGATTGGTTCGCCGGTTTTCTTATTTTTCCCAATGCGAACGGATAATACAGACGGATGCGTTAATTCTGTAATGGCTGTATTGTCAACGGCATTTTCATTCTGCTGCCTGGAAGAAATGCCTACCAGATAATCGTAGCCTTTAAGCCTTTCTGTATCGTAGTTAATGACAAACAAGCCATGCTCAATGTGCTTGGCTAATAGGTCAACATATTCATCGCCATCAATCTTTCTTTTATAGCGTTGCGACAACAGGGCACGAAAGAACAAGCCATCTTTTTGTTCCACCGTTACCAATGGCGGTTGCTCTTTGGCTTTTGTGTTCTTTATTTTTTCTAATACTTCGTCGTTCTTTTCCACAACTTCAGGCTCTTTGCCTGTTTGCAGCGAGCGCGCAAAGGCAATGCGCATCGGAATGTAATTATCCTGTCCGCTCATTCGAAGGTTGCGCTTCACATTGTTTAGGTAATATGAACCGGCGTCAGTTAGCTTTACTCTATCTTTCATTGGCTTACAAGCTCGTTGTACTTAAAGGGGTATCCTTCTTTTATAATTGATTCGTCTCCCTGGTTCATAATGGTGAACTCGTTAGAGATGCAAGGTTCCAGAATTTTATAATAATCGTTTACTATTTCTTCGTCTTGTGAAAGTAAGATAACCTGATGACTGGCTTTGGGAAAATAATATTGCACCAGGTTTTTTCTATGCAGGCTGTCCAAGCGTCCAAACGGTGTATCTATAATAATGGGCAGCTTTTTGCCCGACACTTGCACCAATGCCCACAGCAATGCGATAGCATAAATTTCCCGCTCGCCGGCAGACATTTTGGTTTTGTCTATTTCGTTGTTGAAGGTATCATACAGCTTCACTTCAAAGTTAGAATCGGGCATGACTCGAATGTCTTTTACAAACATGGTTTTGTGAGACAGGCGATTCCACATTTCCTTGATGGCAGCTTCTAATTCATGCGTTCTTTTGGCTTGATACTCTTTTTGAAATTCTTTGATAACTATTTGCATTTTATCGCAGTATTCAATTTGCTTGCGCTGCTTGTCGTTTAGTACCGCTACGCTTTCATAATTAGTAATGTCGCGGTTTAAAAATTCAATCTTTCTTTCTAATTCCTTGTTGTCGTGTATCAGGTCGTCAACACGCTGTTTCTTTCTGCCGATTTCCTGCTCTTTGGTTTTTATACCATCGAGCAACTTTTGTATTTCGTCGGTGTTATCGCCTCCTTTGTTTTCAGTTTGTTTTATTTTATCTAAGGTGATTTCAATTTGCTTCAATCTATCTGCTTTTCCATTCAGAACATTGACGTTTACTTCTTTGATGTTCTTTATAGAAGCTAACAGCTTTCTCGCATCAGGTTCAGAAAGATTATGAATCAATTCCTTTTCGTCAATTTCAGTATCCTTCCCTTGTAACAGAAACTGCCGGATAACATGGTCTATCTTGTATTCGTAATACCTTCTTTGGTTCGGTCTCAGCTTCACATCCTCCGGCTCTTGTTCAAAAATACCGCTTACAATGTGCTGTATTTTCGGTTCTACTTCTTTTTGCGCTGCCTGAATGGTTTTTAATTTCTCTTCGTGATGAAGCTGTTCTTCAATTTCCTGACACAAAGGAAAATTGAGTAAGAACGGAAAAATATCTCTTGATTGCTCAACGTATTCTTTCTCTAAAAACTCTTTTTCTTCCTGTAGCTTCTCTTTATTTTTTTGATATTCTTCTCGGGTAGTTGCAGATATGCGGGTGGCTCTTTTTGTTTCCGTTCTATACCGTTCCGCTTCTTCTTCCAAACCATTTATATCATCGGAAGAATTAGTAATTTCAATTTTGTTGTTTTCAATTTGGGTCAGGCTCTTTTCTCTTTCCAGTTCTTTCTCTCGTATTCTAAGTCCTGATTCTTTGTTCTTGTTATAGTCAGTAAGAATTCTGCTTCTTACCGTTTTTAAGTCATTGCCTAAAGTTGAATACAAATTGATGCCTAGTACATCCTTCAATGAGTTGGCAAATTCATTGTCTGTATCAGAAGCAAAGTCTTGAATCTTTTCACCATCAAAAAAGAAGAATTGAGAAACGTTATACGGAAGGATTGTATCAATGCGTTCTTGATATTCACTTTCCTCAATCCCTTCTATCGGTTTCGCGTTTTCAAGAATCACAAAGGATTCATTAGGTCTGGAATCAACGTTCAAAAAATTGAATTCCCATCTGCGTTTTAGGGAAATATCTCTCGTAAAACCGGCAGCTAACTCAACCTCTTTAAGAAACACTTCCACATACATGTCTGCATCTATGTTTCTGTGGTATTTCTGTTCAGAATTTAAAAGTGCACTGATAAAAGAATTGTAGTTTTCATTTCGTGCGCCGCGAGATGGGTAAAGCTTATTAGCCCCCGCACCGTAAAAGCACAGAAACATAGCTTCTAACACAGACGTTTTACCTGCCCCATTATATCCACCGATGAGAATTGTGTTTTTCTGATTCGATAGGTTTTGGTCTAAGTCAGTTAGTTTGTGTAATCCTTTAAAGCCTTTAAAGTTGTAAAAGTGAATTTCAGAAATCTTCATGATTGCTCAAGTGCAAATTTTTCTACTTTCTTTTGGATGTCATCAAGAATATTTCTGCGCTTTAAAAACGTAGCATACTCTTTTTCTGTCACCATCAATTCACGGATATGGTCAGCTTTGACGTCATGTTTTTGAGCCACTTTCTTTAATAGCGAAAGCTCTTCCTGCTCTTTTTCCATTTGTTTCTTATTATCTAACATAAGAGATTTACCCTTTACTTTCTTATAGATATCAGTCACATGAAAATTAAAAAAACCGTCGTAGTGCCATTGAAGTTGTATGGCTGCCAACTCCTGCCGCGAAATGACCTCCAAATTAGTTGTTTTTTCAATTCTTAAAACTTTTTCCAATAGTTGAGCACGAATTTCTTCTTTAAAAGGTCCTAATTTTCCATCCGACTTTTCTTTGTTGTCCCTCCCAAGTTTTAATCTAGCATCTACATTATTTCTCAGTTCGGCTAAATAATCTCTGAAATCTAATAATGGAATCATCCATTCTTCACCATTATCAATCAAGTTTTCCATTGATTTATCTCTGGTAACAACAGTACAAACCCAACATCCAAAACGTGAATTGCCGCAGCTCGATGAAGAAGTATCAATTACTAAAGGACATTCACCTGTGTTCTCCGAAGCGTTGCGATACATAGTTATTAACCGCTTATTATCTCCATTCCAGAACGAAGGAACTTGCATTAAGTATTGCCAGACTTCTTCTGTTGTCAAATCAGAGATAGGCGAGTACATCCAGGAGTTAGGCATTGTATGTCTTTTAAACTTTTGCCCTGATACTTCTTGCAGATTGTACTTCTCAAGAGATTTTGCTCTATTAACTGACTCCGCTTTCCTTGAACCAAGAACAACTATTGCTTTACCATGTTTGCTAACTTGTTCTAAAATATAATCATTAGTGGGATTGATTTTCATTCTTTGGGTACACCAACGAAACCAGCGATTAGGCGCCGGATAACCTTTACCAATCAAATTAATCCAAAACCGATCTTCAATTTTAGGAACTACTTTGATAACTTGAAAGAGGTTTGTGGAATGATTGAAAAGTTTTCTTTCTCCAATCTTTCTTATTAATTCAAGTTGTTCATCAATGTATGCAACTATGGCTGGGTTTTCAACTAATGTATCATTGCTTAATACATGAATTTCCTTTTGCAATTTTTCTTTTGGTAGTTTCCATAAAGCATATAAAATGAGTTGCAACAAAGCTGTTGAATCCTTACCACCCGAATAGCCTATCACCCACGGAGTATCATCTGAAAGATATTGTTCTTGTATTTCCCTGGTAATTAATTTGATCTTTTCACTTAACTCCATAACCAAACTTTCTTCAACAAATTTATGCTTAGCGCACATCTCTTTATTTTAATTTGTAATCACTTATTAACAATATGTTCATACCCTCATAATATCTTTCCTTACAACGATCTTCAAAACCATCTATCTATAATTCTTCCCAAAACAACATACCCTCCCATAAAGCGAAGGCATTTATCAATCATGACCAAGCCTTCCTCACTTCTTCTCTCAAATACTCCTTCAGCGTAAAACGATGCACACTCCCCCGCCTCACCCTCTTTTGATACTTCACTTAAAGTTCCGGCAAATAGCTCTAACATAAATTGCCACCTTCGCAAGCACGTTGAACTTTAGTTAGCATATAAAATTATAGCTTCCCGCCAACAATAAAACATCCCACACTATGCAAAGCTTGTATGTACACCAACAAAAAAATGTTTACCATCAATAAATGTATCCCATAACAACCCACCAATTTCAAAACATTTCTTGTCCGCAACTCACTCTTTCCTTATTTTGCATCAACAACAATCAGCAGCCTCTCTCACTCGTGCGCCGGTTAAAAACACAAAAATATTTCCGACATTATAAAGACCTTTCGCCGTACCAAAGCCGTACTAAACTTCCCCTAAATCTATCCATCATCACTGCCACACTCACCCCTATCTTCGCTACATGCCGCAACATCTCCACATCATCAGCCTCAATGTGCCTTACCCGGCAGATTATGGCGGCATGTTCGATATCTTTTACAAGCTACCCGCGTTGCACAGCCTTGGTATTCACATCCATCTCCACTGCTTTGCCTACGGGCGCCCGCCGCAGAAGGAACTTGAACGCTACTGCCATTCCGTTCACTATTATCCCCGCCAAAAAACAGTCTCTTTTACCCTGCCCTATATCGTTGCCAGCCGCCACAGCAAAGCCTTGTTCATGAACCTTTTGAAAGACGATTATCCCATCCTGATGGAAGGCATTCATTGTTCATACCCGCTGTTTGATAAGCGCTTTGCCGGCCGTGCCTTATGGCTTCGTCTTCACAACACCGAATACGTATATTACCGCCACCTGTTTGCCCATACTTCGCGCCCCTTTCATAAGCTCTACTATCTCGCTGAAAGCCTGCTACTGAAGCGTTACGAGAAGCGGGTAGCAAAAAAAGCCCTTGTAATTTGGGCCATGTCCGGTACCGATGTCGAATTATACCGCCGTATGTTCCATAACACTTCCATTACGTACCTGCCTCTTTTCATACCGCCCTGGCAGGTATCGGGCAGGGAAGGCTATGGCACTTTCTGCCTTTACCAGGGCAATCTTTCTGTAGAAGAGAATGAACAGGCGGTTCTCTGGCTTATAAAACACGTGTTTGCCTCCCTGTCCATCCCGTTTATGATAGCGGGCAAAAATCCTTCCCGAAGGCTGGCAAAAGCAGTGCAAAGCCATTCTCACATTGGGCTCCGGGCAAACCCTTCCACCGGTGAAATGGACGCACTTATCAGCGAAGCTCACATTCATATTTTGCCATCTTTCAATGCCACGGGTATTAAAATCAAGCTGGTGCATGCCCTCTTCAACGGGCGTCACTGTATTGCCAACACGGCTGCCGTAGCCGGAACAACGCTCCACGGTCTTTGTCATATCGCCGATGCTGCTACCGATATGCAGGCTGCCATCACCCGTTTATTTCAAACGCCTTTTAACGCCGCCGATATACAGCAAAGGCAGCAGTTGCTCACCAAAGAATTCGATAATAAAAGGGACGCACAGCTCATTCATCAGCAGTTGCAACTCAATCAAAAGGGCTAATGCAAGCCTCATTTGTCTTATGTACTTACCTTGCACCCTGTTATATCCATTCAGGCACGTTTGATAACTATACAATATGGCAAATGGACTTCGCAAAGAAGAGGCGTTGCAATATCACGCCAAGGGACGACCGGGGAAGATAGAAGTGGTGCCCACGAAGGAAGCAAAAACCCAGCGCGACTTATCGCTCGCTTACAGTCCCGGTGTTGCCGAACCCTGCAAGGAGATTTTTAAGAATAAAGAAGATGTTTATAAATACACTGCCAAAGGCAACCTGGTGGCGGTTATCAGTAACGGCACAGCCGTATTGGGTTTGGGTAATATTGGTCCCGAAGCCGGCAAGCCCGTGATGGAAGGGAAAGGTGTGCTCTTTAAAATATTTGCTGATATCGATGTCTTCGATATTGAAATTGCAGAAACTGACCCTGAAAAGTTTGTACAAATTGTAAAGGCTTTAGAACCCACATTCGGCGGCATCAATCTCGAAGACATTAAAGCGCCGGAATGCTTTTACATTGAAAGAGAGTTGCGCGGGCAACTGAACATACCGGTAATGCACGACGACCAGCATGGCACAGCTATCATAAGCAGTGCGGCTTTGCTCAATGCATTGGAACTGCAAAAGAAAAAGATAGAAGAAGCCCGCTTTGTTATCAATGGAGCCGGTGCCGCAGCTATGGCTTGCTCGCAGCTTTATATTGCGCTGGGCGCAAAGCACGAACACTTTATCATGTTTGATAAAGATGGCGTGCTCTGGAAAGGCAGGAATGATCTTGATGATATCAAATACAAGTTTGCAGTTGATACTGATGATTGGACATTAGCTAAAGCGTTAAACAGCGCTGATGTCTTTGTCGGGCTAAGCGTAGGCAATGTGGTAACGCCAGCCATGGTAGAAAGCATGGCGCCAAACCCAATTGTGTTTGCCATGGCAAACCCCGACCCCGAGATTGATTACGAAGCCGCCTGTTCTGTGCGCAGCGATCTGATTATGGCGACTGGCAGAACAGATTATCCCAACCAGGTAAACAATGTGCTTGGCTTTCCTTACATCTTCCGCGGTGCGCTCGATGTACGGGCCACGGGCATAAACGAGGAGATGAAACTGGCTGCCGTAAAGGCTTTGGCAACGCTTGCTAAAACGCCGGTGCCCGATATTGTCAATCTTGCCTACAACCAGAAGCAGATGGTGTTTGGGCCTGATTATATTATTCCAAAACCCGTTGATCCGCGCCTGCTGGAAACCGTTGCGCCCGCCGTGGCAAAAGCCGCAATAGACAGCGGCATTGCGAAGCAACCCATTACTGATTGGGATCAGTATAAAATCGACTTAAATAAACGTCTCGGTCTCGATAACCAGATCATGCGCGTGCTCAACAGTAAAGCGCGGCGCAATCCGCAGCGCATTGTATTTGCTGAAGCCGATAACCAGAGAATACTGAAAGCCGCCAGCATTATGTACGATGAAGGTTCTGCCTACCCGATTTTGTTGGGTGAAGAAATCATCATTAAAAAGATCGCGGCTGAAAACGGAATCGATGTATCGGAGATGCCAATCATCGACCCGGCAAGCCCTGAAATGCAGGAAACCAGGTGCCGCTACGCAGAAGCTTTTTTTAAGAAAAGACAACGGAAAGGCATCAATCTATACGAAAGCAAAAAGATACTGAACGACCGCAATTATTTTGGCTGCATGATGGTGGAAAGCGGCGATGCGGAAGCTTTAATATCTGGTTTAACACGTAATTATACAGAAGCTATTTTACCTGCCTTGCAAGTGATAGGAACAGAAGAAGGCGTGAAGAAAATTGCGGGTATGTATTTGCTTTTAACCAAAAGAGGCCCTTTGTTCCTGGCTGATACAACCGTTAACTTTAATCCAACCGCGCAAGAGTTGGCAGATATTGCAATGCTCGTTGCCAAAGAAGTGCGCAATTTTAACCTGACACCACGCATTGCTATGCTGAGTTACAGCAATTTTGGCAGCAGTAACTCGCCGGAAGCGAAACTGGTAGCAGAAGCCACGCGCATTTTAAAGCAACACAATCCATCTTTAATTGTAGATGGCGAAATGCAGGCCTGGCTTCCGTTTAACCCGGATGTGATGCGCGATAACTATCCGTTCAGCGAGCTGGTAGATGGTGATGTGAATACATTGATTTTCCCTAATCTCGCTGCCGGAAATGTAGCCTATAATTTGCTGAAAGAAGTTGGCGGTGCAGATGCCATCGGCCCAATTTTGTTAGGTATTAAACGACCGGTGCATGTATTGCAACTTGGCAGTTCGGTGCGCAGCATTGTAAACATGGCAAATATTGCGGTGGTAGATGCACAGCAAAAATCGAGAACAGATGTAAAGGCAATTGTTGCCGGCTTAAAGTGGTGGAAAAAATTAAAAACCGCTAACGAAAAAATTATACAATAAATGGCTTCTTTTCTTACACATACCGGCAGGTATTTATTAACGCTCAAAGCGATGTTTCGCAAGCCCGAGAACTGGAAAATGTATTGGCGCGAATTCATGCACCAGTGTTCCGAAATCGGCATCGGCTCTTTACCTATCGTGGTTATTATCTCTGTGTTTTTAGGTGCGGTAACTACGGTGCAAACGGCTTACCAACTGGTATCGCCGCTGATTCCAAAAGCTACAATTGGTATGATTACGAGAGATACAATTATGCTCGAATTATCACCCACCGTGGTTTGTATTGTATTAGCCGGCGTGGTTGGCAGTAAAATATCGAGCGAGTTGGGTAACATGCGCGTGAGCGAACAGATCGATGCCCTGAAGATTATGGGCATCAGCACTGAGTCGTATCTTATTTTACCCAAGATACTTGCCTGTATATTAATGATACCGATGCTGATTACTATTTCGCTCTTTCTTGCCATCATCGGCGGGCGAGTTGCGGCAACGGCGGCGGGTATTCTTTCCATGAATGTGTTTGATGAAGGACTAAAGCAGTCATTTAATCCTTTCAATGTGACTTTTGCTTTAATAAAGGCTTACACATTCGGGTTCATTATCGGCAGCATTTCTTCGTATTATGGCTACAATGTAAAAGGCGGCGCGCTGGAAATCGGGCGCGCAAGCACAAAGTCTGTTATAGTAAGCTGTATTATGATCTTAATATTTGATTACCTGCTGGCAGCAATCTTGTTATAAATAACATTCATTGCGTTGTAAAAATTACAGCTTATTAATTTGGATGATGAAGATGCTGCACTTACTTTTGCACCCCTCTGAAGCCTGATGAATTTTTTTGCCTGATAGTATAAGGGTAGTACGACTGATTTTGGTTCAGTAAGTCTAGGTTCGAATCCTGGTCGGGCAACTTAAAAAAAGGGAATTGGTTTTATTCCCACCAATATTAAAAAAGAATATTCGAATTATTCTGAGAAATTTTTCCACCATGTGTTAAAAAAAATCTGAAAACCGTAAGAATTTTGTTACTTTTGGCGAAATCCAGATTTTATTATTTATTCGTTTAAACCAAAAGCATGCAGATTCTGACTAACGTTTCACCAAAACGAGTTATCCATGTCACCGTACCTGTTGAAGCTGTTGATGAAAAGAC
The DNA here is from genome assembly GCA_965199905.1 of Ilyomonas sp. Lineage (GTDB taxonomy): Bacteria > Bacteroidota > Bacteroidia > Chitinophagales > Chitinophagaceae > Ilyomonas. Next base: position 3,198,530 of record OZ241366.1, on the reverse strand, counting down.
GGTTACTCTCTATAATTTAGAGCGAAAAAGGGCGCAGTTAGCGGCTAAACGAAGTTTCGATATTGCAGTTTCTCTTTCGCTGATCTTCTTACTTTCGCCTTTACTGATTCTGGTTGCCCTGATTATCAAGCTGACTTCAAAAGGCAAAGTATTATACAGCAACGAAAGAGTCGGGCTTCGTGGCGAACATTTCCGGTGTTATAAATTTCGCTCAATGGTAAGCGACCAAAGCAAAAAAGCGCAGGCACATAAGCTGGCTTTGGAACAAGCCCAGCAAGGTGTGCTTCTAAAGCTGCAGAATGATCCGCGTGTAACCTGGATTGGTAAAATCATTCGCAAATCAAGCATTGATGAACTGCCACAATTGTTTAATGTATTGCTTGGCGATATGAGCGTGATTGGTCCGCGCCCGCTGGTTCCGTTTATGCTCACACACCTTCCCGAGTTTAAAGAAATCCGTTGTAAAGTTCGCCCGGGCATCACTGGCTTGTGGCAGATACGCGACCGGAAAAACAATACCAGCGCCGAGTTCATGATTGAACACGATACTGAATACATCCGCGAATACAGCCTGCTGCTCGATTTTAAAATTTTAGCCAGCACGCCAGGCGCGGTTCTTAAAGCCGACGGCGCTTATTAATAAGCCTTCCGCTTCTCTTCTTTTGCTTGCCTTTTCTTTTTCTTCCCGTTTTATTGTTTTAAAATTCATATCGCTACACTTTCATTTATATGATTGAATCGGATTTTATTATTGTTGGAGCAGGATTAACAGGCAGCACCATTGCAAGACTTCTTACAGATTACGGACAACAGGTAGTAATACTTGACCGCAAAGACCATATTGCCGGGAACGTGTTTGACTATAAGCACGAAAGCGGCGCGATGATCCACAAATATGGTCCGCATTACTTCCGTTGTGGCAGCGAGCGCATCTGGAATTTCCTCAACCGCTTCACTGATTTTTACAACTGGTCGGCGGTGCTGAAATCTAAAGTAGGCGATGACTATTTAAGCTGGCCGGTAAACACGGATTATATCAACAGCGTGGTGGGCGAAGACTGGAACCTGTTTCAGGGCGAGCCGACAAACTTTGAGGAGGTTTGCCTGAGCCGCATGCCACGCCAGATTTATGAAATGTTCATAAAAGGCTATACCGAAAAGCAGTGGGGCGTACCAGCTACTACGTTAAGTAAAGACCTGGCAACACGAATTACCATTAACAAAGGAGCGGTAACTACACTTACGCCAAACCACCGTTGGAATGCATTGCCCCAAAATGGGTATACCGAAATGGTTCGCGGTATTATCGGCGATATACCGGTTTATCTGAACTTTGATTATTTAAAAAATAAAGACCAGGTAAAAGCTAACAAGCTGCTCATCTTCACCGGGCCGGTTGATGAGTTTTTCAATTATAAGTTTGGTAAACTGAAATACCGCGGGCAAAGCCGTAAAGTGGAATTTATGCCTGAAGCAGAACAAACACAGCCCTGCATACAGGTGAATTATCCAAACCCGGAAGATATGCGTATTCGCACCATTGAATGGAAACATTTAATGCCGGCAGAAGTGAAGGATGATATTAAAGGCATTGTTCTCACGCACGAAACCCCGTTTACACCGGAAGAACCGGGACAATACGAATATCCGTTTCCTGATAAAGCCAATGCCGATTTATATAAACAATATAAATCGGAAGCCGAAGCATTGCCCGATACCTTGATTTGTGGTCGCCTGGGCGAATATCGCTATTACGATATGGATCAGGCAATCGGCAGAGCTATGAGCCTGACCGGCAAATTACTGGAGCGCTTTAAATTAGGGAAAGAAGAAGAAATGGCATTGTAAAGAAACACGACAGCTTTTAAATTATAAAAAAATGACAGCCATTAAACAGGCTGTCATTTTTCTTTTGGGTAATTAGAACCGATAATCAAAACACATTTTAGATTGCTGATTTAGATAATGGTTCTTTTTGAATTAGATGTTTGCTATTCGCTTCCGTAAAAGCCCAATCATTGCCCCGAACCCTGATGGGAGCATCGTGCGTGTCGAAGCAGCAGGAATGGCAACAACTGTCGATCACAAAAGTGACGGATGATGGTTACCAAAAAAATGTATTTCGTATTTTATTTCAAACTGATCTTATTACCTGATTTCAGACCTCTGTTTTATCAATCTTCTATGCTTTATCTTGCGACAGTTTTTTACAGCAATGAAGATTACAGAGCATATTCAAAGCGCAACCGATACACTCATTTCGTTTGAAGTATTGCCGCCACTAAAAGGCAAAAGCATTTCTTCTATATACGACCATCTTGATCCACTGATGGAGTTTAAACCATCGTGGATAAACGTCACTTATCACCGCAGCGAAAGCATGTTTAAGAAGCGCAAAGATGGAACATTTGAGCGTGTGGAAGTGCGCAAGCGCCCCGGCACAGTGGGTATTTGCGCGGCCATCATGAACCATTATAAAATAGATGCCGTTCCGCATATCATCTGTGGCGGTTTTAATCGTCGCGAAACGGAAGATGCACTCATCGATCTGAATTTTCTTGGTGTTGATAATGTTCTTGTACTTCGCGGCGATGCGCCGAAGAATGAAGCTTTCTTTGAGCCGGAACCCGATGGTCACCGCTTTGGTGAAGAACTGATGAAACAGGTGGTAAATCTGAATCACGGTATTTACTTAGACGATGACATTATCAATGGTGGCAGAACGCAGTTTTGCATTGGCGTAGCCGGTTATCCTGAAAAGCATTTTGAAGCGCCAAACCTTGATGCCGATATGGAATATCTAAAAGGCAAGGTTGATGGGGGTGCTAATTACATAATGACACAAATGTTTTTCGATAACCAGAAATTTTTTGATTTTGTAAAAGCCTGCCGCGATATGGGTATTACAGTTCCCATCATTCCAGGCTTAAAGGCAATGACAACCAAGAAGCAGCTTAGCATATTGCCACGCATTTTCCATGTGGATATTCCGAAGGATTTGTCCAATGAAATTATGCGCTGCAAAACAGATGAAGATGTAGAAAAAGTTGGCGTTGACTGGCTGATACAGCAGAGCAAAGAATTGAAGGAATTTGGCGTGCCCGTGTTGCATTATTACACACTTGGCAAAGCGAAGACGATTTATAATGTGGTGAAGGAATTGGTATGAAATAGCTGATAGCTATCAGTCGTCAGCTATCAGCAAAACAGCCACTCAGTTATGGAGTGGCTGTTTTGTTTCATACCTTTTAGAAAAGGATAATGGCTTATAATTATAACCTCCAGCCAAGCTTTGCATCATACATTGTATTGATATCTCCTTTCTGAATATTGCTCCACAGTCCAGCCTCGCGCCAGCAAGCCATTTCCTGAGATTATATTCGTAGCGGCAGAAATTTTATACCCTGCAAAAAAATAATTATTCTTCAATATAAGTCATAGTACTTACTACCTTGTACAATCAACGCATACTACCTTATACAATCAGCCAACCACTTCCAACACAATCTTTCCCCGCACGTGTCCTTCTTCGCTTTCTTTTTGCGCTTCGGCAACTTGCTCCAGCGGCATTACTTTAGCAATTACAGGATGTATTTTTCCTTCATCAATTAAAGAGGCAAGCTGGTTCAATTGCTCAGGAATTGACTGCGCCATGTAAGCTTCGCCATGAATATTTTTTTGCACCAGCAAATCTTTGTCTACAATGCCTAACGTGCTCACGAGAATGCCGTCTTCTTTCAGTACTTGCACAGAGCGCTTTTGCGTGTCGCCGCCAATGAGGTCGAATACAACATCTATGTTTTCGAGCAGGTCTTCAAACTTCTGTTTTTTATAGTCAATCACTTCATCGGCGCCAAGCTTTTTGAGGAAATCAAGATTGTTGCCGGAAGCGGTGCCGATAACGTGAGCGCCTTTCCATTTAGCAAGCTGTACGGCAAAAGTTCCTACACCACCGCTGGCGGCATGAATGAGGATGCGCTGACCGGGTTGTAATTTGCCATGATCGAATATTCCCTGCCAGGCAGTTAAGCCGGCCAAAGGCACAGCCGCGGCTTCGTTGTGAGAAATGCTTTTGGGCTTGAAGCCAATTTTGCCAACCGGTATAACAATGTACTCAGCATACGATCCGTCGCGGCTGAGGTCGGGGCGGGCATATACTTCGTCGCCTTTTTTAAAGGCAGTTACGTCTTTCCCGGTTTTTTCCACCACACCTGATACATCCCAGCCTAACGTCATTGGCATCGGGTTTTTATACCGTTCATAGTTTTTACCGCTGCGTATTTTAGAATCGACAGGGTTGATACTGGTAGCAAATATTTTTATCAATACTTCACCTGCGGCTGGTACGGGCTTTTCTATTTCTTCTATTTTTAATACTTCGGGACCACCGAATTCATGAATTCTGACTGCTTTCATTATATCCTGTTTTAGAAAATGACAAAACAGGAATTGTGCCGGCAGGCTATTTTAAACCTGCTGAACCTGGCGTAACTGTATATCTTTCAAAAAACGTAACCGGGAATTATCATTTCCGTAAGCTTAGAAATCATGTCGACGAAGTTGGAAATGACATCCGCAAGGCTGGAAGCGTTGATTATTTTACCGGAAAAAAAAGAAAGTTCAGCATTTTTGGTATGTTGGCGGATATAAAATAGTTGGTCAGCTATTAATGCACATCAACCCGCATTATTATACACGCACCGTTATATTTGATGCCAATGAAAGTACACAGATACAGTGAGCATGAGCGCCGGCTGTGGGTGCACCAGATGGCGCACAAAACCAAATCTATTAAAGCCATTTGCGCAGAAGCAGAAATATCGCGCGCTACTTTGTATAACTGGCAGAACGAACTGGCCGGGATGGACAGGCTGGCGAAAGAGGAGCAGGCGCAATCAACGGCTTCGCTGGGCTGGCGGCCAAACGATAAATATAAAATGCTGCTGTCGGCTTTGCTGAAAACGGACAGCGACAAAACGGTATCTCGCAAGCTGGCAAAAGAACTGGTGAAGCGGTACAACCTGACCGTAGCGCAAGCCTGCTCGCTGGTTCAAATGCCGGAGGAAACATACAACCACCGCCCGCGCAAACCGGAAGCGGATGATAAGGAAGTGTATGCAGCTTTGGTTCATTTACTGGAAGAAAAGAAAAACCGGAGCCTGGAAGATTGTATTGCAACACTACAGCAAACGCACCCGCAATGGGCAATCAGGCAAATGAAGCGCGTGTACCGGCAGGGACGATTGTACCTGAAGAGAACACGTGTGCGCAGGATGCCCCTGGCGCCGGAAACAGCCTTGCCTGCAGAAGAAAATAAACCATTGCGCTTGTATCGCGAAGGTGCTTTCTGGCATTTTGGCTGTGTACAGCCATCAACTGAAAATGAAGAAAAAAACTGGCTGCTGTATGTGCTGGATTATAACGATGGAACGCCTTTAAACTTTGCATCGGGAAAGGAAGTGCTGACAGAGGAAGATGTGCTGCAACTGGCGCGCAAGTGTGCGGTTGAGAATGGATTGCCAAAAAAAATCCGTATTCCTGCGGTGGCGCCATTTGCCAGCCGCGACCTGCAGAAATGGTGCTGGGAACACCGCGTGGCGAGCTACAATTTATCGATGGCAAAACCGGAAAACAGGCTGGAAGCAGAATACATTAATGACGATATTGCGAAGCAACTAAGCGTTACCGAACACATAATATTGGACGTGCTGGCGGCGCAGGCTGACAACTGGATCCGAAGCTTTGCGCAGAGCAGCCGGGAAGCGGTGAATTATTTTGCAAAAGAAACGATGGTATAATATTGTAATAAAGACTACTTTTCAGTTTTAGTTCCTTTGTTCCGGTGTTATTGTACAGATACTATTGGCTGGAGCTATGATTGATAAAATCCAAAGCTTGTCTTAATCTTCGCATTAGTTTGTTGTCATGATGCCTGCAGGTCATATCAACAAGCTTTAATTTAACAATATGCAGTCTCCTTATTTTTACGAGCCTTCGGTGGCGTCTGCCAATGCCATCATTACATTGGGTGAAGATACCAGCCGGCATTGCATACAAGTGCTTCGCATGAAGGAGGGCGACAGGCTGCAACTCATTAACGGAAAAGGCAGCCTGTACACAGCCCTGATAGTAAACGCCGATAAAAAGATGTGCAACGTGCGCATAGAAGATGTGACGTATCAAAAACAGGAAGGCAAAAAAGTATGCATTGCTATATCGCCGCTGAAAAATGTAAGCCGCTTCGAATGGTTTTTGGAAAAAGCTGTAGAAATGGGTGTTCAGGAAATTATCCCGCTGCTATGCGCCCGCACCGAAAAGCAGCATGTGAAGATGGAACGGCTGCAGAGCATCGTGGTTTCGGCTATGATACAGAGCCGGCAGGTATGGCTGCCGCTTCTCAGGCAGCCGGCAACTTTTGAAGAAGCGGCAGCCGACAGCCATTCATTTAAACAAAAATTAATCGCCCATTGCGATGACGATAACCGGAAGCTATTATTGTCGTCGATACCTATAGAAAACAGTGTGCAAATGCTGATAGGACCGGAAGGTGACTTTACAGAAAAAGAAATTGAAACCGCTTTACAAAACGGGCATCAGCCGGTGAGTCTTGGCGCCACAAGGCTGCGGACAGAAACGGCGGGTGTGGTGGCATCTGCTTTGCTTATTTACTCACACAAATAATTTTTTCTATATAATGAAATCAATATCGGTAATCCCTACCCTGCTGCTTGTGGTTCTTTTATTTTCCTGCAAAAACAAAAAAGAAAAAGAAGTTGAGGCAGATAAATCTATCACGGGCGTAAATGCCTTTAATAACCTGTTTTTAGACAGTAATAAAATTAATGCTTTTGTGGCTAAAAATACGGAGTACACTTCGTACAAACAGCAGTTTGAAGACTTTTATAAACAGCGCAATTTTGAATATGCATGGTTTGATACAAGCGGACTTGCCGAACAGGCTACCAACTTTGTAAACCTGTTAAGCACTACCATTTCGGACCTGAAAGACAGCAGCCTGTACAGCAAGAAGATGAATGAGTTGTACAATGCATTCTTTACCGACTCAACTGAGCACAAAGATCATTCTCCGCTGGAAACAGAATTGATGCTGACGGGACAGTTTTTTAAATATGCCAGTAAAGTGTATAAAGGTGGCGATGTGAATGCGGAGGAATTAGGCTGGTTTATTCCACGTAAAAAGGTAGACCTAACAGTGATGCTGGATTCTGTGATTGCGAATAAAGGCAAAGATGAAGACCGGTACCTGCCGCTGAATAAACAATACAAGAAGCTGCAGGCGGCATTGACACAATATTATAACATACAAAAAAATAACAGTTGGGATTCGATACCATTTCCTGCCAAAACATATAAGAAGGGTGATGCATCGGCTGCTATTGCACAGATCAAACAAAGGCTGCAGTTGCTGGGCGATTTGCCGGAAGGTGATACCACAAATGCATACGATTCGGCTACGGTTGCGGCTGTAAAATCGTTTCAAAACCGGATGGGTTTAAAACCGGATGGCATTGCCGGAACTCCGTTTATGAAAGAGCTGAACTACCCGATAGAAAACCGCATCAAGCAGATATTAATAAACCTGGAGCGCGACCGCTGGATGGCGCCTGAAAATGACAGCAACTACATAATGGTGAATATACCTGAATATAAACTGCATGTGTACGATAGCGGCAAGCTGCAGTTTGATATGAATGTGATTGTAGGCAAAGAAGGCACCGGCACAGTCATCTTTACCGGCGACCTGAAATATGTTGTGTTCAGCCCATACTGGAATGTACCGGTAAGCATTGTGAAAAAGGAAATTGTACCTGGTATGGCCCGTAATAAAAATTATTTAGCCAGTCATAATATGGAGGTAACCGGGCACAGCGGAAGCTTGCCGATTATAAGACAAAAACCCGGCGATAATAATTCGTTGGGGCATGTAAAATTTTTGTTCCCAAACAGCTACGATATTTACCTGCACGATACACCAAACCGCAACCTGTTTTCTTCTACCAACCGCAGCTTCAGTCATGGCTGTATACGCATACAGGACCCGCCAAAGATGGCAGCTTATTTATTACGCGCCGATACTTCGTGGACAAAAGAAAAGATAGACAGTTGTATGGGTTTGGACCATGAAAAATGGGTGACGATAAAGAAGCCTGTACGTGTGCTGATTGGTTATTTTACTACCTGGGTTGATAAGAACGGCAAGCTCAATTTCCGTAAGGATATTTATGGTCATGATGAAGAGATGGCAGAGAAATTATTCATCAAAAGTCAGAACACAATAGCAGCTAAATAAGTAGGGGAATTGAGAGAAAGGTTTATTCATGATGTGTATAGAAGCATAATGAGCAGTAAAAAACGGATACACATTTTTGATTTTTTACCAGAACAATCCCATACTTTATATTTAAAATCCGTAACCAGCTATTATGATCAAAACCAACTTGTCGCAAGCGTTGCAGGTGATGCTTGTTATCGTTCTTGCTGTTTTCATTTTATATGTTGCCAAGCCTTTTCTGGCGCCGGTTATGTTTGCGGTTGTCATCAGCATGTTGCTGTTGCCACTCACATTATGGATGGAGAAAAAACGCTTCCCGCATTGGTTATCGGTTATGCTCGCGGTATTCTTTTTTTTACTGGTGATTGCCGGAATTATCTACGTGATTGTATGGCAGGTGTCAAAACTGGCGCAGGATTCAGGCGATATTGAGCAGAAGGCAATGGAGAAAATTACGCAGTTTCAACAGTACCTGCAGCAGCGTGCTGGCTTGTCGGTAAAGGAACAAAATAAGATTGCCAGCGGCACATCAGGCAGCTCGTCCGGCAGTTATATCACTAATGCGGTATCTTTTTTATTAGCGGGCTTGGGTGGGTTTCTTACTGATTTTATTGTGTTCATTGTGTACGTGTTTTTATTCCTTTTATACCGCTCACATTTAAAAGAAGCGATGCTGCGATTGTTCTTTTCACAGCACCGGGAGAAGGCTTCATCCGTAATAAAAAAATGCCGCGAAGTAGCGCAGAAATATATATCCGGACTTGCGTTAATGATCGTTTGCCTTACCATTATGTACAGCATTGGTTTCAGCATTGTGGGTGTAAAAAGTGCCGTGCTGTTTGCCATGATCGCTTCGGTGCTGGAAACGGTTCCTTTTATTGGCAACATCACCGGTACTTTGCTTACCATGCTTATGACCGTAGTGCAGGGCGGCAGCAATATGATGGTGCTTGGCGTTTTAATTTCGTATGCAACGGTACAGTTTATACAAACTTATTTTTTAGAAACACTCGTGGTGGGCGAAAAGGTAAATATCAACCCGTTAATAACCATTGCCGGGCTGATTGTCGGCGAGCTGGTTTGGGGCATTGCCGGTATGGTGTTGACAATCCCTTTATTAGGCATGGCGAAAATCATTTTTGATAACGTAGAGCCATTGAAACCATTGGGTTTTTTGATGGGAAAAGTGAAAGAGTAATGACCAAATACTTTACACACTTTCCTTTTCTGCATTTCTTTCAAATCGGTAATAGTGTGTAAAGAAAATGAGAACTGCTGCAGTCAAAAACAAGAGAGATAAACACAAGTATCCAGCGGCTGGTATCGTAATATATTGCACACAGAACACACCAGCCAGAACCACCGCAAATTCCTTCGTGCTGAAATCGGAAAGAAACAAAAGACTATTCATCAGCAATAGCAAGCTATAAGCGCATAATGCGAAGCTGATAGCATCTGTTATGTGCAGATGCACAGGCGTCAGATATAATGCTGTAATAAACTCAGGAATCAATAAAACGGCATACAACAAAACGTAGTTTGCAAAGCGCCTTATAAGAGGCACCGGGAGAGTTTTATAAAAAGACAAATACCCTTCTTCAAACTGCCTGACGCCATACACCAAAACACCGCTTGCCAGGATGCCGAAATTGGAAAACAGGAAGGGCATCAGCGTATCATAATCCGTATTTGTATTGTATCGCGCAATGAGATATAGCACGGCGCAACTGTATATTTTTAACCCGATCCAAATGGCTTTGTGTTCATTGGCAACAAACGATAAAAGAACAAACGGATAACGCGAAAAGGTACCGGGATATGCGTGCTTTTTCTTTGATGAAACATGCGTGTTGTTCGCCGGATTGTTTAATACATATACATGCCTCGCAGCCATTGCAACACACAATAACAGTAAGTAAAGAACAACAAAAATTGTGGGCAGAAAAGCCTGTTGCTGCCAGCCAACAAACACAATTAACAAGGCATACAAAAGCACCGGCAGCATCAGGAACGCATCAGCAAAAAGGAACAGGAATAATCGCTTCCTGACAGAGATAGAATTGATGATATAAAGAAATGAGTGATATGGACTTTGGATCGTATCGCTTACAAACGAAGTGCATTTTCGGGCATATAGCAGCCATATCAATAAAACAAGGAAATACACAACAGGGCTTGTGAGCATGGATGTAATCAGCGAATAATGATAAGCAAATAAACCTGCGCCATCCACCGTGCTTACCACGAAAAACATCATGGTGTAAATGAATACCAGCGCACCGGCATTCTCTTTATAAAATGGCTTTATAAGTACACTTATAAACAGGTTAAGAAATGTTTTCATTCTGCTACCAATGTTTTATCAGACAGCACAAACGACTTATCAAAACGAAGCTCCCGCATATCAATATCCTGGTGCGAGCTGATGATAAAATGAGTCTTATTGTTTAAGTTCATTTCTGTAATTAATTCCGCTACAATGCTCACCGTTTCTGCATCCAGCGTTATAAAAGGCTCATCAAGAATAATGAGCGAAGGCTTTCCAAGAAAGGACAGAAGAAGAGATAGTTTCTTAGTCATGCCTGCAGAATAAGTGCCAATAGCATTGGCGATATAATCATCCATTTTTAAAACAAAAACCAGCTTATTAACTTCTGCCTCCGGCGCTTTGCGGATACGGCTATACATCTTTATCAAATCAACACCCCGCAGAAAAGAAGGAAACAAAGGCTCGGCTTCCGACCAGCTTATTTGCCGGCGATATTGAAGCGGCTGCTTCTTCAAGCTGATATCATTTATAATAACATCACCATCAAATGATAACAGCCCGGCTACTATTTTCAACAGTGTCGTTTTACCCGAACCATTGGCGCCTTTTATCCAGTAAATACCATTGTCAACATGAAAAGATGGAATACCAAGAACAACATGTTTACCATAACTCTTTACTACCTCTTGCAACAGCAACATGCGATAAAGATATTTGGCTGGCGCCATGCGTTTTACTAAAATAAATAAGCGGTATAAAAGCTTAAAGTGCATACGGCTACCCGGTGATGAAATACCAACGCCCTTACCTTTGGCTACTTATTTACAACGATGAACACTAACGATTCTGCCGGTGCCCGCTTTCGCAAAGCGATGAAAGAAGAGCAGCCTTTACAGGTGATTGGAACCATCAATGCCAACCATGCTTTGCTGGCTGCGCAAGCTGGTTATAAAGCCATCTATTTATCGGGCGGCGGCGTGGCTGCCGGTTCGTTGGGCATTCCAGATTTAGGCATCACAACACTCGAAGATGTATTGATTGACATCACCCGCATTACAAACGTTATTGATACGCCTTTGCTCGTAGATGTGGATACTGGTTTTGGTCCTTCCGCATTCAACGTTGCCCGCACGGTAAAGTCGTTGATTAAAGCCGGTGCTGCCGCTTTGCATATTGAAGATCAGGCTGGCGCCAAGCGTTGCGGTCATCGCCCAAACAAAGAAGTGGTAACAACAGAAGAGATGACCGACCGCATTAAAGCGGCAGTGGATGCGCGTACCGATGAGCAGTTTGTAATTGGTGCACGCACCGATGCTTTGGCTGTAGAAGGACTCGATAAAACATTAATACGCGCGAAGGCTTATGCAGATGCCGGCGCTGATTTTTTATTTGCGGAAGCGGTTACCGATTTGTCTTTATATAAACAGTTCAGCGAGGCTTGCGGCTTGCCCATTCTTGCCAACATCACTGAGTTTGGAATGACGCCAATGTGGACGGTCGATGAATTGCGCAATGCAGGTGTAAGCCTTGTTTTGTATCCGCTATCGGCTTTTCGCGCAGCCAACAAAGCGGCTTTGAATGTGTATGAAGCTATACGAAACGAGGGCACGCAAAAGAATGTTGTAAACACCATGCAAACCCGTGCAGAACTGTATGACAGCATTGGTTATTATGCGTATGAAAACAAGCTTGATGAACTATATAAAAAGAAGTAAATCGGTGTGCGATGTCAGATGTGTGATGTACGGTGTATCTTAGTTATAACCATCGTACGCCGCTATGTGATCGGCAGTTGTTGCCATTCCTGCTGCTTCGGTACGCAGGAATGTTCCCATCACGTTCGGGGCAATGATTGAGCTTTTTTTAAACCACAAAATAATACAAGCTGCACAAAGACAGATTGTGTGTAATGACGTGCTATGCAATTGAGCCGCATTGCAAAGGATGACATAGTTACATACTCACCACTCACAAAAACGATTTCTTTACCATATAAAATGATAACAATGAATAATGATGCTGTAACGCCCCAATTCAAACCCAAAAAATCAGTTGCCTTATCTGGTGTGCCTGCCGGTAATACATCCATCTGCACTGTAGGCAGAAGCGGAAACGACCTGCATTATCGCGGCTATAACATTCTCGACCTTGCCGAAAAAGCTTCGTTCGAAGAAGTCGCGTACCTGTTGTTGTACGGTTCATTGCCCGATAAAACAACGTTAGAATCGTACAGGAAAAAGCTTGTCTCGCTGCGCGGGTTAAACAGCGTAGCTAAGAATGTATTAGAACAAATACCAGCCACGGCGCACCCGATGGATGTGCTGCGAACTTACACTTCCGTACTCGGAACAACCGAACCGGAAAACAACAAACATTTACCGGAAGGCGCAAGAAATATTGCTGACAAACTCATTGCTTCCTCATCTTCTGCGTTGCTATACTGGTATCATTTTGCCAACGATAAAAAAAGGATAGAAACCGAAACGGATGACGACACAACCGGCGCACATTTTCTTCATTTGCTGCATGGCGAAAAACCCTCCGCATCATGGACAGAAGCCATGCAGGTATCTTTGAATTTATATGCCGAGCATGAATTTAATGCCAGCACGTTTGCAGCCCGCGTGATTGCTGGCACAGGAAGCGATATTTATTCCTGTGTAACGGGCGCTATCGGAGCTTTGCGTGGACCCAAGCATGGCGGTGCTAATGAAGTGGCGTACGACATTCAAAGCCGTTATAGCAGCGTGGCAGAAGCGGAAGAAGACATCAGGCAACGGTTGGCAAACAAAGAAGTCATCATTGGTTTTGGTCACCCGGTATATACCATTTCCGACCCGCGAAATGAAGTGATAAAAGCCGTGGCAAAACGACTGTCGGAAGAAGCCGGCGATCTGCAATTATTCAACATTGCCGAAGCGATTGAAACATTGATGTGGAATGAGAAAAAGATGTTCCCGAATCTCGATTGGTTCTCGGCTGTATCGTATCACATAATGGGTGTACCCACTTTGTTTTTTACGCCTTTATTTGTGATAGCAAGACTTACCGGCTGGTGCGCGCATATTATTGAGCAGCGACAGGATGGAAAGATCATTCGCCCAAGCGCTAACTATACCGGCCCGGAAGAAAGAGAGTTTGTGAGTATTGAAAAACGGTGATGTTTTGAAGGCTAACATTTTGGGGCTTTGCGATGGTGGGGAAGTTGAAAAACTTCTGCCCGGCTCCGCCGCGGCGGACATTATTTATTCAAAGATTAAAAAATTATTCTGATGTTCAAAGGAGTTTCTTCCGCCTGAACTGAAGCTGATAGCGAATTGTAGCCGATTGCTCCAACGTCCCGCCACACTATTGGCAATACACTTGTTGGTGGCAGTTTTATTTTAACGCCATTAAGAAATCCCAAATTAATTTCGGTCCGTCAATGTCTTTGTTCATTTCCCCCATTTTCTTAATGGGAACACGAAAATTCCGATTTGGTATGGTGTGTCCGCCATTTATAACTTTTATAAAGCTTATTTGTTTATTGGTCGTTGATGAAAGATATGTCTTTTGAATAGCTGTTATATTATTTTCTGCTTTGTTTTGCGGAAATTGTGTAATACCCTTTTCTAATAAGTCACAGTTACTTACATTTAGCCAATGTTGCAGGTTTTGTTCGGTGCTAATAACCGAGCCAAAGCTTTGTCTATCTAATATTACTTCGCCACCTTCATAAGGATTGATAGGGTCATTCGTACCGTTCATCAACAACAAAGAAACTGGTTTTTTTGTATCAATACAGTCGTTATTGTTTTCAGTTGGAAGGTTTGCACTAATAACCGCAAATCCCTTAAACCATTCTGGTTTCTGCTTGGCTAATTTCATCACCATCTGTCCCCCATTTGAAAATCCAACTGCAAAAATATGAGTAGTGTCAATTTGGTATTCTTTCTTGAAAAATGAAATGATTTGTTCCGTAAACTTAACATCATCTACATTCGATTGTTTGGCTGGAAACGGTGCTTGTTTCCTACAGTCATTCCAATTGTTCTTATAACCTTGGGGATATACGATAATTGTATTTTCATCCATATCGGCTAACTCGTCAAATTCGTGTCCTGTAAAAATCTGCATTATAAACGCTTTCATCTTCGAGCCGTGATAAGCGATAATTAATTTAGGTTTATTATTTAGTTTCTTGGGGACATGGTAAACAAATGTTCTCTGTAAATTATCAATATTTAAAGAGCCACTTTTATTTGGATTAACTATATTCCAACGATAGGTATAAATAAAAAGACTGGTTACACAAATTGTTAGTATGATTATTATTAAGTATGCCATTTTTTGTGTTTAATACTTTATGTACTTAGGGAACAAATTTCGCTTGTCATGGAAGGTTTTTTAAATTGCCGCCAACGTTGAGTATTACTGCTGTGCTGGTATTTTATATTCATCTGCCAGCATAGCAGAAAACCAATGTTGTGCGTAGGCAAAGTCTATTTTGCAGCCTGTAACTTATTTTTGTTCAAGTATTCTTTAAATTCAGCGAAACTCATTTTTTCAGTTTCCTTTGCAATTTTTTCCTTGATTTCTCTAAACACTTTTACTGTATCAAACGTTTTTTCTTTTTTATTTGTCGTCTTAATTATATACAATTTCTTTTGGTGAACGAATATCAAGTTGCGAATAACCACAACGTAAATTTATTGAATTGTAGCCGCGAATTTTAAAAACGTTTACAATGTGTTTAAAGTTCCAACTAACTAAAAAGCCCACTTTGTTAAGCGTTGCTGTTGCAATGTGTCCACAATCGTCTGCACTTGTTGGACCAACAACTTTTTCGTCCAAATATTTGTGTGCAAGTTCGTAGGCTTCTTCCGTCACTTCAACAAACTGTACATGCTCTTTTGGTAAGTCAGCAAAAAAATCTCTAACCCTTTGTGGTGCATTTTTTCAGTTCTGTTTCTGAAAGGTCTGAATAAACACAAATAATCTGTCCCAGCTTTACTTTTCAAAAAGCAAAGTTGAAATTTCCTCAAACTCTTCATCGAAAGCTCCTCCAAAAACAGAAGTGTCAAAATATAATCCTGGTTTCATTCTACAAACTTACAGATGGTTAATTAAGTTGTATTTATCGGTCAGGTTTTAGTAGTCTGCGGATTGCTTATGTACAACGATCAAGGCTTGGCGTTGTTGGGATATTTAAAAAACGTCTGCCGACGACAAATCCCAATATAGTTTTAAAAGTTGAAGATAACAACTAAAGCTAAATTACTAACGTTGAGCCGAAACCGAAGCTGATAACGAACTACAGCCGAAGTTAACAACGTACTGCCCAAATAACGCCAAACCCCTTGTTAGGCGCATACCTCTGTCGAAGTTTTGCATTAAAATGTGTTTGAAATTTGTTTGGGTCATCTTTTAGCTGCTCTTATTTTAATACTTATTGAATTCTTATTTCGAAGTAAGAAATATAAAAATGCCTATCATTTTTATACTGCAATAAATTTAATTACAGAATAATTAGGTAATTCGAAATCAACACCACATCTTTGCAACTGTAACAATAATGTTTACAGTATGAATAACGGAAGGTTTGTGATAGCAATGCATATATTGGTTTTGCTTGACCATGCAAAAGATAAACTCGTTTCCTCGACTTATATAGCAGGAAGCATCAACATCAATCCTGCCATGGTGCGCAAGGAATTAATCAACTTGCGTAATCATGGATTTGTACAAAGCAAAGAAGGAAAAAATGGCGGTACATCACTGGCAATGGCTTCTGCTGAAATTACACTTGGGGCTATTTATGAAAGTGTAAGACAGGTTTCGTTTTTAGGAAATCAAAAAAATACGCCAAACCCCGAATGTTTGATAGGCAAAAATATTAATAAGCATTTAGCTAAACTATACAGCGACACAGAACAGGTTTTGATAAATGAATTAAGTAAACAAACACTTAAAGATTTTAGTAAAAAATTCAAAAGATAAATTTAAAATAAACAATAAGTAATACTAAAGCAGCAATATGGAAAAAATAAAAATCGGAATCAACGGATTTGGCCGCATCGGCAGAATGGTTTTCAGGGCGTCGCGGAAATTTGAAAACGTTGAAATCGTAGGCATCAATGACCTGCAAGATGTTGATTACCTTGCTTACCAACTAAAATACGATTCAACGCACGGCGCTTTCAACGGTGTTATTGAAGTAAAGGACAATCAATTAGTTGTTGATGGCCGACCTGTAAGAATTACGTCAGAAAAGGACCCGTCAAAGTTAAACTGGGCAGCCATTGGAGCCGACTACGTCTGCGAGTCAACAGGCTTTTTTCTTACTGCAACATCCGTTCAGGGTCACTTGCTTTCCGGAGCAAAAAAGGTGATTATAACTGGGCCTTCGAAGGATGAAACGCCGATGTTTGTATTTGGTGTAAATCATAATAATTATGCTCCCGGTTTACAGGTTATTTCCACTGCTTCGTGTACCACAAACTGCCTTGCACCTATTGCCAAAGTGTTGAATGACAGTTGGGGTATTGACGAAGGTTTGATGACAACCATACACGCCGTTACTTCTACCCAAAAAACAGTAGATGGCCCATCTGGCAAAGACTGGCGTTTTGGACGTGGCGCTTTTCAGAACATAATTCCAGCAGCTACAGGAGCAGCGAAAGCGGTCGGTAAGGTTCTTCCGGAATTACAAGGCAAAGTAACCGGTATGTCTTTCAGAGTGCCGGTTGCCAATGCTTCTGTAGTTGACTTTACCGTTAAGTTAAACCGGGCAACCAGTTATGAAGCAGTAAAAGAAGTAATGAAACACCAGGCGGAAAATGAATTGAAGGGCGTATTGGGGTACACCGAAGATGAAATTGTAAGCTCTGATATCAACGGAAATGCGTGTACTTCGGTATTCGATGCGGGCGCCGGGATAATGCTATCAGATAAATTCCTGAAAGTGGTAAGCTGGTACGATAACGAATGGGGCTACTCCAATAAAGTCTTAGAGATGATGCGCTATATACACAGCAAAAAATAAAGGACGATCACCATTAATAAGATCGTAACGGCTGAAAAACGTCTGTCAAATTCTGCGCTTTTAGTATAAACTCAAAAACTACTATGGAATATAAAAATGTTGTGATTGAACAGTATAAAATCTTTTACCGGGAAGGCGGACAAGAAAATAAGGAAACGATTTTATTTATGCACGGCTTTCCATCATCCTCCCACATGTATCAACAAATTATGTGCGTGTTAGAAGCGGACTTTCATGTGGTAGCGCCAGATTTTCCGGGATTTGGACAAAGCGAGGATATTTCCGCTGCCGGCTATACTTATAACTTCAGCAATATCGCTGCCACCATTGAAAGGTTTATTGACACATTGCAGTTAAGCAATATAAACCTGTATGTGCACGATTATGGCGGTCCTATCGGATATAGAATAGCCGGCAAACGCCCATCGCTGATTAAGTCTCTCATCATTCAAAATGCCAATGCTTATCTCGTTGGCTTTGGGGCCATTACTTTACCCTTGCAGCAGTATGCCCAGAATCAAACGAAAGAAAATGAAGATAAAGCATCGTTCTTTTTTAGCAGGGAAGGCATCAGGCGTCAATATATGGATGGAGCAGGCGATGCCAATAAAATTAATCCTGATAGCTACGGGCTTGACGATTATTTTATGCAATTGCCAAATCGGGCAAAGATTCAATTAGAGCTGATTGCAGATTATAAAACGAATGTTGAAAGTTACCCCGCGTGGCAAACTTATTTTTCCCAATCCAACCCACCTGCGCTAATTCTTTGGGGCGAGAATGATCCTTTCTTCTTGCCGGAAGGTGCCAAAGCTTATTTATCAAATCTTCCTGAAGCCGAATTGCATTTTTTTAATGGAGGACATTTTATGCTCGAAGAATATTATAGCGAAGCAGCGAACATCATAAAAACATTTATTACTAAACTGAACTAATGAGGCATGAAAAACTATAAATGAATTGAGTAACAAACTCTAAAATATTTCAATAACAAGTTCAAAAAACAAACTTAAAAAATTAGCAACATGAAAATAGCAGTAATTGGCGCCACAGGATTTGTGGGTAAAAGTATAATAGAAGAATTAAGCAGTCGTGGGCACCAAATTCTTGCAATTGCCCGTGACATATCTAAGGTGCAAGCAAATGAAAATCTAACAGCTAAAAAAGTAGATGTAGATGACGTAACCGCTTTAGCAGCTACCGTAAAAGGATATGATGTGGTGGTAAGTGCATTTAATGCAGGGTGGACAAACCCTAACTTGTACAATGATTTTTTAACGGGTTCTAAAAATATTCAGCAGGCTGTTAAAGAGTCTGGCGTAGAGCGTTTGATAGTAATTGGCGGTGCAGGAAGTTTGTTTATTGATGGCAAACAGGTAGTAGATAGTCCCGATTTTCCGGAAGCATATAAACAAGGGGCAACGGCTGCGAGAGATTACCTGAACATTATTAAAGAAGAAAAAGATTTGAACTGGACGTTTTTTAGTCCTGCATTAGAAATGCATCCTGGTATCGACACCGGCAGAACAGGAATTTATCGGTTAGGTTTGAACAATCCGGTGCTTAACGATAAAGGCCGCAGCTATTTGTCGGTGCAGGATTTAGCGGTTGTAATTGCCGATGAAGTGGAAACAAACAAGCATCCAAAACAAAGGTTTACAGCAGGCTATTAAAACGAATTAATGGAGTAATAGTGGGCTGTCTCTATCTTTCGAGACAGCCTTTTTTATAAAATAATAAATTGGAAAATCAACGCTTTGAGCGTTGATTTTATTCCTTTAATGCTACCGTTTCTTACGCCCCACTTTCAAACAAAAAAATCGTTTAACAATTACAGGATGCAAAAAAAGGAATATTTAAAAATCGTTTTCCTATTGGGTTTGCTTACCGCTATTGGCCCATTCTCTATAGATATGTATTTGCCAGGTTTTGCAAGTATCGCAAAAGATTTACACACTTCTACCGCTACTGTTTCCCTGACATTGTCGAGTTATTTCATTGGTATTTCTGCAGGCCAGTTATTGTATGGCCCCTGTTAGACCGCTTTGGTGGAAAGAAACCATTATTTATTGGAATGCTTCTTTATATTTTGGCTTCTTTAGGTTGCGTATTGGTAAAAGATATTGACACATTTATTGCATTGCGTTTGCTTCAGGCCATTGGCACTTGCTCGGCCATCGTTGCATCGGTAGCTATGGTTCCAAGCTATTTCGCTGAAAAAGACACACCGAAAATATTTTCCAAACTCATGCTTGTTGTAGGCTTATCGCCTTTGTTGGCACCAACAATCGGCGGATTTATTACACAGGCTTACGGGTGGCACACCGTTTTTTTAATATTGATGTGCCTGGGAATTATTATATTAATCGCATCCATGATTGGGCTTCCCAACAGAGATAAACCCAATGCTTCTGTGTCGTTAAAGCCAATACCTATTCTTGCTAATTACTGGGAAATTTTGCGTACGCCGCAATTTTATACCTACGCACTTTCAGGTGCCATCGCATTTGCCGGATTGTTTAGCTACATTTCTGCATCGCCAGTTTTGTTTATGTCGATTTTTAAAGTAGATGCTAAAACCTACGGAATTATTTTTGCCCTGATGTCAATAAGTTTTATTGGTTCAGGGCAACTGAATGGAGTATTGCTCAAAACATTTTCAAGTCAACAATTAGTTTTCGGGGCTTTAATATTTCAAAGTTGCATTAGTATTTTATTTCTGCTTTTGGCAACGACTAATCTTTTGGGATTGTACAGTACAATAGCTATGCTGTTTCTTTTTCTAACGTGTTTAGGTATTTCCAACCCCAATTGTGCCGGATTAAGTCTTGCTCCTTTTTCTACAAACGCAGGAAGTGCATCCTCATTGATCGGTGCTATTCAACTTGGATTGGGTGCTTTAACTTCATTCATTGTGGGAATATTTGTAAAAGATTCTTTGATTCCGATGGTGACAATTTTTTCAATTACAGCAATAGGTTCTTTTATAGTTCTTAATATTTCAAAAGGAAGGATAATGCAAGAGTGTAAGTACCCCAAAAGTCAGACAGTATTTGGCTGATGTTTTTTCTTTTCGTCGGCTTTGTTTTTGTACTCGTGAGGTGTCATGTTATCGAGTGCTTCGTGTGGTCTTCTCAGGTTGTATTCCTCCATCCATTCTCTATTTAACTGCCTTACCTCATGCAAGTCAAAGAAGAGATAAGCATCCAATACAGCTTCCCGGTATACCCTGTTAAAACGTTCAATAAAACCATTCTGCATCGGTCTGCCCGGCTACGTGTATTGAATACAAATGTTGTTACTCATCTCCTTTTCTCACTTCACCCATGGACTTTCAAACTCCAATTTCTTCAACCCATTCTGTATCTCCGGGATGCTCATAAACAGCTTCCACAGCAAGCCGCTCCGGTAGTTTTCAATCATCACAATCTCCGGTCCCTGGTCGATGGCTAAATAAGAATCCGCCACCCAATGATGGCTTTGATTAAAAGCATCCTTAAAGCCGTATTGTCCCCACAAGCTGTCGCCGAGATCGTAATAGAAATGGCGGAGCGCTTTCATGCTCTGCTCAGGCGTGTAAGGCATGGCGGAAAGGGCAGCGGTAGGCGCAATGGTACCATCATCGTTGGTAGGCGAGAAGGCATTGTAGCCGTCGTAAGTATCGCAGGCGGTAAGCCCCCAGCAGCTATCGGAATAGCCCTCGAAACGGAGGGGATTGAGAACGCAATGCTTGTAGTTAATAAGCGTATGGTTGACGTTCTGCTCCCAGTAGTCCGCATACTCATCCTTAAGATCGTGAGGGTTAAGCCCGAGAAAAGAATAATGGGTGAAGAAGAGAGGTCCGCCATAATCAAACCCAAGCGGAAGGTTAATACCGTAAAAAAGCTTGCCATTGCGGAAGTGGTTGCTCTGCGCCCAGCAGTTGGTGTACACCTTGCGGCTAATGGAATAGTTGGGCGAAGAAGCGGCGAGAATGTAAGTAATAAGGGTTTCATTGTAACCACGAAGCTCGAAGTTCATAGCCCAGCCGTTGTTGGGGCTCCAGTGCCAGTAGAGGAGGTCGAGCCCGTCGCGGGTATGCCAGTTCCATTCCACTTCGTTCCAGAGCCAGGTGATGCGGTTGCGAAGCTCCTGCTCACGGGGTATGGTGTCATTGAAATACTGTCGGGCGCAGAGTAGACCCTGGAAGAGGAAGGAGGTTTCCACAAGGTCGCCGCCGTCATCCTTTCGCCCGAAGGGAATGGTTTTGCCCGTGGCACCATCCAGCCAATGCGGAAATACGCCATGATAGCTATTTGCCTTGGAAAGAAACTTTACAGTTTTGAGGAGGTGGGCAACGGCAGTATCGCGGGTAATAAATTTGCGGTCGGTGGCAACGATGATAGCCATGATGCCGAAACCGGAACCGCCGGTGGTAACAACTTCGTTGCCATAATCGTAAGCCACATTGCTACGCTCGCGCGCAAGACCGGAAACGGGATGAGCAAAGTCCCAGAAGTATTTAAAGGTTTGTTTTTGAACGAGATCGAGAAGGGCGGAGTCGGAGAGGTTTTTCGGGCGGTCTTTTGGATTGAATGATTTGAGTTTGGAAGGTTGGGAAGATTTATGTTTTTGAGCGATGGCGGTTATGGCTATCAGTATGGAGAGGAGAAAGATGATTTTTTTCATATGGTGATGATTTGTGACAGTACAAATGTAGGTTGGTGATTTGGTTGATGTCTTGTTTGCAATGAGTGTTTTGTTTATCCACTGATACTTTCTTCTCCCCCGAAGAAAATGGCAAAGAAGTTATAAATGAGTCTAATGATCTTTATTAGTATTCATGAGCGCTTTGCTTGGTTATTTTGGTAATCGTGATTTTTAATCGCCTCGATTGAAATCGCTACGCTAATTCCATGCACGGGTTTCAATTAGGCAGCGGTGCTGCTGCGGGTAAGGGCATTTTAACCCAAGGTGAATTTCGGTGTTGGGTGCGTGTATGTGGGGTGATCAGGTATTTGGGCTGGTAGTTGGTTTAGTTTTGGAAAGGCTGATTGTATGGTTGTTTTCATCAGGGAGAATAGCAGGTTGGCGATGGTAGCTGCGGGATGGATTATGAAGCCGAATGCGGCGATTGTAGTGGGGCGGACGATTTATTTGTGGGGTGCATCGAGAGCGGAGTTTTTGGCGGATGCGGGATGGGTAAGACATGAAGTAGTGCATGTGCTGCAATATCAAAAATATGGAGTGCTGCTGTTTTGGTGGTTGTATTTGGCAGATAGTATGCGTAATGGATATGTTGATAACCGGTTTGAGAGAGAGGCGAGGAGTTTGGAAAAAGATGGGAGGTTGTTGGATAAGGTGGTGTTTCGGTGATTGGCGAACGACGAAAAGTTTCTTTTGACTTTAATCATGTTTTGAGGCAGAGAATGGTATCACCCATTCAATTTCGCCAAAACTGAACTGGTGTTGAAGTTCGTTATCTACTTCAAGCAAGCCATCTTTATTTACACCCATAATAACACCCTGGAAAACGGCAGTGGCTTTTTTAAGAGTCACCTGTTGTCCACATTTGTAGAGCCTGTTATTATAATCCTCAAGAATGCTTGTTTTATCTTTTACTAACTGGTTGTAGCGGGTTTGGAGATGCCCGCAAAGCTCCTTTGCTAAAAAAATTGTATCATAGGTTTTTCCGGTAATTTGTTTGAGGGAAACAGGATTCAGGATTACCGTATCGAAGTCTGTCTGATTGATGTTTATACCAATGCCGGCAATGCTGAATTGCCAGAGGCTGCCACGGAAACTATTTTCGATGAGGATGCCCGCTGCCTTTCTGTCACGCCAATAGATGTCGTTCGGCCATTTTATGAAGACATCACTGGTAGCATATTTGAGAAATAAATCGTGGGAGGCGAGAGCAACAGATGCTGTGAAATAGAAGCTTTCGGAGAAGAAAATGGATGGTGGAGGCGGCAGTAAAACAGACAAGGCAATGTTTTCGGCAGCGCCGGTAGTCCAGCTTTTTCCGCGGCTGCCTTTGCCCTTTGTCTGGCGGTGTGCAAACCAGGCTTCGCCCCATTTGGCAGTGCCGTTTTTAGCGGCTGCCATGGCATAGTTGTTGGTGCTGTCCACCGCCTCAAGTTCTGTGAAAGGTTTACCAATACTTTGCATAGATAAATTCGGGGCAAATTTATTATATACATTTGCTATAAAGGAATTTAGGTTTTCAATCGTTATCAGAGCAGGCGAAAACAAAGTTCTGATGATAAAACAAAATGCGGCTGAACGATTGTACCAGCCGCCATAGCAAATGTAAAAAGCAACTGATCGTTTATCTTCGTTCAGATTACTGAAAGGAGAAAAATATAATCACATTATTTAAAATCTTTTTATTTGTTGGCACCATTATCCGCTTTGGCTTCACGCACCGTTAAGAAAACAGGAAAGCTGACCACGAATTCACGACTTTTTAAAACCATTATTAAGGCAATTCAGGGCAAAAAAGGAGAGAATATTATTTCTCTTGACCTGCGCAAAATTCCTGAAGCGGTGTCTGATTTTTTTGTGATTTGTGAAGCTACCAGCAGTATCCAGATAAAGGCAATTGCTGATAATATTGAAGACCAGGTGAAGCTGGAATGCGGCGAAAACCCTTACAAGCGCGAAGGTTATCAATCGCTGCAATGGGTGCTGATAGATTATGTAAACGTGGTAGTTCATATAATGCAGCCCGATACGCGTAAGTTTTACAGGCTGGAAGAAATGTGGAGCGATGCCGGTGTGAAGGAACACGAGGATTAAAAATTCATTTAAACAATTTTCGGAAGAACTGATATGTCACAAGAAGAGAAGAAGAGCAACCGGCCCAACCTGTTTGACAGGAACGGCTCAGGCAATGACCCTGGAAATAGCAAGAAAGGACCCAAGCTAAGCATATATTGGATTTATGCAATCATTGCTGCCATCATATTGGGCTATGGCTATTTAAAACAAACCGCACCTGACCTGACACAAACCACTCTGCAGGAGTTTCAGCAGAATATGCTGGCGCAAGGTGATGTACAACAGGTTTTTCAAATACGGAATAAAGATGTGGTTCGTGTTTTTATAAAGAAAGACAGCCTGAACAAACCTTATTACACTGAAAAATTCAACCACCAGGTAGATGCGTCGAAAGCTGACAACCCATTGTTTGAATTTAAAGTAACGGATTGGGAAAGCTTTAATACTTCGATGGCTGACTTTTACAAGGCACATCCGGGTATGCCGCAGGCAAAGCAATTGGTTGATGATGAAATACAGTGGTTTGGCCCGATTGCAAACATCCTGTTTACTTTCCTGCTGATGGCTGGCTTGTGGGTATTGCTGATGCGCAAAGTAGGCGGTGGCCCTGGCGGCGGCGGCGGTCCAGGCGGCATATTCAACATTGGTAAATCGAAAGCCCAGTTGTTTGAAAAAGGCACTAAGGTAAATATCACATTTACAGATGTTGCTGGCTTAGATGAAGCGAAAGTGGAAGTAATGGAAATTGTTGATTTCCTGAAAAACCCAAAGAAATATACAGCATTAGGCGGTAAAATTCCAAAGGGAGCTTTGCTGATTGGTCCTCCCGGCACAGGTAAAACCTTGCTGGCGAAAGCGATGGCTGGCGAAGCGCAGGTGCCATTCTTCAGCATGAGCGGTTCCGATTTTGTGGAATTGTTTGTAGGTGTAGGTGCCAGCCGTGTGCGTGATTTGTTTAAGCAGGCGCGCGAAAAATCACCGTGTGTAATTTTTATAGACGAAATAGATGCAATCGGTCGTGCCCGTGGCAGAAACGCCATGATGAGCAATGACGAGCGTGAAAATACTTTGAACCAGTTGCTGGTAGAAATGGATGGTTTTGGCGGCGAAAGCGGCATTATTATCCTTGCAGCTACCAACCGTCCTGATGTATTGGATACAGCATTGCTTCGTCCCGGTCGTTTTGACAGGCAGATATCAATAGACCGCCCTGATGTAAAAGGTCGTGAGCAGATTTTCAAGGTGCATCTGAAACCTATCAAGATTTCTCAGACGCTTGACATTAATAAACTGGCAGAACAGACGCCTGGTTTTGCAGGTGCTGATATTGCCAACGTTTGTAACGAAGCTGCCTTGATAGCTGCCCGTAAAGGCAAGGATGCGGTGGATATGAGCGACTTTCAGGATGCGATTGACCGGGTAATAGGCGGACTTGAAAAGAAGAATAAAATCATATCACCGGAAGAAAAGGAAATTATTGCTTACCACGAAGCCGGACATGCCATTTGCGGCTGGTACCTGGAGCATGCATATCCTTTGCTTAAAGTGACGATTGTGCCTCGCGGAACGGCAGCTTTAGGCTATGCACAGTACACACCAAAAGAGCAATATCTATACAATACAGATCAGTTAAATGACCAGATTTGTATGACGCTCGGCGGGCGGGCGGCAGAAGAAATTTTCTTCGGAAAAATATCTACCGGCGCCAGCAATGATCTGCAGCAGATTACAAAGACGGCTTATTCGATGATTACGGTATATGGCATGAACGATAAGATTGGTAATATCAGCTATTACGACCCGCAGGCTGAAAATACTTTTACCAAGCCATTCAGTGAAGAAACCGGCAAGCTGATAGATGAGGAAGCCAGGAAGATGATTGATATTGCTTACGAGCGTACCAAGGCTTTGCTGAATGACAAACGGGAGCAGCTTGAAAAGCTTGCAAAACAGTTACTTGAAAAAGAAGTTCTGTTTAAAAGCGATGTGGAAGAATTGATTGGCAAACGCCCTTACGAAGAGAAAAGATTGCTGGAGGTAGATGACAGTGAAAACCGTGAAAAAGGAACCATTGATGAAGGCGTTCCTCCTTACGACAGCAGCATTAAAGCTCCCAATCTTGCATAACAAACTATGAGCACCGCAAGAGAAAACATTCTGAATAAAATACGACAGGCACTGACAGGCTCAGTGCCTGTTCCGTTTCCGCAAAGCGAGGGCACAAAAGATATTTTTACGCCGCTGCAGCAGGACGTTGAAGTAGAGTTTGCTGAGAACTTTACAAAGCTGCAGGGGCGATTTGTGTTTTGTGCGGATAACAACGACATGGTGCAGCAGCTTGGGCAATTGATTGCTGCGCGCGGCTGGAAGCATCTGTATTGCCGCGAAGATGCCATTCGTGAGTTGTTGCTTCAACACCAGTTTCCGCACTCTTATATGGATGATCTGGCGAATTGTAATGCATCTATTACAACATGCGAATCTCTTATTGCACGTACAGGTAGTATTGTAATGAGTGCGGCGCAGCAAAGCGGCAGAACAGTGAGCGTGTATGCGCCGGTGCATATCTGTATTGCTTACACGAGCCAATTGGTTTATGATATTAAAGATGCATTGCAAAACGTGCAGGAAAAATATTCTTCTTTGCCTTCTTTGATAACCTTAGCTACCGGACCAAGCCGAACGGCAGATATTGAAAAAACGCTGGTGGTAGGTGTGCATGGACCTAAAGAGGTATTTTGTTTTTTGGTGGAGGGGTAATGATTTATTCTTTAAATGAGAACTCCACTTTATACTCATTTCTGTTTAGGGAAAAATGCACATACGAATTATCTCTCTTTAAAATTTTAATAGTTCCGAAATCAAACTCTTTATGATGGTTAGGACATAAAATAAGAATATTTTCTATTGTTTCTTTCCCTCCTTTATGTTTTGCTTCGATATGCGCCGCTTCGATATAGAAACTTCCATCCTGCTTTAAAATCGTTATTCCACATAACTGGCATTTATAATCCTGCAGGTGCTTTAACTTAGCAATCGTTACGTTATCGCGTTTGTATTCTTTCCTATTTACAATCACAATTTCATCTTCTTTTTCATCCTGATTGACAATCTCATTATAGATATCCTTTTTTGGTTGTTCGTCAGTTCTTTTACGGCTTTTTCATAGTCAGTAACTGAGATTGAGCCATTGTATTTTCTCATAATAAAACGATGAGTAAATATAAAGCTCCGGCATTTTATTTAAGTGAAGTTTTAGACCTCTGACAAACAGATTCTAATTGCCAAAAATTGGTAACTTCATTCTTTCAAAACCAAATAGCATGAGCCGCAACACATCCGTTTCCCTCGGAACTTATTTTGATGATTTTGTTGATGGAAAAATATCAGAAGGACGATACAAAAACGCCAGCGAAGTGCTCCGCGCCGGGTTAAGGCTGTTAGAGGAAGAAGAAACCAAAATCGCTTCTTTAAAAACAGCCATTCAGGAAGGCATTGATAGTGGAACAGCAAAAGATTTTGATCCCAAAAAACACTTAGTTACGCTCAAAGCTAACAAAAAACAAAATGGCTGAGTATATTCTAACCAATAAAGCAGTTAAAGATTTATCAGGCATCTGGAATTATACAGCAGAAACCTGGTCGGAAAACCAGGCTGATAAATACTATACGATGCTGATTGGCTTTTGCAAAGAGCTGTCTGTTCATCCGGAGAAAGGAAAGAAGTATGAAGAAGTTGCAAACATGCTTTTAGGATATAAAGCCGGAAAGCACATTATCTTTTATAGAGTGCTAAAGCCAAACGCAATTGAAGTGATAAGAATCCTTCATGAAAGGATGGATTTGAAAAGCAGGTTGCAGGAATAAAAAAAGCCGCTTCAATTTCTAAAGCGGCTTTTCAAATATGATTCAATCTAAAATCTACACATCCAGCTTCGCATATTTCGCATGAGTTTCAATAAACTCTCTGCGCGGCGCCACTTCATCGCCCATCAGCATAGCAAATACACGATCCGCTTCGGCAGCACTTTCAAGCGTTACCTGCTTTAAGGTTCTGCGTGTAGGATCCATAGTGGTATCCCAAAGCTGGTCGGCATTCATTTCGCCCAAACCTTTATAACGCTGGATGCCTACCGTATCTTCACGCCCATTGCCGAGGCGCTCAATCCACATCTTTCGCTGCTCTTCGCTATAAGCGTAATGCGCTTCCTTGCCTTTCTTTACAAGGTATAATGGCGGCTGCGCAATGTATACATGCCCAAGCTGTACCAGCTCCTTCATATACCGGAAGATGAACGTAAGAATCAAAGTCGCAATATGCGAACCATCCACATCAGCATCCGTCATAATGATGAGCTTATGATAGCGAAGCTTTGTAATGTTCAATGCTTTCGGGTCATCAGCCGTTCCTACCGTTACGCCCATAGCAGTAAAGATGTTGCGGATTTCCTCGTTCTCATAAATCTTATGCTCCATGGCTTTCTCCACATTCAATATCTTACCACGTAGCGGAAGAATTGCCTGGAAGCTTCTTTCTCTGCCTTGTTTGGCAGTGCCACCGGCACTATCTCCTTCGACAAGATATAACTCGCAACGTTCCGGATCGCGCTCACTGCAATCGGCTAATTTACCCGGCAAGCCACTGCCGCTCAGTACCGTTTTGCGCTGCACCATTTCGCGGGCTTTTTTAGCTGCCACGCGGGCTTGTGCAGCAAGTACCACCTTGCTGATGATGTTCTTCGCTTCCTTCGGATTTTCCTCCAAATAATTCTCTAAAGCTCGTGCTACCGTAATTTGCACCACGCCGCCAACATCACTGTTACCCAGTTTGGTTTTTGTCTGTCCTTCAAACTGCGGCTCAGGCACTTTTACCGAAATAATAGCACTCAACCCTTCACGAAAATCGTCACCTTCCACGGCAACTTTGGCTCTTTCAAACAAGCCTTGTTTATCACCGTATGTTTTAAACACGCGGGTTAAAGCCTGCCGGAAACCGGTAACATGTGTACCACCTTCAATGGTGTTAATGTTATTTACGTAAGAGAAAATATGCTCTTTAAAATCATCATTGTAAGTCAGCGCTACTTCCACCGCTACGTTGCTCGCTACATCATGTCCATCTACATACAAAGGCTTGCCGATAAGTGAGCTGCGGTTACCGTTTTTATCCAGCATTTCCACAAACTCAATAATGCCGCCTTCGCTGTAAAAACTCTTGCTGTAATAAGCACCGGCATCGTCTTTCTCGCGGAAATCGTTGAGGGTTATCTGTATTTTTTTATTCAGGTAAGACAGTTCACGCAAACGACCTTCCAGAATGTCTTTTTTAAAAATGCCACTTTGAAAAATGGTTAGATCCGGCCAGAAGCGAACATGTGTTCCGGTCTTGTCCGATGTGCCGATTTCGCGCACCTGGTATTGAGGAATACCGGTATGATATTCCTGCTCAAACACTTTTCCTTCGCGCTGAACCGTAACGTGACAAACCGTGCTGAGTGCATTCACGCAACTCACGCCCACACCATGCAGACCACCGGATACTTTATAAGTGTCTTTATCAAACTTGCCGCCGGCATGAAGCACCGTCATTACAATCTCCAAAGCACTGCGTTGTTCTTTTGTATTGATACCGGTCGGGATGCCGCGTCCGTCATCCTGCACAGAGATGGAATTATCTTCATGAATATTAACCGTGATAATTTTACAATAACCGGCCATGGCTTCATCGATCGAGTTGTCCACCACTTCATAAACGAGGTGATGCAGTCCTTTTTCGCCTACATCGCCAATGTACATTGCGGGGCGTTTGCGCACCGCTTCCAAACCTTCTAAAACCTGAATACTATCGGCGCCATAAGCTTTGGGTTGGGGCGCTTCTATGGTAAGTGTCTCTTCGTTCATAATTTACTTGCTAAAGCGTTGTAAAAGAAAATTTTACAATGAGGCGAAGTTAATAAAATATAAAGGTTTTTGCAAGCGGAAAATGGCTGTTTCCTGCTTAATTTTTGTTATAAAAACGGGTCTTTTAGCAATCTGGCATGAACGGTTTTTTTGTTTGCTAAATTTTTTATGCGCAACACTTATTTTCGTTTGAATAAAAGGAATTATGAAACCTGCTTCCACACAGCAGATAAAAGAAGAATTGAGGAGTTTGTCGCAGAAGGAAGTGACGGATTTATGCCTGCGGCTGGTGCGTGCTAAAAAGGAAAACAAAGAGCTGCTAAGCTATATCCTGTTCGATTCTGCCGACCGGCAAAACTATGTTGCCAGCCTTAAAAGCGAGATGGACGACACGTTTGCCGCTCTGCCTTCTAACCGCTATTTCATGAAAAAAGGATTGCGCGATATGCTAAAAAACATCACGCGCTATAGCCGCTATATGGGTGAAAAAGAACCCGAAACCGAGTTGCGGCTGCATTTTTGCCGAACCATGAAACTGTATGGCATGGCATCGCACAAACACCAGGCAACAATGACGATTTATACCACGCAGTTAGATAAGATTCAAAGCCTGATACCGCAGCTTCACGAAGACCTGCAGTACGATTTTCAGAAGGAAATGAACAAATTGATTGACTGATTTCTACCAAAAAAAAGATAGCTTCTATGGAATTACACATCGCTCCAAACACACAGGAACTTGCTAAACAAGCGGCTGATTTCCTCGTATCGCACATCAATGAAACACTGAAAACAAAAGGAAAATATACACTCGCTTTGTCGGGCGGCAGCACGCCGAAAGCCCTGCACGAACTGCTGGCAAACGAACCTTATAAGAGCCATATTGACTGGAGCAAAATTCATTTCTTCTGGGGCGATGAGCGCTTTGTGCCGTTCAATGATGACAGGAACAATGCGAAGATGGCGTTTGATACTCTGCTCGATAAAGTGCCGGTGAAAATGGAACAAATCCACATTATGCAAACGGAAAACACAACACCCGAAGAAAGTGCGGCGGCTTACGAAAAACTGCTGCATAATTATTTTCCTCTTGTGCATACACATCACCCCGACGACCATCCCGACAACACACCTTTTACCACATTCGATTTAATCATTTTAGGCTTGGGCGATAACTCGCATTGCCTGTCGTTATTTCCACATTACCCAATCATTTTCGAAGACAAAAAATGGGTAGACGCTTTTTATCTGGAAGAACAAAGCATGTATCGCGTAACGCTTACCCATCCTGTTGCCAATCATTCGGCAGTCGTGATGTTTTTGGTAGCCGGTGCCGGCAAAGCCGAAGCTATGAAGCACATTTTGAAAGATGATTACAACCCGGATGAATACCCGGCGCAGATCATCAAACCGAAAGGCGAGCTACATTGGTTTCTGGATGAAGCGGCGGCAAAGGATGTGAAATAGAAATTTTTACAAAACCACGTACAAATACAGGAAACCCTCTTTGAAGAGTATCGGAAGCTCTTTGAAGAGGGTTTTTACTTTTTAAAAACGTTTTTCAACCCTTTGGAAACGCTTCACAACCCTTTAAAAACTCAAAAGAACCCTTTGTGAAGCAAAAGCAAAAGGTTGAAAAGTATTTCCAAAGGGTTGAAAACGCAAACTAACCGGTTAAAAAAGCTTCAGAACCCTTTCAAAGAGCACTTCCCGGTTTTATACGAAACCGGTTTCTGTCTTCTGAAAGCTTAGTTTTCGCTTCGCCTTCTATCTTCCCATTAACGTTTCCTCGTGTATTTTTGCAACCGGAAAAAAGAAGATATGGAACTCGCCGCGTTGTACGATAAAGGGCTCAATTTTGAATTTCTTACTGTAGAAGAAGGGACGCATCTCTACCATCATGCGCCACTTACGGAACTGATGTATATAGCCGATGAGCTGCGCAAAAAGCAGGTGCCGCATGGCAAAGTAACCTGGCAAATAGACCGCAATGTAAACACCACCAACGTGTGCATTGCCAACTGTAAGTTCTGCAATTTTTACCGCATTCCCGGCAGCCCAGATGCGTATATTACCGATATGGATACGTACCGCCGCAAAATTCATGAGACCTTCAAATTTGGCGGCGAACAGTTATTGTTGCAAGGTGGTCATCATCCCGGTTTAGGGTTAGATTTTTATGCCAAAACATTCAGCCAGCTTAAAGCAGAATTTCCAACCTTAAAGCTTCACACACTTGGGCCGCCCGAAATTGCGCACATCTGCAAGCTCGAAAAGATGAGCCATCACGATGTCATTAAAGCCCTTCGCGAAGCTGGCATGGATTCATTGCCCGGTGCCGGTGCTGAGATATTAGTTGACAGAGTCCGTCGCCTCATCAGCAAGGGAAAATGCGGCGCCGACGAATGGCTCGCCATCATGCACGAAGCGCACATGCAGGGCATCACCACCAGCGCCACCATGATGTTTGGCCATGTAGAAACTATTGAAGAGCGCTTTATTCATTTGGTTCGGCTCCGCGAAGTGCAGGCAACAAAACCTGCCGATGCCAAAGGCTTTCTCGCCTTTATTCCGTGGACGTTCCAGGATGTTGATACGCTGCTCACACGCATCCGCGGCATTCATAATCTTACCACTGCCGAAGAATATATTCGCATGATTGCCCTCAGCCGCATCATGCTTCCCAATGTGCTGAATATACAGGCAAGCTGGCTTACCGTTGGCAAACAAACCGCGCAACTTTGCCTGCAGTCCGGCGCCAACGATTGGGGCAGCATCATGATAGAAGAGAACGTGGTAAGTGCCGCCGGCGCGCCGCATCGCTTTACATCAACAACCATTCAGCAAGCCATTAAAGAAGCTGGCTTTGAGCCGCAACTTCGCAACCAGCAATACGAATGGCGCAAGATTCCCGATGCAATTGTAGAGCAGGTAATTGATTACTAAGATGTATCGGGTATTAAGTAGTAGGTATAATACAAAATACAGTTTTGGTAACCATCGTCCGTCACTTTTGTGATCGGCAGTTGCGACGCTCCGTTCAAGGTTCCGGGCAGTGATTGGGCAAAAAAATCTTTATCTCTTTATATTTGAAAGAAAGTAGATTGAATCATGCCATTGTATAAAATCGGACATCAGCTCGAACCTATCAAAGAGACTTCATTTAAATTTGAGCGTGAGATACAGCAGTTGACAGAACAAAACTTAAAGTCATTGCTGAAGCTTGATTTTATACGTTCTGAATTTTCTTTAAATAATTTTCGCATTGACTCGTTAGCATTTGATCCTGAATTAAGAGCCTTTGTTATTATAGAGTATAAGCGCGACAAAACATTTAGCGTAATAGATCAAGGTTATGCTTATTTATCTTTGATGCTGAACAATAAAGCGGACTTTATTTTAGAATATAACGAAAGTCAAAATCAAAGTTTAAAACGCAGCGATGTTGACTGGTCGCAATCAAAAGTGATTTTTGTATCTCCTGTTTTTACAACATATCAACGTGAAGCAATTAATTTCAAAGACTTACCAATTGAGTTATGGGAAGTAAAAAAGTTTGAGAATGAAACTATCTCTTTTGAACAGATACAAAAGGCATCAGCAAAAGAAAGTATCAAAACAATTTCGCGTAATAACGATACTGTTGAAGAAGTCAGCAAAGAGGTAAAAGTTTACACTGAACAAGATCATTTGCAGAAGGTTGAGTTTGAATCCAGAGAGTTTTATGAGCAGTTTAAGGATAGATTATTGAATTTAGATAATAATGTAACAGTTCAGCCAAAAAAGCAAACCATTGGTTTCAAAATTAATAATAATATATTTTGCGATATTGTACTACAGGGTAAAGGATTGAAGATTTACGTCAACTTAAAAAGCAATGAATTGCAGGATCAGAAAAATATAGCACGTGATGTTTCTAATATTGGGCATTGGGGAAATGGAGCTTACGAAATCAAGCTGTCAGACTTTGAAGACATAGATTACGTTTTAAGTCTTTTAAAGCAATCATTACGTAAGAATAAAGATTAGTAATTATTATCTTATACCTCAAAGTTTCTCATGGCACGTATACAAACAGGCAAAGACACATCGCGTAAAGAAGTCATCGTACAAGCCGCCGCTGACCTCTTTTTAGAGAAAGGCTATAAAGCCGCCTCCATGCGCGACCTCGCCGAAAAAGTAGGCGTGGAAGCCGCCAGTTTATACAATCATATCCGCAGCAAAACCGACCTGCTGCACGACATCTGTTTTGTAGTTGCCAACCGTTATTGGGAAGAAATGGGTAACATAGAAGCAGAAGACATTTCCTCTATTCGAAAGATAGAAGCCCTGCTTCGCTTCCTCATTAATCAAATGATTTTTCACTTCGATGAAGTACACGTCAGCGATCGTGAATGGCGGCATTTAGCCGAGCCTTATTTATCCAATTTTCAAACTCAGCGGAGAAACTTCCGTAGGCGCATTGCCGCCATCATTGAAAAAGGAATTGTCGCAGGCGAGATTAAACCCATTGATGCGCCAACCGCCGTTTTAATTATGCTTCACGCCATCAGCGGCATTGAAAGCTGGCACCGCAGCAAGCAGAAGATTGACGATAAAGCGCTTGAAGAAAATATGATTACGATTATGCTGGATGGGTTACGGAAATGATGAATGGGAATACAGATGACACCGATTGCATGCCGGATATATCAAATTGCCAAAAGAGAAACTTGAGAGAAATATTTGGGTTACGAAGTATTACCGAACTTGAATTTCACTATCGCAATTAATATTAAATTTTACTTATTCATTATTCAATCCCGAACCTCTCTGTTCTATATCGCTGCCAACATCATCCGCACTTCTTCTTCATCTGCTATATAAACATTCCCGTAATCACTCACTTCCATGTTCAAAAACGTAACCGGGTTTACTGCTGCCTTTCTCGCCGAAGAATGAAATTCCACGGCTCCCGTATCCTCTTTCAGCTTTGCAATATTTGATGAGTTTACACCCGCACCCGGCATAATAATAATGCGGTCATTTGCCTGCCTTGTCAACTGGCTCAACAATTCAAAACCATCCGGCGCCGCACTTTTCAATCCTGATGTTAGTATCCGCTCGCAACCACAACTGATAATTTCTTCCAGCGCTTCAAACGGATTCGGAGCACAATCAAACACTCTGTTGCAGGTAACGCCCATCGGCGAAGCCCATTCCATAATGCGTTTCAACCTCTCTATATCTATACTTCCATCTAACGTTTGCACACCCACAGAAATACCGTCACAACCCAATTCTTTACATAGTAAAATGTCTTCCTTCATCACCGCAAATTCCTCATCGCTATACAAATAATTACTTGCCCGCGGGCGAATGATCGGGTACAATAAAATAGAAATTGCCTCCCTCGTTCTCTTAATCATTCCGTAGCTCGGCGTCGTGCCGCCTTCTATTGGGTTATCGCACAATTCTACCCTTGCTGCACCCGCTCTTTCCGCAATAATGCACGATTCAATATGAAACGCACAAACCTCCAGTATCGCCTTCTTTACTTCCATCATAATACATACTACTTACTACATAATATAATCACTCATCTCACTTATAATGCGTCTCCACATCCATCATATCTTCCACTTCATTATTCTTCACCGCATACGAAAACCCCGGTTGCAAGCTATATCCGCCATATTCGCCCTGCTTATTCAAAGCAATAAAACCCACCTGTATATCTTTTGATTTCTCCGGGCTGCGCTGCACAATTCTTTCCACTGCTTCCCTACACGCATCTTTTGGCGAACGTCCTTGCCGCATCAGCTCTACCACAAGATGAGATCCCACAATGCGTATCACTTCTTCACCCACACCTGTTGATGTAGCCGCACCCACTTCATTATCTACATACAGTCCCGCGCCAATCACCGGCGAATCTCCCACACGTCCATGCATCTTAAAAGCCATGCCACTTGTGGTGCAGGCACCGCTCATATTGCCATTGGCATCCATCGCTATCATCCCAATGGTATCATGATTGTCCTTGCCGCCGGGCATTGGGTCTTTGCCCTTTTTCAGGTATTGGGTTTCCATGTTCATTACCGGTTTATACTTCGCTGTTTTCAGCCATTCCTTCCAGTCCTTTTCACTTTGCGGTGTTAATAAATTTGTTTTGGTAAAACCATTTGCCAAAGCAAATTGCAAAGCGCCATCGCCTACTAATATTACGTGCGGCGTTTTCTCCATCACCAGCCGCGCTACCGAAACAGGATGCAGGATATTTTCAATACACATCACCGAGCCACAACCGTAAAACTCATCCATAATACAGGCATCCAGCGTTACGCGTCCATCCCTGTCGGGCAGCCCGCCATAGCCAATCGTATTAATGGATGGGTCTGCTTCCGGAATGCGCACACCCGCTTCCACAGCATCCAGCGCGCGACCACCTTTGCTCAGTGTTTTCCATGCCTCGGCGTTCGCAGCTTTGCCAAAAGCCCAGGTAGAAATAACAACTGGTTTGTCTTTTACAATGTCATTCTTTTTACTTGGCAAAGCTGATGCAAGCGCTTCCGTGCTGCCAAAAGCAACCGCCGAACCAATAAGAGAAGATTTCAAAAACCTGCGACGCGTACTCATAAGCTTTAATTTTTTTTATTAACCGGATGCTTTTTTTTAATCTGCCACTGCTACAATGAGTAGCTATATCACATAGCAGGGCGAAATAAACAATAAACTTTCGCTTCCCCTACTAAAATCCTCACAACATCAAAACCTCTTCCTAATTGTTATCTCATAACAAATAGCTTTGCCGCAGTTCCTATTTTTCTATGAACAAATACTCTCAGTTCCGCGCCATGCTCGCCATAACCAGGGGCAGCCTGCGCGCCATCTTCCGCAGCCCGTCCACCGTGGTGTTCAGCCTTGGCTTTCCTATCATTTTTATACTTGTTTTCGGCTCCATTGGCGATAGCGGCTTCTCCATGAACGTTGGTTTCTCTAAAACCAGCGACACCACAAACCCAATCTATAACAGTCTCAAAAACATAAAAGGCTTCACGCTCTATAACAACCTTAGCGACAGCCTCCTAAACGCCAACCTCAAAAGCGCCGCCATTACCGCCATCATTGATGTAAAAAAGAGTCCCGACCAAACCTATAACGTCTCCCTCAAAAGTTCCGACGTTGTAAAGCCGCAGGATTTACAAATTCTAAAAGCCATTCTCAACTCTGTTGTTCTTCGAAGCGACAGCAGCTACCACCTCGTTCGCCTCAACCCCGACGTACAATACATCAAAGGCCGCGAGTTTCGCGAAATCGACCGCATCCTTCCCGGCATGCTTGGCTTCTCGTTATTAGGCACCGCCGTTTTTAGCGTCGCCTTCCTGTTCTTCAACCTCCGAAACCAGCTTGTTTTAAAACGATTTTTCGCCACCCCCATCTCCCGCATCACCATCATCCTCGGCGAAGGGCTCAGCCGCATCCTTTTTCAGCTACTTTCTGTAGTTATCATCATGCTTTTCGGTTATTTCTTCTTCGGCTTCACCTTCATCAACGGCATCGCCACCTTTGCCGACATGCTCCTCCTGTCCTTCCTCGCCTGCGTCATCTTCATGGGTTTCGGCTTCACTGTCAGCAGCATCGCCAGCACCGAAAGTGTCATTCCCGTTTATTCCAACATCTTCGTGTTCCCCCAGTTCCTCCTTTCCGGCACCTTTTTCTCCACCTCCGTCTTCCCCAGGTGGTTACAAACCATCTGCAACATTTTCCCCCTCACCGCCTTTAACAACGCCATGCACAAAATCTCCTACGAAGGTCTCGGCATTCTCAGCACCTGGCAAGATGTCGGCATTCTCCTCATCTGGGGCATTGTCATCTACGCAGTGGCCATCAAAGTATTCCGTTGGGAGTAAACCTTTACTCCTAATCAAGCCCAAATTCTTATCATTGCACTCAAAAAATTCCAGGATAAGCCGGAAAAACTCCCGGATTTCTAAATTTTTCTCCCGATAAACTCAAAATTTCCAATGTTTTCCTTGCAGGTTTCCCTTAAAAACTCATTTTTTTACCCTCTTTTACTGCATATACCACCTTTTGTGCTCCACAAATTCATTTCCTTATCTTTCTGAAAACTTCTTTCCCCAATACTACACTTTTCCTGCGCAGACTTTTTTTCTTTTGGTAACCATCGTCCGTCACTTTTGTGATCGACCGTTGTTGCCATTCCTGCTGCTTCGACACGCAGGAATGCTCACATCAACGTTCGGGGCACTGATTGGGCTTTTATTAAAGCAAAGTAGACCTATAAGGTTTTTAAAACCTTATAGGTCTTATCTTTCATCTTTACTTAAGCATTTGCCATATTCCGCTGATGCACTCACGCCCAATCATCAAAGCTCCACAACTTTTAACCTCAATGTTTTCACAAGCAGCTTGAAATACCATGCACAGGTGTGCAACTTTCATCCATGCTTAACTTTTTCCCTTTTTCCGTATCAAAGGAGCCCGCTTTTACAGATACTTACTATAAATAATTCCGCATTAAAATAAGATTAGAATAGCCAAAAGCTGACTGAAAAAACTGGCACCGCTTCACTTTTGCAATGCGTTTAGTCCTATATAATGGATTTATCCGAGCTGCTGGTTTCGTCCCGGCGGCTTTTTTATTTATACCTCACCATCTAACTGATATATAATCACCAGTCGAAACAAAAAAAAGTGATTATAAAAAAGTCTCAGCCTAAAAAGGACATCCTAAACACTCAACATCCCAAAACCCAATTCATCTATTTTTACACTTCACAAATCACATTATGAAACGATTCCTTTCTCTCGCCATCATCATTCTGTTCACAATGTCAAAAATAATCGCTCAGCAAGTCATTCCACTCTACAAAGACAGCATTCCCAACAGCATCATGACTAAAGACGAAGAAACCACCACCAACAACGGCGTACTCATCATTAGCAAAGTGAGCCGCCCCACGCTCACCGCCTATTTACCACCTAAAGAAGCCGCCACCGGCACCGCCGTTATCATCTGTCCCGGCGGCGGCTACAGCGTACTTGCCGCCGCTCACGAAGGCAGCGATGTAGCCAAAGAATTCGCCAAAAAAGGCATTGCTGCCTTCGTTCTCAAATACCGCATTCCCAACGATGCCACCATGCCCAACAAAGAAATCGGTCCTCTGCAAGATGCCCAGCAAGCCATTAAAACCGTTCGCGAGCGCGCCACCGAATGGAACATCAATCCAAAACAAATTGGCATCATGGGTTTCTCCGCCGGCGGGCATTTGGCCTCCACTGCGGGCACTCATTACACCAAAGCCGTCATTGCAAACAGCAACAACACCAGTCTCCGCCCAGATTTTATGCTATTAATGTATCCGGTTATTTCTTTCCAGGACAGCCTTGCCCACATGGGCTCCCGCGAAAACCTCATTGGCAAAAAAGCAACAAAAGAAAAAGTAGATTTATATTCAAACGAACTACAGGTAACCGACGATTCACCACCCACATTCTTAGTTCACGCCACCGACGACGATGTGGTAAAAGTGAACAACAGCATTGCTTTTTATGAAGCCTTGCTTCAGCATAAAGTACCGGCTGAAATGCACATTTTTCAAAGCGGCGGGCACGGGTTTGGCATGCACATTCCCAAGCGAAAAGATATCTGGATGGAAACCTGCCTCAACTGGATGACACTAAACGGCTGGCTAAAAGGAACCGGTGTAATGGTGCCTTTGAAGTAACGTAATACAACTGCAAAATCACGAAGAACAGGAAGGTTCACAAAGGGCTGATTCTCTTTGTGAACCTTCCTGTTCTTCGTGTATATATGGTTCAAAAAAAATTACCCAAATATAAACTGCTGCAGCCTCTCATCATTATAATCCTTAATGAAGAGAATAATATTTCTGTATTGTTTAAACTCCTCTGCCTCGTGCATAGTAGTAATGGCAACCGCTTCCATACCGGCATTTAGCGCCGTTTCTATTCCTTTCGGTGAATCTTCAAATACCAGGCAGTCATCTGGCTTTACACCCATGGCTGCCGCGGCTTTCAGGAACGTTTCCGGGTGCGGCTTGCTCTTCTCCACATCATCTGCGCTGATGATTGCTTTAAAGTAATGCCGCAGGTCAAGATTATCCAGCACAAAATCAATATTAAAAGGAATGGCAGCCGTACCAATTGCCATCGGGATATTGCTTTGATAAGCTTTTTGAAGAAAACTTTTCAAGCCATCGATCAATGATAAGTGCGGGCGAAAAGCGGTTTGATACGCTTCTTCTTTCCGCCGCGAAATGCCGTTCATCTCTTCCTGATTGAACCGGCTTTCGCCAAACACGCGCACGAGTAATTCTTCATTCTTGCCATACATCTCTTTCTTTACGGCTTCATGAGTCAGGTTGCCCTTGAGTTCGTTGTTGATAATATCACGCCAGGCAACGGTATGATAGCTCATATCATCTATCATAGTTCCGTTCATATCGAAAATGAGAGCTCTTTTCATGCGGGCAAAAGTAGGGGTTGCTGTTTTTCTGCTGCCGCCTGTTTAGAAGCACCTTTGTTTTACCCGGCAATAAACCTCTTTTTTAATCGTTTCTTCACGTTTAAAACGGGACTATCACGGTTGAAAGTGGTACTTTTACACGCTTTGTATTCGCAATTTACCAAAATGACTGCACAACAGGTTATCTTATGAGAGTGACTTTTGCGTTTACTTTTTTTGTTTTAATTTCCTTTATCACAGCAAGCCTGCTGATTACTTCTTCGTGCAATAAAATTCATCTGGAACCATCAGATTCGATTCCGGTAAAGGCGCCACCCGTGGTTTTGCCAACGCCGCCAAATTTAATGGGACAGCCAAACATCATCGTAATATTAGCCGATGATATTGGTTATGAAGTTCCAACTTTTAATGGCGGACAATCATACAATACAGCTAACCTCGATGCAATGGCAGCCGCAGGTTTGCGTTTTACCAATTGCTTTGCTTCTGCGTCTTCATCGCCTTCGCGCTTTGCTCTGACGACAGGCAAATACAATTTCCGTAACTATACCAAATGGGGTGTTATGGACCCGTCGGAAACCACGGTTGCCAATATTTTGCATAACGCCGGTTATACAACTTGTGTTTCGGGTAAATGGCAGTTTGATGGCGGCGATGCTTCCATCAAAGCTTTTGGTTATGATAAGTATTGTGTGTGGGATGCATTTAAATCCGGCGATGAGGAAGAAGCCGAATTCGGCACTTCATATAAAGATCCGGTCATTTACCAGAATGGCACTTACTTGGGAACCGATTCTGTACTTACCGGTTCGTACGGCGTGGATGTGTTCAATCAATATGTAAGCAATTTTATTGACAGCAATAAAAGCCATCCTTTCTTTATTTATTATCCCATACCTATTGCACACGCGCCTTTTAGCCCGGTGCCCGGCGACCCGAAATATGCAGATTGGATAAGCAAGCGTGGCAAAAGCGATACTACCTTTTTTCCTTCCATGGTAAACTATATGGATAAAGCCATTGGCGCCATCATCAATAAAGTGAAATCAGCGGGACTGGAAAGCAAAACGGTTATTTTGTTTGTAAGCGATAACGGCACGCCGTCTTCTATCGTTTCTACTTATAAAAACAGGAGAATAACCGGTGGAATGGGAACAACAAATATCTACGGAACGCATGTACCGATGCTGGCCTATTGTCCTGGTTCCATCTCGCCAGGCACTTGTTCTTCTTTCATTGATTTTACTGATTTTCTACCAACCATCACAGGTTTGGCAAATACACAAATACCGGCTGGGTTTGTAACCGATGGTCAAAGCTTCCGCAACCAGTTGTTTCAATCTTCTTTTGCCGGAAGAACGTATTTATACAGTTACTTCTTTCCGCATCCTGAATATCCCAACAGTTTGCAGCGTGAGTATGTTCAGGATATGGCATATAAATATTACGATGATGGATATGGCTTTTTCAATATAGTAACCGACCCATACGAGCAAAGCAAATTGAATGGAGCCGCTTTAACGGACGATCAGCAACGGACGATCAGCGGATTCAGAAAAGTGATTGACAGCATTCATCCTTAGCATTTATTTTTTAATACATTTAGACACTGCATTAATTGAGGAATATGAGAATACGGAAACGTAGCTACGGTATTTTTTTCATCTTATTTGCCTTTTGCTGGCAGACATCGGTAAAGGCACAGGCAGTAAAACAACTGGTTACTACCTCCGATATTGCGTATGCCTGGAACTTAATAGATGACGAAGGCAAGCCCTGGCACGACGGTAGCGATGATAGCTTGCGCTTCGATATTTATTACCCACCGGGAGCCAATACCGGTGATAAAAAGTATCCGATGATTCTAAGTCTTCATGCGGGAAGTTTTACCGGTGGCTCCAAAGAAGGACAGGTATCCGGCGCCGATGCGCTGAACGATTTAGGTTTTGTGGTAGTATCACCTGATTACCGCACCGGGTATAACAATAATACTGACCCTTGTGCAGATGATACCCTTGCTCTTAGCTATGCTACTTATCGGGCCACGCAGGATGCTAACGCCTGTATGCGTTACCTGTACCAGTTTGCTGACGGACTACATATTGATACTGCCAATTTTTTCCTGATGGGAAACAGTGCCGGCGCCGACCTCGCTCTGCACATGCAGTATATTACCGATGATGTTGCCAAAATAAAAGAGAGAGATGTTTATGATTCTTTAGGTAGCGTGCAAAGCACAGGTAATCCTTATCCTTTCAGGTATAAGGTAAAGGCGGTTTGCGCCATGTGGGGTGGTTTACCAAACTGGGGTGCACTGAATAAATTTACCGCCATACCTATGATATTGTTTAAAGGTGGACAGGATCCGGGTTTACCTCCCGATACAGCTCCGAACTTTGGAATCGGCAACTATAAAAAATGTCCCAATTACCAGGAATTATATGCCGGTATTGCCATTTATCAAACAATGAAATCTCTGAATGTTCCTTGCGTATATCACTATCAGCCAAAAGGTTTTCATGCGGCTTACGATGAGGAATTCTGTACCAAAGCAACCAATGCTTTCTTTAAAGGGTTGATGAGCAACGCGCCGTATTCGGGTCAGTATTTTTATTATCAGCAAAGCTGGTAACCACTTTTTTCAATTGATGTGATGATGAAGTCTAACTATATTTTCTTTTTCCTTCTGGCAGTGTTTGTATTGCCGGCTGCCGTATTTGCGCAGCTAAAAGCGCCTGCCATTCTCTGGCAAAAAACCATTGGCGGCAATGATACCGATGTAGTGTCGGGCATGTATGCCTTAAGTGGTGGTAGTGTAGCAATAAGCGGCTATAGTAAATCGGGCATTTCGGGTGATAAGAAAGACACCTCGCGTGGTGGCTACGATTTTTGGGCAATGAAATTAAACAGGGATGGCAGTCTTGCCTGGGAAAAAACATACGGTGGTTCTTCAGACGATACTGCTACACACATTATTCGTACACAAGACAATGGCTTCCTGTTGGGCGGT
Organism: Ilyomonas sp.; assembly: GCA_965199905.1. GTDB lineage: Bacteria > Bacteroidota > Bacteroidia > Chitinophagales > Chitinophagaceae > Ilyomonas. The sequence continues at coordinate 3,154,779 of OZ241366.1, read as the reverse complement.
ACCAGTTTATCTACACGCTCCGGCGATAAAATTTATCTGACTAACAGTCTTAGTCCTGATTACTGGGTACTGAAACTGGATAAAAACGGTCAGCAACTGTGGCAGAAAAACTTTGGTGGCGACTTTACTGAAAAGCTGATGGCGCTGGCTGAAAACAGTTATGGCTACGCCCTGATGGGACATTCATATTCCGACATTAGCGGAGATAAGGAAACCGATAATACAGGCAGTGAAAACCGTGCTGATTACTGGTTGGTTTCTACAGATAAAACAGGCAAGTTAAAACATACGTACACTTACGGAACGGTAGGGCCTGAGCTTGCCTGCTGCAGTATCGCTTCCGACTTTGGTAACGTAATTGGCGGCTCCAGCTATTCTCGCGCACAACAAGGTGCTAAAACCAGCAATCCGTATGGTGGCTGCGATTACTGGATTGTACGCACTGATCTGAGTGGTACCAAAACATATGACAGCACTATCGGTGGTTCATCATCCGATTTCATGACCTGCCTGGCGGCAACGCATGGTGGCGGATACTATGCAGGCGGTTATTCCGAATCTCCGATTTCGGGTAAAAAAACCGAAGCAAGCCGCGGTGCTTACGATTACTGGTTATTAAATATGAATATTGACGGCAGCATCAAATGGCAAAAAACGCTTGGCGGCTCACTTGGCGATTATATGACATCGGTTGATGAAACCCGTGATGGTGGTGTAATCGTTGGTGGTTATTCCAACTCGAATGCTGATGGGGATAAATCGGAAACTTCAAAAGGTGGTTATGATTACTGGGTTGTAAAGCTCGATTCATCAGGTAATAAACAATGGGATAAAACATTCGGTGGCAGTGGCGATGATAAACTGATGGGCGTTGCTGAACTGGATTCGGGTCAGTACATAATGGCTGGTACTTCTAACTCACCGGTGTCGGGTGATAAAACTTCACCAACAGTTGGTGGTACCGGAAAATCTGATTTTTGGGTAATCAGGCTGGGACCTGCTACTACGAGTGTTGATACATCAGATAATGGTGGTAATCCGCCAATTGTTGACACACCTGTTACCACACCTAAATATGTTTTGAATATTTTAAACAATCCAACCGGCAGCAATACATTGAAGTTACAATTCAGTTCCACTGTTGAGGAGACGGTGAATTTTGTTCTTCATGGCTACGATGGTAAGAAGGTGCTCTCCTTCTCGCAAATGGCAACAAAAGAATTATCGTCACCGGTTTCTATTCCTATTGCAAAGCTTCAAAGCGGGGTTTACTATTTGACTATGTATGGGAAAGGAAATAAACTGACGAAGATGGTAATCAAGCAATAGCTTATTTATAAATCAGTAAAACACCTTTCGTAAGTACACTTACGAAAGGTGTTTTTGTTTCTATACATTGATACAAAATGCCTGCGAATGACACCGAAAGAAATTGTTGAAATATGGGTAAAAGCTTTTGATGCAGGCAATGTTGAAAATATCGGAAACCTGTATGCAGAAAACGCCATAAATCATCAGATGCCAAACAGCGCGGTACATGGAAAAGAAGCCATTGGTAATATGTTTCGCTCTGGGTTTTCGGCTGCGCCGGACATGCATTGCATTAAGGAGCAAATTGTATCAGAAGGCAACCGGGAAGTATTGGAATGGCGCGACCCCAAAAGCTTTCGTGGCTGCGGATTCTTTTTAATGAAAAATAGTTTGATACAAATACAACACGGCTATTTTGGAATAAACTAAGTTTTCAAAAGCTATACAGAATTGAAGATTAATGATCTCAAGAAGAGAAATAATACAAATAAAAAGCGGGCAAGAATTCTTGCCCGCTGCTGCTTAGTTGGTTTGCAGTTTACTTAGCCACCGAGATTTTATACCCGGTTATGGAATGGTACGTTTCGCCCGGCTTCAATTCTGTTGTCGGGAAAGAAGGTGTATTTGGTGAATTCGGAAAATGTTGTGTTTCCATACAGAAAGCCGCATACTGATTCAACGGCTTGCCATCTGATGTTTTGATTTTACCATCAAGGAAATTACCACTGTAAAACTGAAGTCCCGGCTGCGTAGTGAACACTTCCAGTTTTCTGCCACTGGTGGGTTCTGTTACTTCAGCTACTTTAGTAAAACTGCTGTCTTTTTTGTTCAGCACATAATTATGATCGTACCCAACCGGGTCGCCACCAGTTTGTTTAATGCGTTCGCCGATGGTATGTGGCGTTGTAAAATCGAATGGCGTGCCTTTTACAGAAACCAGTTGACCAGTTGGTATTAAAGTCGCATCAACCGGCGTGTAGCGATCCGCATCAATCATTACTGAATGGTTAAGATTTGTATTGCTGCCAGGATCGCCGGTCAGGTTAAAATAACTATGGTTAGTTAAGTTGAGAACCGTTGCTTTATCTGTTGTGGCACTGTATTCAATCTTCAGCATGTCATCATCGGTAAGCGAAAATGTAATGTGTGAAGTAAGATTGCCGGGATAGCCTTCTTCACCATCTTTACTTAAGTAAGTCAAGGTAAGTTTTGGCTCGCTGCTGCTGGTATCTGATGCTGTCCACACTTGTTTATCAAACCCTTTTTTTCCACCATGAAGTGCATTCGGACCATTGTTGGTAGCCAGTGAATAATTCTTGCCATCCAAGGTGAATTTTCCCTTGGCAATACGGTTGCCATAACGACCCACCGTTGCACCAAAATAAGGTACACCGGCAGTGTATCCGCTAAGGCTATCCAAACCGATCACGATGCTGCTTTTATTGCCGTTTTTATCGGGTGCTATAAAAGCATTAATTGTAGCACCATAGTCGGAGATTTTTACCTGCACACCGTTTTTATTGGTAAGCGTAAACAGGTGAACCGGCTTGTTATCAAAAGTGCCCCAATCGGCAACCGTCATAGCGGTGGCTGAAGCCGATGCTGTGCTATCCGTTGAACCTGTTTGACCATTATCTGTTGTACTGTTATTGCAAGCCATAGTAAAAACGGTTAGTGAAAAAGCGAGAGGTAAAAGATGTGTTGTTTTCATATTGCAGACACGATTTTTAGAAGCGGCAAAGTAAGGGATAAAAAGAAACGACTGTTTGAATAAGGGTATAAAATGATTTTTCTTAAAATAACTTTCCCTGCTCACCCGGTCTTTGAAACTGCGAACAATCCAATCCCCATCGTTCATCATTCAAATGATATAGCTTGTTATATTTTACAAATTGCTGTCTCACCAAATCACTGATTGGTCCTTCACCACGCATACGATAACCCCAACGGCTATCATTCACTTTTCCGTCATGACTATTCTGTATCAGGTGCCAAACCTTATCAGCACGGTCAGGAAAATTTTTATACAGCCAATCATGAAATAAAAACTGGATAGCGCCATTCAGGCGAATGAAAGTGTAGGTAGAAAACGTAGCTCCATTCTCGCTTGCTGCTTTCATGATGCGTTGCATTTCGTGTTCGTTTAATCCGGGAATCATAGGTCCTAACATGACACCCATGCGAACACCTTCATCGCTTAATTCTTTTATCACGCGCAGGCGTTGCTTTCCGGTTGTGGTTCGTGGTTCCATCACTCTTCTTAATTCATCATTGAATGAGGTTATAGAAACCAGGATGCTGACTAAATTTTTCTTCGCCATTTTCACCAGCACATCTTTATCTCTCAATATGCCAGCGTTCTTGGTGATAATGCCAACCGGTTGATTAAACTCCAAACATACTTCCAGCATCTGCCTCGTAATGCCAAACTTTTTCTCTGCCGGCTGGTAGCAATCTGTATTGCCGCTTAAACTAATCGGTGCGCATTCCCACTTGGGGTTCATCAAAAATTTGCGCAGCAATTGCGGCGCTTCTTTCTTTACTAAAATCTTAGTTTCAAAGTCAAGTCCGGCGCTGTATCCCCAGTATTCAAACGAGTTACGTGCATAGCAATAAATGCATCCATGCTCGCAGCCCTGATATGGATTCATGCTGTACATCATGCCTACATCCGGGCTTTCCACTTTGTTTACAATGCTCTTTGGATGCACATCTATAAACTGTGTATGAACCGTAGATTCTATCCAGTCGTCAACGCCTTCAATGTGCTCCTGTGTGCGTTCGTTAATGATGAATTTGTTTTTGGTATTATACTGTGCGCCTCTGCCTTTCTTGTACGTGTCGGCGCTCTGAAGTTCTTCTTCACTGTTCATTATTGGTTGGTTTATCGGTAAGTAAAAAAAGTAATGGAAAGTTTATGAAAGATGCATAGAAAGATTAGCCGAACAAGGATACTTGTACGGCATCAGGCGGCTGATTTTTAAAATAAAAATCCTTTACCAGCTGATAGTGTTTATTGCCAACCTTTTTCTTCAATAGTGTCATTTTATGAGCTATAAACCGACCTGTAAAATTAGAATGGCTGTATTCCAGCCATGCTTTTTCATGCTGCCATGGCACCAGTTGCCTGGCAATGGTAACATGAGGTTCTGTCATAAAAAAAGGCTTTACATCCGGATCACATTTTAAAAGCGGTTGCGCCTCTTTCAAGGCTTTCACCAGATTTAGAATCGGCACTTTGCTGGTAACGTTTATAAAAATAGTATGAGAAGGAAAGGTTTCGAAATCCTTCAATTCTATTTTGACAGTTGGTTGTTGCACGCAGATATTATCAAACTTTTTTACAAACCTGTTTTCATTCACTTCTGCCTGGTAAAACTTAAGCAGGGTAAGATGCGGTTTTGTGTAAGAAGCCATCGGGTGCTTGTACTTATCAGCAAAATCTGACTTGATATTCATGATGGTTTGCCATAAATCTTCTCTTGGCGTAAGTACCATTAAATATTCGGCTGTTGAGTAGCCGGCGGGTACTTTGGAGACGGTCATGTTGCGCACCTTCTCTTCCTGAATTTGCATACAATAGTTTTTAACTGGTGAATAATTGGATACTAAATAAGTTAGCAAAGTAACTACTAATTATTTTAGTTTTAAACATTATTCTCAAAATAAATTTGGAACCATCTTACATGCTACTGCACTTTTGCGCCTCATTTGGTTTGAAGTGATAAGCCATTATCACTTTGATTAAAAGGGAAGTCCGCGTGAAACTCCGGCGCTATCCCCGTAGCTGTAAGCTGCACCCAGAGGGAATTTGGGAACTTTTGCAACAATCATTTGTCACTGTTTATGTAAACGAACGGGAAGACGGTTGTAAAAGCGCAGCGAGCCAGAAGACCTGCCAGGTGAACATATTTCGCTGAGCTTTCGGGTGAAAAGCCGGAGATGTTTGTGCCTTCCTCTGCAAAGAAGGCTTTGCATTTCTACGTCTTTTGGTTATCGTGAAAGCTCATTTTTCATCACATTGTTCATTTCAAAACAACTGAAAAATGAGTTCAAAACATGCTGTTCTTTTTCTTTCTTTTTTTCTTTTCCGTTCCATTCTTTATGCACAGGATTCAAGCTTTAACCAGCTTGATGAAGTAGTGGTAACTGCCAATAAGTTTGCGCAAAAGCAAAGCACAACCGGCAAGGTGATTACTGTTATCAACAAAGGTTTAATTGAAAAAAGCGCGGGTAAAACACTCACCCAATTATTGAACGAGCAAGCCGGTATTGTTATTAACGGCGCACTCAATAATTTGGGCAGCGTACAATCGGTTTACACGCGCGGTGCTGCTTCCGGCAGAACCCTGATTTTATTAGATGGCATTCCTGTGAATGACCCGTCGATGATCAACAATGAGTTTGACTTAAACCTGTTTTCGTTAAACAATATTGAGCGCATCGAAATCTGTAAAGGTGCGCAATCAACGCTTTATGGCAGCGATGCGGTAGCTGGTGTTATCAATATCATTACCACAAAAGCAAATATCAATAAACCATTCAACGGAACAGCATCTGTTGCAGCAGGAAATTATAACACGTGGAAAGGCAATGCACAGGTTTATGGAAAGGTTGGTAAACTAAGCTATAGCGCTGCGTATGCGAAGCTTTATACGGATGGTTTTTCCTCTGCCAAAGACACGGGCAAAAATCATTTTGATAAAGATGGATATAACAATGATGCATTGCGCGGCAGCTTACAATACCAGGCTACGAACAATCTTTCATTTAAAACATTCATTCAATACAGCAGGTATAAAACCGGCGTTGATGGAAGTTCTTTTTATGATGATAAAGACTATATCATTCACAACAATAATTTACTGACCGGCGCAGGTTTTACTTATAAAAATGATGTGGTTAGCGTTACCGGCAATTACCAATACAATGAAGCACACCGGCATAATCTGAATGATAGTACAGACGGAAGCTTTTACTACAAGGATGATTATTTTGGAAAGACACAATTTGCAGAACTCTATGCTTCTGTAAAACTGGGAAAAGGATTTACGTTGCTGCAGGGCGGTGATTATCGTATCAACAACATGAGTAATGTAAATACCTACGGTTCGTTTAAAGATACATCGGTAAGCCAGGCTTCTTTATATGGTTCTTTGTATTACAATGGCTTACATGAAAAACTAACTATAGAGCTGGGTGGAAGACTGAATGTGCATTCGCGTTATGGCAGCAACTACACATATACATTTAACCCGGCTTACTCCGTCACCAAAAACTGGCAGGTATATGGAAGCATTGCCAGTGGCTTTAAAGTGCCTTCTTTATACCAGTTATATTCTGCTTATGGCGATCCAAATTTATCACCTGAGAAATCAGTTAATTATGAAGGTGGCATTCATTATGGAACTTCAAAAGTGAATGTGCGCGCAACTTATTTTAACAGGAGAATTACAAACGGATTGGATTATAATTATACAACCAATATCTACTTTAACTATGATAAAGAAAGAGCGCAAGGAGTAGAGTTAGAGGGTAAAGTGCAGATAGCAAAGCCGCTTTCCATAACTGCTAACTATACATTCCTTAATGCCCGCGAGCAAACAAAGAACCGCGAGCCATACAAGTTTGATCCTAACACGTATACTTACTATTTTAACGACACCACTTATCATTACGCTTTGCGTCGTCCAAAACATAGTGTAAATGTCACCTTTGCTTATAACTATAAAGATTTCGAAGTAAGTATAAGTGGAAAGTATATAAGCAAACGTTTCGATGCCATGTATGCAAGTGAAGATATTAAGTTAGATGACTATTTTATATTCAATGCTTATGCTGAATACAACCTCAAAAAGAACCTGAAAGTGTTTACCAACGCACAAAACCTGTTTAACAAAACCTTCTACGATGTGTACGGTTACAATTCTATTCCATTTTTAATAAATGGGGGCGTAACATTTTCTTTCTAAAAAGATCATTGTTTAATAGTGTTGCCGGCAGCATTAGCTGCCGGCATTTTTTTCTCAAATAATACCTTTACAAAAACAGAGTCATGTATTTCCGGCCAGATGAACTGATCACCATCACATTTACTCTCTTCGCTGTCATTGATATCGTTGGCTCTATTCCGTTATTGATTTCAGTAAAAGAGCGAAGCGGCGGCGACATCAATGCATTGCAGGCAACCGCTATTTCCGGTGCGTTGATGATCCTGTTTTTATTTCTCGGCAGGCAGTTCCTGAGCGTGCTCGGTCTTGATGTGCATTCATTCGCCGTAGGCGGTTCTATCGTAATCTTTTTGTTAGGTCTTGAAATGGTGTTGGGACACGAAATCTTCAAAGGCGATTCTGGTGGCGGTGCGAATATTTTTGTACCGGTTGCGTTTCCTACTATTGCAGGCAGCGGTACGCTAACAACGGTTATGTCATTAAAGGCAAACTATCACGATACCGCCATTATGATTGGCATCTTTATCAACCTTATAATCATCTATTTTGTTTTATTGTCTCTCAACCATATCGAGCGCTTATTAGGCAAAGCCGGGCTGGTAGCCGTGCGTAAATTTTTTGGTGTTATATTGATTGCTATAGCTGTAAAAATCTTCAGCACCAACCTGCCTTTTTTGTTGAAAGGAAAATTGTAAAACATACATAATAACATGACCATACAGCAAGCGCAGCAACAAGTAGATGAATGGATAAAAACGGTGGGCGTTCGCTACTTCAACGAGCTAACCAACCTTGGCATATTAATGGAAGAAGTGGGAGAACTGAGCCGCATAATGGTGCGTAAGTATGGCGAGCAAAGCAGCAAGGAAAGCGATAAGCAAAAAGAGTTATCAGATGAAATGGCAGATGTATTGTGGGTGCTGATTTGCCTTGCTAACCAAACCGGAGTTGATTTGGCAGAAGCTCTGCAAGAGAATTTTGAAAAGAAAAACAACCGCGATGCAGACCGGCATCGCAACAACAGCAAACTGATGTAGTATGAAACTGAAAGTAAAAGACATCTGGACATCTTTTAAACAATCGGGCAGCGATATAGGTACTTACAACATTACCAAGTTAAGTGCAGCTTTAGCTTATTATACAGTATTCGCCTTATCTCCAATGCTTATTGTATTAATTAGTGTACTGAGTGTTTTTTATGGTAAAGAAGCGGCTCGGGGTGAAATTTATGGGCAGATAAAGTCTGTTGTCGGCAGCGATGCAGCAGCCTCTATTCAGGAAATCATCGGGAAGGCAGCGTTATCGCCAAGTTTTACATTTGCTTCTGTGGTTGGAGTTATTGCACTCGTTTTTTCTGCAACGGGTGTGTTTGCTGAGATACAATCTTCCATTAACCTGATCTGGAACTTAAAAATTAAACCAAAGAAAGGCGGCATTTTAAAGATGTTGAAAATAAGGTTGATCAGTTTTTCACTTATTATCAGTCTTGGCTTTATTGCTTTGGTATCGCTTCTTATTAACTATGTAGTAGATGCGCTTTCAACCCGTTTGGAGCACTTGTTTTCCGGTGAAACAGAAACCTTAATTATAGGCTATGTTATCAATGTGGTTATTACATTACTTGCCATCAGTGTATTGTTTAGTATCATTTTTAAATTTTTGCCTGATGCTGAAATTAAATGGAAAGATGTTCGTGTAGGCGCTGTTACAACAGCTATTCTTTTTATGATTGGTAAGTTTGTAATCAGTATTTATTTAAGTAAAAGCAGCCCTGGTTCAGCGTTTGGTGCCGCAGGTTCTGTTATTATCATCCTGGTATGGGTGTACTATTCATCCATTATCCTCTATTTTGGCGCTGCCTTTACCAAGAACTATGCACAGGTTATCGGGCGACATATTTATCCCAACGATTATGCAGTATTCACCGAGCAGGTAGAAGTAGAAAATAAAGGTTCTTTGCAGGATCAATCTGAGAAGCAGGTAAAAGATAGTGAAGCAGGCGCAGTAAAGCCCAAAGAATAAATAAGCTGTTGTCAACACTTTGCCAATCCAATAACAGGCGCTTGTTTCCATGATAAGTTTGCACTATGGTAAATCGGTCATTAAAGAGAGCCTGGCGTTTTGTGTTGGTTCTCTTTCTCGTTGCTCTTCTTATCAGGCTAATGGCTATCAGCCGGAGCTTTGTTGAACAGTATTATACCAACGGCTTTTATATTTTCATTAGTCACACATTGCGCGTTCTCTTTGGCTGGCTTCCCTTTAGTATCGGCGATATCATTTATACAGTAGCAGCCGTTTGGTTATTGCTTTTGGTTATCCGTTTCATCCGGTTGCTTTTCAAGCGGAAAATGACGAAGCAAAAATGGTTATCAGCACTTAGAAAGCTACTGCAATTTGCTCTGCTTGTTTATATCATCTTCAACCTGTTCTGGGGCTTAAATTATAATCGTCTTGGCATCGCGTATCAACTGCGTTTAAAGCCGCAGAAAGAAACAAAGGAAGATCTGAATGCTCTTACAGGTATGCTGTTGGAAAGAGTCAATAAAGCAAGGCAGAATCTACCCGAAAAAGTAACTTACCTATCTTATCAGCAAAGCTTTGCTGAATCTGTTTCTGCTTATCAAAAGGCACAAAAAAAGTATGCTTTTCTGCAATATAATTTTACAAGTGTAAAGCCTTCTATGTATAGTTTACCCGGCAATTATCTTGGCTATTCCGGTTACTACAATCCCTTTAGTGCGGAGGCGCAGGTGAATGTAAAAATGCTGCCGTTTACTACGCCTTACGTTACTTGTCATGAGATGGCGCACCAGCTTGGCTATGCCACTGAAGATGAAGCGAACTTTGTTGGTTATCTCGCTGCCAAATCATCGCCCGATCCGCAATTTCAATACTCGGTTTATTTCGATTTGTTCAATTATGCCAATAGAGAATTGTACCTGTATGACAGCGTTGCCGCAAGAGCGAATTACGAAGCTCTGGATACATTAGTGAAGAAAGACATCATCATGTATCGCCGGTTCTGGCAGCGATATCAGAATGCGATAGAGCCCGTCATCACTATGCTGTATGGTCATTACCTGAAGGCAAACAACCAGCCCGCAGGCTTGCGAACGTATGACCTGGTAACGGCTTTGCTTATCGATTACAGAAAGAAGTACGGCGAGCTGTAGAAGCTAAAAAGAATGAAAACAACCGAATACAAAATACAGTTTTTAGTTACCATCGACGACTGTCTATCTATTAAGCTGCGGTTGTTGCCATTCCTGCTGCTTCAACACGCATGAATGCTCCCATCAGCGTTCGGGGCTATGTTTGGGCTTTTATAAAAGCGAATCAAACATAGTTTTCAAAGTCTTATTTCCAGCTATTCCGATATTTAAATTTAGATACTGTTACCAGCAATCTTATTACGGTAAGCAACATGTAATTACCTTTATATTTATCTGTAAATACAACTTCGTTTGGCATCCATCAACAACATAAAAAAACATAAGCTTGCAGTTATTACCATCGCGTATTGGTTCCTGCTTATTTACATTCTTGTTGCGCTTGTATTTTGGTATTTGGAATTGCAAAAGCAAAACACACAGATGTATGATTACCGCATTCATCAGCTAAAAAAAGATCAGCCCGATTTTAATCGGCAGATCGCAGAAGTTGAAGATGCAAGACGCCGGAAAACATCGCAATATATTGGCGAAGGCGGAACCTTTCTGTTACTCATACTTGTAGGTGCTGTATTTGTATATCGCGCCACGCGTAAACAACTGTTGTTATCGCAGCAGCAACAAAACTTCATGATGGCGGTAACGCATGAATTGAAAACGCCGATTGCCATCACCAAACTAAACCTGGAAACCCTGCAAAAGCGCAGGCTGGAAGAAGCGCAGCAGCAAAAGCTGATTGGCAATACGTTGCAGGAAACCAACCGCCTTAACGCGTTAACCAATAACATTCTTGTGGCTTCGCAACTGGAAGCCGGCGCTTACCAGGCAGGTCATCAAATGGTTGATTTAAGTGGTCTTGTTGATAGGGCGGTAGCAGAGTATCAAACGCGTTTTCCACAACGGAATACAGAAGGTAAAATAGAAGATGATATTGAAGTAAATGGTGAAGAAGCTTTATTGCAAATGCTTGTTAGTAACCTTATTGATAATGCCATTAAATATTCGGGAAAAGAAGGAAAAGTAGAAGTTGTTTTACACAGAAGCAACGCACATGCTTTGCTATCCGTTTCTGATGAAGGCATCGGCATTCCAAACAATGAAAAGAAAAAAGTGTTTGATAAGTTTTACCGCATTGGCAACGAAAGCACGCGCAACACAAAAGGTACCGGGTTGGGCTTATACATCTGCCGGCAGATTGTGCGTAGCCTCAATGGCACTATAACCATTACGGACAATACACCAAACGGAAGTATTTTTACAGTTGCATTATAAAAAAACCTGCTTACAAATAACGCAGATGGTAAATAGCGAATTGCAAAAATTGATGCGTAAGCTGTAAATGTTTTTACTTAAAAATTGAAACATGCTAAAAGATACAAAAGGAAATATTTTATTGGTAGAAGATGAAGAAAACCTACATGAAGCCCTGAAGCTGAATTTAGAAATAGAAGGCTATGGCATTACCTCAGCATACACCGGATCGCAGGCGCTGAAAGCCATACAGAACGAGTACTTCGACCTTGTTATTATGGACATTATGCTGCCTGAAATTGATGGCATTTCCATTACCGAAAATATACGTGTGCAGCACCTTGATGTACCTGTGTTAATGCTTAGCGCCAGGAACACCGGCGCTGATCGTGTATTGGGTTTAAAGAAGGGCGCTGATGACTACATGACCAAGCCTTTTAACCTGGAAGAATTGATTCTGCGAGTCAATAAATTAATCCAGAAAAATAAGAAGCTGCAAACCAAAGAACTCATTGGCGATTTATACGAATTTGCCAATAATAAAATAGACTTCAAAGCACAGGAAGCTACCAACTGGAACAACCAACACATTGAGTTAAGCAAGAAGGAGGCGATGCTATTAAAACTGCTGATTGAAAACAGGGGCGAAGTGGTAACGCGCGAAAAAATACTGCAGGTAGTTTGGGGTTATAATGTATATCCTACAACAAGAACGATAGATAATTTCATTCTCAACTTCCGCAAATATTTTGAGCCTGACAGCCGCAATCCAGTGCATTTTCACTCGGTACGTGGTATGGGTTATAAGTACACGGATTAAAGTATTACGGCGATATTAAAAGGCACGAAATCATCATTGACTTCGTGCCTTTTTTACTTGCATAAATGTCTTACTATATCTTATCAAGCGAATGAATCAAACCACTCAATCTTTCTACAACATCCGCACGTGTGCCTTCATTTTCCACCGGCGAATACAGGTTTTGATTACATAAGGAAACAACCTGTTTCGCTTCGTTAGCCAATGCTTCATCTTTTATACTCAAGAGATTTACTAAGATGGCTTCATCATTCTGTTTGGGTGATACATGAAATTGAATTGCACTAAACAGAAGAGTTTTTGCATTGGTAAAAAATGTCTTGTTGTTTTCGGCTTCGCTCAGTGCCGTTAACAGCATTTCATAATCAGGTCTTACAGGCTCTGGTTCTTTTATTATTTCCGGTTCGGCTATCGTATTTACAACCGGCACATTACTGGTTGTTTTGTTTTTAGAAGTCTTGTTTGATATCAGCCAAACTACAATTACTACAACGGCAATAGCGGGTACAAACCACAGGTATTTTTTGTTCGATAAATTATCTGAAACCAACGATGCCGGGTCTGTTTTTTTAACGGCATTTGTTATCAGCAACGAAATCTTTTTAGTCGTAATGGTTTCAAATTTTTTCAGGTCCGTATTGAAATAGCTGAACGAAATTTCGGGAATCATCATCTTACCCTTTCTCTTGCTGATGAAAGGAATAATGAACGTTTTATCACCGCTTTCCGGGAAGTTAGCGCGGTTAATATGCTGGCTGTCCTGCGCATCAAAATGCTCTGTATGTTTTGGCCAATTTACTTTTGGTTCCGATACCGCTTCCATGTTCCCCGCGCCTGTTATGGTAATATGCAGGCGGTTGTTTTCATCTTCCGCAACAGTTGTATCATCAACCTTTGCCGAGATGCTGAACCTGCCTGTGATGCCCGTAAAATCATCAGGCTGCGGCTCGGGCAAATCACTTACCTGAACTGTATAGGTTTCGCTGCTCACGTCGGCAGAATATGTTTTTTCTAAATAAGGATTGTCAAGTGTAGAAAAAGCTACATCGTTGTTAACTGTAGCAGGCGGAATGGTTAACTCGCCGGCTTGCAAGGGTATCAATTCTACCCTGCGTATCAGTTGTATGCGATAAATGCTGCCATCTTCTTTTTTCACTTGGTCGGGTTCATTGGTGGGTGTCATTTCTATTACGCTGCAACCACTAAATGCTACTTGCTTCGTAACTCTTGAGTGGCATGAAATGGCTGTATAAAGCTGATAGGTAACAAGGATTGGCTCACCAACATAACAGTTCTTTGTGCTGATGGTTGTCTTAATGAAAATGAGTTTATGAATTTTTTCCTGCGGATTTTCGCCAGGCTGCAACACCGAATTTTTTGCGTAGTTATTATCTTCTTCGCCTGGAAAAAGAGAAGGCAACTGTGCTTGCTGGGCTGATGCCTGCATTGCACAGAAACACATCACCAGCCATACAATAAACAAACTCCTTTTGCTTTTTTGCATTGCAGCAAGTTATGTGATAAAGAATAACGGCTGATGTTATAGATATGATAATCAGGTAAGATCGTTTTTGAAACTTTTCTGCGGTTGATCTGTTTATTGTTGCCATGCGTATTTACATAACTGCCATAAGTTTTGCTAACTCTTCCTGACATCAGGTCATCTGTTGATTTTTTAAGCCATACCGGCATTATCCAGTCATTACTTTCGCAGTACAAAGGCTGTCGTATATGGGCATCGTCAATATCATGGATAATTTTTTTGTGCTGTTGCTTCTTGGTTTTCTGGTGGGCACATTTGGTACGCTGATAGGTGCCGGCGGCGGTTTTTTATTAGTGCCGGTGTTGCTGATTACCCATAAAAATATGCAGCCAAATACTGTGACGGCTATCTCAATTGCGGTGGTAGCTGCCAACGCAATATCGGGTTCGGTTGCTTATGCACGATCCGGACGTATTGATTATAAAGCCGGGCTTTTATTCGCTGCCTTTACCCTTCCGGGTTCTATAGCCGGTGTGTTTCTGGTAAACTATATTCCCAGGCATGCATTCAATATTGTATTTGGTGTTCTCCTGCTTGTACTGGCTGCTTTTCTTTTTATAAAACATAGAGAAACAGATAGTGCTGAACCCAAAAAATTAAAGCAAGGCAGAGGTTTCCGGCGTCATAAACTAACTGATTACAGTGGTGAAACTTTTTCTTACAGTTACAATCAAACCATAGGTATTGTCATAAGTATTCTTGTCGGTTTTATATCGCCTTTATTAGGCATTGGCGGCGGCATTATTCATGTGCCGGCAATGGTGCAATGGCTGCAGTTTCCTGTGTACATTGCTACCGCAACCTCTCATTTTATTTTGGCTATTATGTCAACGGTAAGTGTTGTGGTTCACATCTTCCAGGGAAGCTACAACGATGCACAAGTGCTGAAGATATTGGCAGGATTGTGTATCGGCGTTATTCCCGGCGCGCAACTCGGCGCTTATATTTCGCATCGCGTGGAAACAACTCTTATCATTCGTGTGCTGGCCATTTGTCTGGCTTTAGTTGGGTTGCGTATTTTAATGTAGTAGAAGAAAAAGTAAAACAGTTAGCAGTCGTGTTAGAATTGAGATTGTGCTCGTCATTCCGCAATTGTCGCCAACAGTAGTTTATATAATAATCAATCTTGCAAGCGGCTTTGTGCGGAATCTGATCTAAATAAGTTTAACCATTTGAATTTTTGAAACTATTTTACAACCTTTCTAAAACAGTATTACATAATCATCAGATTCCGCACAAAGCCCTCGTGAAAATATCATAGTTTAAATGCGTGTTGAGGGCAATTGCGGAATGACGCTTAACTCTCTCATTATTTAACTCTCTCATTATTTAATTTAAAACTCATCCTATAAAAGTCTTTAACAACAGTTTCATAAGCTAAGCTGCAATTATTTTATCATGGCTTCACGATTCCGCTGTAAAAGCAAATGCCGCCAGTAAATGATCTTTTGAAAGCAAAGGATAATTATCCAAAATATCTTCCTGCAACATGCCGGACGCCAGCCATTGTAGTATATCTGCAATGGCAATACGGGTTCCCTTAATGCAGGGTTTACCAAAACGAATGTCCGGATTGATTGAAACATGCCCGGCTAATTCCTTCATATCTCAAAGATATTTTCTTTCTCTTATTTATAAACACAGTTCGAAAATCGATCACAGATAATCGTTATCGATCTTATTTACCATGATTGCTGCTCATATAAAAAACCAGCTCACCGCCATTCATAATTTCCTCATGCGTGATGTATCTTCTGTTCAGCGGTTTTCCATTCAACAACACTTTCTGTACATACACATTTTTATCACTTTGGTTAACGGCTTTCATCGTGAATGTATTCCCATTTTCAAGTGTCAGTACAGCACCATCCACAGCGGGGCTTCCCAGCCAATATTGATTGGATGAAGGCGCAATAGGATAGAAGCCAAGCGTACTGAAAACATACCAGGCGCTCATTTGTCCGGCATCATCATTGCCGCCCAAGCCATCAGGTGTATTCTTGTATTGCATTGGTAAAATCTGGCGAATGCGTTGTGCAGTTTTCCATGGCTCGTCTGTAAAATTGTAGAGATAAGCCACGTGATGTGAAGGCTCGTTGCCATGCACATAATTACCAATGATTCCATCACGCGTTATGTCTTCCGTTTCAGCAAAATATTTATCCGGCAACTCCATTGTAAACAACGAGTCGAGATGCTTTACAAACTTCTTTTTACCACCCATCATCGCCACTAATGAATCTGGCGCCTGCGGTACATATAAGCTATAATTCCAGGCGTTGCCTTCTATAAAACCTTCATCAATGGTGCGCAATGGATCGAAGCTTTTGCGAAACGTACCGTCGCTTAGTTTTGGTCGCATAAAACCAGAGGAAGCATCCCACACATTTTTATAGTTGCCCGCCCGCTTCATGTATTCATCATACACATCATTACGGTTCAGCTTTTTCGCTGCCTGCGCAATGCTCCAATCATCAAATGCATACTCCAGAGTTTTCGATACGGAAGAACCGCTTTTGTCTTCCGGAACATAGCCACTGTCAAGGTAGTAACCGATGCCTTCATACGTACGGTGATTGCTGGTGGTTATGCAGGCATCCAAAGCTTTATTCTGATTGAAAGGCGCATTGTTTTTTACAATGGCATCGCATACAACAGGTACAGAATGATAACCCGTCATACACCAGTTTTCATTGGCAGAATTTAACCAAACGGGCAGCATATGTTCGGGGCTTTGATCATAATCTGCCAGCATACTTTGCACCATATCGCTGTTGCGTTTTGGTTGTATGATGTTAAACAACGGATATAAGCCGCGATAGGTATCCCACAACGAAAACGTAGTGTAATTGGTAAAGCCTTTTGCCGTATGAACGTTCTTATCTAAACCCATGTAAGAACTGTCAGTATCCATATAAACAGTGGTGCCAATGAAAGCATGATAAAGAGACGTATAAAAGTTTTGCTTCTCGGCTGTATCTTTTGTTTGTATGGTGGTTTTGCCCAGCTCTTGTTGCCACAACGCTTGCCCCTGTTGTTTTACAGCTTCAAAGTTCCAGTTCGGTGTTTCGGTACGAAGGTTCATCAATGCATTCTCCATGCTTACCGGTGATAAAGCAAACTTGAGTTTAATCTTTTCTCCTTCGCCTGTTTTAAAATCAAAATAAGCGCGAAACTGGCGGGCTGCAAATTCAGGAAAATCTTTGCTTTGGTTCCACTTACCCCAGAAGCCGCGATAAACTTGTTTCTTCGAGAAATTCTGGTTTCCATACGCATAAAATGGCTTGGAGAATGTGGCGGCAAAATAGAGCCGGCGTGTTCTGCCCCAGCCTGAGGTTTCGCGGTAGCCGGTAATCAAAGTATCATTTACAATACGCAGGTACGTCCATACATTTTTATCGTCGTAACCATAAATATTATACATCAAATCGAGGATGATATGCGCACTATCGCTCTTTGGAAATGTGTATTGATGAAAGCCAACGCGTGTGGTCGACGTCAGCTCGGCAAGAATATTATAGCTGTCTAATTTTACTTTATAATAATCGGCTTCTGCCACTTCATTCTGATGTGAAAATGTAGAACGAAAACCGCTTGCCGGATCGCTTGCCGTGCCTGGATTTAATTTTAATGCGCCTATTGTCGGCATGATCAAAAAATCACCCAGATCGCTATGACCTGTGCCGCTGAAATGTGTGTGACTAAAGCCGACAATTGTTTTATCATCATACTGATAGCCTGCGCAATATTTGTAAACATCAGGATTGTATTTGCCGTTCATTTCATACGGAATGGTATCTGTATCCGGACTCAATTGCACCGCGCCGAAAGGAACGGTAGCGCCGGGATATGTATGCCCCATGCGCTGTGTGCCGATAATGGGTTTTACATATTGAACAAGGTTTTCTACAGAAGTCTGCGCACAGCAATTCAGCACTGTATAAGCAGATAAAAACAAAAGAGGTATCTTTTTAACCATATAATTTTTGTGTCTTTCTATGTTTGGCAATTGCCGCAAACTTATGGGCTATTTACAAAGTTTCATAGGTTGCCGTTTCCTGAACGAGCAGAATATGCTCCCGGCTCCATTCTGAAAGAAGAAACATAATTTCCCGCAGCGATTCGCCCTTTTTCGTTACCGAATATTCTACTTTTGGCGGCACTTCAGGATAAACCTTCCGCGAAACAATTCCTGCTGCTTCCAGCTCTTTTAGTGTGCGTGACAATACCTTTAAAGCAATGCCCGGCATAATGGCTTTCAGCTCTCCAAAGCGCAGCGTTCCTTCTTTTAGCAACAGCCAGATAATGGGTGGTTTCCACTTGCCTCCAATCACATCTATAGTTGCGGTGATGGGACAATCGTCTGCATGATGAACTTTTTTTATACTTTTTTCTATCGGCATGTCTTACTGAATAAAATTTAGACAAAAACGACTCTACTTGACAAAAAGGTAACTACTTGCCAAAAGTAAAGTATCAGTGTAATCTTGCAGTTAAATTATCAAATGAAAATAATTGTTGTAGGTGCTACCGGCACCATTGGAAAGCATGTTGTAAAAGCAATAGAAAAGGACAATGAAATTGTAAAGGCCGGCTCAAAAAGCGGCGACATACAAGTAAACATGGCTGACACTGAGTCTATCAAAAAAATGTATGAAAGCGTTGGCGCATTCGATGCTCTTATATGTGTTGCCGGTGATGGTCATTTTGGTCCGCTGGAAACTATGACGGATACTGACTTCCGCAAAAGCATTGACAGCAAACTGATGGGACAAGTGAACCTTGTATTGATGGGTCAGCATTATATTTCGCCGTCAGGTTCTTTCACGCTTACATCAGGTAGTTTAGCAGAAGATCCTATTTTTTATGGTGCGTCATTGAGTTGTGTAAATGCTGCGGTGGATGGCTTTATCAGAGGCGCTGCCATCACACTTAAAAATGGTGTTCGCATCAATAGTGTAGCGCCTGCTGTTGTGGAAGATTCAGAAGGATATTTTCCTTTCTTTCCGGGTACGATACCGGTGTCTATGCAAAGAGTAGCGAGTGCTTATGTAAAAAGTGTTGCGGGTCATCAAACAGGGCAGGTTTATAAAGTGGTGTAATGAAATAAAACAAAGGTTATTTGGGCGTGGTTTATAAAAAAATAGATGATTAATACTCGCTTTGTAAAAGCCCACTCATTGCCCTGAACCTTGATGTGAGGATTCCTGCTGCTTCGACACGCAAGAATCACAACTGTCGATCACAAAAGTGACGAACGATGGTTACCAAAAAATGTATTTTGTATTTCATTTTAAAAGGACATACGAATGGCCATTGCAAACGTCATTACAAGTAAATAATAACTTTTGGTGGTGTTTGCAATGGTTATTATTTTTAAGAAAAAGCTACAGAGCAAACGCGAAGAGAGTAAAAGTTACTATGCACTGATGAAGATCAATACAGGCAAGATAAAAAACAAAAAAGATTGTATCAGTTTACAATCTTATCGGCGCAGCAACTGCTGGCAAAAGCTTCCGGCTTGGCTTTGAAGGCAAAACCCATCCCGAGTATATAACCCATCGCTTCTTTTAAGGCATCATTGCTTTTGAATTGCGGGTTGGTATTGATGTCGGCGTGCACTTCCATTTCTACACCATACTCAATAAACAGGTCACACAATTCATAAGCAACCTCAATGCTTTTAGCTACTTCCACCAGCATACGCTCTTTGATGTGATACTGCTGGCGCGTTTTGTCATTATGAATGTACATAAAACCGCCGGCATGTTCACGCAGAAAAACGATCACGGTAGCAAACTCTGTTTCTTCACCTTTCACCTGGCTGTCGGTGCCAATGCACACCTTTAGTTTAATACCTTTTGCCGATTCACTTTTAATCGTGTCTTCCACCGCATCTTTAATGGGAAGCGTAATGGTTTCGCCATTGAATTTTCTCCATCGCATATAAAAAATTTTTGAAAAGGTACGCTGGAATATGCGTATCAAATGAATGAGAGT
Organism: Ilyomonas sp.; assembly: GCA_965199905.1. GTDB lineage: Bacteria > Bacteroidota > Bacteroidia > Chitinophagales > Chitinophagaceae > Ilyomonas. Next base: position 3,134,733 of record OZ241366.1, on the reverse strand, counting down.
GTTATAATATTATGAACAGAGCGTGGATAACCTAATGCTAAAAATTCTTTTACTTTCTTATCTATTATCATTTGTACGTTATTTTATTCTTTCTAACGGGGCGATATGAAGAGAATTATTGTACTGCTCAGGCTGGCTGTGAGGCGACGTTTCAATTTGCATGAAGATAAAGATGAAGACAAAAAAATTGTCGATACCATTACGCGCAATGTTGAGTTTAGAGGTGCTAATCTTTGGGCGCTCATTTTTGCCATTTTTATAGCGTCTATCGGGCTGAATGTAAATTCGACGGCTGTTATTATCGGCGCCATGCTGATCTCGCCCCTGATGGGTCCAATCTTAGGCATCGGGCTTGGTATCGGCATCAGCGATTTTAGCCTTCTTAAGCGAAGCCTGCAGAACTTTGGGCTGGCTACCGGCATCAGCATCGTTACCTCGGCTTTGTATTTTTATTTTACGCCATTACACAATGCCAATTCAGAACTTCTGGCCCGAACCAACCCTTCTATATGGGATGTTTTTATTGCCTTTTTTGGCGGGCTGGCAGGCACGGTAGCTACGTCGCGTAAAGAAAAGTCCAATGTCATTCCCGGCGTTGCCATTGCCACAGCTCTGATGCCGCCATTGTGCACGGCCGGCTTTGGTTTGGCCACAGCCAACTGGTATTACATGGCAGGTGCTTTATACTTGTTTTTTATCAACACAGTATTCATCAGCACAGCGTCTTATATTATTATAACATTGCTTCACATTCCCAGTGTTGCTTTCGAAAGCCCAAGCCGCAAAAAGCAGGTGAACAAATACATGGTCGGGATTGTGGTTGTAACCCTTTTGCCCAGCATTTATTTCGCGTACAATATTGTGAGGAAAAGCATTTTTGAAAATGATGCTAATAACTTTATTACTAATGAGCTGAATAATGTGAATACGCAGATACTAAGTAAAACATTCAGTTATAACCGTTTGGGGCATAATGAAATATCGCTGTTGCTTATCGGCAGCGAACTACCGCAAGACACAATCAATTCATTACAAAAAAAGCTGGAAGCTTATAACCTTAAAGACACCAGACTATTTATTAAACAAGGATTAAACGCCAAACAGCAGATCGATATATCGCAGATACGGGCTTCTATCCTGGAAGATGTTTTTAGCCAGCAGACACAGGAGGATACCATTCAACAAAAAAAAGGAATGGCTGAAGATAGCCTGGCAGAAATTGCTTCGTTAAAAAATGAACTGAAAGTGTTGTTTCCGGCAGTAGAAACCTACAGCGTCAACCGGTCGGTATTTTTTACGGTGGATTCTACAAAAAAGGATACACTTATGCTGTTTGCAGCTTCAGTGTCGAAACCCGTTTACCGAGCTGAACAGGCAAAGCTGCACGACTGGCTGAAAACGCGGTTGAGTGCAGATTCTATTGTGATCGTTTTCTCACGAAAATGAGTTAGTTATTAATACTGTCCCGTTCCCAGCATCACTAATGTGCAGGCATTCACCGGCTGAATACCATTCTCCTTTGCAAGACTTGCCAGCTCTGCATTTTCGGCGCCGGGATTGAAGATGATACGCTTCGGATGCAGCGATAAAATGTAATCGTAGTACTGCTTTTGATGAGCCGGGTTCAGATACAGTGTAACCGTATCTATATCGTTCATAGCCGGGCGTTCAGTAATGATATTTGTATCGTCTATCATACCATTTTTTTTTCCAATCGCTACTACAGGATGGTCATACGATTTTAATCTTCTTACGGCAAGAAAACTGTATCTCATCGGGCTGTCCGATGCGCCCAGTACAATCGTTTTTTTTATTGCGTTATCCATTGTTTTATGTTATCGTGTTACGTGTAAAAATTGTTACCGGCGAACCATCTGCCATGAATACTGATGCCGGCTCGGCAGATAAATATTGTTGCCATTGTTGGCCATACAAATCTTCTATATCCACATTCACGCCATAACTATTTACAGGATGCAGATTCCATCGCGGATGCTGTACCTGGTATTCCGAAGTGGCGCCATTCTTCATCTTTGTATAGCCCCAATAATGCTCGGTTATAAACTCTTCTTCTGTGCCTGTAATCAATGGCTTTTTTACCACGTCGGCGGTCGCTCTTATTTCATTCCATCTGTTATTCACCCGGAACGAATAACTCACATCAATACCACTTTCCGTTTCATTAATCCTATGTTTCATACGGTGATAAAAATACCGCTCGCCATACAGCGTATATGCCACCCACGATATCATCCGGCGTGGCACAATTTCCTTTACAAACACAACGCCCCGTTTAAATGAAGTCCCTTCATTGCGACGAACATAAAACCGAAGGTTGAACTCTTCAAAGTTGCGGTGGAACGGAAAGCCAATGCCACGCAGTTTTGTTTGTAAAAACAGGAAGCCTACAAGACTTGCCAAACATTTTCCATTGAACAAATCCAACTCCACGCCTTTTGGTAAATAAGGTTTTAAAACGTCAGGCTCCACTTCATAATTCATAAACAAAAGATTCTTCCAATACGCCGTCAAAAATGCCTGCATGTTGTTCATTGCGTCAAATGCCATGCCTTATGAAAGCTGTGAGGTAATAGCTGTGAGCTATGCGTGTTTATGAATTCTGATTCAAAATATTTTGGGGCTGTCATTGTTCTTTGGGCAATCGAGTATCTGTTCAATCTATCCGGCATTCAAAGTGCAACCTGTTACTGTTTTATGAAACTCTTGCAATGACGGCAACACATCGTACATCAAATCACTTTTCCCTTCCATCTTCCACTCTTCATATACAAAAACGAAGGTGTAAACATGCAGGTCCAATATAGCCATTCCGACATCCAGCCTAATGCTACCGGCAATTGAAATACTTCCAGTACCAGCCACACATACAATACATACACAACAATGGCTATCAGTTCGGTGTACAGGTTCTTACGACTGTTTCCGGTGCCTACTACGGCATTCAGCCATGCGGTAGAAACAGGTTGCACAATCATCACCAGCGATACCACGCGAAGCACAGGAATGCCGTCTTGTATAAAATCATTTCCTTGTCCATAAATGGCAAGCCAGAAAGAAGGAAACAGGTTGAGAAGCAAAGCAAACCCCGACCCTGCGAAGAAGCCAATACGTACAATGCGGTGGATCAACGGAATCACTTCTTCGTCCTTTCTCTGGCCAATCACATTGCTCACCATGGCACTGCTTGTTGAAGCCAGCGCCCAGCCAAAACAACCAAACAATCCAAACACATTGCGCATGGCATTCGATACGGCAAGATCATTTACTGAACAGTTACGCTCGATAAGAATATAAAACAGTTCCCAGCTTGCGATGCTGATGCCAAACTGCAATATCAGCGGCGTGCTTTGCACCATGATGAGCCGCATCTCATCTTTGTTGAAAGTGATGTTTTTAAATAACGATAACCGGCTGCTGAGCCCGCGCACATGCATAACGCCGAAGATGGCAACGAGACCCACAATTTCAGCCAGCACAGAAGATATGGCAGCACCTGAGAAACCCATATTCGGAAAGCCGAGCGAACCGCTTAGTAAAGTATAATCGAAGAAGACATTGGTGATTGTTTCTGCAAGCGTGCCCACCACCAAAAGCTTACTGTTGTTGGTGCCCACCAGCAAAGCGTTGCGCATTTGATATAGAAACAAAAATGGCAATCCCCAGATGCGGATGTATAAAAACTGAACAGCAATCTCTGCATGTTCTTTCTTCCCTAAAACCAAATGAAATAAGGGCGACGCAATAAGATAGGTAAGAGCAATGCAGAACAAAGCAATGATGGTAGAAAGTACCACAGCATTCTGAAATATGCTGCCGATTGCTGACAAGCGATTTTCGCCGGCGCGCCGTGAAATCAATGCTTGTAAGCCATTGTTGAAGCCCAAACCAATGCAGGCAAAAATGAGATAATATACGCCTGAAATAGCTGCCACGCCAAGGTATTCGCCAGGCAGAAACTGGCCGATAAAAATGTTATTGGTTACGAAGTTGAGCTGCGGTATTATGAGTGATGCAAAGATGGGCAACGCAAGCTTCATAATGTGCCTGTAGCCTGTGTTTACTTGTAGTTGCAATGTGTTTGCAGATGCCGAACTCATAACGTGCGAAACTAAGGGAGTTGGGGAAGTTGCAGGTTTATTAGTTGATAGGTGTGCGTCATTGCCCGGTTGTACAAATATCTTTGTTCAATCTTGTCTTTGTGCTTCTTTGTTTTCTTTACGTATTCGTGGAAAAAAAAGCGCAATCATTGCCCCGAACTCCTCTGTGTGCGACGCAACTGCCGATGAGAATAGTGACGGACGATGGCTACCAAAAACTGTATTTTGCATTTCATTACTTCCTCGTAAGAGATTGAATTTACCTTCGGCGCAAAATGAAGAGACAATGAAAAAAGTAATAATGATGCTGCCATTTGCTATCTCTGCATTAATGGTAACCGCGCAGGATAAAACGCTTCCCTCTTCGAACCCGTTTAGCAGCGAGAGCCGCTTGCCATACAACACGGCGCCTTTCGATAAAATTAAAGATGCGGATTATAAACCTGCTTTTGAAGCCGGCATAAGCGGGCAGTTAAAAGAGATAGATAAAATAGCGAACAACCCGGCACCGGCAACGTTTGAAAATACGCTGGCAGCCATGGAAAAATCAGGGCAGTTGCTGGCGCGCGTGAGCTACGCTTTTGCTTTGGTAACAAGTGCTAACACGAATGATTATTTGCAGGCTTTGCAGGAAGAAATGGCACCGGAATTAACGGCGCAACAAGATGCGATTTACCTGAATAAAAAATTATTTGAGCGTGTGCAGGCTGTGTATAACAACCGCGCCAAATTGAAGCTGGATGCGGAATCGCTGCGGCTTGTAGAAGTGGATTATCAGCAGTTCGTGCTGGCAGGTGCAAAGTTGTCGGAAGCAGATAAAGCGGCTTTGAAAAAGATGAATGAAGAAGAAGCTTCGTTAACGGCAAAGTTCAATAGCCAATTGCTGGCAGCAGCTAAAAAAGGAGCGCTTGTTCTTTCAGATTCTGCCCGGTTAGCAGGCTTATCGCAAAGCGACAAAGATGCGTTTGAGCAAAAGGCAAAAGACAATAATATACCTGGCAAATGGATGATATCGCTGAAGAATACCACGCAGCAGCCATCGCTGCAATCGTTATCTGTAAGAGAAACCAGAGAGCAGCTTTTTAATGCTTCGTGGAACCGCGCGGAACAGAACGATTCCAACGATACACGTGCCACCATTCTTCGCATTGCAGCTATTCGCGCGAAGAAGGCAAAGCTGATGGGATATGCTTCGTATGCTGCCTGGAAATTGCAAGACCAGATGGCAAAAACACCGGAAGCGGTGGACCGGTTTTTTGCAAAGCTGGTTCCCGCAGTAACGGCAAAAGCAAAGAGCGAAGCCGCAGATATACAAGCGGTGATTGATGCGCAGAAAGGTGGCTTTGCTTTACAGCCGTGGGATTGGGATTTTTATGCAGAGCAGGTGCGCAAGGCAAAGTATGACTTGGATGAGAGTGAAGTGAAACCGTACTTTGAGTTGAACAAAGTATTGCTGGACGGCGTGTTTTATGCAGCAAATCAGTTGTATGGTTTAACGTTTAAAGCGCGTAATGATATTCCGGTTTACCAGCCTGATGTGCATGTGTATGAAGTGTTTGATACGGATGGAAAATCACTGGCTTTGTTTTACTGCGATTATTACAAGCGTGATAATAAGCAAGGCGGCGCGTGGATGGACAACCTGGTCAGACAATCATATTTGCTGAATAAAAAACCTGTTATTTATAACGTCTGCAACTTTAATAAACCGGCACCGGGGCAGCCTGCGCTGATATCGTTCGATGATGTAACGACGATGTTTCATGAGTTTGGTCATGGCTTGCATGGCATGTTTGCGAGCCAGATGTATCCTTCGTTATCCGGTGCGAATACAGCCCGCGATTTTGTTGAATTCCCATCACAGTTTAATGAACATTGGGCGCTGTATCCAACGGTGTTAAAGCATTACGCGGTGAATTATAAAACCGGCGAAACGATACCGCAAACATTGGTTGATAAAATTAAAAAAGCGTCTTCTTTCAATACTGGTTATGCGTTAACGGAAGCCATTGCGGCGGCTTCGCTGGATATGCAATGGCATACGCTGCCAGCCGGCGCGAATGTGCAGAATGCTGATAGTTTTGAAACCGCTGCTTTACACATTACAAAACTCGATTTGCCACAGGTGCCGCCGCGCTATCGTTCTTCTTATTTCCTGCACATCTGGAGCAACGGATATGCGGCTGGTTATTATGCTTATCAATGGACGAAGATGCTGGAAGAAGATGCGTACTTATGGTTTGAAGAGCATGGCGGACTGACAAGAGAAAACGGGCAGCGCTTTCGCACCATGATTCTGTCGCGTGGCAACAGTGAAGACCTGGGTAAGATGTTTGTTGATTTTCGCGGTCATCAGCCGGATATTAAAGCAATGGAGAAAGCATTGGGATTACCGGTGGAGTAAGATAAAAAAATTACGTTTGCATATCTCCATTCTTCTTCTTAGCTTAGCCGATCTGAAAAACTGCTCGGTTTATCCGTAAAATCTTTTGCTATGTACACCTTTATATTACCAAAACAAAGTACCGTTATTGCATTATTCTTTTCTTTTTTAGTTGTTACTCTCTCTTGCCGTAAAGTTGAGGAAGTATTACCATCAGGCGCCGACAGCCATGAAGTTGCGGCGGCTGCTCTTTCAACACACTCTGATAAGCCAAATATTATACTCATCCTGGGCGATGATATCGGTTATGAAATTCCTACTTATACAGGCGGACAATCTTATTCAACACCAAACCTCGATGCTCTTTCTAAACAAGGAATGCAGTTTACCAACTTTTTCGGTATGCCTATGTGTTCGCCGTCACGCTTTGAAATGCTGACCGGCAAGTATAATAACCGGAATTATTATGGAGATTCTTGGGGCAATCTGGATTTATCGCAACGTACTATTGCTAATATGCTTCATAATGCTGGCTACGTTACATGCATTGCAGGTAAATGGCAACTGAATGGCGGAGATGCTTCTATTCGTAATTTCGGATTCGATTATTACAGTGTTACGAATCCTTACAATGTAAGTGATGGCAGCGATAATGAGGATGATGAAGGACTGAGTATCTATAAAGACCCGATTATTCTTCAGAATGGCGCGTACCTGCCTACAGCCGATATGAAAGGAAAATATGGAGAAGATGTTAACCGCGATTTCCTGTTTAAGTTTCTTGATTCTAACAAAACTAAAAACAAACCTTTCTTTGCCATCTGGACACCGAATCTTTGTCATGCGCCTTTTACACCAACGCCTGATGATCCTGAATTTGCTTCATGGGTAGTAAAACCAACGAAAGGGCCTGCCAATAGTGATACTACCTATTTTAAATCTATGATCAAATATTTTGACAAGGAAATAGGAATGCTGATTAACAAAATGCAGGGTGATAATAATTTTAAAAATACAGTTGTATTACTGGCAATCGGGGATAATGGAACAGATGGCAAAATCAGGTCTATGTACAACGGAAAATCCTATGTAGGCGGAAAAGGAAATACTTCGCTCCGGGGTATCCATCTTCCGTTTATTGCTTACTGTCCCGGTAAGATAGCCAGTGAAGTAAATACCAACCTGGCAGATTTTACTGATATCTTGCCTACAATAGCGGGCTTATCTAAAGTGAAGGTGTCAGCCAGTTATGGAGTTATTGACGGTATCAGCTTTGCGCCACAGTTATTAGGCAAATTCTATGTACCGAGAACAGCAGGATTTGGCTATTATGACCCAAACCGTCATGGACCGGACAACATTCCACCCGTTATCTATTCGTTCGACAACACTTATAAAGTGTATGATGATTCCATCAATAGCAATGTGCTGTTTAACTATAAGAAAGATATGAATGAAAGAAATCCGATTAAGCCATCTAAGATGACATCTGCTGACAAAAAAGCTGATTCGACTTTAAATAGTGTAATCAAACATTATATGCAGTAATCCTTTTTGATTATAAAAAACAACGCTGTTGCGGATATATATATTTCCTGCAGCAGCGTTGTTTTTTTGTTGCTGTAATATACCATCTGCCATTTAGTTTAGTTCATTAAATCTAGCATCCTCTTAGCTTACCTGGTTACACTTTCTTCCTTTTAGAAATCAAACCCTTTTGTGAATAAAATGCACAATATAAATTTACTCCTTATTAGCATAATTCATTTATCATCCTTTTCTTCTGGCTTGATTTTGGCTCATCGCGCAACTTCATTATCTATACTTGCGTAAGTAAGCAGTAAAATTTTTATTATCTAACCGTTCTCTTTCACAGCTCACTATAACACCAAAGGATAGTGGCTGCCGCCTTACATATTTAGTGGAATTAATATTAAAAAATAAAAAGCCGTCTTTCTATAGTCATTCTATTGTCACAAACCGGTATTGCTGGTAAAATCGCTTTAAGCGATTCATCTTCTTTAAATATTATCTTAATCAAATTTTCATCAGAAATTTTATGTTTAGTCCGCCGTTTAATTTTCTTTTGCAACATCCAATTTTTCAAAAAACGGCAATTCCGGTTGTCTACATTTTTAAAATCCAATATCATGAAAAGAGTATCATTCTTTATGATGGCTATTATTGTCATTATCTTCGGAAGCTGTAGCAAAGAACTGGCATCCGACAACGTGCTTACCGCTTCGCAAACCAATGAAGCTACAGCAGCTACCACAACAACGACCAGCATTACAAAGATGACGTTGTCAGTTAACAAAAGTAATTATGGCGCTTTAATCGACGCCTCAAACGCAAGCGATGGCTATACGTTTGAGACTGGCATAGCTGCCAGTCTTGGTCTATCCTGCCTCAGGGATGTTACACTTGTACCAAGTAGTAAAAAAGTAAAAACCCTGACTTCGGCTTACAACGTGCTGCTCAATTTCAGCGGTACCGGCGTGATGCCAATGAAGTTTCGCACGGATATTTCCACATATCAAAACGACCTGCGCAACACAATTGCTGCCCTTTCAGCGTTGCCTAAGATGGCAGTGATAGAAAATGAAGAATCAAATAAAAGTTACTATAGCGGATCAGCTACGGACTACATTACCCAGTTGAAGGCAGCTATCAGCGTGTTGCATTCGTATGGTGTGCCAGTAACCAATGGCGGGATTACCTCAACAGGTCTTAAATATTTAGTATGGCAGGATTATATGAACAGGGGTATGACAACGGAAGCCAACGATTACAAGAAGCGTATGAAAGTAGGTATCAATTCAGCTACTACCAAGGAGCGTGCAGCATTCATAAAAGTTTTGATAGATAGCTTTGCCCATATGGATATTGACTATGTAAATTTTCACTGGTATTCCAACTCTGCCGCTGATGTCCAAGGGCTTGGCGAAACCATAGACTACCTGAAACGGGCAACCGGCAAGACTGTTATTACTAACGAAATTGGGCAATATGATCAGGACCCGGTGACGCTCACTTCAACAACTCAGGTTTGTAAAAATTATAGCTTACCTTTTATTATTTGGTACAGCGGCGAGGAAAATGGCAGATCGTTTCCGCTTAACTATGCCAGTGGAACGCTCACAACAAGCGGTTTAGCGTATCAAACCTTTATTGCTACCAATTAATTATTCAGGTTTTATAGCCAATCTGTATTGTTTATTATCATAGCCTGTTTGTATTCTTTATAAGAATGCTAACAGGCTTGTGATTTTTGCCCGTTATTATCTATAAATTCTGATTATGAAAAAACTTTGTAAACTTGCATGACCTAATCGTAACTTCATATATACATGTTTATGAGACAAAATTCTTTATCATTTTTCGCTTTGATTGTGTTGTTTGCCTGTTGTTTTTTTTCATGTACAAAATCGGACCTGAAAGATGTTGGTCCTTCATCTGATAAATCGGGCAATGCTGGTATTGTTAAGCCTGGCAACAATAAGCTGAACATTATTCTCATTGTAGCTGACGACATTGGCTACGAAGTGCCGACAGTAAATGGCGGGCAATCTTACTTGACGCCCACGATTGATAGGATGGCCAAAAACGGCGTACGATTTACTCAGTGCCACTCGCTTGCGCTTTGCTCACCATCACGCACTACGCTACTTACAGGCAAATACAATTTTAGAAATTATACAACCTGGGGCTCATTAGCTACCACCGAAAAAACATTTGCCAATATGCTGGCAGATGCGGGTTACAAAACCTGCGTGTCCGGTAAATGGCAGTTTAACGGCGGCGCTGCCTCCATCAAGTCATTCGGCTTTCAGAACTATTGTGTGTGGGACGCTTTTAAAGAGTCGGATGAGGAAACCGATGCAGGCTCGCAATATAAGAATCCGAAAGTATATCAGGATGGAGCCTACCTTCCTGACTCGGCGACCAATGGAAAGTATGGTGAGGACATTTTTTGCAGTTATGTAAAGGACTTTATAAACAATAATAAAAAGAGCCCGTTTTTTATTTACTATCCCATGATACTTTGTCATGCGCCTTACTCACCTACACCCGATGATCCGGAGTTTGCTTCCTGGAATCCGGATAAGGATAAGAGTGATACTAGTTATTTTCCATCCATGGTGAAGTATATGGATAAAAAAATAAGCGAGGTTATTAATACCTTAACAACTAATGGGCTGGCAAACAATACGCTGATTCTTTTTACCGGTGATAATGGAACTCCACAACAGATTTATTCTTTATACAATGGAGTTTTGATACAAGGTGGCAAAAGCCATACAACAGACTGGGGAACACACGTTCCGTTAATCGCTTACTGCCCTTCAAAAGTGAGCAAGGCAATAGTAAAAGACCTTGTATGCTTTCCCGATTTTCTACCTACGCTGGCAGGTGTTGCTAAAATATCGAAGCCCTCTACCTATGGCATACTGGATGGTATTAGTTTTTACAATCAGATTTTTGGGTTAGCAGCTACACCAAGAGAATGGATGTACAGCTATTATAATCCACATCCTGACGAGAATCCGTTGAATACGCTGGAGTATGTTCAGGACACAACGTATAAATTATACAATGGCAAGCAGACTGGCTTCTATAATATTTTTAAGGATTCATATGAGAAGAAACCTATAGCCAGCAATAAACTAACAACTGGCGAAAAGCGAACAAAAACTGAGTTTCAGAGCATTATAGATAGTATTGGTGCTACCAAGTAAGAATAATTTATACCTATTGGCTGTGTAAAGCTTTTTGTTATACAGGTATAAACACCACTTGCTTAAACAGATAAAAAAGAAAAGACCTTTTGCAACGCAAAAGGTCTTTTCTTTTTTATCTGTTTAATAAAACTACAGGTTTGCTGCAATCTTTTTATCCAATACTGATTTTGGTACAGCACCTATTTGTTTATCTACCACTTGTCCGCCCTTAATAAACAGGATGGCAGGGATAGATGTGATGCCGTATTTTACACTAATATCAGGATTGTTATCTACGTTCACTTTACCTACGTTTACGCGACCGGCGTATTCCTTGGAAAGTTCTTCAATAACAGGCCCAATGGCGCGGCACGGACCACACCACTCTGCCCAAAAATCTACTATCGTTAATTTATCGCTGTCCAGCACATCGGTCTGGAAATTTGAATCGGTGAATTCTAAAGCCATAATCAAATGATTTTAATAAAATGAATTTATGTCAAAGATAATTCCAAAGCGAAAGTTGCGATGAAATGACCTAAAGCTCTCTATACATTTGATATAATTATGACAATAATGCCTGCCTCGCTAAAAATTCAAGCTTTTGATTGGCATTGATAAGCTTGTTTGTCAGTTCCAGATTTTCTTTACGCAGGATATACACTTCGTAAGCTTTATCAATAAAAATCCTGATTTCCTGATCGTGCCACGGCTTGGTAAGATATTTATATACCTGCCCGCGGTTAATGGCATCTATCACAGCATTGATATCGGTGTAACCCGTAATAAGGATGCGGATAGGATCAGGAAAGATGGCAAGAATAGATTCAAAGAATTCGATGCCGGTCATTTTGGGCATCCGCTGGTCGCTAAGAATCACATGAATAGTATTTTGCTGAAGAATACGGATACCTTCATCAGCGCTCTCGGCAATAAAAACGTTGAAATCTCTTCTAAAAGCTGCTTTAAAGGCAGTCAGATTATGCCTTTCATCGTCTACATACAGCACGTTGATCATGATATTGTGGATTAATTATAAATTCGGGATTACAAACATTTAACTAACATAAGTCATTGTTGTGATAAGATAACTACATTTTATGCCCGCTTATCTCTTATTATTGCATCACCAGAAACGGGCTTTCACTACAAACTTAACAGATGCAGAAATGATTTTAACACAAACGGTTCAAAAACTCCAAATTTTAAGCTAAATTTATTCTGGAAACGAAACCAATGATCAAAGGAAGCCAATACTGACACATGGAAGAAACAATGGACATCCGTATCAGAGCATTGAGAGCAACAGATGATCCTGAAACATGTTTGAAATTTATTGAGGGGCATAGAAGGGTGTTATCTATTTACGGGATTGAAAATATCACTTCTAACACCAATATGTGGATGTTCAATCGTTCCGTGTTTGTCATTGTCGTAGAATCACTCGACAAACAAAAGTTATATGGCGGTGCACGTATTCAGGCCGTGGATGGTATTACTCAATTGCCTATAGAAGAAGCTACCAGCGAAATGGATAGCCGTATCCATACTATAATAAGGGAGTATGCACAGTTCGGAACGGGTGAGGTATGCGGGCTCTGGAACTCCAAAGAGGTAGCCGGACTAGGTATTGGTAGTCTTTTCCCTACAAGATGTGGATTAGCGATTACAAACCAAATAGGATTGTCATCTGTCTTCTCATTATCGTCGCCGGCTACAGTACGATTTAACCAGTGGATGGGTACGCGTGTGCTGACCGAAGTTGGTAAAGAAGGTACATTCTATTATCCTAAAATTGACCTTTTAGCAACCGCTTGTCTACAGGAAGATTTGCTTGAATTTAAAAATGCGCATCCTAGGGAAAGAGAAAAAATGTTGTTCCTGCGAAACAATCCCGAAAGTGTAATATACGAGAAATCTCCGTTCAAGAATATATACGTCAATGTTCATTATTGCCTAACAATACCTTCTGCTGATAAAAGAGAGTTTAAATTAATGCTAAAAGCAGAAAATACGATCTAAATTAGTACGGAGAATTAAAGTGTAATGTTTTTTAATGAAATTATAATCTTGCGATGTTGGAAGAAATGTATAACGAGTTTGTAGCTTTACTAGGGGAAGAAAATGTAATTAAAAACGAAAAATACATTACGTTAGCTGAAACAACAAACTACGAGACTCACGAAACCATTGCTTTAGTAATAAAGCCTGGTTCATCTAAAGAATTGGCAGCTTGCGTGAAACTTGCAGCACAATATAAACAGCCTATTTATACGGTAAGCAAAGGAAAAAACTGGGGATATGGTTCACGGGTGCCGGTAAAAGATAAGAGCCTGCTGGTAGAACTGGAAAGAATGAATGCCATTACTAATTTTGATGAACAATTAGGTTATATAACCGTAGAGCCTGGCGTAACTTTCAATCAGGCATTTGATTTTTTACGCGAAAAGCAATCCGAATTAATCATTAGCATTATAGGTGGTAGCGGTGAGGCAAGTTTAGTAGGCAACACAATGGAACGCGGAATTGGAACCGGGCTTTATGCCGATCGCTTTGCTCATGTGTGCGGGCTGGAAGTAGTGCTGCCTAATGGAGATATCATTGCTACTGGTTTTGAAAAATATGGCGATTATGAAACAGGTAAAATCTTCCGCTGGGGTGAAGGTCCTTTTCTCGATGGTCTCTTTTCACAATCGAATCTGGGTATCATTACAAAAATGACGGTATGGTTAATGAAGATGCCTGAACAATTGAACCTAGCTTTTTATAAAATAACCGGAAAAGAAATCCTGCAACAAGTAATTGACACGCTCCAAAAAATGGCATTCGACGGTCTCATTAGGCCGGGCATTACTATTTATAATGATCACCGGATTTTGTCTAGTCTGATGCAGTTTCCTTTTACCATAACCAATCCTGGCGAAATAGACCCTGATGAACTGATGAAGCAAATCAGGAAGGCTTCGCCAATAGGCACTATGGTAGCTGACTGGAATGGAGAAATCAATATTCGATCGGTAAGTGAAGAACATGCAGAGTTACAGTGCAGATTGATTTCCGAGAGGCTCGCAGGGGTTGTTGATGAACTTTCCTTTGTCACCATTTCAAGGCAGGAAGCCTTGCAAATATTTCAGGAGCACTATAATACCAAAGAAAAAAACTTGTTACAACCCACATTAAAAACCTTTCTTACCAAAAAATATTTGGGCATTCCGGACACTTCTGCCGTCAGGCAGGCTTATTGGCGAAAGCGTACACCTGTTCCGGGCGGTGATCTCGACCCGGATAGAGATAGATGTGGCATTTTATGGATATGTCCGGTAGTGCCATTTAAAGGTAAAGATGCAAATGAAGCAATCTCTGTTATTGCATCAGTTGCAAAAAAATATTCTTTTGAATATTCGGTGTCATTGCAATGCACAACAGAGCGATGTATAAATGTGATTGCTTCCATCAGTTGGGATAGAGATATTGAAAGTGAAGAGAAAGCTGCGGCCATTTGTTATGAAGAAGCCATATTACTATTAAATGAAAAAGGGTACTTTACATACCGAGGCAATACCATGCAAATGCATAAAAAGCAGTTGTCATTGCCTTATAATAACTTCTTGTCTGCCTTGAAAAAAGCGATTGATCCAGATCAGATTCTATCTCCGGGAAAATACATTTCTGAAGATTAATAATGACTTTCATGAAATGGCTTTATAGTTTATTTTTTATTGTATTTCCACTGCTGACACAAGCACAGCAGGCAACTGTTTTTTATAATCAAAAAATAGTTATGGGACGCAACGTTATGATAGGTCAGGATAAAAGCGGAACACTGTCTGTAAACGATGTTATCCGTCAGCTTGAATTCAAACCAAGCAACCAGGATATCATCAATCTGGGAGTGTCTTCATCCATATATTGGTTTCAGTTTTCCATTCTGAATAAATCTAAAAACAGTCATCTTCTGCTTGATATTTCCAGACCGGATGTTAACCTGCTCACTTTATATTCTTCCGGACCTGACAATAAACCAATTGCACAGCAGCTGGGTAATATATTTACCTTCAGCAAACGGATTTACAACAATCAAGACTTTATTTTCGATATCAATATTCCTTCCGGTGAGCAAAGAATTTTTTTTTTACGGGTAAAATCTTCTACCCAAATGTTACTGCCATTGCAGTTGGGTAGTGAAAAAGATATTTTAGAATACTTATCCATAAAGGATCTGATATTCGGGCTGTTCTTCGGGTTGGTATGTGCTATGTTCTTTTATAATCTGTTTATTTATTTTACGGTTCGCGATCCCATTTATCTTTATTACGTTGGTTATATTCTTGTCACTACAGTAAGTCAGTGTACCCTGCAGGGGTACTCCTTTAAATATTTTTGGCCAAGCTCAACTTGGCTGGCACAAAATGGCATTTTTCTGTTCACCAATCTCGGTGGTATCTCAGCAGTCATATTTACCAAAAAGTTTTTACAGACGAAATATTACGCGCCTAAACTTAATGTTGTCTTTAGCATTGTTGCCTGGGTTTTTGTGCTGTCCATAGTGCTTATGCTGTTTAATAAGAGGAAACTTTCTTTTGTTATTATGCAAAATACTACGCTCATGGGTTCTCTTTTGACAATTACTATGGGTGTTACAACATTTAAAAGAGGCTATGAACCAGCAAAGTTTTTTCTTTTTGCCTGGTTTAGCCTGTGCATAGGCGCTACCATATTTGTTTTAAAAGATTATGGTATTTTGCCCGTCAATACGTTCACCTCAAACACAATTGAGTTTGGATTTGCATTGGAAGGAATTCTGCTGTCATTTGCCTTGGCTGATAAAATTAATACTTATAAAAAAGAAAAAGACATTTCCCAAGCACAAGCATTACGTGTTTCGCAGGAAAACGAACAATTAATCCAGGAACAAAATACAATGCTCGAAAAGCAGGTAGCAGAACGCACCCACGACCTTGAGAAAACGCTGCGCGAGCTGAAAGATGCCCAGATACAGCTTGTAGAAGCCGAAAAAATGGCTTCTTTGGGTCAGCTTACGGCAGGCATTGCTCACGAAATCAATAATCCCATCAACTTTGTAAAAAGCAATGTAAGCCCGCTGCAGATGGATGTGCAGGACCTGTTTGAACTCATAACAGAATACCAGAAACTGCATGACGTAAGTGCCGATACCCAACCCGATGCGCTGAAAAAAATCCGTCTGCTTGAAAATAAACTTGATCCGGATTTTTTAAGAGAAGAAATTGAAAGCCTTATTGGCGGCATTGAAGAAGGCGCCGAGCGTACAGCCGAAATTGTACGCGGACTGCGCAGCTTTAGCCGGCTCGACGAAAGCGAAAGCAAGGAAGTGAATGTGTACGAAAATATCAATAGCACACTTGTGCTGCTTCGCAACAATGTGCCGCATTATGTAAAAGTGAGAAAGCAATTTGAAGCCCGCGCCGAAATAGAATGCTTCCCTGGTAAATTGAACCAGGTGTTTATGAACATCCTTACCAACAGCATTCACGCCATCAAAGCGAAGCCGGTTAAAAACGAAGAAGAATTTATAGACATTTCTACGGCTGAAGTAGACGGTTATATGCAAATAAGGATAGCCGATACCGGCACCGGGATGTCGGAAGACGTGAAGCGTAAAATTTTTGAGCCTTTTTTCACAACTAAAGACGTGGGTGAAGGAACTGGTTTAGGAATGGCTATCGTATTTAAGATCATTGAAAAACACAATGGAAAAATATCGGTACAATCTTCGCCGGGCGAAGGATCTGCATTTATTATCGAAATACCTTATTTACTTGTGCCAGAACTAGCTATGGCTGAAAATATAGGAACTGAAAATAACCAAACAGATCTGTAATTAAAAAAAATGGATACACAAGACGAAAGAATTAAAATCCTGTATGTGGACGATGAGTCCAAAAATCTGACCGCCTTTAAAGCCAGCTTCCGCCGCAGCTACGATATTGTAACGGCTATTTCTGCCACAGAAGCTGCCGGAATATTGCAGGAGCAGCCATTCCATATCATCATTGCCGACCAAAGGATGCCTGTAATTACGGGCGTTGAGTTTTTTCAGTCCGTCCGCAAAACATATCCCAATGCCATCCGTATACTGCTTACAGGATATACCGATGTCAGGGATATTGTAGATGCCATTAATAAAGGCGAAATTTTCAGGTTCATTACAAAGCCATGGAATGAATTTGAAATGCACAATGCCATCCGGAATGCATTCGAGGTGTACAACATGCGCCAGCAGCTAAAGCAAAAAATGGATGAGCTGGAAAATGCCAATCACGAACTCAATCGGCTTATTTATAGTACCACGCACGATCTGCGCTCGCCGCTGGCTTCCATTGTCAGTATCATCAATTTAGCGAAGCTGGAGCCAATGGAAGATGAGACCGAAAATTATTTCAACATTATTGAGAACTGCGCCGAAAAAATGGACAGTTACATCATGAAGATTGTTGAATACTATAAAAGCGCAAGGCTCGACACCGATGGCACTTATATCGATTTTGCGCAGCAGGTGCAGGAAGCCATTGACCTGTGCAAAGCACAAAACACAAAAATTGTATTCAGGCAAAATATCGTACAGCCGGTATCTTTTAAAAATGACAGTTTCCGCTTGTCAGTGATACTGAATAACCTGCTGTCAAATGCTGTAAAGTATCAGAAACCTGATGAGCCAAACCCTGCAATTACCGTTAAGGTAAGCGTAACTGCAGAAGAAGCCAGCATTAGCGTAGAAGACAACGGTATTGGTATTCAGAAGGAAAACCTCGACAGCATTTTCAAAATGTTTTTCCGCAGCACCAAAAATGCTACGGGCTTAGGTATTGGTCTTTACATTGTAAAAGAAGCCATTGCCCGTATGGGTGGCGATATTACCATTCAGTCACAGTTTGGTGCAGGCACTACTTTTTTCATTACCGTTCCAAACAGGGCATAAGATAAAGTGTTCTATTTTTTACAATCAAAATGAACCACAATAACAAGATTTTTCTACATTTGCACCCCTTGCACGGAGATCATAGCTCAGCTGGTTAGAGCGTCGGATTGTGGTTCCGAAGGTCGCGGGTTCGAAACCCGTTGTTCTCCCATAGAAAATAAAGCCTCCGTATTTTGCGGAGGCTTTATCGTTTCAAACACATTTATATGCTTTCAGCCTGGATATATTACCTCATTCCTTTTCTGTTTGCTGTCGTTGGCTGGCTGGTGGCAAAAGTGGCTGTATCAATGTACTTGTCTGCTATTTTAAAAAAAAGAAACAGCATTGGCAAAGCCGTCGGTAATTATGTGGCAAACCAATTTTCTTTCGATAGTATTGAGGAAACACTTACCAACCCGGAAAGCATAGAAAAGATATTGCCCTTTGCCGACGAGCACATTGAAAATTTTCTTCGGGTAAAATTGCCGGCTGCCATGCCAATGTTGGCAATGTTCATCAGCGATAAGCTGGTGGCAGACATGAAAAGCATTTTTATGAAGGAGCTGAAAGAACTTTTCCCTGCGTTGATACAACAATATCTCACCGGTGTAAAAAATGATCTCGATATAAGCCGGCTTGTTTCTGCAAAACTGGATTCTGTTTCCAGCCAATCCGTTGCATCATTATTAAAAAAGCCAATGCAGGTTGTAGATTATGCTTGCGTTCTTACCGGTTTTTTATGCGGCTGTGTATACATTTTATTAACACTGATTGCCTAACGGAATAGAGAGATAGCCGATATTTTTATAACGTCAAACCTTCCTGCCGCACTTTCGTATTCTTTGCCACTTTTCTTGCATACTACTTGCTTTATCGTCCATAATAAGAATTTCGGTTCTATTGGTAAAAAAGCCGTCATTTTATTTAATCAACATATATGAAGTTTTTATTTCTAATCCTGATAACCTTGTTATCGCTTAGTTACACCTATGCCCAGCCACCGCAGGGAGGTGGTCGTTCTCAGGGTGGCGGTTTCGGTGGCAATGCCACAGGTCATTTTTATGGAAAAATAGTGGATAGCAAAACTAATAAAGGGCTTAATGGCGCTACCGTGCAACTTGTACGCTCTGTAACGGACAGTACCAGCGCAGCGCGCGACATACCAGTGGGAACCGGCTTTACAGAAGCCAACGGAGATTTTAGTTTTGACAACATTATTATCAGGGGAAAACTGACGCTTCGGATTACAAATATTGGCTATACAGATGTTACAATGCCGGTAAGCCTTAACCGTGGCAGTGCAGATAAGGATTTAGGGAATATTAAACTGGAAGCTTCCCAGGCTACGCTGGCCGGCGTAGTGGTAACATCTTCCGCCAAGCCATTCTTTGAAATGGGTGTCGACAGAAAAATATTTAACGTAGATAAAAATATAGTAACCACCGGGCAAACGGCTACCGAAGTGATGAAGCAAATTCCATCGCTGAACGTAGATGTGGATGGCAACGTAACACTGCGCAACGCTGCCCCAACCATTTTTATCGATGGCAGACCTACAACGCTGACGCTTGACCAGATACCAGCCGATATTATTGACAGAGTAGAACTTGTAACCAATCCATCTGCTAAATATGATGCTTCGGGCGGCAATGCAGGTATCCTGAATATTGTGCTGAAGAAAAACCGGAAGTCGGGATATAATGGAAATATCCGCGCCGGTGCCGACTCGAGAGGCAGGGTAAATGCGGGTGGCGATTTCAACCTGCGGCAGAATAAATTCAACTATTCCTTAAGTGCCAATGTGAATCAGCGAAAATCAAGATATACAAACCTGATAGACCGGGATAATTTTACTGATGACGTGCTTACTAACCAGGTACATCAGTTTTCAAAAGGTACCAGCCCGGGCACGTTTGCTTTTTTCCGTGGCGGACTTGATTTTTTTGCAGATAACCGAAATACCTTCAGCGCATCCGGCAGCTATGTGCATGGCGAGTTTAACTCTTATGAAGATCAGACAATTGACAGCAATATTACAGGTTCTTTACTCACGAAGAGCCTTCGCAATGCAAACACACAACGCCAGTTCAACAATTTTGGCGGGCAGTTTAGCTATAAGCACAATTTTGCCAAAGAAGGTCATGATATTACCGCCGACGTAAACTATAACTCCAGTAAGAATAGCAATACCGGCAACTATGCAACAAACTATTATACAGCTACCGGGTTGCTTAAATACAACCCCTACCTGCAGAAAATAGACGGCGGCGGCTACAACCGGTTTACGACTATCCAAACTGATTATGAAAATCCGATAACTGATAAGATGAAGCTGGAAGCCGGCGCCCGCGTGGCTTTGCGCAGTTTTTTAAATGATAACCTGCAGTATGTGGCTAATGATGGTACAACAGATTACAAGCTGTTGCAAAACATCAGCAGTCAGTATAAGTTTGATGACCGTGTGTACGCAGCTTATGGTACATTTAGCCTGAAGGCAAAGAAGTGGAACTACCAGGTAGGCCTGCGGGCAGAAAGCTCAAATTACCAGGGTACGCTGCTGGGCAAAGACTCTTCGTTCAATATTAAGTATCCTATCAGCCTTTTCCCAAGCGCCTTTATTACTTATCAAATAGATGAGAAGCAGGATTTTCAGGCAAATTATTCCCGGCGTATCAACCGCCCGAATTTCTGGCAGTTGCTGCCGTTTATTGATAACACCGATCCGCTTAACCTGTCTATCGGCAACCCGGAATTGCGTCCGGAGTTTACCAACTCTTTCGAGGTAAACTATAGTAATATTTATACAAAAGGAGCCAACCTGCTGATATCGGCTTACTACAAGCATAATACAAACCTGCTGACCAATTATTTCTATCGTGGCGCCAACCCGGATACAACTATTAATAAGGCAGACAGCGTAAACTTTTTTACCTATGTAAATGCGCAAAGCAGCAATGTATATGGGATCGAATTAACCAACCGTATCACCATTGCCAAAATATGGGATATGACGGCAAATATTAATTTCTTTAACTCTGAAATTAACGGAGGTCAAAATTTGAAAAGCACCGTAAACCAGAGCCAGTGGAGTTATTTTGCAAAACTGAACAACAACATCCGGTTAAAGAAAGGCTTGTCGGTACAGTTATCCGGCGATTATACTTCCAAAACAATTTTATCGGCCAGCTCAGGCAGTGCGCGCAACGGTGGTGGCGGTGGCGGCTGGGGCGGACCCAGCAGCTCGGCACAGGGCTTTGTGTACCCGCGTTATAGTTTTGATGCTGCCATCCGCAAAGAGTGGAATTTTAAAGGTGGCAATGTGCTTGCCGTTACGCTTGGTATGAATGATTTTGCCCGTACACAATTATACAAGACGTATTCAAGAGCCGATTTTACAAGCTCAGAATATTTTACCCAGGTATCTAAGCGCCGCCGTGACCCGCAGGTAGTACGACTAAATATCAACTACCGCTTTGGTAAGTTTGATGCCAGCTTGTTTAAACGCAAGAGCAATCGTAACTCAGATGCATCAGGATCAGATATGATGGGACAGGGCGGATAATTTGTTTTCATTTAAGTGCGTGGCTTAAAGAAAATATTGGAAAACGAAAGGGATAAGAAGATTTGCCTTCTTATCCCTTTTTTTATAAAACAACTTAATGCGTTTGCTATAAATAATATCATTTCAAAAATCCAAAATCAACAATCCTTCGCAGGTATTTTTTATCCTGAATCACCCAAGTTACCTCATAGCTTCCCAGTTCATCGCGGTTCAGCATGTAGATGTACACTTTTCTTTTATCAGCACTTTGATACACACCGGTAAACGTTTTTACCTGGCTGCCATCGCTGTAAGTAAATGCCGGGTTGTATAAATCGAAATAAGCGGCAGCAGGAATGGCAACGCTATCCTTGTCAATCATTACTTGTACAGATGCAATAGTATGCTTCGGCACTTCGGTGTACCTGCCGTAATACCCTTTGTTATTTATTTTGATAAGATACTTATCGGAATACGTGAGCTTGTGTTTAGCCGCCTCGAAGTTGCCGGCTGTAATAACCACACTGATGCCGCTTCCTTCAAAGTGAATATCGTTGCGGGTATAGCTCGTTACCGGTATAGAAGTTAATGGCAATTTCCCCACACTTTCATCAATACCCGACATGGTAAAAGTAGCCGCATCGCTGCGCACATCTTTCTCCATTACTTTTTTAAAGTTGTCTTTTTTGCTGCGCAAATCAGGCGCATCGTCCTGCGCATTGGCAGCGATGAAGGAAAGCAAAGTGAGTATGAAAAACAGTGTACGCATAATTATGTAATGAATAATGAGCGATGAAAATAAAACAGCAACAGGAATGTAGCTTCTTTTTTTCTGTTAAGAATGTATTTGTGTCACCAGGTTTTATCAACACATCATCACGGTTGCACTACGCTTCTTTTATGAAAGTCACTTCTAAGCTTGCCTTTCAATTCACCATTAACAATTACCAATCAACAATAAATACTCTCTTTTGTGTAAACTTGCAGCCTTTTACAACAACAGCGGTTCATGTATCCTAACTTATACTATTTCTTTAAAGATGTTTTCAACATCAGCCTGCCATTTCTTAAGGTCATTAATACGTTTGGCTTTATGGTAGCCATCTCATTTTTGGGATGCGCCTGGCTGCTGACAAAAGAGCTGCAACGAAAGCAGGGGCAAGGTTTGCTCTTTTATACCGAAACTAAAATAACCGTAGGCGAGCCGGCTAATGTAGGCGAGCTCATCAGCAATTTTATTGTTGGCTTTTTGTTCGGTTTTAAATTGCTGGGTTTATTTATAACGCCAAGCGCACTAAACGATCCGCAAGGGTTTTTATTCTCTGCCCAGGGAAGCCTGATAGGTGGCGTGGTGCTGGGTGGTTTACTTTGTTTTTTACGCTGGCAGGCAAAAAATAAGGAAAAATTAGCCAAGCCCGAAGAACGCATTCTTAAGATTTGGCCAAGCGACCGGGTAGGAGACCTGGTGATCATTGCTTTCATCGCCGGCTTTGCCGGTGCTAAAGTTTTCGACAACCTTGAGAACTGGGATCGCTTTATTGAAGATCCGATTGGCAACCTGTTTTCGCGCAGCGGCCTCACCTTTTACGGCGGGCTGATTGTAGCCGCAACTGCTATTTATTTTTATGCAAAAAAGCATCACTTCTCGTATGTGCATCTCTGCGATGCTATTGCGCCGGGATTGATGTTTGCCTACGGCTGGGGGCGCGTTGGCTGCCAGGTAGCGGGCGATGGCGACTGGGGAATTCTGAACAGTGCTTATATAAGCAACGGCGATGGAAAAGTGGTGCTGGCAAAGCCCGGCGAATTTGATTTGCAGCTTAGCCGCTATCAAAGTATTTATGCCGATCATATTTCATCAACCGGGGCTGTGCAGCATGTGCCGGTAAAAGCATTTGCCGGCTTGCCCGACTGGATGTTTGCCTTCACTTATACGCACAACGTAAACCACGAAGGAATTCCATTGCAGCATTGCACGTGGGACGACTATTGCAACTATCTTCCTCTGCCTGTTTTTCCAACGCCGTTATATGAAATTATAATGGGTTTATTGCTCTGCCTGTTCCTGTGGCGCATCCGCAAAAAAGTGAATGTTGCCGGGCGGCTGTTTGCTATATATTTATTTGTAAATGGCGTGGAGCGCTTTTTTATTGAGAAGATAAGAGTAAACACACGCTATAGCATTTTGGGTTTTCATCCAACGCAGGCTGAACTGATTTCTTCATTACTAATCATTGCTGGTATTGTTCTTTACTGGTATGCGCCGCGATTGAAAGAGAACCGGGTAAAAAGAGACACAACCTCTGCTGCTTAGTAGCGAACAGAGATTTTTACTTTCGTGAATGTGCATCATTAAGAATCACGTTATATTCGATTTCCTTAATGGCTCATAGCTGGTACCTTCATCATTAACATTTATCATCCTAAAATCAGGAGCCTCTCCTCAAAACTCCGTTTATCTTTGTTCATATGTATTTCAATTGGAACGATACCGTAAACCTGCTGACCAAACTAACGCCACGCCGGTTTTGGAATGCTGCGAAAGTGGTACTGAGCTACCAGCTAACAAAGCTAAAAAAGAAGCCGGTGCAATGGGGATACCCGATTTCTGTTTCGTTTGAACCAACAACCTCCTGCAATCTTCGCTGCCCTGAATGTCCAAGTGGTTTGCGTGCCTTTACACGCGATACCGGCATGCTGAAGAAGGATTTTTTCCGGCAAACAATTGATGATATTTATAAAGACCTGTTGTATCTCATCTTCTATTTTCAAGGCGAGCCTTTTCTGAATCCTGACTTTTTAGAGATGGTAAAATATGCGCACGATAAAGGCATTTATACCGCCACATCTACCAACGCGCATTACTTAACGGATGAGAAGGCGAAGCGTACAGTGGAAAGTGGTTTAGACAGGTTGATTATTTCTATCGATGGCACCACGCAGGATGTGTATAAACAATATCGCGTGGGTGGAAACTTAGACAAAGTATTGCAGGGCGCGAGAAACATTGTAAAATGGAAAAAAGAACTAAACAGCAAAACGCCGTTTGTGTTTTTTCAGTTCTTGGTTGTAAAGCCCAACGAACACCAGATAGAAGAGGTGAAAAAGCTGGCAAAAGAAATTGGTGTTGATCAGATTCGCTTTAAAACCGCGCAGGTTTATGATTATGAAAACGACCCGCACAAGCTGATCCCGAGCATTGATAAATACAGTCGTTACCGCGTGGGCAAAGATGGAAAAATGAAGAGCAAAAGCGGCTTGGGAAACCACTGCTGGAAGCTATGGCATGCCAACGTAATTACGTGGGACGGATTGGTAGTGCCTTGTTGTTTTGATAAGGATGCGGCGCATCGTTTGGGCAATTTAAAAACGCAATCATTCAAGGAAATATGGAACAACGATAATTACAAACAATTTCGCAGTGAGATGATGCAAAGCCGCAAGAACATTGACATCTGCGCGAATTGTAGTGAAGGATTAACGGTGTGGGAAGAGTAATTTATTGGTAATTGAAATGTTGGTAATTGTCAATTGAATCTGATAAAATTCTCTTTAATAAAAGGAGGATTTAATAGAAACTGTTTTAATAGAAAGTAATAACAGTAAAGCGCATAATTGCTGGCTGATTTAGAAGAGTTGAATATCATTACTGTTTTAGAAAAGAAAAAAGTGCCTGAACAAAATTTATCTGACAAATACTTAGGCAATCTTTCTTTTAAAGTAGCCGATGAGTTGCAAAACTATGTTTCGCAAAGCCGGGATGAATGGAACACCAATACCTGATTAACAGCAACTATATCATTTATTATAAAAAGGAAAATCAGGCTTACCGCTCTTCTTTTATTTCAATTTGCATGGGTAAAAAAATCTCTCTTTTCTTACTTCTCATTTTTGTTTTTATAAGTAGTTTTTCTCAATCTTCACACTACCAAAACCTCGTTATGGAAGGCGGCGGCGTAAAAGGCTTTGCTTATGTGGGTGCATTTGAAGTGCTGGATAGCTTAGGCATTTTGCAAAATATACAACGCGTTGGCGGCTCATCTGTTGGCGCCATACAAGCAATGTTATTAGCAACGGGTTATACAACGGCAGAGATGAAAACCATTGCGGCTAATATTCCTCTTAAAACATTCAATGACGGCTTTATATTAGGCGGCTTTCACCGGATGAAAACAAAACTGGGATTCTTTAAAGGCAAAGCCGTAACGGCATGGATTGATACTTTGATAAAAAGAAAAACAGGAAACGCCAACATCACCTTCCGCGAATTTCACCAGCAGAAAGACGCGAAACATTATAAGGATTTATACATTACCGGAAGCGATCTTACCTATCAGTGCATGCGCATATTTTCTTACGAAACCTATCCTGACATGAAGATAAAAGATGCAGTACGTATCTCCATGTCGGTGCCGCTTTATTTTCAGCCGGTTTATATAAACGATTCTGGTTTTTTAGTAAAAAGAAATGATACAGGGCATGTTCATTTGATGGCAGATGGCGGCTTGTTAAGCAATTATCCAATCACAATTTTTGATGATGAAAAATATGGTGATTGCATAACTGCGAATAACAAAAAGCAGAACAGCCAAACGCTTGGCTTGATACTGGAAAAGCCGGAGCAGATTGCATACAGTAAAGAACACAAAGGCAATTATCCGCTGCCCGTTACAACAGTGCGCAGCTACTTTATGGCAATGTATCATACTCTTGTTGATAAGCCCAACCCGGAGCTTACTGATAGCGCCTCTTTGCATCGCACTATTATGATTAGTAACCTGAACATTTCCGGCAGGGTAAGAAAGATTTCTAATGAAACAGTAACCCGGTTTGTACAAAGCGGAAGAGAAGGCGTCAGAGCTTTTTTCAGAGAGAAAAATGCTATGCAATAAGCATATTGAAAAGTATCAGTGGTTTATTAATTTTTACCCAACTCGTTATTTCTCTTTTCTTCCGGTTTCTTTTGCATCCAATAAAAAGCAAAAAAGGACGTCTTACATAATCTGTCACTTCTTTTGAACGTCTGTTTATAAGCGCATGTACAAATCCGGTTGTTTCATAAAATGGTTTCCTTCTTGTTTTGTTTTTCTCATGGCTTGTGGCTGGTCGCTTGCTGCTTTCTCCCAGCCTAAATACGAGTTTCGAGCCGTGTGGATTGCCAGTGTAGAAAATATTGATTGGCCAAGTAAAAAAGGCTTATCAGTAACGGAACAGAAAGACGAGTTCATCCGCATCCTGAACATGCACCAACGCAATGGACTAAATGCAGTGATTATGCAGATACGACCTGTAGCAGATGCGCTGTATCAATCGCAGTACGAGCCCTGGAGCGAATACCTGACCGGCACACAGGGCATGCCGCCGGTGCCTTATTACGATCCATTGCAGTTTATGATTGAAGAAACGCATAAGCGTGGTATGGAGTTTCATGCGTGGCTTAATCCGTACCGGGCCGTGTTTAACGTGTTCACTTCTTCTGTGGCTTCCAATCATATTACACGGCAACATCCCGATTGGTTTATCACTTACAACAAGCAAAAAATATTCGACCCCGGAAATCCGGCTGTTATTGATTATGTAAGCAATGTGGTAAAAGATATCGTATCGCGCTATGATGTGGATGGCATCCACATGGATGATTATTTTTATCCTTATCCCGCAGCCGGTAAAGAGTTTCCTGACTACCGATCGTATCGTTTATATGGTAAAGGAAAGAATTTAAAAGACTGGCGCCGCAGCAATTGCGATAGCATCATTAAACGCATACATGAAACCATTCTTGCAGTAAAGCCAATGGTAAAATTTGGTGTGAGCCCGTTTGGTGTCTGGCGCAACCAAAGTGCTGATAACACCGGCAGTAATACGCACGCCGGCATCTCCAATTACGATGACTTATATGCCGATATTTTATTGTGGCTGAAAGAAGGCTGGATAGATTATGCAGCGCCGCAATTGTACTGGGAAATCGGTCACAGATTATGCGATTATCAAACGCTGATCGACTGGTGGGGCGGGCATAGTTATGGTAAGCAAATCTTTGTAGGACATGCATTGTATCGCGCCGGTTCAACCACTGTTTGGCGCAACAAAAGCGAGCTGCCGGAAGAGCTGCAGCTTACCCGCGAAACGCCGAATATTGATGGTAGTATTTACTTTAGCAGTAAAGATTTTTACCGAAATCCGAATGGCTTTAATGATAGCCTTCGCTTGCATTATTACAAAACGCCGGCTATCGTTCCACCGATGAGCTGGATAGATACGACGGCACCGGTAGCGCCGTTTATTGCGCATTCAAAAGATGATAAAACATCGCTGGGAAACATTATTAAAATAGATGGCGATATCAATGATAATGGCTCGTCTGAAGTTGTTAAAAGCTATGTGTTGTATATATCAAACGACAGTGCAACGTTAGGCAATACGCCCTTCTTTATTTCAGCCGTTGATTCAGTAACGAAGCACCGGTTTTCATTCAATGTTTACAGCCAGCAAATACCCGCCGGCTGGGCACGTTGTTATATTGCCGTATCAAGTGTTGATAAGGAAAATAATGAAAGTACACTAAGCAATATTGTTTCTTATGCAAAAACGGAAACAGGCTGGATTCACCAGGAAGCAGGAAGCAAAATCGACTTGTCACGCAATATACTCAGATAAGAAATAAAGAAACTCGTCGCGCGAAATCATCCCGGCGCCAAGGCTTTCAAGATGTGATGTGTGTACCTGGCAATCTATCATTACAATGCCTTCTTCTGTCAATTGTTTCACATAAGAAATGAACGCGAATTTGCTGGCATTGCTTACTGTGCTGAACATGCTTTCGCCAAAGAATAATTTGCCCATTTTTATTCCATACAAACCGCCAACGAGCTCATCATTGAGCCAGGCTTCCGCGCTATGCGCCACACCTTGCTGATGCAGTTTTGTATAAGCATTTATTACATCATCATTAATCCATGAGCCGTACTGGTCGGTGCGTTTCATTATCATGCAGGCGTCAATTACTTTTTTAAAAGATGTATTAATAGCGAAGACAAACTTGTTCTGTTTTATCACCTGCCTCATGCTTTTGCTGACCTTCAAGTTACGAGGAAACAAAACAAAACGTGGGTCGGGCGACCACCACAGCGGCATGTCACCATCATACCAGGGAAAGATGCCTTTGCGATACGCTAACAGTAATCTTTCTATAGATAAATCGCCGCCGATAGCTAATAAACCATCTTCCAGCGCATCCTCAACAGGAGGAAACCAAAGCCGGTTATCTAATACATGAAGAGGCATGATGTAAGGAGCAATTATTTGTCTGCCAGCGTTTCGAGAGTAGCGCCAATGCCGCGCTCGGTAATGGCGTTGCACATAGGTTTCAAGGTATCGTAGTCGCCATGCTTTACCGCGTATTTTCCTTTGGTATGAATGAGCATCGCGCATTGCTCAGCCTGCTCTTCCGAATGACCGCAGATATCGGTCAATGTTTGTATCACCCATTCAAATGTATTCACCTCATCATTCCACACAACCAGGCTAAAAGGCGTATCTTCAGATACAAGGACGTCCGTCTCCTCATCCTGCTGTGGTTTGAATCCAATACCCGTCATATTCATTTGTCAAAAGTATTACATTCAAAAAGATAAATACAAACACCTCTTTTTTAGGTAGTGTCTCAGTTTGAAATTTGATGCTTGACCGGAAAAGAAAGACTTTCTATATACCTTTGCAGTCATGGCAAAGAAACACAAAGATATAAACCAGTTAGCAAAAAGTATAGTGGACTTGGCTACGGGTGAATCAAATAATGAAACACCAAAAGAAGATAGTACAAAGAATGCCGCTGCCGTTCAATTGGGGCGATTAGGCGGGCTAAAAGGCGGCACGGCGCGGGCAAAGTCATTGACACCCGAAAGGCGTGCAGAAATCGCTAAGAAAGCGGCTGCAAAGCGTTGGAATAAGAGTTAAAATAAAGGTTGTTGATATGGTAAAACGTATGTTGTACAATAAGCAACTTCAAACGCCCGCCAATCACCATACAGTTTCATCATATTAATGCACTCATCAATATATTTATCAAGTTGGTCTTGCGCCTCTGGTGTTAAGTATTGAAAGAATTTGTGTCGTCTTACACAATAGCCTATGTATTTATTTTTTGCTCTTAGTTCCTCCATTATAGTAGGTCGTTCTTTCATAAACCTACCATAGATAAGCCTTACTGTCCATACTGCAACTTCGCGTGGCTTGTAATAGCTTTTGTAATCACTATCCCAAGCGTTTAGACGGAAAATCTCTTTGTAATAATCCTTCTCATATTGGAAGTGTGGTGCATAAGGTTGTCGTAGTTGAGATATTATTTCGTCTTGCTGCTTACCTGTGACACCGATACTTGTCAAATACTTTTTTAAGACTTCATCTTCCGATTTTTTACTCTTCTTTTTTTCGGGTGTGCGCGCATCTGCTTGCTTCACAAAGAAGTCCGCCAAAGACTGTCTTTGTTTTTCTATTTGCTCCCTGAGTTGTTGGTCTAATAGCTCTTGTTCGTCAGCCTGCGTTTGCAAATCAAGTTGTTTTTGCAAGTCAATCTGTCTTTGAATTTCTTCCTCACTTAAAAGGGACTTTTTTTCGTTTTGCTCTTGATTATCCATATTTGTTAATTATAAATTTCTAATCTCATTTTTTTTGCAAAGTCTTCTATAGGTATTGGCCTATCCAAGGGGTTTTCTAAGCGATAAACAGCCTTGCTAACAGGCGGAGTTAATCTTTTTGCCCTTGCCCAAGCCATTCTATCTACTTTGTCGTAATCAAAGGCGTAATAGGTGTAAATAAAGCTTGGATGCACATCATTATTTTTTGCCATTTCTTCAACAAATTCCTGGTCTCTCAAATAAAGTTTTACATCTTCGATTTTCTTTCTCGAAAAAAGAAACTCCCGTGCAAAGTTGTCTGCATCCAACTCACTATCGGTTATTGTAAGAACTTGTGAAGTGTCCTCAGTAATATGCGGCTTATCATTTGCCTTTATATCTAACCAATCGAACAGAACGTGATATAATTCATGCACAAGCCCATGCCATAGAGTTGTGTAAAATCCTTTATGATCTGTAAGTAGTATGCAAGGCTTTCCCATTACAGGTATTGTTGCACCACGTAGATGCAAAGAGGACAGAGGGGATTGATAAATTACAGTTATGCCAAGTTTAAAAAGAGCTTTGATAACATTAACTAATCCAAATTCAACATTGGTGCTGTACCATCTAATTTGAGCAAAGTATTTTATTAACCCCTCTCTATCATATTGGTAGGGGTTATCTAATCTTGCCGCTAATTGCCTACCAGCGGTCAACCAATTATCTCTGGCTAAAGTTATTCTTTCAACAGTATCTGTTGATATTGAACTTATATCTGGAGCGCTAAATAAAGCATTGAAAGACCTCTTCTCATATTCAAAAATCGAATCGAAACCGTAGTAGCGATTAATTTTTGTTTCAATCTCAACATCGTCTGTAATATCATTGATGAAGCCAGCTTTTTTAAAAGCTGCAACGTCGAAATGATCTCTAATGAATTTCTTTTTATCTCTGGGTAACTCTTTTTGTTCTAACTCCTTTTCTAAAAGTGCTGCATGTTTTTCTATAAGCTCTTCGGTTTGGATGTTTAAAAAAGCGGCGAGTTTTTCAAAATTTGCCGAATTTGTACTCCTCTGCGTTCCATCAATAATCCCTAATAGCGCCTTTCTTTCCATCTTGAGCAGCTTTAAGGCATTTGTCTGTTTTAAATTCAAGTCATGCAATCTTTTTTCAAAGAGCTCTCTTAATGTGAACTCTTTGAAAACGTTGTTCAGTATGTCGTTAGCCTCTGTATGTCTATTTTCGTTGAATTCCATATTTACAAAAAAGGTAAAATTACCTCACAAAATTATGGTTTATTTTAATCACTTATAATAGATTTGCATAAAAAAGGTAAAATTACCTAAAATTATATTAAACTGAACAAAATGCTTGACCGTTTAAGTAAAAGCAGTTATCTTTGTTCTATGAACAAGTTACCAATCGAAAAGAAAAAGCAAATCATCAACTTACTTGTTGAAGGCAGTTCTTTACGTTCTATCTCTCGCATCTGTGATGTATCAATAAACACCGTTACAAAAGTGTTAGTTGATACAGGCAAAGCATGTGAGATATTCCATAATCAAACGGTAACCAATGTTAAGGCAGCAAGGGTGCAAGCAGATGAAATTTGGAGCTTTGTTTATGCAAAGGAAAAGAACGTACCGGAAGGTATGGAAGATAAAGCGGGCGATGTGTGGACATGGACGGCTTTAGATGCAGATAGCAAGATGATTATATCGTGGTTTGTAGGCAACAGAGATGCAGAATCAGCTAATGAATTTATGCACGATGTAGCATCTCGTTTGGCAAATAAAGTGCAGCTTACAACAGACGGCTTTAAGGCTTATTTAGAGGCTGTTGAAAACGCTTTTGATGGTGAAATTGACTTTGCTCAATTAGTGAAGCTGTATGGCTCTTTAGATGGCGGCATGAATGATAAAAGATACAGCCCTGCTGAATATACCGGACAGATAAAGAAAGCTGTTACTGGTAACCCTCGCGAAAAGTTCATCAGCACATCATACGTTGAAAGGCAGAACCTTACTATGAGAATGCACATGAGACGCTTTACACGTCTTACAAATGCGTTTTCTAAGAAGATTGAAAATCACAACTATGCCGTTGCCCTGCATTGCGTTTACTATAACTTTTGCAAGGTTCATAAAAGCCTGTCAGTTACACCTGCAATGCAGGCAGGCTTAATGAAAAAGCCAATGACTTTAGAAGATGTTGCACTGCTAAGCGATATACAAGCACCTGAAAAAAGAGGGAGTTATAAGAAGAAAGAAAAGCCGGAATAATCATCCGGCTTTTTTATTTATACATTTGAGACAACGAATAATTATTTGCTTATGTTACCTGCTACCGTTGCTGATCCAATCAAAATAATTCATTGGGAATATTATAAAACACCCGAATCTATTACAACAACAGAGACCTATATGAGTTACAGACCTGTTTTCAAACCAAATACAAGCGTTGTATTCGGCTTACTGTTTCGCTACGTTGTAAAGTTTTATAAAGGAGATTTTATTTCTCTTAACTTTTTAGCAGAGCAGGCATTTATAAATGAAAAGATAAAAGAATTCACTTTCCCTCACGCTAAACAAATGCTTGTAGCTGCACATAAAAACTGTAGCGAATGTTTTGATACCGAATACAAGAAAGTGTCTTTAGGTGGTGAGATAACCCATACAGTTAAGGATTTTGAAGTGCTTCAACTTTTGAACTATCTGAAAGAATTGTAACTGAATTAAAGAGTATAATTATAGGTTCAATTGTTTCGGCAATGTCGTAAATCGTTTTTTCTTGACTCTGAACTAATGAAAGTATATTTTCCATAAAGTTTGTATTTTTGCTTTATGATAAGGGACTGGCTACCTTATTTTTATAACCGCTATTGAAAGTAGCGGTTATTTTTATTTCTTAAAAAGTACGATGAAATTTCAAACTGAGACACTACCCTTTTTTAGGTAGTAGTTTAGTTTGAATAAAATACAGTTTTGGTAACCATCGCCTGCCGCTTTTATGATCGGCTTTTGTGATTCTTGCATGTTGAAGCAGCAAGAAATCTCCCATCAGCATTCCAGGCAATAATTGAGCTTTTTTGTACCATAAAGACATAAGAGATAAAAGCTGCACAGAGTAAAGACTGTATGATTTGAAGTAAGCTACACATCATTGCTAAGCACGAAGTAATCTGTGCTATATATGGAAGGTTGTTTATAAAAGTAAATAGAGAAATTACAAGGTCCATTTGTAAGTCAAATCCCTTATCATTTTCTTCATAGACAGACAGCAGTTGTCGGGTAGAGCTAGTTCTGCTTAACGTTCCTTTTGACTATAAACAAAGGGCACACTTTAAAGTATGCCCTTTGTTTATAGTTATTGATGTGCCCTATGGCTTATTGCCAGAGAATTTACAGTATTTCTTCCGGCTTAAACCGGTGTCGCATCAGTTTGGCCGGGCGGATTGCCTGTAGATCCACTTGCAGAATACTCTTCAATATCAGGTCATCTGCCGGTTTGTTCAACCCAAAACCTGCCCCTACGTTCCAGATAATGCTGCCACCAATATTAATATCAAGTGTAGGAAAAAGTGTAGCTGCATGATCGTGAAAATTCTCGTAGTACTCTACGCCCGGCTGAATCACTTTCCCACGACGATAATATATACCGGAACTAAGAAAAGGCTGCCAGCTTTGATCTTCGTCTCCATTCACATACTTGCTGATCATTGGATTTGCCACAATGCGGAAGTCTCCTAAATCCTTATCTAATATCAAACGCGCTTCCAGTTCCTGCGAGTTGGAATAAGACTGGTTTGGCAGGTAGTATTCAACATACACCATTGTATTTACAAAATTGTCAAACCGCTCGCCAAAGCGGTAGCGAGCTTCTATGCGGCTGCGGGCAAAATTAAAATGACCATTTTGCGGATCGTCGAAATCTGCATAACCTGCCAACACGAAGTGATCGGTAACACCATACTCAAGCTCCATAGATGAGGCTATCAGGTTTTTGCGAGAATATGTTTTGTCGTAATGCTCATAATCTCCGCTGCTCCTGCCCACAAATGACGTCCAGTTGGTAACTTCAAGATGACCTTTGTAAGGTGTTTCAAACTGGTACACGCGATAGTATTCATCCTGTGCAAGCAGGCTTGCAGAAGCACTAAAAGCCAGCAGCAGGAACAGCCATATTTTTTTATTCTGGTTCATATTATTTCTGCCCGGTTTTAATGGTTATGTTATTAAATGTCATTTCTAATGGCTGGCTAAACTGGTTGCCCATAGTTTGCCCGTAACGGCGGTAAGCCGGCGGGTCTATGTGCACATACAGGTTATATTTATCGCCTTTGGCAACGCGCCAGTTTTCGCCGTAGTGGTACAGCCAGGGATGCCACATAAACATCTCCATCTTAGTACCTATCTTTTTGCCTTGCTGATCATATAACGATGCTGTTACGTTCAGGTCATGCATAAACCTTCCTGTTTTATTATCACGCACGGATACCTCCACATGCCCGTTGGTTTCCGAGCTCATTTCGTTGTCGGTTTTGTAAATGAGCTTACCATTTTTCTCATACCAGTACCCTTCTGAATATTCTATTGCATACGCCATAAAATAATCACCGCTGGTAGTGTCGCGCCCGTCGTTTGCCTGCTTATACATGGCTTGCAGTGTATTGGCATAAGCCTTACCGGCTTTGGCAGCCAGCGCTTGCTGTGTTTCCATTTGCTTGCTTAGCACAGGCATATTGCCCATATTGGAAACAGTGACGGGAATAACGGCTGTGGTGGGTTCGGTAAACCTGTCACCATTGTAAGGATCGTGACGGCGGTAAGGGGGAACGGCAATGGTAACAACAAAGGAATACGAACCGGTACCCGGCAAGGTTACATTATTGCCATACCCGTTAACCAAGGGCATCCATGCAAATGGCAGCCTCATCTCTTCCACCAAACTGCCATCCTGGTTGCGGATGGCAACGCTGATGTTTAAAGGCGGAACAATTCTGCCATCGGCGCCATCCTGAACAAACAGCCAGAAATGAGCATTTGCAGCAGCGGCGGGTTGCGTCCAGTTTAAAGCCGCGTTGTTGAAAGTGTACCATCCTTCGGGCGCGGCTAAGGCATAGGTAAGTTTGTATTCGCCGGCGCGCATCTGCCCGCCCGTACTGCCGCTTTGCTGCTTTATCCAGGTTGTGCAGTTATCTACCGAATCGCCTTCGGCACGCGCAAAAGCCAGTTGCTCTTTTGTAGATTCATTGCTTTTTACAGTTAATGGTCGTTCCGGTTTGGTGGTCATTGCCATCATTGGCATGTCATTCATTTGCGCATACAAAATATGCGGGGATAAGACCGTGAACAAGAAGAGGAATAACCCTTGTGAGAATTGTGTTTTCATATTTAACAATTGTGTTTAGCTTATAAATTGATTCTTTAAATAACGGCTTCTTATGCTGTTGTTTCCGGCAAAAAGCATTACGGGTTTATATTTAATTTTCCCAGCCATACGCCAATTGCAAAAACAATGGCGCCGCCTACAATGACCTGCAATACTGTTTTCACCAGTGGTGTTTTCATGAAACGATACCGGATAAACGCAATGCCCAGCAATTCGAAGACCACCACGACATAAGCTATGTGCAGTGCGGTGTGTATGTTATCAATCAGGAAAGGAAAACTATGAAGCATGCCGCCAATAGCGGTGGCTATTGCTGTAATAGCACCTCTCGTTACCGGGTGACCTCTTCCCGTAACCGAGCCATCATCTGACAGAGCTTCGGCAAGCCCCATGCTGATACCAGCTCCTAACGAGGCGGCAAGACCCACATAAAAAGCCTGCAACGCATTATGCGTAAGCCCGGCGGTAGCAAAAATGGGTGCTAAGGTAGATACCGATCCATCCATCAAGCCTAACAGGGCTGGCTGCACTTTCTGAATGACAAAGATTTGCTGAACATCTTTTTGTAAAGTATTCATTTTGGTAATTGACAGAGATACAACAGATGATAGCCATAGGCATATTGTACTATAGAATCGTTCTAAAGCATCCAATACATAATTGTTACCCTACGTTTTACAGATCGGTTGGTGCAAGTGTGTGTAAACGGAAAGAAATTCCGTTTACACACAGCGGTAAGAAGGTAAAAATTACGACAATTTAGGAGGTTGCCAGATGTTGGCGGGATATAATAACGACAGATATGTTTTTTTATAAAGAGGGTAATTTATTTCGATGGTTTCAAACATATTGTAAGCTAACCAATTATGTTGCTGCGGCTGTATAAATATTGCAGAGGCCAGATTCACAGCTATACATTCATTATGCGTTTTGAAGGGTAACTGCATATCTGCCAAATAATCCGGGTCGCTAATACTGCTGGTTGCATAATGTTCATACAGAAAGCCAATTACAGTAAGATTTTTATCCGCTTTTTTGTGTGCCTGATAATGCTCAAATAGCAGCGGCAATTTAGCAAACTGTAGCATTTCTGTTGTAGTAAACAGATACAATAACAATAAAAATATGGATAAAACTTTCCTCAAAATCACGTTACTCTCACAAGAATAAAGCCGGACTAAGTACCGAAGGTGTAACAGTTTGTGTGGGTAAAAAACAATGCACTTGCTGCTTGTAAATTGTAGCTACATGTATCTGTTATTATATAACCTTTCCAGATAAAGTATTGCATGTATTGCAGCGTTCATGTTATGATTGTCATTCTAATCATACCGTATATCCGTGGTATGCAAACGCGAATCCGGTGGGTCTTTGGCTTAACAATCATATCAACGATGGAAAAGCGCTATTAATTTTTCTGATTTATTTTCCTGTACCTTAATCCCTACTTACGCTAAACTCGATAGCACTGAAGTAAAACTTCTTACAGGCTGAACCGAACAGGAAAAGAAAAAACTGCAAAACCGGTAGCAAAAATCATTTGTTGTGAAGTTATTCTTAATGACGCCTTCGCTTAGCGGGTCAAGCTTTCAAAAATTTTAATTGAAAATACAACAGCCAAATATAAAATATAATACCTTTCTTATAATAATCCATTATAGAAACCATATTCCTATCAGGCTTCAAAAAACTCAGGTATAACTAATGCTAAAGAAAAAACGAATGAGGTTACACAAAGTTAAGGGACACGTAAGTTCCTTCATAGTGTGAGACCGCAAAACACTATGGCATTAAAACAGACCCAACCGCACAAAAGCACTCATTTATTCCGTTTCCTTTTGCTTCGTGTTGTGCCCTTACCATTTGCTCCACATCATTGTTTTTATTTTTAAATCTTCCGTTATGTGATATGGCATGTTAGCTATTTCCCGTCTTTGTTATCGTTCCCTGTTCTCGTTTATGGCTTCCGGCGCTACTTACTACGGGTAATGTGTAGATGGTTCTTGCATTCATGTGTTTCGGCTTCCTTCTGGCTGCTGTCTTCCCTATGTAGTTAGGTCTGACAGGCTTTGGTTGTCGGGGCTCCCTTTTTAGGAGGCTTTTTTCTGATTAAGAGCAATGACAAACATGTTTCGCAAGTTTGTAAATTTTGCAATGCTGTAAACAAAACAGTACACAAAAGCATTTCCCTGCAAGCCAATTCACAAAGCCCTGCGTAGCCAAATGCTTTTGACAACATCAACAACACTGCGCAAACATCATTTTCGCGCTGTTGTTGATGTTCTTCACAATAACGCCACTGGCAGAGAAATTGAAGTATCTGAGACTGCATCAATTCAGTCAATGAGGATACCAACCGGTAAAGAAAATATCACTCGCTTCTTAAACGTTTCACCGGGTTTTCTATAGCTGCTCTGATACCGTTATAACTAACCGTGATGATGGCTATAAAAATGGCTGCGATTGCCGTAATGGCAAACATCCACCACGATAGTTGAATGCGATAATCGACAAACTCAAGTGCTTTTTGCATGATTAGATAAGACAGTGGTGCAGCAATTAGAAAAGCAATAAAAACCGGCTTTAAAAAATCTTTTGATAGTGAAAACCAGATACCGGCTATACCAGCACCCAATATTTTTCGAATACTAATTTCCTTACTGCGACGCTCAGCAAGAAATGCCGACAAGCCGAACAAGCCCAGACAGGAAATAAAAATTGCCATTCCACCAAACAGGTTTGCCATTTGCGCCAGCGAATGGAATTCTTTAAAATTGTTTTGATATTCCTCTTTGGTAAACCGGAACTCAAAAGGGAAATTAGGATTACTTTTTCTGATCACTTTTTCTATCTGTGAAACGCAATCCTGCCATCTTTCGTTATTAGCAATCCGGATAAAATAATGGCTAACATTATCTTTATTAAGGTAAACGATCATTGGCTCCGGAGATGCAAACGGGTGGTTGAATACAAAATCTTTCACAACACCGATAACCGTATTGCCACCTAATTTTGTTCCTGCGATTGGCTCTTTCAAATTCATTTTTTTAGCGGCGGTTTCATTGATTAAACAGGCGGTGGAATCGCTGCCATAAGCAGGGTCAAAATCACGCCCTTCGGTTAATGTTAACCCGGTTGTTTTTATCCAGTTATATTGAACATTTGTAGAGGTGATATAGAAATCCTGGCTGGCAGTTTTACCAGGATATTCGAGCCCGTTAAAAGAGCCGCCAAAGCGAACCATATTATCTGCGCCGGCTGATACTGCTTTTATGCCCTCAACTTGTAGCAGCTCATTTTTTACAACATTGAACTGGCTGGCTAAATTGCCTGTGGCGGGTATATCAATCAGATTCTCCGGCTGGTAGCCGATCGGTCTTTGTTCCAGGTAATTAATTTGTTTAGAAATCACAATCACAGCGATAATCAGGAAAATAGAAATCACAAATTGAAAAGTAACTAAGCTTTTCCGCAACAAGCCACCTTTCTCGCGGCTCACGAGCTTCTTAAGCACTTTTACAGGCTTAAAGTGACTGAGATAAAAAGCTGGATAACTGCCTGCAATCAGCCCGGTAAAAACACCAAGACCAACCAGTAATGTCCACAGTTGCCAGCTTGCATAATCGGGTGTAAAAAAATCTCCGGTAATGCGCATAAAAAATGGCAATGCCAGGTTGGCAACAAGAAGCCCCAACAGGAGTGCAGTAAAAGAAAGCAGCATGGCTTCGCCAAGAAACTGGATGATGATACGATCGCGTGATGCACCCAGCACTTTGCGAACGCCTACTTCGCGGGCGCGGCGCTCAGAGCGGGCCGTAGCAAGGTTCATGAAGTTGATGCAGGCTATCAGTAAAATGAACCCGGCTATTACGCTCATGAGTGTGATAATATCAATAAGTCCACCATCGGGTTTGCCATTTTTAAACTGGCTGTACAAACGAAGCTGTGAAAATGGGTAAGCGAATAACTCGATGTTTTTTTCATCCTGCCTGGCAAGAAATAATTTCTTCAATGCCGGGTTTATGCTGGTAATGTTTACGTGCGGTTTTAACTGTATCCAGGTTTGAATCCTGTTATCATCCCATTTTGTAAGCCAGCTATTTTTGCTTTCAAAAAGAGAGAACGAAACTGCAATATCAAACTGGTTGGTACTATTCTGCGGAATATCCTTGATAACAGCAGCTACCTTCAGCGGGTCGGTATTCGACAACACCAGCATTTTACCAACAGCCTCTGCGTTACCAAATAATTTTTTTGCAGTGCTTTCGGTTATCACTGCTGTGTTTGGCTGCGAAATAGCTTGCACCACGTTGCCTTTTACAGCCGGAAAACTCATCATGCTGAAAAAGTCTGCATCCGAGTACATCACGTTTGTATAAATACTCTTGTCACCATTCCTTATTAGTTCGTTACTCTGGCTGGTACGGGCGGTATATATTATACCGGCAATTTCATTTTTTACACTGGCGGCAAGCGGTCCCGGCGTCACCCTACCGGTAAGGATATTGCCTTCCATATTCTGGTTCTTCATCAGCAGGTAAATATCATTGAGGTTGGTGTTGAACTTATCATAGCTCAACTCGTTTGTAATCACCAATAAGACGAGGATGCCGGTAGCCAGTCCGACAGATAAGCCACCAATATTTATGAGCGACGAAAGCTTGTTTTTAAGAATATTTCTCAGCGCGATTCTTACATTGTTCTTGAACATACGATATTATTGAAAGAATGATTAACCCAGACTAATTTAAATCACTAACAAAATTTATTATTCAATCTGTCAGGAGTCTTTCTATTCCTTCAACAGAGATGCCATTGCTGAAAGCTTTTGCCAGCAACAATTTCGGTGAAGCAAAGAAATGTAGTTGTCCGTTATCGGACATCTTTTGTACGCATTTCTCTATTGTTTCTGGCAAATGTTGGTGTTTTCCCTGCAATGCCCGAGGCGGAAACATTGCAGTGTCACAGATGGGTTCAAAGGTTTCTCTCCGGCTGTGTCAACTTCAATATTCAGTTTTATACCTTTTCGCGTTGCCTGGCTACTCACATGGTGTTGTTTGGTTCTTGCGTTCATGTGTTTCGGCTTCTTTCAGGCTGCTATCTTCACTATGTAGTTAGGTCTGGCAGGCTTTGGTTGTCAGGGCTTCCTTTTTAGGTTTTTTTTCAAGTAACACAAATAGCTAAATGAATAAGCGTTGCAAGTTTGCGAACTTTGCAACGCTGTAAACAGTACACATTTTGACAAACAATATCAGCCAGAGTGTACAGTAATTTGCGTGTGGGTGGAAATGTTTAATTGAAAACAGCGAAGGCTGCAAATATTTTTTTATCTATTTCACTACCAAAACCTGAAATGTTCCGGGAACCATCGGCGGTCTTCTTTCACCTGCCGCAGGCGCGCCAAAATCGGCTGTGGGAAGATAAATAAAGTGCGACGAAGCATCAACCGATAATGTCCTTGCTCCCCGTTTGGTAGGTACATTTTTCACCACTTCAAATTTATCTTTTGATACCTCTTTAATTACGGTTAATGTGCCTTCGCCGTTGGAAGAATATATTGTTTGTGTACCCGCATCGAAAGCGGTTCCATCGCAGCCATCACCAATCGCAACTTTTGTTACCACTTTGCCATTTATGGCATCAATCACCATCAGTAATTTATTATCACAACCGGCAAACAGCCGTTTTGTTTTCCTGTCTATAGACAAGCCTGATGGCGCTTCGCCCGGCGCTACAGACCAGCTATGAATGAGCTTCATGCTCTTCATATTTACCACTTCTATTTCGCTTTTGTCTTCATTATTGATAAATACATTTCCTAAGCCATCGCTTACTGCCGTTTCCGGTTTCCCTTTTACATCAATTGTAGCAATCACTTTATTAGTTGATGGATCAATCACACTTATATCCTTGCTTCTGCCATTACAGGTAATAATTTTTTTAGAAAAATCATCATAGAAGATAGCATCCGGATTTTCGCCGGTAGCTATGCTGTCCGTTATTTGCAGTGTATTCAGGTTGAATACAGTTACATTATTCAGTCTTCCATTGCTGGTGAAACCTTTATTTAACGAATGCACTAATGCAACCCCATGCACACCCATTGTATTTGGAATAACGCCTAACGAATCGCCGGTAGTTTTATCCAGCACATTCACTTGTGTGCCATGCGAAACATACAGTCTGTTTGAGGCTGAATCAGCCAGGATATAATCCCATCCGCCACTGCTTTGAATATGGAACGTATCAGTTACCTGCCATGATTGAGCAAATAAATTAAAGGAAGCAAGAAAAGTAAGGACAACTGCAAGAAGTAACTTATGCATAATAATGATGTTTTAAAACTGATAAGTGTAATTATGTTTGGAATGCCGGTTTCTGTTATAAGCATCCACTATCCATTCTGAGGCTTTGGCTGATAAAATGCCAAACCCGGCACCCGCAACAATATCGCTTGTCCAATGCCGGTTGTTTAACACCCGGAGCACGCCAACCGTTGTTGCACTTGTGTAAACGGTTGCTGCCAGCCATGGCTTGTGCTGTGCAAACTCATCGCAAAAGAGAGTGGCTCCTGCAAACGCTTGTGCTGTGTGTCCCGAAGGAAAAGAATAAGGCGTACCATCAGGTCGCTTAATATTTGTTATTCGTTTTGTAGCTTGTACAGTAGCTGTTGCCATCACTTCCGTTAGCACAACCTTTTCCGTGTATATCAAAAAGCTGTGTTCTTTGTTATTAATGAGCATGGCATAACCGGCGGCAATGGGCGCAAACTGAAGATAATTATCAAGACTTGTGTGAAAGGTTTTAAAGCTTTCATCACGCTCTTCCTTGATTTCAGGATTCGAAATAATAAACTCGCCGGAAGTGCCTAATGCTCCTGTTGTAATCAGCAGTGTTGGAAGAAGGAAAGACTTTGCTGTAACAGGCTTCATTTTAAAAATGACCGGCTCCCGGGTAACAAAGGAATCCGTCGAATGATTCATTTGCGCACCTGCATAATTACCGATGCAAACAAATATTGTGATTAAAGCAAAAAATTGCCCCATTCCTGTTTCTTTTCTACACATAAAATTTGACACGGCTAATCTTTTTC
Organism: Ilyomonas sp.; assembly: GCA_965199905.1. Taxonomy (GTDB): domain Bacteria; phylum Bacteroidota; class Bacteroidia; order Chitinophagales; family Chitinophagaceae; genus Ilyomonas. Next base: position 3,091,931 of record OZ241366.1, on the reverse strand, counting down.
CTCCTTTATAAACTTACCATGCATGTCAAATAAAAGGTCGTTACCCTTTACTTCTGCCTCATACATTTTATCACTGCCGCGAACAATTATAGCCGCTTCTTTTATAGCTGCGCCTTTGTAATTGGTTTTTATGTAATCCGCAACTGCGGAAGGAAGCTCAGCCACTTTAATGTCTGTTTCAGTTTCTTCCAGCGTACCTTCAGCCGTAAACGTGGCTGACATCTTTTTTCCGTCTTTGCTGAAGTTGGCTTCGTATTTACCATCTTCCTTATCCCATTTCTTAGCCGTAACGCCAGGAAAATATTTTGCAAATGCACTTTTAACGGCTGATGGAGCATCCTGCGCCATGCAGCTTACTGTTACAATCATGGTTAATGCAACAAGCATTCTTTTCATAAACATATGTGTTTAGAAAACAAACCTGCACTGCAATTCTGTTGAAATGTTGAAGCAGAAAGTAAGCGGTGATAGAAATGTTTTGTTACAACTGTTTACAGATGTCCCGTAAACAAAACACGGCTAAAGAAATACACGATAAAATAGTTGAAGAAACTCATCTGTCGCCAACCATTAATTTCACCGTAATAAAACAACAAAATGAATTAAGAGCCTGTTTAAAATTGCGAAAAGGTTTGATGCGTCACTTCGACGACAGGAGAAGTCTCACGGATTTGAAACCGTTTTACGCTACAGAGATGTCTCCTTTCGACGGCATGACGGTGCGATCTTATGCTTTACTACTTATCTGTTGACGTTTTTAAACAGGCTCTAAAATTCATAGTAATTCTGAAGAAGATAACACTATCTCCTTTGCCCTGAATTGCTATTTGCAACCTGCTTTTTATACAACAAACGAATACCTGTTGGCAGAACAATTAACAACAATGGCAAGGCGATAACAAAACCTCCAATCACTGCAATTGCCAATGGCTGATGAAGTTGGGCGCCGGTACCAATGCCAAGCGCAATGGGCATCAGCGCAATGATAGCGCCGATAGCCGTCATCAGTTTGGGACGAAGACGCGTAGAAATAGCATATATCACCGAGCCATCCGTATCATCGGTTTCCTGTACTCTTTCTTTATACTGAAGAAAAGTAAAAATGGCATTCTCGCCAATGATGCCTACAATCATAATTAATCCCGTATAACTGCCAACATTTAAAGGTGTATTGGTAAGATATAAACCAAGAAAACTGCCTGATATGCCGAGTATGGCGATTAGCAAAATAAGAAACGCAATACGGTAATCCCGAAACATAAAAAGGATAACACCAAACACTAATAAACTTGATGTAATCAATATAATCAGAAGCTCATGAAACGACTGCTGCTGGTCGGCATACGAACCGCCATACTCAATGCTGTAGCCTTGTGGTAACGCTACTTTCTTTGATACCTGTTGCTGTATGTTTTCGATGGCTGTTCCAAGGTCTGTATTATCAAGACGAGCTTCTACTACGCCCATATTCTGCATGTCTTCACGCTGTATTTCTGCCTCGCCTGCGGTTACTTGCACATTCGCGAGAGAAGCAATTGATTTCAATTGCCCGTTGGGCAAAAAAATCTGTGCGGCTTTCATCTGGTCAAGTGTAAGCGTCCGGTTGTTGGCATATAAAATCCGCACATCGGTGAGCTGGTCTTTATCGTAAACACTGCCTGCTACATTACCTTCCAATGCAGTTTGTAATTGCGACTGAAAAACAGAGGGTGTAATGCCATATTGCGCCAGGTTAAGATAATTGGGTAATACGCTAATGGTAGGTCCGGTAATAGTAATTCCATCAAATACGTCGGCAGTGCCTTTTACATTGGTAACGATATCGGCAACCTGTTTAGAAAGAGTATGCAAAGTCGCTTCATCATTGCCAAAAATCTTTATTTCAATTGGCTGAACCGATGTCATCAAATCGCCCAGCATATCGCCAATCACCTGCCCAAAATCCACACGCAGCGCGGGTTGCGTGCTTTCTACTCTCTGCCGAATATCCGCAATCACTTCATCGGTACTGCGGCTGTGATTTCTTTTTAACTGTATTAAATAATCACCTGTATTCGGCTCGGTAATAAAGAAACCCATCTGTGTTCCGGTGCGTCTCGAATAAGCTTGCACATCAGGCACTTTTACAATCTCTTTTTCAATTGCCCCTAACATGCGGTCGGTTTCTGCCAATGAAGTGCCGGGAGGCGAAGCATAATCGAGAATGATGCTCCCTTCGTCCATATCGGGTAAAAAGCCAGTCTCCAGATTTGGATAGATAAGAACAATAGCTACAATTAATCCAATCACAAATACGATACTGATATATGCTTTTTTTATAAAGAACTCAACCCATTTCCGGCTATGTACGGAATGCGGTTTTTCTTCTTTCTGCTTCCCTGGTTTGTTTCCTGAAAACAATAAATAAACGACCGGCAGGCCAAGCCAGGTAACAAAGAAAGAGCAGATTAATACAATCAGCATTGTATCTGTCAGCACACCAAAATAAGCACCGGCAATACCGCTCATTAATTTAAACGGAAGAAAGATAACGATGGTGCTTAATGAGGAACTCACCATGGCAGGAAACAGGTAAGCAATCGCTTTTTGAACAAGCGTTGTTGATGATTCGCCGGGATGTTCCTCGTGTGTGCGATGTATTTGTTCTACTACAACAATGGCATCATCTATTATCAATCCCAGCGAGGCTGCAATGGCGCCAAGCGTCATGATGTTAAGCGTTTGGCCAGTTGCATACAGCACAATCAGCGTAAGAAATAAAGTAACCGGAACGGTAACCAATATCACGCTGCTTGCCTTTGCGGAGCGAAGAAAAATAACCGCTACTACAATGGCTAGCGCCAGCCCGATCCCTAAACTGTCAGTAACGCTTTTGATGGCATCGTTTACAAAATCTGCCTGTATGTAGTAAGGTTTTATAGTAACATCTTTGGGTAATATTTTTTGAAGTGCAGCCACTTGCTTTTCCATTTGTGTGGACACATCAATCAGGTTGGCAGCCGGTTGTTTGATAATAGCTAACAATAAACCTTCGTGCCCGTTGGCGTTAATTTTTATGTACTCTTTTGCATCGTTAATACTTACATCAGCAATGTCTTTCAGCAATACAATTCTTTTGTTATCGTTGCTTACCACAATGTTCTGCAATTGTGACAGCGATGTAACAGAAGCATCGGTAATGGTGAGATACATCTGCCTGTAATCGTTAAGGTAACCGTTAGATTGAACACTGTTGTTTTGCGAAATTATATTGCTCACAGCATCTGGCGTAATGCCAAGTGCATTCATCTTTTGCTGGTTGAGCAATACATCATATTCTTTTGTTTTACCACCGGTTACTCTTACTTCCGACACACCTTGCACACGCGATAAAAACGGCTTGATGGTGTACATCGCCAGCATCTTCATTTCTATCGGCGAGCGGCTGTGGCTTTCCAGCGAATAGCCCATCACCGGCAGGATAGATGGATTCATCCGCTCTACGGTTATGTTTACGCCGGCGGGCAATGTGTTGCTGACTTCACTGATCTTAGACTGGATGCGTTGTTGTGCCAAATCCACATTGGCATTCCAGTTTAAGAAAGCTGACAACTCGCAACTGCCACGGCTTGTTGTACTGCGGATGGTCTGCAATTCAGGAATTTGCTTGATGGCAGTTTCCAGTTGCCGCGTTACGGTTATCATCATTTTGTCTACCGGCTGCTGACCCGCATCTGCAATGATCTTTATCTTGGGAAAGGTGATTTCCGGAAATAAAGCTGTTTGCATTTTGCTGTAAGCAAACGCACCACCCAGGATGATGATAATTAAAAGAACAGTTACCGGGTTTTTATATGTTACAAAGAAGTTTTTCATAGTGAATGGTGAGCAGTGAACGGTGAATAGTGAACAGTAAGTGGCGAAATGTGAACGGTGCGCAACGTATATTGAACGTTGTTTGAATATTGGTTTCGTTTATTAATTTTATCTAAACTATACAACATGAAACCACATAAGAATCTCGATGCCTGGAAACTTAGTTTCGTGTTTGTAAAAGACGTGTATAAAGCAACGGCAATGTTTCCTAACGAGGAGAAGTTTGGCCTTGTCTCACAAATACGAAGAGCTGCGGTTTCTGTTCCGGTTAATATTGCGGAAGGAGCTGCGAGAAAATCGAAAAAGGAATTTGTACAATTCTTATACATCGCTGAAGGTTCAATCAGCGAATTAGATACATTGCTTGAACTATCAAGTGAATTAAACTTTTGTTCTAAAGAACAAACACAAAATTTATTAACCTCTCTTGAAAACATATCTAAACGGGTTATTGGTTTGATTAAAAAACTTAATAGCGATTTGAACGTGTGAACGGTAAATAGTGAGGAATAAAAAGTGAACGGTGAACTGTGAGAAGTAAACTGTAAGCGGTGAAGAAAGATGAACTGTAAATAATTGATTGTTTACAATTCGTTGCTTTTGCTTCATCTTATTTGTTGTCACTGCTTACTATTCACTGCTTACTGTTCACTTATCATTAGCGCTAATCACCACTTTCGCAGTATCATTCAACCCATAATTTCCGGTCAAAACAATCTGGTCGCTCTCGCTTAGTGCAGGCTCAATTACCTGGACATTTCCACCGCTTTCAATTCCCTTTTTAATATCCGTTTTCACAGCCACGCTGTCGTTCAACAGTTTCATAATCCAGAATTCTGTTTGCTCTTCATTGCTTAACACGGCTGCTTTGGGAAGCAATACAGCATTGGCAGTTTGCTGCTTCACAAGTTGAATTTTGGCAATCAGGTTTTCGGGTATCAGTTTGTCTGTTTTTACTTTGATAACATACCGTTGCGTCTGCGCTGCGGAATCAACGGTTGGCAACGCAGATTGTATAAAACCATTCAACACTGTACTGTCTGCCAGATGCAGTTGCAATTGCTTGTTTTGCGGAATATAACTCTTGAGTTCGTAAGGTAAATCGAGCAGGAAAACAAAGCTTGATTTGTCAGTAATTTCAGCAAGCTGCTCACCATCCTGAACATAGTTGCCAGCCGTATAAGTAAGCTGTGAAATATAACCGCTGATAGGAGATTTAAGGCGAATCACACCTTCGAAATGTAAGGATGTGTCAAGGTTGTTTATTGTGTTGCCAAGGGCAACCGCTTCTTTGGTTTTAATAGTAAATAAGGTTTGTCCTTTGGTTACATATTGCCCCAAATGAATATCGGAAGATTGCAGGTAACCAATGGCATTGGCTTTTACAAAAGTCTTTAGTGTAAACGATGAAGTGGCATTCACTTCAACAGTTTCGCTTATGTTGCTATGTTGCGGATGTGTGATGGTAACAGGTGTAATTGCATCTTCCGGCGACACATCTTCATCACTGTTATCGGCTGCATTATTGCCGCAAGCCGACAACAGGAAAACGCAAAATATAAACACTATTATGTTTTTAAATGATGTCATCGTTTGTTCCAGTAATTGATTTGTGTAATGATTTGAAACTCGCTCAATAAGTTTTGTGTTACAATGCTTTGCGCGCTCAGATAATTGTTGATCGCAATTACATAATCGGCAATTCGTACATCGCCTGTGGTAAGCAACCTGCGATTGGCATCAATCAACGTTCTTATGTATCGCAACTGGTCATTTGTTTCAGCAACCAGTTGTTTGATACTATTTAGTTGTTGTGTTAATTGTGCTATCTGCTGATTATACTGAGTGGCAAAAAAATTCCGGTAATTCGCTCTTGTATTTTCTAAAATATCAAGTCTCCGGTGTTGCAATTTTCGTTGCCTGCCATCATAGATAGGTACTGTGATGTTTACACCGGCGCTGGCACCAAAATTTTTATACGGTGTTATTATCAACGATGATACATAACCGGCATCAGCAGACAAACTCACTTTGGGTAAATAAGCCAGGTCAATCTGTTTGCCTGCATTTTGTAACAACAAACTATCTATTGTGAATTTACGATAAAAGATGGAACCTGAAAGCTCAGGAAGCTGTGATAGTTCAATGCGCGGAGAATCAAGCGGGACGAAGCTTGTATCAAACAAGCCGCTTAGATAATTGAGCGTAGCAAAATCATTTTTATATTGAATGGTTGACTGTGTAATAAGAAGATGTTGCTGCTTCAGGGTAACAAGAAAAGTAAGATAATCGGTTTGCCTGTATACGTTAGCTTGTGTCAGCTTTTTCAACAGCGTATCTTCTTTTGAAAGCAGGTTGTATATCTCCTGGTTATAAGAATATTGGCGCCAGCTTCCATAAGCAGCGAGATAAGCTGCGGTGATGGTGCGCTTTAAGTCTTGTTCTGTTATGTTTCCGGCCACCAATAAGGAATCATTGAGTAACTGGATACCATTAAATTGAATCCGAAGGTTTCTTTTACCAACCAATAATTTAGAAGCGCCAACCTGTTCGCTGAAACTTCGCAGATTGGTTATAATCTCATCATAACCATAGCCATTTACAACAGGGGCATAATAATTAACACTGTTGCCATTTACCTGGGGCTTATAAGAAGCCAGAATGCGAAGACTATCAATTCTGTTTATTAATATATTGTTGTTGACCTCTTTTAAAAGCGGGCTGTTCTGAATACTTTGAAAAATATAGTAATCAAGCGTTTTTTGCTGCGCCTGAATTCTATTCATAGCAAAGAGAAAGGCTGTTAAAAATATAATCCTATAAATGAGGTTCGCTTTTTTCATCTTCTGAAATGCAAAAAAATGGCTGGATTTTGAAGAAAAGCTGTGGCTATATCCCGCTATCGCTTTCCCCTTAAAAAGTTTTAATTAGAAAATCAGAATTACGGTGCCAATAATAATAAATGCTGCACCCAATGCTGCTTTGAAGGTTAATGCTTCTCCCAGGAAAACAACTGACAGAACAATAGTTAAGGCTACGCTTAACTTATCAACAGGTGCCACTTGTGATACTTTTCCGATCTGTAACGCTTTAAAGTAAAATATCCATGATAATCCTGTAGAAATGCCTGAGATAACAAGAAACAACAAGTTGTGCTTAGATAAATCCGGGATGCCTTTTGTTTCGCCCCGCGCCAATACAATTCCCCAGGCAACGATTAAGATAATGATGGTTCTGATCGCCGTTGCCAGATCAGAGTTAACATTGGTAATTCCAATCTTGGCAAAGATGGCTGTTAAAGACGCAAACAAAGCAGAAAGTAAAGCATATATCCACCACATAGAAAAGTTTATTTACTCAATGAAAGTAAGAATGGTAATGAAGATTTTATAGGAAAAGTTAGGTTTAGAAAAGAAATTGAAGAAGGTCTGTAAATAAATAGAATCTACAGAATGTAAACAGAATGCGCCTTTTGCTTCGCGGAATTTTTATTCCATGAAAGGTGTACTGTTGATTTTGTTTTCTGTTTCCCTACCGGCATGTTGTTATTCTCAAAATACCTCCGATACAATCGTTACGGATGGTACAATGGACTCATTGCATTCAGTTAAACAAGAGCCTAAAACCGTGCAAACAGTTGCCATTGCGGCTGGCTACACCGGTGTTACTTTTTTATGTTACCGGTATTGTGATGCCGGCATTCAACATTTTGCTCAGGCAAATCATAGCGGCGCGGTATCGTCATTTGCCAAAATCTACGAGTATACTGGCATGGGCACTTCCAGCATTGTTATTACAGCAGCAACGGCGGTTACTTCCATTATAACGAAAGATAAAAAGCTTCAGAAAACAGCCATTCTTTTAGCAGGTGGTCATGTATTAAATGACCTTGTTACGAACCAATTTAAAATTACTTTTCAAAGACATCGCCCAAACACCGGCGATCCATATAACAGTTTCGACTGGCGTGGAGGTCCTAACATCAACAAGTCCTTTATTTCTTCACATACATCCAATGCATTTGCCACCGCAACAGCTTTTGCAACGGTTTACAGCGATAAAAAATGGGTGCCGGTTGTTGCATATTCTGCTGCTTCATTGGTGGGATTGTGTCGCATTTATAACAACGCACATTGGGCATCAGATGTAATGGGCGGCGCTGCTATCGGCTTTGCAAGTGTAAAGTGCGTAAACACATTGTATAAGATAGCCGCAAAAAATGTAACATTCATTCCACAAGTGAACAACGGACATTATGCTGCCACAATGATTTGTCTTCTGGGAAGATGAAGGATAAAAAATCTACCTTGGTATTTCTTTTAACTGAACAAGACAAAAGTCTTTGATTATTAAATATTAAACTGGTAAACAATGCATGATGTTGCAGACTTTTTATTGCATATAGATAAGTATCTCGCGCATATCATCAACCAATATCATTCGTTAACTTATCTGATTCTTTTTCTTTTCATTTTTGCCGAAACCGGTTTAGTGGTTACTCCCTTTATACCAGGCGATTCTTTATTGTTTGCTTCAGGCACTTTGATAGCCGGCGGCAGTACAGGGTTAAGCATTTACTTACTGGCTCTGATTCTTATTGTAGCTGCTTTTGCAGGCAACAGCGTTAACTACTGGCTGGGTAATTATTTTGGACCTAAAGTTTTTAAAGAAAAGAACAAAATACTGAAGCTGGAATATTACCTGAAAACAAAAGAATTTTTTGATAAGCACGGTGGCAAAGCGGTTATCTTCAGCCGGTTCATCCCTATCATCAGAACCATTGCTCCGTTTGTTGCAGGCGTTGGCAAAATGCCATTTCTTCAATACAGTTTGTATAACATTATTGGAGGAGGTCTGTGGGTTTTGTTTTTCCTGTTCCTTGGTTTTTTCTTTGGTAATATTCCTTTTGTAAAAGATAATTTCACGGTAGTTGTTTTGGTTATCATTGCTATTTCATTGGTTCCTGCCATTTATGCCGCTATCAAAAGCCGGTCATCGAAAAAACACGAATAAAGATTCATCTTGTTGAAAGAGTATGAAATTTCAGACTTCATTGTAAGAAGCAACAGCTCATCTTTACCAGCTTATAATAAATGAATGAATGTTAGGTTGTTGAAACTGATAGCGGCAAGTGAACCGGGATACATCACAAATTTGTTTTACAATAGATAAGCCCAATCCGTGTTGCCCGCTTTCTGACTTTCCCTTGTAAAACCGGTTGAAGATATATTGCTCATGTAAGGAATGAGGCGCACCAGAGTTGCTGATTTGAAACAAATTAGAATGGAGTTTCAATAAAATAAAGCCGTTTGTTATGTTGTGCCTGATAGCATTTGCAAACAGGTTATTGAGTAAAATATCAACCAGCTCTTTATTGCCGGGTAAAACAGTTGGCATTGTATTGTTTTGTATGTCAAGATTTTTGTTTTGCCATTGCTCGGAAAACTGTTTTTGCTTTTCAACTATCAATTGCTGAAGGTCAATATCAGTTTGCCCGGCAAACTGTCTGTTTTCAATTTTTGCCAGCAACAACAAAGATTGATTGAGCTTCTTTAGCTTCTTAAGAGCCTTATAAGCACTACTAATCGCTTCGCTTTGCTGTTCGGTAAGTTCTTCACTTTGAATTATGACATCAAGTTTAGAGCTGATAATAGCCAAAGGCGTTTGCAATTCGTGAGATGCATTCTCGGTAAATTCTTTTAGCGTTTGATAGTCGTGTTGGGCTTTGTTAAGAGCACTTTGTAAAGTTGTGTTCATCAGGTCAAATTCTTCTATACTGCTCTTCTGCAAATCAATTTGAGTGGCACTACTCAGCTCAAACTGCTGTACCGTTTGCATGGAACGATAGAAGGGTTGCCAAAGGCGTTTTAATACAACACGATTGATAAGAAGTCCTGCTACAAGAATCAGAAGAATGAGGGCGATGGTAATGATGATAATGGATTGAATCAAATCTTCCATAATATCTAATGACTCGCTCACCGTTATTAAATACAGCTTGTTGCCAACGTTCATATTCCATTCAATCGAACGCACGGTTTCATTTTCATGTTCTTGTATATTCCATCGCTTTTGTGTATAGAAACGCAGCTTACCTTCCGATGAACGATTGATAAGTTTATAAGTTGTATACTGATCCTGGATATTCTCTATGGCGGGTAAATTGTGATACTGCTTTACATAAGCAAGAATTTCATCTTTTTCTGTAACCAGGTCATCATCAATTTGATTGTTAACTACATAATGAATAAGCAAGGAAAAAGCAATACTTCCGATAATAAAAATCGCGATTGTAAACAGTAAGTTGATGCGATTGTACTTTGAAAAAAGCTTCATGTTATCACGATGTGTTATTTGGGAAGCATAAATTTATAACCTATTCCATATATGGATTTGATGTAATCAGGGCAACCGGCCTGCAGCAGTTTCTTCCGAAGATTTTTTACATGCGTATAGATGAAATCATAATTGTCTGCCAGATCCATATCATCTCCCCAAAAATGCTCGGCAATCGCTGTTTTGCTTACAACTTTGTTTTTATTACTTATGAAGTAAAGCAACAGGTCATATTCTTTCTTAGTGAGTTCTAATTCATGCCCGGTCGCAGTCACTTTTTTTGCATTAAAGTCAATCTGTATTTCATCAAAGACAATCAGATTTTTACCACCAAAAGATTTTCTTCGGATGATAGAAGCAACCCTGGCGCTCAGTTCAGACAAATGGAATGGTTTGGTTAAGTAGTCGTCTGCTCCTTCTTTCAACCCTAAAACTTTATCGTCCAGAGAGTTTTTTGCCGAAATAATAATAACGCCATCAGCCTTGTCATTGGCTTTTAATTCTTTCAAAATGTTCAATCCGCTACCGTCTGGTAACGTGATGTCAAGTACAATACATGTATAGTCATACAATGAGATTTTTTCAAAAGCCGAGTCATAGTCAAAAGCAGTTTCAGTCACAAACTGTTCATTGGCGAAATAGCTGCAAATACTACTCGAAAGATCAACTTCATCCTCAATTACAAGAATCTTCATTCACCGGCAGATTTAAAAAATGCAAACTAAATTTTTGCAAAAGATAATAAAGCAACTGCACACCTCACCTTACATTGATTCTGTCCGCCCATTGACTATCTAAATCGATTTGATGACAAACACTTTATGTATTCGTCAGTCTTAAAGCAGTAACAGAACGTCCGGGCTTCTATATTGTACCAAGCCTCATTGTGGCTGAAAGAGCGAAAGCTTCGCACAGTCTGTGGTTAAACAATACAGGTAAAAAAGGGCAACCTCGTAATGACTTCACAATGCGAATTTTGAAGATAGCGAAGGTGAATTTTTAGAAAAATGGGAGTTACTTAAATAATAAAACAAAAAGGCAGCAAAATTAAACGGTTTTCACAAACTCTCTGCTTGTAAGACATAGGTTGCCGTTTATTTTTCGTTTCTTATTCTTTCTTATTCTTTTTCCTAATGGTTAATAATCAATCTTTATGCTTATCCTTTTTGCTTTTTGATTATTTTCTTTATCCTCTGTTTACTAAGTTTATGGTCGTAATTAAATCAGAGGAAAACAGATTGTATGCAACAGGAAACCTTATTTGTTAGCTTTACTTTGGAAGGTTCGAAGCCGAATCTTGAAAGGAGATTTGTCATTAAAATTTTAATTTTAACTGCCACAATTTGAAATCCACCCGCTCGTAATGAATGATGAGAAAGATAAACAACGCCGAAGCAATGCCAACTGCTAAGCCAAAGATATTAATCAGCGAATACGCTCTCTTTCTGTACAAGTTTCGCCAGGCGATAAGAAAATAATTTTAATCATAACATAAATTTGAGACGAAAGGGAAATACTTTTTTTACAGAAGTTATTATTCAGTTCGCAGGCTTTTCACCGGGTTGGCAATAGCTGCTTTGATGGCCTGAAAGCTTACCGTCAGTAAGGCAATCAGAATGGCTAAAACACCGGCAACGATAAATATCAGCCAGCTTATTTCTATACGGTAACTGTAGCTTTGCAGCCAGTTATTCATAACAAGCCATGCAACGGGAAATGAAACAATGCAGGCAATGCCAACAAGCACTAAAAAATCTTTTGATAACAAACCTGCCACGCCTTGCACACTTGCCCCTAACACTTTTCTGATGCCGATTTCTTTTTTTCTTTGCTCGGCTGTGTAAGCTGCCAATCCAAATAAACCAAGGCAGGAAATAAGAATAGCAAGCACCGCAAATACGCCGGCCAACTTACCAATTAATGTTTCTGTTTGAAAAAGCTGGCTGAAAGAATCATCTACAAATTTGTATTCAACCGGATAACCGGGGTTATCTTTCTTAATGATGTTTTCAATTTGCGGCAGCGCTGTTTTTAAATTTGCATTTGCCTGCATACGGATGGTAAGAAAACTGGTGCTTGCCGTATCTATATCTAACATTAGCGGAGCGGCTGATGAATACATATCATTGTATAAAAAATCATTCACAACGCCAATTACAGTACGCTTGCTATCTCCCCAATAAATAACTTTTCCTACTACATTTTTTTTGGCGATGAGTTTTGCCATCGCATCGTTGATAATAATATTCCCCGTATCTGTATTGATGCCCTTATAAAAATCCCTTCCGGCTTTTAATTTCATGCCCATCGTAGCAATATATTCCGGGCTTACGGATTCAATCGTTATCAATACTTGTTTATTCGGGTCTTTTCCATCCCAGTTAAAATCCGCCGTATTACTGCCAAGCTGTAAAACAGAACTTTTGCTCAGTGTAGCGTTTTCCACTGCGCCGCTTTGCTGTAAATCATTTCTGATAGCAGTAAAATTCTGCTTCATGTTACCGTTCAGGTTCAGGTAAATAAGGTCTTGTTTATTGTAGCCAAGATTTCTTTCTTTTATATGATTTATTTGCTGGTAAATTATAACGGTGCAGATAATAAATGTTACAGAAATGGCGAACTGTACAATCACCAGGCCTTTTCTTATAAAGCCTGCCGACCCGGATTTTATTCTTATTCCTTTTAACACACCAACAGGGTTAAATGAAGACAGGTAAAACGCCGGGTAACTGCCGGCAATCAAACCGCAAAGAATGGCAATTGCTAATAAAGCGCCTATATGGGAAGGATAACAGAGGTTGATGGAAAGCTGCTCATTCAGCAAATGATTAAACGCAGGCAAGGCAAGATAAATAAGTGCAATAGCAAGCAAAGCCGAAATTAAACTCATGATTAATGATTCGCCGATGAACTGCGCAATCAGTTTTGCTTTACCTGCACCCAGCACTTTTCTAACGCCCACTTCTCTTGCGCGCTGCTGCGAACGTGCCGTGGCAAGGTTCATAAAGTTGATGCAGGCAATAATTAAAATGATCCAGGCAATCAGGCTGAAAAGGTTTACATATTTTATTCTTCCGGGCACTTCTTTGCCATCATCAAAACTATCGTACAAACGCCAGCGGCTCATTGGGTAGATCGACATCCGTGCGTTTATGGAAGAATCTTTTGTTTGTATATAGTTGTATAATTTTTTATTGATATTGTCAACGTTTACATTCCTGTCTGTTTCTGCATAAGTAACAATACCATTGCTGCCCAATTGTTGCAGCCAGGGATTATCATTCAAGTAAATTTGAAAAGGTGAGAGCCAGTCAAACCGGAAAGAAACATTTTCAGGAAGGTCTTTTATAACGCCTGAAACAATATAGCTTTTATCATTATCTATTTGTAATGTTTTGCCGATTGCATTAGTTGAGCCAAAAAATTTCTTTGCCATTGTTTCAGATATAACAACGGAATACAAATCGTTAAAAGCCTGCGAAGCATTGCCTGCCATAAACTGCAGTTTAAACATAGATAAGAACGAAGAATCAACGTACATGCCCTGCTCGTAGGTTGATTTATCATGCAAGGAAAACAATACACGGTTTCCCCATGTTGTGCGCGCCGTGTTTTTTATACCTGGAATTTCAGTTTTCATTCCCTGTGCCAGCGGCCCCGGCGTTGCATCAAAGGTGAAGGTTTGCCCATCGTAGGTTTGCCGGTCTTTTACCTTATATAAATTATCGTGGTTGCTGAAATAATGGTTCCAGGTTACTTCATTTTCAACCCATAAAAATATTAAAGCCGCGCAGGTAATACCAATTGCCAGCCCGGCAATATTTAAAAAAGTATAGCCTTTGTTTTTCCAGAGATTGCGGAATGCTGTTTTAAAATAATTATTAAACATGATTATGTGCTTTAAGTGTTATGATGGAGCTATCCGTTATGGCTTTTTTACTCCGTCCGCAGGCTCTCAACAGGATTCATTAGCGCAGCTTTGATTGCCTGGAAACTCATAGTTGCTAATGCAATCAAAATTGCTGTGCCTCCCGCAAGCGCAAACATCCACCAGCTAATGGTAATGCGGTACGCAAAATCCTGCAACCATTGGTTCATCACCAGCCACGAAACCGGCAAGGCAATAAGCATCGCAATAATAACAACCTTCAATAGCCCGGATGTGAGTAAAGACACCACGCTGCCCACGCTCGCGCCCAGCACTTTGCGGATGCCGATCTCTTTTACGCGCTGGCTTACCGTGAACGTAACCAGACCAAATAACCCCAGGCACGCAATGCAAATGGTAAGCAGCGTAAAGGAGAGTAATATCTCGCCTTGTTTTTCTTCATCTCGGTACTGCGCCATAAAGTTTTTATCAAGGAAATGATAATCGAAAGGAGAAGACGCATCAAATTTTTTATAAGTCTGCTCTATAAAAAGCAATGCCTGCGAAATGTTGCGACCAGATACGCGGACATACATGTTATCCTTCTCTTTAATTACCTGTGGCAACTGCATAATCATCGGCTCTATTTTGTGTTGCAAGGAGTAAATATGATAATCGTGTATCACACCAACGATAGTCATATAAGCAATCTTACCACTTGCATCGGCACCGCGGGAGATTCGTTTTCCAACACCTGTACGCCAGCCTTGCTTTTTAACAAAAGACTCATTCACAATGGCGGTGCTGCTGTCCGATAATCTCTCTCTTAAAAAGTTCCGTCCTTCCTTCATCCGTATCTGCATCGCCGGTATAAAGTCTTCGTCTATCGTTAAGCCATACGCCAAGTTGCTGTGCGTATCCATTACGCCATTCTTTTCCACACTGTAATCCATCATACCGATGTCGTTATTGCCAATCGGGTTACCTGCCGTAGCAACCGCCTTCACCATCGGGTTTTGCAGCAGTGCCATCCGCAGGGCAGGCACCTGGTTTCTTACCTCCCTGCTATCAATATGAAAGGTGAGCATCCCATTTTTATCGAACCCTAAATCTTTATTACTTACATAGTTAATTTGCAGGTAAATAATAAGCGAAGCGGCAATCATTACCACCGTTATGGCAAACTGGAAAACAACAAGTGACTTCCTGAATATGTCCCCGCTTTTTACATCTCCCAACTGGTTTTTTAAAGCCGGAATGGTTTTAAAACGGGATAAAAAAAGCGCAGGATATAAACCGCCGGCAAGAGCCGCAAGGAGAGAGAAACACAGCAATGCAATAAGACTGTAACCCACCCCAAAGTACCACACCGACAAATTTTTTCCGGTAAGATCATTGAAAAGCGGCGTGGTAAGGCTTGTTAGTATCATACTAATAACAGCAGCGGTAAGAATGGTAGTAAGAGACTCGGTAAGAAAGAGATGAACCAGATTGCTGCGGCCTGAACCAATGATCTTTCTTACTGCAACTTCACGCAAACGAACCGATGCGCGCGCCGTAGTAATATTGATATAGTTGATAAAAGCAATCATCAAAATCAGAAGCCCGACAACAGATAAAATATAGATATATTTTACGTCGCGGTTCTCGCCCAGCTCATAGCTCAAATGAGAATGCAGGTGAATGGAGAGCAAAGGCTGACATTCAATTTTATAATGAACGTCGTTAGCATTTTGCGTAAAATATTTGTTGACAAATGCCGGCATCTTTGCTTCGAGCGTATTGATGTATGCCTTCTTTTTCAGTAATACATAAGTGTAAATACTCAGGCTTCCCCAATCGTCCTCGTAGTTCGCAGGCATACTCCGAAGCGCATTGAATGTAATGTGAGAATTCTGTGGCACATCTTCTACCACGCCTGTTACCAGAACAGACTGTCCGTCTACTGTAATGGTGTGGTTCAGTGCCTCTTCAGGATGCGGAAACAGCTTAGCTGCCAGTGATTGCGTTAATACAATTGTGTTTACTTTATTCAGTGCATTAATACCACCTGCAATAAAATGATGCGTGAATACCTTGAAGAAAGAAGCATCGGTAAAAAAGACCGCATTGTCCTTTATGTTTTTATCTTTATAGCTCAGAATACCGCCACCTTCTGCGTCAATGCGAACAGTTTCTTCAATCTCAGGAAAATCCTTTTTAAGCACTTCTGCCACACGTCCTGAAGTACCTGTAATGTCAAATTTTTCTTCGCCCCACTGACCGTGCGATGCTAAACGGTAAATCCTGTCGGCATTTGCATGATAATGGTCGTAGTTCAGCTCTTCCGCTACGAAAATGGCAATTAGCCATACGGCTGCCAAACTCAACGCCAGCCCGGCGATATTGATGAAAGAAAACACCTTCTGCCGCACCAGGTTGCGCCATGCCGTTTTGAAATAATTGATGAGCATAATGCTATGTTTATGAAATTGAGACTATGTAATTCACCTTTTTTACCGGAACATTATTCCGTCCGTATACTCTTCACTGAATTAGCGATGGCAGCTTTGATGGATTCATAGCTTACCGTGGCCCAGGCAATTAATAAAGCAAATAAACCTGCCATAAGCAAGGTCAAGATAGTTTCCATTGAATTTCATTGTTTTCCCGGCAAATCCGATCTGCCTTTACATTGTATGTATCATTTCCCAACTCATTAGCTATATATAAAAAGATGAGTAAGCAGGTAATAACTCCATCTGATAATCCAACAAAGTTGATGGCTGTATAAAACCTGTCTTTTAGCAAGCTTCTGATGACAGTTTTGAAGTAATTTCTAAGCATCAACGTGCAGATTTAAAAACATCTTACACAAATACTTGTGCCTGCTGTATAAAGAATTGATTTTTAAATTTTTACAACAATCATATATACATACCGCTGTTCGCTTTCGGACAATGTTGATATGATAACGAACGGTTTTTTAGAGTTGGAAGTGATAGAATACAAGCAAAACGGCTATCTAAGAATTTGCTTTTCTTCCGCATCATGGATAAACAATTCTATTGCCATACCATTAATACGGTGTTTTTTATTGCAGGGAAAAACCATTAGCGGTGTGAACGCTTAATGGTTGAATATAACGGATCATCTTTTACCCGGATTATCCGAAAAACAGTCCAGACTAACCGAGTGAATATAAGTGGTAATTGTTTCAGGCAATGTTTTTGCTGACAGGCGTAAATCTAATTTTTAACACCTATCTAAAACATTATGGCTATCAAAGCTCTGCACCGGCTTACTGCCTGCTTCGGTATTTTATTGTGCACTCTTTTTGTTAGCGCACAGGATTCGGCCAAAACTATCAATGCGCGTTTATTAGGTCTTGATGGCTCTCCGCAAAACGGTTATACGCTTCAGTCTAAAGCAATAAAGTCTACGGCTACCACTTCCGAAGATGGCAAATTTTCTCTTAAAACAGCCGGGCAGGATTCTATCCTCATTTCGTTTCAGGGAACACAACTGGGCGCTTTTAAAGTACCGGCACTTACGAATTTCGAAGTGCAGTTTGCGCAAGGCAATAAGTTCAATGTAAAAGAAATCAGCGCCGAAGCAGCAAAGGATACGTCGAAGCCTGCGGCTCCGGCTCAGGCTGTTGTACCTGCGGCGCCGCCAGGTGATTCGGCAGCAGTTGCGCCAGCGAAACCGGATTCCGCAATCACCAAAGCACAGCCGGATACAACAAAACCGGCAAGAGCCGATTCCTCTGCTACTATTGCCCGCGACACTATGAAGACCGCAACGCCGGCAACGTCTTCCATAAGCGATACCACTTTCGTCTCTGGCAAAGTTACCGATGCCGGCGGTAAACCGGTTCCTTCCGCCAGCATCACTGTTGCCAGCGGTGCCACGTACACATCCAAAGAAGATGGCAGCTTCCGCATCCCGTTCCGGACAGGTACTTCCGCTAAATTTTCGTCAATCGGATACACGGATAAAGAAGTGATTCTTAGCTCCGCTGCTACACCTCTTACGGTTCAATTAGGTGCGGCAGTTGCGGGACATCTGCAGGAAGTAAAGGTGACCGCATTTGGTCTTTCCAAAAGAGGACGCGCCGTGGGCTATTCCATTCAGGAAGTAAAAGGCGATGCCGTACAGACAGCGAAAGAGCAAAACTTTGTAAACGCTTTGCAGGGCAAGCTGGCAGGTGTGCAGATCAATGGAAACTCCGGCTCGATGGGTGGCTCTTCCAAGGTGGTTATTCGCGGGGCAAAGTCTATTACGGGAAACAACAATGCGCTCTTCGTGGTAGATGGTATTTTTATGGGAAACAATAACCTCTCTGCCACTTACAATCAGCAGATTGGTGGCGGTGGTTACGATTATGGTAGTCCAATACAGGATATCAACCCCGACGACATTGACCAGATATCCGTACTGAAAGGTGCCGCTGCGACTGCGTTATATGGTAGCCGTGGCTCTAACGGCGTGGTACTGGTGACTACGAAAAGGGGAAATTCAGCCGGCAGGCTCGGCGTTACCTATAGCCTCAATGCACAGGCAGATAATATTTATATCAAACCTAAGTTTCAGAACCTCTATGGCGCCGGTGGCGCCAACACTACCGACCCCAACTTTGTAGCCAGTAGCTTTGATACGCTTTTTTACAACGAACACCCCGAACAATTCTTAAATGGCAGCACCGGAACATACACCGATCCTGTGCTTGGCGGCTATGATTTGCTGCCGCAGTTTGCGGTTGACGAATCCTGGGGACCGGCGCTGAATGGACAGGTGGTGCGTCCTTATTACTCGTTTGATCCCACCAAAAACAATCCTTATTTCGGGCAAACTGCCACATGGTCGCCGCAGCCTAATACTTTACAGGATTTTTATAAAACCGGCGTTACTCTTACCAATAGTATTAGTGTAGGCGGCGGTTCAGATAAAGGCACGTTCCGGCTTTCATACAGCAACCTCTCGCAAAACTTTATTATACCGGAATCGCACCTGCGGCGCAACAATCTGGGTTTTAACGGCACGTATAAAGTAACCGATGCCATCACGGCGGTAGCCAGCGCCAACTACTCCAGCCAGGGAGCGAGAGGACGTCCGGCTACCGGATTTTCAGGAAACAATTTTACGGAACAATTTACCTTGTACGGGCAGCGCCAGTTGGAAAACGACAAGCTGCGTTACTATCAATATCCCGATGGCTCTCAGGTAAGCTGGAACCGAAAATCGTTTGACGATCCTACTCCGGCATCGGCTACCAGCCCGTACTGGATTGTAAACAAAAGCTACGAGACCGATACCCGTAACCGCTTGTTTGGTCTCGCTGGTTTCGAGGTAAAACCTGTTGATTGGCTGAACATCTCGGCAAAAGTGTACATGGACCAGTTCAACACCGTGATTGAAGAACGCTCACCAAAGGACTACCAGACCGGCGGCTACAGCCGTACCGACCGCACCTTCCGCGAGTTGAACTACCTGGTATTAGCGAACGCCAGGAAAGATTTGGGTAAGAAATTCAATCTCAATGCTACCGCCGGCGGCAACCTGATGCAGCAGCGCGATGAAATTAACACCGGCTCGTTTACGGGGCTTATTGTAAAGGATGTATATAATTACCGCAATGCGCTGGGAAGGGTTTTGTACACACCTTTTTTATACAGGAAGGAAATACAGTCGGTGTTTGGCGATGTATCTCTTGGCTATAGCAATACAATCTTCCTTGAAGTAACGGGGCGCAATGACTGGTCGTCCACGCTCGGCCCCGGCAACAACTCATATTTTTATCCGTCGGCTTCTTTATCGGCGGTATTTTCCGATTGGCTGAAAGCGAAATGGCTGTCGTTTGGTAAAGTACGAGCCAGTGTGGCGCAAATTGGCAGTGATACCGATCCGTATCGCATTTATGCTTCGTACAATGTGCCGGGCTTGTTTGGCAGCGACCCAACCTTAAGCCGCGATGCCGCCCTTGCCAACCCGAACCTTCTGCCGGAACGAAGCACGGAAACAGAAGCCGGATTGGAATTACGGTTCCTTGACAACCGCATTAGCTTGGATGCTACCGTTTACAACCGCATTACGAAAGACCTGATTGTGCCGTTGCAGGTATCGCAGACGAGTGGCTACAGTACGTATTATGCCAATGTGGGCAAGTCGCGCAGCCGCGGTGTGGAACTTGAGTTTACGGCTACACCTGTGAAATTAAAAAACAGTTTTACTTGGACAATCGGCTCTAATTTCGCCATCAACCGCAGCAAACTCATAGCGCTGAATTTCCCTAACAATCCCGGTGTTGATCGCTATATCATCGGCACAGAAAGAAGACGCAATACGGTATCTGCAACTGCCATTGTAGGTCAGCCTCTGTTTATGCTCACCGGCACCGGTTATGTGCGCGACAATGCGGGTAATAAAGTGGTAGATTCAACAGGGCATTACCTTGTATCTGATGCTACGCAGGTATTGGGCACCACGCAGCCCGACTTTGTAGGTGGGTTAAGCAACGCATTTACTTTCAAAGGTATTACGTTAAGCGCGTTGATTGACTTTCAAAAAGGCGGCAGCTTCTTCTCTTACACCAACATGTATGGAAAATCGTCCGGTCTGCTGGAAGAAACAGTTACCGGCAACGTAAGAGAAACCGGCGTAATAGCGCCCGGCGTTACGCAGGACGGTAAAATCAATGATGTAAAAATCAGTGCCGCCGATCACTTTAAGAATAACTATGGTATTAAGATAAACGCTGCCGATGTGTACGATGCCAGCTATACGTATTTAAGAGAAGTCAGGTTGGGTTACCAGTTGCCGGAAAAATGGGCAGGCATAGTAAAGGCACGCAACGCCAGCCTCACGTTTTACGGGCGAAACCTCTGGCTCATCCATTCCAATGCGCCAAACGTAGACCCGTCTAACATTATCAATTCCGACTCGAACATACAAGGGCTGGAAGGCGGTGCGCTGCCTTCTGTGCGCTCATTTGGCGTAAACCTTACTGTTGGCTTTTAATCTTAAACAACACAATCAATGAAACATTCAATCATCAATAAAGTCTTTCTTTTCCTGATACCGGTTTGTATGGCCGTTGCCTGCACCAAAAAATTTGAAGACCTGAACCGCGACCCGACACGCCCCACCGATGCCACACCGGAAACGCTGATTACCGGTGCAGAAAAAAGCGCCTCGGATGCCATCTACAACAACTTTGTGAATGGCAGGGTAGGTATGCTGTACGCGCAGTATTGGGCGCAAACGCAGAACGAATCGGCCAGCCAATACCTGCTGGATGAAAGCTCGAACAATACGCTGTGGAACCTGTACAGCAACGCGCTCACCAACCTTGATGGCATCGTACAGCTACGCAATGCAAACCCGGAAGCGGTGTCTGCCAACGAAGCCGCGATTGCCAATGTGCTAAGCGTATGGATTTACCAGGTACTCACGGATGCCTATGGCAATATTCCCTACTCGCAGGCACTGAAAGGGCTGAATAATTTTACGAGCACTTATGATGACGCCGCAACTATCTATGATAGTCTTCTTCTCAGGCTGGACGCGCAGATTGCTGCGTTCGATACGGCGGGCGGCAATTTTGCCAGCGGCGAAAAGATATACAACGGCGACGTTAGCAAGTGGCGCAAACTGGCGAACTCACTGAAGTTAAGAATTGGAATCCGAATGGCAGATGCGGAGCCTGAGAAAGCGAGAGGCGTGGTGGAAGCTGCCATTGCAGGCGGCGTAATTACCTCCAATGATGACAATGCGCTGTTTCCTTATCTCGCGGCGGTGCCCGACCAGTTTCCTTTCAACGAGCAATCAGGTACCGGCACTCCTAACGATTACGTGATGAGCGCGACGCTGGTAAACTTTATGGATTCGCTCGCTGACCCGCGCCTGCCGGTGTATGCGCGACCTGCGAGAGAGGATAGCGTCATTCGCGGGAAAATATATGGGCTGGGTGAGTTCGGCAACGACTTTACGTTTTATTCTTATCCCGGCACCAAGCCATATTCACCTACTTTTCCCGGCATCATAATGCTAAAGTCCGAAGTGGATTTTGCACTGGCAGAAGCCGCCGCACGCGGATTTACCACTGGTGATAGCGCTGCCGGGCATTACGCCAACGGCATCCGTTCAAGCATGAACTTTTGGGGCATTACTGATACGGCTGTTATCAATGCTTACATGGCTAAAGTGCCTTATATTGAAGCCGACTGGAAGAATTGTATCGGCACGCAAAAATGGCTGGCTTTGTACATGCAGGGGCTGCAATCGTGGTTCGAAAGAACGAGGTTGAAATTTACCAAACCCGGTGGCGAACCGCTGTTTGTTACGCCCGGCAATATCCTCGATCCATCCGTGACGGAAGGCGTTCCATACCGGCTGACATACCCGATTACGGAAGGAAATATTAATAAGGATAATTATGATGCGGCGGGGCAGGCGATAGGCGGAAATACGAAGGGAACGAAGTTGTGGTGGAATAAATAAGGTTATGATTTGCCGTGTTTGGAAATAGCAGGAGCAAAGAGTAGAAGGTTACTGCTTTATGTACCGTGAGAACATCTGTCAGCAGATAAAACTCAGCTGCACCAAACCAACAAGTCAGGGAGATATAACATTCGCTTCAAAATTCTTCAGTGCCATCAACAGCAACACCTGTAGTAGGCTGCGATAGAGCTAAGGTGTAATTATCGCTTATAAGATTTTACCATGTAATCTATGATTCACTCTATTTGTGTTCGGCAATCCTTTCTCAAACACCCGGTATCGTTCTTAACCAGAAATACGGTGGCAGGGGTAGCGATGAATCCAATGACATTACTTGGTTAATCAATGGCAACTACGTTATGACTGGCAACACTTATTCCACAGCTTTTCAGGCAACCGGAAATCATGGCAACAACGATTTCTTTATTACCTGTTTTAAAAACAATGGGCAGGTATGGTGGCAAAAAGTGCTGGGTAGCAGCACAATCAACGGAGGTGATATATAAATACGCCAACTGCACCCTCACCCGGCCCGGCATGCCGTACTTGCCAACCCACTTTCGTAAGTCTCTGGGTTCTGCGTTGGCTGCCTCCGTATAAAGCAATGATTTGCGATTTATATTCTTACCAGGTCATGTAATCGGGCAGTTTAGGCAGGTTAGGGCGCACGGGAATAAGTTGAAGTTCTTGAGACGGAGCAGAAACAAAGAAGGAAATAACAAAGGCGAATAAACTTTTCATGATACTGGTTTTATACTATCCTATTTTCAATACCGGTGCCAGAACTGTCAAATGCACGCAGGGCAAGGGGTTTAAGCAAATGACCGGCCATAGTGAAGCTTTTTTATTCCTATACAGGGAACCTTTTATCTCTTTTCTTCACCGTACCGGTTGGTAAGAAAAATGAATGCCTGAATAACGCGCAATAGGCGCAAAAAGAAGTGAGATAATGATGGCATACGCAAAAGCGATGGCAGAATAACCTTTCAGTACAAAATGAAAGGCTTGATGTGATTGTGTAAGGGCTATCTGAATCTCAAAACCCTTTGGCACTGTACAACTTATTCTATAATCTGAACGGTCAAAGTGGATATGGACACGAAAACTTTGATGGCTCATCATTCAGCTTTGAAAAAGCAGTGCAGAAACTGAAACCTGAGAGTATGTAATCCAAAATGCATTTTGTTCCATCGGTTATCACTGCTAATAACTGAATCTTGCATTCCATTAATCTGTTCGGTGTGAACACCGACCACTAAAAAGAAATGACTAAAGGAGTACAGCAGTGATGCCTATCCGATACTGAGTAGAAAAGGAAAATATTTACTTGTTCTCTTGCACATCCCCCACATTATAACTACAAAGGCTGTCTCATCGTTGAGACAGCCTTTGTAGCCTTATCAGCAGCTTTACTCTTTTATAATCTTCAACACCGGCCTCTCTTTATCCATAATAATCTGCAACTGATAATTGCCTGCCGGCATACCATGCATAGGTAGAGAAAGAGCGCCCGAGGCTGACAGCGTTGTAGTTTGTTGCCATACAACAGTCCCGTTCGATGCCATCAGCCGCAGCGAAGCTTTTGCAGGTGCCGGCATCGTATAGCGAAGCACCGCATCACTCTTCACCGGGTTGGGAGATACAATAAACGTAGCCCCTCCTTTCACCGCATTAATCATCACCGTATTGCTGTAGCTGCTCTTGCCGTCGAGGTCGGTTTCTTTTATTTTTACAAAGTAGTTACCGCTACTAATGGCGAACGTACCATGATACGTTCCTGAGCCGTTTGCGGTTACGGTGAAGCCATCTCTGTAATGAACGCCATCCTCGCTGTACTGAACTACATAATTTTTTGTATTTACTTCATTAGCTACCGTCCACGATACAATAGCTGTACTATTGGTCTTTCTGTCAGCCGATACGCTCACCCACTTAACAGGCAGAATGCTTTGATTTTTTTCAATAAAAAAATAGCTGAAGCTGCTGACAGGGAGCTGAATATAATAGCCGCCATCTACCGCGCTCCAGGCAGTTGGTGCAATCAGTTCTTCGCCGGCAACAGGTGTGTACTCTGTTGGATTATCAGCAGCCCCTTTCGGCTGCTTGATTACAACCAGATCGCCCGGTGAAGTAATGGCGGGATCGGCTTTCTGCAAAAACTTAAACTGGTCGGTGGTAAAGTAAAGCCGCACATCAATGGAAGCCGCACCGTTGGGGTTGTTCTCTACGCTGATGGTATAGTTGCGGTCTAAATACGGAATGTTATTGTAATAGCGGATGGCATTGCCATTGGCATCGGTATGGTCGAGCACAGAGGAAGTAACGGTTCCCAGGTTATAGCTGTCGTAAACAGCAGACATAGTGGAGGTCACACCCATATTGCTGTATCCCTCAAAATAATTCCAGGTATGAGTGAGCCCGACCAATGTAACGGGATTAGAAAAAGTGCCGGTGTAATATAGCAAGCTTGTGCCGCGTTGCGGAGGCTGGTAATTGTAATAATTAAGGCTGTCCAGATGCCGGATGAAGATATTTGGTCCGGTGGTGGAAGTTCCGGTTTGCCTGTTATCCGACCAGGCAATGACAGCCGTGCCGTTCGATGGATCCATAACCGTATATGGACTATAGGCACTGTAAAAGCCCGTGCCGGCATAGCCACTGCCGATGGGCTTGCCCATGGCGCCCCACACAAGGCGGCCGCTGTCGGCAATGGGGCTTACATAAATGAGATGGTCGTTATCGGTAATGCTGAACACCGCATTGCCTCGTTCGTCGGTAGCAATGAAAGGACGCCGGTAAGAAATGCCGGGCGATGCGTTCAGCTCTTTGCCAATGGTAGCACCGCCTTCTGGCGTATGCCAGCGTACGGCAAACGAATCGGGCGTAATACGGTCTGCCTGCAGTTGCGCGAGGTTAACAAAATAAGGTAGCGGACTACCATATACCGGGGGACTAATGCGCCCGGCGGCAAAAATGCGGTTGTTGGAAGAAGCAAGGGCAAACTCATCGTTGCCATAACCGGGAGCCAGCAAGGTGTCTTCGCTGTAGTTAATGGTGTTTAATGGCTTGTCGGGAAAAAGCTTATAGGCAAAATAAGCGTCGGCGTAAGCCGTGTCGGTACTTAGCTGGTAAGGAATGCTGTCGTAAATTTCCTGCGGCCGGATGTACATTTTCTTACTCCAGTTATTATCGGCATTATTACGCACTGAGGCAGCGATGATATTTACATTGATGTTTGCAGCCGCATCTGTTGTCGCTACTGTTCCTTTTGCAAATTCAGCATCGGAATAAAGGGAATCGGAAACAAACAGGAAGCCATTACCAAAGTTTTCCACTTTGATGTTGGTATATTCCACCGTGCCACCGCCGTCAACTTTACAAGAAGAAGTGTAAAAAAATTGTTTCTCAGTGTACAGCATCACCACGCTGTCTTTTTTATACGTGTAGTTTAAAATCTGCGATTCTGCAAGGTCATTGGTGCGGCGGCGTACGGCAACATGTGATTCTTGTTTTACCCGGCACAACTGGTTAAAGCCAATGCGGCGGCTGGTAATATTGTTGGAGGTTACGAGGTAAGAAAAAACAATGTTACAGCCGCTTTGCAGGTCGGGATAAATGTGGTAGTCAATGATATTCGCATCGGGGTGAATCACTTCAACCTTGCTATTGTTTCCACACGCCGTATAGGAATATTTGTTTTCTGCGTTTACATCTGCCTGGCCGCCACCATGATTTACCATCACGCCATCCTCATCCCTGTAATTGTAAACGTACAAATCGTAAACGCCGCCAATGCGGTAGCCTCTGATAAATGAGATAAAGCAGCCCCTTTTGCCATCTGCCACTAATTGCGGATTGGTGTAGTATACCAGGTCGGCGCCCGTAGCTACATCATAGCCGGAATCGGCAAAGCGGGGAGAGCCATCAGGCAGGATATGCTGGGCGCGAATGCGGTTACCAAAGTTGCCGGGGTTGGCATCCCACACAATGTAGAAGCCGCCGGCGCTGTCGGTGCAGGCATGCCCGTTGTAGCGATAGTCGGGACTGGTGGAGTAAGAGGAAAGCGATAGTAACTCGGCGTCGGTAGTGGCGGCAACAGGAACGCCATTTGTTGCCCAAAGTGCAGTCCCGTTCTTGTCGTACTTCTGCGCGTAAATGTCGGTTTGGTTGCCGGTGGTGCGCCCATCTTCCCAAATAACAAAATAGCCGCTGTCGGGATAACTTTTTACAACAATGTTATTCTGCTGGGTGCCTATTGCCGTTGTTACAGGCATGTGCAGCGAGTCGTAAAATTGGTTAGTGGTATTACTCCATTGAGCTTGCGAAAGGATAACTATAAAGAAGGAAAGAAACAGCGTAATGCTTTTTTTCATAGAGAGGTGTTTTGTGTAAATGAATCGCATAACAATATTAAATGAAAACAAGGAAGTAAGAAAATATTGCTCAAATTCACTGTAGTTTCTTACCGGCAGGGAAGCTAATTCCAGTTCGTCGCGGGTTCTGGCTGTTAGCTACCATCTTGTACTTACAAACCAGTAATACAGCACGTAAATTCTCACACTTTCAACAATCTTCTCACATCTACGGTATCTGCGCTGCCAGCGCTGTTCATCCTTGTGTCAGGAAAAAGGAGCAGGAAAAGTGATGAAAACACTGCTGCACATTCTCTTCCTTCTTTGTAATATTGTTGCATTATAACAGCCAACAGGGAACCACACATCGGGTTCACGTACGGTATCTGTGAATATCGGTGTGCAGAACGATTAAACGAATCGAAAGAGTACAGATGAAAATAAAGGCACTGCAACTGCCAGGCAAACAAAAGCTGATGGGCAGCCCTCAACAATTGACCTGGCTTCCTATTTAGAGGTTGTTGCTGAACCAAACAGTGTTGCAGGAATATTAAATGATGCTTGAAATGTAGCTCAAACTGTAGAACTCAATTATCGTACTCATGAATTTGCCGTATTATAGAAACTAAATCATGAATTTGGATTGAGCAGCGAATCCTAACTCGGGTTATTTACAAGTTAAGTAAATGCTTACATATTTAAAATAATACTACTGTAGACTAAGAGGCGCCTAATCCAACAATACTGAAACAAGAACTTCAAACATGAAATTGGTTGAATAATTCCTGTCAAGTGTTAAAACTGCAATGCGTCATTTTGCAATTTTAATGTAATAAGTTATGGTCGTATTTGCGGTCGCTTTAAAACAAAAAAGCGATTAGAAAATATCTAATCGCTTCGTTATTAAGTGGGAGCACACGGGTTCGAACCGCGGACCCTCTGCTTGTAAGGCAGATGCTCTAAACCAGCTGAGCTATGCTCCCGTTTTAATTGGGAGTGCAAATATAGGAGCATCCTTTTGCTGCCCAAATTTTTTTTATAAAATGGCAATGATCTTTTTAAAAAGATGTTTGTATGAACTTTTGTAACAGCCATTGCACCGAACGATGATCCGCCGCGGCGGACGCAACTGTCGTTCAATCGGAGCGGAGAACGATGGTAACATAATTATCTCTTTGCATCACCAGCGTGTGATGTTTTGTAATAAAGTTTCGCTTATTGAAGTAACGGTATCGATGAGCAATTGTTGCACTTCGCGGGCGCGCTGTTCATGGTAATCCTGCTTGGTATCGTGCATGTATAATGGCTTTGCCATTTCGAGTTGTAACGCAGGCGCGCTGTTCATTTGGTTTGCCATAATGCCTTGTGATGTAACCACCTTTGAACGGATAGTTGTGCGATACGGTATAGCGACTGTTGCCGAGCTTTGGTAAAATAAATTGAATGACTAAAGTTGATGCTGATGTTTCATTATTGCTGCCAGAAATCAGGTTGGGAAAAGGCTGCGGATAAATAGAAGGAACAAGGCGTCGGATGGAATGACAGTCTCACAACAACACGGCGCCAAACTGTTCTTTTACCGCATTCAGTAATTGTTATAAGCCGTTTTGACAAGGATGGAAATCTTGTTCGCGGCGATGGAAAACATCTGCCTGGCTAATTTGTTTTGCTTTTATAAGTCGGTTGCCATTAAAAAAACATTTGTCATGATTGCAGACTGTAAAAAATTACGGGAAGTTGATGTACATTGCTTTTAATGGATGAAGAAAGGAAAACAGACTTGTATGCGGTGGATTTTAAAAAGTATAAGATTATATTTTATGCTTGCCTGGCTATTAATATTGCCTGCACAGCATTTTCTTTTTTCTTAACTGCCAACGGCTTTCGTTTGCTGAATAATTTTTACGCTGACACAAAGCTTACTTTATCCATTTTATCGTTTATGGTTGTGTTTGCTTTTCTGCATTCAGCGTTTACAAAAAACCAGTTTCACAAATTATCGCTGATTGAAAATTTTGAAGACAG
The DNA here is from genome assembly GCA_965199905.1 of Ilyomonas sp. Taxonomy (GTDB): domain Bacteria; phylum Bacteroidota; class Bacteroidia; order Chitinophagales; family Chitinophagaceae; genus Ilyomonas. The sequence continues at coordinate 3,063,014 of OZ241366.1, read as the reverse complement.
AGAAATGGCTTATGAAAAATTATACCGGCTGCGGGTATTCTGGTTTTTATTTTCAGGTCTTGTTTCCTGCGGATTGGCTTTGTTGTCTGGTCGCACTTTATTTTGCTATTATGCTATGTTCGATATTGTAATTTCATTGAACTATTACCCAAATCTTTCCCTGTTTAAAAAGGAGCTGAACAACAAGGAAATTATTTTTTATTAAGGAAAATTTCTCTGCTATTTAATAGTGAATCTTGTTGAATTGGCTGTTCCTGTCCGCTTATATAAAAGCTACATCATTGCCCGGAACGCTGATGGGAGCATTCCTGCGTGTCGAAGCAGCAGGAACGGCAACAACCACAGCTTAATGGATAATCGGACGATGGTTACCAAAAACTGTATTTGTATTCTATTTCACAATAAATCAATACTTACCATTTTATCAGCGCGCTTGCCCAGGTAAAACCGCTGCCAAAAGCTGCCAGGCAAACAAGATCGCCTTCTTTTATTTTTCCTTCTTCCCAGGCTTCGCACAAAGCGATGGGAACAGAAGCTGCCGTGGTGTTGCCATATTTTTGAACGTTGTTAAACACCTGGTCATCGCGCAGTCCTAACTTTTTTTGTACAAACTGGCTGATGCGCAGATTGGCCTGGTGCGGGATGAGCATGTTTATATCAGGCGTCGTATAACCGTTTGCGACTAAGGCTTCCATAATGACTTCCGGAAATTTTACCACCGCTTTTTTAAAAACAACCTGACCATCCATAAACGCAAAGTTCTGCCCGTTATCAATCATTGCATGGCTTACAAACTGCTGCCCTATTTCCGCTTCTTCATAATCGGCGATACCTTTTATCCAATGGTTGCTGTGTGTGCCCGGGTTGCGGATGGCAAGAATTTCAGCATCGTTGCCATCGCTATGCAAATGCGTGCTGAGAATGCCACGGTTTTTATCTTCTGCCGGCTGCAGCACTACTGCGCCGGCGCCATCGCCAAAGATGACAGATACATTGCGGCTGCGCGTGTTGTAATCAATGAATGACGATTGTTTTTCGCTGCCAATAACGAGTATATTTTTATAAGTGCCGGTACGTATAAACTGGTCAGCAATGCTAAGCGCATACACAAAGCCGCTGCATTGATTGCGCACATCAAGCGCACCAATCTCTTTCATCTTCATTTCGCGCTGTACCAATACTGCGCAGCCCGGGAAAAAATAATCGGGCGACAGTGTGGCGAAGACAATGAAGTCTATATCTTGTGCGGTAATGCCGGCTCTTTCAATCGCGATTTTCGCCGCTTCAATGCCCATGGTGGTTGTGGTTTCATCGTTGCGGTTTGCATAACGACGTTCTTTGATACCCGTGCGTTCCTGTACCCATTCATCGCTGGTATCCATATATTTTGTGAGGTCGTTATTTGTAAATACGTTCTGCGGAACATACATGCCGATTCCGGCTATTATACTGCTATGCATAGAAAGCAATTTAAGGAAGGAAAGATAGAGAAATTATTAATATAGGTTAGAAGATTAAAAGCCAGTTCCTTTCGTTCTTGTTTTTACACGATATAAAAATGTATTGCCTGTTATGTAAAGCGTTGAGCCACCATCGCCCCACGCACAGTTGGCAATGATTTCTCCGGTATGAATAATGCCCAATAATTTCCCTTCTTTATTGATAATTAATAAACCGCCGGGACCGCTGCTCCATACATTTCCGGCGCTGTCAATCTTCAATCCATCAGTGCGTTGCATTCCATCTTCGCGTGGCAATGAGGAAGCATCGAAAAATAATTTTCCGTTCGATAAAGTGCCATCTTTTTTTACTTCGTAACGTAGAATATGCGGATGCACGCTATCGGAAACAGCAACATACAAATTCTGTTCATCCGGTGTAAAAGCAAGTCCGTTCGGATATACCAAACTATCAATCAGCAGCTTTGCATTTCCATCTTTTGCAATGAAATAAACGCCATTGTTTTTGGTTTCTTTTGTGCCGTCTTTATCTTTTAAAGGCAAGCCATAAGGCGGATCAGTAAAGTAGATGGTGCCATCACTTTTTATTACCACATCATTCGGACTATTGTATCGTTTGCCTTCATAATTATCGGTCAAAGTCTTCGACCCATACTTGCCATTTAATGGAAAACAAGCCAGCCTTCTGTCACCATGTTCGCAAATAATCAATTCGCCATTTTGAGTGAGTGCCAAGCCATTTGTGCCGGGCTCTTCACCATACGGCAAGCGCCCGGTAAAGCCTGCATTCTGCAGAAACTTCGTTGTGCCTTTTACTTCCTGCCAGCGGTAAATGGTACGTCCTTTTGTATCGCTGAACAGCAGCATGCCACTGTCTTTTATCCAAAGCGGACCTTCAATATGCTGATAACCTGAACCGATAATTTCTATGCTGGTTTCGCGTGGTAAAAATTGTAATAAAGACGAATCGAAATAAGTAATACCACCAACCGTTAGCGGCTTTATTTGCTGCGCAATATCTTTTTGTATAAAGACAAAGAGATTCAAAAGAGTAAAAAGAAGAGCAAAAAAAGAATTTGGCATAACAGTGGTTTTCATTGTTTCTTCTTGTGCAAACAACAAGCCTTTATACACTGGGAACGACAAATTATTTTCTATGAAACACCTGTTGCTGATTTCATTAATTGGAACTATAATGATGACAAACACCAACGCGCAGAACGATAAAAAAGAATCGCCTTTATTGATGGAAGCTGCCCGGTTCGGTTCCTTTCAACCCATTGGTGCAGGGATAACAAAAACCGGTAGAACGTTCATTACATTTCCGCGGCATCAGCCTTATCAATATGGTGTTGCAGAATTGATAAATGGTACTCGCAAACCTTATCCTGATGAAGAATGGAACAGGTTTGATTCGGTGCATCCGCAAACTCATTTTATCAATGCACAAGCAGTTGTTACCGATGATAAAAACAGGCTCTGGATATTAGACCCGGGCAATCCCGGTGATGGTCCTGTAATTGCTGATGGTGTTAAATTATTGCAGGTTAATGTATCCAATAATAAAGTTGAACACATCTATCGCTTTGAAGATTTTCCGAAGGAACAGGGTGCTATGAATGATGTAAGAATTGATACGAAAAGGAACTTAGCTTATCTTTCAAATCCCGGTATCCCGGCAATTGTTGTTTTAAATTTAGCCACGGGCAAAAGCCGGATTTTATTACGCGATGATAAATCAACTAAAGCCGATCCTGATTTTAAATTGCACCTCGATGGTAAAGATGTAGTCGATAGCAAAGGCAAGGCTTTTTCCTCCAACGTAAACGGCATTGCGTTAACGCACGACTTTGAATGGTTTTATTTCCGCGCTATTAATCAAACCAAATTATACCGCGTAAAAGCTGATGTTTTATCTGACTCAACTTTATCGGCTTCACAAGTTTCAGCAGCGGTTGAAATTGTTGGTGAAACGGGTGTATCACATGGTATGATAGCTGATGATAAAGGCAATGTTTATTTATCAGATTCTCCCAATAAATCGATCCGTTATGTAACACCAAACGGTGAGTTTAAAACACTGGTAACAGATAAGCGATTGATTTGGCCTGATACCTTTGCCATTGGCAATGACGGCTATTTATATGTTACCTGTTCACAAATCAACCGCACAACAAAGTACAATGAAGGTGAGGATAAAGTAGACTATCCATTTCGTTTGTTTAAAGTGAAGTTACCTTAAAATACCTTCGTTTTTACGTAATATATGAGTGGTAATTAATAGGTATAAATACAGATTTGGTAACCATCGTTCGTATTCTCTTGTGATCGAAAGTTGAGACTTCCTGTATGTAGAAGCAACAGGAATCCTCCTATTAAGGTTCAGGGTAATGAAGAGCTTTTACAAAAGCGAATAGCAACCATAATCTCAAAAAAATCTATTCAATAATTATAGAATAACAAAGTCAATTATATTGGTGACCAAACAAAAGAGGCTGACTCAAAAGTAAAATGAAGGCTTTGAGAATCGCTTAAACGAGAACTTTCTCCATCAGGTATCCGAATAAAAAAGAGGCTGTCCCGACTTTTGAGACAGCCTCTTTTTTAAAGCAAAAATGTGGTTACTAAACAGTTAGTAATCCTATAAATTAATATCTCTTGTTAAAATCATCATCACTGCGATTGCCTTTGTCGCGGTTATCAGTGTTTCTGTCGCGGTTGAATCCGCCACTGTTATAACCTCCGCTGCCATTATCTCTGTTATAGCCTCCGCCACCACTGTTTCTGTCTCTGTTGTAGCCACCACCACTATTATCCCTGTTATAACCACCACCGCTGCCACCTCCTGGCGTATAAGGTTTGCGGGGACGATTATTGCTATTGCTGCTGCCACCATTACTGTAGCCGCTGCCGTTGCTGTTATAACTACGGCTATTATTAAAACCACCGCTGTTATAGCTTCCACCGCCATAACCGCCGCTGCCACCTGTGCGTGGCTGTTGCGCTTCGGCTTCTTTTACAGAGATCTTTTTTCTCTGGAGCATAACACCGTCTAACGTGGTAATTGTTTCTTTTGCTTCGGCTTCGTTTGGCATTTCTACAAAGCCAAAGCCTTTGCTTTTTCCAGTGGCGCGGTCAGTTATTAGTTTTGCAGAAGCCACTTCACCATATAACTCAAACATTTCTTTCAGATCAACGTCGTCAAAATCGCCGGCAAGGCCAGCTACAAAAAGCATCATGTAAATTTGTATTTAATAGTAGAATAAAAAAACACGGAAAACCGTACCGTAAAGACCTAAAAACGCGCAAAATTGAAATTAAATATACAAGCGGGCTTAAATAAACCTTTAATGATGTTGTATTAACAAAATAGTCCCGGACAAATGCCGGGACTATTTATCCTTAAATGAGACTGTTAATCTTATTTTACTTCTTCAAACTCAGCATCCGTAACGGTTTCGCCTGTGTTAGAGGAAGAACCGCCCTCAGCCGAAGCGTTTGGTTGTTCACCACCGGCAGCCTGGGCTTTATAAAGCTCTTCGCTGGCGGCTGTCCATGCTGTATTCATTTCCGTCATGGCTGAATCTACTGCAGAAGCGTCGCCACTTTTATGGGCTTCTTTCAGCTTGTTCAAAGCTTCTTCAATCGGAGCTTTCTTGTCAGCCGGAATCTTGTCACCAAATTCCTTCAGTTGCTTTTCCGTCTGGAAGATCAAGCTATCCGCCCCATTCATCTTCTCAACCTTTTCGCGGGCTGCCTTATCTGTAGATTCATTGGCTTTGGCTTCGGCTTTCATCTTTTCAATTTCTTCCTTGTTCAGGCCGCTGCCAGCTTCAATGCGAATCTTCTGTTCCTTACCAGTGCCTTTATCTTTTGCACTTACATGCAGCAAACCATTGGCATCAATATCAAAGGTTACTTCAATCTGCGGAACCCCACGCGGAGCCGGTGGAATACCATCGAGGTTAAAGATGCCTAAGCTCTTATTTTGTCCTGCCATCGGGCGCTCGCCTTGCAACACATGAATCTGTACGCCGGGCTGGTTATCGCTGGCAGTTGAGAACGTTTCTGTTTTCTTGGAAGGAATGGTTGTATTGCTGCCAATCATAGTTGTCATTACACCACCCATGGTTTCGATACCAAGGCTCAAAGGTGTAACGTCGAGAAGCAATACATCTTTCACTTCACCGGTTAATACCGCACCCTGGATAGCTGCACCAATGGCAACCACTTCATCCGGGTTTACGCTTCTGTTTGGCTTTTTACCAAAGAACTTCTCTACCAGTTCCTGCACTTTTGGAATGCGGGTAGAGCCACCAACCAATATCACTTCATCAATATCGCTCTTGCTGTAACCGGCATCTTTCAACGCAGATTCACAAGGACCTAAACAACGGTTGAATAAGCTATCAGCCAGTTGTTCAAACTTAGCACGGGATAATTTCTTCACCAAGTGCTTCGGCACACCATCAACTGCAGTAATGTAAGGCAGGTTGATTTCTGTTTCAGAAGAAGAACTCAATTCAACCTTTGCTTTTTCCGCAGCTTCCTTCAAACGCTGAAGCGCCATCGGGTCTTTGCGCAGGTCAATGTTCTCATCTTTCCTGAACTCTTCAGCCAGCCAGTCCATCACTACTTTGTCAAAGTCGTCACCACCTAAGTGCGTATCACCGTTGGTAGATTTTACTTCAAACACGCCATCGCCCAAATCAAGCACCGATACGTCGAACGTACCACCACCTAAATCAAACACAGCAATTTTCTGGTCGGCATGCTTTTTATCCAGTCCATATGCAAGCGCAGCCGCAGTTGGTTCGTTCACAATACGGCGAACATTCAAACCTGCAATTTCACCTGCTTCTTTGGTAGCCTGGCGTTGTGCATCGTTAAAATAAGCCGGCACTGTAATCACCGCTTCGTTTACTTCCTGACCCAGGTAATCTTCAGCGGTTTTCTTCATTTTCTGAAGCACCATTGCTGAGATTTCCTGCGGCGTGTACATGCGGCCATCAATATCCACACGCACTGTATTATTGTCACCCTTCACTACTTTATAGCTCCAGTGTGTGATTTCGTTTGTTACTTCATCAAACCGGCGACCCATAAAGCGCTTAACGCTCGTAATGGTGTTCTGCGGGTTTGTAATTGCCTGCCGCTTTGCCGGGTCGCCCACTTTACGCTCGCCGTTTTTCAAAAACGCAACCACCGAAGGCGTCGTGCGGCGACCTTCATCGTTGGCGATTACAACCGGTTCGTTACCTTCCATTACGGCAACACAACTGTTTGTTGTACCTAAGTCGATTCCTATTATTTTACCCATAATTTTAATTGTATCTGTTGGTTAGATTTTACTGTTTACGCGGCTAATAAGTCAATCATTATGCCACCGGGAAAAAGATGCAAAAATGTCAGTTGGAGGATTATGAGTTATGAATTATGAGTTTGGAATCGAACAGCCGGAATTCTGTTCCAAGACCGGTGGTTTCTTCAATCAATAATTTTCAATCAATAATTTCTAATTGATTTGGGGCTGTCATCGTTCGTTTCTTTATTCAGCTTCAGTTCCGGCTGTCCGTTACAAGTCCGCAGCGGCGGCTGTTTCTCTATCAGCTATCAACTGGCAACTAACAGCTTTCCCTGTCCGCCGCTTTACGGGCTTTCCTCTTCCATCCGGCAGCCATTCACCTTTAGGAAATCCATTTGGCTTTTCCCTGCCTTGTTTACTAACAACAGCCAGTCAAAAAGCCACCAAGCCCTTTTCGGCTAAGCAAATGCCCTTTGGTGACATTATAATAATCGTTTATTCCGGTAAAAACCTGCCTTTCAACTTCAATCCTCATCATCCAGCATTCAAAACATCCATACACACAGCCGGTATCATTCGTGTTCCATTTACTACATCTTCATCCTACCCATTTTATCCATTTTCATCAGCTTCGGGCGAATTTCTACGTAAACTTGCCCGCTCATCGGCGCTTTTCCATACAATGTTTGTAAAATTGGCGGCGGCACATTTACCGAAGCCTGCAAACCGCCCAGCAACTCAAATGCACCCAGCGTAAACAACTGACGATTTGTACCTAACGTCAGCTTATGTATGTCAAAACTGCGCTTACCATAAGCATCTTCCAGGTTTAGCTCCTCGGTTGATTTCTGTACATATTCATAACGACCATAAATTGCCTGCTTCATCAATTGCTGCGTACCTTCTACCAACGCCGAGTTTTCGTTTTTGCTGTTGCCGCTTTCATCATTCATGCCCCACACCGCAGCTCCTGAAAAATAGCTGCCGTTTGCTGTAACCGGCGTGGAATACAAAGCCGACGCGGTGTACCGCCACACATTTTCGTCAGGATGCAAATCTTCAGGGCTTTTAATGTATGCCTGCGAAACCTGGAATGCCCATGCCGCCGACGGATTAAACGACACGCGCCATGAATAACTGTCGAATTTAGGCTTGTCAAAATCATAACGATGCTCGTCCGGTTCACGCCCGGTAAACCATGAAAATTCACCTTTCACCTTGCCGACTCTTACACCTGCCGTTGCCACACCAAACGTGATGTGTGTAGCATCCTGCCAGTGATGCGAAAGCGGTGCGTCAGGGTCGTTTAAAGCAATCGTTCTGTGCATAAAGGTGGGCGCACTGATAGCCGGTTCGCCGGGATAACCGAAGTAGCCAAACACATCTACCTTCTTACTCAGCCGCTGCGTATAACCAATGGACAAGGCCGCAAACAAATCGTGCGGGTGCTGCCTGTCTACCAGCGGCTCGCCTTTATACGATTCGCCCGATTGAAACAGCAATGGGTAACCACGTGGCGTAACCGTTAGTGCGTCTAAACTAAACATCCCGGTAAAATTGAACAAACCGTTTTTACCAACCGGTCGGTTGTACATCGCCATCATCCAGTTGGGTGCATCCAAGTGTGTGTCGCTGCGCGATGTTTTCTTTGTCAGTTGCTGATCATCATACCTGAAAAATATACTGCCATGAAACATCCACGCCCCTTTTTTAGTATGTGTCATAATCATGTACATTGGGTTGTTGTCTGGCGACCAGCTTGTGCCCGAGCCATCGCGTGACATAGGTAATGAGCGCGAATAGGAGTGTGTCATGCCAGGCATATCGCTCATGTTCACATCGCCCATGCTGCTATCGCTCATCTGCATGTTGTTCATGTCGTGATGCATGTTATGTTCCGGCGTTGTGTCGTTTACGTTATTGTTCATGTTCATCGTGCCCGGCATAATTGTTTTTTCAACATTGCCGCAGGTCAGCATAGATGAACCATAATATGGGTTTTGAATCTTTTTATCATCGCTCAGCCAATACTGATTTTTCATGGGACAATAATCTAAGTACACCGCATTCAACAATGATGATGAAGTGGCTTGCGCCAGCTTATACATATCATCCGACAAAGCGGAGAAATGTTCGCGCTGATGGTCTAACTTTTTCACTTCGGAAATGTGCTGTGCATTGTATCGCAGCTTTTCTTTTACAGAAATGAATGCGGTTTGCTCGGCGGATGACAAGGGTTTCATAGTAAAGTTTTGCACTTCATTTACAAATGTGCCAGCGCTTTTAGATGCGGCTTCTGCATCATCTTTTATAAGCGCATTTTTGATACTATAGTAACTGTTGAAAAGAGATTGTAAATTGCTTGTTTGCGCAACTGCCTGAAGAGAAAGTGCTGCCGCGAATACGGCTACCAGTAAAGATTTCATGAATAATTTGTTTTCAGATAACAGAATTAAAATGTTTGTTGAATACCTTTCAAAAACACTTTATCAGATTCTGAAAACGCAGTTAAGAATAAGAGAAGAAACCGCTATCAGCGGCGGGCTATGCGCTGTGGGCAATTCAGTTTCGCGAAGCGCAAAAAAAACATGAGTTGATATAAAATAATCGCTTTGTAAAAGAGCGATAAACGGCGTTGCAATCACGGTAGCTGAAGATGCCACCTGGTCTTTGTTTAGCTGTAAAGTTTCCTGTTTATCATGGCAGCAGCCTTTCCGGTCTTTCTTTATCATGCTGCATTTGCTGCAGGTATTATCGGCATGTGCTGGTGTCATTACATCTACACCTGTAAGCGTGCCCATGCAGTAGTGCGCTGTAACCGTTGCATTTAGCGCAGCAGGCAGATACAAACAGAGCAATATGAAAGCGACAAATCTGTGCATGACGAGAAGCAAAAATAAAGTGCTTACAAATCAGGCAGCTATTGCGCGGCATTCTTTAGCACAAGCTTTGCAAGCTGCTGCACATTCCTGGCAATGCTTCATGTTACGCTTACCACATTCTTCGCCGCAGGTATAAGCGCGGTGATTGCATAATGGCAGCGCAAGCCAAACACGCATCGCGGCATGCTTTGTACTCATGGTAACCATTCACAAGTTGTAAATTTTATAAAGCAATTTATAAGGGTAAAACATTTACTATGAAGTTTTATGAGTCTGCTGTTTCTGTTTGGTTACCGCCAGCGACTATATTATATAGCTGACCACTCATTTTGCCGGTTATACCGAAGACGTTACTTTATAAAAAGTCAATGAATGATTTTATTTACTTCGTATCATCAGGCTACGTTCCTGATTGCCGGAATCAACTGCTGCATTGAAACCGGAAATCAATAGTCAAAAATTTTATCCCGTAAAAATTGTATATATGTACCCATCAATTGAACAACCAGGCAAAAAGCCGGCTCCGGAAAAGAAAAGTGAAGAAACACATCAATTTCTCAACATCAGGAAGAAGCTGCGTACTTATGTAGCCGGGAACGACAACGCGAAAGACCTGCGCCTGCTCGAGTGCCATGCGCATTGTTTTATTTCGCTGTCTTAAGCCGATTTTATTTTGTTTACCATTACCCTGCTGTATTTCTTTAAACATGGCAAAGGGTAGCGTATGCCGTTTGTTTTAACAGTGTTCCATTGCGAAACTTCCCTTTTTCGCAATCCATTGCTGTTGCCGTCTCTTAATTTTGTTGGTTGAAACAAAATAACTTGACAGGCAAACAGGTAAATATAGCACTGGTCGGCAACCCGAACTGCGGCAAAACATCCCTCTTTAATTCCCTTACTGGTCTCAATCAGAAAGTCGGCAATTTTCCAGGCGTTACGGTTGATAAAAAAACAGGCGTTACCGCGCTGGATGAAGAGGCAAAGGCAAACGTAACCGACCTGCCCGGAACTTATAGTTTATATCCGCGACGGGCAGATGAATGGGTGGCGTATAAAGTGATGATGAATGTGGATGAAGACATTAAGCCCGACATTATACTGGCTGTTGCCGATGCCAGCAACCTGAAACGTAACCTTTTGTTTTGCAGCCAGATTATTGATTTAAAATGTCCGGTTGTCATCGCCCTAACCATGATGGACATTGCACGCAGCAAAGGGTATGATATTGATGTGCCACAATTAGAACGTGAATTAGGTGTGCCTGTAATACCTGTAAATCCGCGTAAAGGCAAAGGGCTTCCGCAATTGAAGAAAGCACTTCTGAAAAAAATAAAACAATCTTCGGCTACGCTTCCGTTTGATTTTATTGCCAACAAGGAACTGGCGCCTTTTGCTGTTGAAGGCGTAAAGAAACTGGTGCCTCATGTGAGTGATTATGGGGCCGTTCATTACCTGATTAACCATGAAAGCTTTCCGCTTGATAACCTTACGCAGAAGGCGATTGAGCATGTGGAAGTCACTAATAACTTCAACCCGACCAAAACGCAGGCAGATGAAATTGTGCAGCGTTATTCGCGCATACGGCAGGTAATGCAGAAAAGCGTAACAGAGCCCAATCCGTTACAGAAAAAGCTGTTCACTGAAAAATTAGACAACCTGTTTTTGCACCGCATCTGGGGCAATGTCATCCTGCTGCTGGTTTTGTTTTTATTGTTTCAAAGCATCTTCTGGCTGTCGCAGTTTCCAATGGATTTTATCGACTGGAGTTTTTCAAAATTCAGTGGCTGGCTGGGCGATGTATTGCCGCAGGTATGGTGGAGTGATTTACTTATTAACGGCGTGCTGGCGGGACTTAGCGGCATCCTGGTTTTTGTGCCGCAGATTATGATTTTGTTTGGGTTGATTACCATACTGGAAGATGTTGGCTACATGGCGCGCATCTCTTTTTTAAGCGATCGCTTAATGCGCAAAACCGGACTGAATGGTAAAAGCGTAATGCCGATGATCAGTGGCTTTGCCTGTGCTGTGCCTGCCATTATGAGTACGCGCAATATTGAGAACCGCAAAGAGCGCCTGCTTACTATATTGGTAACGCCTTTAATGAGTTGCAGCGCGCGGTTACCAGTGTACACTATATTGATTGGGCTGGTTATTCCTAATACATATTTTCTTGGTTTCCTGAGCGGGCGTGGATTGGTGATGATGGCTTTGTACTTAGTTGGTATTGTAATGGCGCTTATTGTAAGCTATGTATTGAAATGGATAATCAGAATAAAAGAGAAAAGCTTCTTCATTCTTGAGCTGCCTGTTTATCGTGCGCCCCGATGGAAGAACATAGGCATTACGATGATAGAAAAAGCCAAAATTTTTATTAGTGATGCCGGGCGTATCATCATTGTCATCAGTCTTTTGCTTTGGTTCCTGAGTTCTTATGGACCAACAAAACGAATGGAAGTTGTGGATGCGAAGTATGCCCGTCTTGCGCAGGCTGCCGCACCACAGGATAAAGATGTTTTAAACAAACAATACAAAACAGAAAAGCTTCAGAATTCATTTGCCGGCATTGCCGGCAAAGCTATTGAGCCAGCCATACGTCCGCTTGGTTTCGACTGGAAAATAGGGATTGCTTTGATAACTTCTTTTGCTGCGCGGGAAGTGTTTGTTGGTACGATGGCAACTTTATATAGTGTGGATGAAAGTGATGACGCCACGCTAAAGCAAAAGATGCAGAATGCAACCCGCGAAGATGGAACTAAAGTGTACACACTTGCCACAGCTCTCTCGCTGATGATGTTTTATGTGCTTGCCATGCAATGCATGAGTACACTTGCCATTACCAAACGCGAAACCCGCACCTGGAAATGGCCGGTTGTGCAATTTGTATATATGACCGGGCTGGCTTACCTGATGAGCTTTGTTGTGTACCAGGTATTTGCGTAAGATATAGGAGCTTTTATTGCATGTGTATCTGGTATAAACATGCAACCTGTTTGGTTAGGCGTACGTTTATCCCGCTTTACCTTTTTTCGATACAATTTTTAGCAAAAACACCAATCATTCAGGTGCGAATGATTAGCTTGCGTTACATATGCCGGCAGCTAAAATACCAGACAACGAACAAGACCGACTGCAAAACCTGTATAGCTACGAGCTGTTGGATACGTTACCCGAAACCGACTACGATGACATTACCCGGCTGGCTTCTTTTATTTGCGGAACACCAGTATCAATTATTAGCCTGGTAGATAAAGACAGGCAATGGTTTAAATCGGCGCAAGGTATTAGTGATCTTCAGCAGACCTCGCGCGACCAGGCTTTTTGCGCTCATACTATTCTGAAGCCAAATGAAATTATGGTGGTTCCGAATACGGAAGAAGATGAGAGGTTTGCAGACAACCCATTAGTGACCGGCGATTACCACATCATGTTTTATGCGGGTGTGCCGCTGGTAAGTGAAGAAGGATATGCAATCGGCAGTATTTGTGTACTTGATAACAAGCCTAACCAACTGAATGAAGCGCAAACGGAAGCCCTGAAAACGCTTGCTAACGGAGCGATGCGGCTTATACAACTTCACAGGAACACCAAGCAGCTCGTACGCAGCCGCCAACTGATGCTGGAAGTAAATAAAGAACTGGAAACTTTTGCCCGTGTAGCCGCAGAGAACATTAAAATGCCGTGCAACAACGCTATCGAATTTACAGGCATGATAGAAGAGAAATTTGATGCCATCGCAGATGCAGACAGCAAACAACTCTTGTCTCTTATCCGTTACTCCTGCGAAAGCATTAAGACGACTGTTGACAACACGCTGGCTCGCGCCAGTCGCATCGCCTTACTGCAGGATAATAAAACGCTGTTCAGCTTCAACAGCCTGATGCAGGAAACAAAGCAGCAAATTCAGCCGGATGTTCAGATTGCGCTTAGCGATTCTTCTGATAATGATGCTATCTTTTTTTTCAAAGAAACATTACTGCAAATAATATCCGGCATCATTACCACTTCGTCCCAGTTTAACGATAAAGACAATATGGTGTTTGAAATTGCATACCGGCAAAACCGGGAGCATTATATCTTTACCATCAGCGATAATGGAAAAGGTATTCCCGTGTTTTCACGCAATGGCGAATTTGCTTTGCTACAGCCTTCCGACAATGATCATGAAGATTCTTTTTATACCGATAACCTGGATGCGATAAAAGAAATGGTGATTTCGCTATCCGGTATTTTCGAAATGAACTTTGATGAAAAGAAAGGAACCGCCTTTATCATCACCTTACAGAAGTAATCTTTTTTCCTGTTACTGATTGATACCAAATAATAGTAGCGATTCAGTTTGAAAACTGGTTTTTGATACGCTTTTGTAAAAGCCCAATCATTGCCCGGGGCCATGATCCGCCGCGGCGGACGCAACTGTCGATCAATCGGAGCGGAGAACGATGGTTACCAAAAACTGTATTTTGTATTAAACTAATACACTACCAAAATAATCTTGCGCCACATGAATGAGTGCTTGCATTGTCAGCTATCAAACGGTCTGCATCATCACATTATAATCACTTTTGTCTTCTAACGAAATGGCTTCAAACAAAGATTCGATGTTTTGTTCTTCGGTTTTGTTTGGCTGCCTGTAAATGTGTGATTGCGCAGCGGCGGTTACTAAATATGCAGGAAGCAGGAAAAAGATGCCCGTCCAAAACGAAGCGGATGACGGATCAATTTTTATATTCACTGCCAGGCATGCAAGACCAATAAATGCGCCGGTTAACAATGGCATACGAAACGCCGTCAGTCCATAAACCAGTTGATTGGTATCGCCTTCCAACAATCCTTTTACAGCCATCCTGCTATTAGATAACAGGCAAAACAACCAATTGTGAATTTGCTGCGCATGCAGCTTCATCATCTGGTAATAACTTATCTCCACCGTGTTGTAAATAATAGCGCCGGATGCAAAAGCTACCTGCCTGCCACTTTGCATTATTTTGGTTTGTAGGTCGGATGTGAAGTCAGCGCCACCTTCCTTCATTCGCCTGATACAATGCTTGTAAAAGGAAACTGAGAAAGCCGTGCCGGAAGAAGATAACGTTGAAGATGAGCCTAATGAGAAAAGAACTTCGTTCGTAAAATTGCGGTATAAGTCAGCCAGAGTCTGCAGTGTGCTGCCTATACTCTTATTATTCTGCAGCAATATACGAGCCTTTACAGCCTGGTAGCCTTCATGAAAAAAACTATTCAGGTTGGTAAGATAATTTGCATCTGCAAGGCTGTTGCCATTAAGAAAGGCTACATGCGTATGCGGACGTCTAAAGCTTTCTATAGCTAAACGATGCATGCGAATGTGACTGGGATGAGCTGCCGTAGTGCGCAGGTAAACAATTTTGTCGTTGTGCAAGCGAACACCTGTATTAGTAAAAGAATTTCCAACTACATAAATGATGTAATTGCTGTAGTTTAACTGAAGAAGCGATTGCAGTGTTGCCTGTATGTTTTGCACCGGCTCGCACGCCGAAACAACAATTGCATAGTCTTTCTCTTCGTGAAGTTCTTCGTGCAGCACCGGCTCTTCTTTATAATAGCGACGCACGAAATACAGAAGGCAAAGCAGGGCAGGAGCCACAAGGCTAAAGGCAGTGAATGCCTGAATGGCTGACCAGAAAAAATGTAGAATTGCCGGAAACATGATATTGGATTTTAAAAAAATGATTGAATGACGGATTTTTTATAGAAAGCGACGGATATTAATACCGCTCTTCTTTTGATATACCTGGTGTTTGATTACTGGTTTTATGGTAGTAAGAACTAACGGCAGCATACATAATTGTATACAGAAGCGAAGCAGACGCTGTGCACAGAACAATGATTTTGGCGAACATCGGATGTTGTTTTTATTACAAGGATAAAAGTAGAAGGAACGATTTATTCGCGCTCTTTAAATTCTTTTAATCAGCATAAAATAATCATTAAAACTTTAGCCTCAGTTCCCTATTTCTTTAAGCATTTTTTTAGGCTGATATATTCCATCTGTATTTTAGATTACGGGCATTGATGAACAACCTTGCTGACTGGTAAATTATACTTTCCAGCCATAGGGAATGTATTCGTTGTCAAATGAGCCATCATTATACAAATTAATCATTGCGTAGCCATTATCAGTTTGATATCGCTTGCCTTTCCACCAGTTGCCGCTTACTGCACCATTGCTGATATAAGTAATGCCATTGTATTTGATTTGCTCGAACAAATGAATGTGCCCGCTTACACATAGTTTGATATTCGGATATTGATCAAACACTTCAATGATGCGTGCAGAATCGGTGTGCATAGAATTTAACCCAAGCACATAACCGTCGGGCTCGCCTTTCATTTTATTGTCAACTACCACGGCGGCTGCGGATATAATAGGCGCATGCGAAACAATGATAACAGTTGTGGATGAAGGCGTAGCGGCTAAGTCTTTTTGCAGCCAGTCGAATTGCGCATCATCAAGCTTGCAGGTATACCAGGAGGCATCTTGTTTTGGCTGGATACTATCCAGCACAACGAAGTGCCAGCCGGCTTTATCGAAGCTGCGGTAAGGCATTGATAAGTGCATCTTTTCCATCGCATAGTTCTTTCCGTAAAGCGGATCTTCTTTTTGCCCGAAGCCCCAGCAATCGTGGTTTCCGATACAGTATTCAATGGGTAAAGAATTATCCCGGCGAAATATATCCTGCCATAACTTCCACTGTACTTCTACACGGTCCTTTGGTTGCTTTAAAGCATCGAAAACAGAGTCGCCGCCACTCATGATAAAAGACGGCTGGTCTTCCTGGTTTTGCAAATGATGAAGACAGGAAGCCAGGCCCGCAGGCGCATTCAATTCAGGCTCCAGGTGAACATCGGTAAGATGAGCAAACCGCAGCACGCGCTTTCGATCTTTATTATTACTATCTGCAAAAAGATTGGCTCCTGCGGCACCGAAAAGGCTTAACAAGCCAGCGTTCTTCAGCAACTGTCTGCGGTTCAGCATGTGCAATGATTTTAGAAAATAAAATAAAAGAATATTGAGGTATGAAGCAGCAGGTATAAAAAGAAGATAACGATTTGTTCATCTGTAAAAGAAAAAAGCCCGGTACGACTACCAGGCTTTCATTACACATGAGAAAAAACTTCGGTTGCAAATATTGCTTTCCAATATGAACTTAACATGAACAGAGTATTAAGAATATAAAATGATTTTTCGCAGCTCGTGTAAGGCTGTATATAACGGCTTGTATTATTTCTTTCAAAGAATTAATGATTTGCAGCGAATGATAATTGTGTGCATTCAATCTAACAAATACTACTGGTATCTATAAACAGGAAGTGATTCTTCTCTTACTATAATCTCTATATATCTTGTTTTAAAATAAGGCAAAACTTAGACAAGATTTGCCTTGCTTACTGAGAAAACGAAATCTGCTTGTATGTAAAAAACGATTGCTTATATCATTAGCCAATCACACTGCATCAATGAAATTGATACTACCCTTTTTTTACAAAATCAATATCCTCTTCAACGCAATGATTTGCCAATTCAAAAATGGTTGCCAGGCATTACCAAATCGTTACCGGAAGGGTATATAAACATGATGTTTACATACATAAAATTTATAAAAGAACAATAGCATCAGTCAACTTTATAGCACAAAAAAAATCCCGGCATAAAGCCGGGATTTTTTTTATAACAACTTCTATTTTACCAGTGTTTTGTCTACCGAAATCTCGGTGTTCAGCAGTTTGCTGATCGGGCAGTTTGCTTCTGCATCTGCCACACACTCATCCCATTTCTCTTCACTGATGTTTGGCACTTTGCCTTTCAGGATGAGATGCGATTTTGTGATCGCGCCATTGTCGAGCGTGATCTCGCATGTGGTTTCTAAATAATCTGGTGTAAAGCCGGCAGCGCCGATGGAGAAGCTCAGCTTCATATTGAAACAGCCCGCATGAGCCGCCGCAATAAGCTCTTCCGGGTTGGTGCCGGTGCCTTCTTCAAAACGTGATTTGTAAGAATACTGCGTGTTGCTCAAGGTGCCGCTTTGCGTGGTAAGACGGCCGCTGCCATCTTTGCCGGAGCCGTTCCATACGGCAGTTGATTTTCTTGTCATAGTTAGAATATTTTTTGTTCTCAGGTCGTTTGCCGAGCTAATTTTATACCAATGAATACAGTGTACACAGCCCGCTACAAAAGCCCGATAGGAATGGTAAAGATAACAGCAGATGAACATTCCGTTACAGAACTCGTTTTTACAGACGATGAAGAAGCTCCATCTGAAACTGATGAACTGCCCGATATTTTAGCGCAATGCCTGCTTCAGCTCGATGAATTTTTCAGGGGCGAAAGAAAAGAATTTACCATCCCGGTAAACCAAAGCGGTACGGCATTTCAGCAAAAAGTATGGAACGGGCTGGCTTCTGTTCCTTATGGTAAAACGGTATCTTATTTGGCTTTATCGAAGCGGCTGGGCGATGCCAAAGCCATACGTGCCGTAGCTTCCGGCAATGGAAAGAATAAAGTAAGCATCATTGTTCCCTGTCATCGCGTTGTAGGCAGCGATCAGTCTTTGGTTGGCTATGCCTGGGGCAACCACCGCAAGCAATGGCTCTTGCAGCATGAAGCTAAACATGCCAACGGCGTTCAAACTTTATTTTGAGCTGTCAGCTATCAGTTATCAGCCATCAGTTTTTTCATTGAGTCAATAGCAAGTAAAAAGCTTTTTGAGATCAATACAAATGCAAAATTCAGTTTTTGGCAGCCAACGTTCGGTTCTTTTCCCACCGGCATTTGTGATTCTTGCATGTTGAAGCAGCAAGAATCCTCCCATCAAGGTTCAGGGCAATGATGGGGCTTTTACTAAAGCGAATTATAAACAGCTATTTCAAAAAGCCCCGCTACCCAACAGTCTCTATCATCAGTTCCTGAAAAATAAATTACTTTGCACCCTGATGCAACTTTCCTTTCTACATAGCAACCTCGACTTCCTCGATCACCCCGGGTTAATAATATTGAATAGGTAATATTGAAGATTGAATATTACCTGCCCGCACTGGTTCAAATATTACATATTCCATCTTACATATTAAATAGTTTATGCTTACTCATACATTGTCTGAGAGAACTCAACATTATCTACAGTTAGAAGAACAATACGGCGCGCACAATTATCATCCTTTGCCGGTGGTGCTGGAGCATGGTAAAGGCGTTTTTTTGTGGGACGTGGAAGGCAAACGCTACTACGATTTCCTGAGTGGATACTCTGCTGTTAACCAGGGGCATTGCCATCCGCGCATTATTGATGTTCTGGTAAAACAATCAGGGAAGCTGACGCTTACATCGCGTGCCTTTCACAACAACCTGCTGGGCGAATATGCCGAATACATTACTTCTTATTTTGGCTACGATAAAGTGCTGCCGATGAACACCGGCGTAGAAGGTGGCGAAACTGCCATCAAGCTGGCGCGCCGCTGGGCTTACGATAAAAAAAGTGTGGCTGAAAACAAAGCGAGAATTGTATTTGCCGAAGGCAATTTCTGGGGCAGAACGCTGGCTGCTATTTCCGCATCTACCGACCCGGGCAGCTATAAAGGCTACGGACCTTTTATGACCGGTTTCGACATTATTCCATACAACAATATACCCGCACTGGAAAAAGCATTGCAGGATAAAAACGTAGCTGCCTTTATGGTTGAGCCGATACAAGGCGAAGCCGGCGTGGTAGTGCCGGATGACGGCTACCTGGCGCGGGTAAGAGAATTGTGTACCGAATACAATGTATTGTTTATAGCCGATGAAATACAGACCGGGCTTGCCCGCACTGGTAAGATGCTTGCCTGTGATTATGAAAACGTGCGTCCCGATATCCTGATTCTTGGTAAAGCGCTCAGCGGCGGCACCCTGCCTGTAAGCGCTGTGCTTGCCGATGATGACGTGATGCTCACTATCAAGCCCGGCGAGCATGGCTCTACGTATGGCGGCAGCCCGCTTGCCTGTGCCGTAGCCATGGAAGCCTTGCAGGTATTGAAAGATGAAAACATGGCCCAAAATGCCGACGCAATGGGACAATTGCTGCGCAGCCAATTAGAAAGTTTGCAATCTCCGTTTATAAAAACCGTTCGTGGCAAAGGCTTGCTGAATGCCATCGTAATTTCGCATCAGAATAAGGAAGCTGCACTGGATTTATGCCTCTCTTTAAAAGACAATGGCTTGCTGGCGAAACCAACACATGGCGATAAAATCCGCTTTGCACCACCACTTCTCATTACAAAGGAACAAGTAGAGGAATGTGTGGATATTATTGACAAATCGCTACAGGTTTTGGAAACGATATAAGCCTGTTTATTTATCCGTTATTATTAGAAATAAAAGCCTTTGCGGTATAATGCAAAGGCTTTTCTGTAAAAAAAGAAGCGATGCCAAAAACTTAAGTGAAGTAAGCTATGTAGCGGCTTCGGGCAAAGGCAATTACAGCGCGCAGGATGCTGTAAGCAACAGCACCGTTTATTACCGCCTGAAAATGGTTAACCAGCATAGTTCTTTTGCCTACGGCAGAAACATCCCGGTGAATGCATCGCTGGCTTGCTCTGCCGCTTTGCGTGTGTTTCCTAACCCGGTAAGGAGCAGCGTAATGGTATCTCACCCGCAGGCTGGTGCCAATGCTTCGTTGAAAATTACAGACCTTAACGGACGTGTATTGCAGACCTATTCTTTATAACAAGGTGCGGTCACACTACCATTACTTTACATACACTGATGAGCGGAACTTACCTGCTTGCGTATCGTGATGCTGCCGGTAAAGTAGCCGGCACAACACTTATCAAACAATAAGTTTCGGCATTAAAATAATAACCAAAGCCGCCTGACAATCGTTAGGCAGCTTTTTAGTTGAATTATTACACTATTTTTATTACATCCATTATACCGAATCAAAACAGGTATTCATGTTTCTTCACATTTCTACTTCTCTAAAGTTTGTAGATTGCCACCTGCCTTCTAATTCTGTTTCATGAAGCGATTCTTGTTTATTATTTTCTGTTATGCCGGTGCGGTCTGTAGTCAGCCTGTTCAGCTTAGAGATGCGATTAATACTGCCCTGAAAAATAATTACGAGGTTCAGTTATTGCGAAATGACGTAAAAATTGCCGGGATAAACAATAATATTGGCATTGCCGGTGGTTTGCCCTTTGTTACAGGAGCTATACAAGACAGGGAAACGGTAACCAGCCTCAACCAAAAATATTCGGATGCCACACGGAATGTAACCCGCAATAATGCGGCAGCTAATTCAGCGGCAGCCAGCGTAGATGGTTCTTTTTTGCTTTATAATGGTATGCGTGTGCGGGCTACCAAAAAGCGCCTTGCCGAATTGGAAACGCAGAGTGAGCGACAGCTAAACTCGCAACTGCAGAATACCATTGCGGCCGTTATGGTTGCGTATTACGATGTGGTGCGGCAGCAGGGATACATTAAAACCATTGACCAGTCGATTACTGTATCCAGACAGAGATTGCAAATTATCGAGGTTCAGAAAAGTGTAGGCTTTGCTAATAATGCCGATCTTTTCCAGGCGCAGATTGACCTGAATGCATTGGTACAATCGAAGGAATCGCAGCAGGTAACAATAGACCAGAGCAAAACGGAATTGCTGCGGCTGATGAATGTACGGCTCGATTCGGCTGTTACGGTAGAAGACACCATTCTGGCAGATAAAAGTCTTATTCTCGATAGCGTGATGGCGCACCTGCAAACCAATGCGGATATACAGGCAGCGCAAGACGAGGTACGCATTAATGAACTGATAGAAAAGGAAACGGCAGCGCAGCGATATCCGGCCATCAGTACCATTGGTGGCTACAACTATTCCCGGTCGCAAAATGCGGCTGGCTTTAGCTTGCTGAACCAGAACTACGGACCTTATGTTGGGGTAGGTGTTTCCATTCCTATTTATAACGGATCTGTTTTTAAACGACAGCAGCGCGTTGCCGAAATCAATACGCAAAATGCAGGCATACAAAAGGGAATACTGGAGCGGGATTATGAAGCCAGCATTCTTAAAAACTATACGGCTTATGCCAGCTCGCTGGTGCAACTGGAAGAACAACAAAAAGCCTTTGCCATTGCGCAGCAATTGCTTGATATTGTAATGAAGCGCTTTGAGCTGCGGGTGAATACCATCATAGAAGTGCGGGAGGCGCAGCAGAGCTTTGAAAATGAAGGCTACCGCCTGATTAACCTGGCTTTTGCGGCTAAAGCGGCTGAGATAGAACTGAAACGGCTGGGGAATATTTTGTCGTTCTAATACCGCTGACCGGGGATAAATAAAGCGGATTTCAAAAGTCTTCTCTATAAACGGTTTTATACATCATTCTCCATTTGCCATTATGAAACGAATAAAAGGTTTTGAGTGGGAAGATCAGCCCTGGTTTCCCGGCTTCTTACGCCGGTACATGATGGATTTTCTACGGTTTGTACTAACGACTGGCAATTTGTATAAGCCTGTTACTGAATTATTGTGGCAAAGCCTGCAACAAAGCGGCAGCCGGAACGTGGTTGACCTTTGCTCGGGCGGTGGCGGCGCTATTCCGGTTCTTCAGAAAAATCTGCAAAAACATTCCGGCACTCTGATTCCTTTTACGCTTACCGATTTATATCCGGATACGGAACTTAGTAAGCAAACACAGCATCAGCCCGGTAATGCGCTGTTTTATTATCCTCATCCGGTAAACGCGGCGGATGTGCCGCAAACACTAAAAGGTTTCAGGACAATGTTTTCCGCGTTTCATCATTTTGATGAAGACACTGCAAAGAAAGTATTGCAAAATGCGGTGGATGCCGGTGAAGGCATTGCCATTTTCGATGGTAGCAGGAGTGTTCCATTTCTGCTTCTTATCCTGCTGTTTCAGCCGGTTGCTTTTCTTTTGTTTACTCCTTTTATAAAGCCCTTTTCTGTTTGGCGGATGGTATTTACATACTTGCTGCCAGTGGTTCCGTTCTGTACGGTGTGGGATGGCATTATGTCTGCGCTCCGGCTGTATCAGCCTGAGGAGATGCTGCTGCTTTCGCGTAGTGCCGATGCTTCCGGAGCTTATACCTGGAATGCCGGTAAGGTTCGTAACCGGGTTGGGATTTCAATTGCCTATCTGACAGGGGTTCCGGTTGTACACAAACAAACTATGGAATCGAACCCGGGATAACAGGGGTACCTTTTAAACCGGATGACTGCTAGAGCCAGCCTTAAAATGACTGCCGTAAATAACGGGTTTGCCTTGTTGTTTCCTGTTCAAGTTCCTGAATTTGTTACTACACCTGAGTGCCTGAATGTGCAAAGCATTTTCAGGACGTGACACTTCACTCTTCCCTTTTGCTTCTCCCTTTGGGAGAATTTGTTTCAAATTGGGTTATGAATGGCATGATAAAAACCGTCTCTCCCCGTTTTTCTATTTTGTACAGAAAGTTATTTTTCCTCTTATAATCAGCCACTTATACCCCGGATTGTTTGTCTTTCTCTTCCCCTTTCTTTTGAAGAAAAGAATTGGAATGGTTTTGCTTTCTTTCTAACAACTATACGTACTGTTAATTTAAGAAATGTGACAAGCCGTAAAATGAACTTATAATTTGTTTTAGAATCGGTTATCGGAACAAAGAAGAATTTACAACTGAAAGCTGTATAAAATTGCCTGGATAAGTAATGTATTTAGCCTGGGCAAAAGCTCAGAATGACCGTAGATTTTAATAAAATTTTAATCTCATTTCTATTTTTCTGAAAAAAAATTGTTCTTTTGTGCCTTCAGCGATTTGTGAATCGTTTCTCTCAGGAATCCCCTATTAGCGTAAACTCCACCAAAGGCTTGCGTTTTTTCAAACTCAGGATGTTTAACCATAACAGGTAAGGCAGCAATGCCCTGCCTGCAACAGCTTATAAAGTATGTTCATGATCAGATATAAACTTGTAAGTAAGAAAACCAGACTAACACTCAGGCTACTTATTATATAACCAGGCAGGATTTGCCCCTTTTGATTGCCTGGATTTACAATTTTTTTGAACTGTAGTTGATTCGTATTCGAGTCGTACTAAAATTCTTTTGTCCAAAATCTAATCATCAATATTTAAAGAGACCGTCTATGAAGAAGATTTTTACGCTTTGTTTTTTGCTTGCATTTGTTTGTCTGAAAAGCTCAGGTCAAATTTTTACCGAAAATTTTGAAAGTTATGCGAGTACTTCTATACTTAGTACCTCTGCAAGCTCTACCGGCTGGCAAACAACAGATAATGCTCAGGGACTTTCATCACACTGGTGCTTCGCAAGAAATTCTAGTTATAATATCGCGGGAAACACATCTCTCGCTGTCGGTTTAACAAATTTATTTGCAACTACTATAGATCCTGGTAATTATTCCCCTATTGAACGTAATGTAATTGCCTATAAACAATTTTCTTCTTCTGGATATTCTTCTTTAAAATTAAATTTTAAATGGAAGTGCGAGGGAGAATCTTTCTTCGGAGCAGTTGACTACGGAACAGTTTGTTACTCTACTGATGGTACAAACTGGACAGATTTATCTGCAAAATATCTTAATCAATCAACCACCCAAACAGTCACAAATTTGTCTTTACCTGCTTCTTTAAATAATCTGGGAGTCGTATACTTAGGCTTCAGATGGAGAAATAACACTGATTTCTTTCTTACTGATGTTTACCCTCCAGGATTTATCGTAGATGATATTTCCCTTACAGGAGCAATTTCCTGCACTACTGCACCCACAGCAGGTACAACCATTGCTTCTCCTGCTACTATTTGCTCTGGAAGCAGTTCTACGTTATCATTGACAAATGCATCAACTACAAATGTTTCTTATCAATGGCAATCCTCTGCTTCCTTAAATGGAAATTATTCAAATATCAATGGCGCTACCAACGCCACCTATACTGCCTCGCCTACTACTTCCACATATTACAGATGCAATGTAATATGTGCTACCAACAGCAGCCTTTTTAACAGCTCTGTACCCGCATTAGTTAATGTAACTTCAGCTCCGCCACCAGTAGGTACAATAACTAGTTCCGCAGCAGCTTGCGCTGGCGCTAGCATTACTTACAGTGTTGCTGCAGTAGCTAATGCTAGCTATACATGGACAGTGCCTACAGGCTGGAAAATTACAAACGGAGGAACCACCAACAGTATTACAGTAACGGCAGGTGCCGCCGGACAAAATGGTAATATCACTGTAGTAGCAAGTAACGCCTGTGGAAGCAGTGCCGATATAAGTAATACGATTGATATAGCTCCGGTAAACGCTGCAAATGGTACTGGATACGTTACTAAAAGTAATAATAACTATTCAAAAAATTCCGGAATTATTCAAGTTAGCAATGGATTGTACACTGGGTATTTAAAATTTGATTTATCAGGATTAAGCGGTGTTACTTCTATTACAGGCGCTACATTAACACTTACTAATAATGGAAGCGAAACAGGCAGCAAAGCAACTAATTATACCGTACCTTTAGGAAATAATGATCCTCTAACGGCGAGTGCATCGACATTATACAATACGACAAATAGCCATTCTACTTATTACAGCGCAGAACCATGGTCTCCTACTGCGACTTCAATAACATTAGATTTAAATACTGGCAATCAGAGCGCAAGCACAGACATTTTAAGTCGAATCGCTTCTCCTGGATATTTAGCAATAGGATTGTATAGAGGAGGATATGCTGTTTACAACTTTTACGGTTACAATGGGGCTACACCTCCTAAACTATCCATTACTTATACAGCACCAAGAAGTCTGGCAGTAACAGTAAATGCACTTCCGACTGTAGCTGCGATTGGAGGCGGTGCTTCTTCTGTTTGCGCCGGTTCATCTACGGTTGCTTTCACCGATGCCACAACAGGTGGTAGCTGGTCAGTAACCAATGGCACCGGTTCAGCTACCATTACAACGGGCGGCGTACTGACGGGTGTTACAGCCGGAACTGTAACCGTTGTTTATACATATAATAATGGTACCTGCTCGAACAGCGTAACTAAGCAGGTTTCTGTTATAGCGTTACCAACCTCTACTATCAGCGCACCTGCGACCGCCTGTTTTGGAGAAACACCTTTGGTGCTTATTTCCGGTACTTCGGGTGACAAGGTGACCTTTACAGATGGTACTACGTCCCGCACGATAACAATAAATAGCAATGGAAACTATCCATACAATGCTACCAACCTACCGGTAGGTACTACCACGTTTGCCATCACGCAAATACAGCATGGCAGCACATGTCCTAATAATAGTCCGAATGTTTCAGCATCAGTGACTGTTTTTGCCAATCCAGATGCTGCTATTACAGCTAATAATTATGTACAAATAGGCGGACCTGTATTAACTCTTAGCGCGACTACACCAAATGGCACCTGGTCGGTAGATAATACAAACCTGTCATTGGGAACTGCATCAAACAACACAATACCAGCAACGGCTTTACAGTTGGGAACTGCTACCGTATCGTATAGCGTAAGTCAAGTGCATGGGGCCGCTACTTGCAGCAGCACCGGCAGCAAACTGGTGAACATAACTGCCCAATTTGTAACAAGAGCAAACGGAAATTTCTCCCAGTTCAATACATGGGATATTTATAGCCAGAACGGTCCGCAGGCTTCTATGAGTTCTATTCCGGCAACCGGAAACAGTGTAGACGTACAGCATAACCTTGCGCTTGATGCGGATTATACATCAGGCTCTTATTTCACCATCACCGGCAGCGGCTCTATGGAGATATTATCCAATAAAGTATTCAGTTCTACCGGTGGCGTGGTTGATTTTGGCGGCAAGCCGGTAATTGTACGCAGTACCTACCAAGGTACGGGAGCTATCGGGAAAATAGAAGGAACAACCATTGCCAATCCAAACCTGGTAACGGTAGAACAATACACACATAGCCGGCGCGCCTGGCGCTTTATTACTGCGCCGCTTACAGGTGTAAGCCTTAATGATGGCTGGCAAAACGGCGTGGTAACAAAAGACCTGATCAACTTTACCAAACCTGATGGCACACCTGCTACTGCTCCGGCAGCCGGTGTAGGCACGGCCATCACAGCCAGCGGACTGACGGCTACCAGCAGCCCTACCGCATCGTCTCTTGGGTTTGATTACATACCGGGCACTACCAGCAGTACTTCGGCCAAATACTATAATGCAAACGGTGCCGGCAGCTGGATACCACTGGCAGGAACCGCATCAGAAAACACCACCAATACCTTAATCAGCGACCAGCATGCGTGGATGCTTTTTGTAAGAGGTGACCACTACCGGGGTTTCAATGGTTCATCAGCTACCACGTTGCGTCCGCAGGGTATTTTAAAACAAGGATTGCAACAGATACCCATACCGGGTATTGCAGCCAGCAATTTTGTAGCTGTCAGTAATCCTTACGCTTCGCCTATTGACTTTGGTGCTCTGAGCCTTGCTAACAATAGTGTTATAGAAGATAAGTTTTATGTGTGGGATACGCACCTAGGCACCTACGGAGGATGGGCTTTCCTGGCGGGAACTGATTACCAAGCAGTGCCCAGCCCGATAACAACACCCGGACTCACTACCGTAAACCGGTATATCCAGAGCAGCGAAGGCTTCCTAATAGTTCCTAAAGGTGGTGGTGGTACGCTAAGCTTTACAGAAGGTGTGAAAGATGCTGTTGGACATACCGAAGCAACTGCCAGTCCTTTCAAGGTAGTGCCTGCGCCGACGAATGTAAGGCAGTTGATCGTGAACCTGAACCAGAAAAACAGCGACGGCTCATCGGTACTTGCAGATGGCTTCCGCGCGAAGTTCTCGCCTGACTACGAGGATAACGAAGAAGATAACAGCGCGGCAAAACCAAGCAACTTCAATGAAAACTTAAGTTTAATCAGAAATGGCATCACTCATATTGTTGAAGCGCATGATGAAGTAAAGAAAACTGATACTCTGCAATTGAAGCTGTGGAATGTATCGTACCGCAACTATGAATTACAGATGCAGGCAAGCAACTTCAGCAGTGCCCCAGGTACCAAAGCCTGGCTGGAAGACAGCTATCTTCAAACGAAGCAACCGGTAGACCTGACAAGTGGCGTAACAACCATAGAATTCACTATAAATAAAGACAGTGGTTCGTGGAAGAGCACCCGTTTCCGCATTGTGTTTGAGAACAATGCTGTTGTACTGCCTGTTGCCATCACTAAGGTATCAGCCAGCCAGAAGGACGGGGGTGCCGAAGTAAGCTGGACGGTAGCCAACGAAGTGAATGTAAAGGGATACACCGTAGAGAAGTCTGCTGATGGCAGAACCTTTACAACCGTGGGCACACAACAGGCAGCGAAGAATAATGGGCAGGCAGCGCTGACAAACTACTCTGGTTATGATGCACAACCTAAGAACGGGGACAACTACTACCGTATTAAAATAGAAGGAACCGATGGTAAAATTTCTTACTCAGAAGTAGTGAAAGTGACTATTGGCAATGCAGGCACTGGTATTCAGATTGCGCTCTATCCAAACCCTGTACGGGAAGGCAAAGCAAGTCTGCAACTGACCAACCTGGAAGAAGGCACATACTTAGTAGGTGTATATTCAGGCAGCGGGCAGACCATTTACCAGAAGAAAATTACTATAACAACTGGAGGTACCACACAGACAGAGCCACTGTTGTTGGGCAAGGGGCTGGCGCAGGGCAGCTACCAGATGAGAGTCGCTGACCATAAAGGAACTGTTCTGTTCACCGATAAATTAATCGTAGGGAGATAAGGCATAAGAGACAGCGGGCAGGGATTAAGTTTACCTTAATTCTTGCCTCTCTGTTTGTTTATCCTGCCTCAGTTTCCTATATTTGCGTTATCCGATTTTTCATACTTAAAAAAGTCCATGCAGCTTATGATCTTAGAAAGAAGTGCTGAGTATAAAAAAACAAAGTTTTCCCTTCGTTTTGGGAAAATTGCCTTTATTCTTGGATTGATGTTGATGTTGAGTGCAGGTGTGTATGCTCAAGATGATGCAACAGATGCTACTGATGCAACAGATGCTACCGATGCTGCACCTGGTCCTGGTGGTGATGTTGATGCGCCTTTTGACGGAGGTATTTCCATATTAGTAGCTGCAGGTGTAGCTTACGGTGCCAGGCAATGGCATAGCAGCCGTAAACAGAACAGGGAAGAGGACGCTGCAGTAAGCGAATAAATTGTTTCCGTTTCAGGTTATAAAGTACAGGCAATGAGAGGATTGATTTTATCAATAATCCTCTCATTGCTTTTTTATTGAGGCATGTTAATTTAGCTTGTTCAGCTTTACTATTAATGACTTTTGATGATGTAAACCCGGTTGCGCCAGGCGGAAGCAAATTCTGTTTCAATTTCTTTCCCGTCCCGCTTTGCGGCTATTTACCTGCTTTCGCAAGTGTTTCCCTTTCCCTTTACTTCCATCCATTATTTTTCTTTTTTTACAAAAGCTAACTCCCATCTTTTCAACAAGATTGTCGTTTGGGCAGGACGAAATATTCTCCGGATTCCTCATTTTGTCGCCTCTTCCTATCAAGGCAGCGGCGACAGGCTTTTTAATTATGTATGGTCATTCGTGGTTTTAGTAATCTCTTTTTTGCTGGCACTCAGCTGGCAATTAACAATTAAAAACAGGAGGAAAAACAGAACTATATTTTATTGGCTAACCGCTTATATACAATTCTCCTTTGCTCTGATCATGATGAAGTATGGATTGGAAAAAGTGATACAGATGCAGTTCCCGTTTCCATATACAAGCCTGACGCAAACCTATGGTCAGTCATCACCTATGCAACTGATGTGGACTTTCGTCGGATATTCAAAGACATACAACTTAATTTTAGGACTTACGGAAATGGTTTCCGGTTTTCTTGTTTTCTTTAGAAAGACAATTCTGGCGGGTGCTCTTTTGGGTATTGGAATCATGAGTAATGTAACGGTTCTTAACTTTTGCTATGATGTACCGGTGAAATTATTCGCTCTTAATTTCTTATTTATGGCTGTATTTTTAGCAGCCCCCCATAGTAAGAGATTAATCCGTTTCTTTCTACTAAATCAAACCGTGTTTCCTAAAACAGTGTTTCAGCCGGCCCTTACCCAAAAGACATGGCAATGGTTGATTGCCTTAAAATATTTTCTTGCCGTTATTGTTTTTTGTTTCAGTCTGCAAAAAGTTAGATTGCTATATTCAACCTGGGGTAACGGAGCTTTTGCCCAAACTCCGTTGTTTGGTATTTACGAGGTTACAACATTTATCAGAAATGGAGACACGCTACCGCCTTTACAAACAGATACAACCCGATGGAAAGAAATCAGTGTTATTTACAGAAAAACAGCCGCTATAAAACTAATGAATGACAGCCTCCGAAACTATCGTTTTCTCATCGATACCATTCACCAAAATATTGAAGTAGGAGGAAAGGACGACTCGACCGGTAAGTTCATGTTCACTTACCAAAAACCAGATTCGGTGCACCTTCTGCTACATGGCAGAAGGCAGCGAGATTCGCTCACTATAGTCTTACAGAAAAAGGATATGAACCAATATCTTTTAATTAACCGTGGCTTTCACTGGATTAATGAATATCCGTATAGAACGCCGGAAAGAGAAAAGAAGTAAAGCATTAGTTGGAAATATGCAGACTGGCTTCCGCATAGCCAATAATACTTGCAACAGTAGCAAGTCGCGGAGAAACAACCGGTATTTCATTCAGGTGCTGCTGCGCCTCTTTCAGAACATCAAATTTTTGTTGCAATGCCCAGTCCGACTGCAAAGCTGTTTCCAGCTCGCAGGCATTTTCAGCATCCATTTCATCATATAAGTACACCAACAAATCTTCTGTGGTAAAATTAGGCATAGCAGGATATTTAAAAGAACAAGAGGGAAACGGAAAAGAAAAGCCGTTATTGTAAATGATGATTATTTTTTAACATCTGCACCATCTGGAGGTGGCGTTACCACAAATACATCCTCGTTAGTACGCTTCATCATGTAATGTTCACGAACAAATTTTTCAATCGAAGCCGGGCTTTTCTGCAGTTCATTTAATTCACTACCCGTGGTACTGATTTGCTTTTCGTAGTAAGCTTTTTTGGCAAGTAACTCGTTCAATTGCCGTTTATGATCAAGCTGAACAAAGAGGTTATCATCATCAAAAAAGAGCATCATAGCAGCAAACACAGCCAGCGCAATGAAGTATTTATTGGTAATAATACGGAACGTTTGCTTCGCTCTTTTCATGATGAAAATGGTGGATAGTAAATAGTGAATAGCAAGCAGCCTGAAATAAAAATGAGTAGTGAACAATGAGATTTAATCAGCTCATCATTCACTACTCACCTCTCACTATTTCGATTTTGAATACAGCTTTTTTCCGTTTGGATACACTGCATTGTCGCCAAGCAGTTCTTCGATGCGAATAAGCTGGTTATATTTTGCCAAACGATCCGTACGGCTGGCAGAACCGGTTTTGATCTGACCGCAATTGAGCGCCACAGCTAAATCAGCAATCGTGGTATCTTCTGTTTCGCCGCTGCGGTGGCTCATGATGGTTGTATAACCATGTGTTTGCGCCAGTTGCACAGCATTGATGGTTTCTGTAACGGTACCAATCTGGTTCACCTTAATCAGGATGCTGTTGGCAACGCCATTATCAATACCGCGCTGCAATATTTTAGTGTTTGTTACAAACAGATCATCACCTACCAACTGGCATTTATCGCCAATGGCATCGGTTAGTTTTTTCCAGCCATCCCAGTCTTCTTCCGCCATGCCATCTTCAATGGAAACGATGGGATATTTATTCACCCATTCTGTCCAGTAAGCTACCATTTCATCGGAAGTAATTTCTTTCTGGCTGCTTTTATAGAACTTGTATTTGCCATTCTTGAACATCTCGCTGCTGGCAGCATCCAGCGCAATCGCGATCTCTTCACCTACTTTATAACCTGCCGCTTCAATGGCTTGTATCACGGTTTCAATGGCATCTTCATTGCTCTGGAAGTCAGGTGCAAAGCCACCTTCATCACCCACGTTCGTGCTATAACCTTTCTTCTTCAACACACTTTTCAGTTGATGAAAAGTTTCAACGCCCCAGCGCAAACCTTCACTGAAAGTAGAAGCGCCCACAGGCACAATCATAAATTCCTGGAAGTCAATTTTATTATCCGCATGCACACCACCGTTTAAAATGTTCATCAGCGGAATCGGCAATACCGTTGCGTTCACACCACCCAAATAACGGAACAAGGGCAGGTTGCTTTCCTCAGCCGCCGCTTTTGCCACCGCCATAGAAACGGCAAGCATCGCGTTAGCGCCCAGCTTTCCTTTGTTATCCGTGCCATCCAGCTCAATGAGTTTTTTATCAATGCCAGCCTGGTCATTTACCGGGAAACCCACCAGTTCTTCGGCTATAATGTCATTTACGTTAGCAACGGCTTTTAGCACACCTTTACCGAGATACACGCTTTTATCGTTATCGCGAAGCTCGACTGCTTCATGAATGCCGGTAGACGCGCCGGATGGCACGGCAGCACGACCCAACACGCCATTATCTGTAATAACATCTACTTCTACTGTCGGGTTGCCGCGGCTGTCAAGTATCTGCCGGGCGTGGATGTCGGAAATGTAGCTCATAGAGAAAGGAAATTTGATTGCCGCAAAGAAAGGCAATCCTGAGAAATATAAAATGAAAAAGCTATGAGATGGAGCTTTGAGGCATGAGTGATGAGGTATGAGTGGCGAGCTGCAAGGATTCGGTAACAAACTTACCAGTTATATCATGGCTTCTTTGATGGTAAGTTTTTTCTTTTGGTGACCAGCGTCTGTCACTTCTATGTATCGCCTGTTGCAATCGAATTTGTTCATTTATCTCTTTTAAGTAAAGAGATAAATGAATCGCACATCAGCGTTCCGGGCAATGATTGGGCTTTTACAGGCACAGAATACATAAATACAAAGCAAACATCATCAACCATTTATTGACCATCTTTAAAACTCATAGCTCAAACCTCACGCCCCACAACTCATTTACACACTCCCTTCGCGTCGAAGCTGATAAACTTTTCTATTACAAAAAAGTCCTGCGTAGTCGTATCGTTTAAGGAAGGACGAAGCTCAAAGTGACCGGCGACTTTTGCAAAAATTGGCTGTCCCTGCTGTTTGGCTACCTGCTTATATTTGGAAGTCATCGTCATGGCAGAGGGAGCTAACGTAGCCTGGTAATCTTTATTCATGGAGCATACATGTATTTCCATCGTATCATGAATACTTCTGAAAATGCCTTCTATTGGTATGGGCTGCAGTGGCTTAAAGGGAACATTATTCCGGTGCAGTTCCATCTTTTTCGGCGTACCGGCAATTTCTTTTCCATCTTTGCCGAGTACTTCCAGCAAGGCATGGCTTTCAATTTTAAATTGCTCCGTATCTCTTGTACCAGTCAGGCGAAGTAAACTGTCGCTTGTTGTCCAGGTACCGGTTTCGTAAGCCGTTTTTTTGCCTATGTATTCGCGCTCCAATAAAAATGTCAGGTCAGGCTTCAGGTAAATTGTTGTGGCAATGCCCGGGCAATCTGCACAAGGCAGCGTATCGTAAAAAAGACCAGCCAGTTGTTTTACTGCAAACCCGGTTTGTTTAGCACCTATCGTGCTGTCGGCATCTGTATTTTTAGTTTCCGGGGCCGTGTTGCTATGGCATGAGATAATGACAACAGAGAATAAAAAAGGAAGTATGTATTTCATTGATAAAAATTTCTTTAGGGAAAATGAAAAGCAATTCCCGTGCAGAATATAACAGCAGATATCAGGTTATAGGAATTGATTGGTAAGAAGAGAATACCTACCTCTTTTTTATACAAACAGCGAAATCCATCTTATCCGTGCACGCAGCCGGTTCATCCGTGTGCTATTATTTCCTCTCAACTTTAATCGGTGGCAAAAACGTCGCTATTTCTATGGCAAACGAAAGCAGCAGCAACAGATAAATACCTGCTCTTTTCTCGGGGCAAATGCCGCCGGAACAAGCGCCGGCAAAAATGTAATTGCGGATGCTCCAGGCAATGTTGAGTGCGCCAATGATGACGTTGGTACGCTTTGCCCAAAGCCTTGGAATGAGGAAAAACAAAATCATAATAATACAGAGAATAATGTTGAACAAACCCGGCTTGCCCAGGTCGGCTCCGCCATCAACGCCGGTAATGAGAAGGTGAATATCTGCCACATAACTCCACGGCAAAAAGCAATTGGCAATGAGCAGGAGACAAAGGAAAACGCCAGCAGGCTGCGAATACTTCATACAAATGAAAATAAGAAATAAAAAAACCGGTAAGGCTTCTTCGTCTTACCGGTCTTATTTTGAAAGAGGTCCCGACCAGAGTCGAACTGGTGTGGAAGCTTTTGCAGAGCTCTGCCTAGCCACTCGGCCACAGGACCTTTTGAGCAGAGCGCGAAAGTAATGGAATGCGGGTAATTAGAAAAGTTTGCGCCCTATTTTATCAATTCATATCCCGACTTTTGCCCGTAAACCGGATGAATGAACATCATTGCAGAAAGTGAATTAATCATCAACAACCGCGGCGCTATCTACCACCTCGACGTAGCGCCCGGCGAACTTGCTACCACCATTATCACTGTTGGCGACCCCGGGCGCGTGGCGCAGGTGAGCAAGCACTTTGACAGCGTAGAAGTACAGCAGCAGCACCGCGAATTCATCACCCATACCGGCTATATTGGCCGTAAAAGAATCTCTGTTGTGTCTACCGGTATTGGTCCCGATAATATTGATATCGTGATGAACGAACTGGATGCGCTTGCCAATATTGATTTTGCAACGCGAACGATAAAACCGCAATTGACTCCGCTGCAAATATTCCGCGTAGGCACAAGCGGTTCCTTGCAAAAAGAGATTCCGGTGGATAGCTTTGTAGCGGGCACGCATGGGCTTGGAATTGATAACCTGCTTCATTTTTACAGGTATGATAATAACGAGGAAGAGAAACAAATACTGAGTAATTTTATTACACATACCGGTTTTGGCAACGCCGCTTCTGAGCCTTATATTTTTTCGGCGGGCGCTTCATTGCTTAAGCATTTTGCGCAGCCTTATCATCAGGGAATTACGGTTACTTGTCCTGGTTTTTATGGTCCGCAGGGGCGTGTGTTGCGTTTGGGGTTAAGCCAACCTGATTTGGTAAACAGCCTCACTTCTTTCCGCTTTGGAAATCATTTGATCTCGAATTTTGAAATGGAAACGAGCGCTATTTATGGGTTGGGAAAATTGCTCGGCCATCAATGCCTTGGCTTGAATGTGATTGTTGCCAACCGGATAAGTAAAACATTTACCAAAGACGGTACAGATGCGGTGGAAAATTTGATTAAACAATCATTAGGAATTATTGCGTCTATCTGAGGTTGTAATAAGTAGTAAGTATTATGACTTTTGTTTTAAAATGTGTAAGTCGAAAGCTGATACTGAATAGGATTAGATAATAATGGTTCAGCAACATTATTTACTTGTAAGAAATAACAACCATGCAACTTCATTTTTATAAATACCAGGGCACAGGAAATGATTTTATCATCCTGAACAACCGCAACAAAGAATACTCTCTTACAACGGAGCAAATCCGCCATCTCTGCGACAGGCACTTTGGCATTGGCGCCGATGGACTGATGCTGTTAAACCGCTCTGACGATTATGATTTTGAAATGGAATATTATAATGCCGATGGCAGGGAAAGCTCCATGTGTGGCAATGGCGGACGTTGTTTGGTAAGGTTTGCCAGCCACCAGGGTTTGCACAAACTCAGCTACCTTTTCACAGCAATTGATGGTGTGCACGAAGCCACCATTCAGAACGATGGCTGGGTATATTTAAAAATGAAAGACGTGCATGGCATTCGTAAAATATCCGGCGATAAAGTGCTCGATACCGGCTCGCCGCATTATGTAAAACATGTGGCTGATGCGCGCGGCGAAGATGTATTTGCAGAAGGCAGAGCCATCCGCAACAGCAGCGAGTTTAAAGAGCATGGCATTAATGTGAACTTTGTGGAAGAAGAAGACAATGATAAAATTTTTGTGCGCACTTACGAGCGTGGTGTGGAAGATGAAACACTAAGCTGTGGCACCGGCGTAACGGCCGCCGCACTGGTATTTGCCCACAACGAAATTGGCTTTAACCGTGTAAATGTATCGACACCCGGCGGCAGGCTGGCCGTAGAGTTTGACAAAACCGGCGACGATGATTTTGAAAATATCTGGCTGTGCGGCCCGGCAGAGTTTGTGTTTGAAGGAAACATTGAGATATAATCTACCCTTAGAAGTGAACCTGAACAGACTATATGCCGGCCTGCATTGATGTTAGGCTTCTAAATATTTATTTCTGATCTTTCGCTACCTTGAAGAATCGCTCTTTGCGCCCGACATAGTTGCCTGCCCGTTCTTAATGGTATCTAAGCCTACCGCGCCATTATCCTTAGGAACGCTTAATGAATCGCCGATGGCAGCAGACGTATCGCTGCTGCGCTCTTTATAACCACCGTTCGGGTCTTGTGTAGACGTATTATCTGAACAGGAAAAAATATAAAGACTGCCTATAAATAAGAAAACAAAAAGGAGAGTTTTCATGATATTCTATTTGAGAGCTATCAGAAAACCAAACGCGATGCCAGTTTAGTTTTTATGCAAGGTGCGGATGCTGCCATCGTTGTAAGCCGCTATCACAAAGCTGGCTCTGTTTACAAACAATCCATTATCAACCACACCCGTAATGGCATTGATGGTTTGCTGTAGCGCGGCCGGGTCAGTTATTTTTTTAAAATGACAATCGAGGATATAGTTTTTATTATCCGTAACATAAATTTCACCTTCCTTCTTTCGAAGCACGGTGGAGCAACCTGATTTTTGTAGCTTCCTGTCTACAACTGTCAGCGCAAATGGCACTACTTCTACCGGCAGCGGAAACTTGCCAAGATGTGTAACCAGCTTCGTTTCATCAACAATAATAATATTGGTTTTGCTTTGTACAGAAACCACTTTTTCGCGCAGCAAAGCGCCGCCGCCGCCTTTGATAATGTTTAAATTTTCATCCACTTCATCAGCCCCGTCAATGGTAATGTCGATGGTATCAAAATCGGCAAAGCCAACGATAGGAATGTGAAGCTCTTTTGCCATTTCCTCCGAGCGGTCAGATGTTGCAATGGCACGAATCTGCAGGCCTTCTTCCTTTACACGCCGGCCTATTTCCTGTATAGCAAAAGCCGCTGTGCTACCGGTGCCAAGCCCTACCATCATCCCGCTTTTGATATAAGTAACCGCTTGTTCGGCGGCGAGTTGTTTCGACTTATTTTGTTGCATACTGCCTACAATTATGGGCGGTAAAAGTGGATTAAAATTTTAAATGATTTTCGCAAAAGTTACCGCGATCGAACATTATAAGAGATCGGTTGCAACCGGCGATACATAACAGGCTTGCCTTTTTGTACAGCAGGCTGCCATTGCGGGCTTCCAGCTATCAACCGCAACGCTTCCGCATCTCCGCTCCACTCGCAGGATTGTTTAAGATAAATTTCTTTTGTGTATCCTTTGGTATCTAAGTAGTCATGCAAAATTAAACGGATAATAAAGCGGTTTCAT
Organism: Ilyomonas sp.; assembly: GCA_965199905.1. Taxonomy (GTDB): domain Bacteria; phylum Bacteroidota; class Bacteroidia; order Chitinophagales; family Chitinophagaceae; genus Ilyomonas. The sequence goes on along the minus strand of OZ241366.1, from coordinate 3,025,695 downwards.
CATTCCGCAACCTGTGGCGTCTTCAGCGCCATGCGGAATCTGATAACTGAATTTTGCATGGATAATTTTGCATGACTACTTACCAGGAAACAGACAATGCTTGTATGTGTTCCATCACGGGTCTTTTCCTTCGTCTTTCTTACCGGTGTCTTCCCGAATATACTTCCCGTCATCGTCATAATGATATGTACGCTCACTTACCCTGGCGCCATTTTCGTAGATCCCGCTTCGGGTTTCATTTCTCTATAATCTTTTCAAGCTTCGCTACATTTATTCCTGTATAATCATCTATCGCCAAATCAGTATCCGTCATCTCTTCGCGCTTCTCCATTGTTGTAATGCCAATCACTTTCATGCCTGCTGCTTTTGCAGAAGCAAAGCCTGCAAACGAGTCTTCAAATGCCACGCATTTTTTTGGATCGGCGCCAACATACCGTGCGGCTTTTAAAAAAATTTCCGGGTCAGGTTTTCCCTTTACCACATCCGAAGCATCTACCACATGCTCAAAGTATTGTGCAATGGGAATATGCTCGAACATGAAGCGCACATTTGCCGGCGAACCTGACGTTGCAATCGCCATTGGAATGCCGGCAGCTTGTACTTCTTTTAAAAAACCGATCAGCCCATTGAGCGGCTTAACATATGGTTTATACAATTCGCGATATAACAGGTTCTTCTCGTTGGAATGCGTGGTGATTTCTTCCGGCGTCATTTCTTTACCAAAGAAAGTCTGGAAAATTTCCGGAGATGTATGCCCGCTGATCTGATGTCTGTAATCGTCTAATGTCAGGCTGCGGTTATATTGTTTGTAAAATGCCTGCCAGGCTTTAAAATGATAGGGATTGTTGTTCATTAAAGTGCCATCCATATCAAAAATGATTGCTTCCGGTGTCATGTTGTTGTAAATTTCTTTGCCAGTTCTTCGTTGTATTGTTCGCTTTGTGCTTTGGCAATGCTAAGCGGTTGCCAGGCTTTTCCCGTTCTCATTTTCCCGATATAAATAATCTGTCCCACATGATATGGATAATGTGCTAATTGACGCAAAATAGCATCATACACAAGTATCGGTTCGGTGCGAATGTAAATGGTCTTCACCAGGTCGCCGGGCTGTAAGCCTTTCAAAGCTTCCATCACAGCCCGCCAGCCTTCTTCCCATAAAGCCATTATTTTTTCTTTGGGTTGAAGATTCACGTTAAATTCTTCATCACGTTTCCGCCACGCTTTTTCTCCATCTTCTGTAAGAAAACGGGTAAAGCGGCTCAGCATGTTTCCATGCATGTGCTGTATGATGGTGGCGATGCTGTTGCTTTCTTCATTCGGTGCAAACTGCATGTCATCGTCACTCAGTTGCGCCAACGTTTTACCACCCAACTCTTTATAGCCTTGCAGCCGTTTGATGGTATCCTGTAGAAAGCCTTGTTCGAAAGTCATTTGTATTGTATTAGGTATTATGTAGATTGTATTAGGTATTATGTAGATTGTATTAGGTATTATGTAGTAAGTATTATGTATTTAATGTTGCAGTCTTACTACTTACTACTTACTACATAATACATTCATCACATTAATATCCTGCCGCGCTATCATTCCCCCTGATATCAGCAGCAGCTTCTTTGTCTTTGCCGGTGATCTTAATTACTTCTGTTCTGCCAATGCCATCAATGTCTTTTATAATGTAACCTTTGGCTTTTAACGCCTGTTTTGCTGGCTGCGAAAAAGCAGGTTCAAAATAGACTTCATCCGGCAACCACTGGTGATGAAATTTAGGTCCATCTACTGCCTGCGCTGCCGTCATATCAAAGTCTACAATATCAACAATGGTTTGAAAAACAGAGGTTGGAATGGTAGTGCCGCCGGGTGTTCCCACCACAATAAACGGCTTCTTATTTTTCAATACGATAGTTGGTGTCATAGAGCTGAGCATCCGCTTTCCGGGCGCAATGGCATTGGCTTCGCCGCCCACAGCGCCATACATATTTGGTGCGCCGGGCTTAGCGCTAAAATCATCCATTTCATCATTTAAAAAGAAACCTGCGCCGCCCACAACCGTTTTGCTGCCATACGAGTTGTTGAGTGTTGTAGTAATGGCAACCATATTGCCCCATTTATCCATAATACTCATATGCGTGGTCTCTTTGCTTTCATACGCATTACCGGCTTTAATGTCTTCACTTTTTGAAGCATGCATTGAATCAAAATCCTTCATGCGGTTGGCAAGATATGCTTTGCCCGTAATAGCTTTCTGCGGCACTTTATAAAAATCAGGATCGCCCATGTGCTCGGCTCTGTCGGCATACGCTCTGCGCTCAGCTTCTATCATTAAACCGGTTGCCTGCGTTGAGCCAAAGCCATATTGCCTTACGGGAAAAGGTTCTATCATGCCCAGCATTTGCGCCAGCAAAATGCCGCCGCTGCTTGGCGGTGGAAAACCAACTACCTGATAACCGCGATACATGAAGGAAAGCGGCGTTCTTTCTTTAGCCGTATAATTTTTTAAATCCTCATAACTCATGATGCCATTGCCACGCTTCATTTCTTCAATGATGAGCTTCGCAGTTTCACCTTCATAAAATCCTTTCTGCCCGCCATTGCAAATGCGTATCAGCGTTTGCGCCAGCTCCTTCTGAATTAGTGTATCGCCCGGCTTCCAGGCACTGTCCCGTGTATAGGCAACCGGCTTTGTATTGAACCTGATAAAAGCTTCTTTGTTGTTGTTTAAACTGTTGGCTTCCGACTCGGTAAGGGCATATCCGTGTTCTGCTAAATCAATAGCAGGTTGTATTAAAACGGCCATCGGCAGCTTTGCCCACTTATGCATATAAAACAAACCTGCCACTGTGCCCGGCACGCCCGACGATAGATGACCGTTGATAGATAAATCGGGAACTACATTGCCTGCACTGTCTAAATACATATTACGGCTTGAGGCAGAAGGTGCTTTTTCGCGGTAATCGAGCGTGATGAGTTTGCCATCGTTCTTTCTTGCTGTTAACAAACCGCCGCCGCCAATGTTGCCTGCGTTGGGATAAACTACTTCCAATACAAAGTTGACTGCGATGGCAGCGTCAAACGCGTTGCCACCATGCTTCATAATTGCAACGCCAATCTCACTGGCTAACGGATGTGCGCAAACAACCGCCGCCTGCGTGTATATTTTTGATTTGGTAAAGGTGTAAGAAAACGGGTTGACTTCGGTGCCAACAATATGTTTTTGCTGCGCAAAAGATTCTTTGCCGAGGAATAGAAAGATACTAAAAAAAAAGAAGCGATTCATGCTTACAAATGTAGTAGATGAATCGCCCCAAAATTATTTATATCGGCTTACTTCTTTCCTTTCCCGTATTCAGTATTCAGCAGCTTCACAATGCCTGGTGTGATGTTGCGCAGCGTGTCTTTATAGTACAGGTAATCTTCATTACTCGAAGCGAAAACGTACGTGTACCCCGAATCGCGGCAATAAATTTTCAGAATATCCTGGATGCGCTTTTTTACATCCTGCATTTTTTGTACATACAGGTTATTCATGTCCTGACCCATCTGTTGCTGGCTCTGGTCGTATTCGTTCTTTAACGACATAAGCTGTTGCTCAAAAGCGCCCTGCTCTGTCTGGCTCATTGTAGGTCCTTTCTGGTTGTATTCTTTCAGTTTATCTGAGTATCTGTCACGAAGCCCGTTCAGTCGCTTTGTCATCTGCGCTTCCTGTGTGTTGAGGTAATCGCGGGCTTCTTTAAAATACGCATAATTTTCCTGTAAAGAATCCAGTTCGAAGTAAGCAATTTTAAAGCGGTTTGCCGAAGCTGCATTTGCCTGTTGAATCCGGTGCCTGTCCTGATCCCGGTAGGAAAAAAAAAGATAGTATAGCGTGCCTAAAGCCACGAGCAGTATAACATTCAGAATGATTGAAATCTTATTCATTTCTATGAAAACTGTTGTAAAAAAAGGGAAGATAAAAGGTTAATGAGAAAGAGAATGTTAAAAGGAATCATAAGCTATCAGTAGTCAGCTATCAGCTTTCGGTTGTTACTTGCACGAGGCGCAAAGCAGAAAAAAGAACTGATTTCTGAAAGCTGAAGGCTGATAGCTTCATATCTCTCTGGTACGATAATAGCAGTTTTATAATCAAAATACATGGTATGGATATAATAATAGAATCTCCCGGTTTTAAGGCCAGCAATGAACTGGAAAATTATGTGCGCGAAACGCTTGCCAAGCTGAAAAGCGATAAAATTATTCGGGCTGATGTGACGTTGTATTTAGGTTCTGATGGCAATCCAAATAACAAGTTTAGCGAGATAAGACTTGAAGTGCCCGGCAATGATCATTTTGTAAAAAAGAATGCTGCAACTTTTGAAACTGCCACATTGGATGCCGTAGAAACATTGCAGGAAATATTAAAAAAGACAAAGGAAAAAGCCATTGACCGCGACCGGCACATGGATATGGATACCATTTTTCAACAATAACTTTGTACTATTACACTCATAAGAAGCCTGCCATAAAACGCAGGCTTTTTTTCTTAACAACAGTAAATGCAGCTCTATTTATACATATTCAAAACACTTTTTACTCTTCCGTAATAGCCGCTGCCAAATAAATTCAGATGAACCAATAAAGGGTAAAGCTGGCATAAAGAAATGCGTTGCTTCCATTCGTTTTGCAACGGATAATTTTCGTTATAATGCTGATAAAATGAAGAATCGAAACCACCAAATAATAAGGTGATAGCAATATCCATTTCGCGATGCCCATAATACACTGCCGGGTCGTAAATGGCGGGTTGATTGTTGGCGCAAGCCATTACGTTTCCACTCCACAAATCGCCATGCAATAAAGAAGGTGGCTCAACAGGAAAAAGGGCTGATAGCCTGCTGCAAAGAGCTTCAGCGTTCTTCATATCTTCCTTTGTGCAGAGCGCTTTATCAAAAGCCTTTTTTAAAAGAGGTAATATTCGTTGCTCTGTATAAAACTCCGCCCATGTATTTGATAGATGATTCGACTGTGGTAAACTGCCGGTATAATTGTCTTCATTCAACCCAAACTGTGGTTGTGTTTGTTTATGCATACCGGCAAGCCCTTCGCCCAATGCTTTCCATATTGCAGGCGTAAAAGAAGCTTCTTCTAAACATTCCATCACCAGATATGATGTATTGTTAAATTGTCCGTATAAAAATGGTTCAGGTATGTGCAAAGTGCTCTTGTTTTTCAACAATTGCAGGCCATTATATTCTTTCTCAAACATATCCGGCGCAGCTTCATGGTTACACTTAATAAAATACCGGCTGCCATTTGCTGTAATCATATACGTAGTGTTAATATCGCCACCAAAGACCTGCCTGCTTTCGTCAATCCTGAAATCTTTATTTATAAAACGGGAAAATTGTTGCTGCAAATGCTGCAGAAAAGAAGCTGTCATAAGGAGAAACTCAATTTTTATTAGTCTAAAAAACTTGTAATGCCTGCCTTTACAGGCTTATCCGAAACCCTGAAAATATTACATTTGCGGCATAAAACATCTGGGATTTCCGGCATGAAGAAGATAGAACTAGAGATTGTGGCTTTGTCGCATAGCATCACACAAACACATTCCTACGCGGTGGTATTGGGAGAGGTGAACGGGCTTCGCCGCCTGCCCATTGTAATAGGCGGATTTGAAGCCCAGGCAATTGCTGTGGCACTGGAGCGTATGCAACCAAGCCGCCCGCTTACGCACGACCTGATGAAGAACTTTATGAATGCGTTTAATGTAGAGCTGATGGAGATTGTGATTAACGACCTGCAGGAAGGTATTTTTTACTCCAAGCTTGTGTGCATAAATGAACATGATACTGTTGAGATAGATAGCCGCACCAGCGATGCTTTAGCGCTTGCTGTGCGCTTTGGTTGCCCTATTTACACCTTCGATAATATTCTTGAAAGTGCCGGTATTTTAATGGAAGACAATAACAAAAAGAAAGGCGAAGTAGCAGTTGAGCAAACCGTTAGTTCTTCTTCTAAAGAGAACCTGCAAAGTTTAAGTTTAGATGAGCTGCAAACCTTGCTGAACGAAGTGCTGGAGCAGGAAGATTACCTGCGTGCCATCAGCATACGCGATGAACTGAACAAGCGGAAAAAATAATCGGCCAGGCTGGATGTCTCTTCAAGAATATAGTGCATTAAATACATGCTATTATACATGGAATCACATCGTATATCACACATCTAACATCGTACATCACTTGATTCGTTTTCCGAACTGCAAAATCAATCTTGGTCTTCATATTTCAGGAAAGCGGGAAGATGGATATCACAACCTCGAAACTGTTTTTTATCCCGTTCCCATTTGCGATGCGCTCGAAATATTGCCGTTGTATAACGATAGTAACGCACCTTATTTTACACTATCCGGCTTGCCTGTTTCCGGCGATGCGAACAACAATCTTTGTATGAAAGCGTGGCAGCTTTTGAAAGCTGATTTTCCGAAGCTTTCTGCTGTCAATATCCATCTTCATAAAGCCATACCTATGGGTGCCGGATTAGGCGGCGGCAGTGCTGATGGTGCTTTTATGCTGATGATGCTGAATGAAAAATTCAATCTTGGTTTATCAGCTGAACGGCTTGCCCGATATGCGTTACAGCTTGGCAGCGATTGTCCATTTTTTATTTATAACAAACCTTGCTTTGCCGCAGGCAGAGGCGAAATTATAGAGCCAATCAACATCAGTTTATCAGGTTATTATTTTTATATCATCAACCCGAATATTCATATCAATACCGGTGAAGCTTTCAGGCAGTTGCAATATCAAAATCATACAGAATCATTACGGGATATTATTCAGCAACCTCCTGAACAATGGAAACAGGTTTTGCATAATGACTTTGAAAAAGGAATTGTAAGCCAATACCCCGTTGTAGGTAATCTGATAGAGCAATTGCATCAGCATGGTGCTGAGTATGCTGCCATGAGCGGCAGCGGAAGTACCGTGTTTGGTATTTTTAAAAATAAACCGGAAGCTCTTTTATTGCCTGCTGATTATTTCGCACGAATTGTAGCAGCCAATTAAGAAAAGAAGACGAATATATTTTACCAAAAAGCCCTGCCGATTTATACCCGACAGGGCTTTGTAACTGTATTTTATTTCCTGAATAATCTTATGACTTCATTGGCGGCACATTCTTATGTATGCTGTCCTTTGGCATTGAACCGCCTGGCTGCATACCGCCGCCTGGTGCAGGAGGAGGCATTTTATGATCATCTTCGAACTTTGTTTTTGCTTCCGGGTGTGGATCGCCGTGGTGACAGGTATAACAGGCAACCGCCTGGATGGTATCTGGCTTAGCTGAATTGTTGAAGTTAAAGAAATTCTTGTTGATGTCTATCGTCATTTTCATCATATAACGCGCAGTCTCCTTTTCCGGCTTTTCATCGCTGGCAAAATTCAGTTTGCCGGTTGCCGGGTCAGGTGCATGGCAGAAGCCACATTTTACTCCCAATGCGCCTTTGTAATAATCCATAATGGCCAAAAGGCTGTCTTTGCTAATGTCCTGCGGCAATACTTTCAGGTTCTTCCACGTACTCTGTTTTGGCGATGGCGTAAAGGCTGTGGCTGCTATAAAGATTACCGCAACCATGGCGGTCAAAATCAAAATTTGTTTCTTCATATATTTTTATAACACTTTTTAGTGCGATAAAAATATGAGAAGTTACTGACAAAAGAAAAGAGCGTAGGTAATACGCTCTCTGTTGTTCTAAGATTCTGTTTAAAGTAATTATTTAGCAGGTGCCGGCGCTGGTGCGCTGCCCACCTTATTTTCGGCTGTGTTAATGGCATCTTTACCTTTATCCATAGCATCTTTACCTTTATCTAAAGTGTCTTTTCCGCTGTTTAACAGCGTCAGTATTTTCTCGCGAACTTCATCGCTGATACCTTCAATCTTCTGACTCAAAGTAGCTTTGAGGTCATCTGCCTTTGTAGAAGCTTTCTCTTTAAACTGGTTAAATTTATCTTTTGCTGTACCTGTCAGCTCATCTGTTTTTTCAGATATTTTCTGGCGTGTTTCTTCACCGCTCATAGGGGCGATTAACAAACCAACTGCTACACCGGCTAATACGCCGGATACAGTACCGAGAATTATTTTTTGTGTGCTCATGATGGTAATTTTTTGTTAGTTAATGAACGAATTTTTCAATAACCCTGCCAAGAATATTCCTTTTCTCTGTATCAATATCTTTGGCGCATGACGAAAGTGATTTTAAAAAGGAAGATAGCGCCGCGTATTGCCAACGGGCATCCCTGGATATTTGGCAATGAAGTGGAAGAGATACAGGGCGATGTAACAGCCGGAGACATTGTTGAGGTACACTTTGCTGATAAATCGTTTGCCGGCCGCGGTTTTATCAACCCCAAATCACAAATCATTGTACGCTTGCTCACGCGTAAAAAAGAAGAGATTAACGAGGCATTTTTTTATAAAAAAGTAGAAGCCGCCTGGCATTACCGACGCAAGATTGGCTATACCGGAAACTGCCGGCTTGTATTTGGCGAAGCCGATTATTTACCCTCACTTATCATTGATAAATTCAACGATTATTTTTCCATTCAAACTATGTCGCTGGGCATGGATGTATGGAAGCCGGCTATCGTTTCTGCATTAAACAAACTCTTTTCTCCCAAAGGCATTTATGAGCGTAATGATGTGCCGGTGCGCACGCTGGAAGGACTGCCACAACAGACCGGTTTTTTATCGGAGCCATTCGATACAAAAATCGAAATCAAAGAGAATGGCATTCGGTTTATCGTCGATCTGGAAAACGGTCAGAAGACCGGTTATTTTTTAGATCAGCAAGACAATCGCAAAGCCATTCGCCACATCGTAAAAGACGCAGACGTACTGGGTGTATTTACTTATACCGGAACGTTCGAAATTCATGCAGCGCATTATGGTGCAAAGTCTGTGTTAGGGCTTGATATTTCGGAAAGCGCCGTAGCGCAGGCGAACCAGCATGCAAAGATGAACGGAGTGGAAGACAGGTGCCGCTTTGAAGCCGTAAATGCATTTGATGTATTAAAACAATGGACGAAAGAAAACAGGAAATATGATGTTGTTATGCTCGACCCGCCGGCGTTTACCAAAAGCCGCGGGAACATTCAAAAAGCGGTGGCAGGTTATAAAGAAATCAACCTGCGCGGCATGAAGCTGATAAAGAATGGTGGGTTTTTAGTTACAAGCAGTTGCACCAATTTAGTATCGCCGGAATTGTTTTTGCAAACGATAGAAATGGCAGCTAAAGATGCCAGGAAAAACATAAGGCAGGTTACATTTCGCGCCCAGTCAAGCGATCATCCCATTATATGGAATATGGAAAATACAAACTACCTCAAGTTCCTGATTGTTGAGGTAACGGATAAATGAGTGAGAGATCATGGAGTAACATTTGTAAAATACGTCCTGTTATCTTCATGTTTCATATTTTACTTGTTTCAACTTACCGTTATTAAGATTTATAAAACATTAAAAAGATAAACCTTCTTCCGGTAAGAACGTCTTTTGTCAGGCTAATCAATCATTCATCTTTTAATAAATCGCATGAAGAAAAATAATTTCCTTTTTTTGTTCCTTTTTATTTCGGCAGTTGCCAATGCGCAGTTTAAAAATATACTCAGGAACCCGCTTCGCAAAGATTCGAGCGGCAAGATTTCTATTGGTTCTGCCATCTCTGGCTTGAGTACAGATGACATTGCCGGTGGCTTAAAAGAGGCTTTAAGTAAAGGGGTAGAAAACAGCACCAGTTTGCTATCGGCACCGGACGGTTTTTTTAAAAATGCAGCCATCAAAATACTGATACCGCCCGAAGCGCAGAAAGTAGAAAAAACCTTGCGCAGTGCGGGTTTGGGATCTCAGGTAGATCAGGCGATACTAACCATGAACCGCGCCGCGGAAGATGCAGCTAAGAGTGCAGCGCCTATCTTTTTAAATGCCGTTAAGCAAATGACGATTACAGATGCAGCGAACATTTTAAAAGGCAATGATTCTGCAGCTACCACATACCTGAAAGCCAGCACCACAAGCGCTTTAACCACGGCTTTCCGCCCCGTCATTGATAGCTCGCTGGCTAAGGTAGATGCTACTAAATATTGGTCAACCGTAACAACGACATACAACCAGATGCCGTTTGTAAAAAAGGTAGAAACCGACCTCACCACGTATGTTACAGGCAAAGCGCTCGATGGTTTGTTTCATGAAATTGCCTTGAAGGAAAAAGACATCCGCAAAAATCCGGCAGCGCGAACTTCTGATTTGCTGAAAAAAGTATTCTCGCAACAATAGTTTATGTGAGAGGTGAGTGCTGAGAAGAGAGGCTAACGTTTTTTTGAACACTAATTAATCAGCCTTAGTAATAACGGTAAACCAGAAAGACGAAACCTGATTACCTTATGTAAAAAAGAAGCCAATAAGGTGGGGTTCACTTAAATAATAGTTCTTGTTACAAAGGTTGTATACGAGTTACTTTGACTTCGTCAAATAGATTATAATTAATAAACCAAATGATAAAGAATCTCATTGTTATCAGCTCTTTATTTATTCTTTTCTCCGGCTGCGAAACGGCGCAGCAGGTATTGAATTCGTTGCCCGCTGCTACATCGGAACTTACCCGGGACCAGGTGGCTGCCGGCTTGAAAGAAGCCCTGACCGTTGGTACTCAAAACAGCACGAATCAACTGTCTGCCGCAGATGGATTTTTTAAAAATGCAGCCATCAAAATACTGATGCCGCCCGAAGCGCAAAAGGTAGTAAGTACGCTGCAAACCTTGGGGTTAAGCAGCCTTGTTGATAAAGCCGTACTCAGCATGAACCGCGCAGCAGAAGATGCCGCGCAAAGTGCTACGCCCATTTTTGTAAATGCCATCAGGCAAATGACGATTACCGATGCAATCGGTATTTTAAAAGGTGGCAATAATGCAGCTACGAATTATTTTAAAAATAAAACCACGGCTGATTTAACGGCAGCTTTTAGCCCTGCAGTAAACAAAGCTTTGCAGCAAACCAATGCAACAAAATACTGGAACGACGTGTTTACCGTTTACAACCAGTTTTCCAAAAACAAAATTGATACTGACCTTAGCAGTTACGTAACCGGTAAAGCTATTGACGGCATCTTTTACCAGGTTGCTATTGAAGAACAAAAGATAAGGCAAAACCCCGCCGCGCGTGTTACCGATTTGCTGAAGAAAGTATTTGGCAGCTCGCTGGCAAGAGGATGATTGATATATAATGTAAAGTTTCTTTCCTCTTTTCCAAATTCCGGGTGTAGCCATAAGAGTTTTAAAAGCAGATAACTGACGACTGGAAGCTACCTGATAAATATGGCATACATTTTACACCAACCCTTTTTGTAACGATAAAAACCGGAATATGGAAAACACAACACAAAGTACACAAGCTGAAAAAACATTTACGGCTGGTGTAAATGATTTGTATGATGCCTGGATTAACCCTGATAAGCTGAAAAATTGGTGGAAGCCGGCAGGTAATAAATTGGTGAATGTAGAAAATGATGTACGGGAAGGCGGAGCTATCAAATATGAGTTTGAAGGGGCAGAAGGCGAAAGAACAATTATTATCACAGGTCAATATAAGGACGTAAAACCTACGCAGCGATTGGTGTATAACTGGAACTGGCAGATATCAGGATCAAACAACCTGAGTAACAATCATTTTGAACTCACCATAGAATTCAGCAGCGAAGGAAATGGTAGTAAAATATCTATAACTCAATTGAGTGAAGACAAGGAAGAATCCATTCATCCACGCAAGAAAGGTTGGGAGGATGAACTGGAAAGCCTGAACCGGTTTTTGGGATAATAAATTATATTAAGCAACGGGCTGCATGAAGAGATATGGGTTCCTCATGCAGCTTTTATTTTGTTTGCTATGAGTAGTGGAGTACATACATTGAAGCGGGTACAGGTGATGAAAATATCGCTTGATGAAGCGTGGGATTTTTTCAGTTCGCCGCGCAACCTGCAGAAGATAACGCCGCCATACATGAAATTTAAAGTGATCAATGATACATTCAGCGATACGATGTATGAAGGGCAGATTATTGAGTATACAGTACGCCCTTTGCTGGGCATTCCGCTATACTGGATGACTGAGATTACACACGTGCGCGACAAGATTTATTTTATAGATGAGCAACGGTTTGGTCCTTACTCTTTATGGCATCACCAACATCATTTTAAAGAAACAAAAGATGGTGTTGAAATGACGGATTTGCTGCACTATAAAGTGCCTTTGTATGCGGTTGGCAGACTGGTGAACAGATTATTGGTAAGAAAGCAGGTGGAAAAAATCTTTGAATACAGGTATAGAAAAGTAGAAGAAATGTTTAGATAAAAAGCCAGGTGAATGGGTAACTCTAAATAGATTTCCTGTACCCCGATAGCCGGGGATGGAGAGATACGTTAATCCGTTTAGCGATTATGATGATAAAAAGCATTAAAAAAGTAATGACCAGAATCGATTTGTCAAACAGATATTTAGCGGTGTTCATCATTTTAATTTTTAATGTAAATGATTTAGAAAAAGTAATACCTGTCGATTTATAGGAGTTATCTTTTTCTGTTAGCAAATTATATATACGGTAGTTAAACCGCATTGGTTCTGTATTTTAAAAACATTTTATTGCATGAAGTGAAACCATATTTTATTTGTACGAGTAATATGATGGCAAATGAGCAACGACGATAAGCTGCTGATGTTTCAAAACAGGTTGGGTAAAGTGTATAAACACAGGAACAAAATAGCGCGCCGGCAAAATATTTCCTGCTATCGTGTATATGACCATGACATTCCTGAATTTCCATTTTCTATTGAGCGGTATGATGATAAAATTTATGTAGCTGAATACCTGCGCAAACACGGCATGGAAGAGGAAGAGCACGATGCCTGGATGCAGGATTGCATGCAGGTTATCTCCGCCATTTTAGAAGTCAGTACCGACAATATTTTCACACGCGAGCGCAGGCGCATGAGCCATCGCAGCGAGCAGCAATATGAAAAGATTGGTCTGCAAAAAGAATTCTTTACAGTAAAAGAAAATGAGCTGGTTTTTTTGGTAAATCTTACCGATTATGTAGACACTGGTTTGTTTTTAGATCATCGTTTAACAAGGCAAATGGTGCGCAATGAAGCGAAAAATAAACGGGTGCTGAACCTGTTTTGTTATACCGGCTCTTTCTCTATTTATGCAGCGGCAGGAAGTGCATTGGCTATTACCTCGGTTGATTTATCGAAGACCTACCTGAAATGGGCAGAAGATAATTTTGATGCCAACCATTTTGATAAAGCAAAACATCAGTTCATTCATGCTGATGTAAAGCAATTCCTGAAAACGCTAACGCCAGATAGCTTTGACCTTGTGATTATGGATCCTCCAACCTTCAGCAACAGCAAGCGCATGAAAGATTTTCTCGATATTCAGCGCGATCATGCAGAGTTGCTGAATGACGTACTGAAAGCATTATCACCCAATGGCATTGTTTATTTCAGCACAAACCTCAGTTCTTTTGTTTTGGATACGGAAGAAATTAAAGCAAAGGAAATTAAAGACATTACCAAAGCCACTACACCATTTGATTTTGAAGGAAAATTGAAACGCTGGTGTTACCGGATGGCGAAGTAAATATTTAGTTGGTAGTTAGTGGTTGATAGTTGATGGATAGGCTAATAAGTTTCTTGTGCAACTTCAGTACCTGCGGCAATAGCGTTTGCTGTTCATCATTTGCAATCACAAAATCGCAGAGCTTCATTTTGATAGATTCATCTATCTGTTTATCTATTCTTTGCTGCACCTGTTCAGGGCTGATATCGTCACGCTTAGCTGCTCGCTGAATGCGCACGTGTTGTGGCGCTGAAACGCCGATGATATAATCCAATCCCGCCGCCGAGCCCGACTCAAATAGCAAAGCAGCTTCCTTAATAACGTAAGGCAAAGATTGCTGCGCAAACCATCGTTCTGCGGCTGCAATAGTAGCCGGATGCACAATCGCATTCAGGCGTTCCAGTTGATAAGCATCCTTAAATACAACAGAAGCTAAATGAGCCCGGTTCAATGCATTGTTTATATAGGTGTCTTCGCCAAAAGCATTCATAAGTTGCTGTCGTAAAAAGGCGTCACTATTCATCAGTTCTTTGGCGGCTGCATCGGCATAAAACACAGGAATGTTCAACACTTCAAATATTTTGGCAACGGTGCTTTTGCCGCTGCCAATGCCGCCTGTTAATCCAATACGCAAAGGCTGTTTCATACTGCCAAAGCTATTTGTTTCAGTTATTCTTCAACTCAATTCTATAACAGCATCAATCAAATCTGTAAGCTTTACAATCCCGTTTCAAAAAAATAAAAAACCAGGAGCTCAGCTCCTGGTTCAATAAATCATGATAACAAAAAAGATAGCAGTTACTTCAAGGCTTACACCTCGAACCACATACCTCGCAGCTCATTATTTTTTATCAGCTATGGCTGTTGCGGTAGTAGCAGCCGGCTTGTTTAAAGCGGCAGTCCATTCACTGCTTATGGCGCTTTTTTCAATCTTCATATACATGCCCGGACTAACTTCAAGCTGCATCGTATTGTCATCATTCACGCGGTTAATGGTGCCATGAATACCGGCAATGGTAACAATGCGGTCGCCTTTGGTGAGGTTCTCCAAAAACTTCTTTTGTTCTTTCGCTTTCTTAGCCTGCGGGCGAATCATGAACAGCCAGAACACCAGCATAATGGCGCCGAGCATGATAAACTGGAACGAGCCGCCGGCAGAACCCGGATCGCCGGATGGAGCCATTAATAAGGCAGAGAGATTATTAATCATAATTGTGTTTGTTGTGTGTGATAAATTATTTTGTTGCAGTGGAGTCTGCCTTTACTTCTCCTGTAAAAACAAGCATATTGTGCTGTGGCGATGTGTTTGTAACCACTGTAATCGTTTTCCTGATTTGTCCCGGCGAGCCATGATTACTGTCGAACGAGGCATTGATTTCGCCGCTCTTGCCCGGTTCAATCGGGGCTTTGGTAAAATCGGCTACGGTACAACCACAGCTTGGCTTTGCGCTCGCAATCAGCAAAGGCCTGGTGCCGGTATTCTGCACATTAAATACAATCTTTACCTGCTTTCCTTTTATAACAGTACCAAAGTTTTGCATTGAATCAGGAAATGAAGCTGTTGTGTAGCCTGATGTATCAGCCATCATAGCCAGGCTGTCTTTGCTATGCTCGCCAGATGTTGCATTGCTCTGGCAGGAAGTAATGGTGATAAATAAAAACGCTGTGAAAACGGATGGCAGGAAGGCAGTGTATTTCATGTTGCTACAATTGACGGCGCAAATTAATTTCTTTAACCGTTAGCCTTTTGTTTAAAATTTATCTTGTGTATTTTGTTTTCGCTCAGTAATTCCTTGTGAATATTATCCAGTATGCCATTGATAAACTGGCCGCTTTGCTCCGTGCTGTATTCCTTCGCAATGTCGATGTATTCGTTGATGGTAACTTTTGTTGGAATCGTTTCAAAATACAACAGTTCGCAAACGCCCATTTGCATCAGTATCATATCAAGCTGCGCAATACGGTCGGCATCCCAGTTTTTGAGTTTGGGTTTTATAAGCGCCGTTACATGCTCACGTTTATTCAGGGTCGTGGTTACTAAGTCAGTAGCAAATCTCCATTTTTCTTCTGTCATCAATGCACGCAGGTCGAAGCTGCCGGGTTTTGTCAGGTAACTAATCATAAGCTGGCGCAGCATATCGGCATCGTCCTGCCAGTTGCTGAAGTGTTCTTCTATAAAAGACACAAACGCATCGTCGGGCAGCATCAGGTCGGTAAAGATGAACTGGAGAATATCTCTTTCGCCATTTTTATCCCTGCTTTGCACGCTGATGTATTGCTTATATTCATCGGTTGCCACCAGTGTTTGGTACACCTTTCTTACAGCGCCTTCATCATCTACGGAAGCCGGTTTGTGTTCGCTTACCAGCCCGGCAAAGGCGCCACTTTCCTTTATCTTCCATAGCAACTCGTTGCCGGCAAGTTTGATGTTTACATTGCGGTCTTCATCCGTCACTAAATTTTTAGAAGCGCGGTTGCGGGCATCCGTTTCTGCATAGCCTGCCACTTCGGTAATGAAATAGAGCAGGTAAACAAACAGTTCAATCGTCTGGTCAATTTGCTCACGCACTTTCTTTACGGGTGCCGGCGCTGTTTTGTTCTCTGCCTCCTGCATCGAGTCCATTGCATAAATGGTTTGCATCACTTTCACCCGTATGTTTCTTCTGCTTATCATTTTGCTATGGTAATTCCGTTTTTTGGCGGGCGCAAAAATAAGCGTTTCACTTTCGGCACAGGAAGATGTGTTGGTAAGAGCATGTTATTTTAACGATAAACAAAAGCGGGCTTACAAATTTAGTGTGATGATTGCCGTCACTTCAGCGGCAGAAGAAGTCTCCCGGCTTTGTTACTGCATTATAACATAAAGATGTCTTACGGCGTTCGACATGATGGCACCAACCATTTAATTATATGCCTGCTTGCCAAGAAAGAAAAACAAATGAAAAACAAGGCAGATTGTTTGCGATGAATGGAATGTTTTTTACAATAAAAATTACACCTATGAAATACCGCGCATTTAAAGACATTCAAGTGTCTGAAATTGGATTGGGAACCTGGCAGCTCGGCAGCGCCGAGTGGGGCAATGTAAACGAAGACGAAGCTTTTGCCATTATAGATGAATATGTAAAAGCCGGCGGCAACTTCGTGGATACGGCTGATGTGTATGGCGCCGGCATCAGCGAGACGCTTATTGGCAAATACATGAAAAGCGTTGACCATGAAATTCATGTTGCCACCAAGTTGGGCAGAAGAAGCGATGCACCGAATGGCTGGCCGCAAAACTTTACCTACGATGCTATGAAGCGGCAGGTGGAAGAGTCGCTGGAACATTTGCAGTTCAATAAATTATTTCTGGAGCAATTGCATTGTATTCCCACTGATGTGATGCGCGAAGGAAAAGTATTCGATCATTTGCGGAAGCTGCATGATGAAGACCTCATTCGTTATTGGGGTGCGAGCGTAGAGACGTCGGAAGAAGCGTTGCTTTGCTTAGAGCAAGAAGGCATTGCATCGTTACAAATTATTTTTAACCTGTTTCGCCAGCATGTGGCAGACGAGATTTTTGAAAAGGCAAGGGAAAAGAATGTGGCACTCATTATCCGTGTGCCGCTGGCAAGTGGATTGCTATCGGGAAAGTTTGAGGAGAATACAACCTTTGGTGAGAAAGACCACCGCAATTTTAATAGGGACGGTCAGGCATTTAATGCAGGTGAAACCTTTTCTGGAATCGAATTTAAAAAAGGCATTGCGGTGGCAAACGAAATGAAAACATATTTGCCGGATGATAAAATGGCGGAATGGGCATTGCGCTGGATTTTGGATTTTCCGGAAGTAACTACGGTCATTCCCGGTGCGACAAAAGCATCACAGGTGCAAAGCAATGTAGCGGCTTCAGAACTGCCGATGCTGCCGGTAGATACGCACATCAGGCTGCGGCATTTGTACGATGAAAAGGTGAAGCCGGAGATAAGAGGACATTATTAAAATATAGTTCATCAGCTTATAATTTTAGTATGAACAAAATGGAAACGATAGAAGAATTTTATAAAAGAAATCTGCATTCCGTTCCCGGAAATATCAATACAGACATTGGTCATTTCAATGTCTTTAAGTTTGATGAATTTAGCAGTTGTGTAACGCAACCTGTTTCATACAACCGGAGAGAGTATTTCAAGATTGGGTTTATTATCGGCAGGAACCAGATTCATTATGCTGATAAAAGCATTGAGACCAGCAAACAAGCCCTTTTGTTTGCAAACCCGCAGATTCCGTACAACTGGGAATGGATCGGAGAAGAGCAAAGCGGGTACTCGTGTATTTTTACACCTTCCTTTTTTCATCACTTTGGCAACTTGAATGACTACTCCGTTTTTCAGTCTGGCGGAACACCGGTATTGGAGCTTACTGATGAACAGGCAGAAACGATACATAGTATTTTTGAACGGATGATAGAGGAAAAGAACTCTGATTATTTGCATAAAGAAGATGTGCTGCGAAATCTTGTTTTTGAGGTTCTGCATTATGCAACCAAACTGCAGCCGGCGAAAACGAACAGCCATAAGCCAATCAATGCATCACAGAGAGTGTGTACACTGTTTTTAGAATTGTTGGAACGACAATTTCCCATTGAAAATACAAACCAGCGGTTGCGGTTGCATTCAGCTTCCGGTTTTGCAAAGCAGCTGGCAATTCATGTGAATTACTTGAATCGTTCCGTTAAAGAAATCACGCAGAAAACCACGTCTGTTATTATTGCTGAACGCATATTGAAGGAGGCAAAAATTTTACTGAAGCATTCTGAGTGGAACGTGTCGGAAATCGCTTACGCATTAGGTTTCAATGAAGTTACTTATTTCACCAATTTCTTTACAAAAAACCTTAGTATTAACCCAACGCGGTTTAGAGATAGTTGATTTTTATAAACTTCCGTTTGATTTTCATTGGTACGAAAAAATCTCTCTGTTCAATTTTGCATTTTAAAATAAGCCGACAGGCTGATTACATGTAAAATGCAGAGTTATGGCAAAGACAATTTTTATTACCGGCGCCTCAAGCGGCATCGGCAAAGCATCAGCAAAATTATTCGCTTCCAAAGGGTGGAATGTATTGGCAACCATGCGAAATCCGGATAAAGAAACAGAGCTGAACAAAATTGAAAACATCACCTTACTACCCTTAGATGTTACTGACTTGAACGGGATTACGGACATTGTTCAGAAAGTAACAGAAAATAATACCATAGACGTGGTGCTCAACAATGCAGGCTATGGTACGGTAGGCGCGCTGGAAGGAACCACAGATGAGCAGCTGCAGCAAATCGTAAACACGAATCTTTTAGGTGTTATCAGAACTACAAAAGCATTTATTCCTCACTTCCGGGAAAAGGAAAACGGCGTTTTTATTACGATAACATCAATTGGCGGGCTGGTTGCTTTTCCTTTTTTCTCCCTTTATCATGCCACCAAATGGGCACTGGAAGGCTGGACCGAAAGCATGGCATTTGAGTTAAAACGGTTTGGCGTTAGCATTAAAACCGTATCGCCCGGCGGAACGGCTACCGATTTTGCCGGACGTTCGCTGGTTACCATTTCCAACCCTGCATATAATGATTCATACAATCAATTTTGGAAGCGGTTTGTAAATCCCGATTTTATGGCAAACCTTTCTTCACCCGCGCAAATTGCAGATGTTATTTATGAAGCAGCTACAGATGGCAAAGAGCAGTTGCGCTACCTTGCCGGAAAGGATGCAATAGAAACGTATGAACAACGCTTACAGGCAGGCGCTGAAAAATTTCATGTGTCTTTGGACAAAACTTTTTTTGGAGAAGAAGGAAATTAGAAAATTAATTTACTATCATATTTTATGAAGTCTGTAAAAGACGAAGCATTATGTTTCGTCTTTTATATTTTTTGGTAGTGGTACAGTTTGAAAATAACCTGTCAGGTTCAAGAGTTTGCTCCTTATAAAATACATGATAACCTGACAGGTTTTGCCCTGGCATTTTCAAACTATACCATTACTCGTTTTTTGTAACTCTGCGTTCTGTTCATAAATATGTTGTTCCTGCAATTTTATCTGCTCCCTTATCAATCACAAAACATTATCAAATGAAATTTTGTCACACCCGTTAAAATAGTCGTCCTTTGCGCTCCCAATTCCTGCCATACCACTGAAAATTTGTCTTTTAATCGGTCCATGGCAGGAGAATTGACGATAGCGATCTATCATTTCAAAAATCAATTTTAAAACAAACAAATATGGCTGACACACTAAATGTAACTCCGCTCCACGACCGGGTTATCATCAAACCTGCCGCGGCAGAAGAGAAAACATCATCAGGTTTAATTATCCCTGACACCGCTAAAGAAAAACCACAGCGCGGTACTGTAGTAGCTGCCGGAACGGGTAAGAAAGACGAGCCGGTAACTGTAAAAACTGGTGATACCGTACTGTATGGCAAATATGCCGGTACTGAAATTCAGATTGAAGGTCAGGACTACCTGATTATGCGCGAAAGCGACATCCTCGCCATTGTATAAAGAAAGCCTCCAATTCCGCCGCGGCGGAGAGAAAGGCAAAAACGTGAATGTTCTATCATTCATAAATCATAATTCATAAATCATAATTCAGAATCATGTCTAAACAACTTTTCTTCGAAATAGACGCAAGAAATAAAATGAAGCGTGGCGTGGACACACTTGCCAACGCCGTGAAAGTAACATTGGGACCTAAAGGCCGTAATGTAGTTATTGAAAAGAAATTCGGTGCGCCGTCTGTAACTAAAGATGGTGTAACTGTAGCTAAAGAAATTGAACTGGAAGACGCTATTGAAAACATGGGCGCCCAGATGGTGAAAGAAGTGGCTTCTAAAACTGCCGATATTGCAGGTGACGGTACCACTACAGCAACAGTATTGGCTCAGTCTATCATCAGCGAAGGTTTAAAGAACGTAGCTGCTGGTGCCAACCCGATGGATTTGAAACGCGGTATCGACAAAGCGGTTGCTGAAGTAATAAAAAGCCTGCAATCTCAGTCGCAGACCGTAGGAAGCGACAGCGATAAAATCGAGCAGGTTGCATCTATCTCTGCCAACAACGACGAAACCATCGGCAAACTGATTGCTGAAGCGTTTGGTAAAGTAGGTAAAGAAGGCGTTATCACGGTAGAAGAAGCTAAAGGTACCGATACGTCAGTTGATGTGGTAGAAGGTATGCAGTTTGATCGTGGTTATATCTCTCCTTACTTCGTAACCAACAGCGAAAAGATGGAAGCTGATCTTCAGAATCCGTCTATCCTGATTTACGATAAGAAGATTTCTACCATGAAAGACATTCTGCCAATGCTGGAAAAAGCAGCACAAAGCGGCCGTCCTTTATTGATTATTGCAGAAGACCTTGAAGGTGAAGCTTTAGCTACTTTGGTGGTAAATAAATTGCGTGGTACGCTAAAAGTGGCGGCTGTTAAAGCGCCGGGTTTTGGTGACCGCCGCAAAGAAATGCTGCAGGATATTGCCATCTTAACCGGCGGTATCGTTATCAGCGAAGAGCAAGGCTACAAGCTGGAAAACGCAACTGAAGATTACCTTGGCAGAGCCGATGCAATTACCATCAACAAAGACAATACTGTAATTGTTGGTGGCAAAGGCAACGAAGATGATATCAAAGGTCGCGTAAACCAGATCAAATCTCAGATTGGAACTACAACATCTGATTACGATAAAGAAAAACTTCAGGAACGCTTAGCTAAATTAGCTGGCGGTGTTGCGGTACTGTATATTGGTGCGGCTACAGAAGTTGAAATGAAAGAAAAGAAAGACCGCGTTGACGATGCGCTTCATGCAACCCGCGCTGCCGTTGAAGAAGGCATCGTACCGGGCGGTGGTGTCGCTTACATCCGCGCTACACAAAACCTTGAGAATATTAAAACGCTTAATGAAGATGAAGCAACGGGTGTTGCCATTGTAAAGCGCGCTATTGAAGAACCACTTCGCCAGATCGTGGCAAACTGTGGTTTGGAAGGTTCTATCATCGTTCAGAAAATTAAGGAAGGTACGGCTGATTACGGCTTTAATGCCCGTACAGAAGTGTACGAAAACTTGTTTGCTGCCGGTGTTATCGACCCAACTAAAGTAACCCGCATTGCTCTGGAAAATGCAGCTTCTATCGCCGGTATGTTATTAACTACCGAAGCGGTGATTGCCGACAAACCAGAACCAAAAGGTGCACCGGCTCCGGGCGGTATGCCAGGCGGTGGAATGGGTATGGATTATTAATCTTTATCAAGTTGATTTATAAAAAAAGCTTCCGGCATGCCGGAAGCTTTTTTTATGGAACACGGATGAACACGGACTACGCGCACGAATTATTATGGATTTTCTGAATTGAGATTTTTAAGATGAATTGTTTTGGACGATGAATAGGGTTCATACTATTCATCACATTCAACCTTACATATTAATCCCGAAGATTTGTGTACGAAGTCTGTGTTCATCCGTGTTCTATTTCATTTCTCTCTTATTTTTACACCCATGACTCACGCTAACCAACTCACCAAAATCCGCGCACTCATCATCTTCTTTATGGTTGCCACCGCCATTAGCGGCATCACCGCTTTTCCTGTCGAAACAGAGCTTGGCTGGCTATTACAATACAAAGAATCATTTCCATCCGGCGCTTCCTTCTGGCTCCAAAAAGTATATGATGCTTTACACGATACTAACAGCAAATATCCCTTCCTCATGTATGGCTACGACTGGCTTGCCTTTGCCCACATCGTTATTGCATTGGCTTTTATTGGTCCGCTTATCGACCCAAAGCGAAACATCTGGATTATAAACTGGGCAATCCTTTGCTGCATCTGTGTATTCCCGCTTGCCTTCATTGCCGGACCTATACGCGGCATTCCTCTCTACTGGCAGTTGATTGATTGTTCATTCGGGTTTTTCGGATTGATCCCTTTATTTATTTGCCGGAGATGGATAAAACAGTTGGGTTCATCGTATTCTTCAGGCTCAGGAAAATACGAAGCTTTCTACAGGCAGAACGGATAAGTTGGCAGCAATCTAAAAAGCGGCAGTTTGGTAATTGATTTACGAAACGCGGCGTAATTTATAATAACAGATCTGTGTAAAAATCTAAACATCCGTGCGCGTAGTACGTGTTCATCCGTATTTTATTCACCCAAACTTCTTTAACTCGTTTAATCCAATTCTTCCCTCATAAATAGCTTTCCCCACAATGGCACCTTTACAACCCGTATTCTGCAAATCATCCAAATCGTCCATTGAGCTTACACCACCACTCGCTATTAAAAACAGCTCAGGAAATTTCGAAAGAATGTTTTTATACAAATCAACCGCCGCGCCTTTCAGCATTCCATCTTTACTGACATCGGTACAAAACACTTGTTGTATACCATGTTGTATGTAATCTTCCAAAAAATCATAAATCCAAACATCGCTTGTTTCCTGCCAGCCGTGAATGGCAATTTTTTCATCCTTTACATCAGCGCCTAATAAAAACTTATCCGCGCCATACTGTTGCAACCACGAAACAAACAATTCTTTATCCTTCACCGCAAGGCTGCCAATTGTGGCCAATGCAGCACCGGACTCAAACACAATGCTTACATCTTTTTCTGTCTTTATACCGCCGCCAAAATCTATTACCAGCAATGTTTTGGAAGCCAGTGTTTCCAATACTTTCCAGTTCTTCACCTTGCCCTCTTTTGCACCATCCAGATCCACCAAATGCAATCGCTGCAAGCCTGCATCTTCAAACTCTTTCGCCACTTCCAGCGGATGCTCGTTGTAAATTTTTTTCTGCGAATAATCGCCTTGTGTCAGTCGCACGCATTTGCCTTCAATAATGTCTATCGCGGGAATGATTTGCATGTGGGCAAAGATAGTTTGTGGTATTGCAATCATTTCTTTCAAACAAATACAATAACATGATTGATAGAATAAACAGGCACACGAATTGGGCATCATCCGCTTTAATTTGGATATGGAAGAAACGAATCAATCGATAGAAAACACACAACTTCACGATGAGCAGATTTTGGATCAGCAATGGTGGAAAGAAGCTGTTGTTTACCAAATTTATCCGCGTTCATTCCAGGATAGTAATGGCGATGGCATCGGCGATTTGCGCGGCATCATTCAAAGATTAGATTATATCGCAAGCCTTGGTATAGATGCCGTCTGGCTCAATCCCATTTATCCATCACCCAATTACGATAATGGCTACGATGTAAGTGATTATCGCGGCATTGCAAGTGAGTATGGAACGATGGATGATTTCGACCAATTGCTAAAAGGATTGCACGATAGAAACATTCGTGTAATCATGGATTTGGTGGTCAATCATTCCAGTTCGGAGCATGACTGGTTTCAGCAATCGCGTTTATCAAGAGACAATCCTTACCGCGATTACTATCATTGGTGGAGCGCGGAAAATGGCAAGCCTGCACCACGTTTTTCTTATTTTGAAGAAGACAATAACGCATGGACTTATGATGAAACAACCAACGCGTATTACCTGCATTATTTCTCAAAATACCAGCCCGATGTAAACTGGTCGAATCCGAAGCTGCGCGAAGAAGTTTACGACATCATGCGCTTCTGGATTAATAAAGGCGTGGATGGTTTTCGCTTAGATGCGTTTCAGTTTATTGCCAAAGACATAACGTTTCCCATACTTCCCGATGGCTACGAAAAGGAGATCATCAGGTATTATGGCAATGGACCGCACCTGCACGATTATTTACAGGAAATGAACCGCGAAGTGTTAAGCAAGTACGATATTGTAACTGTTGCCGAAGGCGCCGGCAGCTCGCCGCAGGAAGCTTTACAGTTCGTTGACCCAAGCCGTAAAGAACTTAATATGGCGTATCATTTTGAAGGTATGGACATTGGCTTTGTACACAATGGCACGCGCCGAACCATTGACCCAAATGGCTATAGCCTTTTGCAGTTTAAAGCCGTTTATACACGTTGGGATGAAGGCCTGGCAGATAAAGGCTGGGCAACTATTTATCTCGGCAATCACGACCAGCCGCGCATGGTATCGCGCTGGGGAAATGACAGCGATGAATGGAGAGATTTATCAGTGAAAATGCTTGCTACTTTCATTTTTACCATGCGCGCTACACCGTATTGGTATTATGGTGATGAAATAGGGATGACGAATATTCGCTTCGATAAAATTGAAGATTATAATGATTTAGACACCGTTTATAAGTACAATCATCTGTTGAAAACAGGTGGTGATACAAAGGCTTTTATTGAAGAACAAAAATTATTAGCCCGCGATAACAGTCGCACGCCCATGCAATGGATTAATGAAAGCAATTCCGGATTTACTGCAAGCAAACCGTGGCTCGCCATCAACGATAATTATAAAAAGATAAATGTAGCTGCACAGGAAGATGATGAAAGCAGTTGCCTGAATTATTTTAGAAAGATGGTTGCCATACGAAAGGAAAATCCTGCATTGATTTATGGAGATTATACGCTGCTCGATAAAGACAATCCGGGTGTGTACGCATACACCAGGGAATCAGGTAAAAGGAAATTTTCAGTATTGTTGAATTTTACAAATAAAAGTGCGGAAGCCAATACAGGTCAGGCTTTGAGCCGTGCAAAGATTGTTATTTGCAATTATAACAGACACATTGTAAACACAATTCTACAGCCTTATGAAGCTGTGGTATATGAACTATAAATAAAAAATAACTGATGACTCATTCTATTCACACACTGGCTATAGTTTCTGTCAGTATTGGCATTATTAGCATGCTGATTATGCTGGTTGATATTATTGCGGGTAACAAACAGCACATGAAAATCATGAATGTTGTTTGGCCGATCACAGGCTTGTATGCAGGACCATTGGCTTTACTGGCTTATTATTTTATTGGCAGAAAATCAACACATAAAACCATGATGAGTATGCATGCGGAAGGCATGAATAAAATGCCCGGTATGCAAAGGAAAGATGAGGGTAACAAACATAACATGAAGATGCCGCCAAAGCCTTTATGGCAAAGCGTTGTAGTAGGTGCTTTGCATTGTGGCAGCGGCTGCACGCTGGGCGACCTGATAGCAGAAACCCTGCTCCTTTATATTCCCATTTCTTTATTTGGCAGTACGCTGTATGGCGGCTGGCTGCTCGATTTTATTCTTGCTTTTATACTCGGTATTATCTTTCAGTATTATGCCATAAAGCCTATGAAAAAACTATCGCCGGGCGAGGCATTAAAAGCCGCTTTGAAAGCTGATGCGCTTTCTCTTACCGCATGGCAGGTAGGGATGTATGGCGGCATGGCAATATTTATGTTTATTATTCTAAAGCAGCGGTTAAATGCTACGCAAATCGTATTCTGGATGGTTATGCAGGTTGCTATGGTGCTGGGTTTTTTTACTGCGTATCCTGTAAACTGGTGGCTGATAAAAACAGGCATCAAGGAGAAGATGTAACGGTTTTAAAAACATATTTATCTTGCAGGAACTTATATAAGTATGGAATACATTATCAAGAACGCATCAATCGTAAACGAAGGAAGAATAACCGTAAGTGATATTTGGATAAAGAACAACCGCATTCAAAAAATAGCGCCGGAAATTGGCGTACCGCATGCCGTAACAGAAATTAATGGCGAAGGAAAATATTTGTTGCCCGGTGCGATAGATGACCAGGTCCATTTTCGCGAGCCTGGCTTAACGCAAAAAGCCAATATTTATACGGAAGCCAAAGCAGCCGTTGCAGGTGGCGTTACGTCGTTTATGGAAATGCCGAATACAGTACCGCCGGTTTTTACCCGTAAATTACTGGAAGATAAATACAGAACCGCGGCTGCCTCATCGCTTGCCAATTACTCATTTTATATGGGTACTTCCAATGATAATATTGATGAAGTATTGCGAACCAATGAAAAGAAAAACGAAGTATGCGGCATTAAGATATTTATGGGTTCATCTACCGGCAATTTGCTGGTAAATAACTCATTAACGCTTGACGGCATTTTTGCCAACAGTGAACTGTTGATTGCCACGCACTGCGAAGATGAAGCCATCATCAAGGCCAATATGGAATGGCTGAAAGAACAAAAAGAAGTGTTGGAGCCGCAGGATCATCCGGTTATCCGCAACGAAGACGCGTGTTTTGAAAGCAGCTTTCGCGCCGTACAGTTTGCCAAAAAACATGGCAGCCGCCTGCATGTATTGCATATTACGACAGAGAAAGAATTGCAGTTGTTTACCAACATGATTCCTTTAGAAGACAAGCGCATCACGGCAGAAGTATGTGTGCATCATCTTCACTTTACAAGCCTTGATTATGATGTATTGGGCAACCTCATTAAATGCAATCCTGCCATCAAAGCGCCGCATCATAAAGAAGCTCTTTGGGAAGGTTTGCTGGATGGTCGCTTAGATGTTATTGCCACCGATCATGCACCTCACACCTGGCACGAAAAGAACGAAACATACGAGAAAGCGCATGCCGGTTTGCCACTTGTTCAGCATTCGGTTTTATTGATGCTTCAGTATGTGAAGGATGGAAAATTAACCCTTGAAAAGATGGTGGAAAAGATGAGTCATGCCGTTGCTACCTGCTTCAATATTAAAGACCGCGGCTTTATACGGGAAGGTTATTTTGCAGATCTGGTTCTGGCTGATATGAATAAACCTTACACCGTATCTACCGATAATATTCTCTACAAATGCGGCTGGAGCCCGCTGCAGGACACGATTTTCTCTTCTTCCATCACACATACTTTTGTAAGCGGCAACCTGGTTTATGAAAATGGTATGTTTAATGAATCTTATACAGGCAGGCGTTTGCAGTTTGACAGATAGTTTGTAAGTTGTAGCTTAATGTATCAGGTAGTATGGATTAAGTATTACGACTTTTTTTATCGTTCGCTTGTCTTAATACATACTACATAATACCTAATACAATAACAGCCATGCAGGCAGATAAAACTACCATCAACGATCTTTCCATATTCAACGCGGAGGAAGAACAATCCGTTTTCAACAAGTTGAACTTTACCACTACCGCCGGTGGCCGCGAATGGCTGCGCATACTACTGAGCCGGCCGTTGGATGATTTGAAAAAAATAGAAGAAGCACAGCAAACCATTCAAAGTTTGCTGGCATTGTTGCCGCAGCTTCCGCAGAATATATCGAACGGAACCATCATGGTGGTCGAGCGGTTTTACGATACTGCCATCGATACCATCCCTTCTGCAAATGCTGCCAACGGAATTACTTATAAAGTGTTTCATGCGGCTGATTTTTCATTGACACGCTATTCAGTTACGCATTTTATTGATCTGTTCAAAGGCTTAACATCGTTTGTGCAATTGACGGCTAATACAAGCTCATTATATCTGCAAAACACCAATACCCGCATTGCCATGCTGCTGAACCAGCCTGTGGTGAAGCAGATGATTGACTATAATAAAAGCAAAAAACTTTCCCCTGCAGAAGTCCTTCATTTTGGTGGTTTTGTTCGCCGGCATTATAAAGAAAAAGCGCTGGAGCTAACAGATATTTACAACCGGCTGGATGCTTATATCAGCCTGGCAACTGCCTGCAAAAACTTCCGGTTTTGTATGCCGCAGTTTGTAGAAAGCAATGTTCCTTTTTTCGAGGCTAAACAACTGTATCATCCTTTACTTCATACGCCCGTAGCTTATAATATTACACTCGACCAACAGCAGAATTTTTTATTTATGACTGGTGCTAACATGGCAGGTAAAAGCACTTTTATTAAAGCTATTGGCGTAAGCACTTACTTAGCGCACTTAGGCATGGGTGTGCCGGCTGAAGGCCTTACGCTGTCTATGTTTGATGGGTTACTTAGCAATATACAGGTGGTAGATAATATCATTCAGGGCGAGAGTTATTTCTTTAATGAAGTACAGCGTATTCGCAAAACGATAGAAAAGATAAGCGATGGCAGAAAATGGCTGATCCTGATAGATGAATTGTTTAAAGGCACCAACGTGCAGGATGCTATGAAGTGCAGCACTGTTGTGATAGAAGGCTTGCGCCGCATGCCAAATGCTTTGTTTATTTTATCGACGCATTTGTACGAAATAGGAGAGGATCTGAAACAATATTTCAATATTCAATTCCGCTATTTTGAAACGGAAGTAAAAAACGATCAGCTCAGCTTCAGCTATCATTTAAAAGAAGGCATCAGCAACGATAGGTTAGGATATTTAATATTGAAAAGAGAAGGCGTGGTGAACCTGCTGAATCAATTATCTGATGAAAAGGTGAATGGCTAAGTATTTTAAATGAAATACAAATACAGTTTTGGTAACCATCGCCCGCCACTTTGGTGATCGACAGTTGTGATTCTTGCGTGCTGAAGCAGCAAGAATCCTCACATCAAGGTTCGGGGCAATGATTGAGCTTTACAAAAGCGAATCTCAAATTCTTAATTTCTCTGTTTTTAAGTAATATAAAAAGCAGTTATTGCATTTGCAACGTAAAGACTTATCAAAAGACAAATCAATCCGGCGTTACAACCCTGATGTTCTCTTCCTTTAGCAAAGGCATGTTGTTAAACCGAAGTAAAAGATTGGCTACTACTTCCACATCTTTCTGGCAATAGTCCACAATGCGTTTCAGGTTCTTGTCTTTATAATAAACATCCTGTACCATGCTTCCATCAATGTCGCCTTTCGAAGTCGGCACATTCATTACGCCGGCTAATAAATCAAGTGATATATAGTTTTTATAATCGCCAAATTTCCACCACTGCATGGTGTCCATCATCTCCACTTCCCACGGCTTTTTGCCATTCAGGCATAAATAATGAGGCAGTTCCAAGCCATTGATAAGCAAGCGTCTGCAAATGTATGGCACATCGAATTCCTTAATATTATGACCCGCAAACTGGAAGTTTTCGCGCTTGCTGCAGAATTTATTACTGGCACTTACAAACTCTTTTAACAACCGTTTTTCATCATCTCCGTATATACTCTTAATCAGGAAATGGGTGTCACCATCTTTTTCGTGAAAGCAGCCGATAGAGATGCAGATAATTTTACCAAACTCCGCCAGGATGCCCGCTTTTTGCAGGTAGCCTTCCTCCGGAGTGCTATTTTCTGGTATGGTTTTCGTAAACTTGTGCCGCCATCGCTGCTGCCACTCATCGTTCAGCATTGTGTAGTCCGGAACCTGTGGCACCGTTTCAATATCAATAACGTATAGTTTGTTTAGTGCTGGCGTATTCAAGTAAAAGTTGGTTTATTATTAGTTGTGTTATTTAATAATTGTAAAATAAAATAAAAAGTATGGCTTACACAAATTATCCTACCACCGGTTCGTCGGAAGACCAACCGCAGAAACCTAAAGATAACCGTAACCTGATCTATGGCGCACTTGTGGTGCTTTTGTTAGGCTCATGGGGCTATATCGTTTACGATAAAAGTAAAACCAACGAGCATATACAGCAGCAGCAAACGCAGATCACCAGCACCACCAATGAAAAAGATTCTTTAGACAATGAGTTTAAAAACGCATTGCAAAGAATGGATTCATTAACAGGAAACAATGCTCAACTGCAAGGCAAGCTGACTGATCGCGAATCTGAAATCAACAAATTAAAAGGACAATACCAGGCAGAAAGCCGCAAAGGCAATGCTGATAAGAAAAAGCTGCAAAGCCTCATTAACCAGTTGAATGGTAAGATCAATGATTACGAAACGCAGATTGCACAATTGCAGGCTGAAAACGAGACATTGACAACCAACAACCAGGTGCTTACGGTGCAGAAAGATTCATTGACCACGCAAACAAACACGCTGAGCACAAACCTGGCAACAAGCGATTCAGAAAAAGCCCACGTGACAGATGTGGCGTCTACGCTTCATGCTTCCAACATCAACATTGCAGCTATTGATGTAAGAGGCAGCGGTAAAGAAAAAGCGACAACAACAGCGAAAAGAGCTGATATGTTCCGTGTGTCTTTCGATCTTGATGAAAACCGCATTGCACCAAGCGGAGAGAAAGAATTGTATGTGGTAGTAACCAGTCCTGATGGTAAACCCATCACCATTCCAAGCAGTGGCAGCGGCGAGTTTCAAACCCGCGACGATGGCTCTAAAGTTTTCACCAGCAAAGTAGATGTAAACTACGAGCAGGGCAAACGCATACCGGTTAGCTTTAACTGGAAGCAGGACAACCGTTACGCTGCCGGTAGCTACAAAATAGAAATATACCACAACGGTTATAAAATTGGTGAAGGCACCAAGAGCCTGAAAAAAGGCGGATTGTTTAGCTAACAAATGACAAGCTTGTTCATAAACGGAACAGCCCTGCACATAATGTGCGGGGCTGTTTTATTTTAGTGTTTTTGTCACTGCGATGAGGTGCGAAGCGTCTGTGCTATGCAATAAAAGTCATTTGTAAATCATAAACAGATTACTCACTACTCGCCCTTCAATGCCGCAAACGAAAATCCCTTTTCCGTAAAATGCGCCAGCACTTTTGGCAAGGCATAGCTCATCCGGCTCCATGCTTTTGTGCTGTCATGAAAAACAATGACAGAACCATTTTCCGCCTTATTGATCACATTTGACAGACATCGTTGCGGTGACAGATCGATATCAAAATCTCCACTCAATACATCCCACATGATAATGGAAAATAATCTATGCGCTGCGTTATTGTCCCTTTGTAAAATTTTTGCCTGGAACTTTTTAATTCTTCCGTAAGGCGGGCGAAACAAACGGCTGTCAATCGGTTCAGAAGCCTTGATAATGTCGTTAATGTAAGATGTGTCATCCGTCTTCCAGCCATTCAAATGATTGTAAGTATGATTACCCACCGCATGTCCTTCCTCTTTTATCCTTCTGTATATCGTTGGGTGATTCACAACGTTTTTGCCGATACAAAAAAAAGTCGCTTTTGCTCCGTACTTCTTTAGTTCATCCAGCACGAATGGCGTAGCCGTTTCGTGCGGACCATCATCAAACGTCAGGTACAAAATCTTCTCTTTCGTTGGTATGTCCCACGTATATGTGGAATACATTTTCTTTAGCAGCCACGGCGTCTTTATAAAATACTTCATCCCTATTCTTATAACTAATAAACACTCACCATTCACTTCTCACTTTTCACCTCTATCGCCACCACCACGTCAGGTTCTGCATCCGTAGGCGAAGGCAGGTTTGCAAACGTTACCACGCCACTTTTCAACTGCGCTTTTACCGGCGAGCCATCTTTCAGCAAATACACTTTACCCATCTTCTTAAATGGAAACTGAGCCAGTTGCACACTGTCGCTGTTATTTAATATGTGCACATACATTTTATTGGCCGACTGTGTAATACATCCCCAGCGTTGCGGCTTCAGGTATCCGCCACGCGTGTTATAGATACTTTCACCATACACTTTCATCCAGGCGCCCATACCATTTAGTCCATCCACAAATTCAGGTTGTATATCACCATTTGGCATCGGCCCAATGTTCAGCAGGAGGTTCGCATCATAGCCTGCCGCTTTTGCTAACAAATCTATCAGTTGTTTATGCGTTTTATACGTAGTGTCAGTAAGGTTAAAGCCCCAGCTATTGTTCATCGTCACGCATGATTCCACCGGCAGCTCAGAAGGTTTTTGAAAGCTCAGCCCGCTCTTATTTTCGCCCGGGAGGTCCTGCTCAAACATCTGGAAATCCTCGCCCGGCAGCGGCGATAAATGATGGTTGTTACCAATTATACATTGCGGCTGCAGTTTATGAATCAACGCATAAATCTCATCTAAATGCCAGTCGATTTTTGCCAATCTGTCAGCCGCACCTTCGGGCGCCGTCTGGTCCCAATAACCATCAAACCAAATACCGCCAATCTCACCGTAATTAGTCAGCAGTTCTGTTAGCTGGTTCTCCATAAATTTGATATAATCTTCCCATTTCCCACGCTCCGTTCTCCCCGTGCCTTGTCCTGTGCGGCCTGTCCAGTAGCTATAATCATCACGCCGCCAGTCGAGCAGCGAATAATAAAAAAACAGCTTAATGCCCTGCTTGTGGCATTCATCCGCCATCATTTTTACAATGTCTTTTTTATATGGCGTGTGCATAATATTGAAGTCGGAATACTTTGTGTCCCACATGCTAAAGCCATCATGGTGCCGCGTGATGAGCGTGATGTATTTCATACCCGCGCCCTTTGCCAGCTCTACCCATTGCTGTGCATTAAAGTCTATCGGGTTAAAAAAGTTCTCTAGCCTTGTATAGTTCTTCACGGTTATGTTCCGGTTGTTCATCACCCACTCACCATCGCCGGGAATGCTAAACGGTCCCCAGTGGATAAACATACCAAACCGCGCGTCCTCAAACTGTTTTCGCGCAGCGAGGTTAGAATCTGACGGTGTGTACGGTGCTTGCGACATGGAAGTAATACTAATAAAAAGAGCCAGCAGAAAAACAATCGTTTTGTTCATGCGTCCATTTTGAAGAAAAAATAAAACTAAGGGAATTTTGGTTTGGTGTTGCTTCTTTCAAATGAAGCGGGCAGTTTTTGTTCGCAGGCGATCAGTAACAAAAATCAATCACTTACATTTTATCAAGTGATTACCGAACCAAAATAAATCGACCGCGACCCGCCATAACCAGGTCAACACTAATAGCTCATTTTTACAACCGGCCAACCATCAACATACTCTAAAGGCTCTACACACAACACTCTTTTTACATAGTGGTTTTTACCAATCGCATTACCTTGTTTTTGTTTATTTCTCCAGATGGCATGATAGGCTATCCACTTATTACCCGCCTTATCTTTTACAATAGAATTATGGCCGGGAGCCAGCCAGATACTATCTTTTGCAAGAATAACACTGCTGCCGCTGCCGTTCACTTCTCCCAAACGTTTAAAAGGACCAAAAGGGTTGTCAGCCCTCGCAACCATAACGGCATAGTTAGCGTGGTCGCCACAGCAATTATCGCCCGAGTAGTATAAATAATAGTTGCCATCCTGGTAGTCTATCCAGCTACCTTCAATCAGGTTGGTATACTCTTTTTCTTTACCCGGATAAACAAGAGCAAGCGCTGAGCTGCCCGGCAAAAATGTTTTCCAGTCACTACTCATTTCCTGCACCCTGACAGGCTGAAAACCTGACCCCCAGTATAATAATTTCTTACTGCTAACGGAGTCAACTATCGCCATAGGGTCTATATCTTCGAAACCTTTACCGGTAAGCAGGGGCGAGCCTTTGTCGGTAAACGGACCCGCCGGTGAAGAAGAGAAAGCCACGCCAATACATTTATCTGTTGTCGTATCGTTCGATTTTGCGCTGTAGAACAATACATATTGCTGTAACGAACTATCGTATAGCACATGCGGCGCCCAAAAATCCTGTGTGTGGCTGGCCCATGCCGGTTTCTGCGGCAAAGCGTCTCCCGCGTATGTCCAGTGAAAAAGATCATTGGATACAGCCACCTGTATGTTGTTCATTTTGCCCCCGTAGCTGCCCTGTGTTGCATAAGCATAATACAAGCCTTTTGCATGAATAATAGTAGGGTCGGGAAAATCTGTATCTAATACCGGGTTGTGTAAAGTGGCAGTTGGCAAAGGTCCGGTCTGCGAATGATGTATGGCACAGGAACAAAAACAGGATAAGATGATAAGGTAGCAAACGGTATATCTCATAGCTGCCGTAAAGAAACGGATATTTCCTATCGGTTTGTGTGCTCACAAAACGAAATGAGAAAGATTGGTAAGCAAACCGCCTTTCAGGTAAAGGCGATAAAATTTACCAAAATATCTTTTCTTTGTTATCTGTTAAAAATTACCCCTCTCAAAGCTAACTATGAAACACATGTACACAACTTTGCTTGTGCTTGTTGCTATGGCAACAACTTTACAGGCGCAGGTTCCATTCACATCATCAAACCTTCCCATTATCGTTATCAACACTGGTGGTGCTACTATCCCCGACGAGCCAAAAATTAGCGCCACTATGGGCATCATTAACAATGCCGACAGTATGCGTAACAACGTTACCGATTCGTTTAATGAGTACAACGGCAACATCGGCATTGAAGTGCGCGGGCAAAGTTCGCAGGGCTTTCCTATGAAATCTTACAGCATTGAACTGCGCGACGCAAACGGAGACGATCTGGACAAAAGTATCTTCGGCTTACCTGAAGAAAGCGATTGGGTGCTCTACGCACCTTATACCGATAAAACGCTTATGCACAATGTGCTCGCTTACAACTTCAGTAACGCGTTCGGCCAGTGGGCAGCCCACACAAAATTTGTAGAAGTGGTGCTGAATGGTGAATACATTGGCATCTATGTTTTCATGGAAAAAATCAAGCGCGACAAAGGCAGGGTAGATATCAAAAAGCTTGAATCAGCCGACACAAGCGCCAGCAAAATCACCGGTGGTTATATTTATAGCATCGATAAAAATGCCGATGCCTGGTATTCGCCTTACCGCACGTTGAATGTTGGAAATTACATTCATTATAAATGGGAGTATCCAAAGGCTGAAGACATCACCGAATCGCAAAAAGCCTACCTTCAGAGTTATTCCGATAGCTTCGAAACCGCTTTAAAAAGCGATAACTTTCAGGATTCTGCCACCGGCTTCCGCAACTTTGCCGACGAGGCTTCTTTCATCGATTACTTCATCATTAACGAGGTGAGCCGCAATGTAGACGGCTATCGCATCAGCACCTATCTTCATAAAGACAGGAATGATGTCAACCGTAAAATAGTAGCCGGCCCGGTATGGGATTATGACATTGCTTTCCACAACGCCGATTATTGCAATGGCAGCCTCACCACCGGCTGGGCATTTCGTTTCAATTCTGTTTGCAACGATACCTATACCATTCCCTTCTGGTGGAACCGCTTTATGCAGGATACCGCTTTCGAAGCGCATCTTCGCTGCCGCTGGAAGGAATTGCGGCAAACTACACTCAGCTTCGCAAGCATCAATAAGCTCATTGATTCTGTGGTAACTGTTACCGCCGAAGCCCGCGAACGTCACTTTGCCAAATGGCCGGTATTGGGTGTTTACGTTTGGCCAAACCCGTATCCGATTCCCCGTACTTATGAAGGCGAAATCAGGACATTGAAACAATGGCTATACGATCGTATTACCTGGCTCGATCAAAACATACCTCATAAAGGCGCTTGCGCCGGTTCCTCTTTATTACCAATACAATTGGTATCGCTAAGCGGCACCCGCAGCAATGGAATCAACAACCTTGCATGGAAGGCCGAAATTGAAGAAAACGGGGCCGGCTACGAAGTGCAGTATTCCCCCGATGGAGAGCAATACACAAAAACTGGCTACGTAGCAGCCAGCGATAAAACGGGTGGAAACTATAGGTTCACTCACAATGCGGCCGGGTACAACAGTGCTTTCTACCGCATCCTTGTGGTAGATAACGATGGCACATCCAAAATGTCCAATACTATTCTTGTATCATCGCTTTTCAAAGCCGGTTTCAACATCAGTCCCAACCCCGGCAGAAATCATTTCATCATCAGTGGCAGCAATGCGGCCGGCATTACCATGAAAGTAATCTCGTCCGATGGAAAACTGTTGGGCACTTCAAAAGGCACCATTACTACCTTATCAGCTACGTTAAACAGTTTGCTGCAAAGCAAAAGCGCCGGGTTATATACGGTGCAACTTACCGGTGGCTCAGCCACACAGTCCATAAAACTATTATTGCAATAAACGGGTTTATAATAACATTAGCAGGATACTAAAAAGGAGAACAGGATTAGATTCTCCTTTTTAGTATCGGTTATCTTGTCTCAGGTAAATTCCCTATCGGCAGGTGTCTTTACTCACCGAAATTATTACTCATTCCTTTCGAAGGTTCTAGCACCGTCTCTCGCAGAGGACGGTGCGGTGCAATCATTGAGCCTCAGTGCGGACAATCAATGAACAGCTTGAAGGTTCTGGCACCGTCGGGAGAGGACAGTCCGGCACAATTAATAAACATCTTAAAACTGAGTAATCAGAACAATTATCTTTACAGCATGTCCATCAAACGAAGCCAAACAGAAGCTGGGCAAACATATTTCTGCACATTCACCTGTCTTCACTGGCTTCCTCTGTTTCAACTCACCAACGCCTACGACTGCATCTATAAATTCTTTTACATACTCATCGAAAAAGGTCACCAGGTAAAAGGCTTCGTCATCATGCCAAACCACCTGCACCTCTTGCTATATATCGGCAATGAAGAATCAACCATCAATACATTACTGGCAAATGGCAAACGCTTCTTGGCATATGAAATCATAAGGCGTTTGAACAACACAGGCAATATTGAGATTGTAAAACAACTGGCAGAAGCCGTATCAACAGAGGGAAAAAAGGGGAAGAAAAAGCACCGGGTTTTCGAAGTATCTTCCGACATCAAACCTTGCTACTATGAAAGTTACTTACTACAGAAGCTGACTTATATTCACAACAATCCACTACGAGGCAAATGGAGCCTTGCAACTATGCCGGAAGCGTATTTGCATTCCAGTGCTGCCTTTTACGAAGTAAACCTGCCACATCCGTTTATAAAGTTGACGCATTATAAAGAGGTTACCTTTTCCTCCATACCGCACCGTCCTCTTTGAGAGACGGTACGGGAACCTGAACATTAGCTGGATACTAAAAAGGAGAACATGATTAGGTTCTCCTTTTTAATATGGGTTATTTTGTCTCAGGTAAATTCCTTTATCCGTGGGTGTCTCCATCCGTCGAAATAATTGCTTATTCCTCTTAGCCTGTTCTGTTTTATATTTAGGTCGGTGGGACCTCTGATTGTTAGAGGAAGATAGTGGTTTATGCGTATAACATGATGATTTATGCCGGTAAAGGGATGTTAAGTAGGGAAGGGAATTATTTGTATGGACAAATGGAGGAAAGAGGTGTTTTATTTTATCATAGAGATGTAAAGAATACTTGAAGGGATAAGCGGACACTTAATGATTAAGGGCGCTATTGAGACGCTTGCGCTAGAAAAGGCCGATGAGGATAAGATTAGGTTGTTCTATTTACCTCTATATTCTTCAACTAACTTTTTGACGATATCAAAATCAACTGTAATTCTATTGCTTTTAGCATGATTTCTAATTTCAGCTAAAATCATTGGTTCATTTTGGTCGGTATAGAATTGAGAGTCGAAGCAAATCAAAGAGTGAGAAGGGTTATTAGGAGAACCAATAATTATTGGTTTATTTACAATAGGATCATATACAACATTCAATATAAAGTTTAATGAATTTAAGAAATTGATTTCAACAGAATAGATTACCCGATTCTCAAATTCTTTAAAAGTGAAATCCCCATTTTTATTTACTTTATAAGTTGCTCCAACACGAGCAATAACTTCTTCAGGAGAAGTTATTGCATTCCAATCCACTGATAATTTATAACCTTCTATTTTGTCGTTTGGTGATAACGCAAAGAACCTGAGTGAAGGCAAAAATTCATTCTTTTTCTCGTGCCATTCTTTTAACCCATGCCGATAAACACAATCCTTGGCTGGAAGTCTATCTCCTTTCTTTATTTCAAGTTCTGATACATCCATAAAGCAGTCATTTCATCAACCTTTTTGCTTCTGTTGTTTATACCATATTGTAATGGGATAAGACTATCCTTCGCTTTTCCATAATAGTAAGAAATCTCATTATCATTTTTCTTAAAAATAATCAAGAAGCTTGCGCCTGGAGTTTCCCAATTGACAGTGATCGATCCATCATGCAAAATGTCAAGATCAGGAGCGTCAATCACTGTTTTATATTCATTCAAAATATATCCTGAATAGTTAATCAAAAAAGTAATGGCTTTTAAAAAAGTTGGTAAATCAGTTGAAAACGATTGTTCTTCATCCCAATCATCGGGAAGTTCTAATAAGTGTTTACCTTTTATTATTACATCAGCTATATTTTTCAATCTAAAGGGTAACGAATATCTTGTGTCACTTACAATAAAGGAAGTTCTAATAGGTGTCACTTCTATTCTTTCTGCAATAAGCTTTTCATATGTTTGCCGCTTATTACGATTATATGTTTTAAAGTCTTCCGAGTAAATAAGGTTATCAAATGACAAACCGTTTGTTTCCTTTCGCCCGCCTGAATAATCAATAAACTGTAATTCGTCAAAATGTTTTTTTTCGCGTTGTAAGTGACTCATGGAGGCGATTTAAATGATTTGAAACTGCTGATAATCTTTTTTGATTATTTCCTCTTTTTTGATTGCTCTCTCAATTGTTTCTTTGAGTTCTTTAAGATCATCTAAATCGAGAGTGACAAAGAAGTTTTCAGTTTTTTTATTAGACCGATACGATATGTGAAGATTATGTAGTAATACAGCCCTTCGATCTTTGGAATTAAGATCTTCATTAAATATCAAACGTATGTCTGATGATATTTTCGATTTATAATAAACATTACTGTTATCTGCTGTTAGTCGCGAAGCTTTAAGAGACATTCTAATATTCTCAGAATTGTTCAACAAAACCAGAATATTAGATTTTAATGAATTAAAATCTTCTGTTCTTATATCCGGTGAGTATAATTCTTTAAATGATTCAGCCAGCTTAGAAGACAAATCTTCCGAATCTTTATCGATTTCAAGATTGCTAAAACTAAGTATTGCTTCAATAATATCTCTTGCGTCTTTTATATTTAATTCAGTTGAAACAAAATCTTCAAACTTCGTTAAAATCTTTGAAGCATTACTCGAAAATATTATTGTTTTGAGATAATCTGCAATTTGTTCAACATCATGAGTTGAAAGTTTAGCAATCTTGTTAAAACCAGTGATTACATTTTCAGGAATAAATATATCAGGCATCTTTGATAATATATTATAACATGTTGATACTATCGAAAAACAAACATTCTAAAGGAACCTTAATCAGCAAGCTAACTCTAAAAACAGATAATCGTTTGATAGCAACAAAAATAGGTTGCTAATTAACAAAGCAAAAAAACTCTTTTGATTCTTGCAACTATTCTGTTTGCGTTAATGCTCTACTAATGCGATTACACAAAAAAGTTTATTAATTCCTATCAAAGGCATAAACTATCATAATAGGTTTTTCTTCCACGCTCAACTGAATCCCAACTCCCACAACTCCCATCCCGGCACAATCTTCTCTCTCCACATCACAAAAACAATTACACATGAGCAAACCAATTCCACGCCGCATACATGGCTTACTCGATTACGCATACATCACCGCCGTATCACATCTGCCGGAGATCGTCGGCTTTCACCGCAACAAAAAAGCCACCCGGTTTTTCCGTGCCCTTGCGTCTGTGGTATCAGTCTACACGGTTACAACCCGCGCCGAGTGGGGAGCCGTAAAAATGCTTCCTTATAAAAAACATCTCGTTGCCGACGTTGTTGACAGCACCGCCGCCGTAGCAGCGCCCTGGGTACTTGGCTTTTCAAAAAACCGAAATGCCACGCTCACAAGCGTTATTGTTGGGTTTGTCGGTTATGCCGTCGTAGCGTTAAGCGAGCCCGAAAACATGCCCGTAACAAAAGACGCCTTCGAAGAAACAAAAGCGACACTTCAGCCATAACAATGTGCGATATTTCCCTCTTCCGGCGCAAGCGCCCCGCTTGCGCCGTCTTGAAGTGTCCGTGTCCTTTTTGCATTATCAATAAAGCTACCACCACCATCAAACGCCCCTAACCACATCCAATAAGCATGTAACCACGTTCAACGCTCACCCAAGCGCATCCAATACCCATTTGCATACGTACAACGTTTATTATGGCATCCAACGCCCATGTAACCGCGCCCAAACGCTATTACACACCTCCAGCTATCATGCAGCGGTACCCAAAGCTATTTTAATCAAAACCTTAATTACACTACCTAGGTTTAGGTCTGCAAGTCTCATAGTTTTTTGCCCGACAATATCGTCAAAACAAATATCCAATCGTTATGTACACGCTAAATGCAGGGAAGTCATGCCAGCCTGATCGTTTCGTTACAACAGAAATCCGTTGGGCTACGAAAGCCGCACGGTAGAAGTGATCATCATCCGCGGCAAAACCATCGAGCTCGACAAAACAGCATAACCGGAGCAATCAGGCGTAAGCCCTGTATCATTCAGGGCTGTAATAAACAACGAAGCTGTCCCGCAAAGGATAGCTTCTTTGTTTATTACAGCTTTTCAATAAGTCATGTTTTACTTATAAATAATACCAACAAAAACAACCCTTCATTCCGCAAAGCTTACTTTATATTGTACCTCACATATCTTACATCGAATCATCCTATCTTTCCTTCACAAACCACACTATGAAAAAGCAGCTTCTATTTCTCATTTGCTTCCTCATTACCCTCACCTTATACGCCCAAAACGCCGACAGCGCCTGGATGCGCGATCATTACCAAAAGAAAGAACTATACATCACCATGCGCGATAGTGTGCGGCTTTTCACCTCCGCCTACATGCCCAAAGACACCACCGAAAAGCATCCTATTCTTCTGACGCGCACGCCCTACTCCTGCGCCCCTTACGGTGATAGCGTATGGGCGCCATACTGGAAAAGCTACCTCATGACGTACATTAAAGAAGGCTTCATCATCATACGGCAGGATGTGCGCGGACGCTGGGAAAGCGAAGGCACATTCATGGATGTTCGTCCCTTTAACCCAAACAAAAAAGGAACAGAAACAGACGAAGCCAGCGATACTTATGATGCCATCGGCTGGCTCGTAAAAAACATTCCCGGCAACAATGGAAACGTAGGCGTGTTTGGCACTTCCTATCCCGGTTTTTATTCCACCATGGCAGCCGCCAGCAATCATCCTGCATTGAAGGCAGTCAGCCCGCAGGCGCCGGTTACCAATTGGTTTTTGGGTGATGATTTTCATCACAACGGAGCCTTCTTCGCTATGGATGGTTTTGCCTTTTATTCATCCTTCGGCAAGCCACGACCGCAACCCACAATGGTGGGTCCCAAAGGCTTCGATTATTATACGCACGACAACTATAAATTTTATTTAGAAACCGGCTCGCTAAAGAACCTCGCCAACCTTGCCGGCGATAGCATTGCCTTCTGGAAAGAATTATATCAGCATCCAAATTACGATGCCTGGTGGCAGGCACGCGATGCCCGCAAAGCCACCGTAAAACTAAACCCTGCCATGCTTTGGGTAGGCGGCAACTTCGATGCGGAAGACAACTGGGGCGCATGGAATGCCTACCGCGCCGCCGAGCAAAACAATCCCGGCAAAGCCTTTAACCGCATCGTGATGGGACCGTGGTATCACGGGCAATGGTCCAGCAGCGATGGCACGCATCTCGGCAATATGCGCTGGGGTTCTAATACTTCGGATTGGTATCAGAAGAACATCGAAATTCCTTTCTTTAATTATTATTTATTAGGCAAAGGCGAAGCGCCAAACATTGCCGAAGCCACCGTTTTTCTCACCGGAAAAAACGAATGGAAAACATACGACCAATGGCCACCAAAAGGCGTGGAGGAAACGCCCATTTACTTACAAGATAGCGGGCGTCTTAGCTTCAATAAACCAGCACTCACAAATAGTTCCGATACTTACACCAGCGATCCCGCCAAGCCTGTTTCCTACACCGACGAAGTACACTTTCAGCGCACCCGTGAATACATGACCGACGACCAGCGCTTTGCTGCAAGGCGCCCCGATGTACTGGTATTTCAAACCGATACGTTGCAAAATGACATCACCGTAACCGGCAATGTGGTAGCAAATATTTTCACAAGCCTTACAGGCACCGATGCCGACTTTGTCGTAAAAGTGATTGATGTATTTCCCGATGCTTTTTCTTACGAGGAAGATAAAACGGCAACCGGCGGCGCCCTTTCCAAAACCTATCCCATAGGCGGCTACGAAATGCTCGTGCATGGCGAAATCTTCCGCGGGCGCTACCGCAACAGCTTCGAAAAGCCGGAAGCTTTTGCACCCAACAAAGTAGAGAAAGTAAGCTTTAAGCTGGCTGACATTGCACACACCTTTCAAAAAGGTCACCGCATGATGATACAGATACAAAGCAGTTGGTTTCCATTGGTGGACCGGAACCCGCAGACCTTTGTCAACATCTACCAAGCCTCAGCCAAAGATTTTCAGAAAGAGAGCATTACCATTTATCATAGCAAACAATATCCATCAGGCATAGTGCTTCCTGTACTCAAATAATTCTGAGCCGGGATGAGAGGTTTGGGATGAAAGAGATGGGAATATAAAGACAGAATACAGTTTTAGTAACGATTTTGAAACACATAGAAGCATGAGAAAGCGCATAGCCTATGTGATATCTATATCTCTACGATTCTCTATGTTTTAATAATACAGTTTATAGTGAAAAAGACCTGAAGATGAGATTTATTCTTATCGTCTT
Source organism: Ilyomonas sp. (assembly GCA_965199905.1). Classification (GTDB taxonomy): domain Bacteria; phylum Bacteroidota; class Bacteroidia; order Chitinophagales; family Chitinophagaceae; genus Ilyomonas. Next base: position 2,982,656 of record OZ241366.1, on the reverse strand, counting down.
CAGGTCTTCTTAGCTGAAAGCATTCGCTTTTTATAAAAGCTTAATCATTACCCCGAACCTTGAACGGAGCGTCGCAACGGACGATTAACCGGAGCGACGGGCGATGACTACCAAAAAATGTATTTGATTTTATCCCAAATATCTCATTCCATCCGGTTCACAATCACTTCATCTTCCAGCTATTATTGCTTTCATCTGCATCCATAAAAATGCCGCCCTGTATCTCAGCAGAAGCAATCTTTTTATTACCCGGAATAGTGATGGCCGCGGCTTTCTGATTGGCACTCCACACCTCAGCCGTTTGCCGGAATGTTTGTTTGTTGCCATCGGTATATGTAACCACCAGATCAAAAGGCGCTGCAAAGCCACCAATGTTCTGCGCATAAGCGGTGCTGCTTTTTTTACTGCTCACAATGTTCTGCAAAGCCAGGTCGATATAGCCGTTGCTGAAGTACCAGTTGCTCCAGAACCAGTTCAGGTTTTTACCCGAAACATTATTGAAAGTGTAAAAGAAATCCCAGGGAATCGGGTGCTTTCCATGCCACCTGTCCATATATTCGAGAAGGCATTTTTTAAACAAAGTATCGCCCAGCATTTCTTTTACAGCCAGGTATCCAAGCGATGGTTTTCCATACGCATTATTGCCATATCCCAGGCCTGCATATACATTGGCTGGCGTGATAATAGGCAAATCTTGTTCGCTTGATTTATCATGTATCCAGCCGTTTATGCGAAACTGCTCATAGAATTTACCGGCGGCTTCTTTGCCAAAATCATTAATGCCGATCAGGTACTCAAATGTGGTTGCCCAGCCTTCATCCATAAATGCATAGCGGCTTTCATTAATTCCCATATAAAACGGCATCCAGGTATGTGCTATTTCATGCTCAGCCACAAAGCGACTGAACTCCGGCTGATCTGAATGACTGTCATTAATCATCATCGGGTATTCCATATCGGCTTGTCCCTGCACGGCTGTCATTTTAGGATACGGATACGGTTGTCCTGGCCAGTTTTTCGACAACCAGCCCAAAGCGTGTGTGCCAAAGGAAACCATCTGGTGAAAATCAGCCGCTGTATCGTTGAAAGCTGCCTGCATACTTACGCGGCGATGCGTAATATCATCCACCACTACACTCGATGCATCCCACACATAATGATCGCTGATGGCAAGCGCCATATCAGGCACGCCGGTGGCTGTCCACCGCCAGGTATTCATCTTATTGGCAGCCGTTACTTTTTTGCCCAGCATATCTGGCAGCGTGGCTATGTGCATAACAGAATCCGTCATCATGGACTGTTGTAAACGTTTTGCATAATCAGGCTGCAGAACCGCATCTGCATTCTGCAACGTACCTGTTGACCATACCACATAATTCTGTGGCACCGTTACGCTAAGTGTATAATCATTGAAGTCGCTGTAAAACTCCTGCCGGTCAATAAAGTCAATTTTATCCCAACCGTTGTAATCATCATACACCGATACACGCGGATAGAAGTATGCTAAGTAAAACGTAGTGGAATCAAGCGCCCCTTCGCGCCCGCTTTCTTTCGACATATCGTAATGCCAGGCAATGTGCAGTTTGGCAGAATCTTTCGGGTGCAAAACAGCAGAAAGCGCAACGCTGTACCATGTATTGTGATAGCCATCTTCCTTCCAGGAAATTTGTGTTCCGTTAACCATAAATGTATCAATGGAAACGCCTGCTGTAAGATAATCAGGCCCCGCAGTACTGCCCCTTGCTGCACCCGGTTTATGAATGTTGGCAATGATGCGGATAACAAGAGATTTCAGTGTGTCGGCGCTGTTATTGGTATAAGCAATGTCTTCGCTGCCGGTGATGGTTCTGTTGGGTGGCATCGCTGTAATGTTGATATTATATCGCGCAGAATTCTGCCAATACTTTGTTCCCGGTCTGCCATCCATCGAGCGTGTCTCTTTGCGATATGCTTCCTTTATGTTTCTCGGCATATATAAATCCTGAGCGTGTGTGCATACAAAACCGAGAATGGCGATACAGGTAAAGATTTCTTTCTTCATAATAAATCATTCAGGCTGCTAACATAATAAAATCGACTGAGCGTCTTTTCTTTTGTGAGGAAGTAATTCTTACAAATCGCAGTGGGCATAAGTATTGCGCGGTTATATGCATTATATTTACAAAGACGGAATCAACACAGAAGCAAGCTCAAACGACACATGAAAAAGTCACTGCTGTATGTTATGTCAGTGTTATACATACTGGCGGGCATCGGCCATTTCATCTTTACGAAAACCTACCTAACCATTATGCCTTTATGGCTGCCGTGGCATCGGGCACTTGTGTATATCAGCGGTATGCTGGAAGGTTTATATGGTGTTATGCTGGTTCTTCCTGCCACAACGCGTATAGCTGCATTACTTATTATATCTCTGCTCATTGCTGTGTTTCCAGCCAACATACAAATGGCAGTTAATTATTATGAAGAAGGCAATCCTAACTTATGGGTGGCGATAACAAGGTTACCATTGCAGTTTGTGCTTATCTATTGGGCGTATCTTTATACGAAGAAGGAATGATTGTTTTGAAAAATATCAGACGTTTATTTACACGGTACATTAACCATTATTAATAAGCTCAGCTATCTCTTGGGGGGTTAATACAACATCAGCCACACCTCTTTCAATTGCCTGCCGCGGCATATAATTTACGATAGCTGTGTCCGGGTTTTGGGCAATGGTAAACCCGCCCCATTCCTTTATTTTTTGTAAGCCGTGTACACCATCAGCATTGGCGCCCGAAAGCAGGATACCCGTTACTTTATTTCGATACGCTTCAGCAGCCGTTTCCATGCTGATATCGATACTGGGGCGGCTGTAATTTATTTTTTCCGACACATCCAGCGATAAAGTGCCATCAGCTTCTATCAGTAAATGATAATCTGCCGGCGCGATGTAAATATACCCTTCAATGATCGGCTCTTTTTCCTCGGCTTCTTTTATAAAAAGCGATGTGTGTACGGTAAATAATCCGGGCAGCATCGAATCGCGGTAGTTTTTTCGATGTATAACGATAATGATAGCCGTTTGAAGCAAAGGCTTGAACAGGGGCAAGATAGTTAACAGTACATCAAGACTGCCACTGGAGCCGCCAATCACATAGAGCCTTTTTATATGATCTTTCTCCATATTTTTTCCTTACCATCTACCTGTTTAAAATGCTTTGCCACATCCGTAAAGCGAAGTGTTTCTTTAGTGCCTAATGCCAGAAACCCAAGTTTATCTAAACTGTTGCTGAATAATCGAATAACTCTATCCTGCAACTGCTTGTTGAAGTAGATAAGTACGTTGCGGCACAAGATCAGTTGAAACTCATTGAACGAGCCATCCGATACCAGATTGTGCATGGCAAACACCATTTTCTTTTTCAGGTCATCATTCAGCTTGGCGCGGTCGTAAGTAGCAGAATAATAATCACTGAAAGTGCGGGTGCCGCCCGACTGGATATAGTTTTCAGAATATAACTTCATATTATTCATGGGTACAATGCCTTGTCTTGCGCGCTCCAGTGCCTCCTGGCTGATGTCAGTAGCGTATAACAACGATTTGTGCAGCAGGTTCATTTCTTTTAGCAGTATTGCCATCGAGTACACTTCCTCGCCTGTAGCACAGCCTGCATGCCAGATGCGGATATAAGGATAGGTAGCCAATTGAGGCAATACCTGGTTGCGTAGTGTCTGGTAAAAAACAGGGTCGCGAAACATTTCGGTCACGTTCACACTAATAGATTCCACAAACCGGTTCACATACTCTTTATCATTGCGAAGCCGGTATCGCAGCTCTGCAAATGAAGGAAAACGATCAACCGCAAACAGCCTGTTGATTCTTCTTTTTACAGAAGCTTTAGAATAATCTGTAAAATCGTATCCATACAGCTCAAGCGCATCTGTCAGCAATTGGTCTACTTGTTCGTCTGTTATCACTTGTTCCTCCGTATAAATCCGTTTAGTTTCCATACCTGCCTTATCTGCACATCACCTGCTACCTGCTGTATCGTGCTTGTTATTTTTGGTGTAAAACAAGTTTACAACCAAATTAGACAGATGACCGCTAAATTTCGTTTCCTACCTTTGCGTGCTTAAAAAAATGGCCGGTTCTTTCATCAATAAGCGATGCATAAATAAAGAATTTGCCGATTTCTAACAAGCAGTTTTATAAAAGTGACTTCAAAAAAAGTAGATATTGAAACGATCATTCAATCATGAATCATTTTGAAAAAAACTGCGCATTATTTTAAAAACAAATCATGGCTCTTCAGGCAGGTATCGTAGGCTTACCCAATGTAGGCAAATCAACCTTATTTAATGCGTTGAGCAATGCAAAAGCGCAGGCTGCTAATTTTCCGTTCTGCACCATTGAACCCAATGTAGGCGTCATTACCGTTCCCGACGAGCGATTGATAAAGCTGGAAGAACTGGTAAAGCCGCAACGCGTGGTGCCCACAACGGTTGAAATTGTAGACATTGCCGGGTTGGTAAAAGGCGCCAGCAAAGGCGAAGGATTGGGAAACCAGTTTTTGGGAAATATACGCGCTACCGATGCCATCATTCACGTGCTTCGTTGTTTTGATGATGATAATGTGATTCATGTTGACGGCAGTGTGAACCCGGTTCGCGATAAGGAAATTATTGACACCGAACTACAACTGAAAGACCTTGATAGTGTTGAGAAAAAAGTATCCCGCACTGAAAAGCAGGCAAAGACCGGCGGCGATAAAGAAGCACAACGCGGACTTGAAATTTTGGTGCAGTTAAAATCGCACCTGGAGCAGGGAAAAAATGCCCGCAGCTTTCAGGTATCCAAAGAAGACAAAGCCAAGTTTGTTGACGACTTGTTTTTGCTTACCATAAAGCCGGTGATTTATGTGTGTAATGTAGATGAGAAGTCAGTTATTACGGGCAATAAACATACACAGGCTTTAGCGGAAGCCATAAAAACAGAGAACGCTGAAATTCTATTCATCAGCGCCGAGATTGAAAGCGAGATAGCCGCTATGGATAGCTTTGAAGACAGGCAGATGTTTCTCGAAGATCTTGGTTTGCACGAAAGCGGCGTTGCCAGATTAGTTCAATCTACTTATAACCTGCTTCACCTCGCTACTTATTTTACTGCCGGTGTGCAGGAAGTGCGTGCCTGGACCATTACACAAGGTATGCTGGCTCCGCAGGCAGCCGGTGTTATTCATACCGACTTTGAGAAAGGATTCATCCGTGCGGAAGTGATCAAGTATTTAGACTATGTGCGCCTTGGTTCAGAAGCGGCTTGCCGCGATGCAGGAAAGCTGGCGGTGCAAGGAAAAGATTACCTCGTAGAAGATGGCGACATCATGCACTTCCGGTTTAACGTATAGATACAAATGGTTTTGTTACAAAACGAAAAGAGAATGATTATAAATGATCATTCTCTTTTCGTTTATTTTTATTTTTAGTAAGCCACACAAATGCCGTTTCAACATAACATTTCGCTCAAGCCATTCAATACATTCGGCATTGATGCTACAGCAGAATCATTTGCCTCATTTTCGTCTGTTGATGAACTGAAAGACCTGCTTGTGCAAAAAGAAAAAGGCGCGTCATTACTCATTCTTGGCGGCGGCAGCAACCTTTTATTTACTGATGATTTTAAAGGTGTTGTTTTAAAAAATGAACTTCGCGGTATTCAGCTTCTTCGTGAAGATGAAGATCATTATTATGTGCAGGCAGCCGCCGGCGAGAGCTGGCATCAACTGGTGATGTATTGCGTAGCCAATAACTATACAGGCATGGAAAACCTCAGCCTGATTCCGGGCAGTGTTGGCGCCAGTCCCATTCAAAACATTGGTGCTTATGGAGTGGAGTTAAAAGACGTTTTTTATGAACTGCAGGCGCTTGATTTTCATAGCCACGATGTGATAACTTTTACAAAAGAGGATTGCCATTTTGGTTATCGCGATAGCGTATTTAAAAGCAAATACAAAGGCAGGTTCATTATCCTGAACGTTACATTCAAACTTTATAAAAATCCTTCTTTCCATACCGAATACGGCGCCATACAGCAGGAGCTGGACAAGATGAATATTTCGCAGCCATCCATTGCCGCTATTTCACGGGCGGTTATTAATATCCGCAGCAGCAAATTGCCCGATCCGAATGTGGTGGGTAACGCCGGTTCTTTTTTTAAAAACCCAATGATTAACAATGAGCCATTCTTTGAGTTAAAGAAACAATATCCCAACATCGCGGGCTTTGCGACTGACGATAACAAAACCAAGCTGGCAGCGGGCTGGCTTATTGAGCAATGCGGCTGGAAAGGCTATCGCGAAGGTGATGCTGGTTGCTACGATAAACAAGCATTGGTGTTGGTAAATTATGGCTCAGCTAAGGGCAGCCAGATTTATTCTTTATCTCAAAAAATTATCGACAGCGTATATCACAAATTCGGCGTTACGCTGGAGCGCGAAGTGAACATTATTACCTAAAAACTAACGCTTGTAACCGAAAGAAACATTAAATATGAAATCCTTGTGTTATCCAGTCTCGTAATTAGAATATCTTGCAGGGGTTTCCGTAATAGATTTCTTCATTTTTTTAATTATCAGAGTTGGCCATCATTCTCATCTTTTTCATTGCACATTGGTACCTATCGTTATTTACACAAACGTTTTTCCTGCACCGGTATTCAGCTCACCGCTCTTTTACTATGAGTAAAGGCTGGGAAAAATTCTTTTTTATTCTTACGTGGCTTACACAAGGTTCATCGTACCTGAGCGCAACTGCTTATGGCATCATGCACCGTATGCACCATGCGTTTACCGATACCGAAGAAGATCCGCATTCGCCGCTTTTCGATAAAAATTTCTTTACTATGATGTGGCGCACAAAAAATGTGTACACAGGTATTTTTGAAGAAACAACGGTAATTGAGCCCCGGTTCACAAAAAATATTCCCCGCTGGAGAAGCTTTGAAAAATTTGCCCACAGCTATTATTCACGTATTCTTTGGGTGGCTTTTTATGTTGGCTTTTATGTAGCGTTTGCACCGTCTGCCTGGTGGTTTTTATTGCTGCCAATCCATATCACTATGGGACCTGTACATGGCGTGGTTATCAACTGGTTTGCCCATAAATATGGTCATGTAAACCATGAAACGGATAATACATCGAAGAACCTGTTTAAAATAGACTGGCTGATGTTTGGCGAAGGCTATCACAATAATCACCACGTATACCCGTCACGCAGCAATTTTGCTTCGGAAAAAGGTGAGTTTGATCCTTGCTACCCGATTATTAAATTTCTGAATTACACAGGTGTTATTAAGATGGTGAAAGAAAAACCGGCTACAATTTCTGTAAAAGTGATTGAGAAAGAGTTAGCTGCAGAAGAAGTATAAATAAAATTATGATTATAGAAAAGCGTATTGCATGATAAGTGCAATACGCTTTTTGTTTGTACTTTCTTTATACTGTTATCGTCATTTTTCGAAGCCGGTGCAAAGCAAAAAACACGGTTGTCATGTGCATGCTTTGAATGATGTCACCTCGCAATACCATATCAATAAATTCCTGCATCGGCACCACATACACTTCAATATCTTCATTATCGTCAAACGATTGTTCATGTGTTTTTTTGCCGCCGGTTAATAAAAACATGTGCATCCAGTTGGCATTCGTGCTTGGGTTTGGCGATGTTTTTCCGAGGTATTCAACTTTATTAAAAGTATAGCCGGTCTCTTCAATAAACTCGCGGCGAATAGCATCTTCGCTGGTGGCATCTTCAGCATCTATACAGCCACCGGGAATCTCCATGCAAACAATCTGCAATGCCTGCCGGTATTGCTTTACAAGCACTACTTCATTATCTTCCGTAATGCCAACACCGGTTGCCCAGTGCGGGTATTCAATCACATAATAAGGGTCAACGATTTTGCCATCCGGACGCTCGCAACGGTCTTTGCGCGCACGCAGCCAGGTATCATTAAACAGGTATTCCGATGATAGTGTTTTCCAGCGCAGTTTGTCGTCGTCGTCTTTACGATGATCTACCATTGCTTATTTTCTCTGAGTGATAATATGTGTTGTGTGTGATGCCTGCCGTGCCAGCTATACATGCCAAGCAGGTGCCAGAGCGTTATTTCTTTCTTCTGCCCGGGGTGAAACACAGTACGCATCCATTGCGCTTCTGTAAGGTTTTTTATCGCCTCGTACCAGCGCTCGTGCAGAGCGAATAATAGCGTGACAGAAATATTGACAGGAAGAATGGTTACGTCATCCAGCTTTGCCCATTCGCCTTCTTCATAAGGCTTGATGGTTGGGTTATTTTCTGTAATACCAAGCTTAAAACGGATATAAGCATTCATGTGGCTGTCGGCAACATGATGCACCAGTTGATGAACCGTCCAGCCACCATCGCGGTAAGGCGTTTGCAGTTGCGCTTCATCCAGGTTGCTGATAGCATTTTCAATATCAGAAGGAAGATATTGTATATCGAGCAACCACTTCTTTTTCTGTTCTTCCGAAAAAGGCTGCGGCTCGTATTTACCGATAGGGTAACGTGGATCGTTTTGCATAATTAAAATATAAAGTAATTCATAAAATATAAAGTAATTCAGTTGCCGGATATTACCAGCTTAGCCGTGAAGTTATCATGTCTATCGTTTCGGTAAAATAAGGAAAATAAAGTCGTCCCCAAACTGGCTGTTTCAGGTAGCGAACAGCCAGCTTTTCCGATGGTCTGTAAAGCACGGGAATTTCAAATGCGCTCCAGTGTTTTTTCGAAGTTTTCTCGCACCACTTTATAGCCTCTTCTGTTATATTATTTCCGGCTAAAATTGCAATCGAACCAACGCCAGCCTGCAATCCGCGCGGCCGGCCTTTATGATTTTTAAGAGCATATTTATAACAATGGGATGAAAAGTCTTCCAATACTTCTTTCGTAATCAAATTGTCTGTTTCACCTATTGTAATGAAGGTGTTTAATTGTGTTGCAAGCCACGACCATTTAAACTTTTTTATGTAGCCAGCGGTGCAGGGAATACCGGCGATGGTTGCTTGTCCAAAGTATATATTCTCGCTTTTGAGAACGGTTTCCGCTGATGTCATAAGAAGTAAGATAATGATATTAAAAATTGTTTTCCCTGAAATATTATTCAGGCTCATGCAATTTGGCGGTTCTTCTTTTAAATGTTAATGCTCAGGAGAAAGAAAACAGCAATTTTTTCTCCTGAGCATATGTTAATCAGATAATTGCCTGGCGATTCCCATTTCCAATCCCCTTAGTTCTGCCAGTCCTTTCAATCTGCCGATAGCGGAATAACCGGGATTGTTTTTTTTGTATAGATCGTCAAGCATCTGGTGCCCGTGATCAGGCCGCATAGGAATGGAAATGCCGCGCCTTTGCATCAACTGTATAATGGCTTTTACTACGGCATACATATCAGTATCGCCGTTTAAATGATCGGCTTCATAAAAATTTCCTTTCTCATCACGCCTTGTGTTGCGTAAATGCAGAAAGTAAATAGAGTTGCCAAATCGTTGTATCATGTTCAACAAATCATTGTCTTTTCTCACACCGTATGAGCCTGTACAAAAGCACAAGCCATTCGCAGGTGATGGCGCAGCAGTCAGTAATTCTTCAATATCATTTTCGGTGCTAACAATGCGTGGCAAGGAAAGAATGGAATATGGTGGGTCATCAGGATGAATTGCCATCTGCAAGCCGGCTTCTTCTGCCACAGGAATAACCTGTTGTAAAAAGTAAAACAAATGCTCTTTCAATTTCTTCGCATCTATCTGTTCGTATGCATGTATGGCATCTAATATTTGTTGTTTGGTAAATTTTTCTTCACTGCCGGGCAAACCAAGCAGCGCATTGCTAAACAAGGTTTGTCTTTCTTCTTCCGGCATAGTTTCCAGCCGTTGTTTAGCCTTCGTTATTTCAGCAGTTGTATAATCTTTCTCAGCACCGGGGCGTTGCAATAAAAAAAGATCAAACGCAATAAATGCAGTTCGCTCAAAAAATAAAGCTTTGCTGCCGTCAGGCATTTGATAGGAAAGGTTGGTTCTCATCCAGTCAAGAACCGGCATAAAGTTGTACGTCACTACTTTAATGCCGCAGGCAGCCAGGTTGCGCAGGCTTTGTTGATAGTTATTGATATAAAGAAGATAGTTGCCGCTTTTCGTTTTTATGTCTTCATGTACAGGAAGGCTCTCAACCACCGTCCACATCATACCCGCATCTTCCACTTCTTTTTTTCGTTTGTTTATTTCTTCCTCTTGCCACACTTTACCGATAGGTACATGATGCAAAGCCGTAACCACACCACTGCATCCAGCCTGCCTGATATAAGATAGAGAAACAGGATCGTTTGATCCAAACCATCGCATGGTTTGCTGCATTAAAAGCACGTTTTGATTGCGCTGTTTTGCTGATTCATTCATGTATACAACATTAAGTATAAAGATAATGCAGTTGACTGTTTGAAATCTTGCTTGTCGTTCTGCCGAGCTTACTATTTACTTATAAAATAAAGAAGCCGCTTCCGGGTGAAAGCGACTTCTTTGTATCATTTGTTTTGAAACCTACTTTTTATTTTCAATGGCTACATTATTTCCGGAGCCGCTACCAATCATGTCCTTCATAACATCTATTGTTTCATCCAAGTATAAATCTTTCTGCACAATAGACAACCATTGCTTATTGCGCTCTGCCTTTGCTTTATCAGGATTGTTATAGTATTTATCATTGTCCGCTGCCATTGGTTTTATGTCTATTGTGGTAGGCAGTTTTGATAAAGTATCATTCTGATGCGTTACATTTTTTAATGATTCCAGCTCAGTTTTATATTTATTGATGTTCAGATCGTACTCCCTATCCACATTGGCTTTCAGCCAGTTTGTGTTTTTATTAATGATGGCAAACGCACTGTCTTTAGCAATGCGTTGCTTTGCATTATCTTCTACTTTTTGGAAGTCAACATTGCTTGCCCACGATTGATAATCTGTCTTCTGAATCTGATCCCAGGGAAGCGCCGATTCGTTATCACGTTCCCTGATTTTCAAGTACTCATACTGGTCGGGAAGAATGATGTCCGGTGTTACACCTTTCACTTGTGTAGAGCCACCGTTCACACGATAGAATTTTTCAAACGTCAGCACCAACGCACCATCTTCACCCGCGCCGGTCATAAAGTTTGGCTTGCCCAATGGCACTGGTTTTTGCACCGTTCCTTTACCATAAGTTGAAGTACTTCCTACTACAATTGCACGATGATAATCCTGCATGGCGGCAGCAAATATTTCAGATGCCGAAGCACTGCCTTCATTTACCATTACAGCCAGCGGTCCATCATATAAAACAGAAGGATCATTATCGCGCCAGATATAAGGCGCGCCATTCTTGTCTTTTGCCTGCACAATAGGACCTTGCTTGATAAACAAGCCCGCCATGTTCACCACTTCAGGAAGGCTGCCGCCGGGATTGCTGCGAAGGTCCATCACAATGCCATCCACGCCTTCAGCCTTCAGTTTCGTTACTTCAGTTGCCACATCCTGCGAGCAGCGCGCACCGTTTTCACGATTGACATCAAGGTAAAATTCCGGCAGGTAGATATAGCCAATCTTTTTACCGTCTTTATTAATTATGAGGCTCTTTGCAAACGTATCATCAAGCACGATTTCATCGCGGATAATAGGCACTACCTGTAAGGTTCCATCCGCTTTTTTCAATGTCAGTTTTACCACTGTATTCTTGCCGCCGCGAATAAGCTTCACCGCATCAGTTGTAGCATAGCCCGTAATGTCTACCGGTTCTGCATCGCCTTGCGCTACTTTTACAATTACATCATTTTCCTGCACCTTGCCGGTTTTAAATGCCGGGCTGCCGGGTACCACGCTGTTAATTTTAATCTGTCCATCTTCTTCTTTCAACAAGGCGCCAATGCCATAAAAGCGACCACTCATATCTTCATCAAAGCTGCGCTTGGCAACGGGTGCGAGATAGCTGGTGTGCGGGTCCATTTCATCTGTAATTGTATTGACAAACAAACTGAACTGATCTTCTTGGCTGAATGTTTTTGTCTGCCTGTCGTAAATGCGCGCCATAATCTGCTGCACTTTACTGCGGGCTTCAGCTTCCAGTTGCGCATCTGTCTTGGCTTTAATGCTGTCTTTTGCATCTGCTTTACTGCGCTGGTTTTGCAGGTCAACAAAGCGTTCCAGCACCAGATATTTTAAACGCTTGCGCCATTGTTCTTTGCGGGCAGCCGCATCGGCCGGATAAGATAATTTATCAGGATCGAGCTGCACTTTTTCATCCGTTGCAAAGTTGAATGGCTTCGATAAAAGGTCTTTATAAATAGACTGTGTTTCATCCAGCCTTTGCTTGTAAACAGTAACAGCAGCAGGATAAAATTGCAGGCTGGCGCCATGAATTTCATCATCAATTGTAGTCTCATATTTCTTCAGCGCATTCACGTCGCTTTGCATGAAGAGATTCTTATCAGGATCTAAATCATTGAGGTAATTTTTGAAAATAATTTTTGAAAAGCTATCATCTATTTTCTTCGGGTCGTAATGGTTTTTTTCGAGAATAGAACCTATCAATACCAACAATTGCTGTTGCCGTACTTTTAAATCATCATCAGTCGTTTTTCCGCTGCTGGTGAACGTCCACAAGAGACCTCCCGCCAACAGTACCAAGAGCACGGGCAGCACTTTTTTACTCATCATAAATCGTGTGATTTTTTGTAACATCTGTTTCAAAAATAAATCAATTCAAAACTATGCCTGTTTCAGATATTCTAATTAACAAGTATTTGTGTTGAGTGGTTGTGAGGCGTGAGGTTTGGGCTGTGAGTTGTGAGCTTTAAGCCTCAAGCTGTAAGTGTTAGTTGATAGGGAAATGTGGAGATTGCCCAATCACTGCCCTGAACGCTGATGGAAGCATTCATGCATGTTGAAGCAGCAGGAATGGTAACAACTCCCGATCACAAAAGTGACGGACGATGGCTGTCAAAAATGTATTTTGTATTTCTTTTCAAAATGATTCACCGCCTTTCGCTCCTGCTTTATCGTCTAATGCAAAACCTTTTATCTTTATCCTGTAAAACACGGAGTGTGTATTGCTGTTTATCATGAAAAAAGGAATTCATTTTTTTATTGCATTTCTATTGCTCGCTGTTGTTGTTGCGCAAGCGCAAAATATAAGTATTGGTGCGAAAGGCGGCATCAGCATTCCCAACCTAAGTGCCGGCGGCAATGAAACGCCTTTAAATACGGGTTATACATCGCGCTTAGGCCCTGATGCGGCCTTATTTGCGCAGTTCCATATATCAAACGCATTTTCTATTCAACCCATGCTTGAATTTTCTTCGCAGGGTGGCAAAAAAAGCGGTCTGCAAGCCTTTCCTACGCCGGCAGCAGCGGCTTTGTATTTCCAGTTTCAGAACCAGCCTGTACCCGATTATTTATATGGCAATTATAACAGTGAAGTCAAGCTGGGATACCTGATGCTGCCGGTGCTGGCAAAGTATGAATTGCCGCTGGGCAACTCGCCATTTCATGTGTATGCCGATGCAGGTCCGTTTGCTTCTTATCTTCTGTCGGCAAAGCTGGCTACAAAGGGCAGCAGCCTTATCTATACGGATGCGCAGGGCACGCAACCGCTGTCGGGACTGGGCACTTTCCCATTTGGTTACGACACCAGCGTTGCAGGCAGTTTCAATAAATTTAATGCAGGTATCGAAGGTCATCTCGGCTTTTCGTACACTGTCAGTAACCTCAATTTTTTTGTTGAAGGCGGCGGTAATTATGGCTTTATCAATGTGCAGAAAAACGAAGCTGACGGCAAGAATAATGTGGGTGCTGTTGTGGTGATGGCGGGTGTTAGTTTTCGGTTGGGAAGAGGGTACGATTGAGAAACCAAATGGTTAGTAATCATCCTTATTGATCCTGACAAAAGACATCAATATTCAAGCTTCACTTTTGCAACAGTGTAAGTTTTTTATGAACCCCGTGCTTTATATTATGTGCTTTAAAAAACAGGTCTTACTCGTTTAATCAAATTATCTTTTATTCATTGCCAACAGTATTTATTCCGCTGAAAGCTGGAAAAACGGAAGTAAAGTAGAAAGCAGTCGTCTATTGGTAGAATAATTACAAGCTCTATCTTTTATAAAAAACAGGTGGTGTAATGCATGCATTATACCACCTGTTTTTTACAAATCACCTCTTCCTTTGGCTGCCCTTTTGCTTTGTGTAAATTTATAATTAATACCTATGAACTTTCGAAATGGCTATCCGTTATCATTCACTTATCAACACCAGGAAATACCATTTACTGTGCAGGGTGAGCCAAACGGAGAACTATGCATTACCTGTGCACACACACTCTTTATACAGCGCTTTAATGGTGGCACCATGTGCTTTCATCCATTTACTTCTGCGCCCTTTTTGCCCGACGAAACCGATGAGCATTATGAATATTTCAGACTGATGAAGATGACCATTTTAAAAGCCTATGCAGAGTTGAACCCAAATAAGTAGATGACTAATGATGATAACCACAAGGCAAATAAATTGATAAATACACGATGCCACCTGGAAGAAAGTGCCTGCGCAAAACACTAAAGGCACATGGACGCAAACTGTGTGGGAAGTGGATGCTGTGCTACCAGGGCATCAGCAAACGGATTGATAATGATGGCAAGTACTATTGAGGAAATACTACTGATGCGCCGTTGCCGCGACGTGAATACATTAAGCGTAATGACTATAATGTAGTGCAGCGTACTAACCGTGTTTATCATACTGACAGCGGTCGGATGCACGAGCAAGATAACGTTAAAATTATCCGTACAGATGGCGCTAAAGATGTGGTGGCGGCGCAGGAAAAAGGCAGTAATAACTACATCAAAACCGACGATAAGCAATGTGCTTTTGCTAAGTATTGGCGGGAAAAGAATAAAGACTTTTGGGCTACCATCCGCCAGGTTTGAAACGATGAAATGAAGAGTAAAAAAGAACTGCATTTATTACCCGAAATAGACAAGCAAAAGCTTTATGAACCGGATGATCTGCCGGAACAGAACCTTACCGGCGACGCCTTGAAAGCAAAAGCGAAGGAAACCGCAGAATTATATATACAAGAACAACCGGCAGCAGCAGAGCTTATACCTCCTCACTCAATACCGGCTCTATTTCATGTAGCGCAATTGCCATCTTATTCGTCTTTACAAAGTTGCACCAATGGCAATCCGGCTTGCCGCAGCCGGTATAAAAATCATGCTCTTGTATCTTGTTCCAAACGGTAGTCATTTGTTGCGTAACGGTAGTAATATCTTCCGGTTCAATGCGCACTTTGCGCTTATGATATTCACTCTTTTTATTTGGTTCGATGAAGTCAAATTCAAAGCTTACCGCGTTCCATTTTCTGCCCGCGTAATTGTCTAACAGTATCTTATAAAACACAGCTTGCCGCCAGTAATCGCCGCCATTTGGTTCTTTATCAGAAGGCAACATCAGCTTGGATTTTGCTTTTTCAAAATCGCCGGTTTTGTAATCCACCACGTTCACATCTGTACCATCAAATTCAAGCTTATCTATCTTACCTTTTAAAGGAATTCCATTTACCACAACGCCTTTAATATTACGCTCAATAGCAACCACTGTATTCCAGTTGTTGATATAACTGTTGTAATAATTGGCCAGTATTTCAGGACCGTATTCCATGCGCCGTTCAAACTGTTCTTTGGTAAATAACTCGCGGCGGCGATGCATGTATTGTTCAAAATCATGGATAAGACTTTGCGCCGAAGGAAACTCATTGTATCGCTGCATCTGCTCGAATAAACGCTGCAAGGCATGATGCACAGCGGAGCCAAACTCCATCGCTTCGTTACGCGGGCTTGGTATGTTAATTATGTTGCGGAAATAGAAGTCCAGCGGGCATCGCAGGTAATTATTTAACGCCGATACATTCATCACAAACCGCTCAATGCGTGGCGCCACGGCATCGCGTTCCATCTTCTCTATTTCAGGTGATTGCAGTATCCCAAACTCAAGCGCGCGAAATGCTGTAACAACATCGTCCGGTAAAAAAACCATCTCTGTTTGTATCGGGTGTTCTTCTTTTATTTCCTCGATAAACATGCTTGGTTCCGTAGGCTTGCCATCAGATTTTGAAAGTGGATACGAAACCGTTAAATGCCTCTGCGCGCGCGTTAACGCCACATAAAACAAGCGACGCAATTCTTCTTCCTCAGCATTAGACGAAAGGCTTGTAAACAAAGTATCGGGCAATGAATATCCACCTGCAGGTTTACGTTTCTTTTCCCACCCGGCAGCATTGCAGCCAGCTATAAAAATGTATTCATATTCCAATCCTTTACTGCCATGCGCCGTCATCAGGTTCACACCTTTATCACTGCCGTTTACCTGTATCAAAGGCATTGATAAACTTTCCTTTTCCATCAGGTCGAAGATGTTTACCAATTGCTGCAAAGACAGCAGTGGCGAACGGCTTGTTTCCTCCTTGATAAAATCATATAAACCGGCAACGAGTTGCATTTGCCAGTGCTTGTCTTCACTACGCATGATGCAATTGAGCGCACCGCTTTCACGTATCAGCTTTTCAAGCAATTGCATAAGTGTAAGGTTAGTAACATCGCCAATTAACTTCTCTAAAAATGAAGAAGCTTCTTTTAATTTCTGGTGCAAAGGTTTGGCAAATAAATCACGTGGCGGTTGCGTGGCTTTATCATACAGCAGCCGGCGGATCGATGTTTTGTTTTGGGTAAACTGCCGCTCCGATACTTCCATCGTCAGCTTCGCAATTTCCATTGGCGGAATGTCAAACCAGTTGTAATGAAGTATCTCGAAGAGCATCTCATCACCTTCATACGGAATGTCATGCTCAGCCGCGAGATAACGCATAACTGTGATGATATTTTGTATCAGCGACTCGCTGAGTAAATTGATGCTGCGACGACTGTATTGCGGAATTTTTCGCAGCTTAAAGTACTTGCTCAGCTCATCACCATACTTGTTTTCCCGGTAAATAATACCAATGCAATTGGGCTTTACGCCTTTGGCAATCAAAGCTTCCACTTCGAGCGTGATACCAATCATTTCTTCGCGCGGCGTATTATATTCTTTTAGTGAAGGAAAATGCGTAAGATGATTGATGCTGCTGTTAGAAGAAAGCAAGTCTTTACTCAGTCCTTCTATCTTTTTTATCAGTCGTTCTTCATTGCGGCTGATGAGTGTTTTACTTACATCAAGTATAGGTTGCGTGCTGCGATAATTATCAGTCAGCACTACTTTCAAAAGGTGTTTATAACTATCCATAAAGTTGACCATGTTGTCAACATTCGCACCTTGAAAACGATAGATACTTTGGTCGTCATCGCCTACCACAAACACGTTGGGATTGTCCCAATAATTGATCAGCAGTTCCACAATTTTATTCTGTGTACCACTGGTATCCTGGTATTCATCTACGAGAATGTATAAGTATTGTTCCTGGTAGCGATTCAGCAATTCTTTATTCTCATCAAACGCTTTAATGACCCAGTTTATCATGTCATCAAAGTCGTACAGCTTTCGCTCGTGCATCATCTTTTGAAACGCATCAAACTCATTCACGGCAGCACGAAGCTTATCCATTTTCAAAGCTTCTTCAGCTATCTTATCTGCTTTTGCATCACCGGCTTTATAGTCTTTATATTTTCTCTTATAGATGTATTCGTCCCGGTTAGGTAAATCATTCAGATACGCGTCAATTCGCTCATTGATAAACGCCGGGCTCCAGCCTTCCCGCTTCATGGCGCTGAATAAAGACTGCAGGTTATGTATCTCAAAATACACATCGCCGCGATAACGTTTCAGCGGATGATTTTTACCAAAACCATCAATAAGTTGCTTATACAATTCTACGCGTTGCAAATCGGTAACCGGGTCGAGCGAAGTCTTATCAAAAAGTGATAAATTTTCTTGTATCACATCGTTGCAAAACGCATGAAACGTATAGATATGAACCTTATATGCATCCGCACCAATGAACGACAGCAACCGTTTACGCATGGCAATGGTGCCGGCATCGGTATAGGTTAAGCAAAGAATATTATCCGGCTGTGTGTCTGTCTCTAATAAAATCTTCCCAATGCGCGCACCCAATATTTGCGTCTTGCCTGTGCCGGGACCTGCAATCACCATCACGGGACCTTCTATCGTATCAACTGCCTGCTTTTGCTGAGCATTCAGTTTGCTGTATATCTCTTTAAATTTCTGTAATTGTATATCGCGTTTTGGGGAAGTCGCCATGCGATAA
This sequence comes from Ilyomonas sp., assembly GCA_965199905.1. Lineage (GTDB taxonomy): Bacteria > Bacteroidota > Bacteroidia > Chitinophagales > Chitinophagaceae > Ilyomonas. Next base: position 2,964,314 of record OZ241366.1, on the reverse strand, counting down.
AGATAATTTCATTTTCCTAAAAGGATTAGTAAAAAAAGAGAAATGAATACTGTAGAATAAATCTATTTTTTGTACTTCTTTTTTGGATTTCGCTTATGATGATAAAGTGAGAAATTAATAATCGTTTTATTGATTTCGTGAACAAAATAAACGATGTAGTAAAGAGATGTAAACAGGGTAATTTTTTTAAAAAATTTGTGCGTTTGCCTATAACGAAATGGATCAGCAAAATCAGTTGTATTCTTTTTCCACATCAGATACTAAATTCCCGGACGCATTATCACTTCTATCTTTATACCAGTTAATAGCTTCCATATATTCTTCAAAAGCGAAAGATTCAAAAACGCATAAGAAATTTATTTGCAAGCTTGCAAAAGTTCTTTTATCTGCCTGTTGCGTCGCCAGCACCAATTATATTTTCTCCATTTCTATAATCTTCATATCGCCTGTTTAGCTTCGCCTTACACTCATCTGGATGCTTTTACGATAATAAAAATCAGCCCGATTCATTCAGGCAAACAAAAAAGATGTTCGGTAAATAAGTGTATTATAAAGCACGCGTAAAAGCAAAAGGCTAATGAACATACGTTCATTAGCCTTTTCAAAATGGTTTTTATCTGCTTTTTTAGCTTCCTGCCTGCCTTGTATTGCTGTCGTGGTTTCCCCTCGTATCGTTCCCGGTTTTATTTGTTCCCACATTTTTATTATAAGCTTTCTCTACTTCCGGTCCGTATTTAGGATCGACATCTTCGCTATCTCCCGGCAGTGTATCTTTTTCTGAATCCTGGTTAGAAGCTTTATACGCTTCCGGCTGGCTATCTACAAAGCCCTCTGTTTCTTTTCCCGGCATCGTCATTCGTTTTATAAGTTAACAATGATGATAAAAAAACAAACATTGGGCCAGGCAGGTGAGTAGTGAGCATTGAATGGTGAATTGAACAGCAGAAAACTGAAACAAACCATTAAAACAGTTCGAAACTCACCACTCGCTACTCTAAAACTTCGTCGGCAATGCTTTTTTCAGAATCTCCTTATAGCCTTCCATGTCTTTATTCTCGGTCAGCAAATCAAGGTTTACCTGGCTTATCATGAGGAAACTGAACTTATCTGCTGTGAGCCATGGCAATATGCGGCTTGGCGTAGCTGGCCGCACTTTATCTACATAATCCAGAGCACCCACTGCATCCGTAAACGGACCAATCAACACGAGGTTATAACGGTCATCCAGCTTCACACCGGTGGCATTTAGCTGCGGCATGTTGTAAAAAGCCTGCTTGTTATAACGGTTAAAAGCATTCTTCGCTTCGTTGGCAAACACAGGTGCTACTTTATCCAGCAATAACACAATAAACTGCGGATCGGCCGGGTTGTATTTGAATGTTTTCAGAACCTCTGTTGTTGGCTTCGCCGAAGTGGTATCGGTGCGTATCACAGGTGCTTTAGCTACCGGCACCGGCTTCGTTACAATCGAATCCGGACGAATGTTGACCGGCTTGTTATTGAATGTTTCTGTCGGCGTCAGGTTAATGATAGGCGACATCGATGTATCGTAATTGCGTGTTACCTGCAGCCTGGTCAGATAGCTTTCAATTTCGTTGCGGCGCTTCAGCACATCTATCATCGTAGCGGCTTTTAAAGCCAGCGGCGATGATGTAAACTTTGTTTCTATATTCAGCAAGGTTTTTAAAGCCGTACTATCATCGTGCTGCGACACGTAATAAATGCTTTCAATGTACAGCAGTTGCGGTGTCCAGTAGCTGTTTCCGTATAAACTGTCAGCCGCTGCTTTTTGCTTCTCGGCTTCTGCAAAATTCCCTTCGATGAATGACTTATAAATATCCTCGTAAGCTTTTGTAGCCGGGTTATTATTGCTTTTTTCCGGTGGCTTTTTGCCGCCGTTTTCCAGCGATGCCAAAGCCTTCCCTTTCGGGTAATCTTTCTTCAAAGCAGCCAGCGATGAGTCGGCTCTTCCTTTATCGCCCAGCTTAGTGTAGCAATAGTAAAGGTTAAGCAACGAAGGCTCGCGATACTCGCTGCTGTCATCAACGCCCTTCATGTGCTGATACATCTCGATGGCAGCCGGGTAGTTTTGCAGTTCTTCCTGGAAAACAAGACCACTTTTGTAATAGCCTTCCGATTTTTTATTGTCAGATGCCGTTATCTTCTCCGGCGTTAGCGGCAAGCCCAGTGCAAGGTCTTCTACCGACTCAGGCGTTGCCATTGGCGCATTCTGGTCAGCAGTCGTGGTATGATTGGTTTTGCCGTCGGCAAACATAGAGTTCAGGTCATCCGGCGAAGCGTCCACATCGGCGCCTGCCTGCATTTGTTGCTGCTGCGCCAGGTTGGCTTGTTCTACAGCATCGCGGCGGCGCCAGTTGTCTACATTCCGTCGATTGCCCCACTGCTGGCGAAATGAACCAAACCCGCTGCTCTTTAAACTATTGCTGTTGAAATACCAGTCGGTAGATGTAGAAGGATTGTTGAACAAAGCCGCTTGCGTAGGCAGGTTCTGCGACGGGTTCAGGTTATCGCTGCCAAAGCTGGGTTCTTCCTCGCTTAAGCCCTGCGCCCTGCGTATTTGCCGCAGGGCTTTTTTCAGGTAAGCGGTGCGTTGCCCTTCCGGCATGGCAGCCACCTTCTGCAGGCTGTCTTCTTTACTTACGTTGACAAGATTAGCCGCAACCTGGTCCAGCGCCGGCTGGCGCAAACTGGCACGTAGCGAAGCTACCGAATCAGTAATATAAGTGATGCTGGTGCTGTCGTAAAAGTTATGCGCCTCCATCCACTTGCTGTCTTCGTAAGAGATATCAGCCAGCATTAAAAACGATAGGCTTTTCTGCTCTACATTATCCACGTTCCAGTGTATGCTTTGCTTCAGCATCTTTTTGGCAGAAGCCGTATCGTTCAACTGCATTTCCACTTGCGCAGCCGCATAATAAATCACGTCGCGGTACTGCAAGTATTTTTCCCGTTTTGCCATGCCCAGCAGGCTGTTCAGCTTTGTCTGGATGATGGAGCCCGCCGTATCGCGGTTAATGGTAATGCTGCTTAAGTAAGCATTCACTTCCATAATCGGGTCGGGTGTATGGTCGGCAGCGCGCTCAAAGTAATCGGAAGCAGATTTGGTATCGCCTGCCCGTGTATACATCTGGGCAATCAGGTATTCCCAGCGCGCACGTTCAAAGCGGCTGGAAGCATTGTTTAACGCTTTATCTAAATTAATAGCAGCACTGTCCCATTTGCTTTGGTTGTAATATAAATATGCCAATGATTCGTGCAGGCTGCTTTGCAACCGTTTGGGAAAGTTAGGATCGTGCTGTAATATCTGCAGCATACCAGCCGCCGTACCATCTTTATCCATCTCTACGTTGGTGCGCGCCATCCAAAGAAAATTGGCATTGCGCACCGGCTGCTCAAGCACCGTTTTATGCAGCACATCTTTCTTCTCTTTGGTAGCTATTGAAAACTGGTCGCCATTGCCGCTTTCCGTACTGCCGATGGGGATATCGTAGCCATCATCTTTCGGTGCCCAGGCATAGTTGATAAAGCGAAACGCCACAAGTGCAGAATCGAAATTTTTACGGTAATAGTATGCTTTGCCCAACAGGAAATACATATCGTCAATCCAGTCGTTGCGCAGATCGTGAAGCAGCACGCCGGCGGTTACGTGGTAAATGATGGAATCAATATCGCCGGAGGCAGATGCAGTGGTATTTAAATCGTAATTATAAAAGGAAAGCAGCCTGGTATAATCGTCGCGGTGCGAAGCTTTGGCAGCCGCAATAATATCGTTCAGGTGCTGGTTGGCATTGAAGTAATAATTGTAATGCGTATAGGCATTCTGCATCATGTGGCGCAGCACGCCAAACTTTTTCTGGTCGCTTTTTTCCGATGCCAGCGTGCGGGTCTCATATTTCTTCGGCTTCTTCAGTTCCACCGTGGTTCCGGGCTGTGCAAAGGAAGAAAGGCAGCACAGGCAGCTAAGCCATATTAGTATACAAAACTTCATTCAATACAATTCTCGCTATATAAACTGAAATCGGGGTAAAAATATTTTAAAAGAGGAATATTATGTGGTTTCTGCCATAGTCCTTTTCGGTGTCGGGCGTCGTCTTGTAGCGTGAACGATGGGAAAGACAGAATTCGCTTTTACTTTCTACACCACACCCATCCTTTTTAAGAGAGATGGTGCCGGAACCTAAAAGACATTTTACTCTTGCTTTTGTTAGTGATGCTGCTTTGTTGCTTATGCCACTTATGGGAACGGCAATATGCTTAGGTGCCATCTGGGGTATGTTTAGTACGGCTTTAGTACGCTTTAACAGGGAGAAAGGTCAGTATAAGGTCGGTACAAAGTCAGTAAATTTGTTGGGAAGAACATGATGAAGGTGGAGATGAAAAGTGGTTGCAGGCTAATGGATGTAAAATAATAAACAGCTCCGTTATGGCAAAGAAAAAGGTGGTGGCCTCTAAAAAGTTCTCAGGCAGATAAAAAACAATCTCCAATCATTTGCATCCCTGATGCTGCCTGACTACGTTCTTTGTAAAAAGTAGCTGATGAAAGCCGTTTTACTAATCACTGCTGTGGCTGCGCTGGCGGCATTTGCCTTTGGCACATTTTACTTTGGCGCACCGGCGGATAAGCCCGTAACAATTGTGTACAAAAAGCCGCTGACGATTACCAAGGGAGGGCACTATACGGGCAGCTACAAAGGCACGAAAGATACGGCTGCGGTGTGGATACAAACGACGGACACGGTGTGGCTGGATGATGTGAACATACAGGCAGCCGCCGGTGGCGGTGTAAAGATGTCGGGCGGCACCTCGGTGCTCATCAACAATCTGCTGATAGAGGGCTTGCCGCCCTCGGAGCCTGATGAACAATACGGACGTGCGATTGATAATTTCCAGCCTTCCTTCTTCAGGCTGTCTCACTTTACCATCAACAGCACCGGTGGCATACTGGTTGATCACAGCAGGGAAGGCAGTTCGCCACTTGTGCAACTGTATTGGGGTATCATCCGCAACACCACGCGGCTGAAAGGCGATGGCACGGGCGGCGGCCTGCGCGCGGGCTTACAGTTTAACACGGTGCAAAATATGAACCCCGCAAGCGAGGCGGCATGGATAGAATGGTACAACGAGCCGGGCGCAAGCTGGGTAGAAGATAATTTCAACTTTTATAATTCATCCAACTTTACGCTGCACGACTTCTTTATCAAGGGCGCTTATCCATATCCTGTAACGGCTTCGTCGTATTCAGGTTCGGGCGTTACAGCAGATGGCTCGCCGGCGGGAGGCAACACCAAAAGGGGCGCTACGCATAACCTGGAGGTACGCAACGGTGCCATTGTGAGCACGATGAACGCAGCGGCGAATATTGCCGCAGGATATAACGTGCGCTTTCACGACCTGCAGATTCTATCGAGCGGGATGCTGCCGGATGGCACAACATCGAATCGGTTCTGGTCGGGCACCTGCGTTTTTAACGGTAGCAACTATGCGGATTCTATCTTCTTTAATAACCGTATTGAGAAGTGCACCATTGGCTATATAAATAACGGGAATGAGAACTTTCCTTACCCCGGCAGGCAGGATGAAAATAAGGACCGGAAGGTGAACCGAATGCCAATGGGTGCAAATACATTTTTGCCCAACCCGATAACGCTGGATATGGAGAATGAAGCTTATGCAGCATGGAAGGCAAAAGCGGGTAAAGCGAATGTAGTATTGGGTGTAGTTGGGAAGGAATGAAGCTAACAGGTTGCGTGTGATGAGGGAAGATGAACTGGTAGCGAGATTAGTTGTTGGGTTATTCCGGTAATACACTCTGGTTTATTACGCCGGAGGCGTAACCTATCTGTAGAAAGAACCCATTGGTAAAGTTAATTCCGGCTGCAGCGCGGACGATGCGGTAAAACAGAATTCACTTCCATATGGCGCACTGCACCATCCTCTTTAAAAAAGACGGTGCAGGTACAAAAACACAGCGGACGCTGTAAAATATTAGACACAAGCGGGACGCTTGCGCCAGATAAGGGGCTAACATTCTCGAAGAACAAGGGGTTGGATGGGTTAACCTAAATCTGCGAGAGACGGTGCTGGAACCAAAGATGAGCTAATAAAAAAACCGGATTAATCCGGTTTTTTTATTAGCTCATCAGATGCTTTTCTTCTTTTGATGTCGCGATCAGGTCTTAAAATAAGATATGCAAGAATTGCATTCGTGACAATTAGGGATATCCACGAAGCAAGATTCCCAAGGTCTTTACCGAAAATATATTTGTGTATTTGTAAAACAACGAATGCCAACAATCCCGCATAAATTGCACTAGCCTTAGGATAGTTTTTAAACGCCTTTACTAATGAATTCATAGATACAGTTTTAAGACAATTAACACATCACTCATTATAAGGCTACCACCAACCTGTATAGTAACTAATCATTTGACTGCAAATTTCATAGCTTGACCCTACAGCTGCTCCAAGAACACCTCCGGCTAATGCGCCGCCAAGTCCACCTATAGCTCCGTCAATTCCTCCTGCGGAATCAGCCATTCCTAAGTCCGTATAGTTGACTTGCATTGGTGGCTTCTCTTCGGCTACTTGGGGTGTTATTAAAGCCGAAGCTAAACCAGAACTGTTTTGCTTATTGTTAAAGTTGTTATTCCAATAGTTAGCACTATCTCTCCAATATTTAGAAGAACCAATTGCAACAGCTATAGGCACTCCTATCGTCATTTTTTCATTGTTTGTCAAGGTTAAAGCTAAACTCTTTAGAACGTTTAAGGAATCAAAAAAAGCTTGGTTTGGAGAACCATTATAACTTTGCATTCTGGTTTTTAATCTTTTTAAGATATCTCTCCCTTTTGTTGAATAGCTGGCATTATTATACGATATGACCGATTTGTTATTGGCTAAATTGTTAGGGATGCTGTAGTCATCAGAATTAATTCCTTTGGTCAGAAAGAAAGCCTTTTTTTCTGATTAATCAGGGTTTTTACAGCAAGGGTATCAGTGATATTAAAGTTTGCCGCAAGTAAAGCTGATAAAGCATAGGTTTGAAATTCATTATGCCACTTAGTTACAGAATCAAGGATAGCAGCATAGGATTGTCCAGTTAAAACAGAATTTTCCGGCATTAATGCATATGTAGTTGATAAACTCCCATACGGTATCGGTATGCTGTTGGTTTCTGCAAGGTTACTGTCTTGTGAAATGTCATTTAAAGAGCTCTTTGAACATGAAAAAAGAAAAAACAATAAGAATAAGGGCAATAAACGTTTGATCATAATTAAAAAGTTTAGAAGGCAAGCTTAAAAGTATAAAAAGGGGAATTGTTTCATTTTATGTCAAATAGTGTAAATTATCGGTAGCTCGCGGGAATCAAATTTAGGTGAAGCGCTCCTGTCAAACGACCATTGGTAATAAGCAAAAACATCAAAATTGAGATTAGCGTGATCTAAGTTTATAGAGTTACGCCATTGCTGGTGTTCTTCACCATAGCTGTTGGGAAGAAATGTTAAGGTACAAATAGCTATTGCCTGACTGATTGAATGAGTGTTTTCGGAGTAAAAGGGTTGCTCCTCTGGAGCAAAAAAGGTGACTGATTTACAATTTCTACAGATAGGTTATGCCTCCGGCATAATAAAACCAAGCGTAGAAACGGCATTAACAAATCTTCCCAACACCATAGGTGTTCTTCACCAACAATGATTATCTCGTGACTTGTTATATTTTTTAGGTTCCAGCACCGTCTCTCCCGGACGGTGCGGTATCATAAAACGTGTATTTTCATAACATGTTAATCAAGCGTAATTAGACATAAGCCGGACAGACTATTTCTTCACTTTTACCTGCCTTCAAAAAGGTCACCTAAATTCAGGGATTTGTTATTATGCCGAACCATCTGCATCTGTTGGTTTATATTAGCAATGATAAGACACGCCGGAATTGTATTTTCATCCGGATACAGCGTTTTATGAGTTGAATCAGCCACATCCGCTTGTGAGCTTAACTCATTATAAGGAGGTTGCCTTTTCCTCTGCACAGCACCGTCCTCTTTGAGAGACGATGCTGGAACTCTCAAAATAATAAGGTGAAAAAGAATAAAGGAAAAGCGAACAGATTCGCTAATAAACGATTAGATTTTTATACACGGCTGAATTTCCACTTCTGTAGATAACAGTATATCTTCCTTTTGCAATGCCTGTAACAATCATTTTACTCTGCACATCTCCCTCCACAACAATCATCTGTTTAACAATCTTACCACTCATATCAGCAAGTTGTAAGGATGAAGCTTTTCCTGCTGTTGCATGAGTAACCAGAACATAGTTCACCGTAGGATTTGGGTAAACAGAAAGAGACGCCGTCAGTAAGGAAAGGTCAACGGATATAGAATAACTGTACGTATATTTTCCGTTCCTGTCAACGATTTTCAAACGGTAAACAATCGTACCACTGCTTACAGCCGGCAGTGCAAACGAATAGGTATTGGCAGTGCCTCCTTTAGCTGCAACAGTCCCTTTGTCAATATAACTTCCATTTTGCAATTGCTGAATAACAAATTGCGAAGTATTGATTTCGTCAGACGTTTGCCAGGTAAGAACTATCTGGTCGTTCTTAGACGAGCCTGTAAAAGAAATAAGTTTCACCGGCAGAATAACTGGCGAACTGGGTTCATAAATAATTAAGCCGTAAGTCAGATCATCGTTCGTATCATACAGGTAATCATCAATTGTCTTCCCGTTTTCCAGTTCAAAATAATCATGCAGCGCATAAAAATCTTTCGGGGTTAAGTTTTTAATGTGGTAAATGGTAGCTGCGTCGAACAGAAAGTTATTATAGTCAACGGTAATGCCCTTAGTGCTAAATCCGGCTACACTGATGTGGTTCCTGAAACCTTTGAATGTGTTGTGTACAATGGTATCGGCAAGAGGAGTGGCATCGCCTCCACTAAAATAAAAACAATCCAAAGTACCACCCGCACCTGTATAAATACTGCTGTCCGAAGACACGGAAGAACCAATCAAAAAATACCTGTTATCAGAATAGGTGGGAAACTGCAACAGGTTTGCATTATTGTCAACCGTAAATGAAGAATGAGAAATCTTCAGGTTTGTTCCGGCGCTAAGCGGGCTGTTTACATCAGTTGAATGCGTAAAAACGATACTGCCAGCACTTAAAAATAAAGAAACAACCGGGCTGTTAATAAGACTGCACGAATCAAAATGATAAGCTATACTATCATCATTCAGAAAGTCAAGGGTAGAATTTTGAATGGAACAATTAAAATGGTGAATACCGTTAGCACCATTCCCGGTTAGCTCCCTGCTGTTTTCAATGGTTGAGTTAGAGATATAGATACGTTCGCTGTAATAGTTCCGGTTATTAATAATCTGACCTGCCCCCACATAAGAACTATCAATAAGCAAACTGGCGCCCGATAGGTAGCCGGCGGCAAAGGTATAACCATTACTCAGGTTCGATCTCGAAACACGAAGAGCGCCGGAGTTCTTGGGGCTCGTTTGGTTGTTATCTTGTTCATTGCCCACTCTCAGGTTTTCCGCAGCAATACCGGCCGTCTGGAAACTAACAAACCTTATAGCCGAGTTGGTCAGCATACTTTTCTCAAACTCAATAAAGCTTCGGGTATCAATGGTGGAAGCGTAATTGCTGTACAAAGCAATGCTATCCTCTTCCGAACCATTCATCTGAAGGGTACCATTAATCAAAATCTGGTTATCAGCATATCGTTCTATCCTCACGCCGGGTTCTACCGTCAACACATATGCAGAAGGAACACCCACATTGCCGGATAGTACATATGGGCTACCGGCTTTTGTCCAAACAGTATTTTGGGTTATGTTTCCCGATACATAAGTCTGCGCAAAGCTCTGCACGGAAATTAAAAAAAATAAAGCGGCTAAAAGTTTTTTCATAAGAAATCAGCTTGAGAAGTTGCTACCTTGTTTATTGTAAAGATGATTCAAAAATTCGTGCTCATTTTATACCATTCAAATATAATAATGCAGAGGCATCTCACGCATTAATTTCTTTTTCCTTACCCAATGACTCCGCCTCGCGACATTTTTTTACCGGTCGGTGTCCCCACGTGTCCTCACCGACCGGTAAAAATCGCTGCGGCTCTCCTGCGGCTGTTGCAGCAGCGGCAGTAACTGATTTGCCCCTTTTCTGGCGCGAGCGTCCCGCTTGTGCTTATTGTTTTCGAGCGTCCGCTCCACTCAATAATCATCAGCCAGCTGATTTAAAAAAGACGGCTAAAACCAGAAACCAACTTCACTCCTCCTTTTATTCTTCGCAATGTCTCCGCCCCGGGACATTGCGTTGTTACGCCCTGATTCCATAACCCAACAAACAACCAGCTCAAAACTTCGAAGAGAGATTCGTTCTTGTGTTTAAAATCCGAAGGACAGCGATGTGATTGTTCTCTACTTTATACACCACTTTATTTTGCTTTTCGAAAAGAAACACTCTCAAACTTGCATCATTCTTAGCAGGGCGTCCCATAAAAGGCTGCCTGGTTAATAAATGACAAAACCGGATAAATCCGGCTCTGAAATTTTCTGCGTAAACCAACCCAAACCGTTCCGTGATGTAAGCATAGATTTGAGCTTCATCATCATCTGCCTTGCGCGTGAGTTGTACGGTATATCCTGTCATTTTCTTTTGCTAATAAATTCTTCCAGAGACACCACTTTACCATTCTTATAATCAGTCATTCCCTCTTCAACCAAAGTCCATTCTTCCTCTGAAAGCTCAACAGCCTCTCTGTTCTCCATATCATACTGCAGGCGTTTCTTCCAATGCGCCAACAGCGCCTCATCATTTGTCGCATCAATCAGGCTCTTGATCTCCTCTCTATACTGGTTCATACTCATACCGGAATTTTGTTTAAAAATAGAATGTTTTCCTCAATGGAACGCAAGCATTCACGTTCTATTCCTGCTTTTATCTTCCAGGCGTGTATTTATTATCAAAACAAGCAGTAATACCCCTCCAAAAAATATTCCCCACCCCACATACCAAAACCCCTTTCTTCACAGTTTCGTAAATCAAATCCTCGTAGTATAACGAGTTCCCCTACTTTCACATCATAAAAACCAATTCCATGTTTCGCTTGTTTCATGCAGCAGCCAATGCCTGCCTGTTTGCTATGTTTATTGCTTGTCTCTTTTTTTTATCTGCCTGTACCACCAAGCAAAAGCTTATTGATGTAGACCCCGCATTCAGCCAGTATATTGAAGCCTATACATCGGGTGTGATTTCTAAAAAATCAGTCATCCGCATACGCCTCGCCGAAGCTTCCTCCGTTACGCATACGCTGAACGAAACAGTAAAAGAAAACCTGTTCCATTTCACACCTTCCATAAGCGGCAAAGCGTACTGGACAGATGCCCGGACCATAGAATTTAAACCTGAAAAAGATCTCGGGCCAAACAAACTGTACGAGGTATCCTTCGACCTGGATGAGGTAATGAAAGTGCCCTCTAAGTTTAAAGACTTTGCTTTTAATGTACAAACCATCAAGCCTTCGTTTGAGGTAACCGATAATGGCCTGCGCTGCAATAACAACGATGTGATGACGTTGAGCGGACAACTGCTAACGGCTGATGTGGAAGACAGCAAAGCCGTGGAACAGTTGCTTCTCGCAAAGCTGAACAACAGCGATATGAAGATAACCTGGCAGCACAATGAGCAAAACAAAACTCACAACTTCACCATCACCGATATTCACAAAAGCGGCAGCGAGCAACCGCTGACCTTGCAGTGGAATGGCAGCGCTATCAGCAGCGAGCAGAAAGACAGCCGGCAAATCATCATCCCTAAAACCGGCGATTTTAAAGTGCTGTCTGTACGCGCTGTAGATGATGATGAACAGTATGCGCTTGTGCAGTTTAGCGAGCCGCTGGCAACGAGCCAGCAACTGGAAGGCTTGCTTTCTATTTCAGGTCAGGATGGGCTTAGCTATAGCATCAGCGGCAGCGAGGTAAAGATGTACACAGGTGGAAACCTCGATGGCAATTATACTGTCAGCATCAATGAAGGTATTGAGAACAAAAAAGGAAATAAGCTGACGAAAGAGTTCAGCGCGAATACGTTTTTCGAGAATCGTTTGCCCGGCGTAAAAATCTATGGCAAAGGTGTGATACTGCCCAACAGCGGTGGCAAAGTAGTGTTGCCGTTTGAAGCCATAAACCTGAACGCAATTGATGTATCGGTAATTAAGATTTATGAGAATAATGTTGCTCAGTTTTTACAGCAAAACGACCTGAACGGAGAAAGCGACCTGCGCCGCGTGGCAAAGCCACTGGTGCAGGCAACCGTACGTTTGGATGATGATGCTTCTTTAAATCTTCGCCATAAAAACCGCTTCTCTCTCGATCTTGATAAGTACATCAAAACCGAACCCGGCGCACTGTATCGCGTGTTCATTGGCTTCAAACCAAACTATTCTTTGTATGCATGTGATAGTTTGGAGAAAAGAGATGAAGAGGAAAGAGAAGATGGTTATTATGAGACAAGTGCCATTGATGAAGATGATGCCTTCTGGCAGCGCTACGATGATTACTACCCGTATGGCTATGACTGGGATGAAAGAGAAAATCCATGCGCGCCTTCTTATTATAACAAAGAGCGTTTTGCCAGTCGCAATATTCTGGCAAGCAATATTGGCTTAACCGCTAAATATGGCAATGATAAAAACCTGTTTGTAGCAGTGAGCAATCTCATTACCACAAACCCGATGAATGGCGTGGAACTGCAGGTGCTCGACTATCAGAACCAGGTGATCGGCAGCAGCAAAACTGATGGCGATGGATTGGCACAAATAGATGTAAAGCGTAAGCCTTATTTACTCATTGCAAAACAAGGTAATGAAAGAGGATATTTAAAACTGGATGATGGCAGCAGCCTGCCATTAAGCCGTTTTGATATTGATGGTGATGAAGTAAAGAATGGGTTGAAAGCATTTATTTTTGGCGAGCGTGGCGTATGGCGCCCCGGCGACAGCTTGTTTTTAAGCACCATCATAGAAGATAAAACCAAGAACCTGCCCGCTGATCAGCCGGTGGAAATGGACCTCATTTCGCCTAAAGGACAGTTGTATAAAAAGCTGGTACAAACCAATGATAACAGTGGCTTCAACGTGTTTCGTACCGCTACGGATGCAGATGCACCAACGGGCAACTGGCTGTGCCGTGTAAAGGTAGGCGGTGCACAGTTTGAGAAGCAGTTAAAGATAGAAACAGTGATGCCGAACCGGTTGAAAATTGACCTGAACTTCAATGGTTTGGATGCCTTGGGTAAAGATGCGGATATGAGCGGAACGCTTACCGCAAAATGGTTGTTTGGCGCTACGGCACAAAACCTGAAAGCAAGAGTAGATGCGCAGTTGTATAAAAAATCAACCACGTTTCCAAAGTATAAAGATTATGTGTTTGACAACCCGACTTCTTCCTTCACTTCACAATCTGCAACCGTGTTTGATGGCACGCTGGATAGCAGCGGCAAGGCGTCTGTATCGCCCACCTTTAAGCCGGGTGAAGATGCGCCGGGACAACTGCTTGCTAACCTCGTGGTAAAGGTGTTTGAGCCGGGTGGCAATTTCAGTATCGATAACATTTCGATGCCGTTTAATCCGTATTCTTCTTACGTAGGCATCAAGGCGCCGGAAGGCGATAAAAACTGGGGGTATTTGCCTGCAGGAAAAGTTCAGGATTTTGACATTGCGGAAGTAAACACAAAGGGGCAGGCAGTAAGCGGAAGCAGCCAGGCAGAAGTGGCTTTGTACAAAATACAATGGCGCTGGTGGTGGGATAATACGGGAGATAACCTGAGCAATTTTACGCAGGATGAATACAATAAACTAATCCGTAAAGACACGGTGACGCTGCAGAACGGGAAGGGTGTTTTTTCTTACAAAACGAAAGATGATGAGTATGGAAGATACCTCGTATTGGTAACGGATAAAAACAGCGGGCATACGGCGGGCACTACGTTTTATGTAAGCGACCCGTACTGGCAAACGCGCAGTGATAATGGTGATGCAACGGCGGCTTCGATGCTGTCGTTTACGGCAGATAAAGACAAGTATAATGTGGGTGATAAAATTAACCTCACCATTCCATCAGGCGAAGGTGGAAGGGCTTTGATTAGCCTGGAAACGGGCAGCAAAGTGCTGAAGACATATTGGGTGGAAACAACCAAAGGACAAACGCATTATACGTTTGAGGCTACGAAGGGCATGTCGCCTAACGTATACGTAAACGTAACGCTGGTGCAGCCTCACGCGCAAACGGTGAATGATTTGCCGGTACGCATGTATGGTGTGTTGCCGGTGCTGGTAGAAGATAAGAACACGGTGTTGAAGCCCATCATTTCAATGGCGGATAATATACGGCCGGAAGAGAATTCATCTATCACGGTATCGGAAGCCAGTGGTAAAAGCATGACGTATGTAGTGGCAATTGTAGATGAAGGCTTGCTGGATTTGACGCACTTTAAAACACCTGATCCGCACCAGGCATTTTACGCCAAAGAAGCCCTGAGCGTAAAAAGCTGGGACTTGTATGATTATGTGATTGGTGCATGGGGTGGCGAACTGGAACGTATACTTACTATCGGTGGTGATGCAGAAGCCGAACTGGCTTCTAAAACACGGCGCGCGAACCGCTTTCCGGCAGTAGTAAAATTCTTAGGACCCTTTACCACAAGCGGCGGAAAAACAACTCACGCCTTTGTGTTGCCATCTTATATGGGTAGCGTTCGTGCTATGGTGATTGCCGCGGGCGATAATGCGTTTGGAATGGCTGAAAAAGCGGTAACGGTGAAGAAGCCGTTGATGATGCTGACCACCTTGCCGAGGGTGCTGGCACCATTGGAAGAAATAAAGATACCGGTGACGGTGTTTGCAACGGATGCCAGTGTGAAAAATGTATCGCTTTCGTTGCAAAGCAATCCTTATTTAGATGCTGCGGGAACACAAACCATTTCGTTCCCTAAGCCGGGTGAGCAGGTGGTGTATTTTACAGCAAAGGTAAAGCCGAATACAGGTATCGGAAAGATTGTGATCAATGCCTCGGGCGGTGGTGAGAAAACAAAAGTGGAAACGGAGATTGATATAAGAAATCCCAATCCGTATCAAACCCAAACGACGGAAACGGTATTGCAGCCGGGCGCTTCGTGGAAGAGCAGCGTGGCGATGATTGGAGATGCGATGAGTAGTAAGGCGACGCTTGAAATCAGCTCGGTGCCGGCGATGAATTTAGAATCGAGATTGACGTATTTAATTACGTATCCGCATGGTTGTATTGAGCAAACAACATCATCTGTTTTTCCGCAACTGGTGTTGAATCAATTGCTGGATTTATCTGATAAACAAAAGGCAGATATTGATAGAAATGTTCGCGCGGGGATACAGAAGATTCAGAACTTCCAAACAAGCGATGGCGGCTTTAGTTATTGGCCGGATGAAGCGAACGCAGATGAATGGGGAAGCAATTATGCAGGTCATTTTTTACTGGAAGCTTCGGCAAATGGTTATAATATTTCTTCGTCGTTGATCAATGGTTGGAAGAGCTATGAGAGAGGCAAGGCATTGAGCTGGAATGTAACAAAAGCGCCGTGGTATGGCACCGATTTATCGCAGGCGTATCGACTGTATTTATTGGCACTTGCCAAGAGCCCGGAAGTGGGTGCGATGAACCGTTTGAAGGAATGGAAATTCCTTACGCCGGAAGGCAAATGGCGCCTGGCGGCAGCTTATTATCTCATTGGCCAAAACAATACAGCGCTGCAGTTGATCAGCGGCTTGCCGACAACATTTGCGCAGCGAAAAGATCCCGGCTTTACATATGGCAGCGCGCTTCGCGATGAAGCAATGGTGCTGGAAGCCCTAACTATTATGAAGCGACGTGCGGAAGCGGCTGTGCTGGTAAAAAGTATTGCTGCGCAATTGTCGCAGGACAGTTGGTACAGTACGCAAACGACGGCGTATTCGCTGGTTGCGATGGCAAAGTATACCGGTGCTAATAATACCGGGCAAAAGATAAATGCAGCGATTACAGCGAGTGGCAAAAACAGCAATATCACTTCTGATCATGCAGTATCCCAAACAACTTTAGGATGGCAAAACGGCAAGGCAACTATAAGCCTGGCGAATAAGGGAAACAATGTGCTATATGTGCGTGTAATTAATGAAGGACAGCCGTTGAGCAATGTGGTTGTTCCTGTCAATAACAATCCATCTGTATTGAAAGTAAGCGCTGCTTACATGACAACGAATGGAACACCGGTTGACATTGCCAATCTGAAACAGGGAACCGATTTTGTGGCGAAAGTGACGGTTACAAATCCTGGTTTGCGTGGCAGGTATGAGAATATGGCGCTTACGCAGATCTTTCCTTCAGGCTGGGAAATATTGAACACACGATTGTATAACAGCGAAGGAATATTTCAATCATCTCCTTCCGATTATATGGACATTCGCGATGATAGAGTTTATCAGTATTTTAGTATAAGCGCAGGCGAAACATTAACTTATTATGTACAGCTTAATGCGGCGTACACGGGTACTTATTTTTGGCCGGGTGTGTATGCAGAAGAAATGTATGACCACACGGTAAGTGGTGGCGTAGAAGGCAAGTGGGTGAAGGTGGAGTGAGTTTATGTATGATGTTAGATGTACGATGTGTGATGTATAAAGAACCGACCCGGCTTGAAACTATTTCTTAGCAAAAGCGATAATAATTTATAACAGCGTTCATTTATTTATCGAATGAAGGATTCGCGAAAATTATCAGCCGGAGCCAACAATGTTGTGATCGCTTTATCGCAGACGGAAGTGGCGAAATTTATGTAGATGATACGCGCTCTGATATCGGTTCAGAAGCAGAAAAAATGAGGTTTGCAAATGATATCAATGAATTGATTGTAAAATTTATTCGCCTTGATTTCAGCAAAGAATTAAACGCAGAAATGCTGGTGGTGGAGCGATTGTATCCAATCGATTACCGGGCTTACGAAATTGAAAGAGATGTGGAAGTGTAGAAAGAGATGAAATGAAATTGTTCAGTGAACATTTTCTAAACCGGTAAACCGAATTCTTTACACAATGAGCTTCTTTCATTATTAACTTGCTTCTCTATAAATGAAACTGAGTAAAGAGAATATTAACTCATAAGAGTGATTATCCTGTCTGATATATAAAAGTCAAAACGCCTGTCAAGGTTTCGTACACCTATGGTACTCTACTTCACCGGCGTTTTGATTTTTAAAAATATAAGTGTACTTATTGTTTAAGAACTTTCTTACTGATCTTCTTACTTCCACCTTTATTATACATCACCAGATGATATTCACCTGATGAATATTTTGCCATACTAAGTGTATATGTATTGGTTGCAGCAGAAGCCGGCAAATTAGCTTTCCATACCAGCTTTCCTTCCGGAGAATACATGGCAAAACCAACTGTAGAATAACCGGCTGCAGAATACGTAATAACGAGATTATTCTTTACAGGTGTTGGCATCACTTTACAGTCGAACGCCAAAAGATTTGTAACATGAACCGGAGCGATGTTGCTGTATGTGAATGTGCCATCCGTGTTAATAATCTTCACCCGGTAATAGAGAGTTTCGACAGACAATTGTTTTGCATTCGCATCGGTTGCGTGATAAGTAGTTAAAGACTGCACAGGCAAGCCCGCAATGCTCGAATACGTAACACCATCAACACTGCGCTCTACCTCGTAACGGCTCACACCTGATTGGTTAGCTACCGACCAATTCGCAATCACATTATCGCCTTGCGTTGCAGCAGTAAATGAGAGCAGAGTAACAGGCAATACTGATGCATTGCCATTTAAACTTACAATCCAGAAATCTCCCTTTCCGGTGTTGCCAACAGTGCCGCTTATTTTATCGCCTGATGCAGCGGAAAAAGAAGTACCCGCTGCCACATATTTGTTAGAATCGGTTTCATACACCGCAATCAGTTTGTCATCACCGCTGCCACCGAGTGTTTTATCCCAAAGCACATTTCCCGAGCTATCAGTCTTTACAATCCAGTAATCATTGCCGCCGCGCGATGGCTCAGTTTTGTTGTTGCCAATGCCCGAAGCTGAATAGCCTCCTAAGAGAAATCCTTTGTCTTTTGTTTGTTGTACCGACATCAGGTAATCACCCAAAGCACCGCCAATGGTTTTGTCCCACTGCTGGTTGCCATTTGGTCTTACTTTCACCAGCCAGTAATCAGCATAACCCAATACAGCGCCGCTTTTGGCGCCGCCTGCATCGGAGTTGGAATAGCCGCCAAGTATCAGCGCATTGTCGGACAATAGCTGCAGGGAAGTCAAATAATCAGACAGGTTGCCGCCAAAGTTTCCTTCATACTGAATGGCTCCTTCAAGGTTGGTGCGCACCAGCCAATAATCGTTGTTACCAGCGGGCACTTTTGTTTTATTACCGGCAGAGCGCAGCGAGTAAGAACTGCCTGCCGCAATAAAACCGCTGACACCCGAAGGCAACACAACAGAAAGCGCATCGTCGCTGGTGCCGCCATACGAGTTTTGCGATAAGATTTTGCCGCTTGCATCTATAATCAGCGTCCAGTAATCGCCGGTGTTTTGCGAGCCAATATTTTTCATGCTCTTTTGCCCATAGATATCTGAGAAAGAATAGCCACCAATGAGATAATTGCCGGACGGCATCTGCGCAACGGATGTCAGCATATCGGTAAACGCACCACCATAGATTTTATCCCATAATTTATTGCCATTCGCATCCAGTTTTATCACCCAATAATCATAACTTTTTACATTGCTGTTGCTGCTTTTGCTTCCCGATTTTTCGGATATGGAAGAACCACCTACCAGGTAGCCACCATCCGAAGTAGCGATAATAGAGGAAGCTACATCATCTTTAGAGCCGCCATAGGTCTTGTTCCAAACGGTGGCGCCGGTTGAATCCAGCTTCACAATCCAATAATCCCAGCCGCCTTCATTGGCGCTTGTTTTATTACCCGAAATACCCGACCGGCTTGCCCCGCACGCAACTATGCTTTTATTGTTTCCAATGCACATACTGGTTAGCGAATCGGCTTCGTTGCCACCTATTGTGCGTTGCCATTCCTCGCGGGGAGGCAGTGTGTTTTGCGCGGTAGCAATGGCGCAGAACAGGAATGAAAAGAGATACGTATAAATAAGTTTCATAAACATCAGTTTTTATTTAGCGACAGCTTGGATCGTAGTATTCCAGGTACATGCTGTATGGTTGTTTTTGAATTAATGCATTGAAAAAGCAGGCTGTGTTTTTAGCACAAAACGGGTTGTCGTAAGCCGCATGTCCGCCAGCCGGCTGAAAGTGAAATACACAGGATGCGCTCACCTGCTGCATTACATCATAAATACCTTTGCCGGCACGCACCGACATACCATACGGGCAGTTCAGATAATTACCGATTCCGTTGGGAAGATTCGTATCCCTGCCGCCTTTAAACAGGATAGAAGGAATGGCGGTTTTGCTGTTGATAACGCCATCCCACGAAGGCAAGCCTCCCCACATCGGGCACAATCCTTTTAAGGTATAGTTGTAAGGTTCGGTATTGCCGGATGTCTGTAGTTTACCCCACTGAGATACGAGGGCCGGGTAATGAATGGCAGCCAGCGAATCGTTGATATAAGCTGCATTCAGCGTAAGTGTACCACCCGCACTGGCGCCACCCATAAACATAGAAGCGGTATCAATGCTGTACACATCGGCATGGTTGGCAATGTACCTTACGCAGGCATTCACATCCTGCATAGCGCGATAGATAGCGCCTTGCAAATAGGTAGAATCGCTGGTGGCAGAACACGTATCGCCACTGCCTGAGCCGTAATAACCAGTTCGATAATCAGGCGCTACTACAATGTATCCATACTCGGCAAACTCATCCGAAAACTCAGATACGCTTTGCTTGGTAGCGGTAACAAAACTGCCGCCATGTAAGCTAAAATACACCGGGTATTTTTTGTTCGACATAGCACCCGTCGGGTAATAAATGTCAAACATCAGGCTGTCCACCGGGTTCTGTTGCCAGTCTTTCAGGTTGCGGGCAAATACCAGGTTTTTTTGGTCTCTCAGTTCGCGCGCGCTCTGTGCCTTACTCTGTGTAAAACAAAGAAGTGCCAGTACAAAGCAGAATAGAAATCGCTTCATCTTTCTTTTGGTTTACTAAATTTTAAAATCAATATGTTGTGTCAACAGAAATTTTGGTAAATTGTTAGTTGCCGGCAATGAATATTAGATATCATTTTTTGGAAGATTGCATGTTACTATAATAATTCATAAGAATGTGTTAATTAGAGTTTATTATTATAAAATTCATTGCAGAGATCGACGAGTTTTCTTTTTATTTTTAAAACGGGAACATACCCAATCATTACACTTCCTGTTCCGACGTATGTTTGAACTCTTTTAATAAAATTCAGTTGTTGAAATTGAAACGAGCTATAAGATAATGGGCAGAAGCTATCTGGTTTTCGCATGTGTTTTACTATTCAATTTGCTCTGTTGCCAGCAAAGCTACGGACAGCTTTTCGTATTTGCCCAACTGCAAGGCGCACCCATGAATACAACCGGCTGGAACCTGACAGGTACCGCTCATGTGGGCAATATAAAAGGCACCGGCAATTCAGAACTTATTCTATGTACAAATGGAACCGGGCAAACGGGAAGCATCTTTTACAATCAACCTATCGATTTATCGAAATGCGATCAATGGAAAGCTGAATTTGATTTTAGAATTTTTGATGGCACTGCAGCCGATGGAATCGCTTTCTGTTTTCTCAACGTGCCGCCATCGGGCTTTGTAAGCGGCGAAGGCGTTGGCATACCCGCCGCATCAGATGGTTTAAAAGTGGTATTTGACACATACAATAACTGCGCAAGCAGTTCCGGCTATGCAGTTCCTAAAATAGAATTGCGCTGGGGCGTTGGCTATAATGAATGCACAGCGCTGCCAACGAAAGACAATGCAAGCGGAGACATATCATTCATCCGCTCCGATAGTTACAACCATGCCATTATCACCTACAATGCAGGCAATATTACGGTGGTTGTAAACGGACAAACTTATCTCACCGGGTTTCAGAAAATCAGCCTGCGCGGTTATCTTGGCTTTACATCCGGCACCGGCGGAAACTTCGATAATCATTCTATAAAAAATGTTACCCTTTACACCAATATACCATCTTCTTCAGCCGGTGCAGATGTATTTGTGTGTGCCGGGCAAACGGCGCAAATTGGTACGGCATCCAACCCTTTGTACAGCTATCGGTGGACGCCATCCGAAGGGCTCAGTTCCGCTACCGATGCGCAGCCAGTGGTTAGCATTGCCAACCCAACCGACAGCAACATCAGTCGCCGGTATGCTGTTGCCACCACACTGGAAGATGGCTCAGGCTGCGCTGCAACCGATACGGTGATGGTAACAGTGAAAACATTGACGGCACCTTCTGTTTCTATCCGTTCATCAAAGCCACGCATCTGCGAAAACGATGAACCGCCCTTGTTCACAGCCACTACAAAAGCAGCCGGCTCATCGCCCTTATATGAATGGATGGTTAACGGGCAATTGGGTGGAACCAACAGCGATACATTTTCAATGTCTCATCTCTCTAACGACGATGTTATCACAGTTCAGCTTATCAATGCAGAAAGCTGCGCAGCAGAAAATACAGCGCTTAGCAATGGCATCAGCCTGCCTGTATTTCCTTCGCCTACCGTTAATGCCGGGCTGCCCGTAGTAATAGATTACGGACAAACCGCACAGCTATCCGCAACCACCACTGGCACCATTGAAAGCATTAGCTGGACGCCGGCAACGGCGCTTAGCAATCCACATATTGCATCGCCCGTTACAAGCGCCCGCAGAACAACTTTATATACCATTACCGTAACAACACCGGATGATTGCAGCGCCTCTGATACCGTGCAGGTAAAAATCATTTCAAAAGATGTGGTGCTTCCTTCGGCATTCAGCCCGAACGGCGATGGCGGGAATGACATTTTCAAACCCTTGGTTCTGGGCAATACAACCGATTATTTTTTTGCCGTTTACAACCGTTGGGGTCAAATAATCTATCAAAGCAACATACAGGATACAGGCTGGGATGGCACCGTAAAAGGCAACAAGCAACCATCGGGAACCTACACCTGGATACTCTCCTGCACGCTTGATACAAATGTGCATATCGAGAAGAAAGGAACAGTGGTTCTCATCAGGTAATAAAGCACATTCCTCCTTTTGCTTTCTTTTAACAAAGGCAGATGGTTACAAAATCAGGGTAGCCATCATTAACGAACGCAGGCTTATCTTTCTTTTCACTTTTCTTAAAACCAGTTTTTAGCAACATTATACAGCGGCTTTGTGTAGCTGCGTGTTCGATTGTCTATAAGATATATAAACCAAAAATCAACAACCTCATTTGCATAAATGGTAAGCCTGTATTTATGCAAATGCACCTGTTTCTGCATCTCTTTTTTTTAAATAACCAACCAATTTATTTTTTATGAAACCATACATGTATTGCATGGCAATTATTGCCCTGATGCTATTTGCTGTTGCCTGTCAGAATGGAAGTTCTTATTCAAATCATGATACTGTAACCACATCAGACATTCAGGCTAGTCCTCCGCTCTTAGATGAGAAGGAGGAAGAAAAACAAGGTTCGGCAATTAATAAACAAAGCAAAGAAGTAAGCGCGGTTGAAGAGGATAAAGACTTCAACACAGAAGACTATGAACACATAGAAGAAAACAAATTTCTCACAGTAAAACAAGAGCCGTTATCAACGTTTTCTATTGATGTGGACAGGGCAGCTTACAGCAATGTAAGACGGTTTATAGAAGGTGGGAAACTGCCGCCAAAAGGCGCTGTTCGCATAGAAGAGATGATTAACTATTTCGATTATCATTACGCGTCTCCAGCCAGCAATGAACCCTTTGCTCTGTACACCGAAACCGCAAGCTGCCCGTGGAATGAAACGCATAAAATTGTTCATATTGGTTTGCAGGGAAAAAAGATGCCAACAGTAGATTTACCACCTTCTAACCTTGTGTTCCTTATAGATGTATCGGGCTCCATGGACGAGCCAAACAAACTTCCTTTGGTGCAACGATCAATGAAGTTGTTGACGGATCAGTTACGGGAGCAGGATAATGTTGCCATTGTAGTATATGCAGGCAGTGCAGGTTTGGTGCTTCCCTCTACAAGTGGTGGTGATAAAGGCAAAATTGAAGAAGCCATCAACAACCTTCGTGCAGGAGGTTCTACTGCCGGTGGCGAAGGTGTACAACTCGCTTACAACATTGCGGAGCAGAATAAAAAAAGAGACGGCAACAACCGCATTATATTGGCTACCGATGGCGATTTTAATATAGGCGCCAGCAGCGATGATGAACTGGTATCGCTGATAGAGAAGGAAAGGCAGCGAGGTATTTACTTATCTGTGTTAGGCTTTGGCACCGGCAATTATAAAGATAATAAAATGCAGCAGCTTGCCGACAAAGGCAATGGCAATCATAACTACATTGACGACATCAGCGAAGCACGCAAAGTGCTGGTAAATGAGTTTGGTGGCACACTGTTTACCATCGCAAAAGATGTAAAACTGCAGGTTGAATTCAACTCTTCTTTAGTAAGCGCCTACCGGTTGATTGGTTATGAAAACCGCGCACTTGCCAGCGAGGATTTTAATGATGACAAAAAAGACGCTGGTGAGCTTGGCTCAGGGCATACGGTTACTGCTTTATATGAGATTATACCGGCGGGCGTAAAGGATGCAATGGTGGGCAATGTAGACGAGTTAAAATATCAATCGGTAGTGCAAAATAACGGCAACAGCCATGAACTGATGACAATTAAACTTCGGTATAAGAAGCCCGGTAGCGAAACCAGCCAGTTAATGGTGTACCCGGTAGCCGATGAAAATAAGCATTGGAAAGAAGCGTCAGACAACTTTAAACTATCAGCTTCGGTGGCTGAGTTTGGATTATTGCTTCGTGAATCATCTTTTAAACAAAACAGTTCGTTTACACAAGCCTTACTGTTGGCAAAAGAAGCCGTTGCAGATGATAACAATGAGTATCGCAGGGAGTATATGAAACTGGTGAAAGATGCGGCTTCACTGAAAGATGCAGAATAATAACAGTAAACTTTTTTAATTCTTAACCGGATTGCAATCAATGATGAAGTTTACCATTTAAAAAAGAGAACGGGTATTAAACAATGATACCTTTTGTTTCTATTTTATTAACATCCGGCGAGCATCAATAACAGCATGAGAAAAAAGGGAACAAACTTTGCCATTGCGAAACAGTTCTCACATTACAAAACAATAATAACATGAAAACCACAAGTAAGCTTTTCAGAACAATCGTTTCCTGTGCAGCTTTTTTATTAGCGACAACCGCTTTCGTTAGCTGCGCCAATGGCACCAGCACCACAGGCTCTGACACTACAGCAACAATGTCGGCTCCTGCTGCCTCAGACACAATGTCTTCATCATCATCTTCTACACAAACTCCCATGGACACTACCCGCAAAGATTCTATGTAATCTTTGTGCAACGTGTTACTTCTTTCCATGTAAAAAAAGCTGTCGTAAAAGACAGCTTTTTGTTTTTAATATAACATCTTCTGTAAATGTCGCGAGGGCTTCTAAAATCAGGAGCTTTGCTTAAAAACACTTGTTTAATACAAAATACTTTTTCATAATCATCTTATAAAAAAGCATTTTGTAAAAGTAATTTTTGTATTGTGTTTATGGCTGTCCTTTACCGCCACCAGAGCCGTAAATATTTCCCGTTGCAAAGCTTGCATTCGGGTCGGCAAGTTGTACATAAATAGAAGCCAGCTCTGCCGGTTGTCCCGGTCGTCCTAAAGCAGTATCGCTGCCAAATTTCACCAGTTTTTGCTGCGTTTGTCCTCCGCTTACCTGCAAAGGCGTCCATATAGGTCCCGGCGCTACACCGCATACGCGAATGCCTTTGGGTCCTAACTGCTTCGCCAATGATTTTACATAGTTCATGGTAGCGGCTTTTGTTTGCGCATAATCGTATAAATCCGGCGAAGGATCGTATGCCTGTTCGGAAGTAGTACCAATGATTACTGAGCCTGGTGCAAGGTGCGGCAAGGCAGCCTTGATAATCCAGAAAGGCGCATAGATATTCGTCTTCATGGTGGCATCAAAATCTTCGGTGGTAAGGTCGAGTATTGATTCTTTCGCTTGTTGGCGCCCTGCGTTACTTACAATGATATCCAACCCACCCAATGCTTTTACAGCATCAGCTACCAGTTTGGTGCAATACGATTCCTGGCGCAGATCGCCGGGCAGAGCAACGGCTTTACGACCTTCTTTCTTTATCAGTGCGATTACTTCCTGTGCATCCGGTTCTTCGGTGGGATAATAACTGATGGCTACATCGGCACCTTCGCGGGCAAACGCAATGGCAGCAGCACGCCCCATGCCTGAATCGCCTCCTGTAATCAATGCTTTTCTTCCGGCTAAACGACCTGAGCCTTTATAGCTTGTTTCGCCATGATCGGGCTTTGGGTTCATCTGGCTGGCTAAGCCCGGCCAAGGCTGGCTTTGACTTTGAAACGGAGGCTTTACATATTTGGTGGTTGGGTCAGAGAGACCTTCCGGTGGTGGCGAGTTTTGTCCTTTGGTTGTGGGTGAGCCAAAAACAGGCGCCGCCAGCGATGCCGCCAATGTAGCGCCCAGTCCGCCAATCACTGTGCGCCGGCTAATGCCCTTTTCTTCTTTGTTTGTTTGTTCGTTCTGCTGTTCTGTGGTTTCGTCTTTCATAATTAGATTATCTTCTATGGTGTTTATAAAAGATAGTCCTTTATTGTGCCATCGCGAAAAAGATAGCAGGTGAAACAATTGTATTCAGCAGATTCTTTTGATATGAGACTTTGCCTTTTGTCGTGGTGATATTTTTACTCAGGTTGTAAATGATAGATACTTGTCTTTTATTCTGTTGCAGGTGTATTTACAATACCGATAAACAGGATAGCGCCGGTTTGCTTTTCATTCTTTTAAAAATTAACTACTGAAAATACAATCTGTCTATAAACTTTGCTTTAAATAAGATTGATGCAAACATTGCTCTTGTTATCAGATTCAGATGTAGGGTTTGCTTACATTTTAAAGTAAAAAGTATTTATACAAAAGGAAGACAGATGAAATTTATGTGTTTAGTTTTATGTCTGCTTTACAGCTTTTGCGCAAAGGCAGAACTGGTACTGAATGTACAAAAAGACTTAGCTAAATATAAGCTTGCCAATGTGCCCGACATCGCTGAAAACGGCGCCTGCTCACGCATACAAGCCATCATTGATTACAATCATTCGGAAAGAAAAGACAGTGCGCTGACACTTTTGTTTCCAGCCGGATATTACTTGTTTGATACTACTATACAGCCGCAGGATAATATCACATTCAAATTAGCATCGAAGGCTGTTTGGTATAGCACAAGCCGCAGTCTGTTTGGCGCTTCGGGTTCTATGGCAGAAGTGATTGGACACAGCAACGTAAAGTTTATTGGCGAGCCCGGAGCCACCATTACCAACGGCTTTTCAAAATTCATTTATGCGTTGATTCAATACAAAGCCGACCCACGCAAGTGTACCGGCAACGAGGTAAGCGGCATTACGCTAAAAAATAGCTGGTGCCATGCAGCCTTAGCCGGCGCCAATGCGGGAAGCGATGACGCAGATACCTACTGGACAGATCTGACTTTTCGCAAAGACAGTCTTTTAAATCTTTACAATCCTCATCACCCGCACATACTTGTTGGCAGCGACTATCACACAGATGCCGATTGCAACGGTATCGACATCCTGCAGGCTTATCATACAGTATTAATTGATGGTGTGGTCGTCATCAACACAGGCGGCGATAATATACGCGGCTTTGGGTTGAACAAAGGCTTGAGCAAAGACCCATCGTGCGGGCATGTTGAAATCAGGAATTGCTACCTGAAGAACGGCAATATGAACCTTGAAATTAATGGCAACTATAGCCCCAACCTTCTATACATCCATAACAACCGCATGTTCTATCCTTCCTATGTTGGCGGGTACAATATTTCAGCGCAGGGCAAGCCGTTGATTGTACAAAACAATTACCTGCTGAGTGCCGATAACAGCAACATGGAATTAAGCGCTTATGGCGGCGATATCAGCGGCAATATATGTAAGCAGATTGCCTGGCGAAGCACGGCGGCAACAGGCTTTCATCATGCGCCTTTTGAAGGAGGCAGCAGCCGCGCATTCAACCTGTATTTCTATGGCTTTTTAGCAGCCATTCATCACAACACATTTGTGTGCGATACCACGGGCAAAGGCGCTTCATCGCCAGCGGAATGGAACGGTATTTCGCCGGTTACGCGCGCAAGCAATTTCGATACTGCATACAACAGGCGCACCATGAACGGACTGGCTTATATGGGCGGGCAATTTATTCACCACAACACCTTTTCAGGACAAACACACCGCATCTACGACAATACAAATGACACGACACAGAACGTTGTATTTGCCGATAATATCATCAATGCCACAAGCATCTATGGACTCGATGAGCTGGTAACGGTAAAAGGCTTTGGTATGAAGATATTGCGCAACCGGTTTAACATGAAAGGCGCTGCGGTGCCAAAAGGTGGACATGCCGTTATAAAACGCATTGGCGGCAATGGCGAACAGGTGCAGGATAATGTTATCACCAACGGCGGAGCCTGGTATAACAATTCAATTCATCATTATAAGTTTATACAATGATGACAACCGAAGTATCTTCAATTTATAACATCGTTACAAATAAAACCACGAGTTACTATTGGAAAAAGGGTCAGATCATTTTGAGATAAAATACAGAATACAGTTTTGGCAGCCATCGTTTGTCACTTTTGAAATCGGCTGTTGTTACCATTCCTGCTGCTTCGACACGCAGGAATGGTAACAACAGCGTTCCGGGTAATGATGTGACTTTTTTCCAAAGCGAGTAAAGAACGACCATTTCAAAAGATCAGCCATCAGGAAACTATTCTTTTTACCTATCCATTTTTTCACTTGCTTAGCAACCGGATTATTAATTGTATTCTATGGCTGAAGAAAGTAAAAGTTGGTGGCAAACATTGCCGGGTATCTTAACGGCAGTTGCCGGAATTATAACAGCCGTTACCGGCTTTTTATTAGCCGCTAACCAGTCGGGTTGTTTTCATAAAGAAACCAATACAACCCTGGTACAGCAGCCGGCTGATTCTACTATCAATAAAGGCGAAACGCCAATGGCATCAGCCACTACGCTTCCTGCAAAAACGGATACGGCTGCACACGAAGCAGACAGGAGCGCAGCAGGCAATACAACCACAGCCACTAATGCTGCTCCCGAGGAAAGTACAGATGACATTAACCTGTTATCACCGGATAACGGAGGCAATATTGTAGCCGCCAGCAGTGACAAATGGAACCAAACCATTGACGGCTCGGAAGACTGGGTGCAACTTGATTACGGCATCGGTCAGCAAGCTGTTTATGGATTCAAAGATGGAAGAACAGCCACCTTTCATTCCTTCGCTATGTTAATCAGTGAAGCGGCAGATTACAACATCAAAGATTTTGAATTGCTTGCCGGCAACGATTCGCCGACCGGAAAGTTCAAATCACTCGGTAAGTTTCAAACGGTCAACATGAAACTGTCAGCTACACCCTACCAGGTATTTTCTTTCGATACCGTAACGGCTAAGTATGTAAAGTTTAAACTGATCAGCGATGTTGGCTGGGTTCATCCCGCCGCGCATGAGTTTCAGCTTTGGGGTAAACTGGATTAAGATTTAGCTTATAACATCATCCATCTTCATCTTTCTGCCAGCCTTTAAGATAAAAGCCTAAACAATACTGCAACAGGCTTTTTTGATAATAATATCGTTTGAAAATAACCTGTCAGGTTCAGCCGTTTTTTCTATAAAGCATACATTATAATCTGTCAGGTTTTGCCTTCGTATTTTTAAACGATACCACTATTGAATTTTAGAATTTGCTGCCAAAAAAACCCGGTTGATATCTGCTTATAATAATAGCTAAGCAAACATCAACCGGATAGAAAAGACTAAGCTGCATTAAAGAATTCTTTCTTTAAAAGCTCCTTATTTCACAACAATATTCCTGCGGATCATATCACCGGAAGCCGTAGTAATAGTTACATAGCAGTTTCCTCTTTCACCATTGGGAAGAGTCATCGCCCAATTGTTCTCACCTGAAGCAGCCAATTTATTAGCGGTGTAAATATTTTTACCGCCATTGCCATATACATTGATGATAACCGACTCTGCTTTTGCAGACGTATAGCCAATGGAAAACTCACCATGCGAAGGATTGGGATATACCGTCATAGAAGCCGCCGGTTGTTCTGTTGTAGCAACACCCGATACCGAAGAAGCAGATGTAACACGTAAAACCTGTCCGCCTGCTGAGCTTACCACGTACAGCTCGCGCTTCGCATCTTCGCCAAACGAAGTAAGCGCATACAAAATACCGCTGTTTAGTTCGTCTTTCTCTATAAGCTTATTCCCCTTTACGGTAAGCGACCTGATAATGCCACTGCAGAAATCAGTAAAGAAATATTTGCCATACAGGTCAGCATACTTTTTACCACGATATACAAAGCCACCCGTAATAGCACAATCGCTTACCGGGTTGCCACTGTGCGTAAATTCATATTTGGGAAATGTATAAGTAGCCTTTGGCAGGCAGCCACTGGCATTGTAGGCAGCGTCGCCTTCGTAGCAGCGCCAGCCATAGTTTTCACCGCCCTTGCTTTTTGCAGGCTGCACATCCACTTCTTCCCATATCGCTTCGCCCACATCGCCTATCCACAGGTTGCCATTAGCTGCATCAAAACTGAAGCGCCACGGGTTGCGCAGCCCTACCGCCCATATCTCCTTACGGTAGGCAGCATTGTTTATAAATGGATTGGCAGGCGGTATTGTATAAGTGCCATTGTTCGCCACTTTAATACGCAGCATTTTGCCCTGCAGCATACCCGGGTTCTGTGCATAGTTCAGCGGGTCGCCGGGGGCAGATCCATCACCATCGCCTACGCCGATATAAAGAAACCCATCCCGACCAAATTTAATACAGCCACCCACATGGTTGCGGTAGGTTTGCGTTATCTGCAGCACCACTTTTTCACTCGCCGGGTTCGCTTTGTTTTTATCAGCGCTCACCTTAAACTGCGAGATTATACTATTGCCCGCTTTGTTTGTGTAATATACATAAAACAAACCATTAGCTGCGTATTTGGGGCTAAACGCTAAGCCCAGCAAACCGGTTTCATCGACTGTGGCATCTACCCTGTCGCTAATGTCCAAAAAAGGAGCGGAAATATGCGTACCGTTCGAATCGCTGATACTAATTTGCCCGCCCTTTTGTATTACGAACAGGCGACTGTCGCCACAGTTCTCAACTCCAAGTGGAAACGTATAGCCGCCCGAGAACAACGTAAGTTTTATAGCGCCCGTTTGCGCCTGCGAAATTGTGAATGCAAAGAAGAAAAAGAAAAGAAGGTAAATGTGTGGCTTCATAATTTTGGATTAATCTGTTAATGGATTGTTGAATTTGCAGGATGTTTCAAAAATAAAAAACTTAAGGACTGGCATGCACTAATTTTTATTGGTAAAAGAGTACCGGCGCGCAATGCATAGATATCACAAACAATAGACTCTGCAGTTCTTACAATAAATGTTGCCGAGATAGTTTTCGATATTCAGGCTATGCTGCGGGCAATGATGGTAAAAGAAAAAAGGAAAACGATCTTCTGCAAAAAAAACAGGCGGTATACTTACTGCATCCGCCTGTTTGTTATGTACAATGATTCGCAACCGGTTATGCAGGTACTTTCCTTGGCTTTTCTCTTTCCCAGAAACGGTGCTGCTTAATGGCTTCAATAAATTGCTCCGCTAATTTACCTGCCTCTTTCCCGATAATTACGCCTTCGCGCATCACCGTATCGTCGCTGTTATCCTCAGGCAGCTTGCGTGCAAAGTAAGTTTCTTTTAATACCTGCAGCGCTTCAGCATCTGCCGCTATTGCCTTGCAATGCTTAAAGGCTTCGTTCAGGAAGTGTACGGCATCCGGCTCAGCCGATACTGTTGCCACACTGTTTAAACCGCCCGGTACATAAACTGCGTCGTACAGCACGGAGGCTGCCGTAAGGTAGCTTTCAAACACCGGTATTTTTACATCGTTTTTCGACGTTACAGTCCCTAATCTTGGTGCAATTACCTTTACAATCGCACCTTCCGCTTCCAGTGCTGCCTTTACGGCTATCAACGTCGTATCGTCAACGCCGTCTGCCGTTAGTATCGCCACTTTCCTTGTTGCAATGCTATCCTTTATCGTATTCGCCATACTAAGCGCGTCGCTCTTTGCCACGCTGCCTTCGTGCGCAAACGGCTGATAGTTCGGGTTGTTCACTTCATCTGCCGGCACGCCGCTGTTCAGTGGTTCCGTACTGTCTTTTGGTATGTGCAAACCCAGACCATATGCCACTGCTGCCGCCAGCCCGCCATCTACCTGGTATAGCTGTCGCAACATGCGTTCGCGTATCTCTACAATATCAACTTTACCCAGTTCAAACGTTAGTGCATCTACCAGGTGGTTCTTCTCAGGGTCGCTCTGGCTGTTAAAGAACAGCCGCGCCTGGCTGTAATGATCAAAAAAGCTGCGGCTGCGTTCCCGCACTTTGCTTGCTTCTATTTTTTCGGGATAGCTTACAAAGCCGCCCTGTTTCATCATTGCCTGGTAAGGGCATCCGCCACCCATTGAGTTAGGCTGATAGCTGACACGACCTTTATTGATCGTCTGTTGATGCAGTCCATCTCTCTGGTTATTATGCACCGGCGCAATGGAACGGTTAATCGGTATTTGATGAAAATTAGGACCTCCAAGGCGCAGCAACTGCGTATCTGTGTAAGAAAACAACCTGCCCTGCAGCAAAGGATCATTGGTAAAGTCAATGCCCGGCACCACGTGTCCCAAATGGAAAGCCACCTGCTCTGTTTCTGCAAAATAATTATCTACGTTCCGGTTCAGCGTCATCTTACCGATTCTTCTCACCGGCACTAATTCTTCCGGTATAATCTTCGACGAATCCAGCAAATCGAAATCATACTTAAATTCATCTTCCTCCGGCACAATTTGCACCCCAAATTCCCATTCGGGAAAGTTGCCGCTTTCTATCGCTTCCCACAAATCGCGACGATGAAAATCCGGGTCTTTACCCGATATCGCCTGCGCTTCGCTCCACGCTACAGAATGTACACCCAGCAACGGCTTCCAGTGAAACTTTACAAAATATGACTTTCCAGCTTCATTTACAAAACGAAAGCTATGCACGCCAAAGCCTTCCATCATGCGCAAACTACGTGGCAAAGCGCGGTCGCTCATCAGCCACATGATCATGTGTGTGCTCTCCGGCATCAGCGAGATAAAATCCCAGAACGTATCGTGTGCCGATGCCGCCTGTGGTATCTCGTTATGCGGCTCTGGCTTTACCGCGTGTATCAGGTCAGGAAACTTTGTGGCATCCTGTATAAAGAACACCGGCATATTGTTTCCTACCAGGTCATAAATACCTTCCTCTGTGTAAAACTTCACCGCAAACCCACGTACATCTCTCGGCATATCTGTAGAGCCGCGCGAGCCTGCCACCGTTGAGAAGCGCACAAACACCGGCGTTTCCCGCGAGGTATCATTCAGAAAACCTGCCTTTGTAAATTCTGCCAGCGGTTCATACAGTTTAAACACACCATGCGCACCCGCGCCTCTTGCATGAACCACGCGTTCAGGAATGCGCTCATGGTCAAAATGTGTCATCTTCTCACGGTAAATAAAGTCTTCCAAAAGCGTGGCGCCACGAGGTCCGGCTTTTAACTGGTTCTGGTCATCGTTTACCTTTACGCCCTGGTTGGTAGTGAGCGCCTCGTCGGCATCGCTCTTTATGTTTTGCGACAACTCAACCGTTTTTTTGTTGTCAATACCTGCTGAATTCAATTCATCATTATCTGGCATTATAAATAGTTTTTATGGTAAATAAAGTATCATCGCTCTACGTCTTGTAAAGCAAAGGAGCAATCGTTATTCATCTTTCTGATAACAGGAATAAAAAAGCAATTATTACAGCGATGCCAGCATCGTCAGCTTTTCCGACGTTTCTTTTTCTTCAGCCAGCGTCTGTTCTAATAAAGAAGCCACATCACTATGACCCAATTTATTAGCAAGTTGAATAATTCCGCTATAAGTAGCAATCTCGTAATGTTCTACCTTTTGCGAAGCCATAATTACACCTGTATCCCGCGCCGGTGTGCCGGTATCGGTATCTTCCACAATGCCTTCACCTTCTTTTGTAATGCCTTCCATCGCATCGCATTTCTTTGCCTGTTTCCGTTTGCCCAGCAACTCAAATACCTGGTTCAATCTTTCCACATGCCCTTTTGTTTGTTCTAAATGTTGGGCAATCGCACTTTTGAGTTCCTCACTTGCCGCTGCGCTTTGCATTTTGGGCAATGTTTTTACCAGGTGGTTTTCAGCCCAGTAAATGTCTTTAACAGAATCAAGAAACAAATCTTCCAGTCCATCCATCGCCTCATCGGCAGGCACGTCAGGAGTAACATTCATCGGCAGCACTTCTTCCGCTTCATTGGCAGGTTTTATTTTCACTTTATCAGCCTTCTTTATGGCAGTTGCTTTTGACATAAGTAATAACAATTTTATTCTTTAAGCTGCGCCAATTCCATGCCTTAATTGTCACAATCGTGTAACAGGTCTTTTTTTTTACAAACGCATAATAAGGCGCTTTTTAAAGCAAACTACGAAATAAAGACACCGTCCAAAGCCGCTGAAGTGATGATTTTTATACTTATTTGTAATTGTTGTCGTTTCTCAAAATGAATAGAAGAAGGTCTTTATTTTCATGTCGTCGTGACAAACACTATTACGCAAACGACAAAGAATTTTCCGCCGGAATATGAACAGCCGGAACGCCTGCTACATTCTGCTTCAACCAGCGCAGCATCCATTCAGAGCCGGGTTCTTCGCTGGCGATATGACCTAATACAACCAGAGAGATATTGTCGCCTTTCGCTCTTGCATCGCGTATATATTCAGCCGTTTCCCACTCCGATATTTCGCCTGCCATCAGCACATCCGGTTTTATTTTATTAGTCATTGTAATCTGCGTTTTGCCACCGGCAGCACCTACCATCAATAATACATTTTTGCACGATTGAGAGAGGTCGCCGATATAGCGAACCTGCTTGATTCCCAGGCTTTTTTTTGTGTGCTGAATCAGCGATTGCAGGCTTGCCGGCGGCAGTTGTATTTCTTTCATACTATCGCCCTGCGCATATGTTTTCCAGCCAAGTCGTTCCAGCACGCCCTCGCGAACGCCATCTGTTTGCAGGCTGTGTACATAATCGTGATTTCGCCACACTGCGATGTTGTTGTTTTGTAACAGATCCTTTTTGTATTGATAAACATCATTGTCCTGCAGCCAATCGGTTTTGTCTTCATGATTATAAAATGTCGGCTCATGTGCAATGATAAAATTGGCTTTGGCAGCAATGGCTTTCTGTATCACATCTATCGTTGCAAACATGGTGGTAACAATGCCCGTTACAACAATATCACGGTTGCCGCTTTTTAAAGTATCAACAGTGTTGTCAAAAGGAGCATCAGGAACTTGTTTGATAAACAAATTCATGACCTCGCCTACAGTGATGCTTTTTTGCGAAGCAACAAAATGACTGGCTTCGCTTATGATGGGTAAAGAAAGCAAAGCAGCAGCGCCCGTTGCTTTGCCAATAGTTGTGATAAAATCTCTGCGGTTTACAGAGTTAGAAGTTGTTTCAGATTCGTTTATCGTGTTCATACAAATGCTTCTTATTTTTTTTGGTTTAGAAAATTAATACAATCGTTCCGGTATGATCAAACCCACGCATATAGCGGTTTGGCAGTCAATTGATCACTAAGAAATAAAACGGACATAGTTTTTGGTTACATTGGTTTTATAATAGTTACAATAAGTAAACATATAGTATTGCAACGAAAAGTAAAGATGATAAAAATATCACCACATACCTTTGCGCTCTTAACGATTTTACTATGAATGAAGCATTGGTAAGCCGTATTAAAAACGAGCTTGATGAAGTGGAAGCTGCGGGCTTGTACAAAAAAGAAAGAATCATTACCAGCGAGCAGGGACCGGAGATACAGGTAAACGGGAAAACAGTGTTGAATTTTTGCGCTAATAATTATCTTGGTTTGTCATCGCATCCTAAAGTGATAGCGGCTGCGCACGAAGCCATTGAAAGTCGTGGCTATGGCATGAGCAGCGTGCGTTTCATTTGCGGAACGCAGGATATACACAAAGAACTTGAGCATCGCATTTCCCAATTTTTAGGAACAGAAGATACCATCTTATATGCGGCTTGTTTTGATGCAAATGGTGGCGTGTTTGAGCCACTTTTCAGCGAGCCTGATGCTATTATTTCCGATGCTTTAAACCATGCTTCCATTATTGATGGCGTGCGGCTTTGCAAGGCGCAGCGTTATCGCTACGAGCACAACAGCATGGAAGATTTGGAAGATAAATTAAAGCAAACGCAAAGCCTTCGCAGCCGCGTCATTGTTACTGATGGCTCATTCAGTATGGACGGCACCATTGCGCAGCTTGATAAGATAGTTGAGCTGGCAGAAAAGTATAATGCGGCTATCATGATTGATGAATGTCACAGCTCCGGTTTTTTGGGTAAAACAGGGCGCGGCACACATGAGTATCGCGGTGTGATGGGAAAGATTGACATCATCACCGGTACGCTCGGTAAAGCACTTGGTGGCGCGAGCGGCGGCTTTACATCAGGACGTAAAGAAGTGATTGAAATGTTGCGGCAAAAAAGTCGTCCTTATCTCTTCTCAAATACAGTGGCACCCAGCATTGTAGGTGCTTCTATTGCTGTGCTCGATATGCTGGCAGAGACCACAGAATTGCGTGATAAACTGGAATACAATACCAAATATTTCCGTGGTAAAATGACGGAAGCGGGCTTCGATATTAAGCCCGGCGAACACCCGATTGTTCCTATCATGTTATATGATGCTGTGGTGGCGCAAAACTTTGCAGCCAGGCTGCTGGAAGAAGGCGTTTATGTGATTGGCTTTTTCTTTCCAGTGGTGGCAAAAGGCTTGGCGCGAATCCGCGTGCAATTGAGCGCAGCGCATGAACAACAACATCTTGATAAAGCCATTGAAGCTTTTACTAAAATTGGTAAAGAGTTAGGTATATTGAAGGAGGAAGCAATAAAATAACGGCTGCATCATCTCTTTAAAAAATTGAAAACCCGGTATGCAAATACCGGGTTTTATCTTAAAATAGATCTTCAATTTCTGTTTACTTCATACTTGCTTTAATAGCCTGCACCGAATCCAGGTGCATTTGTAAAGTAGGAATGGTGTTTTTAGCAAACGCTTTAATTGCCGGGTCGCCAATATTGTCTGCTGCTTTTTTATATTCGTCTATATCTCCTTTGTGGTCGTTTACCATCATGTCTATATACGCTTTGTCGAAGTCGTTACCACTTTGTTTGGCTAACTCATCCAAATGCTTTTGATGGTCGTCAGATAAGGTTTGCGGAATCGTTAATCCTTTCTGCTGCGCTATCGTTTTTAGTTCATCATTGCTTTTTGTATGATCGCGTACCATCATCAATCCAAAGTCCTTTACGCGCTGGCTCACACCTTTTTGTTGCGCCATCTGGCCAAGCTGTACTTCCAGCATGCCACCGCTGGCAGCTTTGGTCATAAAATCAGACGCATCTGTATTTGTAGATGGAGCGCTATCGTTGGCTTCACGGGCGCTGTCTACGCTGTCTTCTTTGTTGCTTGTACCACTGTTGCAAGATTGTGCAACCAGCATAAGTGAGGCTGCAACAAGGGAAAAAAATATCTTCTTCATACCTTTTTTATAACGAACAAAACAAAAGGCAAGCCATAAGAATGCCTGCTGTTTTCGGCACTCTTTATTACAGAATGGTTTTTGCTTTTTGGGTTATCATTTATCACCAGTTATAGTTGCCCGGCGGATGCAGAAACAGCCAGTAACTTTTCTGAATTCCCTGCGGGCGAATCAATTCAGCCTGCAAGCTTTTAGAAAGATACCGGGCCGCATTTGGAGGCAGTGTACTGTTCCTGGTTTGCTTTGCTGATAGCCTGCGAAAGCCAGCCTTTCGTAAATCCGTTTCTATCTTTTTATAGTCTCCCGTTCCTGCAAACCAATAGTTCATTTGTGTATTCAGAGTAGCAGAATCGTTGGGATACCTGATTTCCAACCGGTAGCTACTGTCGGGTGTAGCATATTGGTATCGCCTGTTAGAACCTGTGTTATCAGCATTCATCAATGGCAGTTGCTTATCTGTACAATATTGCCGCGCAGCGGTGCTATCAAGCTTGTATATTTTTAGAAGATCAGCAACCGTTAGCGACTGTGCGAATAAGGAGCAGGAAAAGAAACCGGAAACGGATAGCAGCAAGCAAAAGCGATAAAGCTTCATAAATTTATTTTAGCAGATAAATGCAAAAGTCGTGCATGAGAAAAGCGGGCGGTATTCAGTAACTTTTACCTTGCTGATTTTTATGATGAAAACAAACGTGTTTTCACTTTAAAAATGAAACCCTATGCGTTAATGAAAGCATTCTATATAAATACCTGTGGCGAAATACATAGCAGCGAAAGCTGTTTTTTTTATAAAAAATGGCTCATGAAACTTTCCTCGCTTTTTGTTTTGCTTTCCTGTTGCCAGCTCTTTCTTACGCACAGGTGGCATCCAATTATTACCTGGATGTGTATGATAATTCAGGCAAGCGAATCAATGCGAATCAAAACAGCAATATCAGCGGAAGTCCTTATCTCTACTGCATTTTGGGGTATTGTATCGGTTATTATAGACGGCCGGCAACATTACAATGATGTTTCCCTGCAATTTAATATTGAAACCAATGCTTTGTATTTTAAAAAAGATTCAACCGCTTATAAAATTTCGGGTAAAGTGCAGTCTTTTCATATCACTTATCCGGATAGTACGCACCACCAAACGGTTTACTTTAAAAGTGGCTATCCGAACGACAGTGATAGCCTGCCGGTTTTTTATACCAGGCGATTGCTGAAGGACGAAAAGAAAGTTTTT
This sequence comes from Ilyomonas sp., assembly GCA_965199905.1. Lineage (GTDB taxonomy): Bacteria > Bacteroidota > Bacteroidia > Chitinophagales > Chitinophagaceae > Ilyomonas. The sequence continues at coordinate 2,926,003 of OZ241366.1, read as the reverse complement.
TAAAATATTTGCGGGTGCATACCGAGCAATATACTGAGTATGGATTGGAGCCAAACAGATGTATGTAGTGAGCGAAGAGCTTTGGATTTATAACGTGGCTTTAAAGCGAATGTTTAAAATAAACCGGAAAAAACCTTCTGTCAGCCGAGCCTTATTGACTCTAAGGATTCGATAGAAAAATTTGTATCATATCAACATTGCAAGATAACTTCTGATAAAGAAATAGCTGAAGCAATTACTTATCTAAACAAACTTCCTTAAGTAAAAAGAAAGCCATCTTATACTTATACAAGATGGCTTCTGCTATCAATATCCGGATTGAGGATCGGGTTATAATGCCTTTGCTCCAGCTTCTGCTACTTTTTCATCCTGATCTACCAATCCACCACTAACGCCAACAGCACCTATGATGTTTTTAGATGAATCTTTTAATATTACACCACCGGGAAAAGATACCAAACCCTGATTCGTTACTTCTATACCATATAGAGGCTTGCCGGGCTGAGATAACTTGCCAAGATCACCACTATCCATGTCAAAGAAGTTGGCAGTTTTCGCTTTCTTAATGGCAATATCAACAGAGCCAAGCCAGGCATTATTCATACGCACAAAAGCGACAAGATTTCCACCACGGTCAACAACAGCAATGTTCATGGGAACTTTAATATCAACCGCTTTTTCTTTAGCAGCCGCAATAATTTTTTCGGCTTGTTCGAGTGTTACGTTCATAGGTTACAATTGTATAGAAGGATGATTTCTAAAATCATACCATGAGATGCACATCTTTGTTTAAACTCATAATTATTAAAGCAGCTTCTAAACAATAATAATTGAAAAATCGTCCTTTTACAAGATGATGTAATTTGATAAAGAATCCTTCTTTGTTAGAAGATTTATTATCGTGCAAAAGCGCTTTTTGCCTAATCTGCCCGCCTGAAATGAAGTGTTTATATGTATGCGTTCGATAAAGTGAATGTCAGGCAACTTTGCCTTCTACATCCATAATATCGCCAAGCAAGTCTTTTAATTTTGATAGCCCTTTCTCGCCCATGCTTTTTAGCTTGGTATCAGAAGGATTTGCGTTCTCCAGCCTCGTGATGTTTAACTGGTGTCTTTGCTCCAGTAAACTCAGCCAGCGCTGTTGATAAGTGGCATTGTCGAGCTTTGCCATTTCTTCGCGGCTGTCAACGTCAGCATCTACTTCTCCGGCAGGAATAATCCAGCCTTTACCAGATGCATACATCTTCAACTCTTCAGTCAGTTTTGTATGCGCTGTTTCCAGTTTATCAGCTAAATCAATCACATCAGCATCCAGTTTTCTTTGCTGGGCGCGCATCATCATAGCAATGCCGCCATACATGCTGGTGATCAGGCTAAACACTAATTGTTTATCGCCTGCCTCACCAGGCGAATACGTTGTTTTATCGTTGTTCATTGTAGTTATTTTTAAATGATTTTACATATTCCTGATAAAGGTTGACAGCCTTTATTGCTTGTAATTTACATCGCACATCACACACCTGACATCGTACATAGAACGACATCGTACATCACACACAGCATTATTTCCACGGATCAAGAACCACTTTTACGCAGTTGTCTTCTTTCTTTTTAAAAATGTCATAGCCATGTGCTACCTGGGAAAGCGGGAGACGGTGAGTGATAATGTCATCCAGTTTTACATCGCCTTCGGCCACATGCTTCAGCAAAGTATCAATGTGTTTATGAGCCGGCGCCTGGCCACCTACAAGCGTGATGCCTTTATCGAAAAATTGACCAATCGGGAAGTTGTCATACGTGGTTGGATACACACCCAGTACGGAAACAGTACCACCGCGTCGCACAGCGCTCATGGCCACTTCAATCACTTTGGGCGATCCTTTTTCTAAATTTAAAACAGCTTTCGCACGCTCAAGAACATTACGGTCAGGTTCAAAACCAACGGCTTCCACGCACACATCAGCACCACGTCCCTGCGTCATGTCGCGTATCTGCTGCACCACTTCCTTCGGGTTGTTTTCAAACAGGATAGTTTCGCAGCCGGCGGTGGCTTTTGCTTTATCTAAACGATATTGTAAAGTGTCTACAATAATCACTCTTGCAGCGCCGCGCAGCCAGGCACTCTTTGCAGCCATAATACCTACGGGACCTGAACCAAAAATGGCAACCGTTTCGCCACCCTGTACTTTCGCCCAGTCAATACCGCTATAACCGGTAGGGAAGATGTCGGTAAGAAATAACACCTGTTCATCGCTCAGGTTATCAGGTACAATGCGCGGACCATAATCGGCGTAAGGCACGCGAACATATTCTGCCTGTCCGCCATCGTAACCACCATATAAATCGGTATAGCCAAAAAGGGCGCCGCCTTTTTGTGTGGTTAATGCACCTTCCGGTCCATAGTGTTCAGGATTGCTGTTTTCGCAGTGACCCGGTAAATGATGATCGCAGAAAAAACAATGACCGCAGGCAATGGGAAATGGCACCACAACTCTGTCGCCGCGTTTCAGTTTGGTTACCCCTGTGCCCACTTCTTCCACAATACCCATAAACTCGTGCCCAAGCACTTGCGGGCGTGGCTGTGGCAAGCCTCCTGAATAAATATGTAAATCGGAACCGCAAATCGCTGTTGCGGTTACTTTTAAAATAACATCCCCTGCATTTTGCAGTGCAGGATCATCAACAGTGTCGTACGAAACATCCCTCGGTCCGTGAATTCTTGCTGCTTTCATAGGTATAATTGAATGAATAAAAAATGAAGTAAATAAGACAAGCCTGCCGGTAACAAGAGCTATAAGGTCAATTGTTATTTGTATTTTCAATCGTTATTCGCTCCCGTTCATTACTGGTAATGGAAGAGAAACAAAAGTTATTCCTGATATGCCATCAATTGATTATAGCTACGTAATTATTTTATGTTATTACCGATAGTCTTATCTAACAACACAAACCGTATAATTATCCTTTATACTGGGGGAGGAATGATTGGTATGTTTCTTTTTAAAGCAGATAGTGAAAGGGTAGAAGCCTGTTATGTCAGAAGTATATATTTGCATGGATAATAAGTACACTTAGTAAACGATAATCAAGACTTCCTGATCCTTATTTTCAGCTTATCAGTTACCGGCTGTTGCAGGCAAGAGAATTGTTGAAAATGTTTGCATCGATAGTGAATAATGGGATCTCATTTCAACCTGGTAAGTCGTCAAAAATTTAATCACTACACTCTTTTGTTATCTGAATACATTTGTAATTCTCTTTATAAAATAATCTCTCTGTATTCCTTGCTATAAATGCTTTTGCAATCTTCTTTCTGCATAGGAAAGCTTCTTTTTGAGATTGTCTTTAGTAGCAGGCGTATACAGTTCTTCTTTCGAACGATACGAAGTATAGTCTGCATCAGCAGGCTGAGCCTCCTGCAGGCTATAATCTGACCGGTAAGAACACTCATTCATCTCAGGTATATTCTGAGCCGGCAAATGTTCGTCTTGATGAAATTGCGCAATAGCTTTCGCTGGTGATAGTGAATGGTTGTTGGTCATGATATTAAATACGGATGGCGTAAAAATAAGGAGGCTTTTCATGGCTCTCATTAGCAGCGGCAAGTTTCAGTATCTTTTAATCTGGTTGCTATCCTGAGCATGATTTTTTTCAGGAAATTTTAACCAGGTAATACTGCATAAGGCAAAATAATACCTGCCGGTTACAACGAAACATCGTTACAAACCGGCAGGTAAATAGCCACATTTATGCAATTGAAAACCCGTTATTTCTTACTAAAATATTCACTTCTCTTTTCTCTCAGACAGACGGAAGCAGGAAACCAGGAATGAGTTGACTGATCCGGAATGAAATTCATGAACTCACTTCGCCCATGTTGCCTGCCCTGTTATGCGGCTCCTGTAGCCGGATTGAGTGAGGTTTATGGTTTAGTAGCCGCCATACCCAATTTCACATAATCAGCCAGCTCACTTTGCCCTATACCTCTTTTCTTTGCCTCCAGTTTGCTCAGTGCCGCGTTAATCGGCTGGTCGGTAAATACGCGGTATTGCTGCGGAATCCCATTCCGGAAGGCAACGATCATATCAACCCCTTTTTTGAATTTGTCCGCATTCTTTACATTCCCCAAAAAATCGGCAAACGGCTGTACCATCTGGAATTTGCCGGAGTTAATGCCCAGCTTATCAAAACGACCGGAGATATCATCGAACTTACTTTCATCAGAATACCTGATAAGTGCAAATTGCAAAGGTCCTTTCGCAGGCTGGTTAGCTATCTTATCCGCAGCGCCCTGGGCAGCCAGGCTGTCAATCTTTCCCAATGCTTCCAGAGAAGCGCCTGCAACGGCATAAGAAGAATCGGAGATAGAACCGGCAAACAAATTTGTGTACGCTTTATTGTTATAGGTGCCGAGCAGTTCAATAGCTTTTGCCTTTACAATATTCGATGAATCGGTATTAGCCAGCTTCACCAGTAATGGCTCTATCGCCTTCATTACCGTATCGTTTTGCGGGTTTACCGAGGTTAATACAAAGTTGCGCAGGCGGTCCGATTTGTCGCCCAACCCCATCTGTAATAAAGAAATGGCTTTATCGTCTTTTTTGTTGTTGAGTGCATACGCAAGCGTTTCCCTTCTATCCCTGTATAAGCCAGCATTCTTATACTGGAAAGTATATTCATCAATCGTTTTGTTTTCTGTTTTTTCGCAAAGCAATACCTTATCGCCATCTGCGTTTACCAGGTCGGGTTTGCCGTTTACTTTAAAAGAGAAAGTATCGGTTGCGTCTTTCATCCAGACTTTGTATCGCTGTTTGCTGCCGCCCTGGTACACATCTATGGCAAACGGAAGCGTAAAGATTTGCCCGGGCTGCGTTTGCTTCATCAGTACCGAAGCTGTTTTGGTGGCATCGTTGTACTGGTAAGTAATATTTAATTTCGGATGCCCCGCGCCATAATACCATTCGTTCCAGAACCAGTTCAAATCTTCGCCCGTTACCTGCTCGAAAGCCAGGCGCAACTGCTGGGCTTCGGCATTACTAAACTTGTAAGTAGTGAGGTATAAATTGAGCGATTTAAAAAAAGCGCTGTCGCCTACATAATTGCGCAGCATGTGCAGTATGCAGCCGCCTTTCGGGTAGCTTACATCATCAAACACATCTTCCCTGTCGGCATAATAAAAACGAACCAGGTCTTTGGTTGCATTCTCCGGGCTGCCCAGGTAGCTGCGCAGGTTTGCATAAATCGTAGCATCTCCATCATCCTTGCCATGCTTGTAAGTATTCCATAAGGTTTCGCTATAGTCGGCAAACGACTCATTTAACGTGATGTTGCTCCAGCTTTCGGTGGTTACATAATCGCCAAACCACTGGTGAAACAGCTCATGCGCAATCACATCTTCCCAGGCATTGCCATCCTTCAGTTCGCGCGCATCCTGCTGTGCGCGTTCGCCGTGAAGCGTCGATGTTGTGTTTTCCATGGCGCCGCTTACATAATCGCGTCCTACAATCTGGTCATATTTCGCCCAGGGAAAATCAACACTGGTTATTTTAGAATAAAAAGCGATCATCTCCGGCGTATAGCCAAATATCTTACGGGCAACCGGCGCATATTCTTTCTCCACATAATACGCTACTTCTTTGCCTTTATAACTGTCTTTAATGATGGCAAAATCGCCCACGCCCATAAAGAAAAGATAGGGCGAATGCGGCAGATTCATCTTCCATACATCCGTGCGCGTGCCATCTGTGTTTTTCTTTGTGCTGATCATGGTGCCGTTCGACAGCGTAACATATTTAGCCGGAACGGTCATTGTAATTTGTTCTGTCGTCTTTTGGTCAGGCTTATCAATGGTAGGAAACCAGCCGGAATTTGATTCCGTTTCACCCTGTGTCCATATCTGGATTGGCTTTGTTTTATCCTCTCCTTTTGGATTGATAAAATACAAGCCTTTATTGTCTGAAATGGCTGCGCTGCCGGCAGATTTTATAGTGTTGGGGCGCGATACATAATCAATGTAAAGTGTATAGTTTTCGGTGCGGGTATATACTTTATCCAGTTTAATAAAAAGCTGGCTGCTGTCGTAGGTATATGTTAATGGCAACAAGGTATTGCCTTTCATAAGCGCTACTTTGTTTATCGCCATACTGTGCGCATCCAGCGTCAGCGTATCGGTAGGGTAAAAATGCGGGTGCAGCGTTACCCATTCTTTGCCATACATCCATTGTTTGTCGTAGTCAAACTTTACATCCAGTCTGGTATCCACCAGGTCGTTAATTTTGGTAGCCGTGGCGCGGTATAGTTTTGTCCAGGCTTCCGCTGGCTGGCTGCTATCGGCACCCTGCGAAAAAGCGGTAACAGTAAAAAAGGCAAACGTAAATACGAGAAGTTGTTTCATGATATCAATTCGCTAAAAATAAAAGACAGCGAAAGTACATTACGTTTTTAAGGGAATACCCGGTGTTCCGCAGTTTATGAAATTATAAGGCAACAAAATGAGAAAGGGAGAAATGCGAATTTCACAATTACCGGCTCATGGTAATAATAAAAATCAGGAGCCGAAGAAAAAAATAGCATCTGAGTTCCACAAACCAATCACTTCTTCTCACCTCTTATTTTGGCTTATGAAAATCAAGATTTTACTCTTTTCAGGATGGCTGATTGCCTCCGTTTGCCTCACTTAAGAAACCACAATAACCACGGATGCAATCCGGGGTAAAACCCAAACAGTACCTATGCAAGCCTGCAAGGGTTCAACGCCATTCATTTATATTTAACGCCCTCACTTATGCTGCCTGAACAGCCATTCCATCATGTGCTCATCACTATACGCCGCCAGCCACGAAAAATGCCCTGTTTCAGGGTAAATGGAAAGCCCCGGGTGCGCACCTGCCTTCAATAAAGCCGCATGCATCTCCACCGAGTTCGCCACATTCACAGCCGGGTCTTCGGCACCATGAAAAAGCCATACCGGTATGCGGGCTATCGAGGAAGCTTTCGATACATCGCCACCGCCACAAACCGGCACTGCCGCCGCAAATAAACCGGGGTAACGCTCAATCGCGTCAAAAGTGCCATAGCCGCCCATTGATAAGCCGGTTATATAAATACGGTTCGTATCCACCGGCATCTTTGCAACCGTTTGTTTTATCAGTTCCATCAGCAATTCCATGGGTTTGGCCGGTGTTCCTTGCAGCTCCATCGCCGTGCTGTTAGGCGTGCGCTTCACGTTCGACCAGCTTTGGTTCAGCGGGCATTGCGGCGCTATCACAAGTGCCGGGTGCTGCACCATATTTTTATCCGTTGCAAAGTTTTGAACGCCCCATTTCAGTTGCGCTTCATTATCGCTGCCCCGCTCGCCCGAGCCATGCAGAAAAATTACCAGCGGGTACCTGCGAAGCGTATCCGAATCGGGAAACAGCATCCGGTAGTTCAGGGTATCGCCATTATGTATGTATTGGTTTTTACTAAACCGTTCCATTTGCGCAGCGGCGCGGTCTTGTAAAAGGAGCAAAGCGATGGCAAAAAGTAAAGTGTAGATTTTCATGCGGCATTTTAGGATGAAAGTAATAAAAACGGGATATCCTTTTATAAAAATGCAATATTTCCCCGCGTCCCGAAAGCCTTTACAAGTCACTTTTCCGTTCAGCGATTTGAAGCCTTTCTTCGACAGGTTCTCTAACCCGGCTATAAAAAGGATTTTCTTCTTTGCAGCAGGAAATGGGTAATTCCCGGTTACCATACCCTATTATCTCCCGACTACTTTGTTAAGCCAGCGATTATGAAACTATTCTACACATCATCTTTCTTTATTTCCGTTGTTTGCTTAGGATCTTTCCAGCCAGCCAGCGCTCAGTTCAAGGGTGGCAGTGGCGACGGAGTATCTGCCGGCATGAGCGCAGGCGCCGTTGCTCTGGGGCGAAACATCTTTACCGGTGGCAGCAATGACGGCACCAACCTCTTGCCGGCAGCGGCAAGCCCGCTCGGGCGAAACATTTTCAGGGGCGGTATCGACGATGGCAATGCGCTTTCCCCAGCCGCCGGCAGCGCGTTAGGCAGAAATATCTTCACAGGTGGCAGCGATGATGGCAATGCCTCCTCTCTTGCCGCCAACAGCCCGTTGGGCAGAAACATATTTACAGGCGGCAGCGATGATGGTGTAGCCGTTTTCACGGGCAGCAAGAGCATGCAGGGGCGCAACATATATACCGGTGGCAACGATGATGGCTGGGCAATGGCATTTTCGTCGCAGCTCCTCTTGCCCGTCACCCTGCTAAGCTTCGGCGGGCAGTGGCAGGGCGATGATGCCGCTCTCAACTGGCAAACCGGCAGCGAAACCAACACCTTGTATTTCGGGCTGCAGCGCAGTTTTGATGGCATCCATTTTACCGATGTGCAGCAGTTGCCTGCCGCCGGGGAAAGCACCACCACGCGCCGTTATCAATACACCGATAAAGGAATCAAAGCCACGCTGGCTTCCGGCAGCCGTATATATTACCGGCTTTGCACAGCAGATAAAAACGGCGGCAAAACCTACTCTGCTATTGTAGTGCTCACCACCACAGCAGGCGATAATATCATCTACGCCGTGTTCCCCAACCCGGCGCGCGATGTGGTTACCATCACCTGCAGCACGCTGCCCGCAAACGGCGATATGGATCTCATCCTCACCGATGCCAATGGTAAAACGCTTATCCGCCAAAAAATGACGGGCGCCAGCCAGCAGTTGTCCGTGGCTTCCTTTGCGGCGGGCACTTACTTCCTGCAGTTACTCAGCAAGGGCACACCCATCTATCACCAGAAGATCATCATTCTCAAGTAAGGCATGCCTCTTCCTCAGTAAGAGAGAAGACCAATATGTAATTCACAAAAGAGGCAAAAACCAACATGCAATTCACAACAAATAAAAAAGAAAGCACAGCAAAATGCATAAATGTTCACAGCTCACTTCTCACCGCTAATAGCTCACCGCTCAAAGTCATCAACAAACACATACAATTCAATAAAATAAAACGACCAGTTCATTATGAAAAGATTCTTTACCATTCTTCTGCTGGCGGCAGCCGCCACCGCAGTACGGGCAAACAATGTGCAGATTGCCAGCGTCTCTACCACCGTTACCGGCGGCACCACGGTACTCAATTTCTCTGTGCAGTGGGACAATAGCTGGCGCGGCGGTCCCGGCAATAATTACGATGCCGTTTGGGTATTTGTCAAGTACAAAGACGACCGCGGCTTTTACTCTCACCTCGACCTTACAGGAGCCAATATAACAGCGCCTTCCAACCTGGCGGTCGATGTAACAGCCGATCACAAGGGCTGCTTCGTGTACCGCAGTGCCGATGGGCAGGGCAGCGTAGCTTCCTCGCAGGTATCGGTAGGTATCGTGCAGAAGCCCGGCGCTTACGATGTAAAGGTGTTCGGCATTGAGATGGTCTATATACCCGAAGGCTCTTTTTACCTCGGGCACAGCGGCGGCAATGTCGATAATTTTGGCGCTGCCAACAGTGCCGGCACCGTTCCCTTCCCCATCACCAGCCAGTACCCGCCCATCATTGGCAGCAATGCCGGCTACCTGTACGATGCCCGTGTAGCGGGCAATGTGTCCATCAACAATTCCTTCCCCACGGGCTTCAATGCATTTTACATGATGAAGTACGAGCTTAGCCAGGCAGGCTACCGCGACTTCCTCAATGCAGCCCCCGGTTTTCTCAACAACATCCTGCCCGAGCGCAGCGATCTTACCTATGCCAACTACGCGTTGCCGGGTACCAAGCTGTTCCCATTTTTCTACCGCAATTTTTTAGCTGTCGCCACGGGCAGCAACACCAATCCTATTGGCGTCAATGCCAATGCCAACAACACCTACAACGAAGCAGATGATGGCGAGTGGGTAGCTGCCAACTTCCTTTACTGGAGCGATGCCGCCGCCTTTCTCGACTGGGCATCCCTGCGCCCCATGACGGAGTTTGAATACGAAAAAGCAGTCAACGGTCCCGATGCAGTCAACTACCCGCAGTTTGCCTCCGGCACATATATACAGGTACCCAATATAAGCACTGCCGGCATCTTAAATGCCAATACCGCGGCAGAAACGGTTACCACCACCAATCAAAACCAGAACTATCTTAACACCAACGAGTTCTGGGGAGTCAATACCAATGGCACCAATGCCGGGCAGCCCCTGCGGAGCGGTTTTTCTGCCAATGCCACTTCCACCCGTCTTTCATCAGCCGGCAGCTACTATGGCGTTATGGACCTTACCGGCAACCTGTGGGAGCCTGTGGTCACTGTTGCCAATGCAGCCGGGCGTTCCTTCACCGGTCAGTTGGGCGATGGCTCTCTCAGCGGGTTAAACGGGCAGGCAAATGTAAATGGCTGGCCGGGCGTGCAGAACGACCCTCTTGCCGCCAATGCAGCCGGGCAGGTACAAAAGCTCAACACGGCAGGCATCAGCAAGCGCGGCGGCTCGTTTGCCGATAACCTGTTCTATGCAGTTACCGATGTCAATTACAATCCGGCTGTGGCTGCCCAGGCTTACCCCATCACCCGCGATGGTGCCAAAAGCTACGGCTGCCGCGGCGTAAGGCAGGTGCAATAAAGATTACCTTTCTTAAATATTCATACAGCGGGTTGATTGCGGAGAGCGGTCAGCCCGCCTTGCTTTATGGTGTACTGCCTCGCTGTTGGGTATGTGAGGCTTTTTAAAATATAGTTCCGGTGCAGGAATTAGGGTTGATTGTATCGGGATAGCAGTGTGATGGGGCGGAGAAGGTGTTTTGTACGCCTTTGGCTTGAGTAGATGGAAAAATAAAGGGTAGTTGAAAACTACATCCCCCGCTCAGCACAAATGCAATCTATGCTGGATGCCGGTTTTGCCGGACAGTAGAGTTGCTTAGGTTTTATAAAAATAGTCATTAGCGTTGCGTCTTTAACCAAACATTTTCAATTGGTTATGATTTTGTTCTTTGAAATATTGTAAGCCAGTTTGCTGAAACAGTTGATTTATGGGCATTCTTTCAAAAATGGATATGCTTAAGATCTGTAGAATTTCGTAGAGTGATTGCTGAAGCATAAACTTCTTCTTTGCAATAGCAATTAAAACATATACAGACACAGCAATCCAGACTTGCGTTTTTACTGCATTTTCTGAATGTCCCCAAAAGGATTTTATTTTCAAATGTTGCTTTATCCACTTGAAGAACAATTCTATTTTCCATCGGTGTTTGTATAGCTGTGCTATTTCGTTTGCAGCAAGATGAAAGTTGTTGGTGAGGAAGATTAATCGCTTTCCTGTTTGGTCATCATAGAATTTTATCCTTCGCATTTTTTCAGGATAATCTTTTGCTGCATAATAACCATTGAGCCTGATGGTTTGGTCGCAAAGAACACCTTTGGTTTTGTCAACTGCATGTGAATACAGCCGTCGGTAGTTCATGCCAGCTTTAGCTCTTGTAACAAAGAAGGCATCGCATTGATTCATCCTGTAAAGCCGCTTGTAGTCTACATATCCTCTGTCCATGATATAAAAACTATTGGCTTCAAAAGTTATGACATCTAACACATTTACGTCATGAACTGAAGCTGCAGAAAATAATATAAACTCTGGAACAGACGTTTTTAAATCTAATTGCGTGTGCAATTTTATTCCACCTTTTGTAGTGCGAAAAGTAGCCCGGTAAAAAGCAGATAAACACAAATCAATTGTTGTGGCATCTATAGCAAATACATTATTTTTTAACTGTACTTCAAGGTCACTATCGCCGAGATACAATTGCTTTGCCTGTTTGATAAGAAGCATTGCTAACTGCTCGTAAATAAGATAAGAACGATTTTCATTTGCTCTGGTAAGTGTGCTGTTTGCTATTAATTCACCAATGCCCAGATGATAGAGTTTCGGTGCATTTGCTTTTAAACACATCATTGTATCACTTAAACTTTCCCGATGAGTGAGTTGACCAAAAGACATACACAAAAACTGTTTCCAGCAGTTGAAATCTTTGGTCTTATAATCACCATAATGCCTGTTAACAATGGTTTGGAACTGCTTGTGTGATATTAACTCCATTATTTGGGAGAAGATATATTTGCCTTGATTCATAATAATTGAAAATCAAAAAGTTATGATTTTTTTGATTCTCAAAAATTCAAATCGTTTCCAACCTAAAATCGGCGCAAACTCAATACTGACAATACTTTCAAAGAACTAACTGTTTTAACAACGCAACGCTAATGAAAAATAGTAGTTCTTTTCAAAGTCATTGGGGCATTGATAATTAAGAGATGAGTGCCTTCGTTTTGTGTTGTAATACATCTCTATATACTCAAAGATTTCTGTGTGGGCATCTGCCCTGTTGTCAAAAGCGCCATCCTGCATCAGTTTTGTTTTGAAGCGGCTGAAGCAGGACTCCATAAAGGCATTGTAATTCGCGTATAATTATTTTTATTTGTCTCATTGAGGCTTCGCGTTCATACGGATTGTCTGACCGGCTCATGCTCTGCTGCATCTGGTGGGAGGCAATCAGCTTTCTGAACTGATTGCCGGCATACTGACCGCCGCGATCTGAGTGAACAATCAATCCTTTGGCAGTTGTACGGCTCATCAGTGCTTTTTTGAAGGCGGTTACAACCAGCGCTTCTTTCATGTGATTGTCCAACTGCCAGCCAGGGTGAGCTTCCGGGAATACAAATCCATCCACACTGCCAGGTAAAGAAAGCCGCCGCCTGCCAGCGGGATATAAGTGATGTCTCCCACCCATACTTCATCGGGCTTTTGCGGCGCCTCTCTTTCCAAAAGCAGGTTGGGGCTAATGGGGTAAGGATGACTGCTGTCAGTTGTACGGGGCACAAAGCTGCGGGGCTGGATCGCTTTCAACCCGTGCTCTGTCAGCACTTTACGAACTTTATACCGGCTTGTCTTTACCTCTGCTGCTTTCAGTTCTGCTACTATCCTGCGGGTGCCGTAACGCCTGCGGTGCTCCTGAAAAATATCAACAATATGCTGCTCCATTTCTTTTTTCTTTTGGTCAGCAAGGCTGCTTCTTTTCTGCTGCTTCCAGTCGTAGTAAGCACTGCGGCTTACCCCAAGCACCCGGCATAGCATCTGTACCTTGTATTGCCCCGCTTGTGTCTCAATAAACCGGTAGCGCTCCCTCAGGTCTGACGGCTGAAAATGAGCAAGGCTTCCGCCTCAGGCGGATATCACGCTCCTGCTCCAACTCTTTGATCCGTTTAAGAAGAGATAGCTGATCTTCACCCGCAGCGGGGCTGTTCTCCTTACCTACTGTATTTTGCTGTTGACGGCTGCTGCAGCCGGAACCACTACTACGGCTTTTCCAGCGGTAAATGATATTCTCACCAATACCCAGGCTCCGGGCTACCTCGCTGACCGGACGACCGTTGCTGATCATCTGAAGAACTTCTTCCTTAAACAAAGCATCGTACTTGCGGCGCTTTATACCGCTGTTGTTCTCTTTCATTCCTGTTGCTAATTTATAGCAACTCTACTGTCCGGTTTTACTGAAGCATCTCAGGGGTGCTTTCTTTTCTTCAAGTAACTTTCATTGTACTTTTAATCCAATAGATAAAGTGGTAGAACTTTATGAGCGTTTGGTGCAGGCAGAAAGGGAGAAGAATGAATTGTTAAAAAATATTATTTATAAGTAGTTGTTTATGTAAACTACCTTGTTTTCGGAACCGTATTTTTTAAGGAGGTCTTAATGTCAAAATGGGAAACAGGTGGATTTTAGGGTTATCTTTGCAGCACCTTAATGAAAATCATCTGATGCATAAAGCTGCGACCAGACGCTTACTTTCTTTTTTCTGTTTATTGGTTATATTGTTTATGAGTTCCTGTGTTACCCATAAGGCGGTTCCCTATTTTGCTGATTTTTCTGATACTGCCAAGCCAACCATTATGCGGACGGTAGTTTATAAAAGCCCGGTAATACAACCGGATGATATATTATTAATTACACTGTCTACTCTGGACAATAGCTTAGTGTCGCCCGTAAATACCACCAATTCTATCAATGGAGGCGCACAGCAGGCAAACGGATATGTAGTTAATGCAAACGGTATGGTAGAGCTTCCTTTTGTAGGGGAATTAAAAGTTAGCGGGCTGACCACTACACAGGCGCAGGACACCATTAAAGCGATAGCTGATAAATTATTTAAGGATCCTATAGTAAGTGTGCGTTATGCCAATTTTAAGATCACCATTTTAGGTGAGGTTAACAGGCCCGGAAGCTTTACAATGCCAAATGAAAAGGTTACCCTTTTCGATGCGTTAGGCACGGCCGGCGATTTAACAGATGCTGCCAAAAGCAATTCCATCCTATTGATAAGAGATAGTACCGGTGAAAATAAGCAGTTGGTTCGGCTTGACATTAATTCAAAAGATATTATCCAATCGCCTTATTATTTTTTGCGACCCAATGACATGTTGTATGTAGAGCCTACGAAAGACAAACTGATCAATACCGCAGAAGCGAATGCTGCCCGACAGCGTATCACGCTTATTACTTCGGCGATTGGAGTTATTACCTCAATTATACTTTTATCTACCCGATTGTAATCATGAACACCGAAGTAACACAGAATCCGGTTGCTGTAATGGAACCTACGCAAAGCCTGTTCAACGGGAAGAAAATTCTTTTCCGCGCGCTCAGGTACTGGTATCTCTATGTGCTGTGCCTTGCCGTTTGTGTAAGTTATGCCTGGTTTACCGTACACTATGCCACACCCATGTATAAAGTGTATGCCCAGGTGTTGGTGCAGGACGATAAGAGCAGCGGCGGCGCGCAGGCCCTGAGCGGCGGCGGTATGGATTTCAGTTCCCTGTTTGGCAGTAAAATTAACCTGCAGAATGAAATTGTGATTTTGCAAACGCCCGACTTGTCGCGCAAAGTGGTAGATGCTCAAAAACTGTATATTTCTTATTATGATCAGGGCGATATCCGGCAGGTAGAATTGTACGACGGTACCCCGATGGAAGTGCTGTATGCGCCGGATAACGATACGGTTCGCCCCGTTACAATGCAGATCACGTTTGACAGCGAGACTTCTAATTCATTTAAAATTGCTACCGGTAACCAGGTCATTCCCTGGCATTGCTTCGACACGTTGCATTACAACAACGGCTCATACTATTTTGTAAAAAAAACGTATGCGTTTAACCCCAGGGCGAAGCTGGTCATAGTGATCCAGAACCCTGATGCAGTTGCCAACAGCATTTCAAATAATTTATCTGCCGGGTTGTTAGCTACAAAAGGCACCATTCTCAATCTAAGCTACAATACCAATATACCCCGCAAAGGAGAAAAAGTGTTGAATGGCGTTATTAACGCTTATATCAACCGGACTTTAAATAACAGAAATGATATATCAGACAGTACCATCCAGTTTATTAACAAACGGATTGGCCTGGTAGGCAACGACCTCAATGACATTGAAAATACGATACAGACGTTCAAAGAAAAAAACCAGATTACCGATGTTAGCACACAAGCTGGTTTGCTGGTTAGCAACGGTAATGCCTATTACCAGCAACTAAACCAGTTGGAAGTGCAATTGCAGGTAATTGCCACCATGCTCGCTTATTTAGAAGATGAGACCAACAACAGCCGCCCGGTGCCTGCCTTGCTGAACGGGGACGGAACATTTACCGGACTTGTTAGCAATTACAATTCGGCCCAGGTTCAGCGAGACAAATTGTTGCTGACGCTCAAAAATGATAATCCAATTGTTGCCAATTTAAATACACAAATGGCAGGATTGCGCAGCGACATCATTAAAAGCCTGAAAAGCCAGCAAAAAGCGCTGACCATCAGTAAGAACGATTTGGCAGCACAAAATGAGCGCATCAACGGGTTATTGCAAAAAGTGCCTGCCCAGCAACGCCAGTTTCTCGACTACAGCCGTGAGCAGGATTTAAGGCAAACACTTTTTCTTTACCTGCTTCAGAAGCGGGAAGAAATTGCCATTGCCAAGGCGTCTAACGTTTCCAACGCCTCTATTATCTCCTCACCCAAAGCAAGCGGCGCGCCTTACGCACCGGTTACCACCACGGCTTACACCATCGGTATTTTAATCGGGTTGGTATTGCCCACATCAGTGGCATTGCTTACGCTGCTACTGAATAATAAAATAACGAGCCGCGAAGATATTTCCGGTGTCACGCCGGCTACCATTTTATCAGAAATCGGTCATGCACAAAAAGAAGGGTTGATTAACGTAGCCGAAGAAGGCAGGTCGATGCTCGCCGAGCAGTTCCGTATTTTCAGAACCAATATGGATTTTGCCTTGTCAGGCGCTAAAAATCCTGTGATCCTGATTACCTCTACTATGAGCGGCGAAGGCAAATCGTTTGTTGCTGCCAATTTAGGGCAGATTTACGCCATCAGCGGCAAGCGGGTGCTACTAATGGAACTCGACCTGCGCAAGCCTAAATTAACGGCATCGCTGAATGTAAACCACGAGACAGGTTTTAGTAATTATATTGTGTCGGACCGCCCCGTGGGAGCGTTTATACAACCCATCCGCGAAGTGTCGGAGAATTTATTCATCCTGCCGGCGGGACCCATTCCTCCCAACCCGGCCGAGCTGCTGCTATCGCCCAAAACGGCGGCTATGCTGGAAGAAGTAAAGTTGGCTTACGACGTGGTAATTATCGACACGGCACCCATCGGCGCCGTTACCGATGCACAGATATTATCTGCGTACGCGTCGGTATCGCTGTACATCGTAAGGCAAAACTATACCACCAAGAACAGTTTGCCCATCATCAACGACCTGTTGTTGACACAAAAAATAAAACCGTTGTATTTAGTATTGAACGATATCAAGAGCGGTTCTTCATACCGGTATGGCTACGGATATAGCTATGGCTACAAGAGTTATGGCTATGGCTATTACGACGGAGAAAAGAAAGAAAGGAAATGGTGGCAGAGAAGGAAGTGAGGGGATTATGAGTTATGAATGAGGAATACACTAAAAGCGAAAAACTGAAAGCTGACGGCTGATAGCTAATCCTGACTGCTCACCGCAAACAAAACAAGAATGAATCACAACGCAACAATATCAGAAGAGTGGGATATACAGATTAAGCCCCAAACCAAATGGTTCGACCTGCACCTCGGAGACGTATGGCACTACCGCGATTTAATGATGCTGTTTGTAAGGCGCGACTTTGTGGCGCAATACAAACAAACGGTGCTTGGCCCGGTGTGGCATTTTATACAACCCATTCTTACGTCGATTATGTTTTTGGTGGTGTTTAGCAAAATTGCCAAAATTCCCACGGATGGTATCGACCCCATCGTGTTCTATATGGCGGGTAACATTATCTGGAACTATTTTTCTACCTGCCTCACCAGCACGGCCAATACCTTTACTGCCAACGCCTCAATATTTGGGAAAGTATATTTTCCGAGGCTGGTGATACCCCTTTCTATCGTGTTATCGAATATGGTGAAGTTTGGCATCCAGTTGTTACTGTTGATTGCCACCATGGTGTATTCTTACTTCGCTCACGGATATGCCATTCATATTACCTGGACGTGGTTGTTTATTCCATTCCTCGTTGTAATGATGGCGGGCATTGGGTTGGGTGCGGGTATCATCATATCATCGCTCACCACAAAGTACCGCGATTTTACAGTGCTCATTACTTTTGCGGTACAGTTGATGATGTACATCACGCCCATTATCTATCCATTATCTTTTTTACAGGCGAAATCGTATGGCAATATCGTAAAATACAACCCGCTTACTTACGTGGTGGAAGCGTTTAAATATTGTGTGTTGGGGCAGGGTACCGTTACCGTAAATGGCATCCTGTACAGCGTGGGTTTTATGTTTGTGTTGTTGTTCATCGGCACACTCATCTTTACAAAAGTGGAGAAAACGTTTATGGATACGGTGTAGAAAGCTATCAGCGGTTAGCTGTCAGCAGTGAGGTGTGAGGTAGGAGGTATTGGGGCATCGGGTGTGGGGTAAGAGAAGATTTGGCTGGAAGTAATAATTTGGTTACAATTAATGTGATTGTAATATATCACCATTTATCATTCATAATTTATAAATAACTATGGCGATTGCCATCGAGGTAGAGAATTTATCGAAACAATACCGGTTAGGGAAAATTGGTACCGGTTCTTTGTCGCACGACGTAAACCGTTGGTGGCATACCGTGCGTGGCAAAGAAGATCCGTATTTAAAAATTGGCGAGGTAAACGACCGCACCAAAGCCGGAAGCAGTGATTATGTATGGTCGCTGCGCGACATTAATTTTAAAATCGAACAGGGCGATGCCGTGGGTATCATTGGCAGGAACGGAGCGGGAAAAAGTACCTTGTTAAAAATACTTAGCCGCGTTACGGCACCCACTACCGGCTCCATTAACATTAAAGGGCGCGTGGCCAGCTTGCTTGAAGTAGGTACCGGTTTTCACCCGGAATTGTCGGGACGGGAGAACATCTTTTTGAATGGCGCCATTCTCGGCATGCGCAAAGCGGAAGTAAAGCGAAAGTTTGATGAAATTGTTGACTTCGCCGGTGTAGAGCGTTACATAGACACGCCGGTAAAACGGTATTCATCGGGTATGTATGTGAGATTGGCGTTTGGCGTGGCGGCGTATCTTGAATCGGAAATTTTGATTGTTGATGAAGTATTAGCTGTTGGCGACGCCGAGTTTCAGCAAAAATGCTTGGGGAAAATGGGGGAGGTAAGCAAAGGAGAAGGACGAACCGTTTTATTTGTAAGTCATAATATGGCGGCAATAACTAAGTTGTGCCGGTCAGGAATTCTCTTAAAAGATGGAAGTATTTTATTTACTGGAAATGCTAACGAGTCTGTTAAGTTATATTCGAAAAACAATCATTTCGTGACCAATTCTTCTTTTGCTTTTTCTATAAACAGAGGGTCTATAGATAGTTGTAAAATAGAAGGATTTTATTTAGAAAAGGTAGAGTTTTTAAATGAAGAAAATAACCCATTAATCATAAAGTCAGGCGATAGGTTAAAAATAAAAATATTTTATCATTCTACATCGAAATTTATTGCCCCCGGATTTGTTATACATTTTAAAGATACCAACGAAACCGAAATTCTGAGATTGAGTAACATGCCCATTAGTGGATTTGTTATTAAAAATTTGTACGACGAAGGATGTATCGAATTAATAATAGATTCATTGCCACTTGTTCAAGGAGATTATATTATTAGTTTGGGTTTCACCAGAGAATCTTTGGAGTATAATTTTTTAATTGAAAATTTTGGAATACTACATGTCGAAGGTAATGATGTTTACAAAAGCGGTATTCTCTTAAATCAAAATCGAGGGCTTATCTGGACAAATCACACGTGGAATCACTATAATTTACAATGACATGGAAGACTCGAACCTACTTTTTTTGGTTTCCCAACCTCGCAGTGGTTCCACACTATTGCAGAGTATTCTATCTAATAACGAGTTTGTTAATACGACGAGTGAACCTTGGTTATTACTTCCCTATCTAAGTGTATTTAATCCGTACATAACAACGGGAGTTTATAATTCGGAGCTTGCAAAAATTGGAATAGAAGATTATCTTTCTAAACTTAATATCAATGATTATTTTAAAGACCAGCTAAAGTTGTTCTTATTAAGAATTTACCAGCCATTATTAAAGGTACATGTCAAATACGTATTAGACAAGACACCTAGATATTACGAAATTCTTGATCTAATTGTAGAGTATTTCCCTAATGCGAAGGTTATTGTATTGAAAAGAAATCCTTTTGCTGTACTGAATTCAATTATACAAACATGGGATGTAAAAAATTTAAAAGATTTGAACGCGTATAAGAGGGATATCCTTAACGCTCCGTTTCTTATTCAGGAGTTTCTATATCGAAATAGGGATAATAAAAATATTAAGGAAGTTTATTATGAGGACATAGTTCAGGCTCCAGAGAGACAAATACCACTTATTTTTAACTGGTTAAATATTGAATATCGGGATAGCGTTTTAAATTATAAGGTTAATGATAAGATTAAAGGATATATGGGAGATAAAGTTGGCGTAGAAAAATTTAGCAAGATTGCAATCAACGAAGAAGAGGGCTACCAATCAATAAAAAAATCAAAAATTTGGGAGCAGTTCTTTTTCGGTTATTCACAGTATTTGTATAAATACAATTTGAAGGATTTTGACAGGTATAAAATTGAAAAGAAAAGTACGAGAGTGTTCAATGACTTTCTTGCTGCGGTTGAAATTCAATATTTTGATAAAAATAGATGGAGTTTGAAGAATATTTATCGAATAGGAAAGTTTAAAGTGAAAGACAAAATATATTCTTATTCATAATTGTAATCGAAAAATTAAAGCTTAATGAAAAGTCCATTCAACTAAAGTGAATTTCTATCCATTTGATAACTATTAACTTCATCATTATTTTTGATTGTATACTATGATTTTAATATATTGATATAGTGCAATTATAAATTATCACAATCAACCGTAACAACACTGAAGGTTTGCGCAAAAACATTTTAAGTGTAGAAAATCAAACACAAAAAAGGCTACGAATAGATTATTATAGATGAATTTATAGATAAGTGATTCATTGTTTAAGAATTTGGACGCTATTTATAATTTATATGCATATAAATTATAAACGGTTTCTTATTCATTACTTAAAACATGTTTTACAAAGTAGAAATGGAGATTTCAATCATAACAATTAATTATAATAATGCAATTGGTTTGCTGGAAACTTTGAAAAGTGTAATACAGCAAGATTTCCAAGCCTTTGAGTACATTGTTGTAGATGGAGGATCAACGGATGAAAGCATTGATGCTATAAAGAAATGTGAACGATATATTGATTACTGGATAAGTGAACCGGACAAGGGTATATATGATGCAATGAACAAAGGAATTGAAAAATGTACAGCTAAGTATATCATGTTTTTGAATAGCGGCGATGTTTTTGTTGACAAGCAAGCTCTTCAAGTGTGTTCAACCATTATTGACAATCATAAGGATGTTCATATATTTTACGGTGATATCATTGGTAAAAACCATCCGCAGTTTGGTACATGGATTCATACTCATCCTTCTTTATTGACTATTGAATTTTTTAAAAAGGGTAATATTAATCATCAAGCTTCATTCATAAGTTCATCTCTTTTTAAAGAGTTAGGGCTTTATCCCAGTCAATACAAATTATCTGGCGATCATTGGTTGTTTTTAAAAAGCTATGTGAAAGGTAAGAAATTTAAACACATTAATCGACCTATAGTAATTTATGACTACAGTGGAGCAAGTGCTGTACAACGTCAGAAGTATGTACAGGAAATGAATATTATATGGAAAAGCCTTATACCTGAGTATGTCGATGATTTAATAGCTGAAAAAAAACAATTACATTTTCAAAGCAGTAAACGGCTTGTGAAGTTTGCAATTCAATTTCACAAGCACTATAATTTTTATAAAAGTAAGTTTTTTAATAAATGACAACGCCAGACATTACTGTAGTTATACCATGTTTTGATTCGGGTGAATTCTTATCTGAAGCTATAGAAAGCGTTGAGTGTTATCAAGGTAAATACAATTATGAACTTATTATTGTTGATGATGGTTCAACAGACGAAAAAACTTTGCAGTTACTCAGTCAATTATCATTAAAAGGTTATAATATATTATATCAAGAGAACAAAGGACCCGCTGGTGCTAGAAATACCGGTGTAAGGCATTCACAGTCAGAATATGTCCTTTTTTTAGATAGTGATAACAAAATTCGTTCTGAGTATATTAATGCAGGAATCAAAGTATTAAAAAATGATCCGAAGGTTGGTGTCGTATATGGTAATGCTAGCTTTTTTGGAAATGTCACTAGGAATACTTTTCGACCAAAAGCATTTGATATCAATTTAATTTTTCTTGGTAACTATATTGACATGTGTTCTGTAATCCGGAGAAAGGTTTGGATTGAAACAGGCGGTTTGGATGAAGACAGAAGATTAATTGGACATGAAGATTGGGATTTCTGGATAAGGGTTTATAAAGTTGGCTGGCAATATCATTATATTGATCAAACTTTATTTGATTACCGTCTTCGTGAAGGTTCTTTAATCAGCAACATATCGGAAGATAAGGTCAAAAAGGTGTTTGAACATATTTATGGGAAACACGCTGAATTATTAAAAGAATGCTTTCAGAAAAGCCTCCGGGAGAACAACATCCATCGATTCGATATGAAAAGGCCTTTTCGCTCTTTTATTAAATATTTGAATATCAAATATCTGCAAAAAGGGACGCAATTTAGTATTCAATAGCAAAAAAGAGTTTTCTTATTATGGCAGATGAAAACAAGCAACTTGTATCCATTTGTATTCCTGTTTACAATGGGGAGAAATATTTGAATGAATGCATTTTATCTGCACTCAATCAAAGCTATCAACATCTTGAGGTTCTAATTATCGACGATGGTTCTACTGACCGATCAATTGATATTGTTAGCTTATTTGTTAAATCTGATTCACGGGTTCGGTTAATAAAAAATGAATTCAACTTAGGATTAGTAGGCAATTGGAATAAGTGCATTAACGAAGCTAGTTCCAATTGGATAAAATTTCTTTTTCAAGATGATACGCTATCCTACAATTGTGTAGAGTTGATGTTTAATGCCTGTTCTGAGGACGATACATTGTTGTGCGTTTGTAGCCGTAACTTTTTAATCGATGAAAATTCAACTCCTTTTTATAAAGACTATTTTACAAACAAAGTAGTAACACTAACGCAGTTCTTTGCTGAACGACAAGTGATTACGCCTAATGTTTTAGCCTCAATCGCAAAAAAATATCTGCTGAAAAATTTTATTGCCGAACCTATTGCTATACTGTTTAACAAGACTATCGTTTCTAAGGTTGGTTACTATAATGAGGATCTGGTACAGTTAGTAGACTATGAATTTACATTACGGGTCGGATTAAATTACCGAACCAGTTTTTTGCCAGATAAACTAGCTACTTTCAGAGTTCATTTTAATTCAACATCCAGCAATCAAGCAATAAGCGACAAGAGACTCAAAAGGGAGTTTCTTGAACCTATTATATTGTTTCATGAATATTTATTTAATCCATTTTTTGAAAAAATAAAAAAGGAGTGTAAAAAGTTGAATTTGTTGAAGTCTGCATCAAAATACTATTATAGTAATAAAGGAAGTTATCCAGATTCCGATATTGCCTTAGTTGCATTGAAGAAAAAATATCATTCAATAAATAAAATCGTCTTTTTTAGTATATTTCATAAACCCATTTCCTATTTGTATAAAAAAGTAAGCAATGTTAAGCAACTGCTGAGATTATCGAGTTAACACATCAAAAACGAAGCAAACCTTTAATTATGATTCGTGTATCTGTCATTATTCCAAATTATAATCATGCTGTGTATTTAACGCAAAGAATAGATTCAGTTTTGAATCAAACCTTTCAAGATTTTGAGGTGATAATTTTGGATGACTGTTCATCTGATAACAGCAAAGACATTATTGAAAAATACAGAGGTCATTCTAAAGTAAGTAAAATCGTTTTTAATACAACAAATAGCGGAACCACTTTTAAACAATGGCAGAAAGGAATCAACTTAGCTAAAGGAAATTATATTTGGATAGCAGAAAGTGATGATTGGTGTGAACCGACCTTACTCGAGAATTTAATGATAGGCATGACAGAGGATACAGCTTTAGCGTTTTGTCAATCATTGATGATACATGATAGTAGCAAAATTCTATGGAACAGTCGTGCGGATTTTTATGAGGAGCAACTGGATGGTCAGAAATTTATTAAGCAAAAAATGCTAAAACGGAATGCTATAATAAATGCCAGTATGTGTATTTTCCGAAAGGATCTTTTTTTCAATATAAATGCCGATTTTACCCATTACAAATTTTGTGGAGATTGGTTGTTTTGGGTGGATATTGCAAGCCAAGGTCAAATTTTTATATCCGGTAAGATTTTGAATTATTTTAGAAAGCATGAAAAGGATGTAAGCGGCAGTGCTTATTTGAACGGTAAGATGTATACTGAATATTTCCAACTTCTTGAAGATTTCGTTAAACGCGATGTTATTGACAAGGTATTACAAAACCAACTACTAATTGATAAATTTAAGGAGTTGGTTTATGATAACAGGGTTGAAAATAGCATCTATAAAAAAATCAAAAAAAGTTTCTATCGTAGAATACATAAAAGTGACTACTTAACATTGTTGTCTATCACCGCTGCTTCTGTTAAGTTCAAATTTCAAAGGCGATTCGCTCATCGCTATCATCATTTTGTTGTTTAAATTCTTTATAATAAAAAGTTTTCTGCACAATTATATATCATAATCGTTGTGCGTTAGAATATATTTTAGTTATATGTTGCAATTATCCATCATCATCTGCACACACAATCCGCGAAAAGATTTGTTGGATCGAACGCTAAAAGCCTTACAGGTGCAAACGCTTGCCCCTACAAAATGGGAGTTGCTTCTAATTGATAACAACAGCAAACGAGCGGTATCCGAAACGATTGACCTTTCATGGCATCCGAACAGCCGTATTATTGTAGAAGAAACGTTAGGCTTAACACCTGCCCGCATCAGAGGCATCAACGAAGCAAAAGCCCCCCTGTTACTTTTTGTAGATGACGATAATATTCTTAATAACGACTATCTAACTATTGCGTTTACGCATTTAAAACAAAACCCGCTGATCGGCGTGTTGGGCGCTGGTAAAATCATTCCTGAATTTGAAGTTGAGCCTTCTCCTGAGAAAAAGCCATACGAGATTATGCTTGCTATCCGTAACGAAGACAGGGCTTATTATTCAAACGAAATTAAATTCAGCAAAGCCATACCTTATGGAGCCGGACTGTGTATTCTAAAATCAGTTGCTGACAATTATGTGATATCCTGCGAGAAAAGAAAAATTGCGGCTTCCCTAGACCGTAGCGGTGATGCTTTGTTATCCGGGGGCGATGTAGATTTGGCATTACAGGCATGCAAAGCGGGTTATATAGCAGGTGTACTGCCTCAATTGCAATTGACGCACATTATTCCAAAAGCTAGGTTAGAACCAGCTTACCTGATTAACATTGCGGGCGGTCATGCATTCTCTCATTACATGTTAGGCAGAATTTGGGGGTATTTGAAAGACTATCCCGAAAACCCGTTGTTAAAAACGCTTCGGTATCAAACCAAACGATTCAAATCTTCGGGATTGGCAAAACAAATTTTTATCGCAGAACAAAAAGCGATAACGGCTGCCCGTGCCGCCTGGAACAAAGCATCTGTGCCTACCTCAAAAACTACCACATGAAAATAGCCGTCGCCAGCCTCGGAGATCCCCGGTCGGTAAAAACATGGTCGGGAATACCGGCGCATATCATCCCCGCTTTAGAAAAAAGAGGGCACGAGGTGGTGGCCATTGCATTACACAAACCGGCAGAACCGTGGTATTACAACTGGCTCAGGCGTTTCTATTACCGGCTGCAGAAAAAATGGTTTTTATCGTCGGTAGAAAAAAAAATGTTGCAGCGCATCGGTCAACAGTTCGATGATGCCGTTGCCAACAGCCGGCCCGACATAGTCATTTCCATTCACGGCGATTTCCTGGCGTATGCAACGTTTACACAACCATCGGTCATTATTCACGATACTACTTTCGCATCGCTGATCGATTATTATCCCGAATTTTCCGCGTTAACGCACCGCAGCATCCTGGCAGGCAACGATATGTATCAACGCGCATTAAACAAAGCGTCGGCAGCCGTATTTTCGGCAGACTGGGCCAGCCAAAGTGCGTTACACGATTACGACGTACCACCTGAAAAAATACACACCATTCCGTTAGGGGCAAATATAAATACCGTACCCTCCGCCGAAGAAGTGCAGCTTTGGATAGAAAGGCGTGCAAAAACCGATGCCTGCCGGTTCCTGTTTTTGGGCGTGAACTGGCGGCGCAAGGGCGGACCCGATGCAGTGCGGTTTATAAAAGCGCTGGGTAAGCTGGGCATACCGGCAACCTTGGTGGTGGCGGGCTGCAAAGCCGAAGTCAATAAAGAAGAAGAAACGTACATCGAACAGGTTGGTTTTTTACATAAGAACGTACCCGAAGAAAACGCGCGATTGGAAACATTATTAAAGCAATGTACGGCATTGTTACTGCCTTCGGTTGCCGAATGTTATGGCTGCGTTTATTGCGAAGCCAATGCGTATGGGTTGCCGGCGTTGGGCAGAGATACCGGTGGCATACCGGAAATTATTAAAGACGGACTGAACGGCTTGTTGTTGGGCAAGACCGAAACGCCTGAAGCCTTTGCTGCACGTTGGGTAGGAGTGTGGAACGATAAAACGAAGTACATCGAAATGGCTGGTAACGCAAGAAGCGAATACACTAACCGGTTGAATTACGACACCTTTGCCAACGGGCTCGAAACGATTCTCCAACAGGGAGTGTCAAACGAACAGAAAAAGGCAAATAAAACTGTATTTTATTCATGAGCTCAATTGTTTGTACCCTTTTCGAAGGGCATTATCATTATGGCGTGGCGGCGTTGGTCAATTCGCTGTATAGCAACGGCTATCGCGGCATCGTGTATGTAGGCTATAAGGGTGAAC
Source organism: Ilyomonas sp. (assembly GCA_965199905.1). Classification (GTDB taxonomy): domain Bacteria; phylum Bacteroidota; class Bacteroidia; order Chitinophagales; family Chitinophagaceae; genus Ilyomonas. The sequence continues at coordinate 2,899,361 of OZ241366.1, read as the reverse complement.
TGCCTGCCTGGGCTACCGGGTTACAAACAAGGTCTTTTTTAGAGGGTAATGCTTCCGAAATGCAGGTAGCTGATGGGTTGCAAATCTGGTTTGTTCCGTTAACTACCAATTATCACCTCACCAATTATAAGCCTGATTTCATGCTTGATGTATGGAACCATCATCCCGAACCGGCGTCAGGCATATTCTATTTTGATCCGGATATTGTAGTAGCAGCTCCGTGGAATTATTTTGAAACATGGATTGATTGCGGTGTTGCTTTATGTGAAGACATCAACTCGCCTCTTTCAAAAAACCATCCGCGCCGCGTTGCGTGGCGAAACTACTTTGCAGAAAGAAATATGACGTTGAGCTTTAAAGATTCGATTTATGTAAATGGCGGTTTCGTCGGTGTTCATCAACGTGATCATTCGTTTTTAAAAACGTGGAAAGACATACAGGAAACGATGGCGCCGGCAATTGGAGGACTAAGCAGATCAGCCTTCATAGGTGGTGGTAATGAAGTAGCTCAAAGCGGACCTTTCGCACCATTTGGGAAAACTGATCAGGACGCTCTGAACGCGGCGATGGAAGCATGGGACGGTAACGCGAGCCTAATTGGTAAAGCGGGTATGGCATTTGGCGCGGGTGGGGGTTCCGCTTTACTGCCCCATGCGTTGGGAAGCGACAAACCCTGGAAATCAAATTACCTAAAACAGGCTTTGAGCGGACGATCGCCAAGACGGGTTGATAAGGAATTTTGGCGACACTCCAATTATAAAATCAAAACGTTTGAAGATAGTCAAATACAATTAAAAAAACTTTCTCTTTCTGTTGCAGCATTTATGTGCAGATTTTTAAATCGCACCAGCTAAATTTATGATCTACTATGATTGCGTCTAAAGAAAAGGTTTCGTTCATTCATGCTTCCAGAACCGCTTGCGAGTGGTTAACTCTTTGTTTGAGTGTACCGTATTCAACCAGGTAAAAAAAATTCTGAGGCACACCAGTAGCAGGGATGGTATTTTTGTAACGAAAAGTTTCGAGTGTAATATGCAATGTAATCGAAATCTGAAACACCGTATATCGTTACAATAGAAGCATCAATATCAATCATGTCAAAATTCATTCAAAAAGCAGGTTTCGTTTTTCGGTTTCGCGTTCGCCAAAAGCTGTTTGCCTACGCCCGAAGAGTCTGGCTATCATTCTTAGGAATGAAAATCGGTAAACATACTTATCTGCCCAAAATGTATATAACATGGCCACACAAAATTTCTCTCGGAAATAACTGTATCGTTGAGCCGCTATGTTATTTTAAATATGATGGAATTTGGAAACCCGGAATTGCAATTCGCGTCGGCAACAGAGTATTTATCGGAACCGGATGCGAGTTCAATATTAAAATAGGCATTGAAATCGGCGATGATTCGCTGATAGCGTCCGGCTGCCGTTTTATAGATCACGATCATGGCGTGCAATTAGGTCAGGTAATGAGAACACAGCGTGGGAAAGGAGCTTCAATACAGATTGGCAGGGATGTTTGGTTAGGTTGTAACGTGGTTGTGTTAAAAGGTGTTGCTATTGGTGATGGAGCTATAGTGGCAGCCGGTTCAGTGGTTACAAAGTCAATACTTGCTGATGAAATCTGGGCTGGCGTTCCTGCAAAAAAAATTGCAGAACGTATTTTAAATTAAACAAGTTTGCACTTATAGGTATTTTTTATTATTTGAAATTTGTTATGATTTACTCAAAAGAAAAAAAGTTTTTGTTCATTCATATACCCAAAACAGCAGGTACCAGTATCAGAAGCGTATTGGAACCGTATGGTGGACATTCGGGATTGTTTAATTATATAGGGCGTAAATTAGAACAATCACCCAAGTTATGTTTTACCTCCGGCTTAACAGCTAAAAGAACTTTTGACGGTCATACCACTTATAAAAAAGTAAGTAAACTAATACCCAAAGCGGAATTGTCTTCTTTGTTTGTTTTTGCTTTTGTAAGAAACCCGTATGATCGCCTTTATTCTTTTTATCTACATATTCTTGCTCATCCGGAACATCCCTGGCATCTTAAAATAAAGAATTATGGATCTTTTCATAATATGCTCCTGCATTTACAGGAAGTGAATGAACCAACCCAAAAGTCTTATTTGATTAGCGCTAATAACAAGGTAATGACAAATTTCATTGGCAGGTTTGAAAACATAGAAGCGGATTTTAGCAAGATTTGCGAAACGCTTTCCATCCCTTTTTCGTTGCCAAAGAAAAACACCAGAACTCATAAAAACTGGCGCGAAGCTTACCAAAATGATGACTGGAAATACGCAGCTGATTTTTATAAGGAAGATTTTGAAGCGTTTGATTATGATATAAATGATAAATAAGCTTTTAAAAAATGGTTGGGAAAGATTCATTCAATCGGAAAACTAAGTATCTTTTTCAGTATTAAAGTAAATGAAAATCGTATTTATCTGCAGTTCGTTGGAGCTTTAAAACAGACAAGTATTTAATGATTGTGCAATTTTCAATTGCCCTATAAAACAGATCATGACAAAAAACTCGCTTTTAAGTCGTTTTTTTAAAAAACGGAATTTCACTTTTCGGGAAGTGATGTTAAATATCCGGTCTGTTATCAATCCGGCCGGACAAATACCTTTTGAAAAAGCTGGACTGAAACAATTGTCGGTCGACGAAACCATTGAGGCAATTATAAAGGACAAGCTGAGCATCGCGCGTTTTGGCGATGGGGAGATATCAATCATGACACAGGAACATGGCGTTGGTTTTCAGGATACGAACGAGGCTTTGGCCGAACGGTTACTGCAAGTGTTTGTTTCGCCGCTTCCCAATTTGCTTGTTGGCTTGCCTGATCAGTTCCTGTATATAAGCAATTCGGTTCGCAAAACAAGAAAGTTTTGGATATCGTTCATTCAAAGGCACAATAGCTTCCTGTTAGCTCATCTGCAAATGAACCATGTTTATGGTAACACGAATCTAAGTCGTTTCTACATGCTGTTTCAAAATAAAGAAAAAGCTTTTTTTCGTTTTGAAAGACTGAAAAAAATATGGGAAAATTTAGATATTTTGATTGTAGAAGGTGAATTTACCCGGTCTGGTATTGGAAACAATTTGTATGATAATGCCAAGCGTATCCAACGGATTGTGTGTCCCGCCAAAAATGCGTTTGATAGGTACAGTGAAATATTGAATGAAGTAAAAATGCACGGCAAACACAAACTGATATTGGTTGCTCTGGGACCTACCGCTACTGTTTTGGCTTATGATCTTGCATACGATGGATATTGGACTATCGATTTAGGACATTTAGACGTGGAATATATGTGGATGCTGGCGAAAGCAAAAACAAAGATAAATATCAAAGGACGCTTTGTGAACGAATCTGTACAGAGTTTTGATGAAGAACTCGATGGCGATTGGCTGGCTTTGTATAACCGACAAATCATAAGTAAATTAACCGATTGATGCGTATCCTTTTTATCTGCGGAAGTATTGATCCGGGGAAGAACGGTGTGGGAGATTATACCAGAAAACTGGCTTACGGCTTCTCTGATCGTGGCGTTGCAACTGGCATACTGGCAATCAATGAAAAGGAATGTGAAGGTGTGGTGTCGTTAACCATCCCTACAAATAATCAGCAGCCAATATCTGCGCTCCGCCTAAGTTCAAAGCGAAGCTGGAAGATTCGCCGCACCGACGCGAAGTCATTTGTAAAAGATTTTCAACCGGATATAGTGAGTTTACAGTTCGTGCCATTTTCATTTCAGGATAAGGGGTTGCCTTTCTTTTTACTACGTTGGCTTAAAGGGCTTAGCCAACATCCCTTGCGTTGGCATGTGATGTTTCATGAATTGTGGGTAGCAGACTCGAAAGCTCATTCTGCTCGCAAATATGTAATGAGGGAGTTGCAGAAAATGATTATTAAAAGCTTGTTGAAAAAACTTGATTGTCAATTGGTTCATACCAGTAATTCCTATTATCAGGGCATGCTGCAACGAATTGGTTTTGGAACTCAGATTGTGCCAATTTTTAGTAACCTTCCTAAAAGCGGCAATAAGCGAGTTATCGATTTAATAAATAACAGAAGTTCTAAATTAATTGCCATTTTTTTTGGTCATCTGCAACCCAACAATGCAATAAGTAAAAAAATTTTTCGGTTAGCAAAAATGGTCGAAAATCAGTTGAGCAAAAAGTTGGAGATTGTGCATATCGGTAACAACAGGAATCCGCAAACTCAGGCACTTTTGCAGAAAATTTCTGACGAAACGGCAATCGTCATCCATTTTGTCGGTTTTCTGGATGCAGATAGCGCTGCAGATGTAATTGCCGGCGCCGACGTGGGATTATCCAGTTATTATCCTGACTTAATTCAAAAAAGCGGAAGTATTTCATCGCTGCTTTATAATGGGCTACCTGTTATATTATTAAGCGGTAATCCAACAAAACCTATCGAAGGAATTAGTGAAGTATCGGCATTAGAAAATATCAATGACATAAGCAGGTTTATACATCAGGATAAAGAATTCATTTCAAAATACTCTCCTGATAATACGATCGATATTTTTCTCGAAGCCTTTACAATTGCTACAAACGCTCGCGTTAAAACGTCTGTTAACTGGCAAGCGTAGACATTTCTGTGAAGTCGGTTTTTTATACCTTACTATGAAAATTTTGTTCCTATCACATAAGTTTTATCCATTTATTGGTGGTATTGAGGTTAACTCTCAAGTGTTGGCTACTGAGTTCGTAAAAGCGGGGCATGAAGTGAGGATGATGACCTGGACGAAGGAAACCGGCAATAAGGATTTTCCCTTTAGCATTGTTAGAAATCCGTCGAGACGACAGCTTTTTTTGGAACATAAGAGAGCGGATATTGTATTTGAAAATAATCTGTGTTTGCAACTTTCCTGGCCTTTGGTTTTTACCAAAAAACCGCATGTAATTGCCGTTAGAACATGGATTGCACGAATAGATGGCAAGTTAAGCTGGCAAGATCGGTTGAAGCTTCGCTGGCTTCGCTCGGCTTCTGCTGTAATTGCTATTAGTGAAGCTATAAGAAAAAAAAGCTACCTGCCAGCTACGGTCATTGGCAACCCTTATCGGAGTGACTTGTTCCGTATCAAACCGGACATAAAAAAGAATCCCGATTTTGCTTTTTTAGGGCGTCTTGTATCCGACAAGGGTGCCGACATTGCCATTGAAGCTTTTGCCCGACTGATTAAGAGCTCATCTTTTACAAATTATACCGGTACTCTTACAATTATTGGTGACGGGCCAGAAATGCAGCGACTGGCCGAACTATGCCACCAAAATTTAATGGCTGACCGCGTTATTTTTACCAACGCTTTGCGTGGAGAAAGCTTGGTAAATGAATTGAACAGACACTTGTTTTTTTTGGTTCCTTCACGTTGGGAAGAACCATTTGGTAACGTAGCACTTGAAGTAATGGCATGTGGCTGCATTGCAATTGCATCGCGAGGAGGGGGGCTTACTGACGCGGTTGGTAATGCTGGTTTACTATTTGAAAGAGGCAACGCCGATGACCTTGCGAACCAAATGGCTTCTGCAATAAATGATGTTTCTTTGCAACAATCGCTGCTTCACAATGCTGTCATTCATTTACAGAAGCACCTGCCAAACGTTGTAGCCCATAAATACTTAGAAGTTATTGAAGCAGCAGCAAAAAAGAACAAAGAGAAATTATGAGTGTCGTTCTCTCGCATCCTACAGGCAACGCAAACGTTAGAGCGGCTTTAGAGGGCTTGCACGATGCTAACATTCTTTCTGTTTTTTATACCAGCATTGCTTTGTTTGAGAGAAATTGGTTAGACAGGTTGGGAAGTGTCAAATCATTATCAGAAATCAGGCGCCGCCGGTTTCAAAAATTCCTGCAACCGGTTACGCAAACGGTTCCATGGTTAGAAGCCGGAAGATTATTGGCTTTACGCGCTGGCGCAACACAGCTTACGAAACATGAAACCGGTATATTATCGGTTGATGCGGTTTATCGCTATCATGATCGTTATGTTGCCAAAAAGCTTAATGCGTTGGGTAGTAAAAAAATAACCGGCGTTTACTGTTACGAAGATGGGGCGGCATCTACTTTTAAGGAAGCGAAACGTTTAGGGTTAAAAACTTTTTACGATTTGCCAATCGGGTATTGGCGGGCTGCCCGGAGACTTCTTATTAATGAAACAGAACGCTGGCCTGAGTGGGCAGAAACGCTACATGGCTTTAAAGATTCTGATACTAAATTAGAAAGAAAAGAGGAAGAAATTAGCTTATCAAACGTAATCTATGTCGCCAGCAGTTTTACTGCCAAAACATTGGCGGATTTTCCAGGAACGTTGCCCCCGGTGAAAGTAATACCTTATGGTTTCCCTACAGTCAGCGAAAACAGGAAATATGACGGATTGACAAATAAAAAAAAGATAAAAGTTTTGTTTGTAGGCGGTCTCTCGCAAAGAAAAGGGATTGCCGATTTATTTGCAGTCGCCGATTCATTACGTGATTATATCGAACTGACTATTGTAGGCAGAAAAGCTTCCGCAACCTGTGTTGCATTAGAGACTTCGCTCGCCAAACACAAATGGATACCTGGCTTACCACACCACGATGTGCTACAACTGATGAAGCAACAGGATTTACTCGTTTTTCCTTCATTATTTGAAGGATTTGGCCTGGTTATTTCCGAAGCGATGTCGCAGGGAATGCCGGTTATTACAACTGAAAGAACAGCGGGACCCGATTTAATTCAACATGCGCAAAATGGGTGGCTCGTGGAAGCGGGTTCAACTTTAGCACTGCACGAGGCTGTTGAACATTTTGTACGACATCCGCATCTGTTATCGAGGTTTGGAAAAGCGGCACGGGAAACGGCCAGTTTGCGTCCCTGGAGTGTGTATGGAAACGAATTGGCAAACGCAATTGCCAATATAAGTAATCAATAGAATGAATAGCGAATCCATTGCGCCGATACAGAGTACGCAGGTAGAGGCGTTCTTTCAGCAACAATCGGCAAAAAAAACATCATCTCAAAAGTTGTTAAAACGAGGGGTGTGGCTTTATTTTTTTCTGCTCATTTTTGAAGGTGCTTTGCGAAAATGGTTCCTTCCTTTTTTATCAACTCCATTATTGATTGTACGCGATCCCATTGCGCTTTGGGTAGTGTTTATGGCGCTTAACAAAGAGATCATAAAGTTCAATTTTTATATTGTTTCCATCACCGCGGTGGCTGGCATCAGCTTTTTAACAGCTATCGTATTCGGACATGGAAATATTCTGGTTGCCCTTTATGGACTGCGTATCCTCCTGATTCATTTTCCGTTCATGTTTGCGATAGGTAAAATTTTTACTTCGGAAGATGTGATCAGGTTAGGCAGAGTAACATTATGGATAGCAATACCAATGGCAATATTGATCGGCTTACAATTTTATAGTCCTCAATCCGCCTGGGTTAACAGAGGCGTAGGTGGCGATGAAGGTGGAGCTGGCTTTAGCGGTGCTCTGGGGTTTTTTCGGCCACCGGGAACGTTTTCATTTACTAATGGAAATTCGCTGTTTTTTGGGTTTGTTTGCATGTTTATTTTTTACTTTTTTTTAGAGCCTGGAAAGGTGAATCGGTTGCTTTTTATTTCTGCTACGGTCTCTTTAATTGCTGCTGTGCCATTGTCTCTCAGCCGTAGTTTAATTTTTACGACCGGTATTTGCGGTGCCTTTATGTTATTTGCACTCACACGCAAGCCGCAGTATGCAGGCAAAGTTGCGCTTGGTATTGTGTCCGCCTTGGTTCTCTTTGCTATTGTCAGCCAATTGCCGTTTTTTCAGACCGCTTTAGGAGCTACAACTACCCGCTTTACATCGGCTAACGAAAGCGAAGGGGGGCTGGTTCAAGGCGTAATTGGAGATAGATATTTTGGCGGTATGCTTGGTGCCATTCAGTCCTCCGCTCAATTACCTTTTTGGGGATATGGGTTAGGAATGGGTACAAACGTAGGTGCCATGTTACTCGGTGGAAAAATTCGGTTTCTTATTTCCGAAGGAGAGTGGGGAAGACTCATCGGTGAAATAGGACTGGTGTTAGGTTTGGTTACGATTCTCATTCGTCTTTCATTTTGTGCGGAGATCGCCATACTGACCTATCGCCGTCTTAAATACAATAACTTTTTACCTTGGATGATGCTAAGTTTTGCCTTGCTAAACATTCCACAAAGCCAATGGGCGCAGCCGACTGCTTTAGGGTTCAGTACCTTCGCCGGCGGTTTGGTACTGGCGGCATTACGCTCCAAAAGTTCAGTAAACAAAAATATTACAGTTTAATGCAAATTATTTTAGTTCGAAATTATTTGCCAGACAAACAGGAAAGCATGAAGCGATTTGGAGATATGCTTGAACTTGGGTTTGAAAAGGCAGGTATCGGGGTTATTAGTTGGTTTCCAATGGTATTTTTTGGAAGATTGATGACTACAACTCATGGAATTGGCAAATGGTTAGGATATATTGATAAATGGGTTTTGTTTCCTTTTGTTATACGTTACAAGTTGATGCGTGATACTTCTCGAAAGCCAGACACATACTATCATATCTGCGATCATTCCAACGCGATGTATCTTAAACATTTGCCCGAAGAAAAAGCCGGTATTACGTGTCACGATGTATTGGCGATCCGAGGTGCTTTAGGATTTGCTGATGCTTATGCCCCGGCATCGCCGTTCGGTAAAATTCTTCAGAAATGGATTTTAAAAAACCTAATTCAGGCGAGAAAGTTGGCTTGCGTTTCCCACCTTACTTATTGCCAATTAAACGAGCTTGTGCCATCTGCTGACCTGAGTAAAAAAAAATGGGTGGTTATTCACAATGCTTTTAATGCCAACTTTCGGCCTATGGCTGCTGAGGATAGCCGTCCGTTATTAGCCAACGTTCAGGTTGATGTTTCTGTTCCGTTTATTCTGTATGTTGGCTCTGCGTTGCCTCGTAAAAACAGGAATATGCTCGTTAATATGATGGTTACGCTCGGTAAAAGATGGAGTGGCAACATTTGCTTTGCAGGCCAGGCAATTGATGACAAACTGAAAAATTATATTGCGGAAAAAGGGCTCTCTGAAAGAGTAGTGTCTGTTTTAAAACCAGATCATGCTACATTGGTAGCTCTTTATAGTTCCTGTCAAGCATTTGTTTTTCCGTCCTTTTCGGAAGGCTTTGGCTGGCCGGTAATCGAGGCGCAGGCATGTGGCGCACCTGTGATCGCCAGTAACATCGAACCTATGCCTGAAGTAAGCGGTGGTGCCGCCTTTCATGCCAATCCACATCGGGCAGTCGATTTTGCAGATGCGCTTTTATCTTTACAAGATACTGAACTTAGAAAACAGTTGATTAATAAAGGTTTTGAAAATGTTTGCAAATTCACACTTCCATTAATGAGTCAAAAATATTTGGAACTTTATTCAACAGAACCAGTTGCATCGTATGTTTCTTAAACTGTTAACTTTTTTACTTCCTTGGCCATTACGATATCGCGCACTGAACCAATGGTTTCAATATCAAATTCACCCGACCGCTACAATCGGTATGGCGTGGGTATTTCCTAAACAATTAGTAATGGAAGCCGAAACGAAAATTGACCATTTTACGGTTGCCGTCCACTTGGATAAAATCGTATTGAAGAAAAACTCTAAAATTGGGCGAAGCAATTGGATCACGGGTTTTACAACCGGCAGTCGCTCAACCCATTTTCAACATCAACTAAGTCGAAGAGCAGAATTAATTTTGGGGCAGTCTTCTGCCATCACCAAAAACCACCATATAGATTGTACTAACCTGATTGAAATCGGAAAATTTTCAACCATTGCCGGCTATCAGTCGCAGCTGTTAACCCATTCGATTGATGTTTTTGAAAACCGGCAGGATAGCGCACCCATATACATCGGTGACTATACGTTTGTAGGAACAAACGTAGTTATATTAGGTGGATCGTCGCTGCCTCACTATTCAGTTTTAGGTGCAAAGTCTTTACTGAATAAAAATCAAACGGAAGAATGGACTTTGTATGGTGGCGTGCCAGCCAAAGCAATACAGCAGATGCCGAAAGAAGCGAAATACTTCACTCGGAAAGATGGCTTTGTTTATTAATAACGCCGTTAAGTTTGACGAAACAATTCGATCTAATGAATACTATTCCAGCCACCACCCTTACTGCCGTTATTCTCACCTACAATGAAGAAAACAATATTGCGCGGGTGCTGGATCGGCTTGGCTTTCTTGAAAAAATCGTCGTTGTCGACAGCTTCAGTACCGATGCCACCTTATCTATCATAGCGCAATATGCAAATGTAGAAGTACACCAACGAGCTTTTGATACGCATGCCACGCAATGGAATTTTGGATTGAGCCTGTGCAACTGCCAATGGATATTGAGCTTAGATGCAGACTATGTTTTACCAGACGATTTTATTGACGAAATTATCGTAAAAACACAGTCGGCAGAATACGCTGCATTCGACGCACAGTTTCGGTTTCTGATTTTTGGTAAACCGCTGCGTGGAAACAATACTACGCCGAGGCCGGTCTTGTTTAAAAAAGCATTGTGCCAATATTTCGATGACGGTCATACCCAGCGGTTAGAAGTGAATGGAAAAACAGGAACATTTACGCATAAAATAAATCACGATGATCGCAAACCGCTGAGCCGCTGGCTAAGCAACCAGGGAGGTTATTCTTTAAAAGAAAGCAACATGCTGGCAAACACGCCAAACGATCAGCTTTCGATGATTTCTAAATTGAGGAAGACCAAAATATTTGCGCCTTTTTTATTGTTCTTTTATTGTTTGTTTGTGAAGGGTTTGATACTCGACGGCTGGCGCGGCTGGTATTATACCTTGCAAAGAACCATGGTAGAAATGTTATTTGCATTGCGGTTGATGGAAAAGGAGAAATTTAGCTGATAGTTGGCAGAGGAAGTTGGTAGTTGGCAGATGATAGTTTATAGACTGAAAGAGCCTATTTTGTAAATACAATACTGATTTGAAAATACTCCACATTGTTCCTTCCTACAAACCAGCCTATGTATATGGCGGACCGATAGAGTCGGTAGCCAAACTGTGCGAAGGCTTGGTAGCCGCCGGTCATACGATAGCGGTATATACCACAACGGCAAATGGGGAAACGGAACTGCCGGTAACGCCTGGTGAAACCGTTGTTGTAGATGGCGTGCCGGTTACCTATTGTAAACGCATCACCAAAGATCACACGCATGTATCGCCGGCGTTGTGGAAACGGTTATACAACACCTGTCGCCAATACGATGTGGTGCATATTCATAGCTGGTGGAACGTGCTGGTAATTGTGGCGGCTGTTATTTGTCATAGGCGGAAAGTAAAAGTCGTGATTTCGCCGCGGGGTATGCTTAGTGATTATATACTTACCGCAACCAACAGCAAAGCCAAGCAAATCATTCATTCGCTGGCAGGCAAACAGGCACTTCGCAAATCGTTCTTTCATGCAACGTCAGACATTGAGTACGAAGACTGTAAAAAGCTGATACCCGGCTGGCAGGGTTTTATGATTCCCAACATTATTACGTTGCCCGATATTACCATTCGCAAAACAGAAAATGAACGGTTTACGCTGCTGTTCTTATCCCGCATTCATCCTAAAAAAGGAATTGAATTTTTGATGGAAGCGCTCACCCGGATTTCTGAACCGGTGATTTTAAAAATAGCCGGAACCGGTGAAGAATCCTACATCAATCAACTGAAACAACAGGCAAAAGAACTTGGGGTTGCAGACAAAATTGAATGGTTAGGATGGAAAAACCGGGAGGAAAAATTTGTAGAACTGATAAATGCCGATTTGTTTGTCCTTGTGTCTCACAACGAAAATTTTGCCAACGTGGTCATCGAATCTTTGCATGTTGGAACGCCGGTGCTGGTGTCTGATAAAGTGGGTCTTGCCTCTTTTGTTGCCCGGGAAAACATGGGTTGGGTAACAAGGTTACACGCTGGCAATCTGGCTGCCAAACTTGGCATGATTACGAACGAAAAAGCCCATTTGGAATGGATCCGGAAAAACAGTCGCTCAGTTATTCATCAACACTTTTCTGAACCTGAGCTGATTGCCCGGTACGAGGCGGCATATCGCAAGGTTCTTACTTCTTAATATTAATTTTTTTGTTTACTAATACGATAAAACTTCACCGGCGAAACCTGCAGCAGCTTTTTTTTCTGTATTGCTGCGCGCTTTTTTATGCTGTTTTTCTTACGCCAAACCGGTATGTGGGCGATTCGTATCCCCTTAATATCGTTCCGTTTCTGAACACCATAAAGGCGTTTTACGGGCAGGGAAACGAGCATTTCTGGGCGTATTACATTGGCTATTGGGGTAACATTTTTGGCAACATTCTTTTGTTTATGCCCTTTGGTTTTTTGCTGAAAAGTTTGCACCTCAACCAGCGTGGTTTGCGTATTGTATTGTGTGCGATGCTGGTGAGTATGGGCATCGAATGTACGCAATGGTTTCTGCAGATTGGTGTGTGCGATATCGACGATGTGATACTGAACACCACCGGCGCGGCGGCAGGTGTTTTTTTGTTTCAAAAGCTAAAGCATAAATGGCGCGCGCTTTTGGCTGACGACGGTAACTGAAGCGAGACGAGTTTTGTCGGTTGTTATTCCGGTAACCACAAAAGCATCTACGTTTTTTGTTTTTAATTTTACATTTTTACTTTCTCTTGCTACCTGCGTCGTACCTCGCGCTACCAAATGTTACACTTTTTTTTTGTCGATTATGAACAAAATGACAGTCCTGCTAAGAACCGGTTTGTTACTTTTTTTACTTGTTACCATTTCATTTTCCGTTCCTGTTTCCGCGCAGACCGGGCGGAATAAAACGAGTAAGGGAAAGGTAAATGCGCCCGTGGCAAAAGCAACTGGCACAGAAGTGAATATGAAAGATTTCGGCGCCAGGGGCGATGGCATTACTAACGATGTGCCTGCCTTTGAAGCCGCCAAACAGGCGTTGGCAAAAAAGGGTGGCGGCACCATTTATTTTCCCAAAGGCAAATACATGTCTGATCAAAATGGCTGGCGCGTGTTTGCGCATAACATCCGGTTGCGTGGCGACGGCATCGACAAAACCTTTTTGCTGACACCCGGCAGCAGCAACGCGCCGGGGCTGCAAATGGCGCCTTACCGCGATGCCGGCTGGCAAAACGATCCCGAACAGCAATATACGTATGAAGACAATGTAAAAGAAGGAGATTGGTTCATCAAGGTAAAAGCCGGCCAGGATATGAGCTCGTTTTTGCGGGGCACTCTTTTTTTTATCAGCGCCGGCGCTTCCTATTACGATCAATACTATGGCGAATTCAACCAGGTAGATAAAGTTGTAGGCAATACGATTTATCTTGTGTACCCGATTGGCAGAGATTATACCACCGACAAAAGCGCGTGGTACGGAACGCTCACCCAGCCTTTCACGCCGCCGGCAGCAGGCAGCACGGCAAAAGCCGTGGCGCTGAAAGCACCATGGAACAAACGGTATCCTTATCCCATCTCGTTGGGCAACGAGCTATATTCGGTAGTGCAGACCGATGGCACCAATATGGTATTGAAAAATATGGGTAAAGGAAATGCAACAGCCGAATTGCCGGCCGGCACTCATGTTTACAAAGGCCGTGCGATTCGGCTTACCCCATCGGCAGCGTATAACATACAGGTAGAAGACATGACCATTGAAGGGCATCGCAAAACGGTGGTGGTTTCAAATTCGGTTCAAACCCGTTTTGACAGGGTAAAATTTATTTGGTTGCCTGGTAAAAGCAAAGGTGGAGGATGGTTAGATGGCGATGATGGCCGGGATTGTGTTTTAAAAGACTGTATTGTGCAAAGTGACAGTATCATCGGCTCGCAGTTTGCCCGCAGCTTTTCCGATGTAAAAGTTCTTCATTGTACGTTTACGCAGACCAGCATCAATTTTACAGAATTTAACACCAACTGCGAAGTTGCCAACTGCTCGTTTACCATCTTAAATACCAATGAATCGAAGAAATATCTTTTCAACCCTGCAATTGTTACCGGCGGTTCTACCTACCGTATTTATGTGCACGATAACCGCTGCAAAGTATCTAACCTTTCGGCTGCCATTTCTTCCCAACCCGATATCCAAACGTTTCCGAGAAATTTTTTGACGAAAACAACAGTCACCAACAATACAATTGATGCAGAAAACTGCAACGGCGCTATTAACATCATCAATTTGGGTGAAACGCTCATCGACAGCAACCACATCACCGGTTCGCTGTCGTGCGTATTTGCAGGAACTGGCGCTTCGCTGTTTGTAGAACCGTCGCTTCCGGCGGCTGAACAGCAAAGAATGATGGCTCTTTCGGTCTGCACCATCCGAAACAATTATTTTGAAGGCTATACCAACGGTTTTATAACCCGCGACCCCAATAACCTGATTATTGAAAACAACGATATCCGGCTTACGAGCGCCACGCACACTACCGGCAGCAAAACACAAACGTCATCGGGTAGTATTATTATCCCGTTTAAAGACAACTATTCGCTTCCGGTGATGACATTCGTGTTTCGAAACAATACGTTTACCGGCTGGAACTATACGCCGCATTCCGTTAACTTTAATAAGCCAGTTACGAAAGGAGTAGCCATTTCTAACAATCTGTTCATCAACAATATTGGCGTTACAAGGCAGGAAAAGAAGTTTGTCTTGTAAAGATAAACTCCTTTTCCAGTCGTTTTTTACTATTGCTTCTTCACTTAAATGGCGGCGCATTGTTGATTTTGTGTCTTTCACTTATTTGAAAAGCTTTTGGCATCCGTCGGTCTAAAAATGAAATGTTTATATCGGCTAAGTAGCCATGCACAATTATCCATGCAAAACTTAGTTATCAGGTGCCGTATGGCGCTGAAGACGCCAAAGGCTAAAGCCCCCGCAAAGTTGATGTATGATTAGCATTGATGAGGATAATGGCGCAGAAGACGCCACAGGTTGCGGAATGACGAAACTGCTTTATTATCCGTTTAATTTTGCATGACTACTTATTCGTTTTACCTGCGGCTTGTTATTTTCTGCCTTGCGTTGTTATACCGCTTATACACAACCGTAAACCAGAGCATAAATATGAGGATGACGATATAACTTGCCACATTGAAAGCGAAATGTGGTTCTATTGTTTGATAAGCCTTCCAGTTGTGATGATTTGCCAGGGCAATCGACGCAATCCGGAAAATGTTTAACAGGGTGATAGCGCTTACACCTATGCCAACCCATTTTAATTTGTATTGCCAGGCTGCTCTATGAGCTACAATAAACGCTGTCCAGAAACTCAACACTTTTAATCCCAGGCATGCCCAGATGATATTTATACCCCGGCTGCCGCGAATGGTTACGTTATTCAGTGCTTTTTGGTAAACATTATATCCCATGAGTTTTAAAAGTCCCTTTGCGCCCTGACAAATAATATAGGTAAGCCAGGCAGGAAAATCGAGATAGTTGTGAAGCAATGGGCTGTAGCCTTTGCCACCGGGTGAAATAATGCCGATGTAAGCATAAAAAAAGAGAGCCAGGAAAGCATAGATGCCGAGGAACCAAAAAATATTGAAATTACTTTTTTTGAACACGTGGTGAAGGTAGACTTATGAATTGTGAATAAATCATCCGAAATTGAAAAGGACAACCATTAAAAGTTGACCCGTGTATAAAGATACACCGAAATTTAAATTGAATCAGAAAGACTGAAAAATGAGTAAAAGAAAAAGTTAGCGGTTGATTGATGATAGTTGATGGTTGACAGGGAAGAAGAATGGAGTTGATAGTTGGCGGATGATGGTTGGCAGTTAGTGAGAAGTGAGTGGTGATGAGTTGTGTAGGATTGTTTCCCGGAACGTGTTGGAATACGCATTCTTGCTAATGACAGGGAGGGAGATGGTAGTTGAGGGTTTGTAGTTGGTGGATAGGAGAGAATTGGATTTCTTTGGGGCTGTTTTAATTGTGATAAATCATGGGTGTGCAGGAGTTGAACCGGTTTGTGATGCCAGCGGATTTTAGAGGAAAGCCGGGATGGTTTATACAGCTTTGGTGGATAGTGCAGGCTTTGTTTTTTAAAACCTCACCGCAATTTTTGTATGGATGGCGGCGGTTTTTGTTGCGGAGCTTTGGAGCAAAAGTGGGTAAAGGGGTGATTCTGCGCCCGAGCGTGCACACGCAGTTTCCATGGAAGGTGAGTATTGGCGATTATAGCTGGATCGGGGATAACGCGGTGTTATATAGTTTGGGAAATATTACAATTGGTAACAACGTAGTGATCTCCCAGAAAAGCTACCTGTGTGCGGCTTCGCATCATTATGCAAAAGCGGATTTTCCTATTTACAGCAATCCCGTACTTATAGAAGATGAGTGCTGGCTGGCGACAGATGTATACGTGGGGCCGGGTGTGACTATCGGCAAGGGAACAGTAGTAGGGGCGCGATCGTCGGTATTTACATCGCTGCCCCCGGGAATGGTGTGTGTGGGGAGCCCGGCGAGGGCGGTGAGAAGAAGAATTATGGATGATGAGTTATGAGTGATGAGTTATGAGTTATGAATTAAAAAGCCTAATCTATTATAAATAGTGAGTGGTGAGTGGTGAAGGAAAATGACGGCAAAATACTATTGTTGCAGATTTTGAAATTATTGATGTTTGCTTGATAGTTGAACTTATACTTTCTGCTTACGAGAAAGATCCTCTTTGTATAGGTATGCGGCTTAATTTCGGGAGACCTCTCCTGTCGTCGAGGTGACGGGTGCGGGAGGTTTTGTTGTTTTGAACTGTAGCCGTAGCTGGACATTAAAATATGATTAATCCTGTTTGCATCTGCTCTGTTCAATACATCTTTGTACACGAAAATTCGTTTATCGATACCGGGATATAATTTTATGGTTTTACTAAGTGTCAGTTGTTTCAGGGCAGGCAGATGACAGAGGGAATTACAGGAAGTTCTAAAGTTGCCCCGTTTTGCAATTATCGCTTATCCAATATTATCTGTACACACACAAACTACATAGCGCGCGCAGGGTACTCCTTAAGGTATTTATAGCCGGATTCGGCTGCTTTTTATTGTGCCTTGTCAATCAAGCCGTTTCGGCACAGGTGAGTGCGGCTTTTACAGTGGACAGTATAATGGGTTGTGCACCGTTTACCGTGCATTGCACCCCTACGATGCCTGGCAACGTTGTAAAATGGGAATGGACAACAAGCGACGGTCAATCTTCTTCAGACACGAATGTCATCTTTATCTTTTCCAAACGAGGCGGAATTCGGATTAAACTGAAGGTAAGTGACTATTCGGTTTCCGATTCTTTTAGTCGCGACATTATTGTAAACGGAATCTCGCCGCAGTTTACTTACCAGTATAATAATATCTGCTCCACGCCCATACCGGTGCAGTTTGCCCCGCCTGCCACAACAACGCCAGGTAATTATCATTGGGATTTTGGCGACGGAACGGTATCTATAGAAGCCAAGCCAAGCCATACTTATCTTTCGCAGGGCAGCTATGCCATTCAACTCATCACATACAGTAATGACGGATGCGTAGATTCGTCCACAAAAACGCTGCAGACAGGGCAGGTAGCGGTAGATTTTGATGCCCCTGCATCGGTGTGCAGCAGTACGCCTGTAACATTTACAGCTACGTCATCTTCTATTCCAAAATCGGCAAGATGGACTATAAATGGTGTTGTGGTGAGTGGTTCGATAAATGGTTTTCGTTACACTTTCGCTACTGCCGGAACTTATACCGTAAAACTGACGGAAAACTTTGGCGGCTGCACTTTTAGTAAGGAAAAACAGGTTACTGTGTGGCAGCGCCCCACCGCCCGGTTCAGCGAGTCGGGCACCTTGCAAAGTTGTATTTATCCTTCGGTGGTGCAGTACACCAATACTTCTCAGGGGGCGGATAGTTATAGCTGGTATTTTGGTGATAGCTCCCCGCCTTCTTTTCAAGCAAGCCCTGCGCATAATTATATGCTGGCAGGGCAGTTTTCGCCCCAACTGATTGCCTCCAGTGCAAACGGATGTGCTGATACCTTAGTAAAAACTAATTTGATTCTCCTGGGGCCGCCTATCATTAGCCGCCTGCAGAATTTGCCTCACTCAAGGTGTCTGCCGGATGCATTGAAAACAAGCGCTTTTATGGTAACACCTGAACCGGTTGTGTCGTATAACTGGAATTTTGGCGATGGCGGTCATTCGACAGATTCATCACCGGCTTATACCTATACAAAGCAAGGTTATTACGATGTGAGCCTGATAGTAAGTACAGCAAGCGGCTGCACTGATACGTTTTTAGTGAAGAAGGCAGTGTCTGCCGGTGATTCGGTGGTTCCAAATTTTACAGTGGATAAAACCACTGCCTGCGCATCAGATTCTTTTCATTTTACGGCTACTACACCTTCTAAAGTAAATAGTCTGCAATGGAATTTTGGGGAGCGCGCATATTCTTCCAATAACTATAAACAGAATTACCTGTACCATACGGTTGGCTACCAAACCGTTTCTCTTACGGCAAACAACAACGGCTGTTACGTAAAAACAACCAAAAAGGATTATGTTTATATAAAGCCACCGGTGGCAAAGATTGCCGTGAGGTACGATTGTACCAACCAGTTAAACGTGGCTTTTGCTGATTCCTCGCAACAGGCGCAAAGCTGGCGATGGAACTTTGGAGATGGCTCGCCCCAATATACAGGGCAGCAGCCACCGCTGCATCAATATACAGCATCCGGTATTTATACCGTTACGCTTGCCACGGCTAATGCAGAATGTAAAAGCACAGACACCCTGATTGTACCCGTATTAAATACCAAACCCGTTTTTACATTTACGCCATCTGATGGCTACCTGTGCCGGAAAGCAAGTATAATAATGGGGGCATCTAACCCGGAATATATTGCCGATTATTACTGGGACTTTGATAATGGAAAAAGTGCATTCAGCAGCACTTCTATTTCTACATATTATGATAAGGCAGGCGTATATAAACCATCGCTGGTAACCAAATACAAAAACGGCTGCCGGGATACTTTGTATAGTCCGCAGCCGGTGCATGTAACGGGACCGACGGCAGCTTTTAATACGGGCGCTGTGCCGAACTGCCTGAATGATGCGGTAACATTCGTTGATAAAAGCCTGACCGATGGCGCGCACGCCATTGTAAGCTGGCAATGGAACTCTGGTGATAACTATAGCAAAACACAAACATCGGCGCCTTTCTCGCACAGTTATGCCGGGTATGGGAATTATAAAGCCAGTTTATTAATAAGAGACAATAACAACTGTACAGATACGGCTTATTACACTGTAAAAGTGAATAAGCTGCCTTCTATCTCTGCCGGTAGGGATACGTTTGTTTGCGATGGCAAAAATAAAGTGCTGCTGACAGCTACCGGCGGTGTAAGCTATGCCTGGAATGCGAATGCTTCGCTAAGTTGTGTCAATTGCGCTTCACCCGTGGCTTCAACGTTTCAATCATCGGCTTACATTGTTACCGGAACGGATGCCAATGGTTGCACCAATACCGATACGGTACAGGTGCAGGTGGTGCGACCTTTTAATATGTCGGTACAGCCCAGCAGTGAAATATGCGAAACCAAAAAAGCATTGCTGTCTGTATCAGGCGCTGATTTATACAACTGGCAACCGCCTGACGGATTGAGCAATGCTTCGTCTGCCAACCCGTATGCTTCGCCCCGGCAAACGACAAAATATATTGTTACCGGGCAAGACAAATATCATTGCTTCAGCCAGAGAGGCGAGGTGCTGGTTATTGTGCATCCGAAACCGGTATTCAGTATTGACAGCAGTTTGTTTATTGCCCAGAAGGGAGATATTAACCTGCTGCAGACAACCGGCAGCGATGATATTGTAAGCTGGCAATGGTCGCCCCTGGTGGGACTAAGCTGTACCGACTGCGCGCAGCCTTACCTAACGGCTGTAAAATCGCTTACCTACACCGCTATTGCCGCTACAGACTATGGCTGTACAGATACGGATAAAGTGAGCATTCATGTGCTGTGTAACCAAAGTAAGATATACATACCGACTGCCTTTACGCCAAACAATGATGGCAGAAACGATCTCTTTTACGTGATGAGCAGTATTGACAATCCCGTTCTGTCTTTTGCTATTTACAACCGCAATGGCGAGCGGCTGTTTTCTAAAACCAATATTCTTTCCAATGCGCCGTCGCAGGGCTGGAATGGTGTGTATAAAGGTCAGCCTGTATCGCAGGATACTTATATCTACCGTATAGAAATGAAGTGCAACGATGAAGTGGTGCCCCTTATGGGGACTGTGACGGTGGTGAGATAGGGGTGGTATTGGTAATGGTAGATTGTTAATGGTAAATTGAAAAAGGGGGGAGAGGTAAGGGGTGGACAATGAGTAGTGAACGGTGAGTAGTGAGTGGGGGAAATAGTGAGGGGTGAGGGAGCTGGTTTTTTGAGATTTGCTTTATGTCTTCTCCTGAAAAAACTTTACAGGTTGGGAGTCATAAAACGGTGTAGGCTTTACAATGTTTTGCAATGTTACTAAAATAGCTTTACAGTTTTTGATGTTTTCCTGCCTGAGCTTTACAGGTTGACCTTTGTTTTTGTTTTCCATGTTTTGTGTATTGTTTGTTTTGTTCTGTGCGCTTTTTCGGGTGTCAGGTTGCTGATGCTTCTGTGCGGACGAAGAGTGTTATAGGCATCGATGGCTTTGCACACTGCATCTGTGGCAGCCGCATAATTTGCAAACACCTGACCAAGCCCTAACTGATGTTTAAGGATGCCGTTGATGCGCTCAGCTATCGCATTGTCATAGGGGCTGCCCGTTTGTGTCATACTGATGCGGATGTTGTTCTGCTGTAATACAGTTGTGTAAGGTTCGCAGCAATACTGGATGCCACGGTCCGAGTGATGGATGAGTTGTCTGGTTTCCCTGTCACCCGACAAGGAAGCAATCGCTTTATTAAGAGCCGTGATACAACCCTGCGCACGGAGGTGTTGACTCAGGTGATAGCCTGTAATCTTTCTGGAGTAAGCATCCGTAACCAAAGACAGATATACAAAGCCATTTTCCGTTTGCAGATAGGTGATGTCACTGACCCAGAGCTGTTCCGTTGCCGTTAAGCGGATGCCTGCAGCCAGATCCGACCACTTGTGGTAAGGATGGTCGGAGTTGGTGGTAACGGCATATCGTTTTTTATGCTTAATGAGCAGGCTGTGCTTTCTGAGCAGTTCATAGAAGCTGTCCCGACCGGTGATAATGCCATGCTGCGACAGTTCCTCTTTGAGCATATGGTGAAGCGGCAGACCGCCAATGCCCGGTATGCGCTTGCGCACTTCTTTTATCCTGTCAATGATCACTGCCTCCTGCAGTTGTTCATCACCCGAGCGCCAGCTTTGATCGTAGTATGCCTGACGTGTCTTACCAAACAGTCCGCAAAGCTTTTCCAGTCCTGTGGAAGGATAGTGTTGCTTCATTTGTGAGACGGTTTGGTACCAGACTTTTTTATGATGTCAACTCCCAGCTCCTTCTGTGCGTTTTCGATGAGTATCTCTAATCCGGCTATTTTAAGATTGGCTTCTGTAAGCTGCCTGCTTAGTTGCTTATGGTTGTCTGACTGAGGCTGTGACAGGCGGTCTTGCTGTATTTCTTCCGGTTGTACGGATTCCCCTTGCGGATAGTGTTGCTTATACCATTTTACAAAGTGGCGTACCGTATGATGCTCCGCTAAACCATACTTCTTTGCCAGTGCCTTGTATCCCAGGTTACCAGTGAGATATTCCCGGGCAAGAGCAATCTTAAAGCTGCTCTCATAAATAGGTGTCCTGCCCTGCTGTCGGTTGTTCATATTCTCAAATCAATTATACACCCTTACTGCCTAATTGTGTAAAGTGATTTCAGTAGGTAGACAGTATTTTAGCGATGCCTGGCTGGTATTGTCATTTTGCTTTTAGGGCTTACCCGTTAATCTTCATTTTCCCTGCTTATTTTATACCCGCCATTGTATAAAACTGTACATTGCATACCACTTTTTGAAAGGCTCCAAAACAATACATGAAGAAACGTGTTCTCCTGATTAGCGGAAATTATTTTCCCGAGCCAACCGGCATCGGGAAGTATAATAAGGAGATGACTGACTGGATGGCTGATCATGACTTCGATTGCACCGTTATTTCAACTTATCCTTATTACCCATACTGGAAAGTGCAGGAGCCTTACGCAGGCAAGCATCTCTGGTATAGCAAGGAAATATTAACCACTGCCAAAGGCAATCCCATAACGGTTTACCGCTGTCCGCACTATGTGCCGAAGAAGCCAACCGGCAGACGGCGGATCGCTCTTGATTTCTCCTTCAGCATGTCGGTGTTCTTCCAGATACTGCGGCTGATGGGACAAAAGAAATTCGATGTTGTGATTACCGTGGTGCCGCCGATGCCATTGGGGCTGCTATCGGTATTGTATAAAAAAATGAAGCGGGCAAAATTCCTGTACCATATACAGGACCTGCAGATAGAAGCTGCACGCGACCTGCAACTCATCAAATCAGACAATGCCATCCGCGCCTTGTTTCGCATTGAAAGATTCATCATGAATAACGCTGATACCGTCAGCAGTATTTCGAAAGGAATGATTGGTAAAATCAAGGAAAAAACAGATAACCGGGATATTGTTTTTTTTCCCAATTGGGCAGACCTGAGTTTCTTTTACCCGATGGACAATAAAGCTGGCCTGAAGCAGGAATTTGGCTTTGCTCCTGAAGATATTATCATCCTGTATTCCGGCTCGATTGGTGAAAAGCAAGGACTGGAATCTATACTTGAAGCCGCCAAACAATATATCGACGGCCATGTCATGTTTCTCATCTGCGGCTCGGGTCCTTATAAAGACAAACTGCACCAACTGGCAGAGGATTCCAAGCTGGATAACGTGGTGTTCTTTCCCCTGCAGCCGCTCGAAAAGTTTAACCGCTTTCTGAATATGGCTGACGCTCACCTGGTGATACAGAAAGCCAATGCCAGCGACCTGGTGATGCCCAGCAAACTGACTACCATTCTTGCCGTAGGCGGGCTGGCAATCATTACTGCCAACCAGGATTCATCGTTGCACGAACTGGTAAGCGAATACCGAATAGGTATACTGGCAGAGGCCGAAACAGATGAGGCTTTGATAAAAGCGGTATCGGTTGCCATTCATAACGATAACAGTCTTATAAAAGCGGCTGCCCGCAGTTATGCAGAAGAATTTTTATCGATAGATAATGTGATGCATCGGTATGTAGAGGAGCTGTGAGTTGTGAGTTGTGAGTAAATTTGACAAGATAAAATAAAAGGGCTGATGTTTATTTCATCAGCCCTTTTTGATGTTCATTTTTTATTGGTTACCTTTCAAATATCATACTCCGAACCCGAAATTTATTTCATGTACTTCTCAATCTCAGGGCTATCCGGTGTTACCTTACTATCAAAATGCGCTAACAGCTTGCCGTTTTCATCGATGAGAAACTTATTGAAGTTCCAGCTAATGGTGGCATCGAGCACACCGTTCTCGCTTTTGTTACAAAGATATTTATAGATGGCTGTGGTGCTATCGCCCTTCACATCTACACGCGTGGTTAATGGAAAGGTAACACCGTAGTTTTTCTGACAAAACGTAAAGATGTCGCTGTCCTTGTGAAATTCCTGGTCGGCAAAATCGGCAGACGGAAAACCGATAATCACAAGCTTGTCTTTATGCGCCTGGTAAAGCTTTTCAAGACCTTCGTACTGCGGCGTGAAGCCGCACTTACTGGCGGTATTTACAATCATGATCATCTTGCCTTTATAGTCGGCAAAGTTGATGGTGCTGCCATTGATGGATTTGATTTTGAAATCGTAAATGTTTTTTATGGCGTTTGCTTCTTTGCCTGAATCAACCGGTGCTTTTGCAAATAAAGAGGTAACGGCAAAAAGTAAAAAGAAGAAAGAAACTATTGCTTTCATGTTTGATTGTTTTAATGATGAAAATTACTGAACTTCATAACAGCCGATGTCAGGCGTTTCAGAACGCAAGATACCTTCTAAATCAATCGCCACGCCTCCCTTTTTACCGGCATCAATACAAGGTGAAGAAGACGACAGGTGAAAATCAAATACGCCCATTTCTTTGTCCGCGGTTTGAAATTGCGGGTCGCTATTCATGAGGCAATCTGTATACGTAATATCAGCACTCTCTGCACTGCTTTTATATAGTGTGTTGGTAAAATTCACCTCAAAAGAAGCACCTGTATTATGATTCACAGATACTTCATCGGTTAATGATTCATCGCCCCAGATAATGCAGTTTTTAAATACAGATTGCAGGGCATTCACTTCTGTTTCATCATCATTCGTGTTGCTCAACGTTAGCGCCGGGTATTGATGAAACAAATATTTTGTGTTGTAAGAAGCCAGAGTGCAATTGGTAAAAGTATAATTGCCGCCGGCCAGGCAGTACACATCATAACTGTTATTGCTAAGCAAGCAATTGACGGCTTTTACAGTGCTGTGGTAAGCAACAATACTACCTTCCGCACAGTTGCTGATTTTACATTGCGCCAGGCTTACCTCGCTTCTATCATCAGCCGCAACGCCTTGCAAAGCATTGCTGATATTGGTAAACGTGAGCACATTATTCGCGCTTTGCGGCGCAAAATAAATTCCACCCCAGGTGCCGGGTTGTGCGTTGTAAGGTGCATCCAGCCTGTTGTTTACAAACGTAACAGATCCTGTACTATCGTTTGTTCCATTTGCATGCAAAGAACCCGCTACCGTAAACGGTGTATTGGCTCCGCAATAAATTTTTGCGCCCGCATTTATTGATAAAGTTGCGCCTTTATTAACAGCGAATGTATCAAGCAATACATAAGGCAAATCGCTCGTCCAGGTAGTGTTTTGAGAAATGATAGCGCTTCGCAAAAAATGGGCGTTCTGACCAAAGGCATCCAGCTTTATCACCTGCGTGTTGCCATTATAATTGATACTCAAACTGTCTTCGATAAGAAAGGGAAGTGTTTGTAAAGATGGATCGATATTGACGGTTATAAAAATATAGAGACTATCACCTTTGTCAAGGTCGATATTGTTGAACTGCGTGCCCGGCGTACCACTCACGTTGATCTTAAAAAAAGAAGCCGCGCCGCCACCTAACGTGATGCTGCTGATGCGAAGCTTTTGATCGTTTATATTGAACAGTTTTAGTTGCTTTGTTACAGAACCCGCTGTTGTAAATACCGTATCAAAATGCACGGCGGTATCGGAGGAAATGAGGAAGGCATTTTTACCCGTAATAAAGCCATCTTTTGTGCACGAAGCGATACAGAAAACAAGAGCGGTAAAGAGGAAAAACAGCCAACGCACCATGCGATAAAAGTACGCGTTTATAAGATAGTATGTGCAGCCGTAGCCACGCTCAGCTTTACGCCGGGAATCGCGGCAATCACTTCTCCGCAGGCTTCCAGCGTGGCGCCTGTGGTAACAATATCATCTACCAGCAGCACATGCTTACCGGTAAGCGCCTCTCTATCATTTACAGTAAACGCATGCTGCATCGTTTGCCAGCGGCTCGTGCGGTCTTTACCGGTTTGCGTGGCAGTGTTCAGTTTGCGTATCGCCACGCCATCTTCCACCGGTTTCTTCAATATCTCAGCAATGCCTTGTGCGATAAGAGTCGATTGATTGTAGCCACGATGCCGCATTCGTTTGCCGCTTAGCGGCATCGGAACAATCACATCAATATCGGTAAAGCGACCGCTTTGCTGCAACGCAAGCCCTGTTTGCTTCCCGATGAACAAACCCGCTTCTACATTGCCCTTGTATTTGATTTCGTGCATGATGTTTTGCAGCACCGAATCTTTGGTAAAATAAAATGCGCTGCCTGAATTTTGTACCAGCACACGACCGGCAAACAAGCGCTCAACAGGATTGTTTGCGAATAAAAAATAATCAGTTACCGGCAACTCAGAAAAGCATTGTGCGCAGATGACCTGACCGTGCTCAATCACATCGCTTCCGCAGCCAATGCAGATATGCGGATAGAAGAGATGAATGAGATCGTTGGTGTACTGATGTACGAGGTTGCGTATAGTCACGGCTGGTATTTTGGTTTCGTGA
Source organism: Ilyomonas sp. (assembly GCA_965199905.1). Classification (GTDB taxonomy): domain Bacteria; phylum Bacteroidota; class Bacteroidia; order Chitinophagales; family Chitinophagaceae; genus Ilyomonas. The sequence goes on along the minus strand of OZ241366.1, from coordinate 2,873,190 downwards.
TAAGTTAGCGGTATCAAATTTAAAAAATTTATTGAAATATACAGGATGATGGGAACGCAACTAAAACACATAGTTTATATGAAGTCTGTTTTTATGTTTTGCCTATGTGTTTCAACTACTCCTTTACTCTAAAAATTAAAACAGATACTGATACACTTCTTCTACTTTACCCAACGAAACCACTTCAATATCATACACTTTACCGCTTACGTTTTTCTTATTGTATTTGGATACAACAATTTTTTCAAAGCCTAGTTTTTCTGCTTCCGCAATGCGTTGCTCAATGCGGTTCACAGCGCGGATTTCACCATTCAATCCCACTTCCCCGGCAAAGCAGATGTGTTGCGAAAGGGGCACATCTTCATAAGAAGAAAGCAATGCGCAGATGAGGGATAAATCAATCGAAGGATCTTCTACTTTCAAGCCGCCGGCAATATTTAAAAACACATCCTTCATCCCAAAATGAAAGCCGCCGCGCTTTTCCAGCACCGCTAATAACAATTGCAATCTTCGTAAATCGAAACCGCTCACCGTGCGTTGCGGTGTGCCATATACGCTTTGCGTAACGAGCGCCTGCACTTCAATTAATAACGGCCGCGCGCCTTCCATACTCGCCGCAATCGCGCTGCCGCTGAGTCCATCTTCTTTTTGTGTAATTAATATCTCCGAAGGATTGATCACGCCACGCATGCCTTCGCCCGTCATTTCATAAATACCAAGTTCGGCCGTGCTGCCAAAGCGGTTTTTAAGTGTGCGTAAAATGCGATAGGTATAATGACGATCCCCTTCAAACTGAAGCACCGTATCTACCATGTGCTCCAATATTTTCGGACCGGCAATGCTGCCTTCTTTGGTGATATGACCAATCAAAAAAACAGGCGTGTTTGTCTCCTTTGCAAAGCGCTGAAACTCGGCAGCGCTTTCGCGTATCTGCGATACACTTCCGGGCGATGATTCAATCAAGTTCGTTTGCAGTGTTTGTACCGAATCTACAATTACCAACTGCGGTTTCAGCTTCTTAATTTCCTGAAAAATAGTCTGCGTAACCGTTTCAGTAAGCAGGTAAAAACGATCGTTCTTTACCTTTAGTCTGTCTGCCCGCATTTTGATTTGCTGCTCGCTTTCTTCACCACTTACATACAGCGTTGTGGTATCCGTCATTTGCAATGCATTTTGTAAAAACAAAGTGCTTTTGCCAATGCCAGGCTCACCGGCAACCAACACGATACTTCCTTTTACAATACCGCCGCCCAACACACGGTTGAGTTCGCCATCGGTTGACAGCAAACGCTTTTGTTCTTCTGCACTAATATCTGATAAAGAAACCGCTTTGGTAAAACTTGTTTCAGCGCCGTTGTAATCTTTCCAGCCGTTATCGCTTTTAGCAGCCGGCTTGGCAATCATCTCTTCTACAAAGGTGTTCCATTGGTTGCAGACCGGGCATTTGCCCAGCCATTTCGGGCTTTCGTATCCGCAGTTGCCGCAGAAGAAAGCCGTCTTCACTTTACTCATGCTATAAAGATAATGAAAAGAGCTGTGAGCTATCAGTTATGAGCCATCAGCCATGAGTAAATAATTGATAAATTAAGAGCCTGTTTAAAAACGTCACCAGGTAAGAATTAAAGCATAAGATCGCACCGTCATGTCGACGAAAGGAGACATCTCTATAGCGTAAAGCGGTTTCAAATTCGTGAGATTTCTCCTGTCGTCGAAGTGACGTATCAAACCTTTTCGCAATTTTAAACAGACTCTAAGAATGATAGGAACGAGATAAAAGCAGAACGCAGAAGTTTTCAAACCTGATCATTCAAAAGCTGATTACTGATAGCTGACAGCTTTATGAAACGAAAAAGCCGGTTCTACAAAACCGGCTTCTTACTTACTAACCCATTAAATTCTGCAACTAAAATAGCAAAAAGAGGCTGATTTCCAGATTATTTTTTCTGTTTTTCTTTTAATGTGCTCATTATCAATGAGTAATAAGCAAATTAAAAGAAAACCCTACAGACGTAACAAGTGCTTATATTTTATTTAAAAAACATATTTTATCTCTTCTTTTTCGGCTGTCAATACCAATTCTTTACGATCAGATGCTTCTGTTCTGCCAATTATTTTTGCTTCGATGTGTAGTTCGTTAGCTATTGAAATCATCTTCTCCGCAGCCGCTTCATTTGTAAATATTTCAAGCCGGTGACCCATATTAAATACCTGGTACATCTCCCTGTTACCGGCACCGGAATTTTTCTGAATCAATTCAAAAATGGGTGGCATTGCAAACAGATTATCCTTCACCACTTTCATGTTTGAAGGCAAGTATTTCATGCACTTCGTTTGCCCGCCGCCGCTGCAATGAATCACGCCATACATATCACTAAAATGTGTTTCCAGCAAGCGCTTCATCAGTGGTGCGTACGTGCGTGTCGGGCTTAATAATAAGTTGCCGACTTCTAAGTATTGGTCGCCGATATCCAGCAGATCAGTCACTTTGTTTTTACCAATATACACCACTGCCTCAGCAAGCGAAGGCTCATACGTTTCAGGATATTTCTCTGCATAATATTTACTCAGCACATCATGCCTGGCACTGGTTAATCCATTGCTTCCCAAACCGCTGTTGTATTCACTTTCATACACCGTTTGTCCGTAAGAAGAGAAGCCAACAATCACATTACCAACACTTATTTTTTCATTGGTAATGATGCGCTTTTTTTCCTGTCTCGCCATCATGGTTCCATTCACCGCAATCGTGCGCACCACATCACCCACATCTGCTGTTTCGCCACCGAGATATTTAATGTTCACGCCAAATGTTTTCAACGTATCAAAGAATTCCTGCGTGCCATCAATCACTGCTTTCAGCACCTCGCCCGGAATCAGTTTTTTATTTCTGTCAATGGTAGATGAAAACAACAAATTATCATAAACGCCCACGCATAATAAATCATCGAGATTCATAGCCACCGCATCCTGCGCAATGCCTTTCCACACATTCACATCGCCGGTTTCTTTCCAGTATAAATAAGCGAGAATGCTCTTGGTGCCTGCACCATCCGCATGCATTATGTTTACAAAATTTTCATCAACGCCTATGAAGTCAGGATACATTTTGCAAAAGGCATACGGATACAAACCCGCATCCAGCTTTTGTATCGCCGCATGCACTTCTTCCTTCTGCGCCGAGACGCCACGTTGTGAGTATAAATCGCCGGCGGAGTGTTGAAATTTATTTATAAATGACTTCATTGCTTTACCTGTTTGAATGTGCGAAAGTAAAGACGTGTTTTGTAATCAGCGTTCTTAAAAACACACATACATGTGTGAATGACTTTGGAAGTGTCTTCTCTTATCTTTGTCGTGTTTATGCAGGTACACAGAGATTTGTCGCGTTTGCCCGTTTTCCAAAATGCTGTTATTACCATCGGCACGTTCGACGGTGTTCACGCCGGTCATCGTAAAATCATTGAGCAATTAAAAGAGGAAGCTGCAAACATCAATGGCGAAACGGTTATTATCACGTTTCATCCGCATCCGCGTAGCGTGGTAAAAGAAGGGCAGTCTCCGGTTCCTATTCTTACTACTTTGCAGGAGAAAACTGAGCTGCTGGAAGCTATTGGCATCAATCATCTTGTGGTGATACCATTCGATGAAGCTTTTGCTTCGCAAACCGCCGAAGAATACATTGAAAACTTCCTTTACCAAAAGTTTCATCCGCATACCATCATCATCGGGTACGATCATAAATTCGGCAAAGGCAGAAGCGGTAATTATCAATTGCTGGAAGCTTACGGAGATAAATTAGGGTTTGTTGTAAAGGAAATTCCCGAACATATCCTGAATGAAATCACCATCAGCTCAACCAAAATACGGGAAGCTTTACTCAATCATGATGTAGCAACTGCCAACCGTTTTCTCAGCTACCATTATTTTTTTGAAGGCGCCGTGGTAAAAGGAAAACAACTCGGCAGAACGCTTGGCTATCCAACGGCAAATATTGATGTGCAGGACAAAGAAAAGCTCATTCCAGGCAATGGTATTTATGTGGTGGAAGTGAGGATTCAGCTATCAGCTATCAGCGGTCAGCGGTCAGCCGTCAGCAACCAGTTATCAGGTGAAATAAACAATGTATTCGCCCAAACCACACACCTCGCGCCTCGCGCCTCGCGGGGCATGATGAGCATTGGCACCAACCCAACTGTAAACGGAACAGAAAGAACCATTGAAGCTAACATTTTTGATTGGGATAAAGATATTTATGGTGAAACATTACGCATTAGCCTGATTCACTATTTAAGAGATGAAGAAAAATTTAGCGGTCTCGACGCACTCATTGAACAACTCGATAAAGACAAAGAGAATTCATTGTCAATTTTTAATCAATAAAGGCCGTTGTATTCTCAATTAACCATTAACAATATTCAATTACCAATCAACTCATCATCTTCACCGCCAGTTCTTTCATCAGGTCAGCATCATCGGTTCCCGCATCATCAATACCAATGCTTTTTAAGTTGTATTGATGCAATAACAGCAACACTTTTTCAATGCCCTGGTAGCCATACAAAGCCGACGTTTGCAACGCTTGTTTTGCCGCGTAAGAGTTATTATAAAAAAGCGACGCTACCTTGCGCTCGCTCTTATCGTCCAGCCCATAAATCGCATATACTTTACTGAAGTAATTGTACAGCGTTGGCAACACCAGCTGTATCGGCCCGGCTTTCGGATTATGCGCAAAATACTGGATGATACGAACGGCTTTCGCCATGTCTTTTTTAGCCAGCGCATCCTGCAATTCAAACGGATTAAACTCCTTGCTGATGCCGATATATTGCTCAATATCTTCTTCGCTAATCGTCTTCCTTCCCTTTAAATTAATCACCAGCTTATCTATCTCATTCGCAATGCGCGAGAGGTCGCTGCCAATGTTATCCACCAGCATCTGCAAGCCTTTGTGCGACACGCTCAGGCCCTGACTTTGTATGTATTCACTCGTCCACGAGGGCAGTTCGTAATCCTTCAGTTTGCTGCTCGTCAGCACCTCGCCATTCTTCTTAATCAGCTTCGCAAACTTAGTGCGAGCATCTATCTTTTTCTCTTTATAACCAATCACCAAAACCGTTGATGACAGCGGCTTTTCCACGTAACCTTCCAGTTTATCAATATCGCGCATGTGCTGCGCTTCTTTCAGTAAAACCACTTGCCTTTCGGCAAACATCGGGTAGCGCCGGCACGCATTAATCACATCTGCCCAGGCTGCATCTTTACCATAAAAAACGCTCAGGTTAAAGCCCGCTTCGCCTTCATTCAGAATGTTATGCTCGGCATAGTTTATCACCTTATCTATAAAAAAAGCTTCCTCGCCTTCCAGCCAGTAAATGGGTTTAAACACACCCTGTTTCCACTCTTTAATAATCTTTTCCGCCGACATAAAGCAAAGGTAAACGGCTGTCAGTCATCAGTAATCAGCCATCAGTTTTTAAAATGAATAAAAGAATACAAAATACAGTTTTTGGTAGCCATCGTCCGCCGCTCCGATTAAGCATCGTTGCGTCGCACTCTTCAACGTCTTACTATGCATTGATCTTTTTTTAAACCACAAAAACACGAAGACATAGACTAACACAGAGTAAAAACTATATCCGTAAAGCAAGCTGCATCTGTCATTGCGAGGCACGAAGCAATCTGTGCCATGCAATACAAATTGTCAATCACAAATGTATCTGTTAATGAAAATCATTAACCATTCACCACTTACAAACAACCTCACCAAGCAATGACGCTAATATCAATAAAAAAAATCCCCGGCCACAACAACCGGAGATTTCCCTCTGTATTTTCAACTATCAACTATCAACTATCAACCTACTTCTCCATCTGCTCCATCACCTCAACACTCACACCTGTAAACGAAAATCCACCATCATGAAACAAGTTCTGCATTGTCACCATCTTCGTTAAATCACTAAACAACGTCACGCAATAATTCGCGCATTCTTCAGCCGTAGCATTTCCCAGCGGGCTCATTTTTTCCGCATAGTTAATAAAGCCATCAAAGCCCTTTACACCGCTGCCTGCCGTTGTTCTCGTAGGCGATTGCGAAAGCGTATTGATACGCACCTTATTCTTCTTCGCATAATGATAGCCAAAGCTGCGCGCAATGCTTTCCAGCATGCTCTTCGCATCTGCCATTTCGTTATAATCGGGAAACACACGCTGCGCTGCGATGTACGTTAATGCCACCACGCTGCCCCATTCGCTGATGGCATCCATTTGATAACACAACTGCAGCAAACGATGAAAGCTCATCGCCGAAATATCCATCGTTTTATGTGTAAAATCGTAGTTCAGGTTTGTGTAATGATTGCCTTTCCGCATGTTCATGCTCATGCCCACGCTGTGCAGAATAAAATCGATCTGACCGCCAAAATGCTCCATGCTTTTGGTTATCAGGTTCCTCATGTCATCATTGCTCGTTACATCAGCCGGAATCACCGGCGCATCGCCGCACTCTTTTGCCAGGTTGTTAATCTCGCCCATGCGCATCGCAATTGGCGCATTCGTCAATACTATTTGTGCGCCTTCTTCATAGCATTTCTGCGCTATTTTCCAGGCAATAGATTGATCGTTAAGCGCACCGAATATGATTCCTTTTTTTCCTTTAAGTAAGTTATAAGCCATGATGGTTGTGTTTTAGTAATAACAAACAAAGAAAAGGAATTTTACAATGAGGCAGGCCGGTTACCGGGTTTGCTGTTCTTAAACTTTGTATCAGCCCTTCTTATTTAACCGCTAACCGAAATTATACCGGTGTTGGCTTTGTTATTAATTTGTAACGTGCGCCCGTACATTATGCTTCCTTCTATTTTCTGCATTTGCAGAAAGGATAAGATTGACGAAAACAAAACGGTGTTGAGCCGGGATAGAAGTTGATATGACAAAAGGATAAAGTGCAATAGCTGTATTTAATTCTTCGTCGCTAACAACAGGGAAATATACAGTGATGGTACACCGGCAGACCAGTAAAAATGTGTGATGATGAAGTAAAAGATCGATAAACGGGAATATTTACCATTGTAAAGAGATGTAAGAAGTTATCAGTGTCACAGAACAAAAAAGTTATGGTAATTTTTGAATGAAGGCAAGCGGCTTACCTTTATTTTTTTACCCAAATAACTCTGCTGCAATGCCATCTGCCAGCAGCTTGCCTTTGCGGGTGAGGATGAGGTGCTCATTTACATAATTAACATTGCCGGATATGATGTGCTTGCGGGCGTCGTGAATGATGCGGCTGACTTCGGCGTCGCTCCAGAGTCTGGCAATGTAGGAGAGCGAGGTGCCCTGCATGGTGCGCAGGGAAGTCATGATGTATTCATTGAGCCGCTGGAGCGGGGTGAGGTGTTCGATCTCGAAGGGAACTTCACCGTTCCGCAGGCTGGCGATGTAGAGAGCGTTGTTGGCAACATTCCACTGCCGGCTATTGCCGTTGAAGGAGTGGGCGGATGGCCCGAGACCGATGTAGGGCTTGCCCTGCCAGTAGCTGCTGTTGTGTTTGCTCTGGCAGCCGGGCATGGCAAAATTGGATATCTCGTAGTGCTCGTAGCCAGCTTCGCGGAGGGTTTTGGTGAGGATATCGAAGTGGATGCTCTGGCGTTCTTCGCTTACGTCGGGCATTTGTCCTTTTTCTATCATGTGGTGCAGGGCGGTTTTTGCCTCCACGGTAAGCGCATAGCAGGAAAGGTGCGGAATGCCGAGGGCAATGGCTTGCTCGATGTTCTCTCTCCACTGCTCGTCGCTAAGGGTGGGCGTGCCATAGATGAGATCGATGGAGAGATTGTAAAACCCTACTTTTTGCGCCAGCTTAATGCAGCGGATGGCCTGCCGGGCGTTGTGGGCGCGGTTCATCCACACCAGGTCTTCCTCGCGGAACGACTGGATGCCGATGCTGAGGCGGTTGATGCCGAGGGACTTCCAGGATAATAAACTATCGATATTTATATCGTCGGGGTTGGCTTCGAGCGTGATTTCGGCGTCCGGCGTGACGTTGAAGTTCTCGCGCATCTTTTGCACCAGCGTACGCAGGCTGGTGATGGACAGCAGGCTTGGCGTGCCGCCGCCAAAATAGACGGTGTTTACTTTTTCGGAAATATAATGGCGGCGCAGGCGGGCTTCCATACCAATGGCATACACCATATCGTTACTATTGCGGGTATTGGCAGAAAAGTGAAAATTGCAATAGTGACAGGCCTTCTTGCAATAAGGAATGTGAATGTAAATACCTGCCATTGTAGTGTAACCCTAATTTTGCGTACTGCTTTTATGCGCCAGCACCTCTTTTTTATCTGTTTGCTTTTTTTCTGCTGTTGTTTGGCACCTGCTAAGCTTAGGGCGCAAGGCCGTTGTGTACTAACTGTTTACCCCGTTGATAGTGTTGCCAACATAATTGAAACGCTTTCGCTGTCTACCGAATTTACATCCAGGGGGGCTTGCTTGCAGTATGTGAGGGGCTTGCCTGATTTGCTGAAAGCCAAAGGTTACCTGTCGGCTTCTGTTGATTCGGTGACGGAAGATAGCAATGGCGTCGCAATTGATTTGTTTGCAGGCAAACGATACCGGTGGAATCATTTGCGTTTTGATAGTGCTGCTTTGGTTGTTCTCAATGCGTTACGTGCCGATACAGGTGCTTTCGTCAGCCAACTTTTTATACAGGAAAAAGCAGATGCAATATATAGTAAAGTTTTGGACTTTTGCCAAAACAACGGTTATCCGTTTGCAAAAGTGAAAATCGATAGCCTGGTTATCCAGGATTCGCTGATGAATGGTGTGTTTGTTTTAGAAAAAGGGTTGCCATATTACATTGACAGCATCCATGTTTGGGGTAAAGCGAAACTGTCGCAGGCGTTTATTCACCGGTATTTAGATATGGCGCCGCATCAATTGTACAACGGGGCAAAGCTGGATGGGATAAACAGGAGGCTGGCTGAGCTGACGTATGTGCAATCATCGCAGCCATGGACGCTGACGATGCTGAATGATAAAGCGATTTTGAATTTGTACTTAGAACCGAAGCATACGAACCAGGTAGATGCCATCATCGGGTTTTTGCCGGCGAATGAACAAACTGGCGGAAAGTTGTTGGTAACAGGGCAGGCAACGATTAACCTTAAAAATGCTTTTGGCAGCGGGGAAACGATTGGCGTGGACTGGCAGCAACTGCAGGCAAAATCGCCGCGACTGAATTTGCTGTTTCAGCGACCGTACCTGTTTCATTCGCCGCTGGGGATTGATTTTAATTTCGAGTTGTATAAGCGCGATTCTTTTTTTGTAAATATTAATGCGATGATTGGTTTGTCGTACCCGTTTTCGCCAGGGCAAAAGGGAACTTTATTTTTGCAAAACTCTTCTTCCCGCTTGTTAAGTATTGATACGAATGTTATTATTCTTACGAAAGAATTACCCGAAACGGGTGATATCAATTCGGTAAGCCTGGGGTTGGCTTATCAGTTCAGCAATACCGATTATGCGTTTAATCCACGCCTTGGCAATGAAGTAAGCTGGCAACTGAGCGCGGGCAGCCGAAGGGTGGAAAAGAATACCACCATTACAGGTATTAAAAATGCGGATTTTAATTACGGCAGTTTGTATGATACGGTGCAACTAAAAAGCTACCGGGTAAAAGTGCAGGCGAGCGGTGCGCATTATTTTCCCCTGGGCAAACAAGCTACGCTGAAAACCGCGCTGAATGCGGGATTGCTGCAAAGCCCGGATTACTATATTAATGAACTGTTCCAGATTGGCGGCTTCCGCCTGCTGCGTGGGTTTGATGAGGAAAGTATTTATGCAAACCGGTACGCGGCGGGCACAGCGGAATACCGTTATTTGCTGGCGCAAAATTCTTATTTCTATACATTCATTGATGGCGGCTATGCGCATTATCAAAGCTCGGCAACAGCCTTTGCGCATGGTTATGCAGGTGCAGGTTTCGGGCTGGCATTTGAAACAAAAAGCGGCATATTCAATATCAGCTACGCAACGGGAAAGCGGGATGATGCAAAGCTTGATTTGCGGCAATCGAAAATTCATTTAGGCTTTGCGAGTGTGTTTTAACCCGGATGTGTTTATACAGATTTGTGTCTGGTACAATCTGAAGAAGCGGCTGCTATATCTTCACGGCTCGTATTAAAAATGCAATTGAATGCTGAAGCTGATTGTGCTAAGCCTGCTTTTCCTGCTGTCTTTTCTTACCGTTTTCAGAGCGCCCACCAATTGGCTGTGGTACGTGGCTATTTTAGTTACGGAGTTTTGCTGGTTGTTTTTTGTTGTTCTTATTCTCTTGCTGATCTTTTTAAAAGGTGGTAAGTACGATGTGGCAGCTAACGTGATTGGCGTTTTATCGTTGATTCTTTTTTCCGTACCCGTTGTTGGCGCTTATCGCGCAGCGGCTCATATAAAAACTCTTTTTAGTAAAGATGATGTTGCAAACGCCGGTCACGATGCAGAAATTTCTCCTTTTTGTTTGTCGAAAATGATAACCGGTATTGGCGCCAGGCAGGCGGCTTACAAAACACTCACTTACGATACAGCTAAGGCGCTGACACTTGATTTTTATTCTGCCGGCGGAGCTAAGAAGCAACCTTGTGTGATTGTAGTGCATGGCGGCTCGTGGGCAGGCGGCGATAGTCAGCAACTTCCTGAGTTAAACAGTGTATTGGTAAACCAGGGTTACAACGTGGCAAGCATCAATTACAGGCTGGCGCCAACACACACATATCCTGCGCCGGTCAACGATATAAAAAGGGCAATGCATTATTTGCGTTCTGCTGCAGAAATGCTCTCCATTAACACAAGCCAGTTTATACTTTTAGGCAGAAGCGCCGGCGGACAAATCGTTTTATCGGCAGCTTATACGCTGCACGATCCTGCTATAAAAGGCGTAATTGATTTTTACGGACCAGCGGATATGGTTTGGGGATATGCCAACCCGACAAGCCCGCTGGTGCTCGACAGCCGCAAAGTGATGGAAGATTACCTTGGCGGAACATACAGCCAGGCGCCGCAGCAATATGTAAGCAGTTCAGCTGTTGAAACCGCTTCGGGTGTGCCTACTTTAATGATTTATGGAGAAAATGATCCGCTGGTATCACACCTGCATGGTGTGAGGCTGGGTAAAAAGTTGGATAGTGTTGGCGCTAAACATTACGATGTTTATCTTCCCTGGGCTACACATGCTTTTGACTATACATTGAACGGTCCGGGCGGACAGTTAAGCACATGGAGCGTGCTGCAGTTTTTAAAGCTGGTTACAAAAGAGTAGAAGACAATTTATAACCATTGCAATTAAACACGAGCCTTATGAATCTTGCTTTCCATCGCAGTCAGCATGTTGGTATTCCGGTTGTAAATATTGTTATTTCAGAATCGAATAGAACCTGCGATTTGTTTTAACCTTTTTAAACTGAAATCAATTTAAAAAGTGAAAAAGGGTTGCTGAAAAATCATTGTTGCTGCCTGTTGCAAAGCAATAACTACCATTATGAAGTGAAATTTTGCGCAAACAGTGCATTTGATTTTGTAAGGTTTTGAGTTATAAAAAGAAAAGCCATCTCTGCCTGATTGCGGAAATGGCTTTTTATATATGATTGATTTCTACTGCGAGTTTTCTTTCTGGGTAATGGTTTCTTTTGTTTGCCGTGTTTGCAACTCCGTTTCTAACCGTTCTGCTTTTTCCTGTGCCTCTTCATCTGAAGAAGCTTCTATAGTAGCCCAAATGGTTTCGCCGGTTGTTTCTTCAAGGAACGTATCATTTCCTGGCGTTTCCTCCTGCGTAGGCGATACTGATATTAGCTTTTTATTGTTAAACAGCACTTTGTATGTAGCCATAATTCTTTTAGAGAGAAAAAAGTCAAAAACGATACCAGAGGAATATGAGAATTGAGAAATGATTAAGCGGCGCCACCGCTGGCATGAATATGCGATTTTACAAGTTGCAAAGCTTCCTGCAAATCGAATGGCTTGTGAAGGATGCCATCGGCGCAAATATTTTGCGCACCTTCCAGCGCCGGATAGTTAGCTGAAAATAAAATGACAGGGCACTTTTTGCCATCATTATTTTTTATTTGTCTGCAAATATCTCTGCCATCTTCTCCCTGTAAGTTGATGTCTAATAAAATCAGGTCAGGAACCAATTGGTTCAGCGCATTAAACATGGTTTTCGAGTTCTCGAATGTATCCACTTCAAACCCCATTTTTTTAAACCACATGCTTAGCGACAGCAGTATATCATAATCATCATCTACAATAAATAACCTTCTCATATAAATCCGTTTAAATCCATTGACGATAACTTGAAATGCGATATATATGCCAACTCCAAAATAAAGTGATATAGGGGAAAGAGTGAGTTGGCAGAAGATAAGAATTATTTCACCGAACTGATTAGCAGTCAAAAGTTTTTGACGATAAAAAGTCTTTTTTCAGTAAATGAAAAAAAAGGAAAAATATCCGTGTATGAAGCTGGTATTAATTTCTGAGCAAAAAATTTCATATTAGAGACTGTCCTTATCAAAGGTTTCTTTTTCAGGAACAAGAGGAGTTTTTTCTGATAAAAAGAAAATTGTTTTAAAGAACAAATCTTTCTGCAGCAATACAATAAGCACTACCGTAGAAAGACTTATCGATATAAACCGAACCAATGAAGTTGAAATATTTTAGTTGTACAAAAACTCATTTTGCGTTTGCATTGAAAGGAAATCTGATATATTATTTGCCCTAAAATCAATATTTATAAAGAGCCGGCTACAGTGTTACTGAAACCAACAAAACTGAATTCCGGTTTAAATCCAACAGCATTTTATCATCCCAACTGCAGCTTTTAAAACTGCTGTTGGCTGATTGCCGGTAATTTTTGAGTGCTTGTTTTGTCAGAGTGTTGTATCAGCCATAAATAGAAAAAAAAATTAAATAATGCATACAACGATTCAGGTTTACAGGATCAGTTATTCAATTATTTCTTTCGGGTTGCAGATTGTAATAGCTGTAGCTATTTTTTTGATTTGATTTAGCAATTCAGGTTTGATTTGGTTTATGCAGACTGGCAAAACGGTTAACAAAAGCTGACAATATTTGTCAGGCATGCCCGCTGCAAAGGATTGTAATTATGATTTAACACTGAAAAAAGAAGTGCAAAACAGGCATTCATTACGCAATCGATACCTTTACGCTTTTTATTTTGGTACATGAATGCATTGAATAAATATGAAGCTGTCATCGGTCTGGAAGTACACGCCCAATTGGCAACTGCCAGTAAGCTTTTTTGCGGTGATGCTACCAATTTTGATGCAGCCCCGAATACCAATGTTAGTCCTATTACATTAGGTCACCCCGGCACACTGCCAAAGGCAAATAAAAAAGCAGTTGAGTACGCCATCAAAATGGGTTTGGCCTGCGGCTGCGAGGTTGAACGCTATAATTATTTCGCCCGCAAAAATTATTTCTATCCCGACCTGCCGAAAGGCTACCAGGTATCTCAGCATACAACGCCAATTTGTAAAGGCGGACAAGTATTTATTAAAGGTGAAAACGGCTCACGCGCTGTGCAGCTCAACCGCATTCATTTGGAAGAAGATGCCGGTAAAAGCATTCATGACATTGAAGAAAATTATACTTGTATAGATTATAACCGCGCCGGAACACCACTAATTGAAATTGTTACGGAACCGGATTTATTTAGTGCCGATGAAGCCTGGCAATATGTAACGGAAGTACGTCGATTGGTGCGCTGGCTCGGCATCTGCGATGGCAATATGGAAGAAGGCAGCCTTCGCTGCGATGCTAATGTTTCTGTGCGTTTGCGCGGAGAAACAGAGCTGGGGACGAAGGTGGAAGTAAAGAATTTGAATTCTATCCGCAATGTAAAAAAAGCAATAGAGTTTGAGATAGAACGGATGACTGGTATGCTGGAAAAAGGCGAACGAATTATACAGCAAACCCGAAGTTTTGATGCTTCGAACGATACCACATTTGCCATTCGCGATAAAGAGGAAGCTAATGATTACCGCTACTTTCCTGAGCCCGATTTATCACCTTTTCATTTGAGCGAATCGCTGATTCAAAATATAAAAGATAAACAACCGGCATTGCCTCACGAACTGGTGAAAAAATATACAGGATTCGGCCTGAGCGATTACGATGCTGCACAGCTTTGCGCTGAAAAAGACACGGCTGACTTTTTTGAAAAAATAATACGGCACACTTCGCATTATAAAGCGGCTGCCAACTGGATAAACGGTCCTTTGCGGCAGTATGTAAACGATGAAAAAACTTCATTCGATAAGTTGCGTATTTTGCCACTTCAATTGTCTGCATTGATACAGTTGGTGGAAGACGGTAAAGTAAATTTTTCTGCCGCTTCGCAACGCATCTTACCCATATTGCTGGTTGATAATAACATCACACCTATACAGGTGGCAACCGATATGAGTTTGCTGCAGACTAACGATGCGAACGAAATAGAAAGCTGGATAGATGAAGTGATTGCCAATATGCCTGATAAAGTAACCGAATACAAGAAAGGAAAAAAAGGTTTGATCGGTTTATTTGTTGGCGAAGTAAAGAAAAAAAGCAAGGGAAAGGCAGACCCGAAAGTGGTTACAGAACTGCTTCAGCAGAAGCTTGTATAAATGATAAAGCTCAGTTTGCTGAAGAAAATTTTTAAGCAAAACAGAATTTAGTATTATGATAAAAACGGTAAATGGTATTGCAGGTATTCTTTGTATCTTTCTCTTATCCTGCCAGCATAAAAATGCAAATGGCGAGTTTGAGGTAAACGGCGCCATAAAAGGTGTAAAAAAGCAATTGGTATACCTGCAGCAATTTCCTTACGAAGGCTCGCAGTTGCAGATTGTAGATTCGGCTACGCTGAAAGATGATGGCTCATTTCATTTGCATACCATTGGTAAAGAAGAAGGTTTGTATACTGTTGGTGTTATTAATGGTCCACAGGCAATCTTCATCAATGATAACGATGATATCATCATCAATATGGATTCGGTAAATTTTCGCAATCCTGATATTAAAGGCTCTGAAGCAACCAAGAGTATTTATGGCTTTATGAGCGATTATATCAAGCGGGATTCTATAACGGGCATGGCTTACCAGGCAGCCAGCCAGCCGGGCGCGAGCGATTCGCTGCGAGGTGTGTTTCAGCAGCAGTTGACATCTCTGACTTCTTTTATAAAAAACTATATCAACAACGCGAAAAGCCCGGCGGCTGTGTACTTCGCTATCAGCCAGATACCGCCGGGAACCATGCCTGTAGAGGATTTGACCACATTGGCTAATTCGGCAGCCAACCGTTTTAAGGGCAGTGCAGGCTTGCAGGTGTTGAAACAGAAACTGGCTGAAATGGGAAAAGCAAATGATTCGGCAACGGAAGTGAAGACATACGCACTTACCGGTAAGCCGGCACCGAACCTGACCATGCAAAGTGCAGATGGAAAAACAATTAGCATCAGCGACTTTAAAGGCAAGTATTTGCTGGTTGATTTTTGGGCGAGCTGGTGTGGACCGTGCCGCCAGGAAAATCCGAATGTGTTGGCGGCATATAATAAATTCAAGGATAAAAATTTTACGATTCTCGGTGTGTCGCTTGACGATGATAAAGATGCCTGGAAAGCGGCAATAGCAAAAGATGGATTGGCATGGAACCACATGAGCGACCTGAAGCAATGGGATAGCAAAGCTGTATCGACGTATGGGTTTGATGGCATTCCTTTTAATGTATTGATTGATCCGCAGGGAAATATTATTGCGAGTAGTCTTCGCGGTCCGGCGCTGGAAGAGAAGCTGGCGCAGGTGCTGAAGTAATTTTGTAACCACAGAGGCGCTAAGAGTACAAAGATTCACAAAGAAACCTGGAAACGGCTGGCAGGATTTATAATCCTGCCAGCCGTTTCTCTTTGCTTCATTGCGAGGTATGAAGTAATCTGTGTTATCCCAGCCGATGAGATTGATAAACAATCAATCTCTCAATTCTTATTACTGCATCCTCATTCCTCAAAACTAACCTCGTTATCTAATCCACAGATTGCTTCGTGCCTCGCAGTGACGAATGCGCAGCTTGTTTATAAAACAATTTTTACTCTTGTGCGGCTTCGTTTTCCTATATTTTTGTGGTTCAATAAAAGCTTCATCATTGCCCAGAACCCTGATGGAGCATTCCTGCGTGTTGAAGCAGCAGGAACGGCAACAACTGCCGATCATAAAAGCGATGGACGACGGCTATCAAAACCTGTATTTTGTATTCGTTTTGTTCACATATATATCGCTTAGCTAAATCCTAACTTTTTTGGCACAATTGGCATGTTGTGCAAATTCCTCAGTTTCCACATTTTTATTTATTTGAAAAACATACCAAATTGAGGTAACCGTTTATCCCAAACTGATTTACTCACATTTGATTGTGAATATCTACTCCGGGCCAATCAAAATCTGTTTGTTTTTCAATGAGTTATGTTTCTCACAGTTTTCATTTACATTCTTATCCACAGGGTGTGCGCACGTTATGCTTTTCTCTCAATTCTAACCTTCGTAATGTTGTATTCGCTCTTTTAGAAAATATACGGCAAAGAAAAAACACCGGATAAAGCAGCAAAAGGTTTCATTTTTCGAGTAGCAATTTTTTGTTATAAGATTTATTGGAGTACTGTTTTAGAAGGTTCATTTTATAAAAGCAAAATATTGTGTACGATGGAAAATGAGATTTTATTACAGGAAAACAAAGACCGGTTTGTAATCCTGCCGATTAACTACCCTGATGTGTGGCAGATGTATAAGAAGCACGAGGCGAGCTTTTGGACGGCAGAGGAAATTGACCTTAGCAGCGACTTAAAAGATTGGGCAAACCTGAATGATGGTGAACGTCATTTTATATCGCATGTGCTGGCATTTTTTGCGGCAAGCGATGGCATCGTAAATGAAAACCTTGCCGTGAACTTTATGAGCGAAGTGCAGCTTCCCGAAGCGCGTTGCTTTTATGGGTTCCAGATTATGATGGAGAACATTCACTCTGAAACTTACGCATTGCTGATTGATACCTATGTAAAAGACACGGTGGAAAAAGACCGTTTGTTTCATGCCATTGATACCGTGCCTGCCGTAAAGAAGAAAGCAGAATGGGCGCTTCGCTGGATTGAGAACGGAAATTTTGCAGAACGTCTTGTGGCTTTTGCTGCGGTGGAAGGCATTTTCTTTAGTGGTTCTTTCTGTTCTATTTTCTGGCTGAAAAAAAGAGGCTTGATGCCGGGCCTGACTTTTAGTAATGAACTCATCAGCCGCGATGAAGGCTTGCATTGCGAATTCGCTTGCCTGTTATACAGCATGTTAAACAACAAAATGTCGCAGGAAGATGTGCATGCGATTATCAGCGATGCGGTACAAATTGAAAAGGAATTTATTACTGAAGCGTTACCGGTTGCATTGATTGGTATGAATGCAAAGCTGATGCAGCAATATATTGAGTTTGTGGCAGATAGATGGTTGGGCGAACTTGGCTATGATAAAATGTTCAATGCTTCTAACCCATTCGATTTTATGGAAATGATTTCCCTGCAGGGGAAAACAAACTTCTTCGAAAAGCGTGTGGGCGATTATCAGAAAGCCGGCGTGATGGCAGGAACGAAAGAGGCGCAATCGTTTAGTTTGGAAGAGGATTTTTGATAGTCGTAATAAGTATTATGACAGGAATTGTATTAGGTAGCATGTATTAGGTATCATGAAAAATACAACCATTTCCAACGTTTCGTAAATCTTAATACATACTACTTAATACCTGATACAATTTAAATGCACAACTATAAACAGTTAACCGTCTGGCAAAACGCAGTTGAGTTGTCTGTTTTGGTTTATAAAATAACAAAAGAGTTTCCGGCAGAAGAAAAGTTTGGTTTAATACCACAAATAAGAAGAGCAGCCGTTTCAGTAGCATCAAATATTGCAGAAGGCGCAGGAAGAAATTCGGATGGAGAGCTTATTCAGTTTTAGGCATTGCGGCAGGTTCTTTAAATGAATTGGAAACACAAATCATCATAGCAAATAAGCTGAATTTAATTACGGAAAATATTGTCAATACAGTCATACAAAAAATTTCAGAAGTACAATACAAAATACACAAGCTAAAAACATCACTCAAACAAAGCAAATCATAATACTTACTACATAATACTTAATACAAAATAATACTTATAATAAAATCAACTATAAAATATTCATCATGATGCAGGTAATTAAGAGAAACGGAAAGAAGGAGAGCGTAAAGTTTGATAAGATCACAGCGCGCATTCAGAAATTGTCTTACGGATTAAGCGGACTGGTAAACGTAATTGAAGTTGCCAAGAAAGTGGTAGACGGAATTTACGATGGCGTTACCACCACAGAACTGGATAACCTTGCCGCTGAAACGGCAGCCTCATTAACCACTACACATCCTGATTACGCAGTTTTAGCTTCGCGCATTGCGGTAAGCAACCTGCATAAGAATACCATCAAGTCGTTCTCTGCAACAATGAAGAAAATGTACAATTACATTGATCCCATCACCGGCAGAAAACTTCCGTTACTGGCGGATGATGTGAATCAAATTATCCAAGATAACGCAGAATTATTAGACAGTACAATTATTTACGACCGCGATTTCGGTTTTGATTTCTTCGGTTTCAAAACGTTGGAAAAATCTTACCTGCTGCGCATGGATGGTAAAATTGTAGAACGCCCTCAGCATATGTATATGCGCGTTGCCATCGGCATTCACAAAGAAGATATTGACAGTGCCATCAAAACGTATAACCTGATGAGCGAACGTTGGTTTACACATGCAACGCCAACCCTGTTTAATGCAGGAACGCCGAAACCACAAATGAGCAGTTGTTTTCTCTTAACAATGAAAGAAGACAGCATCGACGGCATCTACGATACCTTAAAACAAACTGCAAAAATCTCGCAAAGTGCCGGCGGTATTGGGTTAGCTATTCATAACGTTCGCGCTACGGGAAGCTACATTGGCGGCACTAACGGAACAAGCAATGGTATCATCCCGATGCTGCGTGTGTTCAACGATACAGCGCGTTATGTTGACCAGGGCGGTGGCAAACGCAAAGGGGCATTTGCAGTGTACTTGGAGCCATGGCATGCAGATGTATTTGAATTCCTTGATTTAAGAAAAAATCATGGTAAAGAAGAAATGCGTGCACGCGATTTATTCTACGCTATGTGGGTTCCTGATTTATTTATGAAGCGCGTGGAAGAAGGCGGAAACTGGAGCTTGTTCTGTCCTAATGAAGCGCCGGGTTTACATGAATGTCATAGCGCTGAGTTTGAAGCTTTATACAATCGGTATGAAGCGGAAGGCCGCGCCCGCAAAGTGATTAAAGCGCAGGAACTTTGGTTTGCTATTGTAGAAGCGCAGGTAGAAACCGGAACTCCTTATTTGTTATATAAAGATTCTGCCAATGCGAAGAGCAATCAGCAGAACTTAGGAACGATTAAAAGTTCAAACCTTTGTACAGAAATCATTGAGTACACAAGCCCTGATGAAGTAGCGGTTTGTAACCTCGCTTCGCTGGCATTGCCCCGTTTTGTTGTTGAAGGAAAATTTGATTTTGAAAAATTATATGAAGTAACCTACGAAGCCACCAAGAACCTCAACAAAATTATAGATAATAATTACTATCCAATAGAAGAAGCGCGTAACAGCAACCTGCGTCATCGCCCGATTGGTTTAGGTGTGCAGGGATTAGCGGATGCCTTCATCATGCTGCGCCTGCCTTTTGAAAGTGAGCTTGCAAAAATGCTGAACAAAAACATCTTTGAAACCATCTACTTTGCCTCTATGACGGCAAGTAAAGACCTGGCAAAAGAACAAGGTGCTTATTCAACATTTAAAGGATCGCCATTATCGAAAGGACAGTTCCAGTTTAACTTGTGGAATGTAGAGCAAACTGAACGTCACGATTGGGATACACTGCGCCAGGAAGTAATGGAATTTGGTGTTCGTAATTCATTATTGGTTGCGCCGATGCCAACTGCCAGCACATCGCAGATATTAGGTAATAATGAATGCTTTGAGCCATATACTTCGAATATTTATACACGCCGTGTATTAAGTGGTGAGTTTGTGATTGTAAACAAACATTTACTGAAAGACCTAGTGAATCTTGGCTTGTGGAGCAACAGCATGAAGAACAAAATCATTGCTGCCAACGGTTCTATTCAAAACATTGAAGGCATACCAGCCGATATTAAAGACTTGTACAAAACGGTTTGGGAAATCAAGCAACGTAACCTGATAGATATGGCAGCCGATCGCGGCGCTTACATCTGCCAGAGCCAGTCGCTGAATTTGTTTGTGGAAAGTCCAACCACAAACAAGCTGACTTCTATGCACTTTTACGCGTGGAAGAAAGGTTTAAAAACAGGCATGTATTACCTGCGCACACAGGCTGCTACACAAGCCGTTCAGTTTACCATAGAAAAGAACAAAGCATCTATCCCTGAAGCGGTTGCGGGTAATGATACAATAGCGGGTGCCACATCAGCAGCGGTTGCCGTGTCTGCAGCGCCAACGGTTGATCCGGAAAGTGGTGAAATCATAGGCGCCGTTTGCACAATGCAGGAAGGTTGCGTAGTGTGCGGTTCATAATTGCTTACTAAACATTTCCATAGAAAAAGGCTGTTCCGGAAGGAGCAGCCTTTGTTTTTGCATTATTAATCTTTTAGCTTGGCTTACAGCATTTCAAGTGTGTAATTTTTCAATTAATTACAAGCATTATGCAATAGCGCTTTATATAAATGATGCAGGAAAAGCAAGAAGCAAATAACTATAATTCAACTCTGTAATTAGGTATAACAGCCAGCGTATCGTTAGTCAGGTAAAAGGTGCTATCCTTTTTTTCGAAGAACTCTTCATTGTGTTCAATCAGGTATTTTTTATACGATTCTTTTTGCGTTGCATAATACCTTTTAACCTCGTCTGCATTGTTATCGAATATCACTTTCACCACGCTATCTGCACTGGCATGTGGCTTAATATGTTTCAGAACCGTTCGCATTGCCGTTTCGCTCAGCTTACCATTTGGCCTGGGGTTCAATTCCGGGATTACCGGTGGTTTTTTTGCGGGTGGCGCAATCCGGAGCGTTTGTATGTCTGGTTCCGGCGCTTCGGCAAGAACAACTTCCTTCCCGGTAAAGAATAAAAAATAACCAAGGGTTCCCATCCAAAGCAATAACAATACAAACGATGCAATCTTAAACTTATCTAACCTGTATTCCTTATGCTTTCTCTGCCTGTGGTTCGTTTCAACAGATTCCGGTGTAGAAATCTCTGGTTTAAAACCGGGTTTTATATCGGTTTTTACTGCTTTCAGCTTCGGAATATTATTGATAAAAACCGGTTGCTTCTGTTCATGTATGCTTTCAATAAAAATCCGTTTATTCTCGGTGAGAACCCGCCTTACCATGTCAGGCTTTTTGCCCGATGTAAGCTGCACAATCGCTTCGGTTATCTTCTTCTCATAACCTTCATATTTCTGCGTTACAACGTTGAATTCCTGCTTCGCTTCATCAAGCTTACTTTTATTTACGCCGTGTATTTTTTCGTTTGCAGTAATCTGTTCTTTCAATTCAGAAAGCACTCTTTTTTTATCTTCTTCCAGTCTTTCCTTCTCGGTTTCATATTCGGTAACTAACGACTGAACGCGTTGCTTTTTTTCATCCTGTAGCTTACTGATTTCCTGTTCAAAACCATCCATTTGCACCAGTAGAAAAAGACTTTTCTGGTGAACAAATTCAGCTACTTCTTTACCGGAGGTAAAATAAATTACATCATACACATCCAGCAAAGGCAAAGCTTCTTTAAACAGTTGTTGCAGCCTGGCAGAACTTGTATCGCTATAAACAACAAGATTTTTATTAGCAGACTTCGTAAAGTTCAAATCTTCCATCTCTTTTACAGAAGATGTCAGCTTTTCATACTGGCTTGGTTTCGAAACAATAAACTGGTCAGAGTGAGCCACACTAATCACATCATTCTGAACATTCTTACTGATAAGTTTTTCATGAAATTCATTCAGGCAGGCGATGGTGTTGTTTTCTTCAGCAATGTTGTTTACATATAAAATAGAAGAGCCGATAAACGTTCCGCCGCGGTCAGAGTTTTGCTCTTTTGCATACGTATAAATACTGTACGAAATAGCCTTATGCCCGTTAATCAACTCTTTTCTTACCGCATAAATTTTGCTTCTGGGAAAGAGCTGAATGGCATCCGTTTTTAAGTCGAATGTCTTTATGCTTTTAGCTATGTCAGCGTTGCCGCCAATAAAAAAAGTTTGCTTAAAACCATTCGGATTTCCAAATGTTCCAAACGCAATAAAACAGGTTTGCTGGCTCATTAACTTTTAAAACTGAATTTGATGCGTTCAAGAAAAGTTCCTTCATAGTCAAGGTCGTAACCCACAATGCTTTTGTACAGCCATTTTGATAATACTTCAGCAGTGGCTAAGCTTAGTAAGCTGATTTTTTCCTGTCCGTTTATATTTTGCACACTGCCGATGGTATAATACGTTTTACTCAGTCCATACGTATCTATCCGCTGGCTGGTGCGGCTCAGGCGTTCGTGAATGAAGCTATCTAATTCCTCAGCGCTCGCTACATCTGTTCGTCCCGATTTATCCCATTTGGAAATCACAAGAATTACATTCAGCGACTTCATGTTTTTTCCCTTTCTTTCCAGTTCATCAAGAAACTCATTGATGAGCGTATCATCTTTATGCGCCGATTCATAACTGGTAACGATGATAAAGATGAGCGGAATCTTTGCATTCAGGTAAGTGTCAATGCTGCTGTGATAACTACCGCCTCTTCGTATCTCGTTGTGGTTTTCTCCCGATGTTTCCAGGAATGTCAGGTTTACCGGTGGTACTTTCTTCGATTTATTGTTTGGCTCAAATATCAGATCAAGGCGCGTTACCTGGTCTCTTGTCGTTCTGTTTGGCAGTATTCCCTGTCGTATATTTTCAAAAAAATCAGACAACAAAACCTGGGCTTCCTTTGAGTTTGGTGTTCCCAGCTTTGGGCGCAGTACGCCTGCCTGCGAACTCAGATAATAAAGCATTGAAGAAAGAATGACCGACTTGCCCGATTCAGCCGTTCCGAAAAAGAAAACGAAGTTGCTGTCAGTATTCCGGATTACCGATGAGGCATTATTTGCCAGCGGCACAAAATCCGTACTCGCCTCTTTCCGCGGTTCAAAAGAAAGCGGTTTCAGCGTATCCTCGCTTTTATCGTTGTCGAGGGAAAGGGGTTTTAAATTTTCATTCTCGTCACTCATAGGTTGTTCTTAGTTGTTATTGGGTAATAAAGTTCTGCCGCTGCGTTTATTATTAAACACGCTTCCGTTATTGTTACTGTTATTTTCCGGGTTGGTTACCAGCAGGATGATGATAACAATCACAAAATCCAGCAAAATACAGCCTGCCAATACTACGAACTGGTACATCCCGAAATTCTTGATGGCATGTTCAAATGCATAGCCAATCTTTCCCACATCCTGTGTCTTCGATATTACGGGCTCAAAACTAAACTTATCTTTTCCAAGCACCGATTGCGCCCGCAAGCCAAGCTTATTATAATCCGTTAGCGATTCATCAATCAATCCCTGCGCAGCCGCATCTTTTTTTTCCTTCGGCAATAATAAAAACTCCTGGATTTTCGGGTTCCACTTCAGCACTGCATTATTAATGTCCGATTTTAATGTGCTTTCATCTGTCGATAAATCACTCATCATATTATCAATCTGCGCACCCATTCTTGTTGCCAGGTCATTATAATCCGTTCCAACAGGTGTTAGCAAATCTACTTTTTGCCCGGTTAGTTTTTCTATATCTGCAATCAACGATTTAGCTCTTTCGCCAATTCCTTTATTGCCCGGATCTTTAATTTGCTCCATCAGTTGCTTCTTCTTGATCTCGATGTTTTGTGTCGTTTCCTTGTTATATTTATAGCTCAGTTTCGATTGTACATCCGTTTCCATCGTGTTGAAATGTTCATTAATCTCGCGCAATTCCGCGGTGTAAATATCTGTTCGCATAAACCGCGTATACAAGGCATTAAAGTTGGCAATAAAACAGAAGGAAGCGATGAAGATATAAATGCCCAACAAACTTCCCGTCGGGCGACCTTCCAGCCTGGCTGCACGTATCATCCAGCACAAAAACAGCAGCAGCAGCGATAGTACCAGCGCAATAATAAACGAGGCTGTACCAAAAATTTGCTCCAGTCCCAGCCACGTCTGGTAAAAGCTTACACTCACCAGCATAAGCGCAAGAATGGCAAGAAAGATGTCCGTTGCCGCAATCGGTTTTTTGTTCATTGTTTTATAATTATAATTGTCTTTATGTTATAGCCCTGCGGTGTTTCATTTTTTGCAACGCAGCATTTTTAATAACCGGCAACAAAGTCATTCTGATTATACCCTTCGCCGCCATCTTACTATAACTTTCAAAATGGTTCCATAGTATATTGCCATTAATAATTTCAACAAAAATTATCCCTTACTTTCAATATGTCATTATCTTAATTTATAAACGGGGTTAATTGTTGGCTCTGCGTTACAAAACAAGAATCCTTTCCCCATCTTTCGTTTCTCCAATCGCGAATTGCTTGGTTGTTTACATTTTATCAGGTTCGTTTCATTAATAAGTGTACTTATAAAAGTAACTCCCGCTAATTAACATTCTCTTTTACATATCCCTGAAACAGGTAAAAAAGCTGCAATTGATTAGCTGCCCTGTCTTTATTTTGTTCTGCATATTCTGTTTTGTAATAGACATTTCCGTTCAGATGATCCGTTAAAAAACGCATTGCCTGCATGTAAGCCATCACCATGCCCGCTTTGGGTAACCAGGTTTTTTCTTCCGCGGTTAAATAATCCGCCATAGCATCGAGATAACCATCTGTAACCGAATTAAAAAACTGCGGACGAAATTGAATGCTTTGGCTGTTTCTTTCGTTTTCATCTTTATCCGGCACCATCGTTCGCATCATGTCGCCAATATCTGAAAAGAATAAGCCGGGTTGTGTAGTATCTAAATCAACCGGGCAGCGAACAGCATTGGTGGGTTTATCAAACAAGATGTTCGAGATCTTACAATCGTGATGCATGATGCGTAAAGGAAAGGCAGTTCCATCATTCTTTATGCTGGCAAACCATCTCACCAGCCATTGCTCTTTTTTAATGATTTCTATCAAATTCATTACACCGGAAACCGTATCCGGCAACGCTTTCTGTAAGGCTTGCGTAAACTCTTCAAAGCGGAAAGACAGATCATGAAAGCGCGGCAATACAGTTTGCACCTGGCTGCTGTTCAGGTTATGCAAAGCTGCGGTAAACAAGCCGAAACAACGTGCCGTTTCATAAGCCTGTTCAGGAGTTTCTAATGTTTGCGGGCTGTAAGTATTGGCTATAAACTCAAAGCATCGCCAGCTCGCGCCATTTCGATAGTACAAAAGCTCACCGCTTGTTGTTCTGATCAGCTTTGGCAACTGTAAAGAATCATGCGATGATAAGTGTTGTTCTATCAGTACATAATTTTCCTGCAATGCCATTGGTTTTGTAAAAATTGAGGCATTGATTTGCTGCAGAAAATAAGCGTTGCCGCTGTTTGTTGTTACCTTATAACTGCTGTTTATCAATCCTTGCCCCAACAACTCACCGGATAAAATACCGGTAAAACCAAACTGATTGCAAACAGAATGAGGTATCATAAAGAGACTTGTAAAGAAGCGAAAAATAAGTCGATTTTACGATTGCTTACACAAGGTTTTATTTGTGCGTTTATAATTGTATCTCTTAATAACCACATCGTGTTTATTAAGAGTATTATTCTATACTCAAAAACAAATAACCTCTATCGTTCTTCGTCTGGTAAAGTCCGGTTTAACATAAAATACAAATACAGTTTGGTAACCATCGTTTGTTTATCCGGTAAGCCAGGGTTGTTGCCATTCCTGCTGCTTCAATACGCAGGAATGCTTCCACCAACGTTCGGGGCAATGATTGAGCTTTTACGAAAGCGAACAGCGAACAGTCGTTTCAAAAGAACTATCAGCTTTTCACTTGTATTCTTCCTGCAGGAAATAAATTGGTATTCATAGCAACTTCACGCTGATAAACATATTTACTTCGTGCATTCAAAAGAATAAAGAATAAATGAAGCCGGTATTCTGCTTTGGTGAATTATTGCTTCGGCTATCTCCGCTGCCATCCGCAGAGTGGATACAGAAAGCCAGTATGCCGGTCTATATCGGCGGCGCCGAATGCAATGTGGCAAACGCTTTGGCTGCGTGGCAGGTGCCGGTTCAATATTGTACAGCGCTTCCAAAAAACGGGCTGGCTGACGACATTTGCGGAGTATTATCTGCTAAAGGAATTGATGTGTCGCACGTTCTTTTTTCCGGCAGCCGCATCGGTATTTATTATCTTGGTCAGGGAACCGATTTAAAACATGCCGGCGTTATTTACGATCGCTCACATTCTTCGTTCAGCGAGCTGGAGCCAAACACGATTGATTGGGACGAACTTTTGAAAGACGCGGGCTGGTTTCATTTCAGCGCCATCAGCCCTGCATTGAATAAAAAAACAGCCCGGGTTTGCAAAGAAGCTTTGCTATCTGCTCAAAAAAATGGTCTTACCATATCTGTTGATCTGAACCATCGCGCCAAGCTTTGGCAATATGGAAAACAGCCTTCTGAAGTGATGCCTGAGCTGGTTAGTTATTGTGATGTAATTATGGGAAATATCTGGAGTGCAAATACATTGCTGGGTATTTCTCTTGATGAAGATATTCATGAAAGGAAAAGCAAAAAAGCTTACCTGCAACAGGCAAATAAAACAGCGGACGAAATTATGCAGCGCTTTCCGAAATGTAAAACCATAGCGCAAACATTTCGCTTTGATAACGATAAAGGCATCCGTTATTATGCAACGCTGAACCATAGCAATCGGCCATACATATCAAAGGAATATTGTGTTGATACAATACAGGATAAAGTAGGCAGCGGCGACTGCTTTATGGCTGGAATCATTTATGGCTTATCTACCCGACAAACATTACAATACACGGTTGATTTTGCAGCAGCAACTGCCGTTGGTAAAATGAGTGAAACCGGCGATAGTACAAGCCAGACCATACAAGCTGTTGAACAAATAATAAACTGTTATGAATAAAGAAGATATCCTGTTGCTGATACAATCACAAGGTATTTTGCCCTTGTTTTATCACGATGATAAAGACGTTTGTGTAAGCGTGATTGACAGCTTGTACAAAGCAGGTATCAGGTGTGTTGAATTTACCAATCGCGGCGCTAATGCATTGCAGAATTATAAATACCTTGTGTCTCTTATCAGTGAGCGCTGGCAAGGTGTACAGCTTGGTATCGGAACGATATTGAATGAAGGCGAAGCAAAGAATTTTATAGAAGCCGGTGCTTCATTCATTGTTTGTCCCGGTGTGATACCAGCAGTTGCCAAAATAGTGAATGAAGCGAACCTGTTATGGATTCCCGGCTGTCTTACTGCTACCGAAATTATTGTTGCAAAAGACAACGGCGCGAAGCTGATAAAAATTTTCCCCGGCAGCCTCACCGGACCTTCCTACATCAGTGCATTAAAAGAAATTTTTCCGGAGCTTTTATTCATGCCAACGGGCGGCGTTGAAGTCAGTGAGAATAGTATTCACGCATGGTTTAAAGCGGGTGTTTGCGCTGTAGGGTTAGGCAGTAAAGTCATCAGCAAAGAAGCTTTGGCAAATAAAGATTATGAAAGTATAGAAGCCCTGGTAAGTAAAGCTTTGAGGATAGTAAAGGAAGTGAAAAACATTCATCTTTAAGAAACGAAAATTTAAGATTGTTGTAATTGTTTATCAGGCAGTGTTGACATCTAAGAAAGAATGATACAGATATTTGGAGAAGTTGTAAAAGGGAAGATGAGAAGGTACGAGATCAGAGAAGAGCAATGGGAAAAGATAAAGGGTAAACTGCGATAATTAGTTTCCGGAAAGTTTCAAAGGTGTATCTACAGCAATTAAGATTTATTTCAAAAATGAATCAAATCAGATTTTTACTTGCCGTAGAAATTTCTTTGGACCAGGGCGTCCCCCGATTGGTTGAGAGTCAAGACTTGTTCTTGACTTTTTGCTTTTATGGATAAATCTTTAAGCCGTCTGCCCCTTTATCTGTCCGGTAAGTTTTGGGTTCTAAAATGTTGAAAGCGGAATTGGCTTTTTTGGATCAATAACATAATGGGTAATGGGATAGGCTACCATATCTGCTAACTGTAAACCGTTTATATTCTCTTTCTTATTTCTGAAGGTAAAGGTTGGATTGTGAAGGGCAATTTCTTCTTTGCTTAACTTGCCTGTACCTCTTGCCAGGATTGTCTGAAAATGGTCGCTTAGTTGCTTGTCTTCCCGTTTCCCTCTCTTTTCAATTACAATGGATAGATTGGCACTTTCTGCGCTGTTTAGGGCGACTATAGCTTCTTCTATGATAAAAGATAAGGCTACTTCATAGACATCGTTCTGAAGCTTGCCAAAATGTTCAATAAAGCGGTTCTTTTGTATGGCTGATGCAATGATGGTGTAAGTTGAATTGGTGATGATTTTGTTTAGCTCTGTATAGAAGTACGCTTTTAATTGTAAGTTGAACAGCTTTTGAAATTCTTTTTCGCATTTGCGAATATCACGGGAATGAAAGATGACTTCTTTGTTGCCCCAAATTGAGTGTTAAGTGTATTGATTGCTTGTCTTACTTTCTCATATTTTCTTCGTTAATGAGTAGACTGCATCATAAGAAGATCGGAAAGTCCTGATTAATTTTCGTTAAGCCGTGGTCGCCGCTTTCGTCTATGAAGAAGTATGTTTTAGTTATTGAAATTTGTGAGGTAACCATTGATAAGTTATTACATTTGACTGTTTTCATTAAACCGCCTGAAAATCTTCTTCGTTAACCACTCCTTCACATCAATTTTAAAATCATTGTCTCCCATGATTTTATCAAAGATTTCCTGGTTTGCATCCATCCTGTCTATGAGTGTTTGCGTAAACACATCTTCAAAAGCATACTTAAAGTTTTCGATCGGGTTATTCTGAGCACGAAACTTCAGATCATCATTTTCATACAATGCCTGCTCCAACTGTTCAAAGTAGAGTTTATCAGCATCGGTAATGTCTGTATCATATTTTGTGTTTAAAGTATTAATGATATTCGACAGCTTATCTTAGATTACTTCAAAACGATCTCCTGCCTTTCCCTGTCATACCTATATTCAATAATAGTTTCCTTCATCAATAAATGAATAGCTTCATCAATAATAGTTACAGGCACCACAAACCATTCGCGCGGTGTATTTCTAAAGTTCTCTTTACTATACAAATCAATACTTAAACAACTTTCGCCAAAAAACCGATGAATTAAATTTTCAAAAAGCTGCATATTCAGGTTATAGCACAGATAGGTAGCAACAATATCTACATCTGCAAATAAATAAGTTGCTTCATGCGCTGCATTTTTAATTCTATCTTCTACTTTGTTTGACGAGAAGCCGATTTTATACAAATCCTTAATGGCTGAAATGTCAGGGTTTTTTGATTTTGATTTCAAAACATAAATCCATCCGCTTTGTAAATCTTCTTCTGAAATATTGCTGGTGTTTTCCGGTGAAATGTATTGTACTAAATCTTCCGGTTGCGTAATTAATCGTCCACTCTTTTGAATAGCTTTACCTAAGGAGCGGTAAGTCATGTTGCTTTTAGTAGCATTTTCAAATATCGTTACTGTTCTGCCGTCTTTTCTTATTCTTCCGCCTGAACTTAAATTTTTAAGTTCTGTTTCTAATTCTGCTGATTCTAAATATAACATCACACCATCAACAATATAATAATTGTTTATCTGAAGATTTTTTTCAATGTTATAGAATTCCAACAGCTTCCGTTTTCCTTCTTTTAATTCTTTATGAACTTGTTGAAACATGAAGTCATACTTACTAAATTCCTTTTCCGGCATAGCCTGTCTCTGCGCAACAAAATCAGCTTGCTGCCGGTTTTCCTTCTTTGGCGTGTGTTTGAATGTAAATATCGAGGTATCATTATCCGTATTTAATAATCCCTTTTCATCATCAAGCAATACTTCATTTAAAGTTACTTTCCCCATCTCAATATGACCTAATAAATTGAAACGGTCAAAAGGTTTCAAAACCTTTTTCTTTTTATCATCATTTCTAAAACTTTTCAGTCTGGCCAAGAGATTATACTCCGACATGCTTTTTGAAGATGGCTCACGTTGGTTCTTTTCAAAAAAAGTATTTATTTCTTCAAAAGAATCAATAAGACGGTCTTCATCAGTCTTGCTGTATGAAGTTTTTTCTTTTGAATTCAACAAGCCAAACTCATCATCATCGAATATATCATCTAATGTTTTAGCCATTTTGCATTCGTTTTCTCTTTGCTTCTCTTAAAAATACAAGTGCCTGTGCCATACGTTGTTCCTTTGGGTCAAAGGACTGAATATTGGGTTGCTCTCCGGTCTTTTCTTTCCAGTCTTTTATCTTTGGCCATAATAAGACGGCTTCTTCTTCCGTCATATCAATCCTGGTAAACGTTATTGTATCCTGTATAGCTTTCAATACAGAGGTTGTTACCGATTTGGAAAGAATTTCAAAAGCTTTCTGAAACGGGTTGATGGTATCAATCAAATCAATTTCAATATCATCAATATTTACAAAGCTTCCCGCCATGCGGATAAACTTTTTATTTCCCTGTTCTTCTATCGTGCTGTTTTTTATAACAGAATCAACAACCACGTATTGCCGTACCGCTTCTACATCTTCTTCATTCAGGTCAGGATAAATTTCCCTGATAATTTTTGGAATCAATACCGTGTTTATTACTTCCGGCTCAATATTGCCCGGCATAGCTTTCAGCATCTTATCATCTTGTAGTATTCTTGCCTTCAGGTCGTTCAAATCACTCTCTATAATATTCTTTGCCCTTTGCGAAGTAGCTTTTTTAAAGCCTCTGATATGGATTGTTCTTCCTTCATCCTTTCCATCATCTTCATCATCTTCGTTGCCTCCATCCTTCGGCTTAAACTTAAAATTTGGAGCCAGAACCTGTTCCATCAGCAGTGAAGCAGTAATAGCTTTCAGCATATTATTTACAGCCAGCTTTACATCATCATCCACAGCCTCCGGCTGTGCAATCAGGTTTGTAAATTGTGCATGCGTTTTATTCTCGCTGTCCCGCGTAGCACGTCCAATGATTTGTATGATTTCTGTAAGTGAACCGCGATAACCAATGGTAAGCGCATGTTCACAAAAAGGCCAGTCAAAACCTTCTTTCGCCATTCCTAATGCAATAATGATATCAATATCATCAGGCTTGCTTACGCCTCGTAAGTAAGAAACAATCTTATCTCTTTCGCGCGGGTTGTCATTAACAAGATCGGCAATCTTTAATATTCTGTCTGTTCGTTTACTTTTTACATACAAAACACCGGTTTCATTATCCTGATATTCCATTTCGCCAATGCAATCAATAACATGGCTCACTTCCTCCAGCTTTTCTTTCGATGATTCAGCAGAATTTACACTTGGAATATGAATGATTGTCTTCAGATTTTCATCCAGTATTTCTTCTAAAGCAGACATATCACGGTCTTCCCCTTTTTTATAGTAACGACCTCTGTAAAAATGATAGCCGATGCCCAACGACTTCAAATACTCATAGCCATTCAATTGATCGTAATAGTTGTAGGTAACTTTCGTAAATTTCTCTTCGTCTTCCGGAACCAATACCGGCACACTATCTCCGCGAAAATAAGAGCCTGTCATGGCAACAATGTGCGCACCTGATTTCTGCATGATATTCCTGATCACTTCACCCAAACGGTTATCGCCGTCAGCCGATACGTGGTGAAATTCATCAATGGCAAGCAGGCAATCATTCAGGTCTTTTTCGCTTAGTCCTTCAAATGCAAACCGAAGCGTAGCATGTGTGCATATTAAAATGCGTTCCCCGCTTTGCAAAAAGTTTAAAAAAGCCTGCACTTTACTTGTATCACTGCCCGGCGTACAAAGGTTGTATCGTTGGGCAGGCTCCCAGTTGGCTTCAAAACCATATTTCGTAAGTTCTGTGGGGCTGAACGAATTGCCGATAGACCGTTCAGGCACAGCTACAATTACCTTTTTTATACCTTGGTGTATCAGTTTATCCAATGCGATAAACATGAGCGCACGCGATTTGCCCGAAGCCGGCGGTGCTTTCAGCAACAGGTATCTGGCAGTTCTTGCTTCATAAGCTTTTGCCTGCATCTCCCGCATTCCCGATGCATTTATTTTTTTACTGGCTCCCGTTTGCGCATAGCTTACCTCAACCAGATTGATGGGTTTTATATATCCGGGCTGACTGATTTCCTTATTCACCGCTTTTTATTTTGCTTTTACTTTAATGAGTTTTTCTTACTACCCGTTTTCGTTTTTAAATATTTCGTGCAATCGCTGTTGCAACAGCTTTTTATCGGGCAGTTTGGTTTTGTACTCCGAAATCATAGTGGGCGAAAGACTTCTGCTTAAAGCATATTCTACCACTTCGTTGTCTTTGTCTTTACAAAGCAATATACCAATACTCGGGTTTTCGTTCGTTTTTTTTACATCTCTGTCTAATGCTTCCAAATAAAAATTTAGCTGACCTAAATGTTCGGGTTTAAATTTATCTGCCTTTAATTCAAAGGCAACCAGGCATTGTAAACCCCGGTGGTAAAAAAGCAGGTCAATGAAAAAATCACTATTCCCTACCTGAATTTTATATTCTGCCTCTATAAAAAGAAAATCTTTACCCAATTCCAGTATAAAATTCTTCATCTGACCAATAAGCGCTTGCTGCAATTCTCCTTCGTTATGAGGTTCCGGCAGGTGTAAGAAATCAAAAATATAGCTGTCTCTAAAAGTGTGTGCAACATCGGGATGGCTTACTCTCAACGCTGTTGAGAGTTTTTTGTTTCCGATCACGGTTCTTTCAAAAAGTCCTGCCGAAATCTGGCGGTCCAACTCCCGAAAGCTATAATGCTCCTGTTTGCACAGCGTAAGATAAAACTCTCTTTCCTCAACGGTTTTACATCTTGAAAAAACAGCTAAGTTGTGAGACCAGCTAATTACTCTCACCAGTGGTGAGAGTTTTGGAAAATCTTTATACGCTTCATAAAACTGCTTCATTCTCCAAAGGTTCTTATCCGAAAAACCTTTTAAACCAGGTTCGTTGCGCAGCAGGTAATCAGCCAGTTCGTGCACTACGCCTTTGCCCCATTCGGTGCTTGCCACTTTTTGGCTGATGTAGGCGCCGATATGCCAATACAAGTCAATCAATTCTGTATTAACAGCCCGGAGCGCTTTGGTGCGGGATTGCTTAATAAGCGTACTGATATATGAAAATTGATTATCGTCCATATTCTCTTTATTGCTCCTTCTTTTTTCTGCTCTTTTTTTCTTTGGCAAACAATGTATTTGTACTAATCATTTCTTCATACAATTTAAATAAATATTCCAACCGTTCTGCATCGTTTTGAAACGGAGCCAGCCGGTAAATTCGTTCTATCGCTTCGTCTAAATCTTTGTGAGCTTGTTTTAATCCGGCTGGCATTGTTTCCGGGTTATACATCCATGCCATTGTTTTATCTGAATATTTTGCTCTTTCATCTAACACCAGAAATACGTATTGATTGATCGTTTCTTTTCCTTTTTCGCTGATGTTGGGAAAAGGAAACGTATTGTAACAAAGAGTATTGGAATATCTGTAATCAGTCTTTAATTTGCCACCAACTGCATTTACCCATACCATGTGCATTTTTGAATGCAGCATACCAAAAAGCCAGGGCTCAGCATCATAAACTGCCATAGCAGAGTCGGAAATAATTGTATCAAGATTTAAGAAGCCAAGCGGTATGTATTCCCTTCGTTCCGATGATACTCTTGGAATTATTATTGAATCCGAATTTTTATATCTGTCTTCACCAAAACGAAACGGTTTTTTTGCTAATTCCTGAGTGCCAATTTTAGAGCTTTTTTCTCTAAATTTTTTTACATTATTAAATCTTTCGAGAAAAGGTTTTATCTGTTCAATCTGACCTAAATCTGTTTCGCTTACATATATACAATAACGATGAGTAGATTGCATTAATTCATGTGAACCTATATATTTTTTTATAAACGGTACTGCGTTTGGATAATTGGCTATAATTTTAAGATAGTCATCTTGCTCAAGTAACAAGTTACTATCATCACATGGTGAACTTCCCTTTATCATTTCCGGCAAATGGGAAAGTGGCTTTAACCTTGGAAATATAATAATGTTATTAAATTCTGTTAAGTATGGACTTATGTTTTTTACATTTTTTCTTATGTTACCAGCAAAAATGAATTTTTCTTTATTTGTGCTTGTTCTAATCCCAATAATTACTACAGTAACACCTGCATTACCTCTTGCGTTATTAGTCCATTTGAAAGATTGATGAACAAAATAGAGTTCCTGATTAGCATTTAGAATGTATGGAAATAAAAGGCTTACTTGTTCTCCCTGCGCTACTGAATTTGTTGTAACAAATGAGAATTTGTGGATTGATTCTTTTATATAATCTGATGCTTTGATAATCCAGCAAGAAATATAATCCAGCTTTTTATAATTTGGCACTTTCGAAAGTGCAATCTCCATATCTTTCTTTTGCACTTCCTTCTGCATGCTATAACCCAAATACGGCGGATTACCCAAAATATAAATTTCATCATCTACGTTTTTCGGGCAAACTACTTCCCAAGCATTTCTTACAGCATTTCCGCAAACAATTTTCCCTGCTTCTTTCAAGGGCAATATCGCTTTTGATTTTCCATATCCTTCCAGCATTTCATCAAACACTTTATTCATTTGGTGTTCTGCCAGCCAAAGAGAAAGCAATGCCATTTCGTGCGGGAAGTCTTTAATCTCGATGCCATAAAACTGGGTAAGCGATATAGAAGTAACGTAAGCCGAAGAAGAAAAAAGGGGCGTTTTTTCCAACTCAATCAGTCGTTGAATCATCTTAATTTCCAGCAGCCGGATTTCTTTATAAGTAATAATTAAGAAGTTGCCGCTTCCACATGCCGGGTCAAAAAATTTGATTTTCGATAACCGGGCAATCAGCTTCTTTACATTGTTCGCATTGTCCTGGTTGTTTTCAAATTCTTCTTTCAGTTCATCTAAAAATAAAGGGTCAATCAGTTTTCTGATATTCGGCACCGACGTATAATGCATTCCCAAATCGCTGCGTTCTGCCGGGTCTGCCACTGCCTGTATCATCGAACCGAATATATCCGGGTTTATTTCGCTCCAGTTCAAATCGCCGCAGTCAACCAATATCTTTCTTGCCTTTGCCGAAAATGCAGGCGATTGTATATCATCTCTAAAAAGCCCGCCATTCACATACGGAAACGGTTGCAGGTAAGCAGGAAAATCACCGGCTTCTGAATTGAGTTTTTTAAAAAGCTCATTCAAAAATTCATGCACATTGCTTCCACTCTCATGGGTACGCAAGGCAAGCGTTTCTGTAAATAAACTTTCCTTATCAAAAATGCCGGTGTCTTCCGCAAAAAAGCAAAACAACAAGCGCGACAGAAACACATTGAGTTTATGGCTGCCTTCAGCATAAATATCCGGGTTGTCAGTTATTAAATGATCATACAATTGCGCCAGTTGATAAGCAGCATCCCGGTCAGCCTTATTATCATTAGACGATTTATAAATTTCCGCCCCACTCAGCGGCAGAAAGAAATCGTAATAGTTTGGCAGGTCGGTAAAAGGAAAATCGCGGTTTACTTTCTTTTTTAAATCCCTGGCAACAATTGTCTTAAAATCGGTAAGGATAATAAACCTTGGATTCTGTCTGATCACAACTTCCTTTTTTGCCAGTTCTTCTGTTTCTACAAGAAGCCTGTCCGTTTGTTCTTCCTTAAAGAAAAGTTTGTTCTTGTACAAAATTTCTCCTTTCACTTTCGACAGGTTATAATCACCTTTCTTAAGTCTTGTAACAGATGCTTTGGAAATGCCGTATGCCAAAAGGAAATCGTAAATAAATTCTTCTTTATTTACAGACGCTGTTAGTTCACCCAGCTTTTGTTCTACTTCGGTAGCTTTCATAATTGTTAATTGGTGTTCCCATCCATTCAATGCCTGTTTTTTTCTAATTTTCGTAGTGGCTTATTATATTTCCAGCACCGTCTCTCAAAGAGGACGGTGCGAAGCAGAGGAAAAGATAACCTCTTTGTAATGTGTTATTCTTACGAACGGATGCGGCTGATTCAGTTCATAAAACGCAGCACTTGAATGTAGGTATGCTTCCGGTGTTGCTGCTAATACCCATTTGCCACGCACCGGATTGCTATGAATGTAATTCAACTTTTGCAGCAGATAGCTTTCATAATAACAAGGTTTGATGTCTGACGATATTTCAAATACACGATGCTTTTTCTTTCTCTCCTTTTCTTCCCGGCTGACCGCTTCTGCCAGTTCATTCAATATATCGGTTCGCTTTGCCTTCTCAAGGCGGTTTACCATTTCATAAGCCAGAAACCGTTTGCCATTGGCTAGCAAAGTATTGATGGTTGTTTCCTCATTGCCAACGTAAAGCAATACGTGTAAATGATTCGGCATGATTACAAATCCTTCTACCTGGTGACCTTTCTCAATCAGAACAGAAAAAACTTGCAAACTCGGTCATAGGAGTTTGTGAGTTCAAACAATGGCAGCCAATGAAGACAAGTAAACATGCAAAAATAAGTTTGACCGGTTTCGGTTTGGCTGCGCTTGATTGACATGCAATAAAGATAAAGCTTTCGGTAAATAAAAGCAAGCCTTAACTGCTCCACACCGTCCGGGAGAGGCGGCGCTGGAATTAGAAACCTTTCTATCACACTGCATCGTCCTCTGCGAGAGACGGTGCTGGAACCGGAATCCTCCATCCACCAAATTAACCTAACAGATTAAAAGCCAATCCATCGCGGCAATCAATGCGATTGAATAAGAAAAACGGCGGTAATCAACAATTTGCGCCTCATTTATGGCAGTTTTTATGGTAGGATACTTTTGTTGGATAGAGACACATGGCAATAAAAAAGGTCAGCTAACCGCTGACCCTTTATTATCCTGTGACCGCGTTAGGATTCAAACCTAACCGTCAAATGCTTATCCAGCTTATGTTTCAAAGAATATCTCAATTAAGTTCACCAGCTTGTTCACTGCTTGTGGTGAGGTTCTGAATAAAGATATGATTTAATCTCTTTTCTATTGAAATAATATC
This sequence comes from Ilyomonas sp., assembly GCA_965199905.1. Taxonomy (GTDB): domain Bacteria; phylum Bacteroidota; class Bacteroidia; order Chitinophagales; family Chitinophagaceae; genus Ilyomonas. Next base: position 2,835,774 of record OZ241366.1, on the reverse strand, counting down.
AAAATAAATCTTCACTCCGTTTTCTGGATAACACAAAACCCTATATCGCAATACATCGTCCTACTTGACTTTGCTAAGGCTGGATAATTGCCAATTGTATTTCGGTCTTTAACTTCTAAATATTTTGTCTAAATGTGTTATTGTAATATAGTCGAACGGTTGTTTCCGTCTGTATATAACTACCGCAAGTTGTCTGATGATATTACCGCTAATGCATCGAGGCTTGCTGAACGTAGCGGGCTTAGCGAACTGTTAGCTCAAATGTAGGGATAATGATGAGAAGAGAGATATTGCTAAATGGCTTCCGTCGGCCGCTATGGCAGCAATGCAAATGTGCCTGTTGCACAACTCACACCCTGTTAATAAAGATAATTGTCAAAAGCAAAGAGAAGAAGTAATTTAGAGCATGCAAGGCAAGAAGCAATACACCGGGCAGCTCTTCACTTCCTTCCAGCTCTCGCAGCGGGTACCCGAGGACAACTTCTACCGCCGTCTCAAAGACCTTCTCGACCTCGGTTGGCTCTACAAAGCCACAAAGCAGTACTATGGCACCGAAGGGCAGCAGAGCATCGATCCGGTGGTTTTCTTTCGTCTCATCCTCATCGGCTATCTGGAGAACCTCGCAAGCGACCGCCGCATCATCACAACCGTCAGCATGAGAATGGATATGCTCTACTTTCTGGGCTACGATATCGATGAGCCGCTGCCCTGGCACAGTACTTTGAGCCGGACAAGACAGCTTTATGGTGAAGAAGTGTTCAAAGACTTCTTTAAGCAGGTGCTCAGGCAGTGTATCGACAAAGGCATGGTAGCAGGCAAACGGCAGGCAATCGACTCTGTAGCCGTCAAAGCAGCCGCTTCCATGAGCAAGCTGGCAGAAAAAGAAGTGCTCGAGGATGCGGATGTTTATACGGCAGAGCTACAGCGGGAACAAGACAGAGACGAAAAGGATAAAGATGAGAATGACAAGACAGGTGCCAGCTATACGGTATCAGCCACCAAGCATAAAAGCGTGGGTCAGCACCACCGCTGGAAGCGTAAAGCCTTCAAAGGCAAGCCCGGTGCTAACAGCAGCGGCGCAAAGTTCGTCTCCAACCACACCCACTACAGCCTTACCGATGCTGACGCCCGCATCTCGGTCAAGCCCGGCAAGCCCCGCCAGCTCAACTACCACGCACAGGTAAGTGTAGATACGGCTCATCATGTCATCACGGCTATAGAAAGCCACACGGCAGACAAGCGTGACTCACAGTGCCTTGCCTCTATAACCGGACAGGCGGTGAACAACCTGTTAGCAGAAGGACTGAGAGTAGAAGAAGTGCTTTGCGATACGCGGGCTACAGCAGCGGCGAAGCCCTCAGGTATCTGGAAGAAAAGGGCATCACCGGCTACATCCCCAACTTTGGTCAGTACAAGAGTGAAAGGGAAGGCTTCACCTATCATGAAGAAGAGGATTATTATACCTGCCCAACAGGAGCCCGGCTCACCTTTAAAAGAATCCGTCTCTCGCACGACCACTATGAGATGCGCCAGTACCGCGCCAGCAGTAAAGACTGCAAAGCCTGCCCTTTGAGAAGCACCTGCATCGGAAAAGGAGCTGAAAAGAAAATAGAAGTATCAGTGGACAAGCCTTACTACGACCGGATGCACCAGCGGCTGCAGACATCAAAAGCAAGGCGGATGAAAAAGCTCAGAAGCTCTACCGTAGAACCGGTGCTGGGCACACTCGTCAATTATCTCGGCATGCGAAGGGTGAACACAAGAGGACTCGGGCAAAGCAACAAATGCATGCTGGTGGCAGCGGTGGCTTACAACCTCAAAAAGCTATTGAAGTGGAAGGAGAGAAACGTGGAAACAAAGGTAAATGCAGTAGCAAGAGAGCTTAAAAACGTATGGGTGAGACTCTGCAGCCTTATCACGGCATCCTGCCGTTACCAACCCCTCTGCAGCGTCCTGTCTGCCAACTGATCAAAGGGACAGAAAGAAAGGAAAGAATATCAAATGCCGTTGTAAAAAGCAAGTTGCGCATCAGCCACATTTGTTAGCGGCTGTTTTATTGATACTGGTACTTAAGCAGGAATATAATATTTCGTCCAATCATATTTTTTTCTTCTGTTATTAAACCACGTGAATCATACTTAAAAAATGTCTTCACATTAGATTCGGTTAATTCCATTTTGTTATCTGCATAAGTTTCCGCCTCTTCTATTTTATTTCCGTTTCTGTCATATTTGGTCCTTCTTCCTATAAAAGAAGAACTTGTTAATGGTATCGCTTCTAAAACATTTCCCTTCTCGTCTAACTTATATTTATAATGCCCATCGTTAACTATGTTTCCATTATTATCATATATGTATACTTCCTTTTTTAGCATGGATGAATCATCAATAATATAGTCGACTGAATCTTGTCTTGATATAATTCTATCTTGGTTGTCATATTCATACGAACTGAATAAACACTTTACTTCAGTGGTAGTTAGTGAAAAACATTCAGACGTTAAATTTCCTTGATTGTCGTAAACATAATTTGTTTCCTTTTGAAGAGTTGCATAACCATTATTAATGTCAATTATTTTTTCAATTTCTTGAGTCAAACGAAAGTCATTGTTATAGAAGTAAAATGTAGAATCGTTGTGACCTGTGTAATCTATAGTTTCTTCAACTGAAAGGAATTGTTTAGGGTCTTTATAATAATTATAATCCGGTTTTACTTCCAGTGAACATAAACCATATTCGTTAAAAAACTTGTATCGTTCTGTTCGTTCCCATTTAGGCAAATGGGTCGAATCATTATATGCTATCTTGATTATTGTAAGCTTTGAAACGTGAGCGTTTTCAATTTTGACTCTATCATTCTCGTTATAATCAATTGGCTTTGTTTGTCGACACGATGAAAATAAAATCAGGAGAGAGATTGAAAAATTTATTTTGGTCATAATAGTTTTAGTGAGTCACCTTAAATCGCAGCTAACGTTGCCGGCTTGCTGCCGTAGCGGCATACTTGCACGTCAGCACCAAATATAGCTGAAAAAGCTCATTAAAATTACTGCTGTTCAGCCGAGATTTGTCAAGCCGCTATGGCAGCAAACCTCGTGTTGGCTGTAGTACTCGTCTAATTAGGTATCTTAAAATTTTATTTTTAATTGACTGTTGCTACAACCGTTCCTAAAAGCTTATTGTGGTAAATCATAATTGCGTAAACAATAAAGGAGTTGTCAAAACTATCTGAGATTTCAAAACCATTCTCATTACTTTGTGTCAAACATAAAAACTTGTATTTGAAAATATTTTCACTACCAGATATTTTCCAATCACAATCGTCAGCTATGCCATAAAGATCTTTTGCTAATTCAATTTTCTTGGAATTGTCTCCGTCTGATATTGTGTCAATTTTGAGAGTGTCGGGTAAAGGGAAATTATAGGTATGATAAAATAGTCCTTTAAAGTTTTTTATATGGAAAGCGTCAAGCAAATTTTTATTAAAATCAACAGCCACTACTTGACCAAAAATATTTGTATGAAGTCTATTAAAATCTTTCTTTCTGAGTATTGACCGCACTCCTTTTGCAGTGAATTTTTGAAGTACTTCAGTACTGTCATTGACTACCGCAACTGCATCTCGCATTTCATTATCGATCTTTGAAAATAAATTATTACAAGTAATACATGCGTCGACTGTAATTATTGGTGATGTTACTGTTGCTTCAAGGAACAAGTTTTTTGCAGGTATATGTTCTCTTGTGTAAATCCCTTGGTTTAATTCGATGTTACAGTTATAGCATTTGAGCTTAGAAATTGTCATTGGCAATTTGTTGATGAAGTTTTTGACTGTACATAAAAATTTCAAGTTGATTTGGTTTATAATCTGATGTCGAGCTGTATTTTGAGTGTTGTAAAAATGTTTTCTTTGTGCTCCACACATAACCCCATTCATAATCAAGAGCAAGTTTATCCTTTCCTGTTCCCATAGCTGGATTCCCAAATAAATCCTTCAATTTAGAATAGATTATCTTTTCATTCATGTCGTTTGAAGGTTTAAACAAAATTGATATTAAGTATAATTTATTCTTATAAAAAACTAATCCAATCGTTTCAACAGGAACATCAAAAAATTGGTTCATGTCATCACCAATATACTTGTAATAAACTGTACCATCTTTATCTTTTGTGAAAAATTGAAGCTTAGATGTATAAAGAGAGAAGTCAGTTTCAAGTTTAAATTTCTTGATGCCAAACTTAGAGTCAAGATTTTGTAAGTCTTGCCCATATAAGAATGAACCTGTCAAAAAGGAAATGAGAATAAGGATTGTCAAATATTTCATGTGTTTCGTCCATTTGGTATTACAGCCAACGTTTAGGGCTTTGTGTTCGGCACGACGGATGAAATCCGTCGGCATGAACGGCAGCCCAATAAAGAACCGAAGATACAAACAACCACTGATGCTCAATAGCGTTCTGTCGGGCCGATGACCGAAGATGAGAAAAGAACTGAAGTTGCTGTTGAGTTGTGTCAGCCGTGCTGACACAAAACCCCATGTTATGTGCACACCTGATTGTATCAACCTAAACGCTGCCTGCCAAAAGCCACACAAAACACAATTGCTTTGCTGTCGCAGCAACCTGCTTAGCCCTGTCAACCTGAACAAACTAACCAATACTAAAACGGAGCAAAGAAATGCTGATTACATGAAGTCACAGGTTGCACATAACGAACAAGTATTGCCGATGGTGGGGGAATTGAAAAACCTCCGCCCGGCAACCGAAGTTCATTATTTATTCAAAGATTAAAAATTAATTCTGATGCTGAAAAGAGTTCCTTCCGCCCGAACAAAAGCTGAATAGCGATATGCTGCCGATTGCTCCAACGTCCAGCCCCGCCTTTAGATTTGCATTGAAACTATAGCAAAAGAAAGCTACTACTATTACTACCTTTTCTTTTTTGTTACTTTTTTCTTTTGTGAATTCACACTATAATGTGCATAAACCAACCTGCCGGCATAAGCGAATTATCGCCCCACAAGACTTTCAGGTCTATCATAAGTTCTAATCTTATGCTGGCTTTTTTGAACAGGGAATCAAATAGAAAATAGGGAATAGCAGTCCCATTAGTAAGGTCTTGATCCGTTCAAAAACAGGTTGATCTATTTACTTTTTTAAATCCAAAAGCATGAGCAAGGTAAAAAATTTTGTCGGTATCGACATCTCTAAAACATGGTTTGATGCTGCCCTTATCCGGTCAGATCATCCGGCTGAAGTCATTCACCAGCAGTTTTGCCAGAAGCCGGAAGGTTACACAAAAATGCAGCAATGGCTACAGCAGCACGGAGTATATAATAATGATGAAACGCTTTTCTGTATGGAGTACACCGGCATTTACAACACCGGTCTGATACATCACCTGGTAACTGATGATGCAATGCTTTGGGTAGAAATGCCACTGCGTATCAAGAAAGCAGGCGGCTTTGAAAGAGGCAGTGACGATAAAGCGGCTTCAGTAAAAATTGCGTGGTATGCCCTTCGCTACCAGGACCGTGTAAAACTGTGGAAGCCGGTAGATACAAGCATTGAACGCATTAAGAACTTGGTTGCTCAGCGGGACAGGATCATTACTTCTATCACTCACCTGAGCGTTCCGGTCAATGAACTGAAAGAATGTGGATGCACTCATGAAGCGCGGCTGATGGAGAAGCTGCAGAAGCCTGCACTCACTGCATTGCAAAAAAGCAAAACAGCCATTGAAGCATTAATTACTAAAACGGTGCAGCAGGATGAAGAGTTGAACGACAAAGTAAAACGGGTTACATCTATCAAAGGCATCGGACCTGTGACGGCAGTAGCGCTGCTGGTGTACAGCAAAGGCTTTACAGCTTTTGATAATGCAAAGCAACTCGCTTGCTACTGCGGAGTGGTACCCTTCGACAAAAGCTCGGGAACCAGTGTACGTTACAAACCAACAGTCAGTCCTTTTGCCAACAAAAAACTGAAGAAGCTGCTGCACCTGTGCGCTATGTCTGCTATTCAAAACGACCTTGACATAAAACAATATTATGAACGAAAAGTAAAGGATGGGAAAAACAAAATGAGCGTCATCAACGCCGTCAGAAACAAGCTCGTTCACCGCGTATTTGCAGTGGTAAGAGATGAACGAATGTATGAGAAAAACTATGTCCGAAAATGTGCATAACCACATGCTAAAGCAGGTAAAAATATGTTTGATTTAGTCATAGAAAACCTTATTGGCAATACTCTTGTTAGCTGTAGATCTATTTTTTCAAAAGTTTGTTTCGGTCAATACGTTTACCGTCTAATAGAATAATTTCAATTTTCTTTAAATTTTCTAAATCATCCAATGGATTAGCAGACAGCACAAGCAGATCTGCATTACGACCTGTTTCTATAAGCCCGATATTATTCCATCCCCAAAAAATAGAAAAGTTATTTGTGGCTGCTGCCAATGCCTGCCTGTTTGTCAATCCAATGTCGTGCAACATTTTTATTTCTGTATGTTCCGAAATACCGGGCATGGTGCCAAAAGCATCTGCGCCGCTTCCTGTTACATAATGCGCACCGGCTTTAGCAAAACCTTTTTCTATTTCTATTTCCCGCATTGCCCCTTTTTCACTCATCCAACTGCTGGTTTTTCCCGTTGCGGTGTCCATGGGAAGGAAGATATCTTTGAAATTAAGTACGGTGGCAGCGGGTTCTTTCCATAGGTTTTTGTGATCCGGAAGAGAAGAATACAACAAGCTTAAGGTTGGCATAAGGGCAGTATGCGATGAAGCGATTCTCTTCGCATAGTTTATAAATCCTGTATCGGTGTTGATGGAAAAGGATCTAAAGTAATTACGATAAAGAACTCCGGCTAAAGAATCATCTGGTGCACGCATGTTAGGAATGCGAACGCTGTCGGGCATAGCCCCGATAAGATAACGTGAAGTATGAACAAACGAATTAAAACCTGCGTCTAAAGCGCTTTGGTAAGGCGCTGAATTTAATTCACCAATTACACTTATTTTATTTGCTTTCGCCTGTTGCATTAGTTTTGTCAGCAATTCCTGTGGAAAACGATGATGTGCTAAAATGGTAGTAAACCCTGCGGCTTTTAATGAATCCAGATTATCCAGTTTATGATCAATACGGGCAAAGCTTTCGGGCGACAATTTCCCGTTATATTCAAGAGAATCAAGCTCAAAACCTGGGATGTCTGCCGTTAATTGAACATGAGGAGAAGGATTAGAACCTGCAAAAAAATCACCTCTTCTTTCATCGCCATTAAATGGACAGGTTATAGTAGTTACACCCATGTATAAATGAGCATTTGCCTGTCCTTGGTTATTCAATACAGAAAAGCCATCAATCAAACCAGGGATTATATATTTTCCGGTTACATCGATTATCTCTGCATTTGCCGGTATTTTAATTATTTTTTTGTTCCCTGTTTTTTTAATTTTTCCGTTTTGTATAATTACAGTCTGGTTTTGTAAGTCATTACGATGATCGCCATAATTAGTTACATCTATTATTGTTGCACCTGTTAAAGCAATTGGTGTTTGTTGTGCGGTGGCATTGACAATAATAAATATTGTTATAGTAAGGAGAAAGTAAGTTTTTCTCATATAAATAAGTTTGAAAGAGTTACAGCTAACGATCAGGGCTTTGTGTTCGGCACGACGGATGAAATCCGTCGGCATGGACGGCAGCCCAATAAAGAACCGAAGATACAAACAACCACTGATGCTCAATAGCGTTCTGTCGGGCTGACAACCGAAGCCCAACAAAGAACTGAAGTTGCTGTTGAGTTGTGTCAGCCGTGCTGACACAAAACCCCATGTTATGCGGTCGTGCTTTCTTCCGTATTGTTTGTCCAGCAGTCGATATTCAAGTGAATTCCACTTTGTCCAAGTCTAACCATTTCTTGTGGATGAAATTCCATTCCACATTGTTGGTCATATTCGTAAAGCATCCAAAACAAAATTTTATCTCTTGTCATGCCAAGTTTTTCAAGGTCAGCAAATTTCGGCTCTAAAATGTCAAGGAAATTATTAATAAAATCAAAGTATGGGTCTGTTTCAAGTTCGGTCACTATATACATCCACGTACTATACCTGTCTTTCGAAATCTTGTCCTTTTCGTCTTCTTTCGGCTGAAGTCCCAATAGTTCTGTCACGCTATTATAGGTTTCAGAGTTATTGTCAGTATCTATGAATAATTGATAGTATTTCATTTTCTTGCCATTGTCTTAGCATGCCGCATAACGCCCCAAGGCTTTGTGAAGGTGGGGAATTAGCATTCCGTCTGCCCATAACTGCTGCTCAATTTATAGATTAAAGTTCATTGTTTATTTTATTGCTGAATGTTGTTCGTCACGCTGGAACTATTGCTGATGCTTGCACTTGGCTGAAGTAACGACGTCGTGCCCCACTTGCACAAAACCCCATGTTGCCAGCAGTGTTGTCGGTCTTCAGCGAAGATAGTGTCCAACTTCAATCATAATGTTGTCAAAGTTGAAATAAAAACCAAAACTGTCTCTTATTTTTCTTGGTTCTTGTCCAACAGCAACGTTTCCGTTTTTCAAATCGTCATAAGTTTTTGTTACAGATTCTTCGCTGTCCAACATAAATCCAATGTGAAAAGCATTTGGGTATGTTGTCTGTCCATTTTTGTCTGTCATAATAACAAGCGTAAAATCGTCAGCACCTTTTAAAATTGCTACAACGTTGTCGCCTTTGATGTCTGTGCATTTAAAGTCAAAATACGTTTCAAATAATTTTATTGCGTCTGCAACATTTGAAACAACTAAATTGATATGATTAAGTTTCATTGTCTTTTTGTCTAATTATTTTTTGTCCGTTTTATTTAGTTTATCGTTGTCAGTTGTGTTAGGTGTTTGCCTGTCCGTGATAATTTTTCTAAAAGTCAGCGAAGGACTGTCCAACTGCAAAAGTTGATAGAAGAACTGTCGCTAAATTTTAGCACAAAGTCCAATGAAAGTTCGTCAAAGGACAGTCCACCGATGACTTTAAAACTGTCGGATTATGCGGTCGTCTAACATTGCTGGCAACGTTAAAGGCTTTCTGCTGGGCTGGTATTCATTGCTCGTCAAGCCCGGCACCGCAGCCGATTTGAAAAACTGAAGTTGAAGTTAGGAACTAAAGCTGAAGATTGAACGTCGAGCCCGAACTGAAGTTGATAGCGATTTGCAGCCGATTGTTACTACGTCAGCCAGCATAGCAGCAAACCGAATGTTGGCTGCTGCTTTACTCGTTATGTATCTTGAAATCGCCGTCAATAGGAAATGCTTTTATTATTCTGTCTAATTGTCGAACGTATTCTTTGATTTGTGTCTGTTCAAAACTTATTGAGAATGTTAGTGACTGTCCTAAGTGTGGTTCAGGTGTTGCTTCACAATCAACTTCAAAATGTCCTAAGCCGTCACCTTTAATTTTCAATACAAGCTGTTGTTCTAATGGTTCAAAAGTCGCCGTTGCATTAAAGTCATTGTCAAGTTTTTTTAATTGTTGCTTAAATATTTCAAAGTCCGTTGTCATAAATTCCGCAGCAAACTGTCCGCTAAATACTCCACCTTTTACTGTAACGTTTGTTTTAATCCAGTTTCTGTCCCAATCCAAATCAGCCTTGGGGAATGTCAAACTAATTGGCTCAATACGGATGATGTCGCCAGCGTCTGTGATTTCTAAATATGTGTCAGTTATATTTGTCATTTTTTATCAGCGAATGGTGTCGTTAAAAGTAGCAGCCAACGGACAGGTATTGCTGCGGGTGGGGTATTTTATAACTTCCAGCCCGGAACCACTGCCCAATTGAAAATATAATATTGAAGTTAACAACAAAAAGCCAAATAGATATTCGTCTGCCGGAACAAAAGTATAGCGATGCAAACAGCCGAAGTTTCAACGTCCAGCCCAACTTGCAGCAATACCAATGTTATGCGTTCGTTCTTTTCTCGCTATGTCAATCTGCTTCCTATTTGTCGTAGCCAGTTGTCTATTTCGTTTGCTGTGTCAATTGCAGTTATTCTTGCCATGGTCATTCTCGGAGTTGCAAGTTCATTTATTAACCGTTTGGCTCTAGAACCGCCAAGTTTACAATATGAGTTTGTCGCAACAAGATTAACAGCGTTACATAAAATTGTTGGCACGTCGCAGGTGTCGGTAAAAGTAATCGTCACTCCAAATATCTCCTGAATTGCATCAGGATGAATATAGTTTTCTATTTCTCTTTTGTTTGTTAATGTTGCCCAAGAACCGTCTGTTCGAGCATTTACTCCATCAACAGCACCTTGATATGTTGGCGGTGTCGCAATGTCTCTATCGTAAATATGAACTTCTGGTAATTGTAAGTTTCTTGAATAGTAATTGTCAACCCATTGTTTTAAAGTTGAGCCGCCAAGCGGTAAAATTGCTACTCGTTTTTCTGTTTCCAAATTTGGTATTGTTGGGTCTATTGCATTTAGAACTTTAGAAATGTTAATGAAAAAATCGACATCGGTTGGACCTTCAACGCAAAGTAATAGTTGTATGCGTTTGTCTGGCAAAACGCCTAATTGGTTAGAGATATCTTCTAGCGTTGCGTCAGTACAAGTGTTTGTTACCGATTTACCTGTAGTTGTATTTTTTATAAATCTTAAATTATTAACTGGAATTAGTCCTGCAAGATTTGGAACATGTGTTGTCAATAATACTTGGCAATTAGGTTTGTCTGCTAAATCAATTAGTGCCTCAATTAACATCTTTTGATTTGTGGGATGTTGAGACGTTTCTGGTTCTTCTATTGCATATATTACACCTCTTGCATTTTTCTCGATTTGTTTCCTTTCAGCTTCGGCTCTAAAAAAGTTTATTAATATTAATCTTCGTGTTCCGCTACCTCTTTTATTAATGGGAATTTGATTGTCATCAGTCAAACTCAGTTTAAAAAGGCTATCCCATTTGGGTTCTGATTTAAATTGAGGTGTCAAGTCTTGTGCTAACTCTGGGTTCATCTCCTTTAACTTGTCAAGTGTTCTTTGAGCTACTTCTTGTGCTTTCGTTTGAACGATATTTTTCACGTGGTCAAGTTCTGCTTGAACAGAAGCTATTGCTTCTTTTATAGCCAATTTCATCGGGTCTTGAACTTCACTATCATCGTCTTTTGAGGCTCGGTCAGATTGAAATAAAGCATATAGAGGTAGTTCGTCTTTTAATTTAGCCCAAACTTTTTTACCGTCCTCTTCATCTAATGAAACTTTTGTTGGGATTAAATTTAGAGCAGCTTCATTTGCCCAAATGGCTCTTCTGATTTGAACATTAGAACGTTGGTCAATGCCAGTTGTGACAGCGCCCACAAGTGTAAGCCTTGCTTTTAAGTCATTATTTTCAAACGATGTAGGTCAGTGCAGTTTGCCGCAGATGGATAATTTGCATTTACAAAAATTGCCGTTGTAGGTGTTTTTAAACTACAATTAAAAGTTTTAATTATCTCCAAATCAGTAGCTGAATTTAATAGGTATTCGTCAGCTAACGTTGTTGGAGCTAGCGTGTCTATAGTCAAGGACATAGGAAGTTCGTCAAATATGCAACTAATACAAACATCCGTTGCTGTCCCACCTTGTGCAGCATCAGCCGTTTCAATCTTTATCAATTCATTGTTGAAGAAAATTTCGAGAGCTTCAAGAATAGTAGATTTACCTGCATCATTTTTACCGACAATTGCTGTTAGGGTATCAATTGTAATTGTTACTTCGTCAACATAGCTTCTGAAGTTTTTAAGTTTTACTGCTTTTAGTCTCATTAGAATGATGGTGCTGGTTTAGAATGACGCATAACTCTTAAATAGACGAAAGTTTTGAATCACCGTTTCACTTGAACAAATATATATTTTCTTCTGATTATCAATTTCTAATCATTTCGTTTTTTGTGTTGCTCATTTTGAGATAGAAGATTCTGTGTGCGATTGAGAAACAAAGAATGCGAAACGACAACTTAGAAACAAATACGCATTACAGATATAGATTATACAGTGGACTTTGGATATTCCTAACGTCTTTTTACTGACATGGGATGAAGCATTGTTTGTGGTGATCCTGTTATGTCTTAGCAACTCTCGAATAAACCAGTAACAATAAACGCTAAAGTATAGAAAGCATCCTGAAAAATACGTGTTTATACGTAGATTTTGCCTTTTCCTCAATCAATAGCTTTAAACATTCGTTCAATAACAGAAAACAAGAGTCATTAATAACTTCATCTTACATCAAGTGGGAGTTCATTTTATATTCGTAATTTTGGATAAAGAGCAATAGAAATTAGATAGTTTCTAATTCTTTGTTGTCTCATACTTAGCTCACCGTTTTATCTAAACTTTGAAAGCCAAAACCATGAAAATGCACATCGGGGATAAGATCAGAAAAGTGAGAGAACTAAAAGGTTACAAACAGGAATATGTAGCCGATCAACTGAACATGAGCGTAACTGCATATGGCAACCTCGAAAGAGGCGATAGCAGTCCGAGCTTTGATAGGCTGGAAGAGATAGCCAAAGTATTGGAGGTAAGCGTACAGGATATTCTGAATATACCGGAGCAGCTAAACATACAAACAATCACAACTGCCCATCAAGTTGGCTTCACTCACACATACAACGATAATCGTGTAGTTCCTGACACCGAAAGAGAAACATTCAAACACACAATTACTCATTTAGAGAAAGAAATTGATTACATGCGAGAACAGATAAAAAATTTCATGGCTCTGCTAGGCAACAGATGAAATTTATAGTCCCTCGCATCATTTCAGCTGCTTAAAATGCTTTTGCGCTGCCTCTATAAATCAGTATAGCTTATGTTTCAAAGAGCCTCGTCTGTAGCAAAAGCAGCATCCTACCAACTTTTACAATTTTCTTATAGTCCTTTTCTTTACCTCCTTTTATCTTATTTTCCGACAACCATACAATCCATCTAAATCTTCACATCCTGACCAAATTTTGAACAGGATCTTTTGAAGGAAATGTTTTTATTTCACACCTGATAATATCATTTGCGGGTTTTCTTTTTGGAAGTGTGTAGCCTTGAAAGCAAATGAAGAGAATACAATCTAAATAAGTGAAGACAGGAAAATGTGAAGTATGGAAACAAGATTGAACAAGACAAAAGAAGCGCAGTCTGCGCCTCAATATCCAGCCCGGATTTATGCGCACCAGTTGATCACCCTTGATGATTTAGAGCAGTTTAAGGAAGAGCTGTTTAAAGAACTGCAAGCCCTGCTCAAACCCGGCAATCCGCAGCCAAAAAAATGGATGAAATCCCACGAAGTGCAGCGATACCTGAAAATATCGCCCGGTACCCTGCAAACACTCAAAGCGACTGGTGTTATTCCTTACACTAAGATTGGTGGTGTACACTTCTACGACTCGGAAGACATTCAAAAAGTATTACAGCAAGGCAAGGTTAATCAGCACCGCCAGTAAGATTTATTGATAATAACTAAGGCGTGAGTCATGAGAACCGTGTCTCCGTATGACTCCGGTTATACGGATCTTGTCTTTTGTCTGCTCTGCCAATATTTTATAACTACAAATCACTTGTATGCATTCCTACCACTTATCCTTACAAACAATCAAGGAAACGGATGTCACTGCGTACCTCAAAAGCATCGGGCACTTACCTCAACAATTAAAGGGAAATGACCTTTGGTACTTCTCACCGCTGCACGAAGAAAAGACGCCTTCCTTCAAGGTAAATGAAGGCTTCAATTGCTGGTACGACCACAGCCTTGGAAAGGGTGGCAATCTTGTCGACTTTCTGCTGCTTTATCACGCGTGTTCGCTGCGAGATTTGCTTCGCAATCCTCCACCCTTTTTTTCTTTTCCTCAGCCCTCTTTGTATAACCCTCAGTCGTCAAATGAAGAGAGGAAGACGAAGATTGATTTTGGGCACCAGGGAATTCCATCGGAAGGCATAAAAATCCTTTCGGAAAAGGCAGTTTCGAATTGCTATCTGCTCAGCTATGTGAAGAGCCGCGCCATTCCCATTTCCCTCGCGGATCAGCACCTGAGAGAAGTGCATTATGAGCTTAATAAGCGTCCCTACTATGCGGTTGGTTTTCGCAACGATACAGGCGGCTATGAGTTGCGCAACAAATACTTTAAAGGCAGCTCGTCACCCAAAGATGTAACCACATTCTCAACGGGTCTGAACAATGGAGAACTAAGCGTTTTTGAAGGCTTTTTTTCCTTCCTTTCTTATCTCGCTTTGCAGGAAGAAAAAAAGCTTCCGCTGACAAACAGTCTTGTGCTCAACTCCCTTTCCTTTTTCGAAAGGAGCTTGGACAAGATGAAAGCTTACCCCAAAGTTCACCTGTATCTGGATAACGACAGTGCCGGTCATCAGGTAACGGCAAAAGCCTTGGAAAAAGATCAAAGATTTACAGACAAGAGGAGTTTATACACTGGTTCAAAAGACTTCAATGAGTGGCTGGTGCAGCATAGAAAGGCGCAAGCAAAACAGTACCGCTTGCACCCATAGCCACTTTTATCGCATCAGTAGCAAGCAAAACAGTACCGCTTGCACCCATAGCCACTTTTATCGCATCAGTAGCCAGCTATGTTTTGGGATGCCCAAAACGCTGGTTTCCCTCATGCTGACTCGCGTCAGCATTCGGCAAAAGGCTTAGCTAAAATGATTTTGTGAAGATGGAAAAGAGGAAATGAGAGATGAAAGCGATGGGAAACAATACAGTAAGAAGCCGGGGCGGACGACCAAAAAAAGCGGTGAAACGGAGCTATGCCATAACGGTAAAATGCACCATCCTTGAGCGCAAGGTGATCGAAAGAAAAGCGAGGGAGGCCGGATTTACCTTGTCGGAATACCTGCGGATAAAAGGATTGGACGGAAAATTTGTCAGCCGGCAGAAAGCGCTGCCGAAGGAGTTTCTGGAATACAAAGCGACCCTTCATCACGCGGCTGCTAACCTCAATCAGATCGCGCGGAAAGTAAATGCAACAGGAGAATTGGAAAGCACTGAAAAAGCGGCTCTGCTCATCCTTGAACAGGAGATAAAACAACACATCGTAACCATACAAAACTCTCTTCAATTATGATTGGAAAAGTAATGACCGGAAAGTCGTTCAGAGGATGTTTGCTGTACTGCCTGAATGACAAGCGACAGGAAAAAAATATTGACGCAGAAATGAAGGATCGCGCTGAAGTGTTAGGGTACAACCGGTGCGGAGGAAGTGACAGGGAACTGGTTCAGCAATTCAGTGAAGTAAGGGCGTTGAATACTAAGCTGGCAAAGCCTGTTTTACACATCACCTTAAGCCTGGCAGAAGGTGAGAAACTGAAGAAAGAAAAACTCACTGCCATCAGTGAAGCCTGTGCCAGGGAAATGGGCTTTCAGAATAACCAATGGGTAGCCGTTCTGCACCATGACACAAAGCATCCGCACCTGCATATCGTAGCTAATCGAGTAGGTTTCGACGGGCGTACCGTAACCGATAGCAACAGCTACAAACGGATTGCCCTGTTCTGCCGAAAAATGGAACGAGAATACGGACTGAAACAGGTATTGAGCCCGAAAACTTTCCTGTCCCAAAAAGACAGGCAACTGCCCCGACTGGATAACCGCAAAGAGAAATTGAGAAATGATGTGAAAGAGTGCCTGCTGCTTTCGAAAAGCTTTGGAGAGTTTGAAGGGCTGATGAAAAGAAAAAAGATAAGCATAGAACGCGGTAGGGGCATTGTGTTTACAGACGAAAGGAAGATGCGGATCAAAGGAAGCGAACTGGGCTTTTCGCTCTCAACCATTGAACGCATCCTGGCAAGGAAACAAGGGCTTTCTGTAGAGCCCGACAAGCAGCAGAAGCCTTTTAATATCCCAACTGGTAAACAAAGTAACTCGATCACAAAAAGCGGTGGCAGTGGAGGTAGTAGCCTCCTTGTACAAAAAATAAGTAGAGTAGCTGTGAGCATATTGGATCAGATGATAAAGCCAGAGTTTTCCGGGGAAGGAATTGCACCGGAACTGATGCAGCAAATCAAGAAGAAAAAAAGAAAATTAAAGCACGGATAAAACAAAAAGGAGACTGTGGTGGCGAATGACATGGTGGAAACGGTGCTGGCTGGCATACTGGAAGAGCTTAGCAGGATAAAGAGTAGAGAAGAGGAGCAAACAAAGCTTCTGAATGAAGTGATGCAAAAACTGGAGGCGTCTGACCAGCGGTTGAAAGAGCAAAAGTCTGCTTCTCAACCCTTTTCTACCGCTATGCTCGAAACTGTTATAATGAAAGAAGTAGCAAAGCTGAAACAGACGATAGAAGCGCAGCCAAAAACGATTAAAAAGGAACATCGCATCCTTCTTTTCCCAGAATACAATGTACACGAATATTACCGTCTCGTATTCGGCAGGCTTTTCTTTTGGCTATTCGTCATTTTGCTTTCCACTTATCTTTTTGTTTTAGGTAAAGAAGCCATCCAAAGCTGGTATACCGTTCATTCGCAGGAAAAAGAACTGAACGAATGCAAAATCGTCTGGCAAGAACTATATAAAACACTACATGAAAAGGAAAAGAAACAAAAGAGTAATTTGCATTGAGTAAGCGGTGTGTCCTTCTATCAATTGCAATTACCAGGCAGCATTTGTCCATCAATTCTTTGTTTTTATATAATCGCTTCTTGACTACTTCAAGTCGACTGTTTTGATTAAAAAATTTTGAATTGATATTTCCCTACATAACTGCAATCCATTATTTTTAGCAACTGAAAACGACAACTGCCTTGCTGTGAACCAAACACCTGAACACATTGCCCGTGATGCCATCGACAAGCAATTAACCGCTTGTGGCTGGGTTATTCAAAACAAAACGCATATCAATCTCAATGCAGGTATTGGTGTTGCCATAAGAGAATACCAAACCGATATCGGACCGGCGGACTACGTACTCTTTGCAGATAAGAAACCCGTCGGCATCATCGAAGCTAAACGCGCCGAAGAAGGCACACGGCTTACAATGCACGAAGAGCAAAGCGAAGGCTATGCAAATGCCAGATTGAAATATGTGGTACAACACCAGAAGCTGCCGTTTGTGTATGAAAGTACAGGCGAGGTAACCCGCTTTACCGATTACCGCGATACCAAGCCACGCTCACGACCTGTATTTACCTTCCATCGTCCTGAGACGTTTGCGGAATGGTGCAAACAGGATACTTCCTTACGGACAAGGCTGCACGACATACCTGCATTGCCAACCGAAAGCCTGCGCGAGTGCCAGATTGTTGCCATCAACAACTTAGAACATTCCTTTAAAGAAGCGAAACCAAAAGCGCTGATACAGATGGCAACGGGGTCAGGCAAAACATTTACCGCCATTACCTTTATTTACCGGCTGCTGAAATATGTAAAGGCAAAGCGCATCCTGTTTCTTGTGGATACAAAGAACCTCGGCGAGCAGGCAGAGCAGGAGTTTATGGCGTATGTGCCGAACGATGACAACCGCAAGTTTACCGAACTGTATGGCGTAACGCGGCTGAAGAGTGGCTACATACCGGGCGACAACCAGGTGTACATCTCCACCATACAACGCATGTACAGCATACTGAAAGGAACGGAACTGGACGAGAGCGCGGAGGAAACGAACCCGAATGAATACACGGTAAAAGAACCGCCGCCGGTGGCTTACAATCCGAAAGTTCCCATCGAGTTTTTCGACTTCATCGTGATAGACGAATGCCACCGCAGCATCTATAACCTATGGAAGCAGGTGCTGGATTATTTCGATGTGTTCCAGGTGGGGCTGACGGCAACGCCGGACAACCGGACATTTGGCTATTTTAATAAGAACATAGTAAGCGATTATGGCTACGAGAAGGCGGTGATAGACGGGGTGCTGGTGCCGTACAACGTGTTCACCATTGAAACGAAGATTACGAAGAACGGGGCGGCGATAGCGATGGGCGAAAACGTGGACAAGCGGGAACGGCTGACGCGGCGGAAGTTCTGGGAGGCAGTGGATGAGGACATTGCCTACAGTGGCAGGCAGCTTGACAGGGATATTGTGAACCCGAGCACTATCCGCACCATTGTGCGGGCGATGAAGGAGAACCTACCCGCCATGTTTCCCGACCGGGTGGACGGGGAAGGAAAGTTTGAAGTGCCGAAGACCTTACTCTTTGCCAAGACGGACTCTCATGCGGAAGACATCATAGACATTGTGCGGGAAGAGTTTGGGGAAGAAAACAAATTCTGCAAGAAGATTACCTACCAAAGCAAGGAAGACCCAAAAACGATACTCAGCCAGTTTCGCAACGACTACTACCCGCGCATGGCGGTAACGGTGGACATGATAGCCACGGGCACCGACATACGTCCGCTGGAAGTACTGGTGTTTATGCGCGATGTAAAGAGCCGCAGTTATTACGAGCAGATGAAAGGCAGGGGCACGCGCACCTGCAGCCTGGAACAACTGAAAGCCACGGGCACGCCGTCGGCAAAGTTTACCAAAGACCATTTCGTGATTATTGATGCCATTGGCGTGGAGAGCAGCCAGAAGACGGACAGCCGTCCCTTAGAGAAAGCGCCGGGCATGAGCCTGAAAGATGTGCTGCAAAACCTGGCAATGGGCAACACGAGCGAAGACATACTAACGACGCTTGCCAACCGTTTGCTGCGGTTGGACAAACAAATTAACCCGGCTGAGAAAGCGCAGTTTGCAAAAGAGGCAAACGGGCTGACGATACCTCAGGTAGTGAGAAGCCTGCTGGGTGCGTATGACCCGGACCGGATAGAAAACGAGAAGGCAGCGGTGAGAAGTGAGCTAATAACATCGGCACCGGCAGAGATAGAGAACGCGATTGCGGAACAGCGCAGGCAAACGATAGAAGCAGCGGCAGCGGTGTTTAACAATCCTGACCTGCGCAACTACATTGCAGATGTGCGGAAGAAGTACGACCAGGTGATTGACGGCATTAACATAGACGAGATTACAAATATTGGCTGGGTGAAAGACCAGAAAGGGGAAGCGGAATTTGTCATCGGCAACTTTACGGCGTGGATAGAGGCGCATAAAGACGAGATTACCGCGCTGCAAATCTTTTACGCGCAGCCCTATCGCCGCCGCGAGCTGACCTATAGCATGATAAAAGAACTGTGCGGGAAACTGAAAACGGAGCAGCCGTCCCTGTCGCCGATGGCGGTGTGGAATGCGTATGAAAAGAGCGGCGAAACGGGCGCCTCGCCGAAGAACGAACTGACGGCATTAGTGAGCCTGATACGGAAGGTAACGGGTGTGGATGCAATCCTGACGCCATACGATAAAACGGTGGATAAGAACTTCCAGGATTGGGTGTTCCGCCGGCAGGCGGGCGCAGTGAAGTTTAGCGGCGAGCAGATGCAATGGCTGCGGATGATAAAGGATTATGTAGCCCAAAGCTTTCATGTGGACAGGGAAGATTTTGAGCTGGACCCGTTTAATAAAGCGGGCGGGTTGGGGAAGTTTTACCAGGTATTCGGAGCGGAGTATGAGAGGATATTGATGGAGCTGAATGAGGTGCTGGCGGCGTAGGTTTTAAATGAGTTAAATTATGCTTATAAGGTTCCAGTCAGAGTTTTTATCGATAAAAGATTTTAAAGAGGTTCGACTTCCAAATTTTACTGTTCTTACTGGTTTAAATGGTGTAGGTAAATCACATTTGTTCAATGCTATTCTAAACGGTGCAGTAATTATTGATAACTTAGATCAAAAAGATATTTCACTGTTTAACAATACTAGCTTTACACTAAATGATGAACAACCTGTTTTACTGTCTACACTTCAAGGAGAAAGGCAAAATGTTTATTCAACAATACAAAATGTCTTTGTTACCAATCACAATTTGGCTTCGCAAATAAGATCTGAGATTTCTATTATTTTATCATTCTTAGAAAATACCAAGAGAAGATTTTACGACCTTACCGAAACTGATTTTATATCTGCTGGAATCAAAGAAATTTTTCCAGCTTACAATAACTATCGAAATAATATTAAAAATATTTCCTCGAATGACTATAATTACAACAACAATCCTAATAAAACAAAGCCTGCCATTATTAGAATTTTAAGGGAAGCACATAAGCCAATTGAATATTTAACTAAAGAGGACATCGATAATATATACGTACCTATTTCTTACACAGGAAATTTTTTATTAAACGAACTTGGAAAAATTTTTTCCGATTATTGGGAGAAATGGGAATTAAATTTATACAAGAAGTTTAGGAATAGCCAATATAGAAACTCATTTGAAACCTTATCTGACGAAGAATTTGAGAAAACTCACGGTAAAAAGCCTTGGGATATTATCAATAATATTTTGCTTCAATTTGGAAGTCTTCAATACAAAGTAAATAATCCGGAAGGTTTAGAACGTGAAAATCCGTTCCAATTACAACTACTTAGTGTGACTAATACAAATGTCTCTATTAACTTTAGCAGTCTGTCTTCAGGCGAGAAAACTATGCTCGCATTGGTCTCTTCATTATACAAATCAAATATTGATAGTCACTTTCCTAAATTACTATTGCTTGATGAAATTGATGCATCTCTCCATCCTTCTATGACTCAGAGTATGCTTAATGTACTTAAGCAAGAATTGGCAATAGGAAAAGGGCTCAATATTATTCTAGTCACACATTCGCCAAGCACTGTAGCATTAGCACTGGAAGATTCAATTTATGTAATGAATAAAGAAGGTGTAAACAGGATAGTAAAATCTTCAAACGAAGAGGCTCTTAATATTTTAACTGAAGGCTTCGCTTCTCTTACAAAAGCAGAATCAGATTTGAAGATTAGTTATAATCTTGGAAGATCATCTGACCCTGTGCTTTGTACGGAAGGAATAACAGATAAGATAATTCTTGAAAAAGCTTGGAGTATGATTGAAACTAACAAAATGAGTTTTGATATTCAAGATTGCTTTGACGCAAGCTTTCTAAGAAATATGTTTCAGAGAGAAGAAATATTTACAAACTATTCTTCGAAAATATTTATTGCCTTATTTGATTTTGATAAGGAAGGTTATGATGCTTGGAATGGTTTATCAAAATTTAGTGTTATTGAAGATGATCCAGAAAAAGGACTATTAAAAAAGCATAATTCTTATAATGCTTACGCTTTGCTCTTACCTGTTTCTAATGACGCAATAAAAGAGCAAGTGATTAAGCAAGGTAAGGAAACTTATAAAGACAAATCGTATATGCCAATAGAATTATTGCTTTATGGCATTGCTTCTATTCATGACAAATACACTCAAGAACCTCAAGTTGGCGGAGGCAGTTTGGTGAAATTTAATTATCATAAAACCAAATTTGCAGATGAAATCATAGAACAATTGCATAAGGATGATTTTATTAATTTCCAACCCCTCTTTGATGTCATAAAAAAGATTGTCCGCAAATTTTAAGTAGCAATAGACCATACAAGATGACTGGCGAGAAAAGAAGGATAAACTCTGTTTTTACTTTGCAAAAGAGCTATAGAAAATGGGAAACAGAAATCGCAATAAGGCATTGGCGGCTAAAAAAATTAAGCATCAGGAACCTAAATTTGTAAGATGGATAACACCGGCAACATAGCCATAGTTGTATCAGGCACAAAGGGCAACCAGCCTCTGGAGCCTGACAATTATGACGTGGCAGAAATCAGGCAGATATTAGAGCAAGCTGAGAACCTGCTTATCACCGGCGATAAGAAAAACCGCCCGGCTATCAGCTACGATATACAGAAGGGTTCGGTAAAGCATGTGTTTAAAACCAGTATGCAATACATTATTGCCTTCAATGCCATCATTGCGCAAATCAACACCGAAAAGTCGTTAGACTTTTTAGACCTGCCAACGGCAAAGGCATTTGAAACGCTGCAAAATGTTGCCCTGCAAAAAAACTATTCCTTTTCCCTGCACACTTCTTTAGCCAATAGTGCAACATTAGAAATCACATCCAAAACGGCTTACTTCAGAGCGGAATCTCTTTGGGCTGAGGCGGACTTTTACTTTTACGGAAAGATTACGAGCCTTGGAGGAAAAGAGAAATCGAGCATTCACCTGTCAACGTCCGATGCCGGGCTGCTTGTTATTCAAACACCCAAATATTTTTTAGAGCAGCGGGAAGATAACCTGTTGTATAAAACGTTTGGCATTCATGTATCGGGCAAGCAAAATGCGCAAACCGGCGAGGTAGATAAATCGTCGCTGCAGTTTATAGAACTTACCAATTACAATGCTGCCTATAACGAAGATTACCTGCAGGGACTGAGGCGCAAGGCACAAAAAAGCTGGCAGGGAGTCAGCGATGCCAGCAATTGGCTGCGGGACATAAGAGGAGGCTACGATGCTTAGAGGCGCGCTGCTGGACACCAGCTTCCTGATACGATTTCTGTTACCATCCGAAGGTTTACACGCTCAGGCTACCGCCTATTATAAATATTTTTTGGAGCAGCAGGTTCCTCTGTTTATCTCCACCATATCGGTAGCCGAATATTGTGTGCAGGGCAGCCTTGAAGAACTGCCGTTACAACAGGTGCAGATAGCACCTTTTAACCTGAAAGACGCAGAACATGCCGGGCGGCTTATGAGACTGCTCCTGCAGTATAGAAGCACTTTACAATCGCCGGGAAGAAAAATAGTGATTAATGATGTAAAGCTGTATGCGCAGGCAGACGTACATACCAACATAGATGCGTTCTTGACATCTGACAGCGAGGGCAAAAAAATGTATGGGGCGATTCATGCGCAGTCGCCGATGCACTTTAGTTATATTGACATCCATACACCTTATACAGAAACCTTTGGAATACTGCTATGAATACTGAGTTGCCGGAAGGATGGAAATGGGAAAAGCTGGGAGACGCTACTAAAATAATAATGGGTCAATCACCACCATCTACATCGTATAATGCTAATGGTATCGGGTTGCCTTTTTTTCAAGGGAAAGCTGAATTCACAGAACTACATCCTGTCGTTGAAAAATGGTGTAGTGTGCCAAATAAGGTTGCTGAACCAAATGATATTCTACTTTCTGTTAGAGCGCCTGTAGGAACTACAAACATTGCAGATCAAACATGTTGTATAGGAAGAGGATTAGCAGCCATTCGCTTTGAAAACTATAAATACGGATTTTACTTTTTAAGAAGCAGACAGCATGAATTAGATAGCAAAGGAACAGGTACAACATTCAAAGCGATATCTGGAGAAACAATAAGAGAAACACTATTTCCTCTTCCCTCTAGCTCAACGCAACAAGCCATTGTTTCCAAAATAGAAGAACTGTTTAGTGAAATAGATAAAGGGATAGAACAATTAAAAACGGCACGGCTGCAATTGAAAACTTACCGGCAGGCTGTGTTGAAGTGGGCATTTGAGGGGAAGCTGACGGAAGAATGGCGAGAAGAAAACAGGTCGCGGGTTTGCGACCCGTCCAGTCTGCATACAAATTTGATGGTTGCTGAAGAGGAAGTGGTTTATAAGAAGAAGAGTGATTTACCGGAGGGATGGAGAGTAAAAGTTTTGGGGCAAATATCAGAGATGTGTCTTGGAAAGATGTTAGATAAGCAGAAAAATAAAGGCACTTTAAAACCTTATTTAAGGAATATAAGTGTGCGATGGGGAACATTTGATTTGAATAATTTAGAACAAATGAAGTTCGAGGAAGATGAATTTGAAAGATATAGTTTGAAGAAAAATGATTTAGTTATTTGTGAAGGAGGGGAACCGGGAAGATGTGCTATATGGAATTTTGAAGACAAAATAATGATTCAAAAAGCCCTACATCGCGTGCGAGTTAATGAACACACAAACGTTAAGTATCTCTATCATCTGATGAAACACAAAAGTTTAAATGGCTCACTTCAAGATTCCTTTACAGGAACAACAATAAAACATCTTACAGGAAAAGAACTAAAGAAAATTGAAGTCCCTTTTACCTCGCTTGAAGAACAAAATCAAATTGTTCAGGAAATAGAAAGCCGCCTCAGTATAGCAGATAAGATGGAAGAAAGTATAAGCCAAAGCTTGCAACAAGCAGAGGTGTTGCGGCAAAGTATTTTGAAGAGGGCATTTGAGGGGAAGTTGGTTCTTACAAACTGATACCAAGTATGGATAATTCTTACTTCGTTTATACTAATACACCTATTACAATAGAACGCTTCCATATTTGTACGTGGGAGTTTTCTAACAACAAAACTTTGGTTGAGTTTGGTTGTGAAATTGTATCGGGAACTATCCCTGTCTCAGATGCTTTAGAGGTTAAGTTCTTTATACCTTGGTTAGATTCGTCTGCAACTGTAACCGATTTATATCCTAGACTAAAGGACACTTCAAATAGCCGATTTATTTTCAATGATTCAATATCAAATGTAACATCGTTAGATGGTGGAGGAAATAAGAATGGTGTCATTCATCAATTTTCTGAAAAGAAGAATGAATTGTGCATATTGCCTTTAGAGTTTAATAACGACTTCGCAAATCAAAAGGCAAAGGTTAAAGTTGATTTGAGACTATATAATCAACACGTAGCTCAATCTAATACTTCAAAACCAAATATTTATTTTAGATTTTACATTATTCCTGCTAAGGCAAAAATTTCAGTTATCAAAAAGGGAATTACTAAGTCCACTATGCTTTATGATATAAAGCTTAATCAAAGAAGAAATATTCCAGATAATTTGCTAAATGAAATTCTACACAATGTCCTTTGTAAAGTTGAAACGTGTTTTTGTTTCAATATTATTCCCAATACGCACGAATTGGCATTTATTGATAGCTCTACACTAAAAAACGTTCGCACATTAGAATCCAAATCTTTTAAAGAGTATTTAGGGGATGAGATTTTACAAGAAGATTTAATCGTTGTTTTCAATAAAAAAAGTGAGCTTGATAGTTATACTTTCTTTTCGATTTTTACAAAAGAGCGTATCGGTATTGATCAACT
Source organism: Ilyomonas sp. (assembly GCA_965199905.1). Lineage (GTDB taxonomy): Bacteria > Bacteroidota > Bacteroidia > Chitinophagales > Chitinophagaceae > Ilyomonas. Next base: position 2,810,820 of record OZ241366.1, on the reverse strand, counting down.
TACGGTTGCCTTACTTATAAATTTAGTAGCCGGCATTTTACTTTTTATGGCTTCGCTTGAAGTCTCCCTGACTTTAGCTAACAGGACTTTTTCGTCTATAAGTCTTCCAATTCTATTTTGGATTGTAATTGTATTGTTTGTCGGAATGCTGTTCTATTATCTTATAAAGAGTGAAAACTTAAATTTTACAGGAAAAAAGAAAGCTTAATGAAAAAAGCACTTTTAGATACAAATATCATCATTCACAGGGAGGCTGGTAGAGTAGTTAATCAGGACATAGGAATTCTATTCAAATGGCTCGAAAAAGCAGACTATGAAAAATATATCCATCCGGTTACTATTGCTGAAATAAATAAGAATTCTAACTTGAGCACTGTTGACACCTTTAATAAAAAGATGGATAGTTATGAGCAACTGCTAACTGTTGCACCAATGTCGCAAATAGTCAAGATAATATCAGATAAGTATGACTTGAATGAAAATGACCAGAATGACACTATTTTACTTAATGAGGTATATAACTACCGGGTTGACATTTTGATTTCGGAGGACAAAAAAATTCACGTTAAAGCCGAAGCGATTGGTATTTCGGATAGAGTTTTTAAAATCAATTCTTTTTTAGAAAAAATTTATGCAGAAAATCCCAAGTTGGTTGGATACCAAGTTCTAAGTGTACAGCAAAAATTATTTGGAGAACTGTCTCTTGCAGATCCGTTCTTTGATTCATTAAAAGAAGATTACACTGGATTCGAAAAGTGGTTTAACAATAAATCAAACGAACTGGCTTATGTAACCATTAATGAAGAAAACAATCGTCTTCTTTCATTTTTGTATATTAAAGTTGAACAAGCTTCAGAACCGTATTTGGATATACAGCCAACCTTTACACCGAAAAGAAGATTAAAAATCGGAACCTTTAAAGTTGTCAGTAATGGAGTGAAACTTGGAGAAAGATTTTTAAAAATAATTTTTGACAATGCTTTAGTACAAAGAGTTGAAGAAATCTATGTTACCATTTTCAATAAACGAGATGAACAAAACCGCTTGATATCGTTGTTTGAAGAATTTGGATTCAAATTACATGGAACAAAGGGAAAAAGTGGGGAACTTGTTTACACCAGAGATTTTACTCCTCATTTTAATTCGCTAAATCCAAAAGAAACATTTCCTTTTATAGGAGTGAAGCAAAATATCTTTTTGATTCCAATTTATCCCGGATATCATAGCGACCTGTTACCTGACTCTTTTCTGCGAACAGAATCGCCAAAAGACTTCAAAGAACATGCACCTCACAGAAACGCAATAAGTAAGGTTTATATATCCCGATCAACAGAAAGAAACATCAAGAAAGGTGACGTCATTATATTCTATCGAACAGCTGATAGAGGAAGCGCATATTACACGAGCGTTATTACAACTATAGCAATTGCCGAAGGAAAACTAGACAAAATAGAAAATGAAGAAGAGTTTATTGCAAAGTGCCGTAAACGTAGTGTTTTTAGTGATGAAGAATTACTGAAATATTGGAATTGGAATCCGAAATACAGACCTTTCATCATAAACTTTCTTTTTGTTCATTCTTTTCCATTGGGAAAGCGAATGAACAGAAAAGCTTTACTTGATCTTAGTATTATATCGGGTGCAGAAAATGAATTGCGTGGATTAAAGCAAATAACAGAAGACCAATTTAAGCTTATATTACATGAAACAGAAACCAACGAAAATCTTATTGTCTATTAAACCAGAGTATGCAGAATTAATTTTTAGTGGAAAGAAAACATTTGAATTTCGAAGAACTATTTTCAAAGAGCAAAACGTAAAGACGGTTGTAGTATATGCGTCTTCACCTGTTCAGAAAGTAATTGGTGAATTTCAGATTGATTCAATTCTAAAGTTAGATTTGAAAAACCTTTGGAAGCTAACAAAAGAATCTGCAGGTATTGAAGAGGAGTTTTTTTATGAGTATTTTATTAATAAAACGAATGGCTTCGCTATTAAGATTGCTGCGACAAAAAAATACAAAAAACCTCTTTGTCTAAAAGAAGATTTTAATTTATCTCCTCCACAATCTTTTCTTTACTTGAATAACTATATAGTGTAAAATAATAGTACCATTCTTTTACACTATATCTTATCTTCTTTCATAGAATAAATGAGTAACAATACGTCTTCCATCGTCTCCAAAGTCTGGGCATTCTGCAATACTCTTCGTAATGATGGCGTCGGATACGGCCATTATTCAGATCGAACTCCTGATAAAGCCTGAACTGAAAGTGCTTACCTTAGATTTTAGCTACCTGTTTAATTAATTTGGTTATGAACAACATTACAGTCAAGTCTCTGGGTCCTATTGATACAGCCAATATTAATTTCGGAGACATTACCTTATTTGTCGGTCCCCAGGCAAGTGGAAAAAGCATTCTGCTTCAACTCATAAAACTGCTGATTGATAAAAAGAATATTCTAAGCACTGTAGAGCAATATGGATTTGTGTGGGGCGATAATGAAAAAGATATTTTAGACAGGTATTTCGGAGAGGGAATGTCAGGAATATGGAATGAGTCAACGAAAATCAGTTTTGATAAAAAATCTTATTCTTTAAAATACTTACTGCCTAAAAGAGGCGAGGAAACTGCAGGGCGTTTAGAGGGAGAACACCTGTTTTATATCCCTGCTCAAAGAGTTGTGTGTTTGCAAAATGGCTGGCCCAGATATTTTACCGATTATGAAGATTCTGTTCCTTTTGTGCTGCGGGATTTTAGTGAGACATTACGATTGCAGCTTGAAAAAAATAATAGTGATGGACCGGATTTTCCTCAAAGGGAAAGCATTCGAGATGAATCGAAGAAATCTTTTGATGACAGCATATTTCATCACGGAAAAATAAGTATTGACAGAACCAATAAAAAGCGTTTCAAGTTAGATGTAGGGAAGTCTAGTATTCCTTACATGGCATGGAGTGCAGGTCAAAAAGAATTCATGCCTTTACTACTTAGCTTCTATTACTTGTGTCCTGACAGTAAAACAAAAAAGAGACATCATATTGACTATGTGATTATAGAGGAACCGGAAATGGGACTTCACCCGCAGGCTATCAAATCTGTTCTGCTCCAGGTTATAGACTTAATGAGCCGGGGTTATAAAGTCATTATTTCTACTCATTCGCCTGTTCTTCTGGAATTTGCGTGGGCTCTTGAAAACCTGCAAAAGAACGAAGCGAACAATACCGCAGTAGCTCAACTATTTGATATCAATAAACCTTCAACCGATTCTAAAAAGATGTTTGATTCTCTTTTAAAAGGAACTATCAAAACTTACTTCTTTGACAGAATACATAATAAGGTAACAGTCAAAGATATTTCCAGCCTTGATGCCGGTAGTAATGATGAAGCCGTGGCACAGTGGGGCGGACTTACAAGCTTTAGCTCGAAAACAATAGACGTGGTATCTAATTCTGTTGCTCATGAGTAAGAAAGCAGCAAAAGCGATGACTTTCAAAAAAGTTGTTGAAAGCACTGAAGAAGTAAAGACATGCTACCAAAGCGGATTGAGAGCGTTAGGAAAATACAGTCTAAAGGTCTCCTTACAAGATACAACCAAATGCGATGGAAGTATTGATATTGATGCCGGCGTGGTAAGAAAGTATCCGAATGATAATCGCTGGGATTATGCTTTCTCGTACAAATCTGAAGTCTTCTTTATTGAAGTGCATTCAGCCAATACAGGAGAAGTAGACGTTGTGTTGAGAAAGCTGCAATGGCTGAAAGACTGGCTTGTTCGGTCAGCTCCTGAAATCAATAAAATGAAAGTGAAAAGCCGGACACCATTTTATTGGGTTCAATCAGGCAGTTTTAATATTCCTTATAATTCAAGTCAGTTCAGATTGGCAGCCACTAAAGGGATAAAGCCTATTCCTAAATTAATACTTACGCATTAATGAACAATAACAGTCAAATCGTTTCCAAAGTATGGGCGTTCTGCAATACCCTTCGTGATGATGGAGTTGGGTACGGAGATTATTTAGAGCAGCTTACCTACCTCCTGTTTTTAAAAATGGCAGATGAGTATAGCCAGCCGCCGCACTTTCGCACCATGCCGATACCTGCCCAATACAACTGGCAAACGCTGCTGAACAAAAGCGGCGATGAACTGGAAGTGCACTACAACAACCTGTTGCGCGAATTAGGAAAAGAGAAAGGCATACTCGGGCAGATATTTACCAAGAGCCAGAACAAGATAACCGACCCTGCCAAGCTGTACAAACTGGTAGCCCTGATAAACGCCGAGCAATGGGTGCTAATGGGTGTAAAGGATAAAGGCGACATCTACGAAGGCTTGCTGGAGAAGAACGCCGAAGACACGAAGAGCGGTGCCGGGCAGTACTTTACGCCAAGGGCGCTGATACGCGCGATGGTAACCTGCCTGCGCCCCGAACCGATGAAGACGATAGCCGACCCGGCTTGTGGTACGGGTGGCTTCTTCTTAGCCGCCTACGATTTTATTTCCGATGGAGCGAATTATGAATTGGACAGGGAGCAAAAGCAGTTCCTGAAATACCACACGTTTGCGGGCAACGAGATTGTTGCCGGTACGCGGCGGCTGGCGCTGATGAACCTGTTCCTTCACAACATCGGCGATATAGACAGCGACACGGTAATGATATCGGCAGCCGATTCGCTCATTGCATCGGGCGAAACGAGGTACGACTACGTGCTTGCCAACCCGCCCTTCGGCAAGAAGAGCAGCATGACCTTTACCAACGAGGAAGGCGAACAGGAGAAAGAAGACCTGACCTATAACCGGCAGGACTTCTGGGTAACCACGAGCAACAAGCAACTGAACTTTGTGCAGCACATCAAAAGCATGCTGAAAACAACGGGACAGGCTGCGGTGGTGCTGCCGGATAACGTATTGTTTGAAGGCGGGGCGGGCGAAACGGTGCGCAAGCGGCTGCTGGAAACGACCGACCTGCATACGATACTGCGCCTGCCCACGGGTATCTTCTATGCCAACGGCGTAAAGGCGAACGTGCTGTTCTTCGACGGCAAGCCGGGCAGCAAAGACGCGTGGACGAAAGAAGTATGGGTTTACGACTACCGCACCAATATTCACCATACCTTGAAGAAAAACCCGCTGCAACTGGATGACCTGGCAGACTTTATCCATTGCTATAACCCGCTGAACCGTCACAAGCGGACGCCGACGTGGAGCGAGGCAAACAAGGAAGGACGTTGGCGGATGTTTACCTATGATGAGATTGTGGCGCGGGATAAGACCTCATTAGACATTACGTGGCTGAAAGATAAGTCGCTGGCAGATTTAGACAACCTGCCAGACCCGGATGGACTGGCGTTGGAGATCGTGGAGAATTTAGAGAGTGCGCTGGGAAGCTTTAGGGATGTAGTGCGGGTGCTGGGGAAGTGATGAATTTTTGCATGAATTGTTTAAAAAGGCAACAGATTTTATACGGCAGACCCAGCGAAATCAAAGCTGCCTTAACTGAATTGGGAAAAGCAATTTTATACGAATGACAACCTAAACATTCTTAGAAGTAAAGTAATTCATTTAAACAATCAAACCCATTTATTAAAGGTTGCTGAAGTTTTGAGGCCATTTATCTCATCCTATCTTTACCATAATGGAAGTGAAAGGTGAAATTATATTCTATCAAACAGCTAATCATCAGATTGAAATCGGCGTTATGTTTCAGCATGACACAGTTTGGCTTTCACAAAAACAGATGAGCGACCTGTTTCAAAAAGATAGCGACACCATCGGATTACACCTGAAACATATTTTTCAGGAACATGAACTGGAAGAAGAAGCAACTACCGAACTTTTCTCGGTAGTTCAGCAGGAGGGCAAAAGAAAAGTAAACCGTAGGATTAAGTATTACAATCTGGATGCAATTTTATCAGTTGGTTACCGCGTCAATTCGAAGCGGGGAACTCAATTTCGCCAGTGGACTACACAACGATTGAAAGAGCATCTGGTGCAGGGATATTCCATCAATCAACAACGGTTAGAGCAACTTCAACAGACCATTCAACTCATTTATCAGTCAGGGCAAGCTGCACCCTTACAGTTGACAGATGCAAAGGGCTTGTTAGACATTATCAGCAGGTATACACAAAGCTTTGTACTGCTCAATCAATTTGATAACGGCACACTTCCGGAAGATGCTGTAACAGACAACATTACTTATCAAATTAGATATACCGATTCTCTCACAGCCATAGAAGAGCTTAAAAAGAAACTCATTGAAAAGAAAGAAGCTTCTTCGCTTTTTGGCAATCAAAGAGAAGATAGCTTCGAAGGTATTTTAAACAGCATTGTTCAAACGTTCGATGGTGTATATCTATATCCGAGCATTGAAGAGCAAGCCGCTCATTTGCTTTATTTTATAATCAAAAATCATCCTTTTACAGATGGCAACAAACGCATTGGTGCCTTTTTGTTCATCTGGTTTTTGGAGAAAAACAAACACCGTTTCAAAGAGAATGGAGAAACAAAGATTAACGATAATGGATTAACTGCACTTGCCTTACTTGTAGCGCAAAGCAATCCATCAGATAAGGAGATAATGATCAGGCTGATTATAAATCTCATCAACTCCAGATAATAAAGAAGTAGAAGCAACATCATTCTTCTTTTTTAAGAAGAAAAAGGCAGGTACATTTGTGTTTGTTTGTAGTCCTTTAATAAGGCAGGAAGAAAAAGGTACCTAATTCGGTAATCTTCGATACTTTGAAACGCTGAAATGCAAAACAGGCAAGGCTTTTAGAAAATAGATGGAGTCCAGGTGGAACTACTAAAAGCGCAGAAGGCTATAACATTTTAATTTTGCAATTGCCTCAAATTAACTGGTGAGTTTATCCAACTGAACCACTGATTTCGTTTGGAGATTGATCAACAAACAATTGATGACTGACTTTTAGATTGATAACTATTTTACAGACACATAAACACAAACTGCAAAATCATCTTGTTAGTAACTTGTTGGCTAATGTGATCATATCTTTACTCACCTTATTCTCCAGCACTTTTGCATAAATCTGCGTTGTTGAGATTTTGCTATGACCCAGCATTGTGCTCACTGTTTCGATAGGTACACCATTGCTTAGCGTTATCGTGGTGGCGAAAGTGTGTCGCGACATGTGAAACGTAAGATTCTTCCGGATGCCGCACAAATCAGCTATTTCTTTCAGGTACGCATTGGTTTTTATATTGGTAATCATCGGAAATAAATGCTCACAAGATGAGGGTAAGTCAGAGTACTTTTCGAGGATAGCAATTGCTTGTGGAAGCAAAGGAATATTTGACTTGCTTCCGGTTTTCTGCCGGAAGGTAAAGATCCATTTGTTACCATCAACACCTGTTGCCAGATTATCCTTTGTCAGTTGCACGATGTCAACATAAGCCAGTCCTGTATAGCAAGCGAAGATGAAGATATCTTTCACTCTTTGGAGACGTTCTATCGGCATCATTTTATTTTCTAATCTTGCCAAGTCTTCCTGAGTCAAAAAAGTTCGGTGTGTTTTTTCTGCTTTGCAATTAAAATTTGCGAAAGGATCTTTCTCCAGCCAGCCCTTATTGATAGCAATCTTTATTACCTTACGGATTCTTTCTATGTGTTTGAGCATAGCATTTGTGCCGCAATGCCATCGGGTGCGGGCATATAGTTCCAAGTCGATTATAAATTCATAATCTAACTGGCGGAAAGACAGATTCTGCCCTGGATATTTGTGATTTATAAATTCATTTAGGTGACCGAAGGTAACCTTCCAGTTCTTAACCGTGCCGGCTGAATAATCGCTACCGATCCTTTTTTCCAAATTGGACACATGCTCCTTGAATGTAACCAGCAGCGTTCTTTGTTTATGCTTGGAACCTATGAGCTCGTCTTTGATTTCTTCAGGTGTTACCAGCTTACCTCGTAAGATAAGCTGGTTATAAATTTCCCGCGTTCTATGCTCAAAATTATTGAGCATCTGATTAAGAGTTTTTGTTTTTGGAGTAGAGCCATGTATCCTGCCTCTTTTTGTGTCCCATTTGCCTTCCGAGAGCATTACTTTGGTTGCAATTTCAACACGTCTGCTATCTACTGTTATACGTAAATAAATGGGATATTCTCCTTTTCGGTTCAGCCGGCTTTTGCGAACAATGCACAAGAGCGAAAAAGTAATTCGGGTGTCCATATCTTTCTATTTAAATAATAAAAGCATACTCTTTTTCAACTAAAACACCGGCTGAACTTTTAAAGAAGGTTTTGTATGAACCTTCAATCCCTCATCTGATTTTTGAAAGAATCCCATTGAGGAAATCGCCAGTGAACAAAATCAGTTATAAATTTTGTTCACTGGTTTGTTCACCAGAAGTTTGATAAGCTTTGATATTATTTGATATGGTTACAAACAATAAAGCCAGCAAAATCAAGTATTTGCTGGCTTTACAAGGAGATTAACTGCCTTTTTAGTGACCGCGTTAGGATTCAAACCTAAAACCTTCTCATCCGTAGTGAGATGCTCTATTCAGTTGAGCTACGCAGCCATTCCGTTTTACCGGGCTGCAAATATAAAGGGAAAATAGGTGAATTAAAAAGTGAAAATGCAAAAGTAAAATCAGTAGCTTTTATTCAACAGAAATTCATTTTAATTCAATCTGTTCCTCTTTGCGAAAACAGATTTCCGCATTGCAATTCCGCTTGCCGGCAACAAACCTGAAGTTTGCGGCTCAATTATTCTGTATGTATTGCAATTACGATTCCTTGCACTTCAGCAGCGAAAGCTGTATTGTGCGTTGCCGGCAATGTGGTTATTATAAAATTGCTTTTCTGTCCTTCGTCATTACTCTTTCTGAAAGCGAATACAAGCATCTGCACCGCCAGGTCATTAACCATTACGAAGATGGAAATATTGATACAGAAAATGTGGCACGAAGTATTTTCATTGTCATTCCTTCCAAAGACATTCATTTGATGCTGACAGGCAGCGAAACGGTTCAGCTCTACAACATGATGGAAGAAGCCGACTGCGAAATAAAAAGCATAGAGATGATATCCCTGTTCCAGGTATAGGTTTGTTTCCGGCGCAATTTTTATACAGCCTGTTTTATGAGTTTAGGATATGCATGTATCAATATCGGTCTGCAGGAAGAAGGCATCTACTCCACGCGGAGTATGATAAAGAAAACATTCCTCGAAAAAGGAATTCAGTATGCTTCGCAAATTGCCTTGTCAAACATAACCGGGCTGCTAAAAATTCTGAAATGGAATGCAAAGCACGGTATCAAAGTGTTTCGCGTGTCATCCGATTTATTTCCCTGGGCATCAGAATATAAAATCGAATCCCTGCCTGATTTTACCGAAATCAGGAAGCTGTTGGAAGAAGCCGGTAAACAGCCCGTGCGGATGAGCACGCACCCCGGACCTTTTAATAAGCTGGCAGGCAGCGGCTTTGCTTTAACCAACACCTTGCGCGATCTGGAAATTCACGGGGAAGTATTTGACCTGATGGGCTTGCCGCAAACGCACATGCACAAAATCAACATTCACGTGGGCGGCGCTTATGGCGATAAGGTAGAAACCGCAAAACGGTTTGGTGAAAATTTTAAACGACTTCCGCAGAGCGCACAGAAAAGATTAACGGTAGAAAACGATGATAAACCCGGGCTGTATTCTGTCGAAGAGTTACTTCCCATTCATCAGTCAATTGGCATTCCCATCGTGTTCGATTATTTTCATCATAAGTTACATCCCGGCGCTTTAACGGAAGAGGAAGCTTTCCTGGCTGCCTACAATACATGGGGTGTAAAACCAATTTTTCACTATTCCAGTTCACGTCGCAATACAGAAGATGAGAAAGCGAAAAAAGAAGCGCACAGCGATTGGGTGCACGAGAAAATAAATACCTACGGCAAAGACATTGACATCGTGCTCGAAACAAAAATGAAAGAATTGTCTGTGATAAAATACCGCAAAGAATTTGGCAATATGAATTAGTACATTGTAACATAAATATTTTTATAAACCTGACTTATTCCGGATGGTGGATACACCATCCGGCAGCGTTCTGTCGGCGGCGTGTTCCCACCCGCCGAAATGTGAAAAAACTTGTGTTACAATGTAATTAGCATTTTTGAATAATGGCTTAATTCGAAAGCAATGTTATTCGTTGCTTTTGTAAAAGCCCAATCATTGCCCGTAACCTTGATGGGAGCATTTCTGCGTGTTGAAGCAGCCGGAATGGCAACAACTGTCGATTACAAAAGTGACGGATGATGGTTACCAAATCTGTATTTTATTTCAAACTGATACACTATTCCTCGCATTCTACGCAATAAATAAATCATCATTACCTTAACCCGTTATAATATTGCTGCCAGCCGTTATTGCATGCACAAGCAACAGCGCAAATTGTCTATGACCGATAAAGTAAGATACAGGATAGCCACCTCCGTTTTCTTTTTTGTAAACGGTTTTCTGTACGCCAACTGGGTGGCAAGATTGCCCGAACTGAAAGAGTTCTTTTCTATCAACAACAGCACATTAGGTACGCTACTGCTGATGATGGCTTTTGGTGCGCTGGTATCGATGCCAATGGCTGGCTGGCTCAACAAACAATGGGGCAACCGCAGGATGACATTGATATCGGGTTTGCTGTTCTGCTGCTGCATTCCATTGATTACGGTTTCGCCCAATTTGTGGATGGCGCGGCTGGCTTTCTTTTTCATAGGTTTTGGCTCAGGCGCTTTGGATGTATCTATGAACGGACAAGGCGTAATGGTAGAAAGGCTTTGGAGCAAATCTATCATGTCGTCTCTGCATGCTGTATTCAGTATTGGAATGGCAACAGGAGCTGCAGCAGGATTGGTTTTTTCGTATGCACACATAGCCATCAGCATTCAGTTGCTCGTTATGTCAGCAACGGGGATTCTTTCACTTATTATCGCATCAAAAAACTTACTGAATACATCTTCTTCCGAGCCTGAAGTGCATAAGGAAAGAAAGAACATCAGAAGCTTTTTATCAGTCTATATTCTCGTCATTTCCATCATTGCTTTTTGTGGTATGACGGGCGAAGGTTCTATGTCCGATTGGTCGGCCATTTACATGCATACCATTGGTGGCAAAAGCGAATCGTTTAGTGCCGTTGCTTTCTTCTCTTTCAGCACCGCCATGACCATCGGGCGGTTAACAGGCGATTATTTTATTAACCGTGCAGGCAGGCAAACGCTGTTATTGATCAATTGCTTAATTGCTATTACCGGCCTGGCTCTTGCGCTCGCTCTTCCTTCTGTATTTACTATTATTCTTGGGTTTTTTATGATAGGCATTGGCTTATCTACCATTGTTCCGGTTGTGTATTCTACTGCCGGTAATATCAAGGATATCGATCCGTCTGCAGGCATTGCTACGGCAAGCACCATTGGCTACACAGGCTTCTTTATTGGTCCGCCTACCATTGGTTATTTGTCCGATCATTTTGGGCTGCGCATTGCGCTTTGTTACCCGTTACTCCTGTTTGTCGTTATGTTTTTATTGGTAAGAAGGTTTGTGAAGTAATAGTAAGATACGATAAGGAACGTCTTTCTTATAAGTCAGGTTTTCTATTGGTTGATGTAATACGCAGCCTTTATATTTTAAAGAAAATTTTCTTCCTGTACAGCCAGTAGCAAATGCCCCATTCAAGAAAGAAAACAGCGCATGCTGCTGTAACCAAACTTAGCGTATGCGGTGTATTTGTATAAGACAAAAGACTGGTAATAATAGTGGTGATATACTCAGTAAACCATCGGTGTCCCACAATCTCGAAGAAGAGATAAATGAACATTGAATTCATGCCGGTAACCAGAAGAAAAGCCGGGCATTTTATATACCTGCGAACATCGATCCGCCAATAACAAAACGTCAGCATCAGCAACACCCAGCCTAAAGAAACCAGCGTAAAAGATGAAGTGGCAATGCGCTTGATAATGGGTGTTGCATTTCCAAAATCCAAAGCATAACCGGCAGCTAAGCAGAGCAAAGCGCACAGCAGCAGTGGCTTTATTTTGTTTACATTTTCCTTCATAAAAAAGCAGCGATATCAGTCAAAATACTAACATCGCTGCCCGATAAAAGAAAATACGATTTAGCTCAGTAAAGACTTCACGGAAGTCGAAAGCTGCTCGCGTGTAAATGGTTTTCTGATATAAGTATCGGCGCCGTTATGCATTGCAACATCTTCTGCAGCGCCATCGTATCCCGACACCATCGCTACTTTTACCGATGGATATTGTTTCTTTATATCCGGTAAAAAATCAACACCATAACCATCAGGCAACCTGTTGTCAAGCAACACCAGCGAAGGTTGCTCAGTTTTCAGATATTCCTTCGCAGCAGCGATATTCTTTACATGATCAAGCTCCACATCTTTTCCATTAAGAATGATGTCCATCAGCAGGCACATATCGCCTTCATCTTCTACAATCAATACTTTTTTTCTTGCGATTGTTTCTTTCGTCTTCGGCATCGTCGTTATTTTTTGCGCAATGTACATCACGAGCGCTTTAAAATAATCCTGTCAGTTACTTACGCTGTTCCTGTGCATTTCCATTTCCCGAATTAATAAATGCGGCAGCATCGCTAAATGGAATTTCTGGTATTGGATCATTTTAAAATGAAATACAAAATATAGTTTTTGGTAGCCATCGCCCGTCACTTTTGTGATCGGTAGTTGTTGCCATTCCTGCTGCTTCAACATGCAGAAATGCTCCCATCAAGGTTTGGGGCAATGATTGGGCTTTTACAAAAGCGAATCTTAAATACCCTTCTTCGTTATTTTAGAGTTATACACTACCGGAATTTGGATCAATCGGCTAAAATAAAATTCAGAGCATACATTTCACGCCCGTTGCCATTTTGTTAAGGTTCGCTTCTATATTCGTGTTATAGCTTTTATTTGAACGTTATAGCTGTAATTGATATGAAGCGATTTTGTTTCCTCAGCCTGCTGCTTGCGTGTTTTTTTTCTCAGCCGTCAATTGCCCAACGCATTGATACCACGCTTGCCGCCTATGCCGAAAAGTACCAGCCGGAGCGCATCTATATGCAATTTGATAAGCCTGCATATGCGCCCGGCGAAACGGTGTGGTTTAAAGCGTACCTGATGGCTGGCGTGTTGCCTTCCGACATCAGCAAAAACTGTTATGCCGATTTTTATGACGCCGGTGGAAAGCTGCTTGCGCACTCTTTATTCCCGATTGTTCAGGGCGGTGCAGCCGGCGATTTTTTAATACCGGATTCTTTAAGCAGCCCTTTCGTTCGTATTAAAGCCTACACCGCCTGGATGCTGAACTTTGATACAGCTTTTTTATTCGAAAAAAATATTCCCGTTGCCCAAAAAACGATCTCGAAAACGGCAAATAAAATCACCGTTATTCCATCTGTCCGGTTCTTTCCCGAAGGTGGCGATGCTATAGAAGGATTGTCATCACGCATAGCCTTTGCCGCCAACGATCAGTATGGCAGACCGGTGAAAATAAAAGGTGTCATTGTTAACAACAAGAGCAGCGTTGTTGATACTATAAAGACTGAACATGACGGCATGGGAAGTCTCCGCATCACGTATGAAAAAGGCGAGACGTACACAGCCAAATGGACAGACGAACAAAACAATGTTCATACAACGGCGTTGCCTTCTGCCAATAGCAGCGGAGTAAGCCTTGAAATTAATAATAGTGCAGGTAAAAAATCATTCATCATCCGGCGTACCGAAGATGCGCCTGATAACATGAAGCAACTGCATGTAGCGGCTACTATGCACCAGCAGCTTGTGTATATGGCAAACGCCAACCTTGAGCAGACAACAAGCATTGGTGGTGGCATTCCTACGGCGGAGCTGGTAAGCGGTGTGCTGCGGGTTACTTTATTCAGCAGCGACTGGAAGCCTTTGGCAGAGCGCATTTGCTACGTTAATAACAACGAAGCAATCTTTGAACCCGAAGTCGGTTTTACGAATTTAGGGCTGGGAAAGCGCGGCGCAAATACCATCCAGATCAGCATGCCCGACTCGGTGACAGGAAACCTCTCGCTTGCCATTACCGACAAAGGAATTGGTGCAGATAGCAGCAACAACATCATCCCGCGCCTGTTGCTCGAAGGCAGCCTGCGAGGCGCCGTATATAAACCGCAATATTATTTTTCAGACAGCAGCAATATCGTTGCTAAACACCTCGACCTTGTCATGCTTACACATGGCTGGCGCCGGTTTAACTGGGAAGCCATAGTTGCCGGGCAGATGCCGCAAATCAAGTACCCGGCAGAGACAGATTATCTTACGTTTTCGGGTAAAATTTTTGGCGCCAACAGCACACAGCTACGCTCGGCGGGCAGCCTGTTTGCCATCATGCAGAGTAGTGATTCTGTCAAACAGGCCGTTAGTGTAAATATCAAACCCGATGGCACGTTTGAAGACCCGAACATCGTGTTGTTTGATTCAACAAAAATCTATTACCAGTTTACCAATAAATCGTTTGGCGACATAAGTGAGGTGCGTTTTATGAACAGCGTGCTGCCGGCGCCGCACCGCATTGAAATAGATAAGTCGAAAATGATTTTGCTGGATACAATGGGCAATGCGCGGCTGCGCTATTTAGCTGACCAGGAAGCTCGTTTGAAAGACCTTTTAAAAGGGTCTACATTGCAGGGTGTAACGGTAACAACCAAAGTAAAATCGCCAATGCAGAAACTGGATGAACGCTATGCCAGCGGCTTGTTTCAAAGCGGCGATGCGTACCAGTTTGACCTTACGAATGATGTATTTGCCAATAGCTACCAGAATATTTTTACTTACCTGCAAGGCAAAGTAGCGGGTTTGCAAATAACTACCAATAGTAATGGTGCCAGCATGACATGGCGTGGCGGATCTCCTGGTGTTTACCTGAATGAAATACAGACAGATGCAAGCCAGTTAAGCAGTATTTCCGTTTCAGATATTGCTTATATAAAAGTGTTTCGTCCACCGTTTATGGGTGGCTTTAACGGTGCCAATGGCGCCATTGCTGTATATACAAAAAAAGGTGGCGACCAGCCTATGGAAAAAGCTAAAGGAATGCCTTCGAAAACGGTGATTGGCTACACGGCCATGCGCGAATTTTATTCACCTAACTACGGCACCATTGACCCGCGCAATGAAGCACAGGATGTACGCAGCACGCTATACTGGGCGCCAACGATATTGACAACACAAGAAAATCACCGGCTTAAAATTACGTTTTATAACAACGATGTTACTGATGCATTCCGCGTGGTGCTGGAAGGTGTTAGTACAGATGGCAGACTGGTGCACATTGAAAAAGTTATTGAATAAATTGAGAGGCAATAGTGTTGGCCAATTGATACTTTTGTATGCAAACGATGTTTTCCTGATGATGAAAAACAGAAAGATATTTTTGATAACCGTTTTTATTTGCACGATGGCTATGCCGGCCTTCGCACAAGGTTATCATTTCATATACATACAGGCAGATGCCCGGCAGCCTTTTTACCTGAAGTACAATGGCAAAAATTATAGTTCTACGTCTGTCGGCTATCTCATTCTGCCAAAGCTGAGCGATGGCGATTTTACCGTGCAGGTTGGCTTTCCTAAAAATTTATATTCCGAGCAGACATTTAATCTTTCCGTGTCGGGTAAAGACTATGGTTATGCGTTGAAAAATTTTGCCGATAAAGGCTGGGGTTTGTTCAATTTTCAAACCACAGATATTGTGATGAATGTAAATGGCGCTGCCACGCAAACGGCTGCTGCTGTAACCACAAACAACAGCAATCCGTTTGGCAATATGCTGGCTGATGCTATCGATGATTCAACATTAAATCAACAGCGCAATTTGCCGGAAAGCAGCTCTGCAAAAAGTCCTTCTTCTGCTGTGGTAAAAGATACGCCGGTTGCTGCTAACGCGGCGGCAGCAACGCCTGCATATAGCACGCAGTCTTCTGTTGATAGTCTTGTGAAAGTTTATACCAATGGCGATAATACGCCATCAAATAAGGTGGCGGCTGATACAGCAAAAAGTATTGTAAAATCTGCCGAAAACGCAACAAGCGGCGGCACTGATATCACCTTTCTTGACAAGACAAGTAAAGACACTATTCATGCATTTATTCCTTCGGCAGATACTAACAGCACAGAGCAAAAAGCAGCAACTGCAGATACCGCGAAAAGCAAATCAGGCAATCCTTTTTTCAACAATACAAATAACAGCACAACAACGCAACAGCCGGCATTTGTTGACACAACAACATCAACAGGCATCACTGCAAGCGCTGTTACCAATAGCAATTGTCAAAAAATGATCAGCAGCTACGATATCGATAAGCTGAGGAAAAAAATTGCTAAATCAGACAGCCAGAACGATATACTGGAAGCCATTAAGAAAGCGCTTCGCGATAAGTGCCTGACCACCGAACAGGTAAAAGATTTTAGCGGCTTGTTTTCATCCGATGAAAACCGGTATAATTTCTATGATGCAGTATATCCTTTCGTGTCAGATTATTTCAACTTTCCGCAACTGGAAAACACTTTGATTGATACTTATTACAAGAGTCGTTTCAAAGCCCTGATTCATTAATTTCATGCCGCGTTTTTTTTTAGAAGTGGCTTACAAAGGCACAGTCTACAGCGGCTTTCAGAAGCAGGAGAATGCTGTTACAGTGCAATCAGAAGTAGAGAACGCGCTGCATCTTCTGTATAAACAATCTATAGAACTCACCACATCGTCGCGCACAGATGCCGGTGTTCATGCACTGCAAAATTTTTTTCATTTTGATGCTGATATCGCCATTGATGAAAGGACTACATTATACCGGCTGAATGCAATTCTTTCAAAAGATATTGTCATCAAAGAAATAGTGAAAGTGGCGGGCGATGCGCATAGTCGTTTCGATGCTGTATCACGTTCGTATGAGTATCATATCTATCAAAAGAAAAATCCTTTTCTTTCTGACCGATCTTTTTATTATCCATACCGGTTGAATATCGATGCGCTTAATAAGGCAGCTTCGTTATTACAGTCTTATCATGATTATACTTCATTCTCCAAACGCAACACGCAGGTAAAAACTTTCATCTGCGATATACATCATGCTGAATGGAAACGGGAGGGTGATGAGCTTGTTTTTTTTGTAAGCGCAAACCGCTTTTTGCGTGGCATGGTGCGTGGGCTTACCGGCACGATGTTGAAAGTGGGAAGAAGTATTTTATCGGTAGATGATTTTGCCAATATCATCGAAGCTAAAGATTGCAGCAAAGCCGATTTTTCGGTGCCGCCGCAAGGCTTGTTTTTAATGCAGGTTTCTTATCCTGAAACAATTTGGAAACAGCCGGAAGAAAGCTAACCTTTGCTGCCGCAAATATTCATTGTAATCAATAAACACTACATACTGCCATGCCATCATTTGATATCGTAAGCAAAGTAGACTTACAAACGCTCGACAATGCCATCAATACCGTGAAAAAAGAAATCAGCAACCGTTTCGATTTTAAGGATTCGCCGGTTGTAATTGATTTAAACAAGAAAGATTACCTCGTAAACATAGAAGCGGAAAGCGATATGAAGCTGAAGCAAATCATAGATGTTATCATCAGCCGCAGCATGAAGCAAGGCATTGACGCCGCTTCATTTGACTTTGATAAAGATGCTTATCCAAGCGGTAAAATTGTGAAGAAAGAAGTGTCTGTAATGAATGGCTTAAAGCAGGATGACGCAAAGAAAGTTGTAAAGATTATTAAAGACAGCGGGCTGAAAGTGCAGGCGCAGATTATGGACGATGTTGTGCGTGTAACCGGTAAAAAGATTGATGATTTGCAGGATGTGATTGCGAAGCTGAAAGGTTCAGACCTGACATTACCGCTGCAGTTTATCAATATGAAAGCATAAAAGGTTAAGAATATTAATAGGAATTGATAACTCTAACACGATATTGGTTTGAATTTAAAAAAGGCGAGAAAGTTTTCCGGTATGGATTGCAACTTGGTTGTGGAATAACAGCATTCAATTACTCAGATGCTCTGACTTTTTTAACAAATAAAGTTTTTAAAGACAATTTTTTATTGTAATAACATTTGATGTAAGTGATCATCATGCCGGTACATGCAGAATGTATTTTTCTATAAAATAGTCTTCGTCAAATATCTTATCAATTTCAAACACGTGCGGGCGCGTTCCGCTTTCCTGAATCTCTTTCGCTAAGTCGCCACCTTTGAGGCAAATCAAACCATTCGCATGTTCCTGTGCATGACCTTTTTTTAGTAATGGTTTACTCCATATCCATAAGTCTTTCAAAGGTGCTACAGCGCGCGACACTGCGAAATCGAATTTCCGGTTTTTAATGTCTTCCGCACGGGTGTGTTGTGTAGTTATGTTGGTCAATCCAACAGCCGCTGCCACTTCTTTTACCACCGTCAGTTTTTTGTTGATGCTATCCACCAGGTGAAACTGCACATCTGGAAAAAAGATAGCCAGCGGAACGCCGGGAAAACCACCGCCGGTACCGATGTCAATGATTTGCGAGCCTGCGGCAAACGACATAATGGTGGCAATACTCAGCGAATGCAATACATGCTTTTCGTAAAGTGCATCAATGTCTTTACGCGAAATCACGTTGATCTTACTGTTCCAGCCGGTATAAACATCCTGTAAAGCGGAAAGCTGTTCTTCCTGCTTTGGCGTGATGTCTTCAAAGTATTTGCGGATGATGTCGATTCCTTGCATAAAGTGAAAATAAAAGCGATAAATCAAGTTTACAGACCAGCAAAATAACGGGATTCGTAAGCCTGCGCGCTGTATTTTTCATCTCTTTGTGCTTTGTTGTATTTGCAGGTAGCTATCTTTGCCGCCTCTCAAAAAAATCTGTTCATGAAAATACTGGTTTGTATCAGCAAGACGCCGGATACGACTTCAAAAATTGCTTTCAAAGACAATAATACAAAGTTTGAAGAAACAGGCGTGCAGTGGATCATCAATCCATACGATGAATGGTACTCTTTAGTACGCGCTATCGAGCTGAAAGAGAAAGACGCGTCCACTGTTATTCATTTAATCACCGTTGGCGGTGCCGATACCGAGCCTGTTATTCGCAAAGCATTGGCGCTTGGCGGCGATGAAGCTATCCGTGTAAATGCGCAAAGCGATGACAGTTTTTATGTGGCTTCGCAAATAGCTGAAGTAGCAAAAAGTGGTGGTTATGATTTGATCTTCACGGGCAAAGAAACCATTGATTACAATGCATCTGCCATCGGTGGAATGGTAGCTGAACTGTTGGATTTACCATATGTTTCTTTAGCCACAAAGTTCGAGCTGAATGGCGCAACAGCCGTTGTAACACGCGAGATAGAAGGCGGCGAAGAAGTGAACGAAGTAGCCTTGCCGGTTGTGGTTTCTTGTCAAAAAGGTGTGGCTGAACAACGCATTCCAAACATGCGCGGTATCATGTCTGCCCGCACCAAACCATTAAAGGTGGTTGAGCCTGCAGCAGCCGATACATTAACCAAAATAGAAAGCTACGAACTGCCTGCACCGAAAGCTGGTGTTAAGATAGTTCCGGCTGATAATGTTGCCGAACTGGTTCGCCTGTTGCACGAAGAAGCGAAAGTGATATAAAAGTTGTGAGTTATAAATTATGAGTTATGAATTCTCGGTATTGCGATTCGTGACTTGTATTATAACTCATAATTTATAACTTATAACTCATAATTTATAATTCATGTCTGTTCTCATATTTGTTGACCACGCCGAAGGTCATATCAGTAAATCTTCTTTTGAAGCGTTGTCGTATGGCTTTGCGCTGGCAAAGCAGCTTGGCACCAGCGCAAATGCAGTTGTATTGGGCAATGTATCAAACGAAGAAGCGGCTTCGCTGGGAAAGTATGGTATCGAAAAAACATACCTCGCTGCCGGCGATATTTATAACACAGTCGATGCGCAGGTATACACAAAAGCGATTGCAGAAGCAGCTACGCAAAGTGGCGCAACGGTGATCATCTTTTCGCACAATCAAACAGGTCGTGCAGTAGCGCCGCGCATGTCTGCAAAGCTGAAAGCAGGTCTTGTAACAGGCGTTGCCGGTTTGCCTAAAACAGACAATGGTTTCGTGGTTCGTAAAGGTGTGTTTTCAGGAAAGGCATTTGCGAATGTTGACATCACATCGCCAATAAAGATCATTACAATTACACCCAATAATTTTGGCGTAAAAGAGAGTGGCGATGCAAAAGCAGAAGTAATAACGTTAACGGTTGATGCACAGCCAAAAGTAAAAACAACAGCCACCAATAAAGTAAGTGGCGAAGTGCCGTTAACAGAAGCTGAAGTTGTAGTTAGCGGCGGTCGCGGATTGAAAGGACCTGAGAACTGGGGCATGGTGGAAGACCTTGCCAAAACGCTTCATGCGGCGCTTGCCTGCAGCCGCCCGGTGGCAGATGCGCACTGGCGTCCGCATCATGAGCACGTAGGTCAAACAGGCATCCAGATTTCACCCAAGCTATACATTGCATTGGGCATTTCAGGAGCCATCCAGCATCTTGCCGGCGTAAACCGCAGTAAGGTGATTGTAGTGATAAATAAAGACGCAGAAGCGCCATTCTTTAAAGCAGCGGATTATGGTGTTGTGGGTGATTTATTCGATGTAGTGCCAAAGCTGACAGAAGAAATCAAGAAAATGCAAAACGGGTAAAAGACTATATTTTTATGCTATTGTAAAAGCACTTGCTGAGTAAGCAGGTGCTTTTGTTTTTAAGCGAATGATTCGCTTTCTTTATTGTTGCTCTGCATCATCTTTCAAACCTTTACTTTAGTTGAAGGATTGCGAAGCAAAACAATCCTGCTTACGATGAACAGCTTCTCATTGTTTTATTTCTGTTGACAGGGTTTACCGGCTTTTCGCAAGCAGGTTCTCCTTCGCTTTCATCTTCCGAGTGTAAAAGATGGCTTGCCGGAAGGCTTTGTAAACATGCTGAAAAAGGATAAGTATGGCTACGCAAAACGGATACATTGCTATTGTTGTTGCCATCGCTGTTGCTATAAGGCACAACGGTGCTGTTTTTTATCTTTGGTATTGGTTATTTCCAGCTTGGTTCTGGCGATGCGCAATACCATGAACCTTATGGCGACCCGGTGGCTTACCAGGCATATCGCAGTAGCGAAACGACCTTCGATTTTGAGAAGCCTTCGATGTAATTTGGTAAGAAATAAATGGCTGTTTTATACATCATTTACTTTTATTATCTTCCTCCAAACTTCCCCATACACCAAAGTCGGGCAATGATATAGCGAGGTCTTTTTCATTTTGGTCAAAATTTACCATACCGGGTCGACGGAAAGGCAATACCTGCAGGTCGTAAATCTCTTCTACGCTGGTCTGGTACTTAATTTCGCCCACCACATTACCACTGTCAAAATGGATGATGATAATGCCTGCATCATTTGAAGATTCTGCAATGGCAAGGTCGCTGAAGGCAGATGATTTTTCCCTGATTTTAGAAAACGAAACAAAGAGAAAACCTTTGTAAAATGCCGCGCCGCGCAAGTACTTGCCAAGGCTTCTCACGGTGGTTAATTTTCCGGTGTTCGTATCCACTTCGCTGATATCGCCAATAGCAGACTGCAGCACATACAACTTGTTGTTAATCACGCGTGGCGAATGCGGCATCGCCAGGTTTGTGGCGACGACTTCATTGCTTTCAATATCCATGATCAACCCATCGGTTGTGCGCTTTTTGCCACGCCAGCCTTCAGCTTCGTCTGTGGCTGAAAACATGGATACATACTTTGGTGCACCGTTTTGCATAGCCAGACCATTCAAATGGCAACGGTCTTCAGGAAACAGGCTGGTAATAAAAGGCGGCTGCCAATAGCTTTTAAAACTGAATGTATTATCAAGCCACGCAAGGCAACTGCAGCGCGTATTTACCATCAGCAACTGATCTTCCACCCACACTACATCGTGTACATCTATCAAACCGGTAAAATGCTGTGCGCGCGGCATAAATAAGTTATCGTATGTGTTGGGCTGACGCGGATAACCGGCGGCTAATCCCGGCGCAGATGAGTAAAGATACACGCTGCTTTTTCCGGCAATGGCAAGGCGGCTGCCATCGAAACCAATGCCCATTGGTTTTTGTACTGTTTTGCCAAGTTGTATCAGCGAGGTTTTGTTTTTGGCACTGATAAAAACCACCTTGCCAGCCTGGTAAGTGCTGATGACAAGTGTGCAATTCAACTCCAGCAAAAGCTCAGGAACATTGGGCGAATACACGCAACTGAAGGGGGCAAGTGTTTGGCTCATAAAAAATGAAAATGGCTTATTGCAAATATGCGTTGCAATAAGCCATGATAGTTTACTGAATTCAAATTATTGTTTGATAATTTTTTGTGGGAATGAAACAGCTTTGTTTGTATCATTTATACCATGTGAATCAACTTAAATAAATACAGTTTTGGTCGCCATCGCTTGTCACTTTTGTAATCGACAGTTATTGCCATTCCTGCTGCTTTTACACGCAGGAATGCTTCCATCAGTGTTCAGGGCATTGAGGAACTTTTATATAAGCGGATAGAAAACGGTCGCATTCAAAGAAACCATCCTCATTTCTTTACAGGAAAAGTTATTATGTAAAACGAGTCTGGCAATCTGTCAAATTCATTTCTGCAAAACGGTCTGCGCCTGTTACTTTTGCCTTCCTGATAAAACAAAACATATGGTTGACGTTATTCTTGGTTTGCAGTGGGGCGATGAAGGCAAGGGAAAAATTGTAGATTATTTTGCCCCGCAGTACGATGTGATTGCCCGCTTCCAGGGCGGCCCAAATGCAGGGCATACGCTGTATGTAGAAGGTAAAAAAGTAGTGCTGCACCAGATACCGTCCGGCATCTTTCATCAGAACACACTCAACCTTATCGGCAATGGTGTTGTTCTCGATCCGGTAACGTTAAAACGCGAGTGTGATATTGTTTCATCATTTGGTATCGATGTGAAAAAGAACCTCTTTATCGCAGAGCGCACCAACCTCATTGTGCCTACGCACCGCGCACTGGATAAGGCTTCAGAAACATCGAAGGGCGAAAGCAAAATAGGCTCTACATTAAAAGGCATTGGACCGGCTTATATGGATAAAACGGGACGCAATGCATTGCGTGTGGGCGATATTCTTACCAAGAGGTTTATTACCGATTATATTAAGCTTCGCTTAAAACACCAGAAGATATTAGACAGCTATAATTTCAATGAAGATATTTCGGCCTGGGAAGAAGAGTTTTTTGAAGCTGTTGAATTCCTTCGTACACTGAAGATTGTGAACGGTGAATATTTCATCAATAACCATATTTCTTCCGGCAAAAAAATATTAGCCGAAGGCGCACAAGGCAGTATGCTCGATGTGGATTTTGGTACGTTTCCTTTTGTTACATCTTCCAATACCATATCAGCCGGCGTGTGTACAGGATTAGGCGTTGCACCGCAAAAAATAAAGGAAGTATTGGGCGTTACCAAAGCATACTGTACACGTGTTGGCGGCGGACCTTTTCCTACCGAACTGGAAAATGAAACCGGTGAAGAACTACGCAAGATTGGTAATGAATTTGGCGCTACTACAGGACGTCCGCGCCGCTGTGGCTGGATAGACCTTGTGGCACTGAAATATACCTGCATGATAAACGGCGTAACACAGGTGGTAATGACAAAAGCCGATGTGCTGGATAGCTTTGAAACGCTTGAGGTTTGTACAACTTATAAGGTCAACGGTGAAGAAAGTGAAGAAGTGCCTTTCCAGATGACGAAAGTAAAAATTGAACCGCAGTATCAACCTTTTAAGGGCTGGCACTGCGACTCTACATCTATACAAAATGAGGCTCATTTGCCGGAGGCGATGTCGTCTTATATTTCATTCATTAACGGTTATATAAACGCGCCGGTAAAGTATATTTCAAACGGGCCGGGAAGAGAGCAGATTATTACTTTGTAAAAATTTTGCCGGCACTAAAAAAATTTTTTGCTGATTCAAAATCTCGTTGAAATTTTACGTTGTTAATCTAAGGAATTATGGCAAAATCTGTGAACAAAAAAAGTACCGGCCGCACAACGAAGCCGGCTGATGAAAAAGAGGTAAAGAAAGCATCCTTAAAAAGCAAAAAGCAAACGGAAGAGGATGATGACGATGATCTGGAAGATGATGAGCCAAAGACAAAAGCATCAGGCAAAAAAACATCTTCGAAATATGATGACGATGGCAGTGATGAGGATGCAGAGGAAGTAGAAGATACCTGGAATAAACCGGAAGAAGAAGACAGTTGGGATCCGGATTTTGATGAGTTTGACATCCCGAAATCGAAGAGTAAAAGCAGCAGTAGCGGGACTGCCAAAAAAGGCAGTAAAAAAAGTGGTGAAGACGATGATGATTTCAAACTGGATGATGACTTTAAAGAGTTTGGTTTGGATAATGGCAAAGGCGGCGGCGGTGGCTATGATGACGACGATGATTACTAAATGTATTCTATTACATGCGTAACAAAGCATCTTTCCATATAGAAGATGCTTCGCTTTGCAAGCAACAGATGCTAAGCTGGATAAACCGGTTTAGCATCTGTTGTTTTATGGATAGTCATGATTATAAACATGCGTATTCGGTTTATGATTGTTTAGCTGCTGCCGGTGCGGCATCGGTTTGTTTGCCGGAGCAAAATAAGCTCTCTTCTTTACAAGCTTTTACCCAACAAAACAAAGACTGGCTATTTGGTCACGTTGGCTACGATTTAAAAAACGAGATTGAACATTTGTCTTCCCGACATAAGGATTCGCTGCAATTTCCTGATCTTTTTTTCTTTCAGCCGGAAGTCGTTTTATACATACAAGGCAACGAACTTAGTATCGAAAGTTTGCATTGCGCAGCAGAAGATATTTATTCAGAAATCGTGAATCAGAATGTGAATCCAAAGCCGTCGGCGGCAGCAAGGATTACTATAAAAGAAAGGATAAGTAAGGAAACTTATACGGCTACCATCGACAAAATTAAAGAGCACATAAAACGGGGCGATTGTTATGAAATTAATTTTTGCCAGGAGTTTTTTGCGGAGAACGCTTTTATACATCCATTATTAGTTTATAATCAATTGATTGTTGTTTCTCCTTCACCATTTTCAGCTTATTACAAACTGAATGATAAATATGCTTTGTGTGCAAGCCCTGAACGGTTTATCCAGAAGAGAGGTGAACGTCTGGTTTCGCAGCCCATGAAAGGAACGGCAAAAAGAATACTGGAGGATGCGATATTGGATAAACAAGCAAAAGAAACATTGCAGAGCAGCGCTAAAGACCGAACTGAAAACGTGATGATTGCCGACCTGGTACGCAACGATATGAGTCGGGTATCGCTTCGGAATAGTGTAAAGGTTGCAGAATTGTTTGGTGTTTATACCTATGCCCGGGTGCACCAGATGATTACAACCATTGAAGGGAAAACAAGCCGGCAAATTAATGTAGCCAACGTTTTAAAAACAATGTTTCCAATGGGCAGTATGACCGGCGCGCCCAAGAAAAAAGTAATGGAACTGATAGAAGAATTCGAGCAGTCAAAACGTGGGCTGTATTCCGGCTGCATGGGTTATATAACGCCAGATAATGATTGGGATTTTAATGTTGTAATCCGCAGTATTTTATACAATGAAACTCACCAATACCTTTCTTTTCACGTAGGCAGCGCCATTACATGGGGCAGCAATGCAGAAGATGAATATGATGAATGTATTGTGAAGGCAGAAGCGATGAGTAAGGTATTGGAATAAATCGGTTCTTTCGGGCTATGGCGATGAAAAAGAACGGCATTATAATGATATATATAATGAAAGCGCAGTTATTTTTTATTATCTTTCTGCTTTCTCACTTGTGAAAAAGTCATGTACAATAATCAAAAGATAAGCTAACAAGAAGCGTAAAAGGCTTCCTTTTCATGTAGTAGTATTTTAATAAATTTCAGAATTTATCTTGCTTTTCTTTTTTATTATAACTGGATAAGTATTTGAATGTCAGATCAGTAAGCATGAGTGTGTCTGTTTTACACATCTAATAAGTGTAATAATTAATTTTAACAAAAGGTTTTATCGATTATTTTAGCGTTAAAATTAACAGGATTGCTTATGAGACAAAAGATTGACTGCTTAGCTGTCAGAATATGTACAGCACTTTTTTTCATTATTATTTCTTCTGCTGCATTTGCACAGAAAACAGTTACAGGAACCGTTCGTAGTCCAAAAGATAATCAGCCTGTAACCGGTGCCAGTATCGTTGTAAAAGGAACCACAATAGGTGTAACCACAACACCAAACGGTACATTTTCTATCAACGTTCCTGCAGGCAGAAATGCACTTATTATTTCTTATGTTGGATATACAGACATGGAAATGGACATATCCAACAAAACCAATGTAGATATAACATTAACTGAAAATACAGGTTCTTTAAATGAAATTGTTGTTACCGGCTATACAGCTCAGAGAAAGAAAGATTTAACCGGTTCCGTATCCGTTGTAAAGTCAGAAGATTTGAAATCAATCCCTGCCGGCAATGCGGAAAACCAATTGCAGGGCAGAGCGCCCGGAGTGACAGTAACTACCTCCAATCAACCCGGCGACGGCGCGTCCGTTAGAATCCGTGGTTTCTCATCTCTTTCTGCCAGTAATTCGCCATTGTATATTATTGATGGTGTGCCTGCCGGTGGGCTTGGCTCTATCGCTTCTGATGATATAGAATCATTACAAGTGTTGAAAGATGCTGCTTCCGCCTCCGTCTACGGAGCGCGTGCTTCTAATGGTGTTATCATCGTTACTACTAAACGGGGGAAACCCGGCGCTGCCCGAGTTTCTTACAACAATTATTTCGGCACTCAAAATCCAGGTAAAGGCTTTGATCTTTTAAATTCTCAGGAGTATGCTGATCTGGTATTTTTAGCTGCTAAAAACGCAGGAAAAACGCCGCCAAGTGCATTATATGGAACAGGGGCGGCACCAGTACTCCCAGATTACATTCTTCCAAATGGTAAAATGGAAGGCGACCCGGCTGTTGATCCCTCTAAGTACTTTCTTGATTATGATAATATCAATGGTTCTTACCTGATAACAAAAGCAAACAAGCAAGGCACTAACTGGTATAATGAACTGACCAGAAATGCACCTATGATGAATCATAATCTTTCTGTTTCGGGTGGCTCAATTGACAAATCACGTTATTTTATGTCAGTTGGCTATTTCGATCAGCAAGGTATTCTTATTGAGAATTTTGCAAAAAGATACTCAATGCGCGTAAATACAGAATTTAATGTATTTAACAGAGTACGCATTGGAGAAAATTTGCAGTTGTTGTATCAGCAGGATAACAGGATTACCAATAATAATGAAGGCGCTGAAATTGCAGAAAGCTACAGAAACCAGCCTATCATTCCGGTTTATGACATCATGGGAAATTTTGCTGGTTCACGCGGTGGTATTGGCAATTCCACTAACCCAGTAGCTAATCGCCTAAGAGCAAAAGAAAACAGGGGCAATAATTACAATATTTTTGGTAATGTGTATGCCGAGGCGGAAATTATCAATCATCTGACAGCCCGTACAAGCTTCGGCGGCCAAGTAAATCTTACCAATTACTATTATAATTCATTCCCCAGCTACGAAAACCAGGAAAACTCTGTATTGAATGCGTTCACAGAAGGTAACGCTTTAGGACGTGGTTGGACATGGACTAACACACTCACTTATAACAACACAATCGGTGAGCATAAAATAACTGGCTTAATAGGAACAGAATCTGTACTGGAAGGCGGTAGAAATAGCGAAGCCCGGAGACTAGATTATTTCTCAAACGATCTTGATTTCAGAAATTTAAACACAGGTTCCGGTTCACAAGTAGTAAGTGGACAACCTTATACAGAGGCATCTCTTTATTCGTTATTCGCAAAAGCAGATTATATTTTCCGGGATAAATATTTAGCGAGTGCTACTGTTCGCCGTGACGGCTCCTCCCGCTTTGGGCCCAACAGCCGGTATGGTACATTTCCAGCGTTTGCACTTGGCTGGAGAATTTCGCAGGAAAATTTTATGAAAGGCATCTCCTGGATTTCTGATTTAAAAATCCGTGGTAGTTGGGGAAGGATGGGCAACCAAAGCATTAATCCTTCAAATCAATTCACACAGTTCTCTCCTAATAGCGGAAGTTCTTTTTACGATATTAACGGTACAAGCAACAGCTTGACACAAGGCTTCTATCTTTCTTTTATTGGAAACAATGCCGGCAAATGGGAAACCAATACAACTGCTAATATAGGTTTTGATGCTACCTTATTCAATGGTAAAACCGAAATTGTTTTTGATGCTTATCAGAAAAAAACATCAGATCTCTTGTATAATAGTGAACAGTTGGGAAATTCTGGTACGTCTGCTGCTAATAACCCACCTGCTTTCAATATCGGCAGTATGAAAAATACTGGTATTGATCTGGGAATTATTCAGCGTGTTGATATAGGTAAAGTGAAACTAGATGGAACACTGACATTCACAACATATAAAAATGAGATTACGAAAATTTCTAACGACGTATCTTTCTTTGATGTAGATGTTGTTCAGGAGCAAAATCGCATCGGTGGCGATTTTGTAAGAAATGCTGTTGGACAACCGCTTTCTTCTTTTTACGGGTATAAAGTGATTGGGCTATTTCAAAGTGATGATGATATAAAAGGTTCTGCCAAGCAAAAAGAAGCTAAGGCAGGCCGATTCAAATATCTCGACGCCAACGGTGATGACACTATTACCGCCGAAGATAAAGTGTTTTTCGGTTCTCCTAACCCGGCATTCACGTATGGATTTAACTTAAATGCTTCATTTGGCGGGTTTGATCTTAGTGCTTATTTCTATGGCTCACAGGGAAGAGATGCTATTAACTATGTAAAATGGTGGACAGATTTATTTCCCACCTTTGCCGGTGGCAAAAGCAAGGCGGCTTTGTATGAATCCTGGTTACCTGACAGGACAAATACCTCTGTTCCTATTGCAGAAGATGCAGCCTCGTTTAGTACCAATCAGCAAATCAATTCTTATTATCTGGAAAACGCTTCTTACTTAAGAATGAAGAACCTGACCTTGGGTTATACATTACCAAAAAGCCTGACAACAAGGGCAAAAATTGACAGGCTTCGCATTTATGTCCAGGCAACCAACCTGTTTACTATTACAAAATATACAGGCTTAGATCCGGAAGTAATCGGTACTGATCAGGCATTTGGTGTTGATGTAGGTGCATATCCGACAGTAAAATCATATTATGTTGGTTTGAACCTTAATTTTTAATCATTAACTAGTACTTGCAAAATGAAGAAAATATATATCGCAGCCTTGATGATAATGGCTTTAAGTATTTACGCTTGTTCCAAATCTTTTTTAGACCGGCAGCCTTCAGGTGCTTTAAACGACCAGGTATTAAGTACAAAAAAAGGTGTTGAAGCTCTTCTGGTAGGCGCCTACTCATTACTTGATGGCTACCAATCCACACCATCTATTGGTGATGCTTATAAGTCGGCAGGTTCCAACTGGGTTTATGGAAGCGTAGCTGGCGGCGATGCTCATAAAGGCAGCGACCCTACCGATCAGCCTTCTATCACGCCTATTGAAACACATAACCCGGATGCTAACAATGATTACTTTAACGTAAAGTGGAAAGTAGTATATGAAGGTGTAGGCAGAGCCAACAACGTTTTAAAAATATTGTCTCAGGCAACTGACGTTAATGAAGCAGACACTAAACAAATTACTGCCGAAGCCAGGTTTCTCAGAGCGCACTACCATTTTGAAGCTAGAAAATTATGGGGTAAAGTTCCTTATCTGGATGAAACCACTACAGCGTTTACAGTGCCAAACCCAGGTGTAAATATTCCAAACGACATGGAAATTCTTCCGATGATTGAAGAAGATTTTAAATTTGCTTACGAAAATCTGCCTGATAACTATGTTACCTCCGGCGAAGTAGGCAGGGCAAATAAATGGGCAGCAGGCGCCTTGTTAGGTAAAGCGTATTTGTTTGATCATAAATACGACGACGCCAGAACGGTATTGACTGATGTGGTTAACAACGGGCAGACATCAAATGGTTTGAAGTATGACCTGTTGCCAAAATTCCAGGATAACTTTAATGCAGAATTTAAGAATAATTCCGAATCTGTTTTTGCCGTTCAGTATTCTGTTAATGACGGTTCTGGTGGCAACAATGGCAGCGTAGGCGAAGATTTAAATTATCCAAACGGTGGAGTAGCAGGATGCTGCGGTTTCTTTCAACCTGCCCAGGATCTGGTAAATTCTTATGTTACAGATCCTGCAACAGGCTTGCCCAATGTTGACAATTACAACACAACAGAAGTTACTAATGACCTTGCTCTGAATTCCACGCAAAAATTTGCACCTTATACAGGCACCGTTGATCCTCGGCTTGACTGGACAGTTGGCAGACGTGGTGTTCCCTATTTAGATTGGGGACCTCATCCCGGCGCTCAGTGGATCAGAAATAAAGAAGGCGGTCCTTATTCACCTAAAAAATCGGTGTATTACGAAAGACAAAAAGGAAGCCTGACCGATAACTCTTTTTGGGGGCCTATTATCTCAGCTAATAACTATGTAATTGTACGTTTTGCCGATGTTTTATTAATGTTGGCAGAAGCAGAAACAGAATCATCTTCCGGCTCGCTGGAAACTGCGCGACTGTTAGTTAACCGTGTGAGAGCGAGGGCTGCTAATCCAGCAGGCTTTGTATCAAATGATCTGAATATAGCTTACGCAAAACACGTGGCTACCAGCGAAGCGCAAATGTTAGCTTACACTGACATCGGCTCCGGCGATTGGGTTGTGCGTACAGATATAAACGCAACCTATGTTTTATTAGGCGGTGCGGCAAATGATATTAATAACTGGAATAAATATACCGTTCCTAATTATAAAATAAGCAGCTACACAATGCCTTGGGCCTCAAAGGAAGAAGCAAGAAAAGATATTCACTTCGAACGGAAGCTTGAGTTGGCTACAGAAGGTCACCGTTTCTTTGATCTGGTAAGATGGGGTGAAGCTGCCTCAACTTTGACATCATATTTTAATTACGAAAAGAAGATAACCCCTTATCTATCAGGTGCTTCATTTGATGCAGGTATAGACGAATACTTCCCGATACCTGCCAGACAAATTATTCTCAGTAATAATGTGCTGATTCAGAATAACGGCTTCTGATAAGAAAAGACAACAAAAAAAAAGAGGCAGACTTTCTCTGCCTCTTTTTTTTGCAACTATGTCACCAGTTTATTGCAACTTTATAGAAGAGAGGATATTTTGCTTATGAGTGCAAAAAACGGTTGTTTGTGCATTTTTACTTTTCTCTTGTGTATTTCCTGTAGTAGTAAGTACAAAAAAAATAATTCGCACCGGAATGTAGCAGATTCCTCAATTGAAAGAGGGCAGGTATTAGCCGCGAGATATTGCCAAAGCTGTCACTTATTACCCAATCCTTCCTTACTTTCATCAAAAAAATGGGACAGCGGCGTGCTACCGCAGATGGGACCAAGACTTGGGATTTTTGCTTATGGATTCGAAACGTATCCGTCAAAAACAGGTGACCCGAATATTGGACCTTCTTTTTATCCCGACAAGCCGGTAATGAGCTTTACAGACTGGCAGCACATTATTGATTATTATACTTCCCTTTCGCCCGACTCGTTAGCGGCGGATAGAGCCGATATAAAAATTGAACCGACAGAAAAACTGTTTGTACCTATACCGGCAGGTTCCTTTTTTTCGTATCCGAAACCTGCTACCGGCTCTTTATTTATGAATACAGCATCTGCTGTTCCTTCTTTTTTAGTATCTGA
Organism: Ilyomonas sp.; assembly: GCA_965199905.1. Classification (GTDB taxonomy): domain Bacteria; phylum Bacteroidota; class Bacteroidia; order Chitinophagales; family Chitinophagaceae; genus Ilyomonas. The sequence continues at coordinate 2,778,904 of OZ241366.1, read as the reverse complement.
CCTGTATACACGAAAGGTAACGTCTGCAGACAAAAACGCAAAGCCTCTCGATTCTATGCAATACAGTAGCGCTGTATCGGATATGAAATGGCAAAACGATACATTAACAACAGCAAATATTGGCTATCCCAACCCAAATGACGGACAGACCGGAACCATCCAGCAAATCCTTTATCAGAACGGAAGATTCGTAGGTAAACCTGTTGTATTGGACAGCGGGTTGCGCCGGCCGGTGCACATCAACATAACCGACCTGAACAACGACGGGCTGAAAGATATTGTAGTTTGCGAGTTCGGCAACCTGAAAGGAGCGTTATCCTGGCTCGAAAACACAGGCAACAATCATTACGAACATCATATAATACGCAATCAGCCCGGTGCCATTGCCACCGTAATCAAAGATTTTAATCAGGATGGTCTGCCCGACTTTTATGTATTGTTTACGCAGGGCGATGAGCAAATTAGGCGCTTTACAAACAAAGGCAATGGAAGATTTGAGGAAACTCAATTGCTGCGCTTTCCGCCAATGTACGGCTCCTCCTATTTTGAAATGGATGACATCAACAAAGATGGTTTCGATGACATCATTTATACCTGTGGTGACAATGCAGATTACTCCATAGAATTAAAGCCTTACCACGGCATATATATTTATCTCAATGACGGGCATGATCATTTCACAAAGCAATCCTTCTTCCATATAAATGGCTGCTTTAAAGCCATGGCGCGGGATTTTGATGGCGATGGTGATCTGGATATAGCTGCCATTTCTTTTTTTGCTGATTATAAAAATCGTCCTGAAGAAGGATTTGTCTACCTGAAGAATAATGGCAACTACCGTTTTTCTCCTTATTCAGTACCAGCAGCAAAGGATGGCAGATGGATCAGCATGGATGTGGGAGATGTGGATAAAGATGGAAAGCCTGATATTTTACTCGGGAATTTCTCTTTTTCTTCCTTTGTTCAATCCTCTGTTGACTGGAAGCATAAACCTGCTTTCCTACTGCTAAAAAATAACATCTTTTAGCTGTATTTGCATTGCGGAAAGTGCTTTACTTTACTGCTTTATCTTCTTATTTTGCCGGTACTTGTGAATGATATATCCGGTTAGAGAATAAATCATATTGCTGCGCAACAATTTGCTATGAAAACAAAACTGATTCTGCCGATTGTTATTATCTGTATGCTCCTGTATTCGTGTAAAGATAAAAAGCTATTTACCAAAGTTTCGTCTGATAAAACAGGAATTACATTTAGTAATAAAGTTATAGAAAACGATACAATCAATCCTATTGATCTTGAATTCTTGTATAATGGCGGTGGTGTAGCCGTGGGCGATTTTAATAACGATGGCTTGCCCGATTTATATTTTACTGCCAGCACAACAAGCAATAAATTATACCTCAATAAAGGCGATTTTACCTTTGATGATATAACCGGTAAAGCCGGTGTAAGTGGCGAAGGAATGTGGAGTAATGCAGCTACCGCCATAGATGTTAATAACGATGGCTATGAAGACTTGTACGTATGCACAACAATAAAATCGAACCCACAGCAGCGCAGAAACCTGCTATATGTTAACCAGGGAAAACAAAGCGATAATGTGCCGCGCTTTAAAGAGATGGCAGCCGAATATGGGTTAGCTGATACAAGCTATTCGGTACACGCTGCTTTCTTAGACTATGATGGCGATGGCGATCTGGATATGTATCTTGTAACAACAAAATTAGCAAAGCGTTCTTCCACCAGTTTTTCAGTGAAAGATACCTCAACGGCAGACTTTGATAAGCTGTATCGCAACGACTGGGATGCACAAAAAAATCATCCTTATTTTACTGATGTATCAAAAGAAGCTGGCATAGCGCATCACGGTTTTGGGCTGGGTGTGGCTATAACTGATATCAACCGGGATGGCTGGAAAGATATATATGTAACGAATGATTTTTTTGGCAGCGACCATTTATATCTTAACAAAAAAAACGGCACATTTAGCGAACAGGCCAATGACTGTTTTAAGCACACGTCGCGCAATGCAATGGGCAATGATGTGGCAGACATTAACAATGATGGATTAGCAGATATTTTCTCTGTAGATATGGATGCAGAAAGCAACTACCGTAAGAAGAAAAACATGAACGGCAATAATTATTACGAATACCAGAGCATGCTGCAAAACAACCTGATGATGCAGTATGTGCGTAATACGATGCAGCTGAACATGGGACCGCGCGTAACTGCAAATGACAGCATTGGCGAACCCGTTTTTTCAGACATTTCGTTTTATACAGGCACAGCAGAAACAGACTGGAGCTGGAATCCATCTATTGCCGACTTTAACAATGATGGCAACCGCGACCTGATTGTAACCAACGGCTATCCGCGCGATGTGACCGACCATGATTTTATTTCATTCCGCAACAACTCGCTCGGTATTGCGAGCAAGCAGCAACTGATAGATGAAATGCCTGCCATCAAGATACCCAATTACGCTTTCAAAAACGACGGTGACCTGAAGTTTGAGAACGTAACATCCAACTGGGGAATGGATGAGCCATCTTTTTCGAACGGCGCAGTGGCTGTGGATCTGGACAATGACGGCGACCTGGATTATGTTATAAATAATATTAATGATGAAGCCTTTGTGTATAAGAACAACACGAACAGCGGGAATAAAATAAATAAGAATTTTCTTGCCATTTCTTTTAGCGGCGATAAGCAAAACAAAAAGGGGATCGGGGCGTGGGCGGAAATTTATTATGGCAAAACAAAACAGGTTTATGAGAACGAGCCTTGCCGCGGTTATCTCTCGTGCGTGGATACCAAAGCATTCTTCGGGCTGGATACGGTAAAGGAGATGGATTCGGTTGTCATCCGGTGGCCAAACTTTACAAAGCAGGTGTTGACAAGTGTGAAAGTGAACCAGCGCTTAACGGTGGATATAAAAAACGCAAATCTTCGTGACGACTGGAGCCTGCCAGCACTAAACAATAAGGCTTTGTTTACTGATGTAACAACAGCTTCAGATGTGTATTATACGCAACAAGCGAGCGATTATATTGATTTTGACAGAGAAAGATTACTCCCACATAAGCTATCGCAATACACACCCAGCCTTGCCGTGGGAGATGTAGATGGCAACGGGCTGGATGATATGTATATAGGCGGAAATGCCGGGCAAGCCGGAACTTTTTTATTGCAGCAGCCCGATGGTAAGTTTATACAAAAAACGCTGATAACGAATGTCAGTAACGCACGCGAATCAATTGGCGCTTTGCTGTTTGATGCCGATGGCGACGGCGACAACGACCTGTGGTGCGCCAATGGCAGCAACAAGTGGGATTCGGGCTCTGACATGTATGAAGACCAGTTTTACCGGAACGACGGCAAGGGAAACTTTACTATGGATTCGGCTGCTTTTCCACCGAACAGAACGAGCAAAAGCTGCATCCGGGCAGCGGATATAGATGGCGACGGCGATCTGGATTTATTTGTTGGCGGTCGGTGCCTGCCGGGCAATTACCCGATGCCGGTCAGCTCGTTCATCTACCGGAATGATAGCAAAGACGGCGTGGTGAAGTTTACTGACATAACGGATAGCTTCTGCCCTAAACTGAAAAACATAGGGATGGTGTGCGATGCGGTGTGGACAGACTGGAACAACGATGGCAAATTAGACCTGCTGGTAGCAGGCGAATGGATGCCGCTGACCTTCTTTAAAAATGAAAACGGCAAGCTGGCAGAGGCAACGGCAGGCACCGGCATCAGCAGTCAGAAGGGATGGTGGAACAGCCTGGCGGCAGGCGATTTTGACAATGACGGCGACATTGACTACATAGCCGGCAACTTAGGGTTGAATGCCTTTATAAAGGGCAGTGAGAAAGAGCCGGTGAAAGTGTATGCTAAAGACTTTGACGGCAATGGCACTTCGGATGCGGTGATGACGCTGTGGCTGAAAGATGATAAGGGCGAAAAGCATGAATACACGGCAATGAACCGCGATGATATTGTGAGCCAGATGCCATCTGTAAAAAAACAGTTTAACGAGTACAAAGCGTTCGCGGCAGCAGACATTCACCAGATTTTCAGGCAGGGACAATTGGACAGCGCTTATACACTGGAAGCGAATAATATGGCGAGCTGCTATGTGCGGAACGACGGGAATGGGAAGTTTACTTTATTACCTCTGCCACCATTGGCACAAATGGCACCGCTGAATGGCATGCAGGTGGGAGATTTTAACGGTGACGGAAATTTAGACGTTGCCCTGCTGGGCAATGATTATGGGAACGAGGTGACAGCAGGACGGTATGATGCTATGAACGGCTTACTATTGTTGAGTGATGGCGCCGGGCATTTTGCACCACAAACTATTTTACAAAGCGGCTTTTACGTGCCTGGCGATGCAAGAGCACTGGTAGCCTTACGGAACAGGGAAGGAAAAAGGCTGCTGGCAGCTTCGCAGAACGGTGGCAAGGTGAAGATATTCAAAGGGAACACTAATGCGCAACTGGTGCCGGTGAAGCGGGATGATGTATATGCATTAATTACACTGGCGGATGGAAAGAAACGGAAAGAGGAATTGTATTGGGGCAGTTCGTTTTTATCAGCGTCGGGGCGGTATGTGGAGAAAAATGGAAGCGTAAAGAATGTGGAGGTGGTGAATGGGAAGGGGCAAAAGAGGGTATTGTGATTGTTGATTGAGATATTGGTAATAGGTAATTGAAAGGTTCAGGTGTAAGCATTAAACTGGCACAGGAATTTTTCTTTAGGTTCCAGCACCGTCTCTCTCAAAGAGGACGGTGTGCGGTGTATAATGTAAATGTAGGGTTTCCATCTTACCGCATCTTCCCCACTGAACTACCCAAAGCCAATAATCAATTTTTACCTGTAAAGCGGCTAACATGCTTTTAAGCCGGTATGCAGTTACCAGCACCGGTTTGATAACACCTGGCTGTTCGGGGCGTTTTCTCCCGTTATACGGCAATTATTTAATTCTGGAGCTGCCGCAGTGCAACAGCAACACCTTTCAAACTTTTTAGAACATCTTTCCAAACAGCATGAAGAAGAATTTAAAATCGTGCTTCTGGATAACGGCACTTTCCATCATGTCAAATCACTGCTGATATCGGATAACATACAAATGGTGTTTTTGCCTCCCTATTCGCCGGAACTGAACCCCGCAGAAAAAGTAGGGTGGATGATCAAGCGGGAACTGAAAATGAAACTATTTAAAACAATCGAAAACCTGCAGAAGGTTCTGACGGCTGCTATCAAAAAATTATGCACCCGGCAGACCATTCAACAACTGACCGCTTTCGCCTGTTATCAAAATATAGTTTACACTACCTTTATTGCCTAATTGGTATAACTTGTAATGACAGGCATACAAAAGCCGCTATAAAAGCGGCTTTCAATCTTGGTTATTGGTTCAGTAAAACGTTTGTTCTCGTTTGAACATGTTGGCAAAATAAACTTATTTGTTCAACACTTCCTTCGCTTTCTGTACCACGTTATCAGCCGTGAAGCCAAATATCTTCATCAGTTCTTCCGCAGGACCTGATTCGCCGAAACGATCAATGCCGATTGGAAGACCTTCTGCCGTTGTCCACTTCCACCAAGCAAGTGTAACGCCGGCTTCTATTGATACTCGTTTGTGAATTGCCGGCGGCAGCACTTCATCTTTGTATGATTGATCTTGTTTGTCAAACAATTCCCATGACGGCATACTTACCACGCGGGCTTTAATGCCTTCACCTTTCAGTGTTTCCTGCGCTTCCACACAAAGGTGAAGTTCAGAACCTGTACCCATCAGGATCACATCCGGCTTGCCACCTTCCGCTTCGCTGAGTATGTATGCACCTTTTTGCACGTTGCCTTTGGCAGGTGTGTATTTTTCCTGGTCAATATTCGGCATCTTTTGTCTTGATAGAATCAGGGCTACCGGACCTTTCATTCTCGTCATCGAAATCCTACAGGCTTCTATCGTTTCATTGGCATCACCGGGACGAATCACCGTTAAGTTCGGTATCGCGCGCAAGGCAGTTACCTGTTCAATGGGTTGGTGCGTAGGACCATCTTCGCCCAGTCCGATGCTATCGTGCGTGAATACATAAGTAACCGGCGCTTCGGTTAAAGATGCGAGACGAATAGCGCCGCGCATATAATCGGAAAACGTAAGGAAAGTACCGCCATAAGTGCGTACACCGCGATGTGAGGAAATGCCATTCATGATAGCGCCCATGCCATGTTCGCGAACGCCAAACCATACGTTACCGTTTTCGTAACTGCCTGGCTGAAAGCTTTTGTCACCTTCTTTCGGCATTTCATTGGAGGAAGCCAGGTCGGCAGAACCACCCAGCACCCACGGAATATTATTCTTTATTACCGTTAACGCTTTGCCGAATGCCTGGCGGGTTGCCAAACCATCACCGGCTTTAAATACAGGCATATCTTTATCCCAGCCTTCGGGCAGTTTGCCTGCGTAATCAATATCCAGTTCTTCTTTTTCTTTTGCGTATTGCTTACCGTAGTCTTCAAAAAGTTTTTTCCACTCAGCACTTAGGTCTGCGCCTTTCTTACCAACCTCGGCAGCATGTTCCATCACGTCATCGGGTATGAAGAATGTTTTATTCGGATCCCAGCCAAGGTTCTCTTTTGTTTTCTTTACATTGTCTTCGCCTAACGCATTGCCATGCACTTTGCTGGTGCCCTCCTGCGGTGAGCCAAAGCCGATGATGGTTTTTACGGCAATGATGGATGGTTTTGTTGTTTCTTTTTGCGCCAGAATAACAGCACGTTCAATGGCATCTAAATCATTTCCATCCTCAACCATCTGCGTGTGCCAGCCATAAGCATCAAAACGCATCAGCACATCTTCGGTGAAGGCAAGATTGGTAGGGCCATCCAATGATATATGATTGTCATCCCACAGGTAAATGAGCTTTCCTAATTGTAAGTGACCGGCTAAAGACGCCGATTCTGAAGCTACACCTTCCATCAGGTCGCCATCACTGACGAGGCAATATGTGTAATGATTGTATAGTTCAAAATCAGGCTTATTATATCGCGCGGCAAGGAAAGCCTCTGCCATAGCAGAACCCACAGCATTACCAAAACCCTGGCCCAACGGACCTGTGGTTACTTCAATGCCATCAGTAAACATTGACTCAGGATGTCCCGGTGTTTTAGAACCTGGCTGGCGAAACTTTTCCAGTTCGCTCATTGGCAAATCGTAGCCATAAACATGCAGCAAGCTATACAACAAAGCAGAGCCGTGACCGGCTGATAAAATAAACCTGTCGTGGTTTGGCCAGGCAAAATCTTTCGGATCGAAGCGGAGAAATTTCTGCCATAAAACATACGCCATCGGTGCGGCGCCTAATGGCAAACCGGGATGGCCGGAATTGGCTTTCTGCACCATGTCTACAGAAAGAAAACGAAGTGTGTCTACGGTTAGCTGATCAATCTGTGTTGCCGGTTCGGCTACTGTCTGGTTAGGCATATTTCAACTTGTTTGTTTAGAAGTAAATCATCAATCAAAATCCTTACCTGTTCGTGTATTCTGACGTGATGGTTGCATGAAAAATATTGTTGCTGTCTTTCGTATCAGCCTGTTTATAACAATATAGAAAACGCGAATAGAAATTAAACAAATGTAGTGAATGACACAATGGAAGTTGGTAAAAATATGGAAAGAGAATAAGCGCGTGTGCTGTTGCTGCAATGATTTACAGGCAATGGATTTCATTATTCGCTGTAATAAAAAGCTCCATCAATGCCCGGAATTTTATCGAAGAGATCTTGCCACTTCGGCAGGCAGGGATCATAACCGTCAATGACAAAAGTGACAGACGATGGTTGCCAGAATGTATTCGTATTCATTCAAAATGATTGGTTATTCAATAACAGTTTTTAGGATGTTTTAACGATGTCGTTATCGTTTTACTAAGGCTTTATCAACAAACTCATAAATTCAACTAATTGCTTAACAAAACCAACCAAACAGGATATTCAGAACGTTTATTGATTAGATAATTTATAAAAAACAAACACAAATATATGAAGATGAGAACAGGATGGTTGCTGGCTTTGCTTGCGGTATCGGGCTTGTTTATAACGGCATGTAACAAGCAGGTGACAGACAAACTTAACACTGAAGAAAGCCGAATTTACATTACCGATTATGACTCTACGAAAAGCTTTGCTTCTTACAAGACCTATAGCATTTCCGATTCGGTAACTTTTATTCAAGATAACCAGAGTGCCAAGCAGATGACCGCTTCTGATGCAGCTTATATTGATGCTGTGAAGAAGTATATGGCGGCGCAAGGGTATACGTTAGTTGACAGGAGCGCAAATCCTGATTTGGGTGTGAATGTGAGCCGCATTATCAACACAACAACAGGTATTATTTCTTACCCTGATTATTATGGCGGATATGGTGGTTATTACGATCCTTATTATTGGGGTTATAGCGGCTACAATTATTATACACCATACTCTTATGGTACTTATAGCATTACCGAAGGTGCAGTATCAATCGATGTTCTGGACCTTAAAAACGCTTCCGCAAACAACCAGATAGAAGTGGTGTGGACAGGCTTGATTCGTGGTCGTGGATTGACCGATGCTTTATCGGCAGACAGCCAGGTAAAAGCTTTATTTGATCAATCACCTTATTTAACAACAAGTAATTAACCTAAAATGAAAATAGTAAAAGTAATAGCTGTGTTTGCAGTATTGCTGACAGCCTTTGCACAGTCAGCAAATGCGCAGAAGGGAACCTTAAAATTTGATTTGAATTATAACTATAGCTTGCCACTTGGCAGCTTTAAAAATGATATTATAAACAAAGGCTCGGCGGCCGGTGGTAACGGAAGTGTACAGTATTTTATCAGTGATAAATTTGCGGTTGGCTTAGGCGCCGGTTACCAGAATTTTAGTCAAAGATATCCGCGCGGTTTATATGCGCTGAGTAAAACACAAACCGTATCTGCGGTGCGTTCTGAACAGGTAGAGATGACGCCGGTTGTGGCAAAAGCTACTTTTCTGCCTTTGGCAAATAAAGGACTTGTGCAGCCTTATATAACAGCCGGCGCCGGTGCTTCGTTTGTTATGTATAACGAATATTTAGGACAATTTTCGGCATCGCAAAAAAACAGTGCTGCCTTTACAGCGCAGGCAGGCGCTGGTGTATTAATTCCTTTCGATAAACTGAGCGAATCAGGTATCAGGGTGGGTGCTGATTATAACTATACGCCTTATAAAGAGTTTGGTTATAGCAACCTGAATACATTGAACTTTCATGCGGGTTTATTCTTCCCCTTGCGATAATGATTACCAATTGATTCTTAATAACAAAGCCTCTCATTCGGGAGGCTTTTGTTTTTCTGCATCTTCATTGGCACAATGTTTATCCATCATTCCTTAAAAGAGCATTATGGAAAACACAAACAAACAATATGTGCTGATTACCGGCGGCACCAGCGGCATCGGCAGAGAACTGGCGAAACTGTTTGCACAGGATGGTTATAACTTAGTATTAGCAGCTCGCAGTAAAGATGATTTAACTGCTGTTGCAAAAGAAATTAATGAGCGGTTTAACGTTACTATTACTACAATATCAAAAGACCTGATGCAACCAAATGCCGGGCAGGAATTGTATAACGACATCAAAGAAAAAGGCATAACGATACATATATTGGTAAATGATGCAGGGCAAGGTCAGCGCGGTGGTTTTACCGACTATGATTTGCAGCGTGATATTGATATTATTCACCTGAACATTATTGCGGTTACAACGCTTACCAAATTGTTTTTAAAAGACATGCTGGCGCGCAATGAAGGACGCATTTTGCAATTGTCGTCAACGGCTTCGCAAACGCCGGGACCTTTACTGGCTGTGTATTCTGCCACGAAAGCTTATGTGCATTCTTTTACACAGTCCATTATTAACGAAATTAAAAATACGGATGTGGTGATGACCGCTTTATTACCCGGTGCTACCGACACTGATTTCTTTAATAAAGCAGGTGCCACCAACACCAAACAAGCTATGGAAATGAAGCTTGACGATCCGGCTGACGTGGCTAAAGATGGTTATGATGCTTTAATGAACGGCGAAACAAAAGTGATTTCCGGTTTCCGCAATAAAGTGCAGGCAACGGTAGGAAGCGTTGTTTCTGAACAAGCGGCAGCCGATAATTTCCGTAAGACAATGGAAGACAGCGATGTGGCTGAACAGCGTAAAAAAGTAGGCGGACAATAAAAAACTTCTCTTCGTTTCTCCGTGCGGATTGCTTTGTTCGCACAGAGATAACGGAGATTTTAGTTTTACTATATAAACTTATCGGCTCTGTTAGCATCGTATCAATAAATTGAAAATGAAATACGCAGGTGTTCTGTGTTTATTGGTGAGTTTGTTTGCTGTAAAAAGCAGTGCGCAAAAGATAGACAGCATCTATTTTCATTTATACACGGATAGCTTAAAAAAAGGAGTTTATAATTACATCAACGTTGATGGATTGCTAAGCAACGGACGTTGGATGCCGTTAGATACAGCACAACTTCAATTCTCTTCTTCCGATGGAAAATGGATGGGCAACAACCTTATGTTTGAACCATCTTTTAATAAAGATTTTGTAACGGTAACGGCTATGCTAAAAAGCAATCGTGTATTGCAAAGGACGGCTGTTATTTACCTAAAAAAAAGACCTGATGACGAAAAACTAAAGACGGAAGATGAGATAATGAATGACATGAAGACGAATAGAAAGCGAAGAAAAAATTAGCGGCTATCATTTACAAATAAAAAGCAAAACAGCAGGTAATAAATCACCTGCTGTTTTGCTTTTTATAGAACTAAATTTCCTGTTACAGGTTCAGCTTTTTCGCATCATCCAAAAACTTAGCTAAGCCAATATCCGTCAATGGATGTTTCAGCAAACCAAGAATGGATTCTAATGGCGAAGTTATTACATGCGAACCTACCTCAGCACACTGTATAATATGAAGCGCACTGCGGATAGAAGCTGCCAGCACTTGTGTTTGATAACCTTGGATTGTATAAATGTTTACAATCTGCTGAATGAGTTGCACACCATCCCAACCGCTATCATCTATACGACCAATAAACGGTGAAATATAACGTGCGCCTGCCTTGGCAGCCAGTATCGCCTGACCGGCAGAAAAACAAAGTGTACAGTTGGTAGCAATACCATTATCCGTAAACCATTTAATGGCTTTAATACCATCTTTTATCAATGGCACTTTTACCACGATGTTTTTATGGATGGCAGCTAACTTTTTCCCTTCTTCTACAATGTCATCAAACTTTACCGAAATCACTTCTGCGCTCACATCGCCGTCTACAATTCCGCAAATGGTTTCGTAATGCTTCATAATGGCATCTCTGCCTGTAATGCCTTCTTTCGCCATCAGGGATGGATTGGTAGTTACGCCATCCAAAATACCTAAATCGTTGGCTTCCCGTATCTGGTCGAGGTTCGCTGTGTCAATGAAAAACTTCATGGAATTTAATATTTAATAATTAAGATTTAATATTAGCTTGTAAGCTGAGATGTTTTTCTTGTAGAAGCCAATATACTTGCCAGTTCGGTGGCTTCTTTTATAATGGCTTCCATCTTTTCTGCCGGATGCAATTTTAAATCAAGAATACACTCCAGCCAGAACAAAGATTCATCTATTTCTTCAAAAGCTATGCTTAATTTGGCGATAAAGGCTTTTCGGCTAATTCCTTTGCAAGCAGCTCTATAGTTAGCAGCAGCTGAAAAAGATGACTTTAAAACCTGATGCTCAATAACCGAAGAGATTTTTTGGGGAGGTAGCTGTTCACAAACAGTTACAATTCTATAAGCAAATTTTTTGAAGCGAAATTGTAATTCTGAAGAGTTCATTAATATTAAATATTAAATATTCAATATTAAATAAAAAAGGCAGGCTACTTACATCGCACCGCTACAACCGTTTACTCTTGCTGCCTTCCGGCCCTGGGAGGGTTCAACAGGAGCTGGTCGTGCAAGACCTGCCGGGCGCAAATGTAGGCGTTGCAGAATAAAAAACAAATGCAAAATTATAACACCATCATAAGCCGGTACGGGAAGCCCTGGAGTTAATGCTGCGCACACCAATCAGCTCATCGCTTCTATCGCTGAACGAGCGGTAATATACAAGAACCGTATAGTCGTTTTCTGTTTCCCAATAGTTGCCTTCCGGTATATCAAACTGCGGCGTTTGTTTTGGATTATTGCCATCACGAAGTCCAAATAAATAGGTGTAATATCCTTGCTTTAAAAACAAATCGCCTTCATATACAGCCAGGTTATCATTCCATGTCATCCGTGTTTCAGAATTGTATTTATAATCCGTCATTTGACCCATAATGTATAAATTTTTACCGGCAAATGGCTGCCTTCCGGTTGGTGCAAACAGGAAATGGACATTCGCATAATCGCCCTGCCAGTATGGGTTGTCGGCATCGGTACAGGCAATCTGGTAAAAGCCATTCAAATCGCTGTACCAGATATATCGTTGAGATGTGCGCTCACCATCCGGCGCAGCTATTATATCAACAGGCTGCACATCACGATTGATGGTTTTAATACGATCACTTAAATAGCGATAACTGCGCAGGTCGAGCCAGCGGTATTCTTTACCCGCAGGAAAAATAAAATCCTTTTCACCATTATACTCATAAATACCCTGGCGCATGAATGCAGGCTGGGCGCCGGTTACAGCATTGTCCCAACGATAGTTTTGCAACGCAACAACCTTCACTTGTTGCTGCGGATTCAGCACATTCAGCTTCGTTACATCAATGCTGAACTGCAGCTTCTGACTTGTTTTAAAAAGCGCTGTATTAAACGGTTGTAAAATCTGTGTGGCAACAGAAACACGGTTGTCAGCGATAAGCAAGCGTTTGGTAAAAGCAAGCTTTGATGTATCGCCGTTTAAGAAAACTTTCAACAAATAATTGCCGCTTTTTTTAGGTAAACAATTGCGTTCGGGCAATGATGCCTGGTAATGGATATACTTCGTTTTTGAGATGGAAGACTGACGATATTGTAACACCCTGTTTTGCGAAAAACCATCAATATAATCGAAGGTGCTCAGGTCAACCGGTTTCCAGTCGGCATTGCATAACTGGTAAGTATAGTAATACGTTTTTACATAGTTATCAAAATCATCAAAATGCAATTCTACAGAGCCAATACTGCCAAGCGGAATAATCGGGTAACCATATTGATTGCCGGTAAGAAACAGTTGTGGCGTGTGAACATTATCCATAAAAACCGCATCCGGCTCGCGTTGCGCGCCTGCTTTGTTCGATGCCAGAAAGCATAATATAAAAATGATAAAGAAAAACCCCGGTTTATGAAAACAAGCTGCAACCGTTTTACTATTCATTGACGAAAGATAATGATTGATTTAATAAACGCTGGAATGAGAGACGAATTGTTTCAACTACTGGCAAATGAAGAAGTAAAATACATAACGCTTTAATTTTATTAATCTATAAACTTCATTGCGAAATTCATATAGTTTTTACAGAGAAAACGAAGTCGTCTTTTTCTTTTTATCTATGTTTTTGATGCAATCTAATTCCGCAAGAAACGGGTTTGTTATGGCTGCCATAAACCGGAGTTTTACAGTACAAAAACAGAATCATGCATATTATTTCAGAGCCTTCTGTTTTATACTTCGGAACACCGGTTATTATAATTGGTACCACCAACGAGAATGGAACTTATAACCTCGCGCCAATGTCATCCGTTTTCTGGCTGGGCTGGCGTTGCGTGATTGGATTGGCAGCTTCCTCGCAAACAACTCAAAATATTCTTCGCACGGGTGAATGCGTACTGAATCTTGCTTCTATAACTGAGGCGGCTGCCGTAAACCATTTGGCTCGCACCACAGGTACTTATCCTGTGCCGGTAAGCAAGCAACAAAAAGGATATCGATATGAGCCGGATAAATTTGCGATTGCTGAACTTACACCCGTGCAGGCTGATGTGGTTTCTGCACCTATGGTGAAGGAGTGCCCTGTGCAACTGGAGGCAGTCGTAACGCATTCCCGCTCGCTGGCCGAAGATGATGAAGCCATACGCAACCGCATTATGTTGATTGAACTTCGCATTGTGCGTGTTCATCTGGAAGAGTCAATATTGGTAGAGGGAAGCCAGAATCATATTGACCCAAATAAATGGAAGCCCTTGATAATGAGTTTTCAAAAATTGTATGGTTTGGGTGATGAAGTGCAGTATTCAACTTTATCCGAAATACCTGAGGAACTCTACAGAACGCCTGATATTGAAAAGGCAAGACAACAGACTTTAGAAGAATTAGAACTGAGATAACTATTTGCAATTTAAAAAGAAAGAAATGAATCAGCAACAGGTGAACTATAACCGCATCGCAGATGCGATTGCATATATTCAAAACAACTTCACGCAGCAACCTTCATTCGAAGAGATTGCGAAGGAAATAAATGTAAGTCCGTTTCACTTTCAAAAGATGTTTACAGATTGGGCAGGCGTAAGCCCAAAGAAGTTCTTACAATACATCACCGTTTCTCACGCAAAGGAAATATTGAAGCAAAAAGAGGCTACCGTATCCGATGCCAGCTTTGAAACAGGTTTGTCAGGAACAGGGCGGTTGCACGACTTATTTATCTCCATAGAAGGCATGACGCCGGGCGAATACAAACAAGGTGGTAAAGACCTGCACATCAATCACAGTTTTGCCGAAACACCATTTGGCGAAGTATTGATCGCCTCTACTTTAAAAGGTATTTGTTATCTATCATTTACGAACGATAACGAAGTTGCGCTGCAATCTTTACTGCAGCAGTTTCCAAATGCTTCCTTCATAGAAACAAGTGATGCTTTGCAACAGCAGGCATTGCGTGTTTTTGAGCCTGCTGGTAAAGGCGATTCTGATACCTTAAAGCTGCATATAAAAGCGACACCATTTCAGTTGAAAGTATGGGAAAGTTTATTGAAAATTCCAATGGGCGGCTTGTCAACATATGGCAGCATTGCAAAGGGCATTCAACTGCCGGGCGCTTCACGAGCTGTGGGTACTGCCATTGGCAATAACCCGGTTGCTTTTTTAATTCCCTGCCATCGCGTAATACAATCCAGTGGTGTATTAGGAGGGTATCATTGGGGCAGCATTCGCAAAGCTTCTATGATTGGTTGGGAAGCTTCGAGGGCATTTGCGGGTAGCAATAATTGAACTAACAAAAAAGGCTTACAAACTTTATTGTAAGCCTTTTTTGTTAGTTCTGCATTTGCGCTTCGCGTTCTAATATTTTTTCAAACAAATCTTCATACTCTTTGCTTAAAGAGATAATTTTTTGTGTATTGCTTTTATATTCATTTTCCAGCTTTACAAACTTGTTCCGGTCCGCATACACATCCGGTGCAGCCATATCCGCTTCGATGTTTTTTTGCTTGTTTTTTATTTGTTCTAACTCCGATTCTACTTTGCTGAATTGCTTTTGCAGCTTCTGAAAATCCTTCTGCTGTTCGCTGCTAAAAGAGGTGTTTTGTTTCGGCTGTTGCACCGGCTTTACTACCGGTTCTTCCTTCTTACTAACCGGTTCTTTCTTGTTCTCAAAAGTTCGCTTTGCCATGCGCTCTTTCCACTCTACATACTCTTTATATGTGCCTTTAAACTCCTTGATTTCATGGTCAACAATCTCCCAGATTTTGTTGGCAGCATTTGAAATAAAATAGCGGTCGTGACTTACAAAGATGAGACTGCCTTCGTATTTGTTTAAGGCTTCTGTCAGCAACTCTACACTGTGCATATCCAGGTGATTCGTAGGCTCATCAAGCAGCAGGAAATTCGCTTTGCTTACAATTACTTTGGCTAATGCCACACGCGCTTTTTCGCCACCACTTAACAGGCGTATTTTTTTGTCAACATCATCACCGCTAAATAAGAAGCAGCCAAGCAAAGCACGCAGTTCCATATCGGTTTTACCGCTGCCGCATTCCTGCATTTCTCCAAGCACTGTGTTATTGATGTTAAGAGCTTCCAGTTGGTGCTGCGCGTAAAAACTTTCATCAACATTATGTCCCCAAACTCTCTCGCCTTCAAAGTTAGAATCGGTGCCGCCAATGATGCGCAGCAATGTTGATTTTCCTTTGCCATTGGCACCAATTAAAGCAATCTTATCACCGCGGTCTATTTCAGCACTTGTGTGTTGTACAATGTCTAATTTGCCAAAGCTTTTCGATACATCTTTCAGCGATGTCAATACTCTGCCCGGTTGTTTATCTACCTGGAAATTGATGCGCAGGTTCGGTCGTTCGATCTCTACATTTTCTATGCGATCCAGTTTGTCTAAACGCTTAATGGCGCTTTGCGCAGCCGCCGCCTTACTTGCCTTGCTGCGGAAGCGTTCTATAAACCGTTCCTGCTGGCGAATATAATCCTGCTGGTTTTCAAAGGCGCGCTGCTGCATCTCTACTCGTATCTCTTTTTCCTGCTCGTAGTATTCATAATTGCCGGTGTAGATATGCAACTCTTGTTGGTATAACTCCACAATCTTGTTCACCATGCGGTTAAGGAAATATTTGTCGTGGCTTACAATCACCACGCTACCTGCATAGTTCGATAGATATTTTTCGAGCCATTCAATAGAAGGTAAATCTAAGTGGTTAGTCGGTTCATCAAGCAGTAACACATCGGGTTGTTGCAGAATCATTTTTGCCAACAGCACACGCATGCGCCAGCCACCGCTGAACTCTTTATAAGGCTTGTTTAACTGCTCATTTTCAAAGCCAAGGCCCTGCAGTACTTCTTCTGTTTTGTGTTCAATTTCGTAACCGCCCAAAACATCCATTTCATGCAGCGCATCGGTGTATTTTTCTAATAGTTTTTCGTCTCCTGTTTTTTCCAGCTCGATGCCAATTTCTTCGATTTCTTTTTCGAGCTGTTTTACCCTTTCAAATGCGCCCATTGCAACCTCGCGGATAGAATCATTGGTATCGAAACTCAGTAAATCCTGGTGCAGGTAACCGATGGTTACGCCGCGGCCTCTTTCCACATTTCCTTTTGATGGCGAATACTCGCCCACCAGCACTTTCAGCAGCGTTGATTTGCCTGTTCCGTTGTAGCCAATCAAACCGATGCGCTCGCCTGGATGAATATGCCAGGTAGCATCCTGAACAATCACACGCGCACCAAATTCAAAGGTTAAATTATTGAGTCCGATTAACATAATTCATTGTATTGCGGCGCAAATTTACGCCTGATACGTTGTAAAAGAAAGTTGTAAAATAAACTGTCAGTACAATGTGTTTCTTAAGCTTATTTTAATTGGTATAAAGGCTAATTTAAGGTTGGGCAATAAAAATGTGTTTTACTTTTGATTTGGAAGTGAAAATAAGACCTGTTTTTTAAGAACATGGCAGAAGAATTAGAAATGGAATTTGTGGGGGTTGCTTTAACGTAAAGTTTTAATGGTGATAAAAGCCTGCTGCAACTCAAATAGGGAAGCGGGCTTATTTATGTAAAGAGTAAAACGTTTTTCTTTTTTTTAGTTGTAGTTGAGAATCCGCCATATATTGATACGGCGGATTTTTAATTTAATGATTTTGGCTTTCGGCTAAAATGAAAAACAGAAATTATTTTAATAATTTTATTTGAATCGTCAATTGTATAGAATATGGGAATGTTTTACAGGATGCAGTGCGGATATCAGAATATTTTACAGAAGCAAAAAAAGGATTCTGCTCTATTTTATCTATCATCTTCAACACATCCGCACGGAAACGTTTGCCTAATCCTTTTTGTTTATCATCATACCATACAATAGCTTCTTTTACATCAGCCGCTGCATTCTGGTTATAAGTAAGTTTAAACTTACTCATCTGTGTCAGTCAGCTTTAAAAACTCTTCCTGGGTTATTGCTGTGCCAGGGTTTTCTTGCATCTCCTGCAACCGCCTTACAGTTTCCTTCTGCTGCCAGCAGGGTATTGTCTGTTACAATCTCTATGGCTTCTGCCTGTTGCAAATCTTCTATTACGGCAGAAGCATACTCTTTTTTTATTGAACCTGTTTAGAGAAATAAATGTTAACGGAGATAACAGTCTAAAAAGCATTTGTTTACAAATGCTTTTATTGAGGAGTGAAATATCTTAGATGATTCTTTACTTTATCTAATCTGCTGAATTTCATTATGTTCTCTTGTTAACAATTGATTTGCTAAACAGCTTCATTTTGATATAATAAAAAACGGTTTCGCTCATAACAACGTTTCCTTCAAAAATAAAGCATCTTTAAAACAATCCAAACAGCATTCCATCTACCTTGTTAATGATGCTTCCAAAATCTTCACTGCTTTCTGCAAACTTGTTCTTATCAACATCAATTACCAACAGCTTTCCTTCCGTGTACTTATCAATCCATTTATCGTACAGGTTGTTTAATT
This sequence comes from Ilyomonas sp., assembly GCA_965199905.1. Taxonomy (GTDB): domain Bacteria; phylum Bacteroidota; class Bacteroidia; order Chitinophagales; family Chitinophagaceae; genus Ilyomonas. The sequence continues at coordinate 2,760,441 of OZ241366.1, read as the reverse complement.
TCTTCAGATAATCCAGCCGGATGTTTTCCTCGTATTCTCTTCCCCGCTTTTGAATTTGCCCCACCAATGTCGGTACCGAAGCCTTTAAGTAAATCAACAAATCCGGCGGCTTAATCATGCTCTTCAGCGTTTGAAAAAAAGCAAAATAATTATCAAAATCGCGCTGACTCATCAAGCCCATATCATGCAGGTTCGGTGCAAATATGTTTGCATCTTCATAAATGGTTCTGTCTTGTATCACAGTTTCCGTTCCTTCCTGTATTTCCAGTAACTGCTTCAGTCGGCTGTTCAAAAAATAGATCTGCAGGTTAAAGCTCCAGCGCGGCATTTCATCATAAAAATCCATCAGGTACGGGTTGTTGTCCACGTCTTCAAACTGCGGAATCCATTTATAATGTTTGCTTAGCAATTCGGTCAATGTTGTTTTCCCGGCACCAATATTTCCTGCCACCGCCACATGCTTGGGCTTATATACTTTCGACATTGTTCTTTGTTTTTAGTTGCCAGCTATGAGCCGTCAGCAATCAGCAATCGTTCTTGCCTGTATTTACTATTTTTTCTTCTTGTCATTACCTATAATTCAAGCCTATTGCATTGCGCACAAGAGAGAGCGTTTTATCAGCGCTTTCCCGCGCTTTTTCTTTACCCTTGCCGATAACATCAGATAAATATATTTCATCATTCTGAATGGCCTTTGCTTTTTCCCGTATCGGTTTTATAAACGCAATCATATCTTCCGCCAATTGCTTTTTCATATCGCCATAACGGATGTTGCAACCGGCAAAAGCATTTTCAAAATGAGCCACCGCATCCGGCCCGCTCACCACGTTCATCAGCATAAAAAGGTTCGCAATATAATCGGGCTTTTCGCTGTTCGGCTCTGCAGGTCCGCTATCGGTTTTCGCCTTCATTATTTTTTTGCGCAGCATATCATCTTCATCAGCTAAATATAATGTTGACATTTCGTTGTCGCTCTTGCTCATTTTGCCGCTTCCATCAAGGCTCATCACTTTTATCAGGTTGCTTCCATAGTTAAAAGGATAGGGTAGTGGAAATACCTCGCCGTAACGGTAATTAAAACGCTCCGCAAAATTGCGTGCCATCTCCAGGTGCTGCTCCTGGTCTTTACCCACCGGCACATTCACGGCACGATGAATTAAAATATCTGCCGCCTGCAATACAGGATAAGTAAGCAAACCGGCATTCACATTCTCCGGGTGCTGGCGCACTTTATCTTTAAACGTAACCGTTTTTTCAAGTTCTCCTTTATACGCCAGCATGTTTAAATACAGGTATAATTCCGCAATCTGCGGCACATCGCTCTGTATATACAAGACCGTTTTTTCGGGATCAATGCCACAGGCAATCAGCTCCGACAATAACCGGCGAACGTTCTGTTTTAACTGTTTGGTATCGGGGTGCGTAGTCAGGCTGTGCCAATCAACCACGCAGATGAGACAGTTGTATTCGTCCTGCATTTTTACCCAGTTGGTAACAGCGCCAAAGTAGTTGCCGAGATGTAAAAAACCGGTGGGGCGAATGCCGCTTAATACTACTTCTTTCATAGGCGGGCGAAGATAGGAATTGGGAAGGTTTGGGAATTGAATATTGAATAAGTAATATTTAATATTATAGTGCTACAGTCAGACGTTTATAAGTAATGAATTGATGATTGAAGTTGCAATAGTATTCAATATTAAATCTTACTTATTCCATCTACTCAGAGTGCGCGATATTTGCAGCTCAAAGTATGGAACGTAGCAACTTTATAGATTATATCCGCATTTTCTGCCGCAGCGGTCACGGCGGCGCTGGCAGCCGGCATTTTATGCGCAACAAACTCACCGCCAAGGGTGGACCTGATGGCGGCGATGGCGGCCGGGGAGGGCACATCATTCTGCGTGGCAACCGGCAATTATGGACGCTGCTCCACCTGCGCTATCAAAAGAATGTACTTGCCGATGATGGCGAAGGTGGCAGCCGCAACAATTCTACCGGGCACAATGGCAAAGACATCATTCTCGAAGTGCCGCTTGGCACCATCGGCATTGACGAAGAAACAGGAAAAAAAGAAATCGAGATACTTGAAGACGGTCAGGAATATATCTGGCTGCAAGGTGGCAGGGGCGGGCTTGGCAACAGCAATTTTGCCACAGCTACCAACCAGGCGCCCGAGCATGCGCAGCCCGGCGAAGATGGCATTGAAGGCTGGAAAGCGCTCGAGCTGAAAGTATTGGCAGACGTGGGTTTAGTGGGTTTTCCCAATGCCGGCAAATCAACTTTATTGTCGGTGGTAAGTGCTGCCAAACCAAAAATTGCCAACTATGCATTTACCACGCTTACGCCACAGCTTGGCATTGTTGCGTACCGCGATGATAAAAGCTTTGCCATGGCAGATTTGCCCGGCATCATTGAAGGCGCCGCTGAAGGGAAAGGATTGGGACATCGCTTTTTAAGGCATATTGAACGCAATTCTGCCTTATTGTTTTTAATTCCTGCCGACAGCAATAATCACCGGAAGGAATTTGATATTTTACTTAACGAACTGAAAGAATATAACCCTGAGTTATTGCAAAAAGATTTTGTGATTGCAGTCAGCAAAAGCGATATGCTGGATGACGAACTAAAAGAAGCGATTGCGAAGGAATTACCCGAAAATGTTCCGCATATTTTTATTTCATCGGTAACCAACAGCGGTATTGTGCAATTGAAAGATTTACTTTGGCAGATATTAAACAAGCCGGTTGGTAATTGATGGTTGATTATTGATTGGAAGAAATTTATAGTTGGCATCTGTAAAATGTATTCATCTAACAGCCATTACTGTCAACTAAATTATGTCCAGTACAAAAGCTTTGCCTGCGGAAAACGGCGACTGATTTCGCCTTCAAAGAAGGAGCGTAATTGCTGCATTACGTCCTTTGTGTACACATACTTAAAGCCGCCGAATTTATTTCGTTTCATAGCGCGGCTCTCTTCATTCATTTCAAGACTTGTATTGGGATACCAACCCATTAACACTTCTTTGGAACCAGGTGTAAAACGATGGCTGATAAGTTCAAAGGTAATATCAGAAGCAAAGCCAACCTGTTCTTCCAGTTGATTAAACAAAACTGTGTACTCTTCCCGCCAGTTTTCAAGCGGCATAATAGGCGCAATTACAGCACCAACCGGGTAGCCACCACCGCCTCGTTCTTTAGGCAACGCTGCCAGCCGCATCGCTTCAATACGTTGCTGCAACGTTGCTGTGCCACCTTCTAATCGCCTGGTTACCGGCTCTGCATTCAAACTAAAACGCCAGCGCGTATTTCCGTTGTGAGGCAGATGCAATAATGATTCGGTATTGGCAAACTTGGTGGTATATCGAAGTCTTCCATTTTCCTGTTCGCCAAAAAAACGGATGCATTCTGCAAGGCTTCCCGTAAGGTGCTCAATGCCTAACGGATCAGTATAACAACTCGCTTCAAAAGAAGTTGGTTTTGTATGATCTATATAGTTGATTGTATTCTCCAGAATAGAAGGTAAATTAGCAAACACACGCACTACCGGCGGTCCGGATAAACTTCCCGCGAGATAACAATAATGGCAATGTGCCGGGCAACCCTGTGCAAGATGAAACTGCCAATCGGCACTCGGTGGAATAGGCTGCAACTTCATAGCACCCGGCGGTGCTTTTACCACTGCCATCGTAGTTTTGGAAAGACGGTACGTTTCCCTTTCATCTTCGCCTCTAAGGTTGGTAAGACGGTTGTTTTTCAAAATCTCAATTGGCAAACCGAGGTTTGCTACGCGCTCATGAATCTTTTGGCCAAACGGCTCGTCAAACGCTTCCGGGGTAAAGAGAACACGCTTTGGCATCCAATGTTTTTTTGATTTTACAAAGGTATTATCGGGCAATAAAACACGTTCTGCGGCTGGTGTATTAGTTAGCATATCAGATTTGTGCAAAGGCTGTTCCGCAGGTTCTTAATTGCCATTTTTGCATGTTAAAACGGTGCTTATTTATTCAGCATTTTGTTTTGATGTGAAAAGAGCAAAATAGCAATCAGCTAATAGGAAGTTATTACAAAAATGAGGTAATGCGATAGCTTCTTTTATGCTATATAAACCACAAAAGAATAATTGGAAAATTTTTTTGCTTCATTTCAATTGTAACCAACCAAAATATGGTGCAACTGAAGAATTTATTATGGCAGATATTGAATAAGCCAGTAAGTAAAAAACCATTCTAATGAAAACAGTTTAAGAATGTATGTTGATCTTTTGCTGGAAGCAAGTGACGAAAATTGTTTGCCCGATAGTTGTTAAAATCTCTTTATTCATAACGTCAAACGACTGGTATATCAACTGATCTTTTTGAGCATGGCTTTGAAATACCAGCTTCACAGGCAGGTAAGAAATATAAGGAACAAAATCAAAGACCACAAACTGCACCGGTTGATGTAATATTTTCTGGACTTTGGCAGAATATGTTCTATCGAGGTAACGAAAAGAAATTTTAAACATCTGCTGTATCTTGGTGCTTAAATGTAGAATGCTTTTTCAAAAATGAAGATTAAAAAATTATTAAGTATCTGTTACTTATTAATAATCCGTCTGAACAAAATAGATGTTCTATAATTTGTTCTGAAAATAGCTGCGAAAAAAATTATTTTAAATTTTAATAAGCCTGTTTTGTAGCAGATTTTAGCAACCGGCCACTTTTTTCATTTTCCCTTACTTTGCACGCATGGTTCAGAAATTATTCAGTTTATATACACATCCTGAGGAAAGTCACCAGCTTTATATCGAAGTTGGGAAAGCGCATATCGCCTGCTGGTGCACCGGCAACGAAAAAGCTTTCACCGCGCTGGAATATTTTACCTTTTCGTACGATAATACAGAGGGTGGATTTGTAGATGTATTTCGTGAGCTAAAGCGCCGTTCTATCTTGCTAAGTCATCCGTTTCCATCGCCGGAAATTGTATGGGAGAATGCAGATTTTATGTGCATTCCCAACAACTTTTTTAAAGCAGATGAAGCAACCGCTTATATGGATTTGGTTACCAGCCAAAGCTTTCAATCAAAACCAATGTACACAACATTGCCTCAGTTTACATTGACTTATACGGCCGATTCTATCCTCTACAAAGTTGTTACACAAAACTTGTCCGGCGCTACGCATACGCACAAGCTGCAGCATATTTTACAACAACAAAAAGATAAGGATGGAAGCACACTTTACCTGCAATTTTATCAGTCACATTTCCTGCTGGCGGCTGTTAAAAACGAAGCTCTGCAACTGGCTACAGTGTATCGCTTTGCCACACCGCACGAAGCTGTTTACCACATTCTGAATACGCTGGACAAACTGGATATGAAGCGTGACGATACCACTGTTTTTCTGTCTGGTTTTATAGATGAATCGTCTGCTTTATACAAGGAAATTTACTTGTATGTAAACAACCTGATTTTCACGCAAACCGGTAAGCTGAACAACGAATACCCGGCGCATTATTTCTCCACGTATAACTCACCGTTGGCATGAGAATTATTTCCGGTTCTTTAGGCGGCAGGCGCATCAATCCGCCACCGCAAATGCCTTACACGCGACCTACCACGGACATTGCGAAAGAAGGCTTGTTCAACATTCTGCAGCACCGCATTTCTTTTGAATATATCAATACGCTGGATTTATTCGGAGGCACAGGCAGCATCAGTTATGAGTTGGCATCGCGCGGCGCTTCTTCGTTAACCATCATTGAGAAAGATACGCAGATGGCCAACTTCATTAAGAGGAATATGGCGGCTCTGAAAATAGAGAACGCAACTGTGTTGATGATGGATGTATTTCAGTATCTAAATAGCTGTACTACGCAGTTTGATTTCATCTTTGCCGGACCTCCTTATGCGCTTACAACTATTGATGATATTCCAAAAGTTATTGCAACAAAAAAACTGATTGCGCCAGACGGGTTTTTTGTGCTCGAACATACGCCACGTAACAATTACGACAGCTACACTGGCTTCTCTTTTCAGCGGAATTACGGCACCACTGTTTTTTCGTTTTTTGCAAACAATGATGAGAGTGAATGAGGCAGCCAATATTTATCACAGGCATTGGTACAGGTATTGGTAAAACGGTTATTTCCGCCATTGTAACAGAAGCTTTGGAAGCCAACTATTGGAAGCCCGTACAAGCCGGGTTTGATGATGGAACCGATGCGCTCTCCGTAAAAGATTTATTATCAAATAGCAAGTCAGTCATTCATCCGGAAATTTATAAATTAAAGCTTCCGGCTTCACCACACATTGCAGCTAAAGAAGAAGGTGTGCAAATAGATTTGGATAATATAAAACGTGCATTTTCACAACTCACAACTCACAACTCACAATTGCTAAATACCAATAATCAATTCACCATAATAGAAGGCGCCGGTGGTTTATTGGTTCCTTTAAATGGCGGCGAATTTATCATTGATCTCATCAAAAAGCTGACCGCTAAAGTGATCCTGATAAGCCGAAACTATCTCGGCAGCATTAATCATTCTTTGCTAACCGCGCAGGTTTGCAAAGCAAACAATATTGATGTTCTCGGCTGGATATTTAACGACCAATACATGCATTACGAAGAAGAGATTGCAACCTGGAGCGGCTACCCGAAAATCGGCTCTGTTCCATTTACTAAAACGATAGATAAAGCCTTTGTAAAACAACAGGCAGAACGAATACGCGCATCTTTAACAAACTGCTTATAAGTTTGCGGTATGACGAAGAAAGAGCTCCGCGTCAAATACAAAGCAAAGCGCCTGGCTTTATCAGAAAAAGACAGGAACAAACTCGATGATTTATTGCTGATACAATTTCAGAAGTTATCGTTCGAAAACATAAGCACGCTTTTTTCTTACATGCCAATGCCGCATACGGCAGAGCCCGGCACACACTTGTTTACAAGGTATTTAGAACACCTGATTCCCGGCTTGCAAACCGCCTTTCCAAAAACAGATTTTACTAATAATTCCATGAAGGCAATTGCGTTGGATGAAGATACCGGGTTTGCTATAAATGAATTTCAAATCACCGAACCGGAAGGCGATAATATTGTTTCACCGGAAGAAATAGACCTTGTATTTGTACCGATGCTAACCTGCGATAAAAATGGTTATCGCGTTGGTTATGGCAAAGGCTTTTACGATCGTTATCTTGCGCAATGTCGTGAAGACATTATCGCCATTGGCTTCAGTTATTTTGAACCGGAAGAACAGATTGCCGATGTAAATGAATTTGATGTGCCCATAACCTATTGCGTCACACCACACGTTATTTATGAATTCTGACACTACCATTTTCGCGCGTACTTTTCGCATGTTGCTGCTTCCGTTTGCGTTGTTGTATGGGCTCATCATTACCATCCGTAACTGGTTGTTCAATATAAAAATTTTGAAGTCTGCCACGTTTAATTTTCCGTTGATCTGCGTTGGCAATCTTGCCGTAGGCGGCACTGGTAAAAGCCCGATGGTTGAATACTTAATAGAGGCACTAAAAAACGATTATAACATCGCCACGCTAAGTCGTGGTTATAAGCGAAAAACAAAAGGTTATGCGCTTGCCAATGAAAACACAACGGCACTTGAAATCGGTGATGAACCCATGCAGTTTCACTCAAAATTCCGCGATGTTTCTGTAGCTGTCGGCGAGGAAAGAATCGTTGCCATTCCGCAATTATTACATGATAAACCAAACACACAAGTCATCATTCTTGATGATGCTTTTCAACACCGCTATATAAACGCCGGGCTGAACATTTTACTTACCGAATGCAGCAACCTTTTTTCGAGCGACTGGTTTTTGCCAAGTGGCGATTTGCGCGACCAGCGCAGATCTTATAAACGGGCGCAGATTATCATTGTCACCAAGTGTCCGCAAGCTATAACCGAAGAAGAGAAAAACAAGATTGCAAAAAGCATAAAACTTACGGATAAGCAGCACCTTTTTTTTACCTGCTTGTCTTATGGCAAGCCTTATCACATTCTCACAAAAGAAACAATATTACCACAACCAAACTGGAGCATGCTGCTCGTTTGCGGCATTGCCAATCCAAAGCCGCTGAAGAATTATATCAGCAATCACAGCGCTACTTACGACGAGCTTTTGTATAACGATCATCATATTTTCACCATCGATGATTTAAAGAAAATCCGTGAGCATTTCGAAAAGATGGAAGGTAGTTTTAAAATCATTATTACCACCGAAAAAGATGCCGTGCGCCTGCATAAGTTTGATGATCAGCTTGCCACTCTTCCCCTGTTTGTTTTACCCGTAAAACCTAAGTTTTTATTCGATGCAGAAGATAAGTTCAATAGCTTGATAAAGCAGTTTGTTGACAGTTATTCAAAAGAATAAAAATCGATTCTAAAAAGAATTTATAAATACATTTTTGGTAACCGTCATCTGTCACTTTTGTGATCGACAGTTGTGATTCTTCGTGTCGAAGCAGTAAGAATCCTCACGTCAGCGTTCAGGGCAATGATTGAGTTTTTTGAAAGACAAAGAAGGGAAGAATACGAAGTAACACAAAACAAGTATTATATCTTATAAAGCAAGCTGCACAAGTCATTGTGAGGCACGAAGTAATTTATATTATACGGTAGAAAAAGCTGTAAGTAATAAAATGTAAGTTGCTAGTAACAGACAATCTCATTACACAATTCGCAGATTGCTTCGAGCCTCGCAATGACGGGTAAACCTCAAAAAACGAAACCGCTGATAAAGTTTCAAACTCTATCAACGGCTATAACAAATCAAACTTATCCGTGCACAAAGTCTATGTTCATCTGTATTCTGTCAACTTCAATATTTATACCTCACAAACGCTTCCATCGCCTCATAATCTGCTAATCCCAACCTGTCGTAAATCTTCGCCGTTTCGCGGTTTCTTTCTGCCGCCCGAACCCAAAATTCACGGCTGTCATCACCCGGAAATACAGGCAAATCTTTCTGCGACTGATGTTTAAATATCGCGTTGCGCTTGCGTATCACTTCCTGCGGCGACAGTGGCACGGCCATCTCAATTTCATATGGCTCAAACTCATGCCACGCACCACGATACATCCATATCCAGCAATCTTTTACCCATTCTTCTTTGGAGTTACGTAACTGCGTCAAGGCTTCGATAATAATTTTAAAACACACGATGTGTGTGCCATGCGGGTCGGCAAAATCGCCGGCTGTAAACACCTGCTGCGGCTTTACAGATTGTAATAATTCTTTCGTTAAATCAACATCTATCTGGCTAACCGGGTTCTTCTTTGTCTTGCCGGTTTCATAAAAAGGCAACGCCATAAAATGGATATGATCATCAGGCAAACCGGCATAACGCGCGCCGGCAATGGCTTCTGCTTTTCGTATCAATCCTTTTGCAGTGCGCAGCGGCTGCATGTCTATTTCGTTCGGCTTCTTTTTACCCATGAAGCTGCGCATCTCTTTGTAAAGCGTTTCCAGGTCGGTGCAGGGTTGCCCAAGGCTTTTATTGAAGTCAATAGAAAACTCGATATAGCGCAACACATCATCATCCCACACGGCTGTATTACCCGATGTCTGGTAAGCCACATGAACATCATGTTTCTGATCAACCAAACGGATAAAAGTACCGCCCATTGAAATCACATCATCGTCAGGATGCGGTGAAAAAATAATTGCTCTTTTTTTCGACGGTTCAGAGCGTTCAGGACGGTTTGCATCATCTGTATCAGGCTTGCCGCCCGGCCAACCTGTAATGGTGTGTTGCATCTTATTGAAGATGCTCATGTTGATGTTATATGCCGGACCTTTGGTGGTGGCAAGCTGGCTCATGCCGTTGTTGTTATAATCATCATCCGTTAGTTTTAAAATAGGTTTATCTTCTTTAAATGAAAGCCAGATAACTGCCTTCTTAATCATCAGGTCTGTCCACTGGCAATCCTTTACAAGCCACGGTGTATTAAAGCGGGTAAGGTTGCTGGCAGCCGCTGTATCCAGCACAAATTCTATCTTATCAGACAGTTGCAAATAAGTAGCCGGAACACGCGAAGTAATCTCACCTTCCACTGCTTTTTTAATGATGGACGCTTTATTCTGGCTCCAGGCCATCAGTATAATTTCGCGCGCCTTGAAGATGGTGCCAATGCCCATGGTAATAGCTTTGGCAGGCACATTTTCTTTCGCACCAAATTCACGCGAAGCATCACGTCTTGTAAGGTCAGCAAGTGTTACTAAACGCGTACCTGAGTTAGGTGCAGAACCTGGTTCGTTAAAGCCAATATGACCTGTACGACCTATGCCCAGTATCTGCAAATCAAGACCGCCAAGCGCTTCAATTTTCTTCTCGTATTCCAAACAAAAAGCAGCAATATCTTTTTGCGCTAACGTACCATCCGGAATATGAATATTGCTCTTATCAATATCAATATGACTGAACAAATGCTCGTTCATAAATGCCACATAGCTCTGCCTGGCATCCGGCTGCATGGGGTAATATTCATCGAGGTTGAACGTAATAACATTTGCAAAGCTGAGGTCTTCTTCCTTGTGCATTCTCACCAGTTCCTGGTACACATTGACGGGCGTATCGCCTGTAGCCAAGCCCAATACCGCAGCCTCGCCACGGTGTTGTTTAGAAGTGATGATAGAGGCAATGCGATGCGCCACTTCTTTAGATGCTGTAAGCCTGTCGGGGTATACAGTAACCGGCAGTTTTTCAAACCGGGTTTCTTCCAATAAATTTAGTCTTGCCATATAAAATGAGTTTTAGTTAAACAATGTAAGTTAATGCATCAGCCAGCTTCCGGCACAGGCTTCGGTTTTTCATTGCCCTTGCTGTATAAGAGCTGCAGCGCAAAGCCCGGCGCATTCACCGAAGCAGGAACCAGGATGCTATCAATTACAAAAGTAATGTCGGCTTTTGCGCCCTGCAAAGCAAGCGTATTTTTAAAAAACGATTTATAATAGCTACATGTTAAACCAGGGAATGTATTCGCTGTCATTACAGGCTTGTTGTATGCTTCTTTTGTATAGCGCAAGGTATAGATATCGCCGCGCGTTCCGCTGTTTGTTATGGCGGCTAATTTTACGGTTGTGCTCTTTTTTATAATGAATGAAGAAGGCAATATAGCAGAGCTGCTTTGTGGCAATGTGCCGTCTGTCGTATAACGAATCATCATGTTTTTTATGGGCGGTTGTACACTTAGCATAGCCGAATTAACAAGCACATTTTCACCAATCATATTAGGTAAATCAGGCAAACGATAATGCACATGCAGCGCATCCGGTTTGGGATATTGCTGCTCCAGTCTTTGATAATAAGTGCTGTAGTTATTAGGGCCGCTCAACAGAATTTCAGCGAGCACTGTCATGCATGGCATTGTTTCGTTGGTAAAAAAAGGAAATCCAATGATGTGTGTGTTAGCATTAAGTGTAAAATAACCTTTAGCTTCTGCCAGGTGCGTTGGATACGGAATCAATGGATAGCGCGCCGCTTCCTGCGCGTTTGCTGTTTTACAAAAAATAAAAAAAGAAAGCAGGAAACACAAGCAGTGGGAGGAAGTGGTGAACAACAGTTTTTTTGTTGACATCATTTGAAACAAATGTAGAATTTATCATCAAATGCAATAGATTTCGGCAAACGAAGTTTTATTTCGGCAAAAATCAGACAAGCATCAGTAAAATATAGAAAGGCATATCTTCCTGAAAAGCCTCGTTTAAAGCGAATGGCGAAAGAAAAATCGGTCTGTATTTTTCCTGCTATTTTATATTTTGTTACCTGACAACAAAAGAGAAATCAGCATAATTAAAAGATCAGTTTACACTGGAATACCGCCGAATCTGTCAATAAATAAATGACTTTATTCTTTCAAATCAAGAAACTGAGTTTAGCAATGTTCTAATGAATGATTTAAGTGTTTTGTATAGAGGAAGAAATGATTGAATCGCATTTAGAAGTAAATTTAAAAATGCGCAAAATGCAGTAAATTATTAGCAGGTAAAGCACTGAAAAAGAGAAAATGAGCATATAATGGATGTTTTACGGTTATCAGCTAAGGGTGATGAAGAAGTGGCTATAATTCTTTATCATTTTCAAAGCCGTTACTTCCTTCAGTCTTTCAGTTCTTGTTAAGGATAATGTCTCGTCCGTTTCAGAGGGTTGAGTGTCAAAATCTGTAAGCTGTCGGCTTAACTTTGAAGAGATAATGCTGTCGGGTTTTGAGATTATGGCGTCGAATAATTCTGGCTTCGTTTTCATAGACTTTATTTTAAATAGTAGATAATAGAAAAGCTCGTAAATGACTGCTGTTTACCAGAAACATTTCGCTTTGTCTGCGGTGTTTTATTTGCATTGTAAAATTATTGTTCTCTTGTGAAGTCGGCAATCCCCCAAACAGGGGGATTTTTCGTGGTGTTGTTCTCTCTATATAATGTGCTATGTAGCTTTGAAAGGAAAATGGTTATTAAAAGGATTTTTTCGTGTAAAAGGAACAAAAATCAGAGGTAAATGTTCGGTAATTATGAATACTCTGCTATGACTTTAGTAAAGAAACTGACACATTATTTTTTACCAAAACATCTCAGGGAAAACCCTTTACACCCAGAGTATGAAGAAGCTTATTTATTAGTCATCGGCACAATAGGAGCATCAATGATGCTGACTGGTATGTATTGCATCTTGTTGTTGAATCATTTTGCCATGCCTGCCTTATTTTACAATGCGCTTTCCATATTAATTGTATTGCCCTTTGTCAGGTGGAATCTAAAAGAGCCGGCTTTCTTAATCAACGGATTTTTTCTTTACATTATTTATTTTCCCGTTATTCTGCATTCCGGTGGCATCCATTCTGCAAACCTTGCATTATTATACCCTTTTCTTCTGGGCGGATTAGTCGGGCTTCCAAAATATGGTTTTAGCTATTTGGGTGGCAATGTCATTTTTCTTTTGTTTTTATACTTTTACACGCCCTCCCAATTGAAAACCTCCCTATGGGACGACAAAATATATGCTTTGTCAATTCACCTGTTTAGTACCCTGCTAACCGGCGCTGTATTTTGGTTTGTTCAGAAGCAAAAAGATAGACTGCTGGCAGAAAGTAAAGGACTGCAAAATTCAAGAATCACACTATTAAATGATGAAGTTTCCCGTCGCATCAGAGAACTCAGTAATATGCGCCAGACGCTTGCTGCTGACTTTCATGATGAAACCGGCAATATGCTTTCCGCCATTACGCGGCAGGCGGCGTTATTAAAGCTAAAGCTGGCTGCCGATGCCGAAGTAATGAACATCGTAGATCATATCATCTCCAACAGCAACCAGCTTTATTCATCCAGTCGTCACTTCATCTGGAACTTAAACAATGATAGCGACGACCCGCAGATTCTCTTCCATTATCTAACCTCTTTCGGGCAGGTATTTTATAATCAGTTCGATGTTTCTTTTTCCCCAGAAAACAACGTAAGCGATACTACTTCTATACGGCTCGAATCCTTCGCCGCCATCAACCTCATTTTTATTTTTAAAGAAGCCATGAATAATGTAGTCAAGCATGCCAAAGCAAGCGAAGTGGTGCTGAAATTGACGCAGCAGGATGATCATTTAATGTTTTCTCTTACTGATAATGGCACCTGGAAAGAGAAGGAAAAAGAGAAAAGCCATCACGGGCTGAGCAATATGGAAAAGCGATGTTTGCAAAACAACTTCGGCTTTGGCGTTAATCATATCAAAGGCATCGGTACGCGTGTAGAAATTGCCGTGCCCATCGTATCACAAACCGTTCAAATGGAACCCGCATGAAAAAGCGAATCATCATTGTAGAAGACAACTCCGAAATCCGCGAAGGATTTACTACCCTGCTCAACAGCACTGCAGAATTTGAAGTGATCAACCACTACAACCACTGCGAAACTGCGCTGCGCAATCTGCAAACAGATGCGCCCGATGCCGTACTGATGGATATTGAACTGCCAGGTGGCATAAGCGGTATTGAAGGCACAGCCATCATCAAAAAGCAGATGCCGAAGTGCATCGTTATCATCATCACTGTGTTTGAAGATACAGAGAAGGTATTCCGCTCGCTTTGCGCGGGTGCGGGTGGCTACATCATCAAGAACTCGAACACGGAAGACATTGTGCGCAACATCAGCGATGCCTTTGCCGGCGGCGCGCCCATGAGTTTGTCAATTGCCAAAATGGTTGTACAATCATTCCAACAGAAGAAAGAATCACCTCTTTCTGGTCGTGAGGCAGAAGTGCTGCAGGCGGTGGCACAGGGTAAGAGCTATACAAAGATTGCCACTGAGCTATTTGTAAGCAAGGAAACTGTGCGAAGCCACATCAAGAATATCTACGAAAAGCTGGCGGTAAACAACAAAGCCGAAGCACTGAAAATAGCAAGCAGTAATAAGTGGATTATGGGGACGTGGTAGTGAGGGGTGAAAGGTGAGAAGTGAGTGGTGAGTAAGAAAGCTAATGGCAACATAACAATATAAAAAAGTCCGCTGTAGAAACAGCGGACGGTTCAAACCAAAACGTCCGCCATACAATGACGGACGTTCAATCCAAACAAGATGTTTATTGTTTCATAAATCCTTTCGACAATTTGCCCGTATCCGTTTCTATTGACATCATATAGAAGGCACTAGCCAATGCACTTACGTTGAAGCTGTACACATTGCTGTTGCTGCCTTCTTTTATAATCAATAGCTTACCGGCAGCATCAAACACTTTCACCCTTTTAATCAGGCTGTTGCCGCTAACTCTCACATTAACTACATCTGTAACCGGGTTAGGATAAACAACAACCTGGTTATTGCTTATATCCTTTACCGATACAATTGTAGAATAGCTCGTTTTACCATTTACATCCATCAGCACAATGCGGTAATAAGCTATGCCATCGAGGAAGGTAGCATCAGTTAGACTGTAGTTGTTGAAGCCGCTTGCGCTGTTGTGAGCAGCTACAGAGTTACCAACGTTTTGCCAGCTGCGGGTGTCTGTGCTTTTCTGCACCTGGTAGTATTTGCAGTTTACTTCCTGCGCAGTGGTCCAGGTGATGAGGCTAAGAGCATTATTGCGCGTGGCGTTCAGAGATATCCACTGCAGCGGAAGTACAGCGCCATTGCTGGTCAGCGTCAGCTCATCCAAGCTGATGTTTGACAAGCCGGGCGTGGTAACGTAGTTGTTATCCGCATCGCGCGTCGCGCCATCGGGAAAAGTTGCCCAGCTATTGCCGGTATAAGCATTCAACACGAGTGTATTTTCGGGAAGCCCGTTCAATTCCTCATTCTGGTAGCCAAAGCCAATAGTGCCGCTAAAGCCGGCAACGGGCTGAGAAAACTGATACACGCGGTTGATGTGCGTACCCGTAGCATCGTGAAGCAACGCCATGCTTTTGGTAATGTCAGTGGGCGTCATCAGCACATCGGCCGACGGGGAAAGCACAAGGCTGTCGAAAGAGACAGAAGCGCCTGACTGAATATATAAACCGCTGCCATCGGCGATAGAAATGATGTTTTGTGCCTGAAGCCAGTGCGTGGGTATAACCAGCAGGCAACAAACCACCCAACAATTAATGATCATTTTCATAATGCTGTATTAAGTAATATTATAAATAGTCGCCTACTTTACTTTAGCGCAAATGGAGTATACCTGTATAGCCCTTGGCTCATTGGCAGGTCTGTTGTTCGTTAGTAACACTTTCCAGCGGTTTAAGTTATCAGGATCAGGGCCACTGTAATTGATAATTACATTTTTTGCATCATCATTTAAGTACCGGTGACCTCCGCCACCGCCAATCAGCTTGTATCCGGTGGGGCATCCAACAGTAACAGAAGAAAGTGAATTGAAGCCGGGCGCATTATAATTTACTACAGAATCGACGATTCCCATATCCAACGTACCGGAATAATGAATATCGCCCTTCACGTCCAGTTTGGCAGCAGGCGTAGCAGTGCCGATGCCTACATTGCCAGTGCTTAGCACATTTAGCAGACTGCTGTCAGCCGCATCCACCTCAAATGCATTGCCATTGCCCTGAACCGCAGTTCTGACCAATAAACCACGGCTTCCGCCAACATTTGTGAACATCCCCACATAGCCGAAACCACTGCTGCGCCAGGCAAGCGAACTTTCCGTGTTGCCGCCGTAGCCTTCCTTGTCATAAATATTATCCGGCGTGTTAGACAGCTGCGAGTAGGGCGTAGTGGTACCAATGCCCACTTTTGTTGTGCCATTGGCAGTAACAATATTACCACCACTGCGAGTCCAGCTTGAATCGGTAGAACCGGTTTTCAGTCCCAATACCGCCCAGCCGGTATCTCTCCGCACATAAAGGGCGCTGTCAGTAATGCTGAACAGCAACATACCAGTCGGTACATTGGCCATCGCTTTAATCTGGTCATTGGTAAGGCGCGGAAGCAGAAGACCTTTGGTGCTGCTTTCCAGTTCTAATAAAGAATTAGGGTTGATGCTTTTGGCGTTGTCACCAATCTTTACCTGGCTGCGGGCCTGGAAAGAAATGAAAAGCACAAAGAGGAACAGGAGGCAGAGTGTACACGTTTTCATGTGTGTTGTTTTTGTGTTTATTATCAAAATGGAAACTTTATTATTTATTCTCTTGTCGGATAAGGTTTTTAATTGTCTTCCCGGTTCTTGTAACCTGATTCCATCACATCATCGCCGCAAAGCACCATCAGGAAATAGAGAAAGAAGCGGGTAAACGTTTTCATGTGAGGCGTGCTTTTGGTTTGCTGCGGTAAAAATAGAAAGCCCTGCAAACAAAGTCAATCACCCAAACGGGGGGATTTTTCAAATGCTATCCGAAAAAGAAAGCTGCTCACTCCTTTTGCAAAGGAGCAGGTTATTCATAAAGAAAGCTCCCGGCGAAGGCTGACTCTTCCCGGGGGCTTTCTTTCGGCAAAAAAGACTTATTGCTTCTCCACCAATTGATGGTGCACTACTTTACCGCCCTGCCATACCTGCAGCAGGTACATGCCTTTTTGCAAAGCCGCGCCAATCCTGAAGCTGCCATTGAATGCCGTTTGCGAAAGCAAACGCCTGCCAGCCATATCAGTAAGCGTGACCATCGTTTTTACGCTCTCTTTTGCCGGAGGCAACGTAACCGTTAGCTCGCTCCTGAACGGGTTGGGATAAGCTGCAATGGAAACCGCAGGAGGCTCGATAGACAATGTTGCTTTTTTCTCCTTTGCAGTAATGGCGAAAAAGCCAAACCGGCTGTATGTAAAATGGGGCAGGGAAACGCCGGTGCCACAGTTGTTCGTAATTTCCAGTGTATAAAAGCCACGCTTTTCGGCAGCGATAAATGGTTTGTGATAGCCCGCAACCGGTTTGCCATTGTACAACCAGCTATACGTATAGCCGGGCAATTGCTGGTGGCTATAATATTTAATAAATGAGGAGTTGCCGATCTTTTGCACCACTGTATCTATTACCGGCTGCGGTGCAAGAGTGCTCATGTTGCCGCTGAATGTGTACGCCTCAGGCGATAGATCGCTGTTTACATCAGTTACAATATAAGGCGTTCCGTTGCCAGAAAATGGCGTTGAAGAAGCCGCTGTAAAAGATGGTATAGATAAGGTTCCCACATTCAGGTACAGCTGCCCGCCAATGAACAGATCCGGCAATCCATCCCGGTTCCAGTCAAAGTATTGAGGCTTGCTGTTGGCAGACACTGCAAAAGAGGTGTAGTAAGTAAAGTACGGCGCCGTTTTGCAGCCGGTGTTCATGTAGATGATAAGGATGCCGCCTATGCTGCGATAGGTGAAATCAAGATCGCCATCTTTGTCTATGTCATAAAAAGTAAAACGACCTGCTCCAATGCTATCCAGAATAGCCGCAGGAAGCGGATTGGCAGTATCATTTTCAGTAAAAGAAGGCGCCGCCGGCGTACCTGTGTTTTGATAGTACCGGAATGCAGTGTCTGTAGAGCTTGTTTGACCATGATGGAAATAGTAGCTCTGCGACAGGAAGAAGTCTTTATCGCCATCGCCATCAAGGTCGGTAAAATCCATATCCTCAATCCACCAGTTATTCTGAATTGTATAATATCCCAGATCGGGTGCTCTCAAATCACTATAGTCAAGAAACGGATGCTTAGCACTGCCTTTGTTTTCGAAATGAATAAAAGAAATGCCATTGTTCACTATATAACAATCGGGGTCGCCATCATTGTCAATATCCGTAAAGGCTAAGCCCGTTCCCATCAGGTTAAAGGGATAAGTATACAGAACCTGGTTGGCGGCATCGGCATTGTAAAAGGTATCACACTGGGCAGCCGCCGGCAGGTACGACAGGGAAAGGAATATCGCAGCCATGGCAATCGTTTTTAAACGAAGCTGCGCTGTAATTCTCTGCCAGCAGCGATCAGAAAATTTTGGTTCGTCAGTGATAAATAGACTGTGCAGGTTAGGGATATAAGAAATGAAGGGAAACAGAATGTTGAATTGTTTCATAAAAGGTGTTTTATAAAACAAAACTAATTGTTCAGCCGCCGATTGTCAATCACCCAAACAGGGGGATTTTTAGATAAAAAGTTCTTTGGGTGAAAGAAATGTAGATGAACCTGTTTTAGTAGATAATGTACTTTACAATTGCCGCAAAGCATGCCGGCGCAAAAGACGTAAAGGTGTATTTTACGCAGCAAAACGAGTTTTTCGTTTTTTCTCTTATTGATGATGGTAACTGGAAAGAACCCGATAAAAATGTCGCCCATCACGGTTTGCATAATATGGAAAAGCGGTGCGCGCAGAATAAGTTCCGTTTTGCCATATATCATCCTGGCAACGTCGGCACGAGGTTAGAAATAGGGGCGCCTTTTGTGATGAAACCGATACCAACAAGCGTAGTTGTATAAATTTTTATAACTATAGGTATAAGGATAAAGAAAAAAAGAAGCGGCTGACTTAGTCAGCCGCTCTTGCATAGGTGGTTTATTGCTTGAGAAGTGTAATGTGATAAATCATTTTGTCTCCTTGCCATACCTGCAACAGGTACATGCCTTTCTGCAGCGTATTGCCGGTTTTGACAGAACCTGCCGTTGTAGTTTGCGAGAGCATCACCCTCCCTGCCAAATCAGTAATGCGGATGGTGCTTTTCTTAATTTGTGAGGAAGGCAATTGTATGGTAAACTCATTGGCAAAAGGATTCGGAAAAGCTTTTACCTGAACAACCGAAGCTATGGGTGCAGTAATTAATTTTTCACCGGCAGGCTCACTCATGGCACTCGGATTTTTCAATACATAATTCAGGGAAACACCGGTGCCGCAGCTATCGGTTACCAGTAATGTATATGTGCCTTCTCTCATAGTTAAGAGATAAATATTCGTAGCGGCTGGCAGCTCTTTACCATTGTATAGCCATTGATAAGTAAAGGAAGTCGACTGGTTTTTGCTGGATAATTTCACTGCCTTTTTATTACCCGATCTTACCACACTTGCCTGAATGACAGCCACCGGAGCGATGGTTGAGTAATGCGCATCGGGCGTAAATACTTCCGGCGCGCCATCACCGTTCAGATCGGTAAAGCGGTAGGGCGCACGGCGGTTGGCAAAATTAGGTGCGCTGGCTGTGTCGGGCACATACTTCGGGTTTAGTTTTGGCCCTACATTGCGGAAGTACACGGCTCCGAGATCATTCCACTCAAAGTAGTCAAGCAATCCATCTTTATTCCAATCAAAATAAGTGCGATCCGTTTCGCCGGGTTTAGAGCTATAGTATTGGGCAAAGACAGGGTTTTGAACCGTACCTGTGTTTCTTACTACATTCTGGTAGCCATTAAATCCATAATAATCATGGCTGTTATAGTAAAAATCATAATCGCCATCACCATCAAAGTCAATAAATAAAAAAGGAATGAAGTTCGGCTCCCGGACATTGCCTACAGGATTTTTAGCACTGTTCTCTACAAACTGCGGCGATTGTAGCGTGCCCTTATTTTCATAAAATGTGATATGCACATAATGATATCCGAAGGAATATTCGGAGATGAAACAATCTAAGTCGCCGTCGCCATCAATATCTACAAATTGTGTGTAAGGCGTTGGCTCTACGGTATATTTTGGGTCGAAACCAGAGCCATTGCTTTTCTGAAAAAAAGGATGTTTGGCATCGCCTGCATTTTTATAAAACAACATATTGCCCGTTGCATAATCGCTCACAAAGCAATCCTCGTCACCATCACCATCAATGTCCGCAAAGTTGATGGAAGCAACACGCGTACCTTCCGGTAATAGCGGTGTTATGAGGTTGGCTGCATCGGCATTCTTAAACTGGTTACATTGCGCATAAGCAGAGTATTGCAGGGCAACTGCCAGGCAAACAGCTGCAGTGCTTTTCAACAAAGATTGTGATATCGAAACCGGCTTGCCTGCTTTTTTTCTGGCTGCCAGCCTGGCTCTTTTTATACTTCGACGGCTGCGGGAAAAATGATTGAAAGAGAAAAAAGTAAAGTTAGTTTTCAGCATAGGTAATTTTTGGCGATAAAATTATCGCTTCTGCTATTATTTATCAATCCCCCAAACAGGGGGATTTTTGAGAATATAGACTGAACCAAAGATTTTCTTTGGTTCAGTCTATAAAAACACCGGCCGGAAAATGATATATTCGTATCACCAATCGCTAACAATCATGAAACTCCGGCTTAACCTATTACTCGCTCCGCATGGTGTGATTTGCTTCTTTTTTATTTATTGCTTTTTACTGCAACCAACACCGGTAATCGCGCAGTACAAGCAGCCGGTAGTAAATGTAGAAACCCTTACGGTAGAAGACGGGCTTTCGCAGGGAACCGTGTATGGCTTGGCGCAGGATAGAAAAGGCTTTATCTGGATAGCAACTTTTAACGGGCTTGACCGCTACGATGGCAATGAATTTATACATTTTCGCCATGATGAAAAAGATTCCTTTTCTATTTCTTCTAACCAGGTACGAATGATTCTGGAAGACAGCCACCAGCGGCTTTGGATTAGCACCAATGATAATGGTCTCAATTATTTTGATCCTGTTGCGCGGCGATTTTACCATTTTCTCCCTGGTAAAAGAATAGTTAACTTGGTTGAAGATGCGGCCGGCGGCTTGTATGTGAACTTGGATGATACCCTTGCCCGCCTTACCATAAAACCGGGAACAAAAGAAGGGCTGGCAGTGGAGGTTGCCTTTTTTAATGTGAGCAATTCGCTCCGTTCCGACATTATTACGTCCTGCCGGCTGTACGCCGACAGGCACAGGAATGTTTTTCTTACGGCACGCAATGGCTTGTATAGCCTTGCCTCTCGTGGCACTAAGCAGCCATTCTTTCTTACAAAATTGTACTCATACGAAGAGCCAACAGAACTGCATGCCGGATGGCACATTGCCCCGCAACTTTTGACCGACAACCAAACCGGCAAGTATTACCTCATCACCAGTCGTAGCTTGATGGAAAGCAGCGATAGCCTTTTTTCGCATCCTGTAAAAGTGCATGATGGCATTTTGAGTTATGACGCCACATTCATCGACAACCAACGCCGCCTTTGGTACACGGCAAAGGAAGCCACCCGTCTCTTCAATCTTCGCACAGGGGAAGAAACAGTTTTTCTAAGTGCTGCCGATAGCCAGGGGAATTATTTTGGAAGCTTAACCCCTCAGCTACAGGATAAAAGCGGCACCATCTGGATAACAACGCCGGGGCATGGGTTGATTACTTATTCCGATGATGAAAATGTATTTCATTCCCTACTGAACGGTAGTTATGTGGGTGCTCTGAAACAGGTAGGAGATAAAGATTTTGTAGCAATGAATAAATGGCTCGTCCGGCTAACAGGTTTGCGTCCGCAGGTAACAACGCTGACCGAAAAAGAAAGCAAGAACTATGATTATTTTGGATTTCCACAGGATGACAAAAAAGTTTGCTGGCAGGCGGAAGATGGTACGGTGATAGCCGCCTATAACCGCGACTATAAAAAAGTATTTCAAAGCCCGGTAGAGTACCATACTTATGATGTCTTACAAGCGAATAAACTGCCAGCATCTTATCCAGTGAATCTGCGGGATACGGTGGAGCATATGGTTCACGCAGAATACCTTTTTTTAGACCGGGATGCCAGTCTGTGGATGTATCATCCGGTGAATGGACTTGTCATTTATAATACAAAGACAAATACTTATCATCTGGTGAGGGGTGAATACCCTTGTTCGCTTCGCAATGATACCAAAATGCGTATGTATGAGGATGTCAATGGTACCATGTGGGCGAGCGTAGAGATGGGAATTATGACCTGTCATAAAACCACTGGCGTTGTGCGGTATTATCTCTATGAGCCCGATAGTACCGGTTGTTCGTTGGCCGATAAAAATGTTACTTCTTTTTGCGATGATCCTGCCGACCCGCAGCACATCATCTGGGTTGGTACGCGCAACGGGTTAAGCCGGATGAACAAGCAAACCGGCATCTGCCGCAATTTTGGGGAGAAAGACGGACTGCCTAATAATGTAATATACGATGTAGTGCCTGATGGCAAAGGCAATCTATGGCTAAGTACTAACGGCGGCTTAAGCTGCCTGAATACGGTTACTTTTCACTTCCGCAATTTTACGGTAGGCGACGGGCTGCAAGGCAGCGAGTTTAATGGAGGTGCAACACTTACAATGCCGGATGGTACCCTCGTGTTTGGAGGAACCAATGGTCTAACCTATTTCAATCCTGCAGAAATCAAGCCGCTGACACCACCCCTTACTCTCGTTACAGATGTCAGGATATTTGGTAAACCGGTGAAAAACACATCAGCAGGAAATTTGCCTGTAGAAGACATGGCATACGCAACGGATGTAAGCGTAAGCTATCGTGATAATGTTATTACGTTTGCCTTTACCGGAACCGATTACCGCAAAAAGAACAGCGTGCAATACCGTTACAAACTGATTCCGTTTGATAATGTTTGGCATTATGCAGGCACCGCACACGAAGCCACTTATACCAACCTTGACCCCGGCGATTATACATTTATTGCGGAAGCCAGCAACACCAATGGCGTGTGGGGGAAAGAAAGCGAAGCCCTGCACCTGCATGTGCTACCGCTGTGGTGGCAAACAGGGTGGTTTAAAGGACTAACAGCAGCTACTGTTTTCCTCCTTTTTTATGCTTTTTACCGCTATCGCCTGCGCAAAGCTTTGGAAGTAGAGCGTGTGCGCAACCGCATTGCGAGCGATCTGCACGATGAGATCGGCTCTACATTAAGCGCCATTACTTTATTCTCCGATATGGCAAAGCGGCAAAGCGAGACCGCCACACCCAGCCCGCAGTTACTGCAGCGCATCAACGAGACATCGCACAAAGTAACACAGACCATGCGCGATATCGTGTGGAGTGTGAGCACCAAGAACGATTCATTTGACAAGATGATCACCCACATGCACGAGCATGCTGCCGAGCTTTTAAATCTAAAAGATTATGAACTGCATTTTACAGTGGATGAAAAGCTAAACAGCATTCACCTGAGCATGGAGAAGCGGCAGAACATTTATCTTGTCTACAAAGAAGCGTTGAATAACATCATCAAATATGCCTGTGGCAGGAATGTATGGATCAATATCTATCGCGATAAGGCGCATTTACTCTTGTCCGTAAAAGATGATGGCAAGGGCTTTGATCCCGCTATGGATAGCAACGGTAACGGGCTTGCCAACATGAAAAAGCGGGCATCGGCTATCCAGGGAAGTGCAGTTATCCGCTCCGTGGCGGGTTGTGGCTGTGAGGTGGTTATTAAAGTTCCGGTGTAAAGAAGAATACCCTCAAGTAGCTTTACTTGTCTTTCGTTTCAATTATACAATTCATCCTGTTTTGTAACAAACCAACCGATCTGTTACAGGGATGGTATTCTCTAAAAATCCCCCTGTTTGGGGGATTGACTTTACTTATCTCTTCCTATATTTTTACAACCGGCAAATAGAGCGGCTTATGAGAAAAGTGCCGTTATTGAAATGCGTTTTCTATCATAACACAAAGAGAGCCAACAGGCACTTTTCATTATTGCAGAAAACACCGCATACAAAGAAATTACCAGCCTTACAACACATGATTTATTATAACACAGAACAAAAAAGACAGCATACCATAAGTAACACAGGAACAATTTAGCACAGCAAAGACAGGCACCAAATATTAAATGCAGTCAGCAGGCGCAAAAAACAACATGCCGCTTGTTAGGGCAGTGGCTTGCCGGCACCGAACCGTTATTTCTAAACAATACTTATCACATACAATTCCGCACTTGTTATGAATCCATTTTACACTGCTTGCCGTTCGCGTTTTATTGGTAAAGCCAATCAATTAATTTCCAGTTCTTATGAAGAAAATACTTTACAACAAAATGGAAAATGGCGGCGCTTGTTGTGCCTGCTATTGTTTGTTGTAACGGCAGTTTGTTTTGCGCCGGGAGAGGCGAAGGCTTCCTGGTATTGGGATGGCACCGATGGAGCATACAAAATAGTAGATACAAACAAGGTTACATACGAAGTAGCCAATGGTAGAATACGGATCTCTGCATTTGAAAATGATCCAGGATGGTTTGACCACAATACCTTAGCAGCAACAAGTGTACAGCTATATTATACTACTGATGGCACCAATTGGACTCTTTTTTACAAATTCGGCTGCAATTCTGATAATGTAGAGCAATTTAATGAAGCAGTAACAACGGATGCGAAAAATGGCGGAAGATCAGGCCACAACAGGGTTGTGTATTTGAATTTGAATGATAATTTACAAAAAATAACTAAAATTAGATTTTTTGTTGATTTAGATGGGTCAGGTAGTCATCAGTCCGAAAATAATATAACAGATGACAGAACGATTACTATTTCGCAGATGAGTGCATTCAATACTGTGAGTTATGAGTTTATTGGAAGACCGAATGGCAATACAGTTCAGGCAAATGCAAAAATCAGCTATACCAAAAGTCAGCTAAGCGACTTAGACGATATAAGCAGTATGTGGTTATATTCAGGTTCTAATGCTATATCCAAAATATCAGATAAAACGTATGACAATGGGTTTGCCTACGCACCTGTAAGCAATAGCGAGGCATCTTATCTTTTTGAAGAACAGGCTTATGGAGGAAGGGTTTCCAAATCTTCATCTTCTACAATTGTAAAAGCTTTTGCTCTTCCTAACTCGGCAAAAGCCGTGTACGATTCTATTGGACAAGTCATAAATTTTACCTGGTTGATTGACGCTGTTACTACAACTAACCTGATGACACAGGATTTTAAACTGCAGGTAGCCGATAATCCCAGTTTTACAGACGCTACCGAAACCACCATATCATACGATAAAACCAAAACATTTTACACCTATACCTACTCTAAAAACCTATATCCGAATATGTATTTCCGCATAGCCAGGAACTATGATACGGAGAACTGGAAAATATGGGATTTCGGTAAAACAGACAGCGTTAAGATACCTTTCAGCAAACTAACTGCCGACAGTGTAACTGCAAAACTGCAATTAGATAATACCGCATTGATTCATTGGCACGCCTATCCAACCGATTGGGTAACGGGCTCTTCTTTCGTCATCACCAAGCTCAACAACACCCTTAATACACAATCGGAAATCAAGCTGGGTAAAGCAGAATTCTTTACCATGAATTATATTGACAAACAGATTGCTACCTGCACAGATTATACTTACACTTTACAGATTATCCCGCCCGCCAGTTCTTCATTCCCGACATTCGCGCCCACAGCGGCACAAGGCAACATTCTCCGCTCAGACATTGGTGTACTAAAAACAATGGTTGCTTCCAAGGGCTATTTCCCGGACCGCACCGAACTCACCTGGAATTCCGATGGTTCATTCGATAACTTCATTGTAAAACGCGCCGAATATAGCAGCAGCAACTATATTCAGATCGCTTCCGTTACGGCTGCCTCTACCGGCACGTACAGCATAGACGATGCGAAAGGAACGCCGGGCACATATTATACATACATGATAGTAGGTACAATAAACTGCAACAACAAAATAAATTATTCCCATGATACTTTATATGCCATCGGCTTCCGCAGCCCTACGGGTACTATCTATGGTCGGGTGCGCTACGAAAACGGGCAGGCCGTTACCGGCGTAGCTGTACGTTTGGAAAGTAAAGATGCTGCGCAATTGGGTAGAAGTATACACTTGGACAGCACTGCCCAAAGTTATCTTGCCATTGATTCGCTTTATACTCCGTTTGGAGATACGGCAACACTGGAAGCATGGATAAAGCCGGATGAAGCAACTCCTCAAAACGAAGTAATCATTAGCCGCGGCGGACAGTACGAGATAGGCTTTGACGGCGTTGGCAATCTGTATTTTACAGCAGGAAATAAATCTGTTACGGCGCCATATTCCAATGTCAGCAAAGAGTTTATCCACGTTGCCGCCGTCCGCAGCCGCGACTCATTGAAGATTTTGATTAATGATGTAATAAAAGGAAAAATAATCGCCCCTTTTGTTTCCACTAATCCTTCCAAAACAGTGTACATCGGTAAAAATGGTTCCGGCAATTATTTTAAAGGTTATATAGACGAGGTGCGAATTTGGAACAAACCAGTAAGCGATTCGCTGATTGTACGCGACTATACCCGTTTGCTGACAGGCGAAGAAGACAGCCTTGTTGCCTATTGGCGCTTTGATGAAGTAATTGCCAACCAGTTCTATGACATTTCGCATTCCGGCACAAAATATCATCAGAACGATGGTGCGATTTATGAGCGTGCTGTGCACACAGACATCATTCCCAGCTCTGCCCAATTATCGCTGAAAGCTTATACCGATACTACAGGCAATTATTTTATTTCCGGCGTGCCTTATACCGGCAATGGCACTACCTACGGCATCATCCCGTCGCTGGGCACGCACCAGTTCGATCCTGCAACCGTGAACCGCCTGATTTCGCCTTCCTCCACTTCGTTCACGGTTGATTTTACAGACAAGTCATCGTTCCCCGTCAGCGGACATGTCTATTATGTAAATACCAACGTGCCTGTAATGGGTGTTCAGTTCCAGATAGACGGACGGTATGCGCAGGAAAGCAATGGCACTGTAATCGGAACGGGCTCAGATGGTTTATTCACCATCAATGTTCCGGTCGGTATTCACGAAGTGAAAATGGTAAAGAGCAATCACATCTTCGTAAACGGCGGACTGATAACAAAATCCGATGGCACGAATTATAACTACCAGGATGCTTCTCTGTCCACTCTCGATCTGCGATATGACAGTACGACCATCCGGTTTATC
Source organism: Ilyomonas sp. (assembly GCA_965199905.1). Lineage (GTDB taxonomy): Bacteria > Bacteroidota > Bacteroidia > Chitinophagales > Chitinophagaceae > Ilyomonas. Next base: position 2,733,160 of record OZ241366.1, on the reverse strand, counting down.
GGGCGCGTATCCGGCGGCACTATACAAGGCGGTTACCCGCTGGGGCATTCGTTGTCTAAAAATAATCTTGGCGATTCTGCCAAAATCTTCCTTACTATTCCTTCCAAAAGGGCTTTGATTTATCCGGCAGAAGAAGCGAAGGATACAATTCTTCACCTGTTGCCATCTTACGAAACCGATTCTTCCAAGATTCATAAAACGGTTGTTGACTATACGCAGAATCAAATTATTATTCACCCCGACCCGGCAACCGGAGAATTTGCTGCCGACCTGATTCCTGAAAAATTTATCCTGGCTTCTGCAACAGTGGCCGGCTGGGGAAATGTGCTGCAGAGTACGCCGCCGCTGCTCGATTTTACCAATAAGTTTACGGTTCAGAAATCGGTATATAGCCAAACCGAGTCGGTTTATAAAGATCCGCAGCATCAAGAATTGGGGCTTATAGAAAAAACCTATTTTGATACGGTGTTATACAATGATTCCTTTAATCTTGTTTATCGCATCGTTAAGCCAACCGTAACGATTGCACAAATGGATGACGGTGGAAAAGATCTTCCTTATTTCGGCGATATTTCGTACAGCGCCATCTCGCTTACCTACGGCGAAACAAACATACCTCTTGTAGATATTACCAAAACGGGCCTAAATCAATATCTGTTCGGGTTGCCTGTCTTCAACAAAAATGTACCGTATAATTTTAAAATCAAAGCGTTTGAAGTCTATCCGTTTTACAAATATGTAAACGCGACGACTGCCATTATTGACGTGGACAACAACGGAAAGCAGGTAATAGACAATGTACCAACACAGGATGGAGAAGTAACGGTTCAGAACAGTATGCAAAGCGGCAGTTCGGGTGTGGAGCAGTTAAGCCTGAACGCAGGCGGAACAGCGGTGTACAGCTTTATAGGCGGCGATCCTAACTTAGTAAATGGCATTACCGATTTTCATGCCTCGGTGCAGTTTGGGCTGGCAAGTACGGTACCCTGGACCTGGGAAGGAAGCAGCATTGATGGTATGCAAACTTACCTGCTGGGCGGTAAAACAAGCGGTACCGATTTTGTAACCCATGGACCTACCAATATGCTGATGGTACTGCGCGACCCGCCGGGCTCGCAAAGCTACTCGTATGCCGAATCGGGCACCAGCCTTACCAAGACCAAAAACTATACAGGCGCATTCGACCAGGCAGGCGATGAAGTGTTTGTTTCAAAATTAGGAGCTGAAGTAGTCACCTTTTCAGGCATCGGCACCGGGGTCATTACGGCGAACAAAGCAATTGAAGGCACCGGCTATGGCATTCATCACGAAGAGCATTATATTGGCAGCAACACAAAGGCGGAAACAAATGTCTTAACCAGTCGTTTCCAAACAAGTGATGACCGGCTGTTTGTCGGTTCTCCGGCTGATGTTTTTGTTGGTTATTCTTCCAACATCACGTATGGAGCTACCAACAGCATTACCGTTATTAAAAATTCAGAAGTCAAAAAGACCGATATTATTTATTCCGATATCACCCAGCCTTACGTAATTGTACAGCGCAAGGGCATCAACTTCGGCGAAACTTTCGAAACTTTATTTGCTTATCCGCAGCAGCACATCGAGTATATATTACTTCCTAATTTATTAGAATTGCGCAACACCCTGCTGTTGCCAAAAGAAACAACTGCGGTGACGGCGCAGTCAAAAGCAGATAAAGACAATCTTCCTGTTTATGTTTCAAACCTGGCTAATGACGATCCGAATTTTGGAAAATCAAATAACGATGTGACCGCTTTCGGTAGCGGAGTATTGTCTAACCCGATAGGGAGCGGACCAAGCTATCATATCTATTTCCCTACCAGCAATTTATATCGCACTGATACTATTATGGGTTTGAACCAGGATATTACCACCTGGAAACAGGAACTGGCAAACAATGAAAAAGCAAAGCTGAATGCAACCTTGCTTCAAAACTATTCATTCCATGCCGGCAACCCGATTGAATATTCTTCAGAGACAACAAAAGATACGACCCGGTCAAATTCTTTCAATATTGTTGTGAGCGGCAGTGTTGTTGGAGAAACAGAAGTCAACAGCATAGGTAATGGTTTTAATCTCAGTATCAATGAGTCTGCCGGTACTACCCAGGGCGGCACCTTCGATACCACGCATGAGAGTACCAAAAAGTTAGGATTTGTACTGGCTTCTGACGGAACGGATGATTACTTTACGGTTGATGTAAATACGGCAACAGATGACGGAAGCTATGTATTCCGCACCAAAGGCGGTGCCAGCGCCTGCCCGTATGAAGGCATTGATACCACCAAGTATTACCAGCGTGGAACGGTGATCAGCCAGCCAACAGTGCAGATAGAAATACCGAAACTGTCGGTTGACAACCCGGTTGTTTCTGATATTCCATCCTCGCGGCCAGCTTCTTACACTTTGACGATCAGCAATGAATCAAAAATTTATCCTGCCACATTCATATTGGGTTATGAAGACGTAGATGCCATACGCGGCGCTACCATTGCCATAGATGGCACGCCCATTGGCGGCAGCGGTCGGTCGGTGTATGTGTTAGCCGGACAAACCGTTACCAAAGTGCTAACGCTAACAAAAGGACCCGATTCACTGAATTACGACAACATCCCAATCTTGTTGCACTCGGCTTGTCAGTACGACCCGACGGGCTACCAGGCGAGTATTTACGACAAGGTTTATATATCCGCGCGTTTCATTCCATCCTGTTCCGACATTCACCTCGCCGCACCTGTGCCGCAATGGACGGTGAACACAGAGCCAATGGCCAAAGACGGAAACTGGATTCTGCCGGTTACCATAGACAAGTTTGATCTAAACAACAGTTTGTTCGATCACATTGAACTTCAGTACAAAGAATCGGCCAGCAGCCAATGGAAAATTTTGATGAAATTTTATGCCGACTCCGCCAGGTTAAGAAGCGGAACAGGAGAAAAGCAAATAATTAAAGATCCTTCTTCTATCGCATACAGTTTTGTAATGAACGATGGAACGTACAACGACCAGGGTTACGATATACGGGCCGTTAGTTATTGTTTGACGGGTGGCAGTAACTACATCACTACCTCGTCGGACATAGCAAGTGGTATTAAAGACACTTATGCGCCGCGGCAGTTTGGCAGTACCGAGCCAGGCGATGGTATTTTAGGTCTTGGCGATAATATCCGGGTCAATTTTAATGAGCCAATAGAAGCCGGCTTATTAACAACCAACAGCTTTAAGGTTACCGGCATCAGGAACGGCGCTAAAGGAGATCATTCTGTATCGGTAAACTTAGATGGAAAAAACGATTATCTGGCAACGGAATTTGACAAAAATCTCACCGGCAAAAGCATAACGGCGGAAGCCTGGATATTGCCAAACGGCTCAGCCAACGGCACCATCATCAGCCAGGGCAAAAAAGACAATTCTTTAGAACTGGCGCTTACGGGCGATAACCACATTGAAGTAATCGTTGGTAAAAGCACCATCAAGAGCGATAAAGCGGTAAGCATTAGCGGCTGGTCGCACATTGCCCTGGTGTACGACAATGCACAAAGCACCGTTTCGGTGTATTACAACGACCAGCAGCCCATCGCCAATGTAAGCGTGGACAAATACAACGGCACAGGTCATTTCGAGTTTGGCAGAAGCATCAGCAAAGCGGGCAATTTGTTTGCCGGTAAAATGCACGAAGTCCGCATCTGGTCGGCCGTTCGCAGCTCCGGCGATATTCAGGTCAACTGGAGCACCATGTATTCAGGCAGCGAACCCAGCCTGATGGCTTATTACCCGATGAATGAGGGCAAAGGCCATATTGCTTACGATAAAGCGTTCAGCTCAAACGCAACATTAACCGGCAACTGGACTACGCCGGATGGCAGAGCAGTTGCGCTCAATGGTAATGGTTATGTAAGAATGAATACCTCTCTTGCGCCGGTTCTGTCCGACATGAATTATACACTGGAGCTTTGGTTTAAAGGCATTCCGGGTCAAACGGATGCCACGCTGGCATCAAACGGAAAAGGCGATGGCACTGATGGCGACAGCACGAAAAATTTATTCTTTTTAGGATTTGAAAACGGCTTGCTGACTTATAAAAACGATGGGTTTACCGTGCAGGCAGATAGCAATTATTTAGACAACAACTGGCACCATGTAGCCGTAACCGTTAACCGCACATCCGGTACGGCGCAGTTATATGTAGATGGCAATATGAAGAAGTCTTTTGACGCCGCCAACGTTGGCGGAATTCAATCAAACTATACGTATCTCGGCGTCAGAGCCTGGCACAATAGCGATTCGCTGAGCGTAACCAATTACGACCGGTATTTTAACGGCTCTGTTGATGAATTCCGACTCTGGAATACCTATCTGAATCAAACCCTCATCAGCAGCAACAATAACACAAGGCTTCAGGGAGATGAGTTCGGGCTGATGGCATATTATCCGTTCGAGACTTATCTTTCTTACAATGGTACGCAGGAATTACAATCAACCTTGTCCGACCTTAAGGTGCAACTCCCCAATACGCCAAGTCCGGCGGCAGATTTGGTGAACGGAACGCTGAACGATGAGAAGGCGCCTATAAAAGACAGAGGACCGGTTTCAAATCTCCGGTTTGACTGGGTGGTAAATAACGATGCAATCATCATCAATCTGTTGGAGCCTCATCAGGCAATTGATAAATCGGTGGTAACAATACAGGTAAAACAAAAAGGCGTACAGGACAAGAATGGCAATCCCAATGCGTCTGCCATTACCTGGTCGGCTTACATAGATCAGGATCAACTAAAATGGGGCGATGCCGAACTTAATTTTATAAAAGACATCAATGCGCCCATGCAGTTTGAAACCTATATCGTAAACAAAGGCGGTACACTGCAGCATTTTCATTTTAGCAGTTTACCGGTATGGCTTACGGCTAATATAACAAGTGGCAACATAGACCCTGCCGGCAAACAGAAAATTGTATTCACCATTAACCAGAGTTTGAACATTGGCACCTACAATGAAGTGGTGTATATGTACAACGATAACAACGAAACAGAAGCATTGGCTATCAACGTAACGGTTCGCGGCAAGCAACCGGAATGGACAGTAAACCCAGGTGATTACAAATACAACATGAGTGTGTATGGAAAGTTGCGCATCAATGGTGAGTTCTCTATAAACGAAGGCGATTTGCTGGCGGCTTTTGTAAATGGTAAATGCGCAGGCGTTACACACAATACACATTTCACTGCCAATGATTTGTGGTATGCATTCCTTACCGTTTACAGCGATTCTATTAAATACAATAATCTGGAGTTCCGCATCTGGGAGGCAAACACCGGTAAAACCTATTTGGCTACTCCTTCGCTGCCAGTAACTTTCACCAATGATGCTGTAACCGGTACAGCAGCCAACCCGGTTATTTTTGATGGTAAAGAAATCATTTACCAGAATATTGATATTACCCATGGCTGGAACTGGATTTCACTGGGCATAACCAATCCAAATCTGGCTAATATAACCGCTACATTAGCAAACGGAGCCTGGCAGTCGGGAGACATTCTCAAGAACAATGAACTTGGGTTCGACCAGTATTCTGCTGGTTCCGGTTGGGTTGGATACCTGCCTGGCTTCAACAATATTTCCTTGTTCATGCTGAACGCGGCCAATGGCCAAACGTTAAGTCTGGCAGGCACTGCCGTTGACGTAAAGAATACAGCAATTCCTTTAAAAGGCGGCCGGTGGAATTACATCAGCTACCTGCCACAGGTAAACATGACGCTGAAAGATGCGTTGGCAGGCTATGAAGCATCGGATGAAGATGTCATTAAATCGCAAACCGGCTTTGCCATGTACGATTCCCGAAACGGCTGGATTGGCAACCTGTCTTATCTCGAACCCGGCAAAGGTTATATGCTGTACAGGAAACGAAGTGCAGATACGGCGTTCCATTATCCGGTCAGCGCACTGGATGGTTTCCGTACAGGAAGCGGTACTGTTCTCAATTCACTGCAAACGCCGGTAGAAAGCAACTTTAATTACGCCGAAAACATGACGCTTACCGCCGTACTTGGTTCGGAATATACCTTACAGCCGGGCGACATTGTTATTGCTAAAGTAGGCAATGAGGAACGAGGCAGGACAAGCATGGTAAACAACGCAGTCATCAACAGCGGAACCTTGTTCTTCACCATTGCAGGTGAACAACAGGAACCGGTTTGGTTTGCCTTGCAGCGCCATGGCAAAATCATAGCTGAGTCCGATGCCGTGCTCTCTTACGGGTCAGACAGTAAAATAGGCACGTTAGACGTTCCGTTTGTCATTCATCTGAAAAGTACCAAGGCGCTGATAACAGCTTATCCCAATCCATTTAGTTACAACATCAATATAGCTGTTGGTTTACCGGTTGAGCAATCGTCAGGCACACATGAGGTTCAGATTTCCATTCATAATTCAGTTGGACAGTTGGTGCTGAGCCGGTCCAAAGAATTAATTTATGACGGACACTATCAAACGACATGGAACGGACGAAAAGCAGACGGCTCTGATTGTGCGCCAGGTGTATATCTCATTCTTGTAAACATAGATGGTACAACTCATAATTATAAAGTAATCAAACAATAATTTCCATTCCTTCTTTTCGCTGTTGTGAATGATAAGGAGAATAGCAATGCAGCCTCTTTGTCATTTGCAACAAAAAGAAGAAAAAACACGACAATGAAATCATATCATATTGTAGCAGTAATGCTGCTGATGTTTTTAGGCATCGGTAGTTGCAAAAAAGACCATCATCAAACTCGCTTTGCCGATCCAGACTGGAAGACAGACACGTCTGCCTTATATCCTTATAGTATGACGGCGGTCGTGCAATTGCCCGAATATTTGCAGAAAGACGTAAAAGACGGTGATAAAATGGCATCTTTCATGGGTAATGATTGCAGAGGCACGGGCGTAATAATAAAACGCGATAGCATCGCTTCGGTATTTTACATCTTAATACGTGGTTCTGCTTCAGAACAATCAAAAATCAGTTTTCGGTATTACAGTTCCAAGAACTCCTACCTTTTTACTACAGACGAGTTTCTCGACTTTGCAGTAGATGATAATTATGGCATCGTAGATAACCCTGCTATGCCTGAATTTAAGGAAATGGATTGAACATAAATTAGCATAACCAGTTTGAGTTAATAAAGCTGACGGGCAGCACTTGCCGGCATTAAATCAATAAAAGCTGTATTTAAATACGATCTTCTATTTTAATTACAATCACCACCACATGAAACCACGCTTTTTCTTATTCATTATCTGTTTTTTCTCTTTCTCATCCGTATTCAGCCAGGCAGGCATCTATGTAAAATTCGATGGCATCAGCAACGGCTCCGGGCCGGGCTCCCACAACGGCGAATTTTTGGTTACTTCATTTGAAACAACAGATACTACCACTTTTTCTAATCTTAGTACTGGCTCCGGTATCGGAAGACCTTATTTTGGAACTGTAAAGCTTCAGAAATTGCTGGTACCAAAAGCCAATCCGTCCTTTATGAAATACCTGGCAACAACCGATATTCTAAAATCGGCTACCATTACCTGGTATAATAGCTCAAACATAGCTTACTACCAGATTGTATTAGGCAATGTCGGCTTCCAATCCATCTCTATCTTATCTCCTTCCTGTGCAGGAACCGACTGCAGCAACCTGTTTGAAGAGATGCATTTGTTTTATACCTCAATACAATGGAAGGACCCGGTATCCGGAACTAGTATAGGTTATGATCTTATCCGTAAAAAAGTATTCTGATGAATAGGTACAAAATACTCACAGCCTGCCTGTTTATACTAACCGCATCTGCCGGTCACGCCCAGTTAGGAAGCTCGTCGGTTGGTCTGTTATCCCGCTTTGGTGTTTCCGTTCTCGCCAGCGATTCTTCGGGCAACCATAAAATAGCCACGGCTGCATCCTGCAGCTCTCAATGCGGCAGCGTATTAGCCGTAACCGGTCTGCATCTCGAAGCAAACCGCCAAAGCGCGGGCTTAGCGTCCCTTCGCTGGTACACACTTACGGAAAATAACAGCAAAGACTTCTTTGTACAAAGATCTTATACGAATGCATATTCATATGAACAAACCGCTTTTGTGCCGGGCAAAGGAAACAGCCGTCAAAAAACTGATTATGCGCTATTAGATCCTAACACTTTTAAGGGCATCACCTATTATCGCATTGCGCAGCAAGATGTAGACGGCAAAATTGCCTATTCGAATACCGTAAGCATAGATGGAACTGCTGACAGCCGGTTGTTCGTATATCCAAACCCCGCTTCGGGTGACAACTGCAATTTACTGCTGCCACCTGAATATCTCAATACTACTGCAACAGTCGTGTTGTATGATGCTGCCGGTGCCATTGTTTACCAACGTCTGTACCTGGTATCCGGTTTATCTATTCAATTAAGCCGGTTGTCTAATCTAAAACCGGGCGCTTATTTGTTTTCGGTAAGCGCAAGTGAAAGGATATTGTATGGTAAAATAGCTCTGGTCCGTTAGATGGATGAGATATAAAGTAATACTACAAAAGCTTTTATATTGATACGAAGCGCGGTAGAGTCTTTTTAAATTCTAAGGGCGTGCGGAGAAGAAAAGATTTCGCAACACATCAGACAATATAACCCCGGCGCGCTGTTCTCTTTCAGCCTTACCTTAACTCACAAAAAGGAGAAGGGCTTAGTTTACAATCAGAATGAATGGGTTGTGGGAAGGCAGGAGTATAGAACTGCAAAGAGAAGCGATGGACTTTGGTCATACAGCAGATATAGCAACATCCGTATTAACTATCCAAAAAGAATGTCACAATTCGATTTTATTTATAAAACAATTATTTAAACTTAATATTTTTACATATAATCTGCATGGGAACCAAATTGACGGCAGACTTAAACAACTTACTGTAATTGGTGAAGCTGTGAACAGCATTGAAAACCGTAAACTGAAAGTTCATTGAAATTATTCAAGAATAAAATTCTGATCGCTGTTCGGACCTTCTTTATGATGCTCCAAATATTGCTGTATCATTTCGTCTGTTACATTACCTGCATAATTTTCATGTTCTTGACCATCGATTTCGCGAACTGTTGACCAGCATAAGCATTGACAACCAACTGCTTTACTGATCATTGTTGTGCAGAATGGATACTTCAGTCAAGCGAAATCTCTAAACAATGAGTTATGGGAAACAAAAAACGGGAAAGAGAAGCCTGAAAACTTTCTTTCCCGTCTGGTAGACCCTGCGGGACAAATGTCGAACCGCTTTGTCGAGGAATTGAAGCAGATATGTGATATTAATAATCAAAATACATTTAGTTGTAATTCTTACTTTATAATAAAGGCTTAGGCATAGACACTTTCAGAAACTCCGAAGAAGAGCGGATTGAAAATGTGGTGCAAAGAAAGCCACTAGGAAGTAGACATATCAGGCATTACGAATCGTAATTGTGAGGGCTGCCCTAGCACAGGTAACCTTCACAACTCTGTGTATTCATTATAATCTGGAAAAATTGGGGTTTGAGAATTCTATTTCTGTTTAAAAATATTTACGAAGGGTACCCATTAAACTGTGTGTATTAAAAACAATCTGATTACAAAGAATAGCTTCACGATTTTTTGATTTTTGAATTCTGTTTGCACTTGGTATGAAGAAGTTTTTCAAACAGCCAAAGAATGAGTGATGATATTACATCTGAAAGGAGAATACTTGAGCTATCCGCTACGCATGCGGGTGACAAAATGCAACCGACAGATGTAAAATACAAAATTAGCAAAATCACAATGGGTGTTAGTTCCAGTGTAAGCTTTGCAGAGCCAACAGCAACCGACATCTCAATAAAAGCCAGATAGATCGGTACCAGTACAGCGATTATGAATACAAAAAGGATTTTCCACCGCATGCAGGCTGTTGTCAGTATTTCGCTCAGATGGATTAGCTCATAAACTGAAAAAGTGGACAACAGCAAGTATAAGCTTATCGTAAAAAGTAAACCGAACGCCCTGATTTTTGGGCAAATTGGCGATTGATGGCTAAGCTTTTTCATTTGATCACGTTTAATGATCAAAAGAAAACCGAATTCAATTGTTACTTAGTTAGCTCCATTTTATTCAGTCAGTATAGCATAAAATTAGTTATACCGTTAGAATCGAGTTAAATATAATGAAACGAGTTATTCAGGTTATTGGCTTAATTTTAAGGAAATGCGCTAAATTTGAATGAAGTTTTTCAGGTGCTTGCTCAAAGATTGTTTTTACAGTAGATACGTAGTCCATTGGGCTGATTTCTTTTTCTCCTTTTAAAATTTCATCTAATTTGTAAAGGTCTTGAATCTTTCTGCCTTTCAGATTATGATTCAGTTTTACTTGGTGGGGTAATTCAAGTCTATCCAGGAAATCTCGCAAATCAGCTATCTGATCTCTGTACTTATTAAGAAATTGACGTTCCTCATAGAGAATATGATTGTTCTTGACATTTACTGTATAATCACAACATTCTTCGCGAACATTTCTATCATTGCGGAAGCACATTGGGGGTATTTTTGTTAAGCTAAGTCCAAGTATGGAGTTTAAAATATGATTTGCCCTTGTACCACTTCTTTGCTCCTGATATTCCCGATATTGCTCTCCGTTAATATGTGTTTCTACTGTAAACATACCTGTTTCACCAGATTTTAAAAGGAGAATCAAATTATGCATAGATAAAGGATCTTTATCCTTACCTCTCATCTCACTAAAAACAATTGCTGACCGACGACCAATCATTTTTTGTTGAAAATACAGATTGCAATAAGGGTCGTTTGGTTTACAGGAAGTTGTAATGGTGTCATAATAATCACCTTTTATTTTTAAACTACGTCCTCCTTTGCATATATCATATTCAGATATTAAATCCAAAACATTTAGAAGAAAATTTATCGTTTCATATTCGATTTGATTTCTTCTGTCAATGTAGTTGTGATCTGTTTCGTAAGAAGCGAGTAGGGCTCGATTTTCAGAACCCGTTTTCCACTCACCGTTAAATACGATTACTTCTTCCGTTGCATGTAAAAATTCAAGAATAATGCTGTGAATTGCCCGATCAGTCATGCTACCTAGTTGAAGATAGCCTTCAAAAAGTAACTTTAAATCAACTACATCTTTGCTGTTAATAAAGGTTTTGTTTTGAATGCTATCGGGTGTCAGAAGTCTTTTCCTAATGCCGGGTGTAATGTTGTTTTTAAAGAAACTTATTATTTGTTCTCTTTTTAAAGATTTGCGAAGTTGAATCTTATCTAAATAGCTGGAGTCTAATTGCAGGTTAGCAAGTATAGTTAGTATTGTTCTATCATTTATATCTGATTTATGAAAAAAATCAATATAGCCGGATGTTCTAAACGCTGCTTTTGTAATTTCCGGTGTATAGGCATTTCCTGTAAACATTACCATCGGGATATATGGAAAATGTTGTGTAACCGCTGCACCCAGATCAAGACCGCTCTGTAAGACACTTCCTTCAACACGATTTGCAAACACCTGGTCTATCAGCATAAGATCAACAGCCCAATGATTCTCCAAAACATAATTAAAAGCCTTGTCAAGATTATGAAATTCTGTAAGCGAAACATTAGGAATTCCTCTGATAGCTTCGCTTAATCTCTTTTTCGGTTCATCGTCTACCATTACAACTTTCATATTTGTGTTTTACAATGTAACAGAAATTGTTGTGTAATCTAAATGATCAGATGATTTGCTTATCTCGGCTTTGAGAATCCAGTTCCTATTATGACTTCGACATTTATCCTTTATGATTTCTAACCCGCGGTATTTTTTATTTGGCTTGTCATTCCTTACTGGGTAACCAGCCCCTTCCTCGTTTATAAAATTGAAAAATTCATTTAGTATAGCTCCTTGATTCGTGAAAGAAACCTTGAGCATATCATCATATCTGGCAAGGTCAATAGACACAGTAGGAAGTCCTTGACCTATGGACACAATAGCTGCATTCTGTAAAAGATTCCACAGAATCAGAACTATATCGTAAAATTCAGGATTTCTATTTTCAGGATTCCCTACAAGAGGTATTCTGTCAACAAATGATATATCATCTTGAATATTCAGTTCGTATTTGATGTCATAAATGTTGTAATAATTTATTAATTGATCCAATATAGCAGATATTTTCTTTTCTGCTAACGGGAATATACTCTGACCTGAATTTATCCCTACTTCGTTTGCTTTTAAATATTCGACTTGGAATAACAAGTAGTGCATTAATCGGACAACCCGTAGGCTGGTTATAAATTCTCTTAAATTCTGTTGATTTAAAACCTCTTTTCCGGTAATCAAATCTTCTATCATATTAATTCCGGAATCCAATTCAAGGTTATCAATTGAATGATGATAAGCGAGGGCTTCTGACTTACGGCGTTCCGCAAATACCTTTTCAAGCACAGGACTGGTAAAATAGCTGTCGGCAAAGAACAATACATCGCAGTGCAATTGGTCAGCAAGTAATTGGTCAATCGGCACCTCATCACTTGTGATTTCAAAAGTCGTAACAAGAATATTGTCTTTATCGGGTTGGTAAGGGGGCTTTTCGTTTTCCACATTCCGGTTGTCAGATTTATACGGCCAGCGACACAAAACCAAAACTCGGCTCATACCAACTGAATCAGTCGTCAGAATGACAGGCTTTAAAAAATTGGTATCAAGGTGAAGCGCGGAATGTATGATCGGCAGGTATGTGAGCAAGTCGTCTTCCCGGACAGTGAGATTAGTGATCTGAGCTTGTAGCAAGAAGGTTTGTTGTAGTTCATCAAATTTATATTCATAAGCAAGATACCCGCTGTTATCATATTTCTGATAGTCAAAAAACGCTTCGTGTATTCGAACATCAATACCTCGAATGAGCGGGTTCTTTTTTAAGGCATCATTTAAAGCATCAGCATTAATATCATATGGAAAATCGAAGTAAAAATATGCATCGTCAACCTTCACACCGTATGCAACATTTTTCAGTTTGACTTTATGTAACAGGTTACTTGGCATAACGCATCTGTTGATACGCTCTACAAAGGCTATCATCTTTTCGTCATGAGATTGCTTTTCCGCTGTTGTTAATTGATTCATGTCGCAATATTATTCAATGGTTGCCATGTTACTTTTGCCAATTTTTAGTACAGCTTCCACCAAGAAGTCGAAATCGCTTTTTCTACTCCGGTGATTGATGTTTGCTACCCGAAGAACATACCTGCCGCGTAGCATCGTATGAGAAATGGCGGCTTTACCGCTTTCCTGCAGTTCCATCACAATTTCTTTATTAAGCTTATTGAGTTCATTTTCCGACATCCCTTGACTTGGATTGTAACGAAAACATACCACATTCAACGTGACTGGCGTGACAACTTCGAGCTCACCGGGTTGCGATTTAATCAGATCCTCTAGATAAAACGCCTGTGCAATATTCTGCCTCACTATCCGCGAAAGTTTTTTAATACCATGTTCTTTTATACTCATCCATACTTTTAATGCTCTGAAGTTTTTGGTCATCTCAATTCCATAATTGAAAGTAGGATCGACACCTCTTGCAATCCCACGTTCATACAAAGACAAATAATCAGGATGAATGGAGAATGCTTTTCGATGAGCAGACCTGTTCTTAACCAGCAAACAGCCCACACCCATCGGTAATGACATCCACTTATGTAGGTCAAAACCGATACTGTCTGCACATCCCAGATCTGATTTCAACTGAGAGTATTCAGCTACCAAACCAGCAAAGGCTCCGAATGCACCGTCGATATGAAGCCATAACTTGTGTTTACGCGCAATGGTCGATATAGCTGCGATAGGATCGATTGCTCCGGTATTAACTGTGCCAACATTTGCAACGATGCAAAAGGGCGTCAAGCCGGCTCGTTTATCGTTTTCTATCATATGCTCCAGCTCCGTCAGGTCGATCTGATAATCTTTATTTACGGGAACCAACCTTACCGATTTTCGTCCGAGTCCTATTATATCAGCTGCCCTGATGATACAACTGTGGGTTTCTGTTGAAGCATATAACACCAATTTATCCGGATATTCTTGTAAGCCCTCTTTTCTCACTGACTGATTTGTAAAGTAATCCCTTGCCACTAGTAAACCGGTCAGATTCGCTATCGATGTACCACTTAATAATATTCCACTGGCTTGAACGGGAAAATTCATGATTGCTTTCATCCAGTTAATTACCTGTTCTTCCACATACATAGGAGCATGTCCACCCATGCAGATGTCTGAATTCAAACCCGCAGCCAACATTTCAGCCAGCATACTGAAAGGAGTTCCGGTTCCGATTACCCAGCCCCAGAAACGGGGATGAATGTTGCCTTTACCGTACGGCAACACATCCCGCTTGAAATCATCATAGACTGAATAAATATCCTGTGGATTTTCAGGTAACTTCTGCGAAAGATCGGCGATCACACCTGTAGGTGTCTCCTGCCAGACTTTTCTCTCCCTGAGGTCCTGTAAATGACAAAACATATCGTCTACCATGACATGAGCCAATGCTTTCATACCTTCCCAGTCACTAGGATCTAACGTATCCTCTGTGTCGAGTATTTCTCTAAAGTTCATACACGTTTATAAGTTATAATTTCTCTGAAGAGTCCGTCTTCATAAAGAAGTACATCTCCTTCAAAGTGACAGAACTGATTACCCCTAAACAAGTCATTCGTGGTTTTAACCGTTATCGGTTGTCCGAATAAGGAAATCGTTGTATAAACAGAATTTGTACTGATCACAGTAAATGGAAAACCTTCATTCTCTTTAAATTTCAGATTTTCGGGGCCGACAACCAATTGAAAAAGGGACTGCTCGTGGAGATGAAGAATCTTTAGCTGATTATCATTCTCGATATGACATTGCAGAATATTCGGAGTCGGGTAATTAAAAATTTTTACAGCTTCTGTCAGTGGCGGGCACTTGATAAAATCCTCAACTGATTTTTGAAATAGTTTCGTGTTTCCCACCTTACTTGTTCCCAAAAATGCAATTTCATCAGCAACAAATTCCGCCTCCAACCGGTGATGGGTCACGTAGATGGCCAATAAACGCTGATTCATTACTATAGCTCTTAATTCATTCAGAAAACTGAGTTTGACATCAGAATCGAGGCCCGTTGTGGGTTCATCGAGCAGTAGAATATCTGGTCGGACTGAGAGAGCTCTCAACAACATAATCCGTTGTTTCTGACCTCCGCTCAGTTGAGTTATTGACTTGGTATTTTTCAATATGTCGGTCATTCCCAGTCGACTACTCAGATCCTGAAAGAGCTTTTCATCAAAATAAGGTCTGTAATACTCCACGGTGTTGAGATAGCGGGCATTTTGCAGTGGTGTCAGATGATCGAGTAAAATCGCTTCCTGCGGAACATACGATATTAATGGCGCCAGAGGCTCAGTAATAATGGTACCCTGCCTCGGCATGAATGGATCGAGGATCAGTCTTAATAAGGTTGATTTACCGCTGCCGCTGGCTCCCATCAAGGCTATGATATAACCCGAATCAGACTCAGAACCCAGACGACAAGACAATCCATTAAAAACTTTCCACCCTGCCCGGTAGGAAAAAGAAAGATGGTTTAATTCAAGGGATTTCATGATAAAATAGCTAATTTTTTACGATATTGTCTGATGATCTGGTTCCACAGGATGAAACTCAGAAACGCTAGCACAAGCGATACCGACAGATACAACATTCCAGTACTATAATCTGCTCCTTTGCCACTAATTGCATTGTTCAATTCAGTTGCGAATGAAGGAATGCTGTCAGAAAGCAGATTATTGATGACAGATTCATTCCAGATACCTGAAAAGGAAATTATAAATACCAGCAGATATTCTACCACCAGTGGGCGTAAAAAGAGATCTTTTACTTTCTCAATCATTGACAGGCGATGAGAATTCAAATAATCCAACTGCCGATTGCTTACTGAAAAATGGGTCACAACAGCGAAGCTGGATAGGATCGGAAAGGAAAGGATAACATGCGCGCAAATCCATGCCACTGTCACCGTATTGGCGGAAGTATAACCGATTAGCTGCATCCATTTAAAACCACAGATCAGTGCCAGTAATTCCGGAATCAGCTGAATGCTTATTAATCCTAAAATAAAGAAAAGAGAAGATTGTTTGAAACTTCCCAAAAGTTCTGGCCAAACCAGCCGAGCAGCAATGGCAAACGTTATAGATACAAATGTCGCTGCAAAAGCAGCAATCAACGTAAGTATAAGTGGATACGACAATTCTGATAAGCTATGACTGTATTGACCGGATTGGCGACAATACACCAGAAGCAGCGGAAGCAAAGTCAATGTAGAAACTCCGATCACGAATACATTTCCCTTTTTAGATGAGTAAAGCGCAGCATTTTTTTGTTCGTTTCGGGACCGAATTTTCAAAATACGGCTATAGCACCACAGGAGTAGGAACAGTACAGCTGTCAGTCCGAAAATTCCCAAGACTAGTACGGTAAGTCCACTCTGCACAATTTGGCTGAACGCGAAATCAGGGTTGATTAGACTATTAGACTGATAACTTCTGTTTAGCCACTGATTGATAAGTTCCGTATGGGTGCCACGGGAGGCTTTAAAAATCAGTTCAATTTTGGCGTTCTCATAAAAGCAGAAAATGAACGAAATCAAATAAATCAGCAACAGAAGATTTTTCTGACGCGGCAATACAACGTCACGGATTCTCTCAAAAGCAGTTAGGTGGATGGTTGACATATAGCTGTCGGTCGAAGCCGGGATGTTCTGCTGGTTTAGCCATAACAGGTATATGAAAAGACTTCCGAATTGCCATAGCTGAATCAAAGCAATCACAAGAAATTTCGAAAAATAACCTTGCAGTGTGTTGTTTAGCAGGAGCAGTTTCCAGATAAACGCGGTTGATAAATTACCTATAATTACAGGAACCAGTAACAACCCCAGCAGGGAAGACAAAGGCTGCTTCAAGGTTATCCGCTGTAAATGGATGGAACAAAAAAAAGATACTCCTATAATCAATAAGCTGGCACCTGCGGCGAAGCAAAAGCTTCGCAATACCGGCACGAGAAAACTGTCATCCTGATTCAAGAATTGAGAAAGCCAGTCCTCGTTAAACCGGACACGAATAACAGAAGGTGCATAGAATAACAGGAAAGTGGAAAAAATAGCCACCAGAGACAATTTGACCCAATTCACCTTGATGCCTTTTCTTGCAATCATTGTTTACTGATGTTTTTAAATATTTCGCTCCTTTTATTTATAATCTCAGCTTGTGCTCCATTCATAGCCTGTGAGGCATTGATCTCTCCCGCCCATGCTTTCTGAATATAATTGGTCATGATGTCGCTGATTACATCTGCGTCAGGGCCTGCTTCTAAACGAATGCCTCCCCGCTGTAAAGACACTTGCAGGGCTTTACTATACGGTAGTTTCTGCACCTGCTCATCTTTATAAACGCTTTGCAACGGTGAACAAAGCCCGAGCCTTGCGAGCTTGACTTGTGTATTAGGCTGCAGCTGGTCTATTATAAATTTTGCTGCTTCTACGGGATGCTTAGACTGACGATTTACGAAGTAGGCTCCCCCAGATACCATAGATTTATTACCGGGTATACTTGTAAATCCAAACGTCGTATCAAATCCACTAGGCGTTTTGAGAATTTCATACAGCATATCCGTCCAGACAATCCCCATAGCCGTATTGCCATCTTTCATGAGCCGCATTTGCTCCACCTGATCCACATCCGAAAAATTGCCATAGTTGAAAGGTTTCAGCGATAAGTAATAATTCAAGGCGTTGACCGCTGAATCAGAGTTAACTAATACTTTGGTATTTGCATCCCCATACCAGCCGACACTCTTATCCAGATATTTTCCACCGAAGCTATACAAGAAGTTTGTCCACTCTGCAGTCAGAAGCCCATGAGGTGCGCCTTCCATGCAGACACCGAAGGTATGTTTGGTACTATTCGTAAAGAACTTTGCGATATTATAGTAATCTCTCCAGTTATCCGGAGGCACAAGATCTTTCCCATAGCGCTCCCTATACTCCCTGATATTCACCGAGTCATCGAATAGCTTTTTGTTATACATCAGAACCATTGATATGCCCACATAAGGATAGCTGACCATTTTTTCGCCATCCAAAGGTTTACCAGCGTTGTCGTAATAATATCCCACCTCTTTCCATAAGTCAGGATAAATATCTTTTTCAAACTGTTTTTTTTGAGATGGAATATTTTTGGTCAAATCCCCGATATCATAGACATAATGGTTTCTGACCGATGAAGATAAAGTGAAATTGTATTGCACAACGATGTCATATAAACCTGTTTTGTTAGCAAAATCCTGATTTGACTTATTCAGTGCATCGTCGAATGTATTGGGTTTGTAAATTACGTTAATATTGGAGTCACTGCTACCGGCAGCGGCACTCAAAGCCATCATCGCTTTTATTGTCGAGCTGTTTTCTCCAAGAAAGGTAATACTGACTTTATCGGAAGCTGGCTTTTTCCAAATCTGTTGACAGATTATGTAAGCTGCTGTTGAAATAACAGCAAGGATCACAAACGCTTTTAATAACTTCATAATTTACTTCTTTTTTTAAAAGTAGGAAACTAGTAAACCGCCTTTAGTTACTAAGACTTGTCTCAGTTATTGTGAGTTATTGAGATGAATAGCAGATGGTATTTACTTGCCAAAGTATCCTGCAAGGCTCTGATTGCTACTGTAATCATTAAATATTGGATTAAACGGCATTTTATCTTTGGTTTTGAAACGGAAAACATTCTTGGAGTACTCATTCATCAGATTCTTAGGCAGATTATGATGTTCGGAATAATCGCAGAAGATAAGGATGTTTTTTTCCAGTGCTATAGCACTTCCAATCTCTATCAGCGAAGAACTAATGGAAGTCTGCATTTTGTTCAGCCTTTCGGGATAAAGAAAAATTAGCGTCTTGGAGTATTTCAGCATATTCTGTACTTTTTCAAACGTTTCCGTATCATTATGATTGGTATAATCTGCAAAACTCACAGCATAGCTGCATGATTTTCTTGTTCTTGATCATTGATTCTGCGAGCGATTGACCAGCATAATCATTGACAATTAACTACTTTGCTGATCATTATTCTGCGGAATGGATAATTCTGTCAAGCGAAATCTCCAGAGGAGGGAAGGGTAAAAAGGACAAAATAACTTTAGAGCTTTAGCAAAGACCTTTTGACAAATTCACCGATTTCGCTTTTTGAAAACATCAACTCATAGCCAAGTTTGTTCATTTCTATTTGATTGTGTATATAGTAAAGGAATTTTTTGAAGATATCTGGATCACTTTGGATGCCATTTACAGTCAGTGAAGGATTATCTTGAATCATGCGATTAAGAGTTTCATGTACAAGTTGGTCAATGCTTACTTGTATTTCAAACTTTTCAGTGATCGTATGGTAGTATCTTGTTTTGTTGTTGTTTCGATAGAGATTTGCAAGCGTAGTTTCCATCGACTGCAATTTGTCCATTATATACTGATTCTCTGAAACCTCTTTTTGTTGTAATCGAGGTGTAATAAATTGGCCAAAATGTTTTAAAAAAGGGGAGAAATCAGGATCGGCTTTCTTTTTCTCATGCGTAGCAATTATCTTTTCAGCTAATCTTTTTTTAAACTCTACAACTTTTGTAAATCTTAAATCTCTAGGGTAGAGCAAATGCTGGATCATTGAAGTATCAAAAGGCAAGGATTTCAAATCATCGGTTACAATTATTGTTGGTTTATCAAATGTCAGCCGAATCCCTAATTCTATCATTACATTTTGGTTCTTACCACTAATATCACATATAACCATTTCATTGTTGTAGAGATTATCTATAATCGTTTTTTGGATTATACTCACTTCGTCAGTTGTACTCACCAACTCTCCATCAAAACCAGCATCAATGCATGCCTCCTTAAATATGTTCAGTACTTCAAGCCAATGATCTGCTGAAAGTCCATCAATCGCTGATATAGGCATTATGATTCCACATCTTGGTTTGAGCTGCACTGGTGTAGCTTTCGGTTGCTGATCTCCTTCAGGCATAAATTATTTTTATTCTTTTACTGCATAAAAACGAATAGTAGATAATGTTGTTCGACTCACAACATAATAATGATTGTTGTCTATTGAACTAAAAACAACGTTTTCACCAACATAACCGATCAATTTTTTACCAATCACCTCAGAATATTCTTTCGTAGGTTTTAGAAGATTTTCGACAATAGCATTTTTTTTATTTGTTCTGATATTATCAGCTTCAATATAACCGCTTGCCAAACATGCAATAGGATAGATAAGCAAAAGCTGTTTTAGCTGAGGAAGATATTTTTTAAAATTTACGTTTTCCATTCGGAATGATTCGAGCCCAGTTAAGATTGCGAAAAGAAAAGAGGTGGCAAAATCGATAATTCTTGATTGAACATCACCTGTTTTATAAAAGAAAATGAGTAAGAGAGTAATTACTAAGTAGATTCCGAATCCTATCAATTTTTCTTTGCTTAGTAATTCATATCTACCTAAATAAAGAAAAAAAAGTACGGTGAACATCAGGAACTTCATATTACTAAAAGGCTGAACGAAACTTTTAGGAATATCAAGAGTAGTGATTAGTGGTAATACATTAACATCAAACTGAAGCCAGAAACCAACTAAGTAGAGAGAACCACAAAAAAATAAATAAAAAACTAAGAGTGTTGTGAAACTGAGTTTTTCGAAGGCGTCTTTGGATGAGGTGGGAAGCATATTTATGACATATAAAAGGATTGAAAAGTATCTTAATAAGGTTGTACAAAACCGAAAAAAGTAAGAAGAACAATAACAGCAACAATTAAAAACGCGAAGTCTTTAATTTGAAGTCCATTCCATTCGAATTTTGAAGAAAGAAACCTGAGTCTGCCCACGGTAGCATCTAATGCCAAGTAGATCAGACCTGTGCCAAAAACGAATGCACTGACTACAGAAATTATGTTCAGCATCCCATTCATAAGGAAAAAGTTATCTAATATACGGGTTATTTAGCAACGTCTTTATTGTCACTAACCTGTTTTAACAACTTAATCATATCATCTGGATTTTTTACTTGTAAGCTATCTTTATATCTATCGAAAATTTGTTGTTTCATTACCCTTTCCTGATCCCGGTCTTTATATTCACTGATTGCTTTAATAATCCCCGGTATTCCTGGCGTCTGCAATTTTGTGCCATCTTTTGTTTCGTATCCTCCACCAAATACAGCCAAAATTAAACCCGCCATTAAAGTGACTTTTTTAATTTTTGATTTAAGATCAATTTTTCCAAGACTGTTTAAATTGATTGTAACTTGTAAGTCTTTGGAGCTTACGCCTAAATCATATTCCCGAGAAATATCATCAATCAAAGCTAATATCTCTGAACCTAAACCAAAAACATCAGCAGCTGCGATTTCATTTTGATTTTGAATGTTTATAATGAGATGGGCTTCATTATCCAAAATGAAAAAGTCCTTCAGAGATCGTTCGATTATATCTGCGTAGTTTCCTACGTCATTAAGAGCCTGATGCGCGGTAAACATTCTGTAGAGATAAGGATCTAGATCGTAGCGAGGAATATCCTTAAGCCATTTAACCCGTCGATTCAATATCGCTTCTGAGGGAACTCTTCTTGCATCTCCGCTGGAAAAATCTGCAATGTGATTTTCGGTAATAGTACCGAAACTAATAACTTCTGAATTCGCTGAAGGAATAATTACCGTGTCGCCTGCCTTTACTTCAAATACAAACTTGTAAATCTGCGAAGCAATCAAACCTAATTTTCGTCTACTCACCTCTTCTTCTTACAAATTATCTTTCGTCCTTCGTTCATAAGCATCCCTAACGAAGTTTCTAATTGCGTTTTGAAGTCCAATGGCGTCCTTTTTAGATTCTTCTTTGAGTTGATTGATTAAAGACAAAGGCACCTGGTTGTGTTCCAGCGCGACAAAAGAAAAATCTCTGAATGGTTCATATAAATCACCCGCTTGTGTCCGAATTAACCAATATCGTTTTTCTGCGGGTATTGATTGCGTGGATTCAACAAGAAAATCTAATTCTTCACTTAATGTCATACATATGGCTTGGCCGTGCTAAAATATGTTAAATCAACCATCCTTTGAATCTTCTTTGCTTCTTTCTTGTCTTGCAATGGAGAGTAACGGACGGAAAAGGGAAGAAAGAAGTCAAAAACATTTGGAATCGATTATAAAATTCAAATAGTTTTGTTTGTACGGAAATTATCCGTACATTTGTATCGTTGATTCGTTCTTTGAAATTCTGTCGCACAAAACATTCGAAAAACCTACACACTATATTTCATCATTTTCAAAACTCACATTACCAATCACATAAAGCAGATAAACAAAACATTTACGTAAACACACATCAAACAAAAAGAGCAAAATATAAATCTCTAATTCGATAAAGCAAAATATAAGCGACAGATATGAATACATTAATTAACGACAGAATTGATGTTCGAATCAACAAGGAACAAAAAGAGTTAATTAAGTATGCATCAGATTTGAGCGGGTTCAAAAGCTTGACAGAATATGTGTTATTCTGTGTTAACAAGGAATCTAACAAGGTTATTATAGAAAACAGTCAGATTCTCAAAAGCATAGAAGATAAAAAAGTATTCCTGGCAGCTATATTAAATCCACCAGCTCCAAATGACAAGCTTAAGAAGGCTCAATTAAATTATAAAAAATTTATTGAAGCACATGGAGCTAACCATCCACCCTCTCGAAAAAAAGTTCGAGAGAAGTAATTTTAATTGCGGGTATGAAAAATTGGATGATTATTTAAAAAAGCAGGCAAAGCAAGATGTAAACAGAGACCTTTCAGCCTGCTTTGTACTTGCGGACTTAGACAACATGGTGAGAGGGTATTATACTCTTTCGTCAAACTCAGTGAAGCGGGAAGAGTTTCCGGAGGACTTGGTAAAAAAGCTACCACCGAGATATGGTGATCTGCCGACTGTTTTGTTGGGGCGATTAGCAACGGATGTATCCATCCAAGGGCAAGGCTGGGGTGAAATACTGCTGCTGCATGCCCTGAATAAGTGCCATGACTTGACAGAAAGTATGGGTATCTTGGCTGTAGTAGTAGACCCAATTGATGAAAAGGCAGCGACCTTTTACAGCAAGTATGGTTTTATACTGTTGCCGACATCGGGAAAGATGTTTCTACCAATGAAGACGATAGCAGCATTGGTTCAATAAGTTTTAAAGCGGAGCAAGTTAATTGCTCCGCTTTTTTATTTAGTGGTTACCATTATGGAGCCTGGTCGAAGAGCTTAATAGCATCAATTTCGTCTTCCATGTCAGCTAAGTCAGGAATCTCTGAGTTGGGTCCGATTAAAATCTTTGTATCCTCAAAGTTTTCATCGGCATAACCCACGAACCAGCATTTCGGTCCTGTTTTTACACTACCGATTGAATCTCCCCAATTCTCACCATTTGCATTTGGCAAGCCTTGAAGACTACTAAACTGTACCGGTCCATCAAGTTTAAGTGATTTGTCATTGTAGTTGGTGTCTTCGTAAATGACAACCCAACATCCGTCTGTAGGCATAATTGATTAATTTTAATTTTTATGAAATGGTAACTAGCAGGAAGGGTAAACGAGGGCTCTTAGTTCTCAATAGGCGCTTTATTTACAAGGTGATTAAATGAAATGAAGGAAAATGTATTTGCAGAAAAGACAGCACAAAAAATATAACAGCTGCAAAAAGTTTGTTTAAAGAAATCTTAAACCATCCATCAAAACTTCTTTGCTTCTTTCCTGCCATGCAGGGAGAGGAACGGACGGAAAGGGGGAAGAAAGAAGTCAGCTAAACCGCCGTTTCATTATTCAAACTACTTCAGCCAAATTCACAGCCACTCCATGTGCTTTCACTGTTGAAACGGATACGACACCTGGGATGATATATTCAGATTTGGATTTTTCTAGTTCAGCTTTCGTCGCTTTATCCATCAATTCGTAATTAGTAAGCCGTAGTGAATTGATAGTAGCATTATTAGCCTGGATAGTTGCATCCTTTGCTTGTACTACTGACTCCACAAGCAGCAATTGCGATTTCAACTGCATTATATTCGATTGCCATTGCATAGCTGCTATTTATTACTGCCGGTCATCCCCGCTTCGAAGTTTGGAGCTGCTGGTGCATTTAGATAAATAAGCAACGCGTCTTTTATGTTTTTCAAAGCTTCATTTGAATCCTTGGGAATGACTTTAAACATCGTTCCAGCAGAACTTTCTTTTAATTCCGTTTCCGCTTCAATTGCATAATTTTCTTGATCATTGATTCTGCGAGCGATTGACCAGCATAATCATTGACAATTAACTACTTTACTGATCATTATTTTGCGGAATGGATAATTCAGTCAAGCGAAATCTCCATCATACCACATGAAGTGTAAAAACAACGTACTGGTTGTTCATTGAAAAAATCGCAAGAAAGATAAAGTCGGAATCGACTGGTTTTGCTTGGTCATTCTTTGGGTTTGTCTTCCCGGATTTATGAACTGCTTCTCTCAAGTCCCAACGCATCCAGGAAGTGATTTAGCAGATCATGGGTTCTTTGCCTGATTCGGTCTGCTGTCCATTCGGACTCGTCCAACAGCTTATTTACCATGGTTAGATTGGATGCCCGCCCATCCTCTCTGAAATACACCTCAATCTTTACCGTAAACTCATAGTTTCTCGCCTGCGAATTCTTGCGCACATTAATAAGCGACAAATTGCCTAAGCTGTTGGTAAGCTTAAGCTGGTCGTCGAGTGTGAACCGATCCAGCCAGTAATCAGCTACCGGCGTTTGTGGAAGTACATGTTCTATACTAAGACTGCTGAACTTAACTGTTGCTGACCCATCATTCATTTGCTCTTCAATTTTGGCAAGTACAGGCTTTACCAAACGCTTACCATACAGGTCAGGAGAGGAAAGTGTTGCGATGATGTATTCCCGGTCCTGTACGTTCAGCATCAGTTCACTGCCCTCGCCATACAGGTCGGCTTTTGTTTCTATCAGAGTATTGATCCCGGCATAGCGTTCAATTCTTTCATTCAGAGAGGTCTTCATACCTTCCATGCCCAGCGTAACTTTTTCAAGCTGGAACAAAAAGTTCCTGACTTTATCCGGCGCTCCGGGATGTGCTGCGAGATAATAGATGGCAGACGGCATCCAGTCGGTATGGGCTACCCGCTTCAGCTTACAGAACAGCTCATTTACCACTTCAGCGAATCCGGTCGCTGTGTAGTTCTCCCGCAAAATATTTGAATAGGCATCCGTAAAGGGTTTTAGAACCTGATCAATAAAGTGTTTCGGTTTGGCAGTGGGATTGACGTATTCCCGGATTTCAGCGAGCACGGATTTTTCCGCTTTCTTTTTAGCGTAAATAGCCCGCAGGTGGCTGAAGAAATCCTTGAAATTATCGGTACCCAGTTTCGTCTCGCAGTCTTCCCATTTTTCCGTGTACAGGCTCTGCTCGCTTTCCGGAATCTTTTCCAGGATCTCCGATTTCAGGATGTCGGAGATCGTGAGGTCTTTGCCCCTGTCATTTAAGACATTGAAAATGCGGAATGCCATTTCTTCGTCCGTAGATGCCACGACAACGATAACACATTTCTGGATAATGTAAGTGGCAAGCGATACAAGGTCTTCCTGCGTGTATTTTTTCTTGGTAAACTCCTCAAGCAGGGCTTTGGCATTGGCGAGCATCTGGGTCTGTGCATCATTGGCAAAAGACATCTTCTCCGGATGCTCAAGGCAAAGGCTAAGTCCATTCTCGTCTTGGATGACCTGGTTAAAAAAGTTCTGGTCTCTTACTCTTGTCCTAAGCCTGAATGTAGCTGAGGTTCCCATCAGCCTGTTCTCTTTCTGATAGATAAGCCCGGAAAGGGTATCTTTCGCTTCTTTGTTTTGAATGGTATAGCGCAGACAGGAAAGAAGAATGGTGAGTGTGGTGAGCCGCTGCTGTCCGTCTACGATCTGGGCATTCCGTATGTTCGGTCGTTTGATGATGACGGCACTTCCCAGAAAATAGGGTGGCAGCTCATTGAAATC
This sequence comes from Ilyomonas sp., assembly GCA_965199905.1. Classification (GTDB taxonomy): domain Bacteria; phylum Bacteroidota; class Bacteroidia; order Chitinophagales; family Chitinophagaceae; genus Ilyomonas. The sequence goes on along the minus strand of OZ241366.1, from coordinate 2,707,007 downwards.
CTCTTCACGGAAAGCAAATGAGTGCAGGTCATCAAGAAGCTGCGTACAGTGCTCTTCTTCCCAGGAATAGGGACGCTGGTAGTTCGGAATGGTAAACAGGTAATCATCACAGAAAATATCTTTGATAGCGAGCTTCTCGGCTGAAATCGATGAAATAAGTTGCATGTCGTTTGTCACGGTCAGAGATGGTTAGCTGGTGAACAATGTTAGAATCAGTACCGGCAGGAAGTGATTCCCTTTTGATGCCATCAAAAATAGCGGGAAAGTTGCGAACCCGGATGATCTCGCTGGCGATACCTCTTGTGTGATATTAAGGGAAAAGATTACAGCCCGGGTTGAGCCAATTCGCAGAAGTTAGTCTTCATAAATATTGAATTGATCCGGCTGTAAGCCAAACGGCAAGAATGCCTGCACTCCTGAAGATTCAAATGACAGATCTTATATGGTTAGAGACTACTGGCAGTTGCACTAAAATAGATTTAATCATTGACAAGAACGATTCATTCAAATGAATATTACAATATGGGAAAGACCTTACCAATAGAATTATTTCATGGAACATCAACCCTTTTTCTTGATAGTATAATTGAGCATGGATTGGGCGGATATAGTCCTGTGAAGGAGTGGAACCTGATTGAACTCAGCAGGGAAATTTATGCGCTGAGTGAGACATACCTTTCAGAGACCCGCCTGTTTTTAAAAAGTTCTTATTCTTTCAAAAGCATGACAGAGCAGGTAAACCAAGGCTCATTGAACTGGCAGCATGGAAATACTTATCTTTCTGCTTCGGAATTCACAGCTGCCAGGTATGCCGTCAGCAAACAGTTTGGCTCTGAACTCCTGACTTACATCATCGACTTTCTGCAGGAACTAAAAAGAGCCGGCATTGCTAATGAACTGAACAATTTATACAAACGATACCGGCAAGTATTCAATCTGCTGGATGCACACCCTTCTCCGTTACTGATCGGTATAAAGGGCTTGTACGTCGCAGATCTTTCGGACGAACAGGGAGGTGATTGTGCTGCCAATATCGAAGAGATCGCTGAGGCGATGGATGTGGAAGAGCCTATGCGGGATGTTTATCTGCAGCAATGCAATTTCAGATTACACAGAACGGTTGACAGGAGCCGTCTTACATTCTGGCTGATCAACGTTCAGGATTCGGTTTCGCTGTCTCCCAAGTATAATTTATACAAAATTCTTCCGGAGGCTGATTGATTGCCGGACAGAATAACAGAGACTTTATTCCCTCTGTAAGAAGGAAAGTTTTATCAGAGTATATCCCTGCATCAGAGTTGTATACTTTTGAAAAAATTGAATGGTTTGTTTACAGGATTTGCCTCTCAGGAAGAAATGGATATAGAGTTGGACAAGTTCCCGGATATCGACGCCTATAAGGCAGGATTGAAGCATCTGGTTAGTCTCGATAAAACCACCCTGACCACAGAAGAGATCAGGAAGCTTTGGTTTGAATATGCCGTTTTGTTTCCGCATCCGATTGGATCTCTTCCGCCAGAGACAGCGAACACCCTGACTGTGTTCCGGGTCAGGTTAAATATCGACAGGAACACGGAAGATTTGTCTCTCATCCGGACTTTCTCCTATCCAAACCCATGCTTTTGCAAAGCCAACGGAAGAGCCAATCTGGTTAACAAATCGGTGTTTTATTGTGCCGACAACATCACCACTGCCATAAGGGAAGCCAAACCCAAAGCCGGTGATATGGCACACATCAGCGTTTGGACAATACATTGTGATAAACAGCAGGTAAACTACGCGGCCTTATTCCCGGCTTCCCTGCCGCCGGCAAATCCTTGGGCTAAAATTGCGGTTACGTACTACGATAAGCAGGTTGAGTATGCCAGGGAAATAGGAAAGGATAAAGCCCAACAGCTCATTCTGCTTTCAGAATGCGTGGCAGAGTTGTACATTAGAGAACAAACTCCTTACCCGCTAACATCATGGATGGCAAATTCTATTCTCTATGAATCCCTTGGTATTGACTATCTGGTCTACCCCAGCTTTACCATGAATAGTGATTCCTGCAACTTTGCCTTTCACCCAAACTTTGTAGACAAATACTTCACCCTGCAGAAAGTTTTTAAATGCCGGATCGATACAATTGCTGATGACGATTTCAATCTCAGCATAGGACAGGAATCAAATGCGGATTTTACAAGTCTTAGCTGGCAGAAACCGGTTGCGGACAGTCTGCAAAAATATTTTCCGGGTGTTGTTCTGGCTTGATTAAGCTATCAATGTCGTAACTTACGGCATGCTTGAGCAGACAGATTATAAGCGGGTATCTCAACTTGCAGATTACTTCAAAGAGGTATTTTTCGATCCTTCGATAGAGCCGGTGCTATCGACATTACACGATATCTTGGAGGAAAAGGGGACAGAGGCTGATCATGGAAGGGTCGTTTTTCCTGCCCTTAACAAATACCTAAGCAGGAAGAAACTGTTTCGGGATTTTATAGATGCCTCAAACGACAGAGATGTTCCGACTGACGTATACGCATGGATTCTGATCTCTTTATCCGATGAAAAGTGGAAAGACTGCACAACCTATCCTGAATTCTCTGCGGCTTTTGCCAGTGGTGGATTTGCACAATCCTTTCCCAAAATAAATAAACAACTGAGGTTTGCAGGAGCTGTTTAATTTGTTTCGGGTAAAGCAGATTTCATGGAAGTGTTTTTTGAGAGATTCTGATCCGGATGACTGGCAACAACTTGATTTTTTTGCGGAATTGTTGCCACTTTCTCATGCTTCTACTGATGACTTAATCCAATGGCTTTCTCCGGTGATACAGCGCCATGAGAATGATGGGTCGCTTCACTTTTTTGCCCAATACATCTATGAGTGGATTGTCCTTAATGAAAACGTAGCAACGGATGTGCTCAGCCGGTTGGATGAGATTGCCCGGAACGGAAACCTCAACCGGTTTCTTCCTTTGATTTTGCGGGCTTTGAAAGTAGCAAAAGGGGTGAACACTGATTATCTGGTGCAACGGCTGAAAAATCATATTGAACCATCAAATGCTTTTCATGTGCTGTATGGTCTTGGCTTCGTGAGTCAGGAAGACGAACATTCTACAGCTATGTTCTATGATTTGCTCCGTGATAAGACTGATAGTGGTGTATTGAAGCTTTCAGAATTTATCAGGGTCAGCAATTATCTGCAGCTCTACCGGTCATATTTGCTTGAAAGGATTCAGTCAGTTCTTCCTTCACTCGAAGAAAGCGAAACACTAAATGCAGTCATCGAACTGGTTCGGGCTGATAAAGGACACAAGCATGATCCTTCTTGGTATAGGAGTACATGCCGTCTCTTAGTTACCAAGCGTGCAGATGCCATCACAGGAAGCCTGGATTGGCTGGTGCAGGCAATCGCTGAAGATGAACTGGAATTTGCGTATGACCTCATAGAACTCCGGATGAAAGTGATGGCTCATCTTGATTTTTTGCGTCAAGCTTTTGTTTCGATGGTGGGAAAAAATACGGGACTTTTTCAGGTAAAGCTGATCGCCTGGCTTCAAGCTGAAGATCACTATCTTCATGCCGCCGTGCGGTATATGTGCTCAATCAACGAACTGCCCGAAAGCCTGTTTGATGTCCCATCGGGCGTCTTCACAGAGTATGATGTTCGCAATAAACTGTTCATCGCGTTTAAGGTTGTAGGATACGTGTATTCTATGGAACACCTGCAAGCACTGATACTATCGTTGATTAAGGCGATAAATGAGCCAAGCCGTGTGCTGGAGGACTCGCTTTATCATATCCTGACGGAGTACATTGTTTACAATTACAGAACAACTTTAGATTTGATAAACAAGCTATTGACAGCAGGAGGACTACAGGAATTTGCCCGACAACTGCTGCAAAGAGTTTCTGATGAATATGAGAGCTACTTTGCCAAACTGAACCAGATAGAGGTAGACAAAGAGCTGAGACCTAAAAAAGAATACCTACTTCTAAAAGGATTTTATATGAACAGACAGTTTGCTTCGGTACCCAAAGCAGTCCGGGAAAATTCGATCTCAAGGCTGCTTAAGAATACCCAGATTAATTCAAACAAGTGGGCGATCCGCAGACCCGGTCAGATCAAACATGAAGTTCGTGAACTTGCACATATTACCTATTCGAGTGAATTTCCTTCCGGAGAATACCTGAATCCTGTCTTCCAGGAAGAAATCCGGAGAACCTATCAGACAATCACCAAAGATGAGATTGATATTTACTGATTACATCGCCTCTTTAAAGGAAGAAAAAGAACTCGATAGCCTGATCGAAGATATTCTTCGCGAGTACGATTTTGAAATTGTGTTTAGCCCGAAGAAAGGAGAAAGGCAGTATGGAGTCGATATCTATGCGGTGGGAACTGATTGGGAAGACGGCATAAAAAAATTGTTCCTGATTACGGTCAAACAAGGGAATCTGGATCGCAAAAACTGGGAGAGTGGTCCGCAGGCGTTGTGGCCATCTCTGCAAAATATAACCACTGTGTTTATCCGTAACAACGTGATACCGGAGCACAGTGACCTTCCTGTAAAGATTGTGGTCGCCCATAATGGCAGCAACGATGCGGCAATTCAGCAAAACTGGAAAGGTTTTGCAGAACAGTATCCGAGGTACGAATTTGTCATCTGGCAGCTCGAGACACTGGTGGGCTTCGTGCAGGACAAACTCATCAATGAGAATGTATTTTCGGACAAAGCCAGACGAGCACTCAGGAAAATTATTATCAGTCTGGCAGATCCCGATTATGAATTTGGGGATTATGTTTTCCTGTTGAATGAGATTATCAGCGAAGTCGATCTGAATGCGAAAAGCAAAAGACATAATCTCAAACAACTGAAAAAAATCAACCTGATCCTTGTCATCATACTTTCCTATTGTGAGCTTGAAAATGACCTGCGGCTTGCACTAAAGGCTTCTGAAATTACCTGCTTGCTTTTGTGGAAAATTGTGACTGAAAATGGGAAAAATATAGACATTTATTATTTCGGAGAATTTTTTAAAACGCTGGTCACAAGAAAGGACCTTCACTTCAAATACCTCGAAAAAATACTTCCTGTTTGTGCCGTAAAGGATGGTCTTAGCAAAGGGAGCCGTGATTCTGTAACTTACTGTCTTTCTGTTTATGAACACCTTGGATTCATAGCTATTGCGGGGCTGGAATTTCTAATGATGTCTTCTTTTATTGAGGCGGAAGATTCCGCAGGAGCTATCCAGTTTAGGGGCTTCGCCACCGAATGTGTGAATGGAATTATCAACCTCTTCAATAATAATATGATCGTCCTGAATCCGCGGCTGGACGACCAGATCATAGAAATCTCCCTTTGCTTTCTGTTACTTGCTAACCTTGACCGGAAAGATGACATCAGAAGGTTACTGATTAATTTTTACAAGGGTCTAGGGACTGCAAAATCACTTTCCAATATTGTCCCTCATTTTGATAATAATCTTGACAGGGTTTTCGAGTTGGATGCCGACCAAGTAAAGCGGCAGCAGCATCGTTACGACTCTTCTTCCCTGTTAGCCATTCTTACAGAATGGACGCTGATTTTCGAAGATTCTGACCTCTATAAAGGCTATTACGATCTGAAAGAAACGCTGTTCACGGATATCGATTTGATTCTGTGGTTTCCTGATAAGGAGACCGAAAAACTGCTTTACACCAATGGTGTCGCCCACAAGACCTCCGGCTACAGCTTGTCTAACATCCGGCTTTTGGAAAACTTCAAAGAATACAAAGAGCTGACACTAACAGAACACGTCAACAACTGTCAGGAATCGGATTTTCTATATATCCATCAAGGTTTATGGATAATGGGACTAATCGCCAGCCGGCATTACCGAACTTATATCTTTCCATTCTACTGGCGACATTTAATAAAGAATCACTCTTCCTTACCAAAGGAAGAGAAGGTTTCGATTTGAAAATAAGCGTATGGGTCTGATTATTCTATCAGTTCAATGTTCATGAAGTGAATTAAAATTTCCGTTTAATTTGATCATGCTTTTAAAAAATAAACTTTATGCAACCAGACAAGCTAACCGATATAGAAGAACTGGCTTACTACAGGAAATACCACAAAAGCCGTACAACTGCTATCATTCTATTTTCCATCCTCTTTTTCATTCTGGGCTTCATCGCTGCCAGAATCATCTATGTGGATTTGCCACACGCATTCCGGCAACCGGTAACAAATACCAAACAATTGGTTCTGGAAGAACGGGAAACAGTTGTCACAACAGCATTATGGACAGATAACGCACGTTTTTTTTCCTCTCCGCATGACCACATGATTACCTCTCAAAAGAAAAAAAGGAAAAAAAGAAAGCCTTTTGACCAGACGGCGGGCGGCAGCCGGTCAGGAAGCAACCGAATAAATGGAGAGCATCAGAGGGGCAGCTTTGTGTTTATGCCGGAATTTTCTGACCGGCTGCAGTTTGGATTTCCGCAGCCGTCTACCTTTGCTGGACTTTTTTGCGATGCACTAGTGGTGTATTTATCAGCCGCATTTGGCAATTCCTGATTGTAGTCAGACCTGAACGGTAAGGTATATAAAAACAATACAGGTTTACGATTGACGCTACAACGATACAGCAATACGCGCAAAAAAGAAGGTCACAAAAAGAGATACCTCACCGCATGGCTATGTTTAAATATTTCTATCAGATCGATTTCCTTTATGATTGAAAGAAGATAATTTATTTATTCGCTCAAGTTCTGTGATAAGTGTAAAAGATATAATTGGGTATGCCTCAAGAAATTAGGCAAGTCGTTATTCAAAGCAAGAGAAATTTGGGAACTTACTTACAACGAGGGAAACGAATGGATGCCATATACATTGAAAGAGAAACTGCTTTAAGATTAATCATCTGTTCACTATTGACACTTTTTATTTTTTATGACAGAGAACTACAATTTCCAGATTGTTGAAGGGGAAGAAACAAAAATCGAAATTTCGTTGAAGGATCCGCATTCACCGGTCAGATTAGACAATCTCCTTATGACATGTTACAACAAAAGAACAGGAAGCGAAGAGTGGATTAAAACGGAATTCATTCCGGCAAAAGAAGCGGAGATTGCAAAACAACGATTTCTAATGAAGTATCAATAGAAGAGTATTAAGATGGGAGACTCGTCGCGAGCTGACCATAATATCATTCTTTACCTTCCAGCTTTAAGGACAGTACAGGAAATTCCCTCTGTATCCGTTTTGCTATTTCATGAGCCTGCTGCCCTTTTTCGGATAACAGGAATTACTGAAAACTTATACCGAACTGCTTTTCCAGCCTTTCAAAAATTTTCAACTTTTGTTCGAGCAGTTCCAGTTCTGCTTTTTCAGCAGCAACTCGCTTCTCCTCTGCATAATGAGCGAGATCAATCTTTGCCTTTTCCAGTTCCAGTTTCTTAAGCTAAATATCGATAGACATCCCGTTGATCTCAGCCTTTGTCTTGCGCCAGTCCAGCAGCAGGCGGAACGGGGTGTAGAGTCCTTTGAACCAGCCCGCTATCTGAATTATTAAACTGCCTTTCTCAATAAAGTTCACTCGCTGGTCTTCTGTAAAAGGCAGATGGCTTTCGAGTTGCGCTAACAGGTCAATAAACTCATTTACGCGGTTCAGACGCCAGTTATCCAGCTGCACTTCGATGGTGAGTCGTGCCATGCCGGTGGGTTCATTCGTACCGCTGTCGGGAGGCGGCAGAATGAATGAAGATCGTTTCCTGAACTCTTCGGGAACTTTTCCGTATTCCTCCAGAATCCTTCCGATATCAGAATAATCTCCGGAAAGGGAAGCGGCGTTCAGTAACCTTTTGAACAACTCATTGATGTCTTCTGTCAGTTCCGTTGTCGCTCTTTGTCCCGCATTAGATAAGCGTCGCAGACAGACCGCAAGTTCACCCAGGTAGTTGCTGTGCGAAACAGGAAGAATCTTTGCGATGACAGATTGGTAAAACGATACTGGTTCTTTTCCTAGGTTATTCCACTCCCTCATACTTTTCGGTACCAGCGTGTTGACAAACCGGGAGCCCCTGAAATCACACAACATCGGTATCCCGGTGATTTTGAAATCGTGGGTCAGGCTATCAAACAGGCAATCTCTGAAAGAAGAATCATAGAGAGAGGTTTTTGCAAAAGAATTTTCAATCAACTGGCAGTCAAGAAACTGAGCCTGCGCAAAAGATGCCTGAACAAAATTGGTGCTGAGGAATTTTACATTCGTAAACTGACCGGTCTCAGAAAAGAATCCTCCCGTTATCTCACAGGCATTGATACTGCTGTCCATAATGGCTGTTTCGTCTCCGAAGAAGCATTGATTCAGCGTCCAGTCATCAAGTGAACACCCTTTGAATGTGGTTTCATTGAAAGTGACATCCTTGCAATCCCACTGAAAAAAGTAACAATTCAGAAATATCGTGTTTGCAAAAACGACGTTCGAAAAATGGCAGGATTGAAAACTACAGTTTTCAAATACCGTCTGTTCAAAATCGGTATCCTGGATTATGGCTGCCTGAAATGTTTTTTGTTTAAAAGTCAGCTTCTTTAACTCAACCTTGTCCAGATACAGGTTTTTAAAGTTTTTGATCCTTGTGGTTTTCAATCTGCTGATTATATCTTTATTGGCAGAATGCTGACCACAGAACCGGCTGAATGAAATGGCCTCCCGGTTGCAGCCTTTATGTTTACAATGTTTAGATGGAATCATAGCTTATTGTGTGTTTTACCGGATGGTGCAAATTAAAATTACCGGTCTCATTTTACTCGATAAGCTTTTATTTAAAAACCAATTAAGGAATTTTCAGAAGCTGGTTATTTCGGGAAGGAGTTTCCTTGCACAGTTTGTAAACTTATAACACCCATCGGTATGAAAAACGAATATTTTATAATTGAATCGCTAATGGATGGCGATATCACTGACGGCCGGATTTTTTACGATGCACTGAAAAAGAAACATGATCCGGTATACACCAAAGTAAAGAATCCGAAGCAATTCCGGCAGGCATTGAAGGACTTCTGTGATTCTGATTACCGGCATTTATTCATATCGGCTCATGGCGATGAAGAGAACATTATATTGTCGAATGGTAGTTTTAATGCCTACGACCTGGAAGACCTCAGCATCGATCTGTCCAACCGGAGAATTTTTATGTCTACATGCAGGGGCAGTTCATTTTTACTCGCTAAATATTTCATCAAGAAAGGAGCTTATTCTGTCACCGGAACCCCGGATGATTTATCTCAGGTCGTAGCAACGGGCATGTGGATCACGATGGCTATTGTTTTTGAAAGATTAAACAAAGACACCTCCAACTTTCCGGAGTTGAACAGAACGCTTAAACTGCTTGCTAAGGTGTACCGGATTCCCTTAGCTTACTACTCATTCATACGAAACCGACCTGCGAAAATGAAAGGGTATCTGTATCATCATAACAGCTTAAGGCAAAGGAGTGATTATCCGATATAGTGTGCCGCTGGCTATCTTACAGCTTGCCCTTTACCAGAAGTTGTTTGTTGCAATTGCTCTCACTGCCTGCAAATGATTATTTCTATTCATTCTGACGTTTTTACAAAGTCTCCGATACTTTTGGAGTATGGCGCCTGAAGAACTGTACCGGTTTCGAAAGACAGAGAATGTGCTGGACCTGTACCACGAATTGGAGAATGAAGAAATTTATTTTGCATCTCCCGAAGAATTAAACGATCCGTTGGAAGGATACAGGGATGTCTATTGGCAAGGAGACATTGTTGTCTGGAAGAATTTTATCATCAACTATGCAAGAAGCCTGGAACACATTTTCAGGTTGGTTTCTGTTCTGAATGACACAAAACCGGTAAACGAACATGACTTACCGGACCTGCATCGCTTTGTCCGCAGAGACATACCCCGCCATGAAAAAAAGCTCACGGAAGAGATCATCAAAGGCATCTTTCAGATTGGCTTTATCAGAGATTTGCCGGCTGCCCTGGCTCAGCGAAGAAGTCAGATCAGAAGAAGTGAGTTGTTTGCATATTGCCAGTTTTTGCATCCCTTTATTTTGAGAACCATCTCAGAGATTTATCATGCGCAGGGAATGATAACCCGGCCGATGATCAGGAATGAAAATCTGGAAAGATTTGAAGAGGTAATCGATGCAATCGCCAGTTTGCCTCTGCTGCTCAATCAGCTTGAGGATGAAAATCACCAGATAGCAGATGGTTTTCTGACGATTACATCCCTGTACAGTCAAACCGCGATCATTGAAGCCAGAAAGAACTATGAGAGCGATGCGATAAGCCCAAATCAATTCTTTCTGATCCACGAGTTCACGAATAAATACATTGAAAAAATAATCAGGGATATTTATCCGGACTGGTATTCAGCTTCCTTTCTATTGGATGCAAAAAACTCAGCCATCTGGGGTCATTACGGAGACAATCACAGGGGTGTATGTCTGGTTTTCAAACCGGTTTGGCAGAATGACCGACCGAAGCTCGGATTGGTGCGTGAATACGGATACAGCACAGACGGCGGTCCCGACATCGGTATGTGTCTGCACAATTTTTTGCCTGTCGAATATCAAAAGCGGCCGACTGAAATTGACTTCTTCCGTTCCATCGGCAGGCTTACTAAGACTGAACTAAACTATCTATGGTACAGGGATAGAGAGGGCAATAACAGCATTTGTGGAAGGCACTTTGTTGAAAATGAAGAAGCCTGGGGCGATCAGTACTGGGATCATTTTCAGGAAAGCACTACAATCAAGTTAACCGAATGGCAGAATGAAAAGGAATACCGTGTCGTAATCGACGGACGCTTTAATGACTACTCAGAACCGAAAAAGCGCAAACTAAAGTATGACTTTAACCAGCTGCAGGGAATCATATTCGGCATCAACACAAGCGTCGCCGACAAAATCAGAATTATGAAAGTGATTGATGACAAATGCCGCAGGGACAAGCGTACATCTTTCGATTTTTTTCAAGCCTATTATGACAGAAAAAGCGGGCAGATTGCCACGTTTAAAACGAATGGTTTCAAATCATCCGGTGCTCATCAGGCGAGCAATTAACACAAATACTTATACCATTTTTTTGTAGTGATCGGTAACAATAAACCGAAGCCTGTTTATCATTGTTTAGAGTAGAATATTGCCCGTTTAACTGACCTTTCGGCTCTGCAGATATATGAGCAATAGTATGAGTCCGAAAGAGATTACCAGTCGTGTCCTGACATTTGGGATGACCGTCTGATTGTTGCACTAATAAGTCGAACATCCAATCAATGTAATCCTGAATCTGACTGCTACAATTGAAATATGATACAAAAAATTTATCATATAGAGAGACACTTCCGCCTTTTTGCTCAATTCGTTTTTCAGGGGGAATGCTTCTGACTTTGCGTACATCATTCATTTCTTGTCTAACGGGTCGGAAACATTCATTCAATTGGTTGAAACCTGCAACCTCCTTTTCAAGCAGGTGATTGCAGAATTGAATTCCTTATCTTTATATTCTGACGTCTCAAGCAATCGTCACCTAAATTATTATTATGGCCCTGAAAGGCTTGTTTATTGGAATTGACCGGTTTCGATCTTCTTCTATTTCCTGGCTCAGTTGTGCGAAACGGGATGCCAGCGCTTTATATGCCCTGTTCACAGACACCTTCGGAGGCGATACAAAACTGCTTACTGATGAGAACGCGACAAGGGCGGGAATTGAAGAGGAAATACAGCATTTCTTCACATGCCTTCCGGAGGATATTGTGGTAATTACCTTTTCAGGTCATGGCTCAGACACTCACGAGCTGGTCACCTATGATACAATACTCCAAAACCTCTCACAGACTGGTATCCCACTTGCCACCCTCTCGGAATGGCTCCACCGGATTCCTTCCCGACAACTAATATGCATACTGGATTGTTGCTTCTCCGGAGGGGTTGGCGCCAAAGCGATCCAGTCACCGAACAAGCCAAGATCGCTGCTTTCAACGGAATTATTGCTTGAACAGCTTTCCGGTGAGGGAAGGTTGATACTTACTGCTTCCGGAGCAACCGAAGCTGCTTGGGAATCGGGTACCTCAGGTCACGGATTGCTGACCTATCATCTCATCAATGCCTTATTGGGTGTTGAAGAAGTAAAGTCAGAAGGAAAGATCTCAGTTTATAAGTTGCTCGACTATGTAACCACCCGGGTAAAGGATGATTCTTTGGGAATCGGGGAAATACAACATCCCGTTCTGCTGGGTCATTTAACAGATAGACTGACATGGCCTGTGTTTGTCCGGGGTGAAGTATATCGGCGGCTGTTTCCTGAACGCAGCGCATCCGAAGTAAAACCAGCCTTGGATTCACTGCTGCCCTATGGTTTTCCAACCCAAATCATTGAGCAATGGTCGAAAAGCATCCCTGAACTGAACTCACTCCAATTGAATGCGATCAATGAATATGGTCTGTTACAGGGAAACAATATTCTTATTTCAGCGCCGACTTCTTCCGGCAAAACCCTGATCGGTGAACTGGCAGCTGTGCATCATGCTTTGCAGCGAAAAAAAAGTGTCTTTCTTTTCCCTCTGAAAGCCCTGGTCAACGATAAACTAAATCAGTTCCGGGAAGGATATGAACCGTTCGGATTGAAAATAATTAAAGCCACAGGTGAGAGTACAAGCGACAACATCCTGCCTCTGATGCGTGGACAATACGACATCTGTCTGATGACTTACGAAAAATTTTCCGCCATTATTACAGGAAACCCGCGGCTGCTTCAGAAGATCAACCTTGTCGTGATTGATGAAGTTCAGATGTTAACAGATGCGAATCGCGGTGTCAATCTGGAGTTCCTGCTTACCCTTATAAAAATGCGTTCGCATCAGGGCATCCACCCCCAGATGATCGCCCTTTCAGCTGTTATCGGGAACACACATGGGTTTGAAAGCTGGCTGGACGGACAACTACTGAGAAGAACTGAGAGACCGGTCCCTCTCGATGAGGGAATCATAAGAGCGGATGGCAGTTTCCGGTTTATAGCTTCGGACTCCGGAGAGGAGAAAATCATTCCCCGTTTTATTACTCCGGTGTATAGAAAAGGAACCAGCCAGGACCTTATCATTCCTTTGGTTGCGAAGCTGGTCATGGAAAACAAAAAAGTGATTGTTTTCAGGGAAACGAAAGGAGAAGCCAGCGGCTGTGCCGGCTACCTTTCTGCGTCGCTCGGATTGCCACCGGCTGATGAAGCCCTTCGCTCCATGCCGCAGAATGATCCGTCTCTATCTTCCCAAAAATTATCAAATGTTCTCAAAGCCGGGGTGGCTTTTCATGTATCGGACCTGGATGTTGCGGAACGACTAATCGTAGAAACGCAATTCCGGGACAAAGAGTCCGGACTTCGGGTGGTGACTGCAACCACAACCCTGGCAATGGGAATCAATACACCGGCCGAAGCGGTTATCGTCGCCGGTCTGCAGCATCCCGGAGAAATTCCGTATACAGTCGCCGAATACAAGAATATCATTGGCAGGGCGGGGCGCCTTGGTTTTGCACAGCGCGGGATTTCATTTGTTGTTGCTTTAAATGCCCGTGAAGAAAGGGAGATCTGGCAAAACTATGTTCTATCCACTCCGGAAGATATTCATTCTCACTTCCTCTCCCCCACAACGGATCCCAGAACCCTGATTCTTAGGGTGCTTACTGCGGGTACACCATCTGCTTCCGGGCTCACAGCAGAAGATATTATTCTTTTTATTGAATCCAGTTTTGGTGCCTTTGAACAAAAGCGAAACCGGAGTGACTGGAAATGGGATGAATATAAATTGTCTCATGCGTTGACCGACCTTGAAATGCTTGCTTTGTTACGCAAAAACGGAGCTCTCTATTCCGTAACCCCGCTTGGCAGAATTGCGGGCGAAGCCGGGCTGGAAGTCGGCTCTGTGATCTTGCTGGTAGACACACTGAAAGGATGTCATCAGGATGATATCAACGAAGTGAACCTGCTTGCTCTTTCACAACTTACTGCGGAACTGGGTCAAGTCTATTTTCCAATGAATAAAAGAAGCACAGTGAAAGAACCCCAGACCTGGTTTTCTGAAATCAGAAGACAGGGAGTGTCAGTCCCTATAATAGACAGCATGCATGGGGTAGGCTGGGAAGATTCCGGACTGTCTACTCTGCGCGCGAAAAAAACAATGGCGTTGCTACTCTGGATTTCCGACCTTCCGCTGAATCAGATCGAAAAAATCATGACCCGGTTCGGAGGTGCTTTCGATGGTGCTGCAGGACCCATTAGAGGATTGGCTGCGCGCACCTGCGATATACTTCCAACCGTTGGACGCGTTGCAGAACTGCTTTTCCCTGATTTAAATCTCTCAAACCGATTATCCCGTTTGGTTCTCCGGCTCGAACTCGGTATTCCTTCGAAGCTGGCAAGCCTGGGATTTCAAATCGGAAAGCTTTTTTCACGAGGGGATTACCTGCAGTTGCTGGGAGCAGGATTGTTGTCTGCCGACCAGCTGGAAACAGCGGAAGAAAGCGAATTGTTAAGCCTGCTGGAAAATGACGTTTTAAAGCTCAGAGCAGCTCGGGTAATTATGACACAGCATAGGGAAGCCTGGGAAAGCAGTGAAGGCATATCTGAGTCTCTGCCCTTGTTTGAAGCTTGATTATATGGTAGGATGGTAGCTGTGATTTTTGCAACTATTCAAAACGATTCCTCCCCGGTTTGAGTAATATCGCCATTCCTGATCCTAAATCTTGTGAGGTATTGGCTTATAGCAAAAATCAGTGCTCTGGTTTGTCATCTAATTCGGTTTCAACGCGTTTTTTCCTTTTTTTATCGCGCGTATTGTCAAAATAGGCTTCCCAAAATTGAAAAGAATGGAAGGAATTCTCTTCCAGCCAAACAAAATATTTCCGTGATTTCTGCGTATGAGGATATCCTTTGAGTGCTCCGTTCAAAGGGTTCTTTTGTTTAAAAAAATCCACAAACCAGCAGATTTGTAAATTCTCCTCCCGAAGCTTTTTTTGCAGCAGTGAATTATCCGCCAGAACCATTCTCTGTGTATCGCGGTAGGAGCCATCAGAAATTTCATGTGTAAAGGACAAAGCTCTTCCTGTGGCATCCATAAGCTCCGAATGCAGGAAGGATTTTATATCCAACAGTTTCCTGATTTTTTTTGAAGGAATCAGGTAATATTTTTCCCCGTCTGTTGTGCTTTGGGTAATCTTGGTGAGAGTGTAATATAGCTTTGATTCTTTACCGTTCAGATGCACACGCTCGCCGTCACTGTATTCTTCTATCCAATCCATCCAGACAATATCGCCGGGATTGGAATAGGTGTCTGTATCAGGCGCCGCCTTTAATCCATCGAGGTGCGTAATGAAATATGCACGACCGTCAAGCTTATTGCTCAGAATATCTTTCATTTCTTCCAATTCATCCTTTTGAAGAAGGCAGGCAGTCGCGGAGAGCTGGGCGAACCCGGCATGAGAGGCATCTTCCAGTGCAGTATAATTGTATAAAGCCAGCCAGTCTCTGCCAGCACCATATTGTGGGAAGTCTGCGTCGCTACAGCAAAGCCATCTGGCAAAATCGATTGCAGGCTCTTGGTCAGTCCATACGCTGATGTTTTTATTTATATTGCTACTTATGTTCACAGTAGGTGCCAGGTCTTCTTTAATAATCCAGTTGCTTTTCTCTCTGGTCAAATGATCAATCGTTTCTTCAATTACGACCTCTTCACCTGGACTTGGAATATCCGTAATCTTCGAATAATCTTTTATCCAGACACGGCCTTTGTTACTCACATCCATGGGTATATAATCAGAGAGGTATCCCTGCAGATAATGAACCGCCAGCCAAGTATATTTCTCTTCGTATGTATACACTTTGCTTTTGCTGCCGTGCGTTTTATCGGTGTAATCATTTCCGTCGGTCCTTGTTAGTCCCAGGATATTCCTGATATAACCGGTAGCAGCTGCGACAGCCCAGCCATGTGCGTACAGATCAGGAGTCTGATAGGCAGATCTGTACAAGTCAAGCATGGATTTTGCTTCCGGGCAATCATTGTCCTGCACGCCATCACCGAATGTGGAAGGATATTCAAGGAAATCATTGTAAGCATCTTTGATCACATACCAGGCAAGGTCATGGACAATCGGATAACTTTCGCCGTCAGCATCATTGATTTGATTCAGTTGTAGATCAATCACCCTTACCGGATGCAAAGGAACTGGCCGGGCACGTTCAACTTCGATCTCTGAAATCGCACCTGTTAAATGCGCTTTCTCGACAATCGCCCGGAACCCTTGCCGTACCACCACGTTCCGGAGAGATTCACGGTCTGCAAACACAAATTTCAAAGCCCATTCTGCCAGTCGCCGCAATATTTCTTTCTCGTTCGTATGACCGGCGACGCCCAGCATAACCGCAGCCATGTCTTCCTGTATCTGAGGGTCATTGCAAAAGAATATCTTATCCAATAGCCTGAGAAATTCCAGTGGTCTTTTGATTGCCCATTCCGTTATACTAATCCGCAAAGAGTTTCTGAAGGTCTGATCAATGTTCGTAAGCGCCCAGGCGTATAGCAATGGAGTTTCGTTATATTCTTCATATTCGGAGATACGGGACAGTGTGATGCCATGTTTGTCCAGAACCGATTTTATATTGTTGTCAAATACGTTTGCTTTCCGGATATGACTTTCAAACCGGTCGAGCCCTGACCATAGTTTGTCCCGATCAAAAGCCGAAGCCTGGTTTATCAAAACGTTGTGCAGATATTCGGAACCAAACACGCTGTCAGCCTGAGTTGATGATGGTACGATAAGGTGTCTCAAAACAGAATACTGTCCTTTGGGCTCTCCCAGAAATAATCCATCAACAAATTCCTTGTAAGTCAAAGCAAGTTCTTTCGGTGCTGACCGGATAGCTTCAAGTTGCATAGTCAGAATATCATTTGGCGAGAAGCCTTCTATGAGGAAACCATTCTTCCCAATTAACTTGGCTGTATCAGCAAACAGCTGACTGACGATGGACTGAATGATTTTTTGGTTCGGAGGCGGTTGCGAGGCGGAGAATCTTCCCGGTGTGCCAAAAGGCACGGCAATAGGCTCGTGCAAGATCGCTGGCATCGCTTCGATTCTGGCATTCTTGATGTCTCGGTAAATCTTTTCTGAAAGGATATGCTCGATAATGGATTGATAGGTGATTCGGTAATAGTAAATTGTTTTTGCTAACAATTCTGTCTCATCCGTTCTGCCGACCCGTATTAGTATACCGTACTGTACTAGAAAGTCCAGCAAAAGATCTACTTCCGAACTACTGAAAGCGCTTCCGATCTGTTTTGCGAGGGCCTCATGAAGTTGAATGTGTTCTATCTCTGTCTCATAATAAAAGCGCTCAGCAATCAATAACAGTGCGTCAAAAACGGGCTGCCGTGTTTGTCCTTTTCTATTAGGTAGTGAGAATAGAAATTCATCATTGATCCGCTTTACTTTGAAGTTGACCAAATCTTTTGTCGCCGTTACAATATGGTTTGCTGATGTAATTGTTTGCCCCTCATAAGACTCACAAAATAACCGTAAAGCCAGCAGGCTATCCAAGCCCTTTATGAGGGAAAGGTTATCCAACCCGATATGATAGGTGTTAAGATAATCTGCAGCGACTTTACCAACGGGTACATCCCCTTCACGGGGCAGGTTCACTTCTTCCCACATCGGGTCGTAAGCATCGATACAGTGTCTCGGAAAATACTCACGGCTGCTGAACAGAAAGCGAAGTCTCGGGTATTTTTCTGCCAGCACGGTGCATTCGCTGATGCGGGAGCACCATTCTTTTTCCTTGCCGGTATCTTCTTCAAGTCCATCTATACATATTAATACTTTCGAAGCCGGTTCCTCAAGCTCCTGACCGGCTGAAAGAGAAAATGTTTTAAGAGTATCTTGGCCGGCAGCCAAAGCCTCAAGGGCTAAAAAAATTTCTGTTTTATTCCATCCGGGCAGTTCGAGCGCGTGGGTTAAGATGGCTGTCCAAGTGTGACAAGGCGTTCCTTTTGCCTGAATAATTATGGCTGGCAGCTTCTTCATCAGGTGTGTTTCCGTGCAATTTGCCAAGCCTTGTGTTTTGCCCGTCCCTGCTCCACCACGCACCAGTTTGATTCTTTCTTGTAGGTGATCTGCGAAACCAGTCAGATATTTAGGAAGGTCGTATGCATAGATGTCACGAAGTAACTTTATCAATTGGGGTAAAATGCTTTTCTGCCGGTGGGTGGGCGAAAGCTGCTCCAGTTCCAAAGTGAGTTGCCAGGTTTTCTTTTCAGGTATTTGCCTGAGTCTGAACGATTCATTTCCTTCACCGATTGCTTTCCGCAAGGTTATTAGTTCGCTGCTGAATTTTTTTAAGTTCTCCCTGGTTTCTTCAAGCCTGGAAATTAAAGAATCAGGGTATTCTTTTGTGGCAAGATATTGAGATATCAGTCGTGTGCAGTGTTCCAGCTTATTATTGGTTTGCGTGAGTTTTTCAGTAAGTTCCCTTCGGTATTCCTCAGATAGCAGCATCCGCTGGTACAGATTGTATGTGATACCGGTACCATGCAGTTCCGGTATATACCGCTCTTTCAGCCAATGGTTTTGTTTCTGAACACGAAAATGCTCGTGCAGATATGACCATGTCAGAACTTCCTTTTCAAACCAGTACTTATGAGCACCTTCATTGTCCGGGTGTTGAATCTGGCTCAGCAATTCGCTGTCAAACCACCATATCAGCGTGAGGTCCGGATGCAGTAGATCGATGTTGTCAACCAGCTTGTTGATTCTGCTTTCTTCATCATTGCTGATTATTACTTTTCCACGTCCGATTTTTTTTGAGCTGATATCATGGGGTATGCAAATGATATATTCAGTGATTTGAGGCCTGACTTTTTTTGCCGTCAGGATCGAATTTCTGATCTGACCGATTTCGCTGTCGTCAATTGACTGCCGGAACCATTTTGATTGAATGGCAGTTATGTTTCCGTTTTTGAGTTCAGCATACGCTTCTACACCACCATCTCCGCCACTCCCGTTAACGACACGAAATTTACCAAGAGAAGTATTGTAAGTTCTTTTAATGTATCTCTCGAATAACTGATTGTTCAATGTTTCAAAAGCCGCCCGATAGCCTAATTCGTGTGTTTTAAAAGCATCCCAGTTCATAAACGCGTTTTAAAGGAATCGACAAAGCTACAGAGGTCTTAAGGATTGATGAAATGTGTAGCCAGGTGTTCAAAAATCAAATCTCTGTGGAAATAGCTGGGAGGATTTTTGCTTTATCTGTTGATTAAACAATATCGAGAAAAAATAGAAATTAAACAGGAAAAACATTTCTACCAAGATTTTTCCTGTATCATCTGGCTTGTCTAACCAGAAATTACAGAGCGCTTACTATTTGAGATGGTTGAATAATTTCAGAATGTTTAATTGGCTTTTACGAAGCATCGACCTGCAAAAATCTGACAATCAATCATTTTATTAGTCCCTTCCGCACACAAAATCATTTGTTTGATTGAATAAATTTTCCGCTAAAAATACAGACTCTGGAAAACCAATGAAACCTTTATTTTTACATCGCTGGCTGTCATTCTCCATCCATAACATCGCGTCCGTGCCCCATACGCTACAAATCACACAGACAAATCTCGATCAACATGCCTTGGTCAGGCTCCGGTATGAATCCCCTTCAGGCGGGAGTGAGGCAACAGCGACTGTTCCCTTTTTTATCAGTCGGCAGGATGAGGAAGATGTCCGTTGGTATCTGGAAGAGTTTTTACAGTTTTCCATTGATCCGGCTCCTCTGATAGCTGCAAAAGTGGAAGGGCGCATGGCGGAAATTGGACATACCCTTTTCAGAATGCTGTTCAGAGACAGCAGGATGGGAGAAGAACTGTGGCAACAGATAGCACCCCATCTTTCCGACATTGATGTTGAGCTTACTGATTCTTCAGGATATACTTTCCCTTGGGAGATGATGCAAGATCCGCTTGATACAGTTCCGGTCGCCTGTCAGGCAAAATCGTTTGTATACGTGATTGAAAATCTCCAGCCGGAGATCTCTTTCCAGGTTACCGGGGAAACGATGCGTGTGCTAATGGTGATCTCTCGTCCGGGCGGCAACAGCGACGTCCCGTTCCGATCAGTTGCGACCCGTCTCTTACAGAGTCTCGGCAACCGGCAGACAGTCCGGATTGAAGTGCTGCGTCCCTCCACTGTCGATGCTCTTGATGATCGATTGCAGGCTGCGGCGATCGCCGGACAACCCTTCCAGATTTTACATTTTGATGGTCATGGTATATATGCGAATCTAATGGAGAGTCATGGTGCCAAGGGCAAAAAAAGAGGATACCTAATGTTCGAAGACGGTGACAATCCGCTTATACCCCAGCCTGTCGATGGGCGCCGCTTGGGCCGACTGCTGTCAGATAACAACATACTGGTGGTTGTTCTCAATGCCTGCCGATCAGCATGGTCTGCCTCAGCCGAAGAGTCTTCAGACAGCAATGGTAAGCCGCTGCAACAGTCCTTTGATTCCCTTGCAAAAGAGCTGATCAGATACGGTGTACCGGTAGTGGTGGCTATGCAGTACAATATCTATGTGAATACGGCGGCCTGTTTCGTGTCTTCTCTGTACCATCATCTGCAGGGAGGCGAGGTCTTGTCAGATGCTTTCACCCAAGCAAGGCGTGACCTTTTCGAGAACCCTGATCGGACGAGTGAAACAGGCAGTTATCCATTGAAAGATTGGATGGTTCCACTTATGTTTCGGGCAGCTGGGACCCCGCCCCTTACATTCCGGACCTCATATACAGCTGAGGAAGCTCTGGATGCGGAAGAAGGGATTCTGCCTCCCCCGCCGCTGAACGGGTTTGCGGGAAGAGACAACACGTTACTTATGCTGGATCGATTATTCCAGAATCGGTCCCTGGTACTGCTTTGGGGAATGATGGGTGCCGGAAAAACATCCGCTGCCGCCGAATTCGGAAGATGGATAAAGCAAACCGCAGGAACTACGTATAGACTGCTGTTTACTTCTTTTGCCACTTATCGCTCCTTACTCACTCTCGTAAACGACGCTGCATCCGTTCTGCACGGCGAGCTTGAAGCAAAAGGAATTGTCTGGCTCGCGCTGCCGGAGACCCGCCGCCTGCAGGTATTTCTCGAAGTGATCTCTACACAACCTTGCCTGTGGATCTGGGATAACCTGGAAACACTCCAGAACAAAACCGGGTCATCATCTCCGGAACCGCAGGAAGATATAGGGCAGCTCGGAGACTTTCTGCAGTCACTGCTTGCTCAAAATGTCAAAATATTAGCGACATCCCGGCTTAACCGGCTGCCATGGATCAACACGAAGACTGAATTGTTGGAACTTCCGCCAATGGAGATGGAAGAGCGACGGGATCTGGTAACATCCATACTGGAAGCACCCTGCCAACCGGAAATATGGCTTCCTTTGCTCGAATTCTCGCAGGGCAACCCGTTCGCTCTTTCCTTGCTTACCCGGCAGGTAGTACGTAATGGCGACAGTGGCAGCCGGGCAGCCATTGACCGTTTTGTTGCCCTGATAAAAGCCGGTGTTGGTGAGAACGGGCTGGACCATTCTGTCAAGCAGGCACTGCAAAATGAATTTGCCCCTAAAGAACAGGCAGTCCTGTCGGTCTGCTGCCTTTTCGATGGCATTGTCAGTAACCGTCTGATTACAGCTGTGTATTTTACGAAGTGGGATGAATCTGAAGAAATGACCCTTGTGGCAGCCATACTGGAACGGGCATCCGGACTGGGTTTGTTTGCTTCCGTTGGTAACGGTTACTATACGTTCCATCCGGCACTGACTTCTTATCTCACAAAACTCTTTCTCGATCACCACCCTGGTAGTACGGGTGATACGATCAGAAGCCGGTTTGTCTTAATTTTATCCCTGCTCTCACAAAGTTTTTGCAACAGCTACCTGAGTGGTGAACTGGGATCAGCTGATCGCTCGATAAAAACACTATCCGCTCACGAAAGTAATTTCCGGGCAGCATTTACCTTGTCGACAGGCAGTGGGGATTGGGTGTCAGGATTTGCGGTGCTGTTTGGACTTTTTACCCTTTATAAGCACTCCGGGCGCTGGTTAGACATTGGCCGACTGGTGGATCAGGCTCTTCCGTATTATGTAGACACAGCTTCCGGCCAACCCCTTCCGGGCAGGGAGCAGGTATGGGCAGATTTTCAGCATCTCCGTGTGGAACTGTTTATTCAGAACCATCAGCTGAATGAGGCCCTGCGTTTACAGGAAGACATCGTGGCTCAGAAAAGGAGGGAAGAAGACAATCCCGCTGCAGTCGAAAGTGTGCATATACGTGGATTGCCTCTTATCTATCATCTCTTCCGGTTGGCAGGAATTCGGAAAGAGCAGTCTGTAAAGGACTGTTTCGGTATCTACAGCGAGGCTTTGGATATGGCGCAACGTCAGGGTGATGTGGATATGGAAGGTGATATTGCATTTCAGATGGCTGGTGCCTACCTGTCGCTGGATGTCCCCGACTTGGTGGCAGCCGATTATTGGCTTCATTATGCTTTGGAAATTACCTCACCCGAAGACAGGATTCGGTATGGACAAATCAAATCTGCGATGGGGCGCTATGCCCTGCTCCAGTCGGGCAGAGCTGCAGAAAGCCAGGCTGATAACATCCGGTGGCTGGATATGGCAGTACAAAATCTGGAGATGTCACTGCAAATCCTGCCCATGGATATGATAGATACCAGAAACCGTTCCTTTTCCGATCTGGGACGTGCTTATTCGATGCTTGGGAACCAGCAGAGTCAGTCAGTGTCAGTTCTCCAGCAAACGATCAAGTTTGCAGAATCTGCAGAAGACGCGTATACCGTTGGGGAAGTACAGTTCAGGCTGGCGGTCCTCTATAAAAACGCGGGTAAGGCAGACAGCGCCAGTCTCTATGCGGATGCCGCGTTACTTACATTTGCTTCACTGGCACCTGAGGCAGAAACAGAACTTCTGCAGGTACAGGATTTTCTGGAAGAACTGGCGCAGGATAAAGTATAGCGTCCGGCTCATCAACACGAGGCTCATATTGTTTATATAATACAATGACTATGATTGGACAGAATGTTTTTGATGACATGCCTATACTGGCAAAATTATCGCCCCGCCAGGCTGCCCAGGCGCTTCGTGAAGTGGGCGAAACGGATATCGCCCTTGCACTGGAGCAATCTCCGTCCGCCACGGTTAAAAGACCGGACAACTTCGGGTTGTTTGATATTTTTAAATCAAAACCAAAACCATGGATGCATGCTGCCCATGCCTTTGGATTTCTACCTCTGAAATCAAAAAAAGGCAGGGAAAAACAGATTCTGGCTGCCGGTAGAATTGCCGCTGACGAATCTCTGAAGAACGCAAGGATCCGCATTACGCTCAACCGCCTGCGCGTGGCAGCCTTTCCAGGTGGCGGGAGACATACCATTCTGTTTGATTTCTATGCCCAGAACCAAGTAGCGCAAGGAACGGAGGATGTTCATTTTAACTCTACATTTCGCGTAGAAGAAGGATCCCAGGCAGGAATTATTGGCTATCCCGTTTTTCTGGGACTGGGCGTAGGCACTACCGGAGTTGCTTTCCGGTGCTATACAGTGAACGTGAAAAATGATGAGGATGAAAAGTTTCTCTCTATGCTGGAGTCAACGGTATTTAAAAAGGGACTACAGCTTGCCACGGTAGCTCAGCCGGCACTGGCTCCCTTATCCGAACTTGCCGTTGGCATTACAAAAGGAATTGCCTCCCGGAACCGCAATATCCCGGTGCAGGAATTTTTTATGGGTCTTGACTTTGGCGGTGCCAAGATGGGTGCTCGGCTGGCGCAAGGTGATTACATCGCTGTGCAGATTCCAATGGAACTGCAGACAGTATGGAACTGGGACGATTGGGAGTTTGATGAGTCATCCGGTCAGATTCTCAACGCAGACGATGGCTCCAATATTCCTTTCAATTACATTGTTTTTGGAGTTACTAAATATGACGGGCAATGAACAGAGATTCATCCGCACAGAGGGCAGAGCAGCTCAAAAATGAAGGTTTTGTCCGGCTGCAAAACGGTGAACTGGAACAGGCGAGCCACCTTCTGGAACAAGTGGTTTCCCTCGTGCCTTCAGATGCAGCAACCCAAAACCTGCTCGGGAATCTGTACTCTCATCTGTGCAATCATCAGAAGGCAAAAGCAGCATTCAGCCGGTATCTGGATTTGATCCAGACGAATCCCCAGGGCTATATCAACCGCGGTGCCGTGAATTTAAAACTCAACCTGTTCAGTGACGCCATTGCTGATTACAGACAAGCTGTTCATTTGAGCCCCGGGAATACAAATGTTCTGATATGGCTGGCTAATGCCTACGATACTGCCGGAAAATCAGATCATGCAATGCAAACCTATCAGGAGGCTATAGATACCGACCCCGATAATCCGATGGTCTATTATGAAAGAGGACTGGCATTTGAGAAACAGGACCGGTTTACGGAAGCGCT
Organism: Ilyomonas sp.; assembly: GCA_965199905.1. GTDB lineage: Bacteria > Bacteroidota > Bacteroidia > Chitinophagales > Chitinophagaceae > Ilyomonas. Next base: position 2,682,471 of record OZ241366.1, on the reverse strand, counting down.
GAAGGATTTCGAGCAGGTGTTGCTTCTAAATCCCCAGGATGAAAATGCCCTGATAATGAAACGGAAAATGCTGATTGCCCGGCATAACTTCGATCCCAATGACAGTACTATGCGCCTGGACCAGGCCAAGAGCCTTCGTCTGAGTGAGGAAGGAGACCGGCTGGCAGATGCTGGGGACCTTACCGGCGCAATCAGGTCGTATTCCGAGGCGATCCGGGAAAATCCCAGTAATGCAATTCTTTGGGGAAACAGAGGGTGGATCTACAGCAGAAACAATGAGTTGCACTCTGCCCTGACAGATCTCAGCCATGCGATATCTATAGAGCCGAATCTGATTCAGGCCTATACAAACCGCGGCCAGGTTCTTACCCTGCTGAACCGTTTGGAAGAAGCTCTGCAGGATTATGAACAGATTGCCCGGATTGACGACCATAACGCCTGGAATTACTACAATATGGGAAGTGTGCTGAAAGAAATGAAGCGATACAAGGAGGCACTGGTTCCGTTTACCCATGCTATCCGGCTGGACGGTAACGACTCCGACTATTACATCGGGCGAGGTTTCTGTTATGAGCAATTAAAAAAACCAACTGAGGCACTCGCTGATTTTACGCATGCTGTCAGGATCAATCCCGGTCAGGCTTACTCATATTTCAACCGCGGAAATATTTTGTATGATCTCCGTCGGTATGAAACGGCGCTTCGGGATTTTGAGACTTCCCTCTCCCTTAATCCTGGCTTTTTTATGGCTCATATCAATAAGGCAGCCGCCCTCGAAAAACTGGAACGCAGTGATGAAGCTTTTGAGGAGTTGCTGGAAGCTGTCCGCTTACGAGAAGACTATCCCTTTACTCACATCAAGCTCGGGTATCACTACATCCGGAAACAAGATGCAGTGCGGGCAGGATACCATTTTAAGCGAGCTGGTGAACTGGGACATCCCGATTCATACACAGGTCTCAGAGAGGTAGAGGCGATGAAAGAATTACACTAATTAGAACGAAAAATGCCGGTGTCCTTCAGTCAGAATGATTTGCGCGTCTGCCCCGTCTGCGGGGGAGATATTTCAAGTGAGCTCTGGATGATTATTCACCGCTTTGAGCGTCCGAAACTTTGGGATCGCTGCTGTCGGGGCACTATTCACCAAGCTTCCTGCGCTAACGGGCATCAGGGGGTCATCCGGACGCCTCTTCTTCTGTATGATCCGTCAGCAGCAATGCTGATTTATTCGCCTGCCCCCGGTGTGAATACCTACATCCAGGATCAGGAATATTATTCTCTGCTGACCCGGTTCGACGACAGGATCAGTCCCGAAGAAAAAGAACGCGTACAATTGCCGGCTCAAGTGGTGCCTCGGGCGCAGCTTTCCGCTGCACTGATGACGCCGCAAATCAATGCAAGTGCTATCATGCCTGGCACAGACAGGGACGAATCCCTGATGGCCCTGTACACTTCTCTGCAATATTGCACGCCGGCACAGCTTCAGAGCAGATTGCAGGATGTCCGTCTTAAGCCAGCCGAAACGGCCGGCATCCGGTTTGAACTGGCTTTGCAGCTCGGGAATTTGGGTGATCCTGACTCTCTGGAGAGAGCCATTGATTGCCTTCGCAAATGTCTCCTGTTTTATGATCAAGCACAGTATACCTACCGGTGGGCTCTGATTCAGTCTGAGCTTGCCTCTCTGTATTATCGCCGCAGAAAAGGAGATCAAAAGGAAAATCTGCTGGAAACGGTTCGCTGTTCTGAACTATCTCTTCAGGTTTTTAACCCAAATGATTTTCCGGAAGACTACGCCATTGTTCATTCCAATTTGGCCAATGCCTGTCTGGATGCTACCTGGAATTATCCCGCGTCGATTGAAAAAGGTGTGTATAGTTACGAACAGGCTCTGATGATTTATACGTGGAGCTCCTATTCAAAAGACCGTATTTTAGTGCTTGGTAATTATGCAACAGCCCAAATCGCCCTCGGCGGAACGGAAAATCTTCGTGGTGCTGTTCATTCGCTAGAAGATGTTCTGGCAGCTGGAAGTCTGGAGAAAGATATCCATGGTTGGGCGATCGCTCAAATCAATCTCGGTGTGGCTTGCCTTCGACTTTCGACCTCATCCCGTAGCGAGGAGCTTACCCGGGCAATTACCTATCTCCGTAATGCCTGCAACACTCTGAATGACCGGCATCAGGATCGCTCATACTGGGTTTCCGCTAATTACAACTTGGGACTGGCCCTTGCTGCACGGGAAAATATGTATTCCGGCTTGGAGGCGATCAGCTTGCTTGAAACAAGCCGGACTTTTTTTCTGGCTGGGCAGGCTGATCAAAAAGCGTCTGATTGTACCCGGACTATGGCTGAGTGCGTGAGCCGGATGCTACGATCGGAGCAATCGACGGATAAAGAGCGTTTTTTACTCTGCCAGCGGGCAATAGACTTATTCAAGAGTGAGGAAGACTCAGAACAGGTCGGCGGTTTGTTACTCGAAATGATAAATATTACACTGAAGGATACAGAAAGCTCAAAAGATGCTTCCATTGAAGCGGCTCTGAAAATGGCGAGACAGGGGCTCCGGATTTTTAGACGAAAAGACCAGCTCGAATACAGGGGCTATGGATTGATGCATCTGGGCATTATTTATACGCAGAAAACGGGATTGGATCAGAGAGGAAACACTGCTCTTTCAATAAAATGTTTTCAGACGGCGCTGACGTATTTGCAGAAACTGGAACCATCGCCTCAGCGTTATGAGGCCATGAGCGATCTTTACGGATTGATTTTAATAGCAGAGAAGAAACTATCATCCTAAATTCACAATATAAATGGCTGATTTTGCAATTTGGAATTATGCATTTCGCTGGGCTTTAATCAATACAAGGTTTGGCAATAAAGCTTTTACCGGTCACTTCCACAGGGAACCGGTTAGTTCGCCTGAACGAAATTCTTTAAGCCGCATTTCATTTCAGATATTTTATACCGGATATCCAAGTCGTGCAAAAAATGTAAGTATAATTATGATCTAACAAAAATTCTGGCTCTATGTATTTTTGCCGGTGATATACTGACTTCGTTATAGCTTCCTCACTTCACTTTGCTACATTTACTCTCTGGTATCCTTTTCTGAATTGTGTACTTTTACCGTGTGGTGGGTTCGGTTCATTCATAATCTTATCCCACAGTTATATCCCATTTAGAAAGCAGCCATTTATGATTCCCAATCTGAGATTTTTACGCAACATTCCCGCTTGAAGAAATTCCCGAGCGTTGATACATTAGCCTATTATCATCCTCTGGGAAATTATATTTACCTGTATGAGTATGCTGATGAGGCTGATCTTCTCAAAGTGAAGGAAAAGCCGGGCAGTGACAGAAACCGGTTTAGTATTTATATTCATGAAACCCAGCACTATCTGGATCAGGTGAGCACGCTTTGGGTTATCCACAACATATTCCGGATCTTCCGTGCGTTTCACACCGTATTTTTTGGCACGGAATCGGACCTGCACAATTACCGGAAGTTGAACCTAAGTATAAAGAAGGATTATTTTCTTGATTATTATACCCAGGCATACAATCAAATACATGGTACTTTTCAGAATCCATGGAAGTTTCAGATGACAACAGGACTCCGGTTCGACCACAACGGCGCTGTTGATGCAACTCAACCCATACCTCTTATAACGTTTTCTGATGCAGATGATGACAAAGTCTGCAGGGTTCCACTTAGTGTTGCCTCCCTGTTGGAGACTAGGGCAACCTCGGCAGAACTTCGGTTCCAGATTTCGGAGATACTGAAGCTGAATTCTCCTTTTAAGGAAAACCAGATTAACCAGCTGAATAAAAGGATAGAAGATAAGGTCTACCATCCTGATCTCGCGCTTTATTCGGTAGCGGTTTTTCTTTCGGTTAGAGAGCCCATTGCTGCTTATAAAATATCTTCCGTTTTCGCCAAGATTGCACTGAATGTTCCCTCAGGCATTTTCGAAAAGGTTTTGGTTCCCGACGAATTTAATCAGTCCGCGGATTGGCGTTTAAGAGTAAAGTATTTATTAAAAAATGGAGACCGTGGATTCCTCTTCTATCTGCTGATCAGAAACTACAGTGACAAACACGGACCGTTACAGGGTATGGATATTTCCGTTGATGATAGTCTTGCCGCCTCCTGTTTACCTGATGAACAAACGCTTGAAGAACTGATTTCTAAGGAGGTTCAGGAGCTTGATGCCAACGTATTGCTGGATCAGAACAGCTTTAACAGGCAAATCAGCGAGAAGATATTCTTTGGTAACCGGTATAGAAAGGCATCAGGTATCGGACAGCAGCGCAATGCGGATAATTTATCTGATTTATTTAGAGATAAGCTATATTTTTTGTTTTCTCCAACCGATTTCGAATATGACTCTCTGGTTCTGGAGCCTATCGTTGGTAAAGCGGTGAGACAGGAAGAATTGTCGCGCGAAGAATGGTTCAGGATATATACTTACTGCGAGCAAAGAATCGATTCATTTGACCGTATTTGCGGAATCTGACCCTCTCGCGGCGACAGATGACTTTTGGGGAAACCCGGCGATCAAACCTTAAGGGAATCGAATCCAAAACTTTCTAATTATCAAGTTATTAGAACTTTGATAGAAAAACAAAACTCCCTCAAAGTGTTGATTTCGAGGGAGTTATTTATTTTGGTAGACCGTGCGGGACAAATGTCTAACCGGCTAATAAAAGATTTGAATGTTTTGTCCGAGCAAATCTTATGATTAATAAACAGTTACAAATAAGTCCGCGAATGGAAGAATAGTTAACAAAAATCAAAATATTTACTTTTCTTTTAAATACACTCACCTAAGATTGTTTAACCATGACGAACACCTGTTTGGGTTGTTGTTTGCATAATTTTCTTGTTCTTGATCATTGATTCTGCGAGCGATTGACCAGGATAATCATTGACAACCAACTACTTTACCGATCATTATTCTGCGGAATGGATAATTCAGTCAAGCGAAATCTCCAAAGAAGCTAACCCCCCCCTGCAAAAAGCAATATAACTTTTTGGCGAGACCAGTTCAATATAAAAAACAGTGAAAACTTCGATTTTTCCACACAGCAAATCATGAGCTCTGGGTACAAATACTCCTTTAGTTGGTTAGAAAACTTCTGAACTGCCCTCTTACCGAATCCTATAACTTCTATTTTCCGTTAACTTCAAAAGATGAAGCCTGTCATTACTTTGATATACGACTATAAAGAGTGTAAATCAGCTCTAAACAATAAGTTATGTTCAAAGACGTCATCTTAGTTTTGTTCGAGCTGGTTCACAACTAATCGGTAATATTGCCCTTGTTTCTTAACCAGCTCCTTGTGGTTCCCCATTTCGACAATTTTCCCTTGATCTAAAACGAAGATACAATCCGCAGACCTAACAGTACTTAATCTGTGAGCAACAATTATCAAAGTTTTCAATTTAGAAAAATTAAACAAGTTCTTCATTACTGTGGCTTCATTGTGAGTATCTAAGGAACTTGTTGCCTCATCAAAAATTATAATTTCGGGATTTTTATAGAGTGCTCTTGCTATTAAAATTCTCTGAATTTGTCCACCGGACAATTGAGTTGATGAACTGTCTATAACTGTATCATATTTCAAGGGCAATTCTTCAATGAACAAATCTAAATTAGCCAGTTTGGAACATTCTCTGATCCTTTCTAAATCATATTCATCTGCGTCTAGAGCTATATTCTTACCGATTGTTGACGAAAATATGTAAGCATCCTGCATAACTACACCAATTTTTTTACGCCAATCCCTAGAAGGTATAGTACTTAGATTAACATCATTTATTAAAATTTCTCCTTTATCAGGCTCATAGAATTTTAAAAGTAATTTAAGTAGTGTGGTTTTACCGCTGCCGCTGTTTCCAACAAATGCAATTGTTTTTCCGAGAATTATTTCAAGATTCAGCAGATGGAATAATTGTGAATCACCAGTAGAATCGTATTTGAAATTTACATTTTTGAATACGATCATCCCGCCTTTATCCAGGCACCCGCTGAACTTACCAGATGTATATTGTAAATTGTCCTCATCCTCATCTGGAAATTGTTGAACTTCATTTATACGTCTCATGCTCAAATTTGCATCCTGGTAAACTTTTGAAAACTCAATTAATTGAAAGAACGGAGCATTTAGTTGACCAATCATAAAGGATATACTTACCATTTCGCCTAAGGTTAGTCTGCTATGGATAATAAGATATGACATATAAAAGATTACCAATGCCGTTTTACATTGATTGATTATTACATTTCCAAAGGTCTGTTTTTGATCTTGCATCAATTGTTCTCTGTTTATATTATTAATCTGAGTTTGCCTAATTTCCCATTCGTCAAGTTTCGATTTTTCTGCACCATTCATTTTGATCTCTCGCATTCCGTATATGAGTTCATGAATTAAAGAAGAAGAATTGAGGTTCAATCTAAATTTTGCATTTTCCAGATCCTTCCTTTTTCGTAAAAAAGAAAGAAGCCAAAAGAAAGATGCTAAGGAACCACCAATAAATACCATCGATATGACAAAGTTATATATCGTTATAAGGATGAGATAAATCAATAAGTTCAAAAGTGTAAATAGTATTGAGGCGCTGCTGGAAGTGAGGAATCGCTCTATTTTTGAAAAATCAGTAACCCTCTGACTAATATCAGTAACATGAGTATTATCGAAATGTCGAATCGGTAATCTAACTAGTTTACCTAGAAAAGCTTTTAGAATTTGTTTGTTTAGGCTTATACTGATACCCATAAACAAACGGCTGTTAATTAAATTGAAAAAAGCCTGACTAAGATATACCGAAAGCTGTCCGACTAATACTGTAAATATGTAAAAAGTGTTTCTATTCTTAATGCCGATGTCAACGATTTTCTGATTTAAAATGGGTATGAAGATTCCCAATAAAGACAATGCTAAGGAAATCAGTAAAATTAATATCAAGACATATCGCTTCGACTGCAATTGTGAAAACAATTCAGAAACAGACGGGCTTTTTCGAAAAGAATTATTAGGCTCAAGAAAAATCATAAGTCCAGGGGCTCCCTTAAGCCAAGTTTCTTCAAAAGCATCGTTTCTTACCGTTACCTGGCCAAGTACTGGGTCAATTATAGAATAAAAGGTGTACTTTTTATTTTTTTTAATGTTTTTTACAATAATGTATTCGTGGTCTCGAAAGCAAAGAACAACCGGTAAAGAAGTAGTGGTCTGCAATAAATTTGAAGTAAGCTCCTTGATAGAAACCTTCAAAGATAGATTTTCGGCTTGCTTTATAAAATCGGTAAGGTTCGTTTTAAGTTGACTTGAAGCATGAAGCTTTCCTGTGAATCGTTTATATCGGGAAGTAAAATAGTAGTTGACAAGTAAAGATAGACATGCCTCACCTGAACTCTTAATCCGCGTCGTTCTATGAAACCACAGCCTTGTCATAATAATTTATAGCAAATCGTTTTAGCCAAAAAATCAAAAAATTTTAAGGAAGTTCTGCAGGAATTACAGAATAAAAAGAGCAAAATATAATCGATAAATATATAGTGGCTCTTACTTTAAGATTTTAATACCCGCAAAAAAGTCAGTGGACTATTGTTTGTTAGATTCTTGATTTGGATCTCAAATTAGTCCGATCGGAGTACTTTAATTAAATTAAGTGTTGCATATTTATAACACTGTAAAATAATTATGGAAGCGGTGATGCAAAAAACGATTAACCCACATAAAGCATAATATTCAAAGCTTTGTTCGATGCGATATGGATAATGATTCAGCCATTTGTTGATTAATATATATGCAATCGGCCAGGAAATCACATTTGCAACTAATACGAGGTAGGCATATTCTTTTAAAATCATGACAATGACATCCTTCGTACTCGCTCCAATTACCTTTCTAAGCGCTATTTCCTTTGATCGTTTATTTAAACTTGATAATACAATACCAAAAATTCCTAAAAACACAATTATTAAATCCATAATTGTTGCAATCGTTGTGGCTTCTTTCAATTGAGTTTCCGGCTGGTACATGGTTTTCAGGTTTTCGTCTAAAAAAACATAGTCGAAAGGATCTTCTGGGAAAAATGCTTTCCATTTTTCCTGTACAGTTTGTAGTAAATCGGATGGGTTGTCAGTCTTATATTTAATTGTAAAATACTGGAATCTTTTAAACGAGTTTAAATTTACAATGGCAATGGGTTCTATAGGTTTATGTAAGGAAGAAAAATTAAAATCTTTAACAACTCCTACTACAGTTACATATATACCCGCAAATGCCAGTTTCACCTTTTTACCAACCGCATGATCCCAACCGAAAGATTTAGCAGCTGATTCGTTGATTACGATTTCTGATGCTGGGGCACCTAATGAAGTTTCAGAAAGAAAGTTTCCTTCAGTTAACTGGATTTTATATGTCTGCAAAAAATTCTTGTCTACAACCATATAGGGTAAGCTTAAGACTTCATTGGATGTTGATCCCTCTGGAGTCAAGTTCAGATTATCAGAATAGTTACCATTTGGGATTTCAAATGAAATCGTACAAGATTCAATATTTGATAAGCCTTGAAGTTCATTTTCAAATGTCTTTGCTTTGACGAGATAGGAGTTGGCACTGTCTCCATAATTTGGTAATGTTGAAACCACTAGCAGGTTGCTTTTATCGTAACCAAGATTCCGATTCAAGAAAAGGTTTAATTGTTTAGATATGTGGAGTGAACTTATGAAAATGATAAGTGCTATAGTAAACTGAACTATCAGCAATAATTTCTTTAGAAAGATACCACTCCGTAGATTTTCGAACTTACCTTTTACTGCATTGAGTACAGGCGTTTTACTTATAACAAATGCCGGATATACACCTGCAAGAAAACCGATAGAAAGTATAAGGAGCAGAAAATAAACAAGTTCATTAACTCTGAAATTCCAAAGATGCTCTAAAGGAGTGTCGAGCATGTCCGAAAAGAAAGGCCTCAGACATTCATAAAAGATTAGTGAAAGGATTGCTGCGAGAAAGGTGAATAGATAGGCTTCACAAAGGAACTGCGCAACTAACAATCGTCTTGAAGTCCCAATATATTTGCGAATTCCGATTTCTTTTAACCTGTATTCTGAGTTTCCCAATACGATGTTGATGAAGTTTAGAATGGCCATTATCAAAATAAAAAATCCAACAAGTATTAAAATCGTCGTAATGTTATTAATGCGCCCGTCATTTTCACTCATAAAATAGTCGTCAAGGCCAGTGGGTTCAATACTGATATTATTTTTAAAAACATCCGGAATGTTTACAGCAAGTATTTTTTCGATTGGCTTAATAACATCGGAAATGTGAACGCCATTTTTTAGCTGAATAAAACTTGGAACACCACTCCATTTCCAGGAATTTAACCCTTTATCGAAATTCGGATCATACAGGAAAGGGATAAAAATTTGTAAAGGCTTGTTATTGTCATAATAGTCTGTCACGACATTTTTGCCCACATTACCAATGACAGCCGAAATAATGAATGAGGCTTTTTGGTCGCGTCTTGATCCGGACTGAATAATCTGAAGCGATTTTCCGATCGCATTGGCAGTTCCAAAATATTTAATAGCAAAAGATTCACTTATGATTGCTGAGGTACTATTGACAAAAGCATGAGCAGGATTTCCAAATTTAAGAGTTAGTGCAAACATCGAAATGAGTGAAGTGTCACATATAGCTACTTCCTGCTTGAAGAAGGTATTGTTTACCTGTACCAACGCTTGTTGTGATGTAAAGCGATAAAAATTTTGAATAAGAGATGGATATTCCTCCTGCAGCGTTTTGGCAAGAGGGGCTAATGTCGTATTCTCGAAACCCATCGATTGCTGTTTCCAAATGCTTTTAAGCACATACTGATTATCGGCATTAGCAATAGATGCATTAACCTGCCTCATTTGAACGATATAAATGCCTATCAGTAATGAAAACGTAATACCAATTGCTAAGCAAAAAATGTTTAATAATGAGAATAGCTTGTGTCCAAATAAATGCCGTTTAGCAATGGTAAAAAAAGATTTGATCATTTAACTTCCGGTTTTCGATTCGTTAGAAAATACGAGATTTAAAAAAGATGATATTGCCTAAAGTTCCCATTTATGGTATGCGATAAATAACAAGCAAAATATCTTCAAGTTTTCAATGATTATATTGGTTGTAACATTATACAATTTTTAAATGATCTCTCGAAGATGCTAAATCAAAATTATTGTAATGGATAATTTTCTTAAGAAGTGTTTTGGTATTCTTAGTCTGGGTATTACTTTTGAAGTTTTAAGCAACTCAAGCAATTGTTTTACTCTGCCCTTTGCAAATTATTTATCAGGATCAAATACTCAACAACCAATCTGAATTTAGCAACCGGGCATCCATTTTCTTTAAGTCTTCAAAAAAGATGATGGAGGGATTCTTTCGATGTGTATTTCCTCAAAACTTAGATCGCGGTTAGCGGCTATATGGCATATATAATCAGGATGCAAGTCAATTCTTCGTAAGAAAAAAAGTTCCTTATGGATAACTGTTTGATGGTTGATAATTCCAAAAGAATTTAACGATATAGACAAGCCTTCTCCTGTTGCTTTAATAACAGATTCCTTTTGTGTCCAATAATTATAGAAGTGTAACAATGGCTTAGGAGAAGCAGTAAGTTCTTGCTTCTCCTTCGTGGTCATAATATCCTCAAATAATTTTGTTTCAATTATATCAAAAAATTCAACATCAATTCCAACTTTTCCATAGGTGCTAACAATACACGCAGCTATCCGATTCGAATGAGAGAAATTAAATACAATTTCATTATTTATAAGTAAAGGCTTTCCAAATTGGTTGTAAATAAAGTCCTCACTTATGTCGAATGCTATTGAGTTACGTTTCAGGTATCTGTTCAAAAGTAATCTTACAAGTAAACATAATTGCTGATCTTCCCATCGCCTGTATCTTGCGATTCTGACCTTTGTTTTTGAAGAAACTAACGGGATGTATTGTTTCAAAAGAGCAGAATGATAAATTTCTGACGCCTCGGTCCACATGACAAGAACCATAACTAATTTTTACAAACCACTAAGATTTTTTCATATAAAAGCTGTTTGATTTTAAAAAGTAAGAGAAAATCAAGTCGATTAAAAAAGTCCTGGAAATCTTTCGAACCAGTGTTTTTACCAATTACAGCTAAGTCTTCTTCTTTCTGCATCGAGCAGAAAATCTTAGCGTCGTTAATACCGTTGCGGATCGATTTCGGGGCTGAAAAAAAATGTAAAATTAAGCCTGCTTCATCCAGATAACTTTCAATTATACCATACTTTCCAGACTTTCTAAAAAGTAGAGTAAAATCTCCGGGTGGAGTATAAATATTTAAGAATGATTCACTGTTTCTCTCAGGCATCCATTTCCACTTTGTATGAATAATCTGAATTTCGCTATTGACTATTACTTCCTGATTAAGTAGCCAGTTCTGAGAATTGTTACAATTATTAATCACTTTATTGTGATGAATAACTTCATCAATGTAATCTTTAAAAGTGGTTGAAGCTGCCGAAATTATCAGTTCTAATTTTTTCTTTTCCAACTGATATATCTCAGCTAACAGTGGAAAGACTGGGCTGTTTTGCATCGCTGTAAAAATCGACTCCAATTCAGAATTTATAACATGAAAACGGTTCTGTTTTACAAGATCAAACTTCGCATCAATCTTCCCGATCGAGTAAAGCGGATTAAGTTTAATTAAATCATAACTCCTGTAAAAATACTTAAAGATGAATAGTTGAGCATAAGTCTTAGTTGTTATCGGTCCCCTGTTTTGAGGAGTTCGGTATTGGTCAGTATTAACCTTTGGAAATAAAAGGTTATGGAAGTCTTCACATCTATATGATTGAAAGCACAACAAGAAGTAAAGCACTCCTCTGCTTCCAAAGAGAAAGCTATCGGTGTACATGTAATTTTTATCAAGAAGGATTTTAGTTATATGATCAACTATTTTTTGAGCTTCTATATAATAATAATCATTTTTTGTTTGACACAACTCTAAGTAATAAAGTCCGACACCAGCAAGTCCGTCGGACAGATATAAAGGAATTGATGTTGTATCAAAGAATTGATTTAACTCATATGCTTTGATTTCAGATAATCCCACACAATGATTGCGAAAAAAATCAGTACCGATATTTCCTGTAAGCCATCCTGACGAGTTTTTTTGATCAAATCTGGCCTTCTCTATTACCAATTGTATATAGTCGTTATGAGCTGACGTTTCGGCATTTTCAACATTGTAAACGTATTCTTTAAATTCTTTACGATCAGGAGCTGAACAAAAATTAATAAAATTGAATACTTCATCGATAATGGCCTCAACCCGGCTTTCAGGAAACATTTTTTTAACAAGTAGCAAAGCATATCCAATTCCTGCAGCCCCCATTCCAAATCCGAGTGATGGCTTTACAGAGTGTTCTTGAACCTGTTTCCAATAAACTCCCTCCGGCAACAATTTTGCATTTTCTAGAATACGGATAGTGAGCTTCCCTATAATATCAAGTAGAGAATCGTTGTAGGTATATTTGTATAACCGAAGAACCAATAAAAGAGTTCCTGCCCTGCCATCATACACATAGTCTGAAACATACTCAGAGATATAATAATCATTAACGTTATGCATGACGAGATCTACTGACTCCTTTAAAAAAAAATCGTCTTTGGACAATTCAAAATGTTCAAGCAACAAATAAATAAAGCCGGCGAGGCCCTTGTATAAAGACAAATTCCTATTGTCATACACTTTATAGATCTCGAGTAACTGGCTTGTGAATATTAAAGCATCAGAATAATAAGCTTCTTTCCTGGTCGCTTTGTAGATCGTTAATAGTAGTAAAATGTCGCCATACAATCCTGTATCAAAGTTCTCAACTTCAAATAGTTTCACCTCGATTCCGTTTAGCTTAACGCTAGCTGGAAGACTGTTGTTAAAAGGACCAATAGTCCATTTTAGAGATATAGATTGCCCGATTTCTTCTACTTTATTTTGTATTGCAGGTGGTAACATATCGAATCGTCAAATTTGATTTTGCCTTAGTAGATCATTAATCTTAAAAAAGTATTCAGGATAATATGTCAATAATTGATGTTCCAAAAGATCACCAATGTGGCGTGTGCGTTTATAATATCCAACCGGATGAACGTAATCTGTTTGCCCAGGAGCAGAAGCCAGTTCTGCTAGTCCATCGAAGGTGTGGTTAATATGGTCGAACAGGGTCGTGATTTTAATATCTTTTTTTTGGCTTAATGCATAAAACAGAAACTGCTCAAAAATTGTATTGAATATACCAACATCAATATGAGATAATATATCGGTGTTTCGATCAACAAAGTCAAATGCCATTTCACTGAACTCCTGAAAAAAATCGACGTCATTTCCTCCTAAAATGCCTGCATTCACAGAATTTATATTTTCTTTCTGTTCCAACATTGAATGGAAAACCGGCGGAAGGAATGCTAGCATTCGGGAAATGTTTTCAAAACTCTTTATATTATAAAAATAATTTACCTCCAGGTTCTGCACTAGCAGCTGAGCAGCTTCCATACGAATATCAAACTTGTTCCATATATAAATATCGCTGTCGGCATGAATGAATGGTTGTGATTGCATTTTGTAACTGTATAATTTACCAATTGCCCACAAATCAGTATGATAGTTATTAAGCGTATCAAGAGCTACAATGACATTTGTATAAGGCAATCCTAGCTTGTTAATTAGCATATCATATCCATAAGCATCAGTAATCAGTTCGACATTTTGATAAAATTTTCGAAACTGTAAACAGCTTAACGCCCAACTGTAGTAGTTGTAATTCTTTTCCAGCCAGCCACCATTATTTCTATCAGAATCATTAAGTTTTAATTTTTTTACACTTGGTTTGGACCAAAAGCTTTGGATAATTTTCATTAGAAGATGGATAGATAGTGAAGATTAGATGTGATAATTATTTGTGGCAAGTAAGTTCTACGGCTTAAAGACAAATCATAAAAAGGTTGCCCTATTCAACAGTTAAGTTTATTCTGATGCTATTTATATTCTTTTCAATAAAACAAGTGGTAGTTCCAGCAGAATATTAAAAATGGAACTTGTAACAGGCATAGTAGAATCAGGTTTTTCTTCGAAAATGTATTGTGTTGAAAATAAATACATATACAAGAAAAAGCTAATAAAAACAGAAATACATATGGCAGAAAGAAAATAAAGGCATAGCTATCGTCCACTCCGAATCCAATAAGGAAAAAGTTCCTCGACATCGTTCTGCTAATAGCTGTTACAGTCAATATAACGAAAGCAAGAGCAATTATAAAATTGAGAACAAAAGCAATCCTTACAGCAAAAAAGGATTGAGTTTGAATGTTGACTGAATTTCTGGATGCGATAAGGATAATCAATCCAATAAGCAAACACAAGATCATTATAGTCACTCCGGTAATGTGTAACCAGTTCTTTTTGGAGAACATAAAATCATTTGGAATTATCGATATATAGGGATTGTGGTAAATGTTGGTAATGAATTTAATATTTTCAGTTTCTATAAAATGGTTTTTTGAAGGCTCAACCTTAGGCCGATTTAAAAAATTAATTAATAAATCCAACGTTGAGTCATTATCGACTGCAAAATGTCCAGTGTTTTTAAAGGTGTACAAGTATGCGCTTGATAGTCCTTTTTGTGTCATCAGTGCTCCTTTCGTCGAGGCAATTGGATCTAATTCTCCTGATAATATGAGTGTTGGGATGTTACTTCTAATTTGAGCAGAATCAATTATCCTTTTAGAGGAATCAGACCAGACATTACAGATTCCAAACTCGTCTCTATAAAAAGAAACGCCTCCCCAAAAATCTGCAGATGTTGAATCGAATGCTTTTGCCCCATTTGAAGGAATACAATCTTCACACATAACTGAATAATACAAACCATATTGTAGACGGAAAATTCCATTTGACATTCCTTCAATAAAATTCCGAAGCCCGGGCGCATCTCTATTTTTAAGTTCTTCAACCAATAATGGAAAAACGGGGTAAAAAGACTTACCGTATAAAGATTGTTGCAATCCCAGTAAGATATCCTGAGAGTTAATAATGAACTTCCCGTTTGGATACTTGTCGCTATTATTCATGTCAACCACAATAGGATTTTTCTCGATTGCATTGATCGCGTTCGTAAAATCACTTCTAAGGTTTGGATATTTTTTATGAACCTCGGGATTCTCGTCGCATTTCTCGAAAAGCTTTTCCAGCGAACTTTTAAAATTTTTTGTAATGTTTTGAATATAGTTTGTATTGGCAGCCAAAGGTGATTCAAGTATCACACTGTGAATACCTTGCGGAAAAGATTTCATTAAGGTGAGGGCGACACGGGTGCCATATGAAGTTCCCCACAGATCCCAACTGGTTAGATGCAATGCCGTACATAAATCATTTACATCTTTCGCGATATTATTCGTAGTATAAGCTGATAAATCGATATTTCTTTGCTTCAGCTCTCTTTTCCACTTTTCTGCAACTGCGATCCTTTCGTTTTCTTCAGCATTGCGGGTCAAATTACGAGAAAGTATATTTAAAATGTCCTGATTCATTCCTGTCGTAAAATCAGGTTGAGAATATCCACACCCTCTTTGATCTAAAACAACAATATCTCTATCTTGCCGCAAAGCATTAGGTAAATTAAATTTTTCAATGATTTTTCCACCCGGACCTCCATGAAGCATTATTAAGGTTGGTTGAGTAGCTTCCGATTGCAGACATGATAGTTTTGCAATAGCTATATTTAGATATTTATCCGGTCGCTGCCTACTTTCGGGCACCCGTAAATATCCAAACTTGATTTTACTTTTTATAAAAAAGTTGCTGTCAACATTTGTTACAGGAGAATGACTATAATCTAGCCAATGAATCATAACCGAATCCTGCCCATAAGTTGCTTTTATAAAGAATAAACATACAAGGATTAGAGTGCAATATTTACTTGGTGTGGTTCTCATAAAAGTTCGAATTTGTTCAATTAAGTAAATGCTTATCAAGGGTAGAAGAAAGTTTAATAGAAATCGCTTCGCGTATAAAATGAATTTTAGCTGGTCTATCTACTACTCGCGAGCAAACAAATATTTCATAAGATGTTGTTAATCATTAACCCCTTTAATTGCTTGTTTATTAAATACATAATCTCTTTTGGATATTTAGATATAAAAAAATGGCCTCCAGGAAACCTCTGAACTTCAATCTTTTTATTTGTTTCTAACTGCCATAGGTTTATATCTTCATTTGTAATTTTCTCTTCGTTGCCAATCATTATAAGAATTGGCATGTTAAATGGCTGATTATCCTGATACTGAAATGATTCTAGAGCTTTGAAATCAGAGCGGAGTATGGGTTCATAAACAGACATAATTTCGCGATTATTTAAAACTTCATCTGAGGTTCCACCAATCTTTTTTATTTCGTTTAAAAACTGATTATAAGGGAGTTTTGATTTTTCCATGCTGTTGTTTTTCATCGATGGGCCTCCTCGTCCGGATACGAATAGACACGCCGGAGGTTCGATATTATTCCTACGCGTTTCAAGGAGTACTAAATAGGCTAAAATCGTTCCCATGCTGTGTCCATAAAAGGCATAGGGATGCTTCAAATCTTCTGCAATAACCTTAAAAAGATCTAATGCAATCTCGGTAATGTCAGTAGGACATTTTTCTCGCATCCTTGAACCTCTACCCATAGTCTCCAATTGAACCAAATGAAGATGTTTAGAAGCAAAAGGAACAAAGTCATTATAAGAATACCTGTTCCCCCCCGCATAGGGAAAACAATACAAATTAATATTGCACATTCGTTTATAAGCTTGAGTAAGGAGTGGCGTGAAATCAGGAATACCTTAGTAATTATAAGCTCTTCTTTCATTTAAGTCACCAGATGAATCGTAGATATCCATATTAAATTGCTTCACGATATTGTTTATGTTATTAATCTGTTCTTTACTTAAGCTTTTCTTCCATGATTCCAGCTGTGTTCCTTCTGTTATACTTGTTACGGAACTTTTAATAGCTGTTTTACTGGGCACTCTAATAAGGTCAAGGAAATTTGAAGGCATCTGTATTGCCAATCGATCAAAGACCTTTGAAAGCTCATCAAGAGGATTTTGATAAATTTTTTCATAGGATAATGTAATCCATCTTTTGTTGTTGTCAGGGTGATTAATCGGTACACTTGTATGCATTGCCCATTCAGCTGCTAATCTTTCCTCCGGTAATCTAATATTTTTGATAATGTCGCTATAGATTTCATATATCTCTTTAAATCGATCTGCAGGATTGGGAAAATATGCTTTAACATCCTTTTGGATATAATCCCAATTTCCGAATTTCATTTGTGATGCAATTACCGCACAGGGATGTCTAATAATATAGATAGGGTTAATCGAAAATCGTTTGGTTAACCACGGCAGCAGCATGCTGCTATTTACATCCTTGTATATAAAATTTTTTGCTGATTTGATTGATCGCAAATCAGAATTATGGTAATACAATCTCAGCGACGAGAAAGAACAGATTTCTTTTGCATATAGTTTTCTGAAAAATTCTTCTACTTCCTTCCACTCGACATCTTCAGGAATAAACTGGTTAAAACAAAGTCCTAATTCCTTAATCTCGGAATATGAAGGAATTAAAAACAGTGGTTCATAAATATATATACTCTTTGGTAGCTGACAAAAGAGCTCTGCAAGCCAAGTAGATCCTGACCTTGGTTCAGAGAATATTGAAATATCGGTGATGTTATTCTTAGGTTCCTTGTCTTTAGCAAACGGTCTAATATACCTTATATACTCCAGAACCTTCTTGACATCATACCTGCATTTATGTGCAATCTTTTTGAATTGCTTGGCTAAATTCCGCATATATAATTTATTTATTTTATGCCAAAAACCATAGATGCGTCTTAACAAAGACACAGTAGAAATAAAAGATTTAATTACTTTTGCAAAGAGCTAAAATGATTATCATTTGCACAATTAAAACTCTTTCTGACGGAATCTAACTGTTTCCAAATGGCACGATCGAAACTTTGGGGAGACAGTTCAAACAAAACAGCCGAATGTTTAGTATCCCCACAGTTAAAATTGTGAACCGTACAATTTAATGAAATAGGAGATTGAGTGAAATAATCAAGCATTTTAATACTTCCTGAAAAGGTTTGCGAATCATTGCCATTAGATGGCGCTTCTGATAGTGTTACCGACACAGGAATTATTTTATCGGCTGGAATGTTTCTTCTTTCGATATTCCGATTAGTTAAGCCCTGATAATATTGCGTAAGAGCCTTTTGAATGCCATTTTTCGTAAAGCTAACTTTTCCATTCATCCACCATACATAGGTGTAAGACCAGTAAGCATCACTCGCAGAATCCGCCCATCCCTTCGCAAAACGAATATCTTGTACTCCATTGTAAGGTATTTGAGACGCAAATTCTGGAGGGAAAGGCGTTCTTTCGATTCTCCAGCCTTCGGGCTGAAAAAAATTATAGGGCGGTACCCACGTTATTGGGTCAAAAATATTTAGCGTCCTTTTTATCCATTGTATACATTCCACTTCATCTACAATAGACATTGAATTAGGGTTTCTTGAACCATCACTTCTAACTCCAGATCTGCTGGAAGTAATAAACTCTGCCCTATCATTTTTTAAAAGTGAAAGACGTTTGATTAACGCAGATGCATCGGGTAGGTAGGTATCGTAATAACTACTGTGTTTATTTTTCAAGCGCCACATTATATCGTCATCGTAATATAATCTTACGGCAATATCCTTCAGATATTTCTCGTTGCCTGTTTCTTTGTTTCCATAATGGAACGGAGTCAGCTTTTCATATCCTTCAGTGTCTTTTCTTATGTCTCCATATTCCTTCGTCATGAGACCAATTATAAATTTACCGGTTGTTACATCTTCGGCGACAAAATTCTCGCTAACTTGATTTTCGAGTTTTGTCCAAAGACTAAAAAGATCCACCGGACTGTCAACAGTAAAAACACCTTTCGGGCAAATTGCCTGCTTAGGAGACTTTGCAGAAGCAATCTCTGTGTATCTAAGTGCGATAGTGCCGGCGTAGTCAAATCCAGAGAGAATTATTTTTGATGAATCTATTGCATACGTTTTCAAAACATTGGAAATAATCGCATTGATTCTTTGCAATGCAGCGGAATCTGCATATAGCTTTGTACCAGTTGAAGCAATTACTGTAAGTAAATTATTTGCCGCTGCGACGTTATGTAATTTTGTTTCCAATACCATTCTTTCCGGACTCTCAACACCGCATAAGAAAATAACAGTACCATCAATTTTTTTTGATGGTGGTATGCTTGCCAAGTAATAACCGTTAATACTGTCTTTAGAATTAAAATAGATTTTTTGAAGTTGCTGAGACATACCGTACAAGTATGGAAAAAAAAGCAGACAAAGCAGATAGAAGAGTCGTCTCATTAATTTGTTATTTGTTTTAACAATCGGTTCATCTTATAAATTTACTTAAAAGTCATCAATACTCGATGACTTTTTCACCAAATAATCGCTCAGATTGAATGTTTTTACTCTGACAATAATCAAGAACCTTGTTGGATTCTGTGATCGGTCTAGATTCATCAGTATAACTAATCGAACTTATAAACTTTAGCCAAGGTTCCATGCCCATGGCATATATAAAAACATCCTTCGGATTAAATATATCTAACAAAGCCTTTGCCTGAAGATAATTACAACCTGCCAATCTTCTTGTTTGATCCTTATCGCGTTCCAAAGGATGGGGAAGTAGAGGTCCGTATAGCCACGACAAGGGCGCGCCGTCACACTCCATTCCTAAAAAAACGATATCGATATCACCATAAATACTGTGGATTTTGTCATATATTTCGGGTTCGACATTACATGAATCTGCAGCAAACAGAATTTTATATCCGTTTTTAAATTCCACGAGATGACATAACTTGCTTCTGACATCCAGGTCTGCATGTTCCCCTAAAAAAGGCAATCCTGTAATTATACAATCACCGATTCTCCTCGTTTCCAGATCACCCAGTTCTATTACGTTGTGGAAGCCAATGTGCTCGAACATCAATTTTAGGTTTGGGTCCTGTAAGCTACCCCCGCTGCTTTTTGGCACGATCAGATGCTTGATTTTTCTGCGTATTCTAAGCAAGGTTTCAAAAAGGATATGATCTTGGTGATTATGAGTAAAAACCACATAATCGATTGTTGAAGGTAAATCCGAATAGGTAAATCTGGAAATGTCAGATTCGTAGCCGTAACTGATAACAGGATCCACCAAGATTGATGTCTCTTTTGATTCAACCAATATGCAAGCATGACCAAAATATCTTGTCAAGATACCCTCGCCTGTATATTTATTGTATGGTTTGACTAGCTGTGTAGTGAAGAAAGTTGAGAACAGATCGCTGTGTTTATCATTAATGTTTAATAGACTTTTAATCTCTCCAAATGGCTTTGGAGTCGAGTCCAATTCAAACAATTCGTCAATCCGTTTATCAGAGAAAGGCAGATTCAGTCGCAGTGTCTTTTCATTGGTTAACTTGGGTGTACTTAATACAAAGGATCTGGAGTCGTCAGTATCTATCAAAAACATATTTAAGCTTTGCAAAGACTGCTTATAATATTGGCTCTTATAAACCAATAGCTCATAGAATCTATAAGACGGATAATTATTGAGGTCATAAAATATCTCTATAAACCCTCGAAGTTGCGAAGGAACTTTAGGGTATAATTCAGCAAGGGAATATCCTCTTGCCTCGGATTCCAAAAGCGTATTTAACTGGTCAATCGCTTGGCAAAGATCCAGAAGAAAAGCACAGTCTACAAGAGTGTTACTTTTTAGTATTTTAATATCGTCCACTCTGTTTTCGGGATAATCTATAAAAGGGCCGCCAAGCATTTTAGGATTCTTGACTGCCGCCATGTGTATTTGCGGATTTTGTATGTATGAATTCAAAATCTTAAGATGCCGTTCCCGAATGTTCAAACCTGCTGTAACCGGAAAAATCAAATGTGTCCAGGCATACCAATTATCAACTAACGGCTCCACAACCAGATTAGGCTTTAGAAATACGTTATCTTCATTTGTAAAATTCATGATAGATTGCTTTTATTAATGAATACTATTGATGACTATCTAAAAAAATATCTTATTGTGCTAAGGATATTTTTAGCTCACTGATTATATTTTTTACATTATTTTCTTCCATCATTTCAGCATGATTGCAATTCATATAGTGTAATGTGATTTTTCCATTAACAAATTCTGACCAGCCTAAATCAAATTTTGCAAGTTGATGTGCAATCCCCTCACCCCCACTGTACATCCAGGAATCATTCACTGATTGTGAAGCCTTAAATAGAGTGATAGGCACATTCAAAGGATACTTTGACGGGAAATAATCAATGGTAACACTGTTTATATATACATTGATGTGAGCTTGAAGCTGCTCCAGGGTAATCATTTCACCAAGTGCCAATAACCGACTGCGGAATAGTTTAAGTTGTTCATAGTCAGTGAGTTTAGTTAATTCCTCAGTTTTAAGATTGACTTTTCGCCCTGACTTTTGCGAATTCAAATTGTAATATTCTTTGCTATAAATGATCCAATCTAAATGGCTTTGAGGAAGAAATGATTTTTTGTTTGCCGGAAGGTGTATGGGTGCCATTGCATCAAAGATGATAAGCTGCTTGACGGTAAAGCCATTGTGAATCAGTTGTAAAGCCATTTCATAAATTACCCTCCCACCAAAGGAATAACCCAATAATGTATATGGTCCGCGAGAATCAACTAGTTGCATTGCTGTTATGTATTCCTCTGCCATTTGTTCTATACTCCCAATCATATCGGTTCCATCATTTAGTCCATGAGCTTGAAATGCATAAACCGGTTGGTCATTGTCAAGAAGGCGGGCAAGTGCATAATAAGCGATACTGTTGCCACCACCAGGAGGAGCACAAAATAAAGGAGGTTGGCTACCATTGTTTTTCAGAGCTATCAATATGGAACTACTGGGCTTCGACTGACCGGAGGTAATATGAGCCGCAATCGATCTTACCGTTGGATGCTCAATTAACTGTTTAACGGAGAACTTACCGGGATCTAATTTCTTTATATGCGACACTAGCCGGATAGCGCTCAGAGAATGCCCCCCTTTTTCAAAAAAATTATCATCTATATCGATTGTATCCGATTGAATATCAAGAACACGGCTAAAGATGCTGATCAATTCTACCTCTAACTCAGTTTTTGGTTTGCTGTTAGCAAGGTTTTGAGATTTCCCTTGAACTTGAGGTAAAGCTGATTTGTCAATTTTACCATTTACAGTTAGCGGCATCTCCTTTAGAAAAACAAAATCTTTAGGAATCATATAATTAGGCAGAGATAATCTTAAATGCTGTTTAAGTGATTCCAGGTCTATTGCTTTATCAGCAACAATATATGAAATCAAGCTAATGTCATTTCCTTTCTTTTCTGCTATGACTATATTTGACCGAACACCATCAAAATCAGCAATCCCTTTTTCTATTTCTCCGAGCTCTGTTCTAAATCCGTGAATCTTAATTTGATTATCACTACGACCAAGAAATTCTATCTCGCCACTAGGAAGTACTCGGCCTAAATCACCTGTTTTATAAAGTTTGGAGTTTAGCCTTAGTGGATCAGGTACAAATTTTTCTGCTGTTAGCTTTTCATTTTTAAAATACCCTTTGGCTAATCCCCTTCCTCCTATATGTATTTCGCCGATAACACCAACTGGAGAGAAAAACCTTTTTTCATCTAATACATACACATAATTTTCCCCAAACGGATATCCTAAAGACAATTCAACTTCTGGATTTTCGAAATCAATTTTTTTGATTAATTTCCCAATTGTGCTTTCAGTTGGTCCATAATGATTATAGACACTGCAGGCGGTATTGTTTCTGTGCAGCGAGTCTACAATATCATGAGTTAAGCTTTCTCCCCCAAAAATTAAACAACATTTAGGTACAATAAGATCACGAATTGGGTCTTGTAGAGATTTCCAATGGGAAGGCACAATTTTTAAACAATCAACTTCTGCTTCCCGCATTTTATCGGAATCATGTATCTCATAAGTAGAAAAGATGCGTAAGGTTCGTCCTAAAAATAAAGAGGAATAAATTACCGTGTTCCCTAAGTCAGCAGCGAGAGTGGATACCAAACCAAATGTATAACAGTTATCAATGTTGGTTGCTTTGCGCAATCCGTGGAAGTAGTCAATCAGTGCATTATTGCCAATAACGACTCCTTTCGGCGGTCCGGTAGAACCTGATGTATAAATGACATATATCGTTGCATCTATTGTTAAGTAGGAGGAATTATCAGGAGAATATAAATCCGCCCGCGATTTAAAATCTGTCAGAATGGTTTCATCAAGTAAGACCTTAAAAGAGCATTCTGAAATGATATACTCAATTCTTCGCGGCGGCAAACCAACATCAATTGGAACGTAAGCACATTCACACTTTAAAATCGCTAGTATAGTAATTATAATCCATTCACTGCGTTCAAGTTTGATCCCAATCAACTCTCCTGGTTGTACCCTATATTCCGCTTTAAAAAAATTTGCAAGCCGGTTAGCAGTTTCATTTAAGTTTTTATATGTAATCTGATTTTTTTCGTAGATCAACGCAATATCCTGAGGAACTCTGGCAGCCTGGCGCTCAATTATCTCAATAGCTCTTTCTTCTGTCGGACACGCGCTATGTACCTGATTTGGATTTGCAAATTCCATCGGTTTATAATCATGTAGCAAGTTTTCAATTAATGTAACAGGGTCATTTATGCACGTAATAACTATTCTTTCGAAATCATACATGATTATCTTAATCAGTTCATCTGCATAAAAATTTTCATTAAAATCAAAAGAAAATTCCAAAATTTCGCTTAGAGCAACTCGCAAAATCAAATTGTAGTTTGTTTCTGAATAACCACGGACATTTCTTAGTTTCAAAAAGTGGTTTTCAGAAAGATATTGCTGAGGATAGTTTTCAAAAACTAAGATGTTTGTAAAAAGACGGTTACCCAATCCGATATCTGCCTGAATTTTGGCTAATTGTACATAATGATGATTACTTCCCAGTATAAAATCATTCTGAACCGCTTGGAGTAGTTGTGAAAAAGACATGCCATCCTTAAAATTAACTCTAAAAGGTATCGTGTTACTAAATAAGCCAACCATAGTATCAACACCTTCAATTTCCGCAGGTCTACCTGATACAACTGTACCAAAGACAACATCACAAGCATTATTATATTTGCCAAGTAGAATGGACCAGACTGCATGCAAAAACATACTGACTGTAACTCCATTGTCTATACATAAAGATTTGATTGCTCTGGTGTTTTCTTCGTTAAAGGGGAGCGTGGTTATTTTCTTTTTGTATCCCCTTCTCTTACGTTGCTTAAAGTTCGGTATCGATACGCCCCCTTTATATCCAATTAAATAGTCTTTCCAATAAGCGTATGATTTCTCGGAATCCTGTTTCAGTAACCATTTGATATATGATGAATAAGGCTTTAGTTCATTTAAATACGGATTCTTTTTTTCAATTAAGCTTGAATATATTTGAGAAAACTCTCTCATTAATAACCCCATGGACCATCCATCAATTAATATGTGATGACTACTCCATATTAATTCGTATCTGTCGTTGCTGATTTTGGCTACCGTTAGCCGCATTTGTGATCCTTTTTGAAGATCAAATTTTTTGTTCCTGTCTGCATCTTCCCAACTCTTTACAGCGGAATTTTTCTCATGAGACAGGTCATAAAATGTGAACTGACTTTTTGACTCTGTATCTACAACCTGTAAAATTCTGTCAGCAAGATCATGGTTGAAAAAGGTTCTGAGAATAGCATGACGTTTTATCAAAAAATGATAGCTTTTCTCAAAAATATCAACTTCGATTTTACCCTCAACCTCATACTTCATTTGTAATAGATAAGAGTTCGTATCGGGAGATTCCAACCAGTGATAATAAAATCCTTCTTGTAACGGACTCAAAGGATAAATATCTTCTATCATAACATCCTTGTGTTTAATTCTTCCAGCTGCGACATGCTCAGCCCCTTATATGTTAAATCTACCGGAGTAACATGGTGCTCATTGCTGTTTGCGAGTGTTGTAATAAGTCTTTGTAGTACTTCTTCAAATTTGACACTCACAGCTTGGACAGTCTCTGGCTTATAATGATGTTTGTTGAAGTGAATAGTTAAAGAAACTAAGCCATCAACCATTATTCCTGTAACATCTAGTAACGATTGCCTTACGATGTCATCAGAAATTTCTTTTCCCCGATATCCTGAGCATAATGAGAACATTTCATTCTTATTATCAGTTGGATCACTACTTCCGAAATCTCCCAGATAATTGAATCTAATCTGTGGCTGATTACAAAAATCAGTTTTGCTTAAATATTTAAGCACACTGTATCCAATTCCATTGTTAGGTACTTGATGCAGGCTCTCTTTTACTGCAATCAACCAATCAATCATGTTTAGGTTCGATGTTCCATTAATGAACAAAGGGTAAAAGCTTGTAAACCAACCAACCGTACGTGTAACATCAATATCACTTCCGGGATTTTCCCTTCCATGACCTTCGATTTCAATCAGAATTTTATTCATTCCAAAACACTCAGAGAGAGAAACGCACAGAGCAGAGACTAGGATATCATTAATACCTGTGTGATAGGAAGAGTAGCATTTATTAATTAATAGCCATGTGGTTGCTTGATCAAGCGAAAATGAGTAACTGGATAAGTCTTCATAACTGTTTTCAATTCTGTCAAAATCCTTTTTTAAAACGTCAAAGTCCTGATTTGTGATTTGTTGCCAATACTCAGTTTCATCAAGTAAAGTTTGATTAAATGAAAAATCAATCAAACTTTCAGCCCATTTTTTAAATGAATCGCTTTTTGCTGGTAGAAGCATTGCTTCGCCTCTGAGCTGCTGATCATATAGACGGTTAATATCTTCAATCAAGATTCGCCATGATATACCGTCAACAATTAAGTGATGTGCTACCAATAAGAGCCGATTGTGTTTATCTCCTTCTCTAATTAGCAGCCCTTTAAAAAGCGGTTCATTCGTGAGTCGAAAAGCGCTTTGAAATTCGTCAAGATAAAGATTCAACAGAGCGGGATCATCTTCCGACACCGAATGAACAATTCGCCTAGATTCAAATTTTTTGTTCAGCTGAATCCATCCTGTTTTATGATTCTGAAAGAAGATTCGTAACGCATCATGATGATTATAGATATAACTTAAAACTTCATTCAGAATGTGCTCGTCAATGTTATTTTTCCCCGAAAGCAAAACAGATTGATTGTAATAGCAATATTCTAAACCATCCTGTTCAAAAAAAGTCTGCTGGATTGGAGTAAAAGGAATAAATCCCCTGACCTCGCCCTGGTCAATCTGTTTTTCTAAATCTTTTACTTTGGTCACTAACTGCTCAATAGAAGAAGATTGTAAAATGTCTTTTGTAGAAAGGGAAAGTTGTTTGTTTCTAAGTTTGGAGATTATTTGTATGGCCTTGATTGAATCACCCCCTAAAGAGAAAAAGTTATCTCTGACACTCACTTTTTTCTTCAATATTTCTTCAATTACAGATATCACCATTTGTTCTTTTTTATCTTTTGGCGATATATAAATAGTAGCTTCCTCAATAAGTTGATCCAATAATTTTTGTTTATCTCTTTTACCATTTTTAGTGAGCGAAATCTCCTTCACCTGTATGAAGTGATTAGGTATCATTGGAGACGGTAAGTAGGATGACAAAAGCTGTCTTAAACCAAGAACGTCTATTATTTGAGTACTGGTAATAAATGCAACCAATTGGGCTTCTCCTTGTTCGGGTCTTAATAAAACAGCAGCCTCATCTATAGCAGGCTCTACGGTTCTGATTGCCCCTTCGATCTCCCCGAGTTCTATGCGGTAGCCGCGTATCTTGACCTGGTCATCTTTTCTTCCCAGGTACTCCACATTGCCGTCTGCAAGCCATCTGCCCAGATCTCCCGTGCGGTACAGACGCTCACCGGGACGCAGCGGGTTGGCTACAAACTTCTCCTGCGTCAGCTGTGGGTTGTTCAGATAACCCCGGGCTAGTCCTATGCCTCCAATGCAGATCTCTCCTGTGATACCCACAGGTCGTAACTGCATATAGTCATCTAGTATGTAAATTGATGTATTCGAAATTGGCTTTCCAATTACGGTCTGCTTATCAGATAAACTCACGCTACATGCTATACAGCCTACGGTTGCTTCCGTTGGTCCATATTCATTGTAAACTTCGATTTTCCTTTTTTTTCCTTGTATTCGTTGCAAGTGATCGATGCGAAGCTCCTCACCTCCCACAATTATTTTTTCAAGTGCGCTATTCAAAAAAACGGTTTCAGGAATTAGCGAAATGTGAGATGGTGTTATCTTAAATATATTTATACCTATTGCCGGATCTAGATAATGTTGAAACAAATCCAATAAGTTCGAATCAGCTTCAAACACAATCAGACTGTTACCTGTGAGTAGTGGCAGAAAGAGGCTTGTAACGGTCAGATCGAAAGCGAGGGAAGTAAAAAATCCAAAAACATTTGAACGTGTTTTAGGGATATAATAATCAGCAGCCCACGTTAAATAGTTTATGACGCTGGTATGTTCGATCATAACCCCTTTGGGACTGCCGGTGGAACCGGAGGTATAGATAACGTAAGCCAGGTCGGAGGGCTGGTTGATTTTTTCGGGATTGGACAAGGGATACTGTCCGGCTGATTCTTTAAAGAGATCCAGTTGTGTCTGATCAAGTATCAGTTTACAGCCACTGTTTTCCGTAATGTATTCGATGCGTGAAGCGGGATAATCCGGATCAATAGGAACGTAGGCGGCGCCGCTTTTTAATACACCCAGAACAGCAATAATCAGCCACTCGCTTCTCTGCAGGCTGATACCTACCAGATCATCTTTCTTTATTCCGTAACGTAAACGCAGATAGTGACCCAGCTGGTTTGATGCCTCGTTGATAAAGCGGTAGCTGAAGTGAGTCTGCCCGAAGACAACCGCCACTTGCTCAGCGCGCTCGGCTGCCTGATGCTCAAATAAATCAATCAGCGTCTGCGACGACTGATAGGCAGCCTCCGTGTCATTAAAGTCTTCCAGCAACTGTCTGCGCTCATCGGCACTTAAATAACCGATCTCACAAAGCCTGCCGTCCGGCATCTCTGCTATACCCAGAAGCAGCTGTTCAAAATGATCCGCCAGACGTACTGCCGACGCCTCACTAAAAATGTCACTGTTGTATTCTATTCGCAGTAGTAACTCCTGGTTAAGTTCTATAAAATCAAATAGAAGATCGAACTTACTTGTCTTTTGCTTCCATTGGTCATTCTCTCTGATTTGTAAGTCTCCAATTTTTACAATGTTAAGATCAGGATGTTGCGTATTATGCAGCACCACCATAACATCAAACAGAGGACTGCGGCTCAGATCACGCTGTAGATCTAAATCGTTTACTAGCTCATCAAACGGATATAATTGATGCTCATAAGCCTGTAATGTAATAAGGCGAACTTTATTCAAAAAAACCCTGAACGAATCGTGAGTATTTATTTTGGTTCTTAATACCAGGGTATTGATGTAAAAGCCGATCTGGTCTTCCAGGTCGGGATGCAGCCGGTTGGCAATCGGACTGCCGATGATAATATCTTCCTGACCTGTATACCGGTACAACAGCGTATTGACCGCCGCAAGCAGACCCATAAACAAGGTGCAACCCTCTTGCTGATAAAAGTTAAGAAATTCTCGGTAAAGCGTTGAGTCTATTCGTTTATAAAACGCCTTCCCGCTATAAGTCTTTATTGTCGGCCTTTTGTAGTCTTCAGCTAATTTCAATACAGGAATTTCACCTTGCATTTGATCCAGCCAAAATTTTTTAGATTGGTCCAGCGCCCCACTTTTCAAAAGATTTTGTTGCCAGTATGCATAATCTTTATATTGAAGTGATAAAGTTGAACTAACGACTTGTTCAGATAAAAAGGCATCATAAAAATCAAATAAATCTCTGATGAAAACATTCATTGACCAACCATCCGTAATAATGTGATGCATTGCAATGATTATTATCCAGTCCGTGCTGTCTTTTTCAATAATCATAACCCTTAAAAGAGGACCTTTATTTAGATCAAAATTTCTGTAAATAAAGTTGTTAATCACGCTTTCGGAAATTTCAACTTTACTCGATATAGATTCAATCTCAATTTGTGCGTCTTCAATATTTAAAATAAGTTGCACCACCCCATTTTCACTATCCGTCTCGATAAATACCGTTCTTAAAATCTCATGCTTCCTAATCAATTCCAATAAAGAATTCCGAAAAAATTCAACCTTAAAAGAACCTGAAACAGAAAAGATCATTGGCTCATTATAAGCAACCGAAGACCGAGTATCAAGCTGACTTAAAATCCACAACCGGTACTGGGAAGAGGAGAGTGGATAATACTGCTGCAATGGCGCTTTTGGGATGGGATCTTTGTCACCTTTTTGGAGCGAAGCAAAATTCGAATCAATAAAATTAGCCAATTCGCTAGTGGTCTGGTGATTATAAATATCTTCAAAGTTGATTTTTACCTTTAGTTCCCTTGAAATCTTATTTATTAAACCGTTGGCAAGTAGCGAGTGCCCTCCGAGATTAAAAAAATTGCTTGAAGCGGAAATGTCATCTCGACGAAAAACTTCGCTCCACAAAAATTTTAACCGCTCGATGGTATTCAGTTTGCCATTGACAAATATGGAGAGATCACTAAGAACCGGGTAATCAAAAATATCTTCAAACGACAACGAGATATTGAGTTTCTGATTAAGAAATAAAATAACCTCTGTCGCCTTGAGTGAATTACCGCCAATTGAAAAAAAATTATCTGAAGGAGATATAGAGCTGATACATAGCACCTCTTGGACAGCGTTTACTACAAAATCATTAATTTTATTAATTAATTTATGAGCTTTAAGTTTTTGGTTTTCTTGCGGTGTCACCATTGTGGAATCAATCCAGCATCGCGTTCTATCATAAGGATATAAGGGTAAAGATATTTTCTTGCCACCTAATTGCCGAGCAACGAAATTCCAGTTTAAGTCTTGACCGATTGCATACCAATTCATTAGTACCTCCAGGAAGGGGTCATTTCCGAATGAGCTAAGAGGTAACACAAATGAATCATCACTATCGGCCTTTAAGCTGGCTAATGTTTTCGATATTAGGCTTTCGATTCCTAAGTCAATAAAAAAAGGCAAACCTTTGCTTTTTTCACGTTCTAATAATTTAACTACTCTGTTCTGCAGGTCTGTGAGTTCATTGAAAGGCAGGGCATCAGATTGTGTAAATGCGTCTCCAACCGTGATACCATTGTTTGCCAATTTCCAGACTATCTCACCAACTCCAATAGCAACCATCGTATCAGTCGGAATACCAGCTTCACGCAGCAACATTAAAAAGCAGTAATGAGCTATAACCTCGTTGTTTCGGGGGGAAGCGGTATATGAAGAATCCAGAATAAGCGAATGATATAACCGTTCGTAGCTTTGGTATTTATTTCGAAAGAAAGCAATTGTACTTGTTATAGCCGGTTCATTTCCAATTGAAATTAATACGACATGAGGATTAACCACATATTGATTGGGATGAATAAATTTTTCGTCTGATAATATTTTTTTTAAATCGCTCTTATCCTTGGCGAGCCCAACTTTTCGATAAGTAAAATGTTCTCGGCCCGAGAGTAGAGTAAATACAAAATCATTTAAAGAAAATAAATTAAAATCCAGATTCATTAAATCCCTCACTTTGGTCTGTAAGACTGTATCAGATTTTGCGGATATAGCAATTATGAATAGGCTCGGATGTTTAGGTTGACTTTCCTTTCTTTCAGGTGCTTCCTCTATCACAATATGAAAATTAGAACCGCTTAGACCCAATGAAGTGACCGCAGCAATTCTTTTTTCATTTGGTCCCACCCTCCATGGTTCTAAATGCGTCTGTACCCGCATGGCTGAATGATCAAAATCAATGAATTCACTCGGTTTTTCAAAATTGATATGAGGAAACAATTGTCGCGTTTTTAGCGACAAAAAGGCTTTTACCAAACTTGGTAATCCAGAAGCGTTTCTGGCATGACCAATGTTGTTCTTAATCGTTGAAAGTGAGCAGAATTTTGATTCATCAGTAAAACTTTGAAATGCCATGTCTAATGCTGCAATTTCAATCGAATCGCCCAGTTGGGTTCCGGAACCATGAGCTTCGATAAAGCCAATATTTCTCGGATCTATTGATGCTAAGTTCCATGTATTTCTATATAATTCAGACTGGCTCACACTATCAGGTGCTGTGATGCTCGCAGAAAGGTGAGCGTCGTTGTTGCTACCTACAGCTTTAATAATTGCGTATATTTTATCCTCATCAGCTACCGCTTTTTCAAACGATTTCAAAAGTATTGTCACAGCCGCTTCGCCGAATGACATTCCATCGGCTTTGGACGAAAAGGAGTATGATTTTCCTGATTCGGAATTTAAACCCAAACCAGGATTGCTGTTTTTTTCTGGAAAAAGATTTAATCCGTTACTAATAACAACGGCGTAATCACTTCTTCCAAGAATGATAGTATCGCAAGCAACCTGAACGGCTGCTAAGCCAGACGAACAAGAAGTGTCAACGATCATAGACGTACCTGTCAGTCCAAACCTTCTATTGATAGCTGAAGTTAAAAAAGCCGGATCATTTCCTGTGACGAGGGAGGGTTCAAATTCTTCAGCATGTTTATGATATTCAAGATAGGGCTTCGACGCTATTACAACTGTGTTACTCCCCTTAAAAAAAGCCGGATCGTAACCTGCATCTTCAAAACAGTGATATGTATTTTCAATGGCCAGTCTGATATGCGGGTCCATTGTTACCGCTTCGGTATATGCATAATTAAAAAAGTTATAATCAAACTTGTCGATGTCTTCTAAAAATCCTCCTGTAACATATTCGCCTTCTAGCGAAAGGTTCGTATTTTTTAATCTAGTTTCGGAAATTTGACCTACCGCATCAGTTCCGGTTTCGAGCAAAACAAGTAGCTCAGCAAGGTTATTTGCTTTTGGAAAACGTCCTGCTATTCCAATGACTGCAATTGCGACCATATTCTTTTTTATTAAAACCTCCAGTACAAGTTCAATTCATCTATAGCTAATCTTTAAAGTACAGTACCCCATTGCACCATACATACTTTGTTTTTCCCCATTTTGTCGCTGAATAAACATCTGGAAAGAATCCCTTTCCATTATAATTAGCGCTTGTGTTGCACAGTAACGGAATCCCACTTATCTTCCAGTACTCTGTCAATAAGGTATGGATCGTCGGATTGTCACTTCTTCCGACCGTTTGTAATCTGGCGGTATTA
Source organism: Ilyomonas sp. (assembly GCA_965199905.1). Lineage (GTDB taxonomy): Bacteria > Bacteroidota > Bacteroidia > Chitinophagales > Chitinophagaceae > Ilyomonas. Next base: position 2,649,926 of record OZ241366.1, on the reverse strand, counting down.
TCCAAATGAATCACACCTGGAATTCTGGGTAACCAATCATCCTTGACTGTATGGTCGTATAACATATAAGGATCTGGTAGTCCTGGAAAGAATATATCCTTTGCATATTCTTCAAGGCAAATCGGTGATACAGGTCTGTAATGTTCTCTTTCTTTTAAGTCATTTAAGATTCCCTTTATATTTGGGGAGTCTGCCGCAGCAAGAATACTCCGGTTACCTAAAGCTCGTGGCCCCAATTCAGCCCTTTCGTTCAAAAAAACCAATGGCTCCCCTGTATGGAAAAGTAAACTTGCTAAATCTGTTAAGGAAATATCTTTTTTCTTCCAACCTTCTGCCGGTAGATTGTTTTTAATCTGAGGTCCGCTATAGACATTCCAGCTAAGAGGTGTTGGACCTTGTAGTTCATACATTTTTGCACAAGCAACTCCAATGGCGCTACCTGAGTCGTTTGGGAAAGGAGGAACATATACTTTTTTAAACAAATCCGAATTTCGGATTGCGCTGTTCCATTTTATGTTCAAACCACAACCTCCAGCTATGCATAAATTATTACAGTTTAATCCAAGCCTTATTATTTTTTTCCTCAGTTTCTCGATGAGGAGTTCTTCGAGAAAGAAATGAAAGGAAGTTAAAATGTCTTCATCTGAATATGAGATTTTCCTTTCATCTAATATTTTTTTAAACTGGTTTGCAAAAACATTAGCGTATCCCATTATATTATCAAAGCCTTGTGATAGAAGGGTTTTAAAGATCTCGATCAGATCGGGTTGGACTCTACCTTTTGCGATGTAAGCCATAACCTTTCCTGCAACAGACAAGTTATCTTTCGCGAAGTTTCCTTTTATCTTAAAGGGTCCAAAAAACTGTGAAAAAATTGTATAGAAATTACCGATCAATAAAAAAATGGGTCCGTAGCATTTTATATCCCAGTTTATTCCATTAATGTGATAAAGATTTGGAAACATGCCACCATCCCATATAAGTATGAAAGCGCTTTCCTTTTGATTTGAGAATGGGCTTGTACAATAAGCACTTAAAACATGTCCAGCAACATGAAAATAAGTGGTGTAAGAAAATGAATGATTATTGATCCTAAGCCCATCGAAATTAAGTCCTTTGATAAGTTTGTCCTGAAGTGTCTTTTCTTGGTATTGAGCAATTCTAAGTTCATATTCTTGCCCAGCATTATCTGCTGTTAAGAAATTACTTTCACTAGTGATCCGTAACCGAGGCTGTATTGCCAGTTCTTCATTGTTATATCCTCCCCATCCATCTATAGCAAAATGATCAACATCTTTTATATCATACCCGTGATCATTTAAGATGTCCTCAATAATTGAAGTATCTGAAATCATTGAGTATCTGGGATTGTTGTTTAATTTTTCAATCTCAATGCTAAAAGCAAGTTGCCCGTTCTCAATAATTGAGACAGCACCATCATGAGTCAACTTTAAACCACATATTTTCATTTTAAAACTGGTTTGTAATGATGTATTCTTGTTATTATATCCGTAAAAATTCTTTGATCAATTGACTGGTGTGTAAAAGTTATCGCTGTGGAAGACGGCTGATATATCAGAAGTCCAAACGGGCAATTTCTTTGTTATGAGGTGTAATATCATCTTTAAACATTAATCGGATCAATCCTGAAATACTCGGGTTACTGAATATTTGGGATATTTGGATACAGTTGGGAAAGGTTTCGTTCATCAGTTTATGAAGTTTTATTACTTTGATTGAGTCTCCGCCCAGTTCAAAGAAGTCATCGTTGATACCGATGTGGGTTTTACCCAGCACGTCTTCCCACACCTGTACCAGGCGTGTCTCCACGTCGTTTCTGGGAGCGGCATAGCTGGTCGACACCGAACCTGCGGCTGTGGTTGCCCCGGGAACGGGAAGGCGCTTTTTGTCCACCTTTCCGTTTGAGGTCAGCGGCAGGCTATCCAGGTTCACATAATGTGACGGCAGCATATACGACGGAAGATATTTTGCCAGATAGGCGCGCAGACGACTTGTCTCCACGGGTTCATCGCTGACCACATAAGCAACCAGCTCTTTGTCCAGACCCGACTCGGGCTGCCGGCTGTAGGCAGTAACCACACAGGCGCGGATCCCTTCATAACGACCCAGCACCCCTTCGATCTCCCCGAGTTCTATGCGGTAGCCGCGTATCTTGACCTGGTCATCTTTTCTTCCCAGGTACTCCACATTGCCGTCTGCAAGCCATCTGCCCAGATCTCCCGTGCGGTACAGACGCTCACCGGGACGCAGCGGGTTGGCTACAAACTTCTCCTGCGTCAGCTGTGGGTTGTTCAGATAACCCCGGGCTAGTCCTATGCCTCCAATGCAGATCTCTCCTGTGATACCCACAGGGACCAGGTTCAGATCCCCGTCCAGTACATATAACTGCGTGTTCCAGATCGGACGACCGACCGGTATGCGCTCATCTTCCTCTAACACCTCATAATGAGAGACATCTACTGAGGCCTCGGTAGGACCGTATAGATTACAGACAGGCACCGTTGTTTTTTCATACCAGATCCGCGTTAGTGACAAAGGCAGCGCTTCTCCGCTTGTTATAACATAACGCAGGCTCTGTAAACGATCACTGACATTGATTTTATCAAACAGAGATAAGATAAATGCATTCAGTACACTGGGTACAAAATGAAGACAGGTGATGTAATGTGATTCTATCAACCGCAGGATGTTTTCAGGTGAGAGAACATCTTCCTTGCTGCACACAACCATCCTGGCTCCAAAACACAACGGCATGAAGATCTCCCATACAGAGACGTCAAACGTAAATGTAGTCTTCTGTAAAATGATATCTTGATCAGTAAACTGATAGTACTTCCACATCCATTCAATACGGTTTATGACGCTGGTATGTTCGATCATAACCCCTTTGGGACTGCCGGTGGAACCGGAGGTATAGATAACGTAAGCCAGGTCGGAGGGCTGGTTGATTTTTTCGGGATTGGACAAGGGATACTGTCCGGCTGATTCTTTAAAGAGATCCAGTTGTGTCTGATCAAGTATCAGTTTACAGCCACTGTTTTCCGTAATGTATTCGATGCGTGAAGCGGGATAATCCGGATCAATAGGAACGTAGGCGGCGCCGCTTTTTAATACACCCAGAACAGCAATAATCAGCCACTCGCTTCTCTGCAGGCTGATACCTACCAGATCATCTTTCTTTATTCCGTAACGTAAACGCAGATAGTGACCCAGCTGGTTTGATGCCTCGTTGATAAAGCGGTAGCTGAAGTGAGTCTGCCCGAAGACAACCGCCACTTGCTCAGCGCGCTCGGCTGCCTGATGCTCAAATAAATCAATCAGCGTCTGCGACGACTGATAGGCAGCCTCCGTGTCATTAAAGTCTTCCAGCAACTGTCTGCGCTCATCGGCACTTAAATAACCGATCTCACAAAGCCTGCCGTCCGGCATCTCTGCTATACCCAGAAGCAGCTGTTCAAAATGATCCGCCAGACGTACTGCCGACGCCTCACTAAAAATGTCACTGTTGTATTCTACTTCTAACTGCAGACGGTTGTTGGTACGTTCAGAAAAAGTGAACATAACATCGAACTTGCTGACCACATGATTGGTATACTCATAATCTTTTACTGTCAGATCCGAACTGATAGCCGAAGGAACGCTTTCTGTGTTTTGCAGCACCACCATAACATCAAACAGAGGACTGCGGCTCAGATCACGCTGTAGATCCAGGATGTCAACCAGCTCATCAAATGGATAAGACTGATAGTGATAGGCTTCCATCGTTACGCTTTTTACTATTCTTAATAACTCTCTATAGCTGTTTGCCCCGCTGAAGAGGGTTCTTAATACCAGGGTATTGATGTAAAAGCCGATCTGGTCTTCCAGGTCGGGATGCAGCCGGTTGGCAATCGGACTGCCGATGATAATATCTTCCTGACCTGTATACCGGTACAACAGCATATTGACCGCCGCAAGCAGACCCATAAACAAGGTGCAACCCTCTTGCTCAATGATCTGCTGTAGTCTGCCAACCCCCTCCGCAGAGAGTTGCCGAAGCAGCCTCTTGCCATTGTAAGTCTTTACGGCAGGACGAACTTTGTCTCCCAGGGCAGGAAGAACAGGAAGCTCTCCGCTAAAGCGGTTCTGCCAGTATCGCTCGGCGTCTTTGTTATTATTGCTAAGCTGCTCCCTTTGCCAGTAAGCATAGTCCTTGTATTGTATGCGTAGCGGCGGAAGAGCCGCTTCCGTTCCGCTATCGGAAAGATTATAGAAAAACAAAAGCTCACGGATCAGGATGGCTGTTGACCAGCCATCACTGATAATATGATGCATGGTGTATATCAACAGCCACTGGTCGTCTCTGACTTGTAAGAGGAGGGCTCTTAGTAAAGGACCTGTCGACAGATCAAAAGAATAGACAGCTTCTGACCGGATCAGTGTCTCTATCTGCGGCGGGGCATCTGCCGCGCTTCTCATGTCTTCATATCTTACATAAAATCCCGGTGTCTCCGTCTGTATGATCTGCCTGACCTCACCGTCTGCCGCTTCCCTGAACACCGTCCGTAAAATCTCATGACGCAAGAGCATCTGCTCAAAAGCATATCCTAGCCTTTGCCGGTCCAGATTACCTTCCAGCAGGTGAACACTGGGGATATTATAGGCAGTATGGCTTCCCTCAAAATGACTTAGGATCCACAGGCGTCTCTGGGATGAAGACAAGGGATAACCGGATAACACCGGTGCTAAGGGGATGCTTTCAAATAAAGTCTTTTTTGCCTCCCGGATTAACTCTGCCTGCTGTAAGAGGATCGTCCTTGTAAACAGATCACTCAAGTCCACCTTTACATCAAAAGACTTATAAATCTGACTTGCCAGCCGGGTTGCTTTTAAACTGTGTCCGCCCAGTTCAAAGAAGTCATCGTTGATACCGATGTGGGTTTTACCCAGCACGTCTTCCCACACCTGTACCAGGCGTGTCTCCACGTCGTTTCTGGGAGCGGCATAGCTGGTCGACACCGAACCTGCGGCTGTGGTTGCCCCGGGAACGGGAAGGCGCTTTTTGTCCACCTTTCCGTTTGAGGTCAGCGGCAGGCTATCCAGGTTCACATAATGTGACGGCAGCATATACGACGGAAGATATTTTGCCAGATAGGCGCGCAGACGACTTGTCTCCACGGGTTCATCGCTGACCACATAAGCAACCAGCTCTTTGTCCAGACCCGACTCGGGCTGCCGGCTGTAGGCAGTAACCACACAGGCGCGGATCCCTTCATAACGACCCAGCACCCCTTCGATCTCCCCGAGTTCTATGCGGTAGCCGCGTATCTTGACCTGGTCATCTTTTCTTCCCAGGTACTCCACATTGCCGTCTGCAAGCCATCTGCCCAGATCTCCCGTGCGGTACAGACGCTCACCGGGACGCAGCGGGTTGGCTACAAACTTCTCCTGCGTCAGCTGTGGGTTGTTCAGATAACCCCGGGCTAGTCCTATGCCTCCAATGCAGATCTCTCCTGTGATACCCACAGGGACCAGGTTCAGATCCCCGTCCAGTACATATAACTGCGTGTTCCAGATCGGACGACCGACCGGTATGCGCTCATCTTCCTCTAACACCTCATAATGAGAGACATCTACTGAGGCCTCGGTAGGACCGTATAGATTACAGACAGGCACCGTTGTTTTTTCATACCAGATCCGCGTTAGTGACAAAGGCAGCGCTTCTCCGCTTGTTATAACATAACGCAGGCTCTGTAAACGATCACTGACATTGATTTTATCAAACAGAGATAAGATAAATGCATTCAGTACACTGGGTACAAAATGAAGACAGGTGATGTAATGTGATTCTATCAACCGCAGGATGTTTTCAGGTGAGAGAACATCTTCCTTGCTGCACACAACCATCCTGGCTCCAAAACACAACGGCATGAAGATCTCCCATACAGAGACGTCAAACGTAAATGTAGTCTTCTGTAAAATGATATCTTGATCAGTAAACTGATAGTACTTCCACATCCATTCAATACGGTTTATGACGCTGGTATGTTCGATCATAACCCCTTTGGGACTGCCGGTGGAACCGGAGGTATAGATAACGTAAGCCAGGTCGGAGGGCTGGTTGATTTTTTCGGGATTGGACAAGGGATACTGTCCGGCTGATTCTTTAAAGAGATCCAGTTGTGTCTGATCAAGTATCAGTTTACAGCCACTGTTTTCCGTAATGTATTCGATGCGTGAAGCGGGATAATCCGGATCAATAGGAACGTAGGCGGCGCCGCTTTTTAATACACCCAGAACAGCAATAATCAGCCACTCGCTTCTCTGCAGGCTGATACCTACCAGATCATCTTTCTTTATTCCGTAACGTAAACGCAGATAGTGACCCAGCTGGTTTGATGCCTCGTTGATAAAGCGGTAGCTGAAGTGAGTCTGCCCGAAGACAACCGCCACTTGCTCAGCGCGCTCGGCTGCCTGATGCTCAAATAAATCAATCAGCGTCTGCGACGACTGATAGGCAGCCTCCGTGTCATTAAAGTCTTCCAGCAACTGTCTGCGCTCATCGGCACTTAAATAACCGATCTCACAAAGCCTGCCGTCCGGCATCTCTGCTATACCCAGAAGCAGCTGTTCAAAATGATCCGCCAGACGTACTGCCGACGCCTCACTAAAAATGTCACTGTTGTATTCTACTTCTAACTGCAGACGGTTGTTGGTACGTTCAGAAAAAGTGAACATAACATCGAACTTGCTGACCACATGATTGGTATACTCATAATCTTTTACTGTCAGATCCGAACTGATAGCCGAAGGAACGCTTTCTGTGTTTTGCAGCACCACCATAACATCAAACAGAGGACTGCGGCTCAGATCACGCTGTAGATCCAGGATGTCAACCAGCTCATCAAATGGATAAGACTGATAGTGATAGGCTTCCATCGTTACGCTTTTTACTATTCTTAATAACTCTCTATAGCTGTTTGCCCCGCTGAAGAGGGTTCTTAATACCAGGGTATTGATGTAAAAGCCGATCTGGTCTTCCAGGTCGGGATGCAGCCGGTTGGCAATCGGACTGCCGATGATAATATCTTCCTGACCTGTATACCGGTACAACAGCATATTGACCGCCGCAAGCAGACCCATAAACAAGGTGCAACCCTCTTGCTCAATGATCTGCTGTAGTCTGCCAACCCCCTCCGCAGAGAGTTGCCGAAGCAGCCTCTTGCCATTGTAAGTCTTTACGGCAGGACGAACTTTGTCTCCCAGGGCAGGAAGAACAGGAAGCTCTCCGCTAAAGCGGTTCTGCCAGTATCGCTCGGCGTCTTTGTTATTATTGCTAAGCTGCTCCCTTTGCCAGTAAGCATAGTCCTTGTATTGTATGCGTAGCGGCGGAAGAGCCGCTTCCGTTCCGCTATCGGAAAGATTATAGAAAAACAAAAGCTCACGGATCAGGATGGCTGTTGACCAGCCATCACTGATAATATGATGCATGGTGTATATCAACAGCCACTGGTCGTCTCTGACTTGTAAGAGGAGGGCTCTTAGTAAAGGACCTGTCGACAGATCAAAAGAATAGACAGCTTCTGACCGGATCAGTGTCTCTATCTGCGGCGGGGCATCTGCCGCGCTTCTCATGTCTTCATATCTTACATAAAATCCCGGTGTCTCCGTCTGTATGATCTGCCTGACCTCACCGTCTGCCGCTTCCCTGAACACCGTCCGTAAAATCTCATGACGCAAGAGCATCTGCTCAAAAGCATATCCTAGCCTTTGCCGGTCCAGATTACCTTCCAGCAGGTGAACACTGGGGATATTATAGGCAGTATGGCTTCCCTCAAAATGACTTAGGATCCACAGGCGTCTCTGGGATGAAGACAAGGGATAACCGGATAACACCGGTGCTAAGGGGATGCTTTCAAATAAAGTCTTTTTTGCCTCCCGGATTAACTCTGCCTGCTGTAAGAGGATCGTCCTTGTAAACAGATCACTCAAGTCCACCTTTACATCAAAAGACTTATAAATCTGACTTGCCAGCCGGGTTGCTTTTAAACTGTGTCCGCCCAGTTCAAAGAAGTCATCGTTGATACCGATGTGGGTTTTACCCAGCACGTCTTCCCACACCTGTACCAGGCGTGTCTCCACGTCGTTTCTGGGAGCGGCATAGCTGGTCGACACCGAACCTGCGGCTGTGGTTGCCCCGGGAACGGGAAGGCGCTTTTTGTCCACCTTTCCGTTTGAGGTCAGCGGCAGGCTATCCAGGTTCACATAATGTGACGGCAGCATATACGACGGAAGATATTTTGCCAGATAGGCGCGCAGACGACTTGTCTCCACGGGTTCATCGCTGACCACATAAGCAACCAGCTCTTTGTCCAGACCCGACTCGGGCTGCCGGCTGTAGGCAGTAACCACACAGGCGCGGATCCCTTCATAACGACCCAGCACCCCTTCGATCTCCCCGAGTTCTATGCGGTAGCCGCGTATCTTGACCTGGTCATCTTTTCTTCCCAGGTACTCCACATTGCCGTCTGCAAGCCATCTGCCCAGATCTCCCGTGCGGTACAGACGCTCACCGGGACGCAGCGGGTTGGCTACAAACTTCTCCTGCGTCAGCTGTGGGTTGTTCAGATAACCCCGGGCTAGTCCTATGCCTCCAATGCAGATCTCTCCTGTGATACCCACAGGGACCAGGTTCAGATCCCCGTCCAGTACATATAACTGCGTGTTCCAGATCGGACGACCAATACTATTGTTTGTTTGTATATCTTCGGAAGCATCGATTTTATTTATTGTCGCACAAACTGTTGCTTCAGTAGGACCGTAAGCATTAAAGACATTTAAACGTTGATCCAGCTGAAAGATCCTTTCAATATCTATTCTTTCTCCTGCACTGATTAAAACCCTCAGGGAAGACAATGTCTCCTTTGCCAGATGTTTTAAATAGGCAGGCGGCAGAGTCAGAACAGAAATCTTTTGTTCCTGCAGATATCTGCCAAATAGTGACGGATCTTTGATCATCAATTTTTCAGTGATATGCAACTGGGCACCAGAACATAAAGACATAAATATTTCAGAAACGGAAGCATCGAATGATACTGAAGCAAACTGGAAAATTATATCTGAATGATGCAGCTGAAAATAATCGATTTGACACAGGATCATGTTGGCAAGTCCTTTATGTTCGATCATAACTCCTTTGGGACTGCCGGTGGAACCGGAGGTATAGATAACGTAAGCCAGGTCGGAGGGTTGGTTGATTTTTTTCCTAATTTCACTTGTAGCGGCGGTCAATAATTCGCACTCAATATCGAGCAAGAACGCATCGCCCGAGTATATGTTTTGTGTCAAAAAAATGGAAGAATCTGATAGTAGTAATTTGACTCCCGCATCTGAAATCATAAAAGCTTTTCGCTCATCAGGCAGATCAATATCAACGGGAAGATAGGCGGCGCCAGCTTTGAGAATCGCCAGCATGGCTATAATCATCCGTTCAGAATAATCTGCCATTATTCCGATAATATCACCCGTGCCTACATTGAAACTTTTGATTAAATGACAGGCCAGTTGGTTGGCTTTATGTTTCAACTCTTTGTATGTAAGGAAAGTGCCGGCAGCAACGACAGCTTTTTGGCAAGGGTACAAATCCGCTATTTTATCGAAAATTTGGATGATGTTTTCCTCCCTTTCTTTCCGTTCCTCAGATTGATTTGACTTTGAAAATGTATATAGCTTGTTTTTTTCATTTAAGCTTAAAATATCAATCTGCTTAACGATTGTATCAATATTTTTGAGGTATTTCAATACTTCCGAAATATGATTAGCAAATTCTTCTATAAAGAAACTATCAAACGATACTGTATCATAGTCGAATTCGAGTGTCAGATCTTCACCGGTGTATTGTAAATCGATGATTAAGTCATGCGAAATATCTTGAACATTGGCGTGTAACGCACTTGAGGTTACCAGAATGTTGGAGAAAAGATTATTTTTATTGACGATTCGCAGTTGAAAATCTTGGTGGTAATAGCAATCTTTAATCCTTTTATTTAAATTGTTGAGAAGATATCTGATTGAGTAGTTTGCATCCTGCTCTATACAAAGGGGAAATACCTGATCAAACTCACAACCTTTCAAACAAGGAATATTTACCACTGCATTTTCTAAAATGGAATATTTGTTTAGAACGGTTCCTATAGCGAATAATATGCATAGATAAGCGCCTGACTTGTCTTTCTGAACCAGTTGTCGAATGTGAGATTCCAAATGGGACTCGATTACATAAGACAATGTCTTTCTGCCGCTTTCGACTTGGAGGTTATTGGCTCGTAAAAAATAACCATCCTGGATTCCTTTAATGTAATTTTCCCAGAAATTAAGCTTAGTCTGATATTTGTTTTCTGTTAAGGTGCCTGCAGTCATATGTAATCAATTTTGACTAAAAATGAATATTAAAATACTCATTTTGGGTACTTTTCAATTCTGTATTTTTATCCTTATTGAGAGAGATATCTGATATAGGCATTTCAGGATTTTCAAGGAAGTGATGTAATAAACCGGAAAAAAGTCGGTTGAGTGACAAAATCGTTTCCTTTTTAAACAAGCGGGAATTGTATTCGATGTTTACAACTATAGAATCTCTTCTCTGAATAAATTCCCATCGTAAATCTATTGTAGTCAGTATATCTTCATTATAGTATTCTTGAATACAAATGTTGGTCATTTTGTTTACCTCAGCTTGGTTTATATTCATATTTTGAAGCACTACCACCACATCAAAGAGTGGCGACCTGTTCTTTGTTCTTGCGACGTTCAGATCACTTACCAAAAGGTCAAACGGATAAATCTGATGCTTGTGGGCTTCAGCCATTTTTTCGGACACTTGCTCGATTACACTTATCGGTGCTTCATCATCTTTTATAGCAATGCAAAGCGGAAGTGTATTTAGAAACATTCCGACTTGTTCTTCTAGTTCATATGTACTTCTTAATGTAACAGGATAGCCAGTAATAAGAGATGATTGCCCAGTGTATCTATACAATAAGATATTGACCAATCCCATTAATATACTATATAGACTTATATTGTATTTTCCAATCAGGGTATATATTTGAAGATATACTTCTCGATTTATCACTGATTGAATCCGTTTTCCATTAAAAGTGATGAGGTCGGGTCTTTTTTCATCTGTTGGCAGGTTCAACACAGGTATACCGTTTTCGAACTGTGACAGCCAGTATTTGCGATGCACATCAGTTTCTTTATTTTTAAGTTGTTCGTTTTGCCAGGCTGCATAATCCTTATATTGGATTCTTAGTTCACCCAACGGACTCTTCCCGTTGTTCAGATATGCTTCATACAATGCAAAGAGTTCCTTTACAATCACATTCATCGACCAGCCATCCGTAATAATGTGATGCATGGTTAACAGGAAGAGATATTCTTCTTCCAGCTTCAGCAACTTACCTCTGAGTAAAGGTCCTGTCGCTAAATTAAATTCTGTTTCCTGTTCTTTTTGTATATACTCCTTAGCTTTCCCCCATCCATCGCCATCTTCGTTCAGATCTATGCACTCGATAAAGAAAGAGATATCCTCTGCTGATTTTATGCGCTGCACAGGTCTGTTGTCCATCGTTATAAACACAGTTCGCAAACTCTCATGCCTTTTGATAATGTCCTGCAGCGCAGTCTGGAAGTTGATCACATGTAAAGGTCCTTTCATTATATAGGCACCCGCTATATTGTATGCCAGTGAACCGCCCGGATACTGGCTTAAAATCCACAGCCTGCGCTGAGCATGCGACAGCTCATAATAGGCTTCTTCAGCAACTGGTTCTATTCTTTTATAACCGGATTTTTCTTCGTGAGTTAGTAATATCCTTCCTAGATCTTCTATTCGGGGATTGGTGAACAGATCTTTGAGAGAAAGCTGAACAGCAAACTCTTTATATATGCGTGAGAGTATTTGTATAGCCCGTAAACTATGACCGCCGATTTCAAAAAAGTTATCTCTTATGCTGATTTTCTTTGTTTCCAACACTTCTTCCCATATCTTAACAAGACACAACTCTGTATCATTAGTGGCGGCAATGCACTCGCTGTCTGTACTTAACAAAATCGACTCCTCTATGCCAGGTAAACTTTTTTTATCTATCTTACCATTTGCAGATAAGGGAAGCACAGGTAACTCGACGTAATAGGAGGGTACCATGTAATCAGGGAGTTCACTTCTCATGTATTCCCTAAGTTCTGTTGCCGTAATTGGTGATCTGACAACTACATAGGCAACAAGAAAAATATCGCTGCTGATTGTTGTCCCAACAACCACCGCAGAAGTGATTAAGGGATGGCTCAGTAAGGTGTGCTCAATTTCAGATGGTTCAACCCGGTATCCTCTGACCTTCAACTGGTCATCTTTACGCCCTATAAATATAATTCTGCCATCCGAGTGCCACTTTGCGATATCTCCGGTACGGTACAATCTTTCTCCAATTTTGAAGGGAGATTCGATAAATCGTTCTGCTGTTAGCTCTGCCTGATCTTTATAGCCACGAGCTACTCCTGCGCCTCCTATATACAAGTCACCTGCAATGCCGACTGGTAAGGGTCGCTTAAAAGCATTTAAAATATACATTTGTGTATTGGAGATTGGTTGACCTATACTTTCCGCATCTTCTTTTTGTTCTACAAGCTGCATGCTCGACCAGATGGTAGTTTCTGTCGGTCCATACATATTCCACAGTCTTCCAACCTTTTTTATCAGATGCTGCGCCAGTTCTTTATTTAATCTCTCCCCTCCGCACAAGGCTAGTAAATCTTTATTGCCTTTCCAGTCTGCATCCAGTAGCATTTGCCACATGGCGGGCGTACACTGTAAGATACTTATAGCCGACCGATCCAGGCTTTCCTTCAAGACTCTTGTATCTGTTGTTCCTTCCTTGCTTGCTATGTAAACTGTAGCTCCGCTGACCAGGGGAAGGAACAACTCCAGAACAGAGATATCAAAAGAATATGTCGTTACTGCCAGCAGACGGTCGGATGATTTTATCTCCAGTTTTGATTGCATGCTTACCAGAAAATTGTAAACAGAACGATGTTCTATTTCAACACCTTTCGGTCGCCCTGTTGTACCGGAAGTGTACATCACATACATCAAACTGCTGTTCTCACTTATGGATTGCAATCGTTGGCAGGCACTTCCCAGCAATTCAGGATTATCACGGCTCACGATTACACAGTTGTATCCTTTCTCTTCTATCCATTGCTGATGCTTCTCCTCCGAGAGAACAGTCTTTAATTTACTCTGTTCAAAAATGTAAGAAATCCTGGCTGGCGGATGACTTGCATCGATCGGCACATAGCATCCTCCGCATTTTAATATACCAAGTATACCTATAAGCATTTGTTCGGAGCGATCAAGCATGATCCCGATTAACTCATGCTGACCAATATGAAAATGTTCTGTCAAATAGTTCGCAAGCCGGTTTGATTGCTCATCCAATTCCCGGTAGCTAAGCGTACAATCCTCAAATACAACAGCAGTATTATCGGGATGCAATGACACCTGCTCAAAAAATAAATCAAGAACCGTTTGATTGCCGGAATAGTCAACATCAGTCTTATTAAAATCATGAAGAATAAGCCGCTCCTCTTCTTCACTTAACAGGTCCATATCCTGAACACGCTGACTTGGATTTAAAAAAATAGAATTTAGTAACTGAAGATAATGACCAGCGATTGCATTAATCGTATCCTCTGAAAAAAGATTAGTGTTATATTCAATTTGAAAATCTATTGCTGAATTTGTATTTTCAAAGTTTATTGAAAGATCGTACTTGCTACTTCTTGATGTCTTATCAAATACTTCGATTTGCAAACCAAGGGAAGAACCTAAAAGAATAAAGTTTGATATTGAAGGTTGCATTCCTACCACCACATCAAAGAGTGGCGACCTGTTCTTTGTTCTTGCGACGTTCAGATCACTTACCAAAAGGTCAAACGGATAAATCTGATGCTTGTGGGCATCGAGTATGGTTTTCTGAATTTGATTTAATAACGAGATGAATGATTGAGAGTTGTTGATTCGAACTTTTATAGGCAATATATTTATATAACAACCGATTTGGTACTCTAACTCAGTATTCTCTCTGCCCGCTACTGGTAATCCTACAATAAATTCGTCCGCACCTGTGTATTTAAATAACAGTATCTGAAAAGCAGAGAACAAAACTGAAAAATCAGTAGAATTTGTGGAGAAGGTAAATGTTTTAAGTTTTTCACGGAGATTAATATCGATTTGATACCCTTTTGTATTTCCATTAAAAGTGATGAGGTCGGGTCTTTTTTCATCTGTTGGCAGGTTCAACACAGGTATACCGTTTTCGAACTGTGACAGCCAGTATTTGCGATGCACATCAGTTTCTTTATTTTTAAGTTGTTCGTTTTGCCAGGCTGCATAATCCTTATATTGGATTCTTAGTTCACCCAACGGACTCTTCCCGTTGTTCAGATATGCTTCATACAATGCAAAGAGTTCCTTTACAATCACATTCATCGACCAGCCATCCGTAATAATGTGATGCATGGTTAACAGGAAGAGATATTCTTCTTCCAGCTTCAGCAACTTACCTCTGAGTAAAGGTCCTGTCGCTAAATTAAATTCTGTTTCCTGTTCTTTTTGTATATACTCCTTAGCTTTCCCCCATCCATCGCCATCTTCGTTCAGATCTATGCACTCGATAAAGAAAGAGATATCCTCTGCTGATTTTATGCGCTGCACAGGTCTGTTGTCCATCGTTATAAACACAGTTCGCAAACTCTCATGCCTTTTGATAATGTCCTGCAGCGCAGTCTGGAAGTTGATCACATGTAAAGGTCCTTTCATTATATAGGCACCCGCTATATTGTATGCCAGTGAACCGCCCGGATACTGGCTTAAAATCCACAGCCTGCGCTGAGCATGCGACAGCTCATAATAGGCTTCTTCAGCAACTGGTTCTATTCTTTTATAACCGGATTTTTCTTCGTGAGTTAGTAATATCCTTCCTAGATCTTCTATTCGGGGATTGGTGAACAGATCTTTGAGAGAAAGCTGAACAGCAAACTCTTTATATATGCGTGAGAGTATTTGTATAGCCCGTAAACTATGACCGCCGATTTCAAAAAAGTTATCTCTTATGCTGATTTTCTTTGTTTCCAACACTTCTTCCCATATCTTAACAAGACACAACTCTGTATCATTAGTGGCGGCAATGCACTCGCTGTCTGTACTTAACAAAATCGACTCCTCTATGCCAGGTAAACTTTTTTTATCTATCTTACCATTTGCAGATAAGGGAAGCACAGGTAACTCGACGTAATAGGAGGGTACCATGTAATCAGGGAGTTCACTTCTCATGTATTCCCTAAGTTCTGTTGCCGTAATTGGTGATCTGACAACTACATAGGCAACAAGAAAAATATCGCTGCTGATTGTTGTCCCAACAACCACCGCAGAAGTGATTAAGGGATGGCTCAGTAAGGTGTGCTCAATTTCAGATGGTTCAACCCGGTATCCTCTGACCTTCAACTGGTCATCTTTACGCCCTATAAATATAATTCTGCCATCCGAGTGCCACTTTGCGATATCTCCGGTACGGTACAATCTTTCTCCAATTTTGAAGGGAGATTCGATAAATCGTTCTGCTGTTAGCTCTGCCTGATCTTTATAGCCACGAGCTACTCCTGCGCCTCCTATATACAAGTCACCTGCAATGCCGACTGGTAAGGGTCGCTTAAAAGCATTTAAAATATACATTTGTGTATTGGAGATTGGTTGACCTATACTTTCCGCATCTTCTTTTTGTTCTACAAGCTGCATGCTCGACCAGATGGTAGTTTCTGTCGGTCCATACATATTCCACAGTCTTCCAACCTTTTTTATCAGATGCTGCGCCAGTTCTTTATTTAATCTCTCCCCTCCGCACAAGGCTAGTAAATCTTTATTGCCTTTCCAGTCTGCATCCAGTAGCATTTGCCACATGGCGGGCGTACACTGTAAGATACTTATAGCCGACCGATCCAGGCTTTCCTTCAAGACTCTTGTATCTGTTGTTCCTTCCTTGCTTGCTATGTAAACTGTAGCTCCGCTGACCAGGGGAAGGAACAACTCCAGAACAGAGATATCAAAAGAATATGTCGTTACTGCCAGCAGACGGTCGGATGATTTTATCTCCAGTTTTGATTGCATGCTTACCAGAAAATTGTAAACAGAACGATGTTCTATTTCAACACCTTTCGGTCGCCCTGTTGTACCGGAAGTGTACATCACATACATCAAACTGCTGTTCTCACTTATGGATTGCAATCGTTGGCAGGCACTTCCCAGCAATTCAGGATTATCACGGCTCACGATTACACAGTTGTATCCTTTCTCTTCTATCCATTGCTGATGCTTCTCCTCCGAGAGAACAGTCTTTAATTTACTCTGTTCAAAAATGTAAGAAATCCTGGCTGGCGGATGACTTGCATCGATCGGCACATAGCATCCTCCGCATTTTAATATACCAAGTATACCTATAAGCATTTGTTCGGAGCGATCAAGCATGATCCCGATTAACTCATGCTGACCAATATGAAAATGTTCTGTCAAATAGTTCGCAAGCCGGTTTGATTGCTCATCCAATTCCCGGTAGCTAAGCGTACAATCCTCAAATACAACAGCAGTATTATCGGGATGCAATGACACCTGCTCAAAAAATAAATCAAGAACCGTTTGATTGCCGGAATAGTCAACATCAGTCTTATTAAAATCATGAAGAATAAGCCGCTCCTCTTCTTCACTTAACAGGTCCATATCCTGAACACGCTGACTTGGATTTAAAAGCAGTTCTGGAATTATTTTAATGAAACGATTACTGAAACTGAGGATTAAGTCATTATACTCAAAATACAATAGGTTAAAATCCAGATCAATCTTAACATCTTTCAATTCGTCAAATTCCCTGATGTAAACTGACAAAGGTGCCTTTTCTGAATGATGACTTAGAGGAATAACACTTGTACTGTAACCGGAAAAGGGAACAGAATAATCATGCTTTTCATAAGAAAGAAATACGTCATATATGGGATGGGTGCTGATTTCTTTCTTTAATGTTATCGAGGCTGTAATTGTACTTAGCGGTAAACGCTGATAGCGAAAGTTTTCCCTCAGTTCACTCTTAATTTCATATAAAATTTTTAAAAAGCTTTGATTCGAGTTTAAGATCAACTTAAGCGGTGTAATACTTGTAAATAATCCAACTGTATGCTTGAAATGTTTTGTTCTTCTGTTTAACAACGGCAAGCCAAAGACCATCGTTTCGTTCTCATAAAAAGGGGCAAAACAATATGTAACGATTCCAATAAAAAAATGAAAGACAGAAACCTGGTGGAAATCACAAAACTCGATGATTCTATTATACAGGTCTCGGGCTATAAAATTTTCAATTCTATCACTTCTGATAATGTCTGCTTTTTCCAAAGATTTTTCAGACCTATTAAAAAAAGGATGAAACAACCGTTCAAACTTTTTTTTCCAATACTCCGCATCTTCCTGATACTTAGATGAAATAATGTAGTTTTGATCATCCGAAACGAAGTCGAGGTAGGAATAGGATAAATAATTATCAACCTCTTTATTTGAAAGGATATTCCGATAATTATCCGAAAGCCTCTTAAATAAAAGAGAAGTACTCCATCCGTCGGCTATAAGGTGATGATATTTACCGAAAATATAAAAGAAACTATCAGAGATTTTGAGTAGATAATATTTATTAAGTAATTCACCGTTAAAAATATCGAACGGTTTATGAAATTCGTTCTCAATAAATACATCTGCCTGTTTTACAGGGTCTTCATACGGAGAAAAATCTTCATAGGCAAACACAGTATCGACCTTGTCAATTATACTTTGGTAAGGAACAGCATCAACAACAATCAATATGCTGCGTAAACTGTCATGTTGTTTTACTAATTCGTGTACTGCTTTTTTAAAAACTTCCTTATCAAGATAACCTTTTACAATAACTTTCGCCCCTATATTGAAGATTGGTGTTCCATTCTGCAATAGCTGACCATAATAAATTTCATTCTGACAAGACGAAAGATTGAACGTGTTCAACATGTAGATTTTAATATAGGTTAACAGTTCATAAGAACCTCGATCCTTTGTGACTTGTCAAACGATTAGATAATCAGACATGAGTCCATGAGTAAGGCGATTATTCATTCTGAATTTATGAGGTAATTCGGAGTTCTACGCAAGACAGATTAATAAGGTAGAAGTGAGTCTATAGGTAACTCAACCAAAATATTACGATTTAGGAGTTGCATCCTTACTAGTGCTTTTATATTACTTGACCAAGAAATAATTTCACAGTTCAAGCCCACCAAACTTCCTTTTTGAATCGTCAATTTCTTTCCTGGTAAAAAGCGATCTGAAGTGACTTCAAAACTATTTGATTTTTCAACAACGATTTTGATGTCGTTGATGATTGAATTAGAAATGTTAGCAATTTGCTTATCCATCCGGACAAAACAAACACACCCTTCTATTCCCAAACAGGAAAATACATCCTGCTTATTATTCAGATTTACGAAAATGTAGGAAGGAAATAAAGGCGACTTAATATTTTTTTTTCGATCATGCCACTGTCTGAGAGAATTTGTCAAGGGTAGATAAAATTCAATTCCCAAATCACACAACCGCTTCGCCACCTTCTGTTCTTGCTTCGGCCTGGTGTAAATAAGGTTCCAGTTTATTTGAGAGTTTTGCATCAGATATTGAGATTTGGTTAAAATCAAAAACGATCAATCCAGAATAAAGCTATCGCTAACATAAGTAACAACTACGCTGCTTAAACGAAATTTATACTTAATTCTGTAATCCATTATTCTATCTCATCAAGCAAGGATCGAATACCTTACATGAGAGTAATTACGCAACAAGATCTGATACCGTAACGATTTTTTAATACCAAATAAAATATACTATAATATTGTTCTGCTATGCCGGTATAAAAGTTTTTTCCTGAAAAATATATTAAGATTTATTCCCGAGTAAGGCAGTAGAATAGCCTTAATCCAATGATTTATTTTTTATTTCAATATGACGAAGGAATTGCATTGCTGAGATTAGTATCGAAAAACATTTAAAAGCGATCTAAGTAAAATTCTAATCAATATAAAGCGAACTTTTATGACAAAATATCAATTTAGAATTTCAAGAAGCTAGTTTCGATTGAAGTGCTCTATTATTTTTTACAGTGCGAATTCAAAAGGTTAGATTTCATGAAACATGTTTTATAAAAATTGTTAGGTGCCTATTTTGAGATAAACCTACACAGCAAGAAGAAGAAAAGTGATGTTTTTGTTTATAAAACAAAAATAAATTGTTTTTACAATACCACACAAATTTTTTTCTTTTTCATATTTCCGCCTAATAGGTTGGAGCAGGCTTCGATTTTTACACGTGTTTTACTCACGTACTTCATTTATCGATTATGACGATATTACTGATTTGAATTTAGATACAAAATCAGAAGCCTTTATAGAGTGGCAGGAGCATCCAAACGTGCTTGCTTGGGAAAAAGATATCTTGCTAACAATGCAAGCTATTGTGCGTTCGCCTTCACGTTTTATCTCTTATTGCCATCATGCTATATATGTCGATGTCAGACTTTAGTTGGTCAGGAAGTGGATCATATTTCTTCTTCACCACATCATGTAGTTTTATAATTGATGTAATCATTAAACAGACAAGAAGTTTGGAATTACGAAGGTCTATGTTGGCTTGACTTATAACATTTTTGTAAAAGTCAGGCTGATACCTCAATTGAATAATGCTTAGTCCCTCAGAGTGTGCATATATACTCAGTATTGCATAAATTGTATTAAACGGATTGCTTTCAGAAAATCCTGTTTCCTTTAAAATTGTTGCCCAATGACGAAATAGTCTCCCGCTTCCTTTGTCAAGTAGGCTTTGTCGTTGGTTTGCGGTAAGGTTTTGAAAAGACTGTAGTTTATTGATCGTCTCTTTCATTTGGTTTAATTTGATTTCATCTTTTGCCTTCTGCTGTTTGGCAAAGTGAGTTTTAGATGGAAATTTTTGTCTTTGCAGTAAGCTTGAATAAATCCACGCATTGTATCTCAATTCTTTTAAGTCATCGTCAACAGGATTTACATAGATATAATGGTACATTAAAAATGCTTCAAGCTGAGTTCGAAGAATGGCTCTTGCTGAAGAAATGTCAATCATGCTTTTACCATTCGCTTCATCTTTATAATATACCGAACTCATATTAAGTCCACTATAAATTTGATGCAGAGTCAACCCGTTAAATGCGAATTTGTAGAATAATGTTTCGGAGTCGTTTTGCCAGTATTTTAATTCTACTTGCTCTTCAGTGATTGCTTCATGTAAGTATAGTAATGTGTCAACCAAGAAGTGATAGTCAGCGAGATTTTCAACTAAATCTTGTTTGTTATATTTTTCTAGAAGTTCTATTGCTCTGAAGTCTTTCGGTGTCAGTTCCATGGGAGGATTGTTTAAGATAATGTGATGCACAACGGTTCAACTTTCTATTGTACTGGCAGTAGCATTTCGTCAGCCGAAGAAACTAGTAAAGAAAGATAAAATTCCAAATGATAAGGTGAGAGGTGTCATCCAGCATAGCAGAAAACTTTTTGCTGGCAGAATTTATTCTGGCTTGAAAATTATAAGAATGTCTGTCATTAAATCAGGTTTCTGTTGAGAAAATCCTAGCGATTTTAAAGAAATAAGAAGTCTGCTTTCTAACTTCTCAATATTAGTTTTAAGTAAAACCATCAAATCTGAAATATCAATTTCTTTTTCAAACGTTTGCTTTTCTTGTTTAACAGTTGTAGTCAAAGTTATTTTTTAAACTAAAGCATCTGAAGTTATTTCAGATGGATTTATAATTATTGTCTCGTTTCCATAAAATTTGCCGCTTACTGAAGAAGGTGAACCCGCATTGTAAGCTGTTCTGCGTGGGCGATGATTGGCAATCGATATTCCGGTTTACGGGCAGTGATATGTCTCTCTTTAAAGATTTCGATCAGTTCTTCGGGGTAATGGCGCATAGCCGGATCGAAACAGCCTACCAGTTCAACCGGCTGCTGAATGTTCTATCGTCAGATTTCATCCAGAAAAATCCGAACCAGCAGTCCAAAAGCCTGAAGGTTTACTTCGATAAAACGACGGATGCACATCTGATCTATTCAGAAGAGCCTGATGCGTTCGGCTCGGTGCATTCTCATTGTCAGGTTTTGACGTTCAGCATAAGAAGTGCTGATAAACTTTTCACGCGATGTGCCGATAATTGCTCTTCTAATTTGTCCGGTGTACTCAGCAGGACTAAACTGAGACACTACCAATCGCTTCTTCTGGTTGGTGCTTTTATTATTATCAATTATCACGCTGTTTCTATTCGTGAGAAATAAATTAATTCTTAGTGGTATTGATGCAGAAACTTAGGGTCTATTCTGCAAGGTAGCCAACTCCTTCTCCAACATATTTTTTACCTGGATCTTTATCTCATAATAATTTTCTTTTACACGTTGGGTTGTCACATCCGAGACGGAAGGAATATCAGTAAAGCCTGCTGTTTCCCGATCCAGTTGCTGCTTATTATTCAGGATCTCAGAATGAAACATTTTCAGTTTAATTTTCTGTCCCGGTTCGTCGGCTATCATGCCCACAAATTCACCGGAAGAAAGCGAACTGATCTTAGATGCCGGTACAGCATAGTCTAGTCCAACAGAATGGCTAACTGATGTATCGGTGCGATTAACAGAAATGCTTTCTTTTGCCTGCCTGATTTTACCCATTCGCTCGGATAACATTTTTGCCGTATCACCCATGACCTGCCCGCATATGATATTACCCGCGATGTTGACAATCACATCAGCAGCTTCTTTCCCGTAATCTTTGCGTAGCTGACTGATATCCTGCATTGCTAAGGTGGTGGCTACTTTGTTGCTGCGTGCCGTAGCAATCACGCTATCCATATGGTTGAAGAAGACGGTGGGAAACTCATCAAAGACAAGACTGCAGGGAATACGGTCTTTCTTATTTACCTGGCGGATCATCCGAGAAATATAAAGAGACAGGACAGCACCATAGATCTGCTGCTTTTCCGGGTTATTACCTACGCAGACAATTTTGGGATGCTGTGGATTGTTGATATCGAGGGTAAAATCGTTTCCGGAGAGTACCCAGTACAACTGCGGAGAAGCCAAGCGGGCCATACCGATCTTCGCAGAGGCGATTTGTCCTTCCAACTGTTCCATGGCATCGTTTTGATAGGCGCTCACAAATGGATTCACAAGTACTTCAATTTCAGGTTCTGTGTTCAGGATAGGAAACAGTTCATCATAGTCAGCCTGCATCAACTCAATAACGTGAGGCAGCGTGCAATACCTGCCATCTTCGTACCGGCGTAAAAACCAGATCACGGCGGTCAGAAAATTGATGGGAGATTCCACAAAAAAATCACCCTGCTTGTTAATCCATTCGCGGTTAAGTCCAAGTAGGATGGCGCGGGCGGATTCGGTCGCGTCAGTGATGTCATGCATTGAAGCCGGATCAAGCGGATTACAACGACTCGACTGGGAAAGGTTGTCAAAGGAAATTACATAGAAAGCAGGCAATACGTCATATCTGCCCAAATTTCGCTGCAGCCAGTTGTAAGCAATCTTACTCAGGTCATCGTATTTGAAGTCGTAGATGAACATGCTAAAGCCCTTTTCGATGTGTTGTTTGATGACATGCTGGATCACGAACCAGGATTTGCCCGCACCGGGACTGCCAACGACCAGAAGACCGCGAAAGGGATTAATGATATTGATCCAGCTCATGCGTACTTTTTCACGAAGCTTATACCGTGCCGGCAGGTTAATTGAATATTTGTTATTGAGCAACCGCTCTTCCTGCGGAAACGTTTCATTTATCTCGTTGAATATATCATCCGTAAGATTGATCTGGATCAGGCGGCTGAGTCCGGCACCGCCGCTCAGCATCAATAAATACCCTGCAGCAGTAACTGACATATAAATAACCGCCATTGTCACCGGTGAGAAACTAGTATAAAAGATAACCTGACTTCCAAAGTAGATCGCCAAACCAGCGATGAATAAGCCGATCATTGAGTTCCGTTTTAATTTCTCCTCTTTTCTCCCCTGAATGCCAAAAAGGGATATGAGCAAAAGTCCCAAAGAGAACCATTTTCCTGTTAAAAAATGACTGAATAAACCGGTGGCAGCTACGCGCACCAGCATCCGGTCCGTAAAGGATGAAATCAGCTGCCATGAGAGGAAAACTCCATAGCTGAAATAATAAAAATGCAATCCCAACAAAACAAGACTAATCAGCCTTGTCATGTCGGTTATTTTTCGGAGTGCGGTTTCATTTTCACCTGTTGACATAATATGCGTTTTTAATTATGAGTGTTTCCTTTTCTTTTTTCGTTTTCCTTTCTTTTGAAGTAGTGCAGCGGGTATATTATCTTGATTCGTCTCGGGCGTCAGTAAGTCACGAAGGAGAGATATAGTTACACTGTTACCCAAGCCATTGATATCAAGCTTCTTTGCAGCCCTCTCCGGTTTATTTCCTTTTGTCTTCTGAAGTAGTGGTTGCGGAGTGTCTTTCTGTTCTGGTGCAGCTGAAAACGGAACAATCTTTTGCAAAGAGGTGATGCTGTATTCTTTGCCGAGCTCACTGCCATTGAAAACAGATTTGTTTTGTGTGTCGATAAACGTGATGCCATAATGCCTGCCTTCCCCATTAGTGCGTAAGAGAATAGCAACGCCTAGCTGAGAGAGTTGTTTTTCAAACATTGAAAAATCGGAAGGAGGTCGGAGCAGCACGGAATCAAGGGTTTGTTTCAATCGTGCATTAAAAGTATGCCGGCTGGATTTATTTTCTTCATAGCGTTTTTCCAGCCAGGCGGTAACCGGTTTGCCAAGCAGAGAATTCGCTCTGATACCGACTCCGGTTTTCTGACCGGAGTCGGTAAGGATATAATAGTGCAATCCTTTACGGGAATCAATATTGTCGCTTTCTGTTCCGGCATCAGGCGTCACATTATATAACCGGAGGGCAGCGTTGAATTCAGCCAGGGAAGTATAGTTAAAAGAGCTTGCAACGCTTTGTATAATGCGGGACATTGTATCTCTTGTTTCTCCCTTTCCATATTGTGCTTTTTGAATGTGGGCTGACACCTGTAAGGGTATAACTACTTTCTTTCGGGATTGGGCTTTGACCAGCCTGTATTCTTCTTCGATTTCCCTTCTTGCCTTACTGGATTGATTGCGTCCCAGATTATGTGTGTTAATACGGCTGCCATCAGCGCGGATGGTGGTGCTCACAATGTGAACATGAGGATGTAATGTATCCTGATGCCGGTATACAAGACTAGGCTGGCCTCCGAAGCCAATTTTTTGCATGTAGTCAGATGCGATGTCGAGCAGTTTCTTATTACCGAATGATTCAGAAGGATCGAAATTGAGAGAGATATGAATCACTTTTGTCGAAGCCCTGTCGTTAAGCTCAAATCTGCGTTGAAATATAACCAGTTTCTGATAACAGTTCAGAGCGTTTGCTTCTCCCAAAAAATTATCGCCACCAATACACATAGCTATTCCCTTTTTTACTTTTTGTTCGTTATAGTTCAACACCCTTTGCAGTGAGCGGGGCATTGTTATTTTAACAACCATTCATTATAGAGTTGAGCGATCCGGTCTTTGATATATTGAATGTTGGTGGCTACATCACGTTGTAATGATTCATTCAGAATCAGCCATGTCCGGAACTCCGGTATCTTTTCGAGGACGTGAAGCTTTTTCACAGCCTGGTTGAAGTTATTGCTGATGTCATTCAAATCTTTTTTAAGCTGGAGCATACTGCTCAGGAAGTCGTCAGCTGATTCGTTCCGATATCTGACAATTACAGGCTTTTGCAAAATGACCTTGCGCAAATAATTGCTCAAGTGCCGTTCGGTCGTTTCCTTCCATGATTTTTCGAGTTGTTGATATTCGATATCATTCATCCTGGTTTTCACGAAGCGGCTCCGGACTTTCATTCCTTTCTTCATCATCTTCTTTTTCACACATTCTGTACTCTGTTCAGATTCCCAGTCCGACTTTGAAGGGAAGGGGCAAGA
Organism: Ilyomonas sp.; assembly: GCA_965199905.1. Lineage (GTDB taxonomy): Bacteria > Bacteroidota > Bacteroidia > Chitinophagales > Chitinophagaceae > Ilyomonas. The sequence goes on along the minus strand of OZ241366.1, from coordinate 2,624,730 downwards.
TCCGCAAACGTGCCACGTTTGTACATCTTGCCGTGTATACCTTTCTGCAGGTTCCTTGCCAGCGTAAAAGTAGAAGAGCGAGTATCGAAAAGCAATACCTGACCAAATTTCAGGCGGGTGAAAAGAAGGAGAAAAATGGTTCGCTTCGTCATCATAAAATGGCTTCTATTTGTATGATTTTGGCTGACAGGATGGGTTCGTTTTTTGTTTGTATATAGATTTGAAAGCAAGCGGAAAGGAAGCATGGTATGCTTAAAAAAAATACCAGCCAGAATTGACCGTTTGTAGGATCCTTCCGGCTGGTATCGTGTCACATGATACCTTCATCAGCAAAAGAGTAATAAGCTTCATTGGAAATGACCAGGTGATCCAATACTTTAATATCAAACAGTTCTCCTCCAGCCTTCATTTTTTGAGTGAGTTCGATGTCTGCCCGGCTTGGTTTTAAGCTTCCCGATGGATGATTATGAGCCAAGATGATATTGCAGGCAGCCGCTTTTAAAGCTGCCATAAAAACCATTTTCGGATCAGCCACTGTTCCTGTTATTCCACCCTTTGAAATCTCGTAAATGCAGAGTACTCTATTTGCCTGATTTAACAGCAGAATTTTAAATTGTTCCACCAATTCTATTTTCGTTTCATCCCAGTTCCTTTTAAGCACTTCATAGACTTCTTTCGATTGTGATACCACGGGTCTCTCTGAAGCTTTTACTTTACTCCGGTACACAAGTTCAACTTCACTCACTTTCATTCCATCAATCTCACTTAGCATCGTGTTTAGCATCATACTCTTTTTCATAGCTGTAAAATTTTTTATGGTGCACAGTCAGCCCCGGCGCAATACAGACAAGGGAGGAACGGAATAAAATCGATAGTGTAAGAAAAAGTTTTCAGCAGGTTTATGCCGGAAATTCCCTTGCCGCTTCAGCAGCGACGCGGGCTAATTTTGTAGCAGAATAAATGAAAGAATAGCTTTTCTTTTTAATAGGTTTAGAGTTCTTAAATCTATTAGACAATCAGGAGTTGCCATCCGGCTTAGCGTTTTCTTTGCGTAGCTTTCTTTTGGCAAAAGAAAGCGGCTTTAAATAAGCCGCTTCCTAGTTATCTTATTGAAATAAACTAAAAAAGACAGGTTCGCAAATAGCTGCGCGATAACCCGCTTTCACAACCTTGTTCAAAAAGTCATCTATTTCGTGATAGGGAAGGATACAAAGTTGTCGTTCCTTCCAGAGTGGTAATGGTTCTTTTTGCAGGGCATTAGTTATTGTATCTGCATCATCTTCAAAAGCATAATAGTTATCTCCGTTTCTTAAAATCACGATGGCATCTCTGTATCTTGTTTTCAGTTTATACCAGGCTTCATACGTGTCGTTAAGTGTAACCGGTTGCCTTTCGTTTTCAATGATATTCACTGTCATAACTTCTTCATTATAAAATTCAAAAAATGTAGGTAGAAAGAAGGCCAGTCGCTTATTATCTGCCTCAATTATTAATGCTAATTCAGTAAAAACACATCGCTTCCTTTTTCTTCAAATGAGCTGCATAAATTAAAAGCCACCTGTGTACGTTGCTGTCCTGTACCACCATACAAAAGCGACCTTAATTTTGCTTCATCATCTTTGTATTTTCTCACGTTTTGAAAATAGCCTGTGATGCCATTGTAAGCCCCGAAAAGCGTTCCTTTTGTAGTGTCAAGCTGCTGCGTTTCGTTGCCTATTGCGTACTGGTAAGCATCCATGCAGATGTTTAAAAAATGCGTAGACAATTCATCTTCCTTTCCCCGTCGGATATCCCTCAACACTTCTTTATTTGGAACCATAGCAAGCTGTATAAGCTTGTACACTTCCTTATCTTTAATTTTTACTTTCGACCAGTTGTTGAATACGTCCTCCATTTGTGCAGAAAGTATATTTGTTATGCCCATTACTTTATGAGCTTCTTCCAGTTTTTGCTTTGCGTTGTTTGTATGGCGTATCCGAATAGAGTTACTCATGTTTTTCAGAGCAGCATTCAGAGTGTTGTTGCAAACAATGCGGATGGGTGTAAAGGCTGCGGTAATACTGCCGGAACCATCATGCGAAGTGGTAAGAAACAAATATTGTTCAATCAAATCTTCCTTTCCGACTTTGATGTAGGAGGGAAGTTTGGCTGT